>NZ_JSXI01000018.1 GCF_000803065.1 Sphingomonas sp. ERG5
GGTGCGGGCGATGGTGGCGCGGCAACCGGCGCCGCGGCGACTGGAGCGACGACGGGAGCGGGGGCCGGCGGCGATCCCGGCGCTTCAGCGCGTTCGACCAGGTCAAGCACGACCCCGGCCTGGAACCAGCTATGCTTGCAGCTTGCACACCGCACGGTGCGTCCATCCGCTCCGATCGCCGAATCGGGAACGAGATAGCGGGTACGGCACTGGGGACATTCGAGGATCATGCATGGACGCTTTACAGCCGCCGGATGGCCCCGGCTGGTGACCCAAAACTAAACACCCGATGGCCGCGCGTGGCAAGTCCCGCACCGATTCCCGCAGGCATGCTTGATGCCGCGGGGGCGAACGTGCGATGGCGGAGGCGGGGCTGATTTAAGAGCGAGTGGGCGTGCGCCGGTAATGGCCAATATCGTGCAGTTCGAAAATGTGGGGCTGCGCTACGGCACCGGCCAGGAAACGCTGTCCGATGTGAGTTTCACGCTGGCAAGCGGCTCGTTTTATTTTCTGACGGGCGCTTCGGGCGCGGGAAAGACGTCGCTGCTCAAGCTGCTTTATCTGGCGCAACGCCCAACCCGCGGCATGATCCGGCTGTTTGGGGAAGATGCGGTCACGCTCCCGCGCAAGAGATTGCCCGGCTTCCGCCGCCGCATCGGCGTGGTGTTCCAGGATTTCCGGCTGCTCCCGCATTTGTCGGCCTATGACAATATCGCGCTCCCGTTGCGCGTCTCGGGCGTGCCGGAAAGCGATGTCGAAGCACCGGTGCGTGAAATGCTCGCCTGGGTCGGGCTGTCCGACCGGGTCGAAGCCAAGCCGCGTACCTTGTCGGGCGGCGAGCAGCAACGTGTCGCCATTGCCCGTGCGGTGATCGGGCGGCCCGAGATCCTGGTCGCCGACGAACCGACCGGCAATGTCGATCCCGACATGGCCGAGCGCCTGCTGCATCTGTTTGATTCGCTCAACCGGCTTGGCACCACGGTGGTGGTCGCGACGCATGACTTCCATCTGCTTGGACGGATTCCCGGCGCCCACATGATGCGGCTCGACAGCGGGCGGCTGCTCGACCCGACTGGATCGCTGCGCTTCCCGCCGCCGGAGCGTGAGGCATGAGCGTCAGGCTGATCCCTTCCGCCGCCGATCGCCGGTTGCTCGATGAAAGCCGCAGCACGCGCGCCATGACCTGGATCATGGCGATCATGCTGTTCCTGACCGTGCTGGCTGGCGCGCTGGGGCTCGGTACGCGGTCGGCCGCGAGCCTGCTCGACCGACAGCTCGCCGGACGGCTGACGGTACAGATCGTCGAGCCGATCGAGCGCACCCGCGACGCGCAGGCAAATGCAACGGTCGCGGTGCTGCGCGGCTTGCCCGAAGTAGCCAAGGCAACGTTGGTCGATCGTGCCGAACTGGCGGCGTTGCTGCGTCCCTGGCTGGGCGCGGACGGCGCCGATCCCGATCTGCCGATCCCAGCGATGATCGATGTCGATCTCCGCGCCGGCAATGATGCGGAAGTCGCCCGCGTCACCAGAGCGGTGCAGGCGATCGCCCCCGCTGCCCGCGTTGACCGGCACGAGACCTGGATGTCGCCGGTGAGCAATTTCATGACCATGGTCACCAGCCTTGCCGCCGCGCTGGTGCTGTTGATGGCGGCAGCGACGGCAGCGGTGGTGATCCTCGCGGCGCGCGCCGGCCTGGAGACGCACCGCGTCACGATTCAGGTGCTGCACATGCTGGGATCGACCGATGTCCAGGTCGCGCGGCTGTTCCAACGTCGCATCGCGCTCGACACGCTGCTCGGCGGCATCCTCGGCACGATGCTGGCGTGCGGCGCGATCGCGCTAATCGGGTTGCAGCTCGGCACGCTCGGCTCCGACTTGCTCAGCGGCCTGACGCTTGGAACGGGCGACTGGGTCCTGCTCGCGCTGTTGCCCATCGCCTTCGCGCTGCTTGCCACTTTTGCCGCGCGCATCGCGGTGCTTGGCGTGCTGAGGAAGATATTGTGATCTGGCGCACGCTCGCGGTCGCCCTGATCCTGTGGTTGCTCGGCTTCGCGCTGTTTATGCTCGCGCTGCCCAAACCGCTCGATCTTGTCCAGACCGACGCGATCGTCGTGCCGACCGGCAGCGCGGGGCGCATCGACCGCGGGCTTGCGCTGATGAAGCTAAAGGCAGCCAAACGCATGCTGGTCACCGGCGTCGCGCCTGAGGTACGACCAGTCGAACTCGCGGCACAATATAAGAGCTCGTCCAGGCTGTTCGCTTGCTGTGTCGACCTGGGTCATGAAGCGGTCGACACGCGCTCCAATGCCGAAGAAACCGCGCGCTGGGTGCGCGAGCATCATTATAAATCGGTACGACTGGTGACGTCCGACTGGCATGTCGCGCGCGCGCAAATGGAACTGGTCAATGCGCTGGACGACGATGTGACGGTGGTCGGCGACGGTGTGCCGAGCAGCCCGCGCTACACCCTGCTGGTCGCCGAGTATAACAAGCTGCTGCTGCGACGTGTCGCGCTCTGGATCGGGATCGGACGATGAACGCGCTGCGCACATTGCTCTTCCAGCTGGTGTTCTACACCGTATCGGTGCCGATCGTGCTGGCGACGCCGATCAGCGCATTGTTCGGGCGCAAGGCGATCATCGCCAACACGCATCTGTGGACCAAATTCCACCACTGGGCGTCGCGCACCATTCTCGGCATCCACCAGCGGGTCGAAGGATCGCAGTTCGATTCCGGCCCGGTGATTTATGCCGCCAAGCACCAGGCGATGTATGAGACGCTCGAGCTGGGACGGATGCTCAGGACGCCGGCGATTGTGATGAAGCAGGAGCTCGCCAGTATCCCGATATGGGGCTGGGCAGCACGGCGTTACGGCGTCATCGTCGTCGACCGCGAAGCATCGGCCGGCGCACTGCGACGGATGCTGCGCGAAGCCAAGGTCGCGCTGGCGGAGGGACGGTCGATCCTGATCTTCCCCGAAGGCACACGCGTACCGCCAGGCGAACAACCGCCGTTGCGCGCAGGCTTTGCCGGGCTGTACCAGATGCTGAAGATTCCGGTGGTGCCGATCGCGATCGATTCCGGGAAGGTCTGGCCCCGACATGGCCCAAAGCTCCCCGGGATGGTGACCTTCCGGTTCGGCGACGTGATTCCACCCGGCCTGCCCCGCGCCGAAGCCGAGGCGCAAGTCCATGCTGCGATCAATTCGCTGGATGTCGCCCAGCCATCGGCATGAGCGCTGCTCCCGATTATCGCCGGAACCGGGAGCCTGGCGACGATCCCTGCTGATCGTCAGTCCTGAACGAACTCGGCGATCCTGGCTGCGACTTGCCTTGGCTCCTCATGCTGAATCCAGTGAGTCGCTTCGGCAAAGCGTTCGATGCGGGCATCGTCGCACATCGCCGCAGCGGCATCGGCGAGATGGGCGCCGAGAAATCGGTCCTTCATGCCCCATAATATCAGGGCCGGGACATGAATGCGCCCGAGCGGCGCGCGCGGCAGGCGGAGCGCGCGATAATAATTGAGCATCGCGGTGAGCCGTCCGGGACGCGACCAGCCTGCCACATAGGCATCGAGATCGGCGGCATCGAACGCCAAAGGGCGCGATGAGCGCGTGAGCGTACGGCGCAGCGCGCGGCACCGGAACGCGCCGAGCAATGCTTCGGGAAGCCGAGGAATCTGAAAGAAACCGACATAAAGGCTGCGCAGAATCTGGGCGGGATGCGCCCGCAATTCGGCCTTCACGGTGTCGCCATGAGGTGCATTCAGGATGACAAGCCGGCGAATGCGCTCGGGATGCCGCGCCGCGACCGCCCAGGCGATGATGCCGCCCCAATCATGGCCAACCAGCGCGAAGTCCGCTGCGCCCAGCGCATCCGCGAGACCGATCACATCGGCAACCAGCGTGTCGAGCCGGTAGGAGTCGAGGCCGTGCGGCGCATCGCTTTTGCCATAACCACGCAGATCGGGCGCCACGACGCGCAACCCCTTGTCGGCAAGCGGCCGCATGACCTTGCGCCACGCGCGCGATGATTCGGGAAAACCGTGCAGCAGGATGAGGATCGGACCATCCGCCGGCCCCGCCGCCTCGACATGCATATTGAGGGTACCGACCGATATCATCCAGCTCCGGACTATAGAGAGCGATGCCGGCCAGTCCAATCCTTAGATCGGCCAGATTGGCGCCAGTTCCGGATTCAATGAAGCAAATATGCCGGCGGGACCTCAGGCATCACCCGCGCGCATCCGGATCAATCGTGGCTACGTCCGAAATCGGGTGCCGGATCGTCCTGTCCCTGTTCGATGATGCCGCGCCGGATCGCGCGGGTGCGTTCGAAATGGTCGAACAGCTCATCGCCCTTGCCGAGCCGGATCGCACGTTGCAGCGCGGTCAGATCCTCGGAAAAGCGTTGCAGCATATCGAGCACCGCTTCGCGATTGGACAGGAACACGTCGCGCCACATGGTCGGGTCGGACGCGGCGATGCGGGTGAAGTCGCGAAAACCACCGGCGGAATATTTGATCACTTCGGACTGAGTCACTTCCTCCAGGTCGGAGGCCGTACCGACGATGGTATATGCGATCAGATGCGGCAAATGGCTGGTCACGGCGAGTACGCGGTCATGATGGTCGGGCGCCATCATCTCGATATCGGCGCCGAGCCGGCGCCAGAATTCAGCGACGCGCTCCACCGCCGCCGTATCGGCGCCCTCGGGCGGCGTGATGATGCACCAGCGGCGATGGAACAGCGAAGCGAAGCCGGCTTCCGGCCCACTGCGCTCGGTCCCGGCCACGGGATGCGCCGGGATGATCGTCGCACCGGGCAGCGCTTCAGCCAGCGCGCGCGCGACTTCCGCCTTGCACGAGCCGACATCGCTGACGATCGCATCGGCGGGCAGGTCGGCGGCGAATTCGGCGGCGGCGGCACCCATGGCGCCGACCGGAACGCACAGGATAACGAAATCGGCATCGATCACCGCCGCGCCGGCCGTATCGGCAAGATCGTCGCACAATTGCAGCGCATCGGCGGTGGCACGCACGCCGGGATCCATATCATGCCCGGTGAGCCGCACCGTCGGCATGGTCTGACGCACGGCGCGGGCGATCGACGACCCGATCAGCCCCAACCCAATGATCGTGACGCGCGCGAAAGGCAGCATCAGGCGCTCTTGTCGACCAGAGCGCGCAACGCCGCCGCGACGCCGCGCGTCTCCTCCTCGGTGCCGATGGTGATGCGCAAGCCATGCGGCAGACCCTGGCCGGGCAGCCAGCGGACGATATAGCCCGCATCCATCAGCCCCTTGTACGCGACCTCGGCGGTCAGTGCGCCTGCGAACAGCACAAGGATGAAATTGGCCTTTGACGGCACCGCACGCAGGCCGGCGTTGCCCATCGCGGCGATCTGTTGAGCGAACCAGCCGCGCCACTTGGCATTATGGCTGCGCGTATGCTCAACGAAATCCGCATCGCCAACCGCCGCGACGGCGGCATTTTGCCCGGCAATGGTGATGTTGAAGGGCAGGCGGATGCGATGCAGCGCCTCGACGATTGCCGACGAGGCATAGCCCCAGCCGATCCGTTCGGCGGCAAGGCCATGGATTTTCGAAAAGGTGCGCGTGACCAGCACATTGGACGCAGTGGTCGCCAGGGCCATGCCGCCGTCTTCATCCTCGGGTTCGAGATATTCGGCATAGGCCTGGTCGATCACCAGCAACACATCACCGGGCAGGCCGGCATGAAGCCGCGCGATCTCGCTCGCCGACGAATAGGTGCCGGTCGGGTTGTTGGGGTTGGCGATATAGACGACGCGCGTCTTGTCGGTCAGGCACGCAAGGATCGCATCGACATCGGTCGCATAATCCTTGTCCGGTGCGATCACCGGGACCGCACCGACGCGTCGCGCCGCGATCTCATAGACCGAAAAGCCGTAATGGACGTAGATCACCTCATCGCCCGGCCCGGCGAACGCGCCCGCCGCAAGGTGGAGAATCTCATCCGAGCCATTGCCGTAGATCACGCGCTGCGGATCGAGCCCGTGCTTGTCCGCCAACGCCTCGCGCACGATCGCGCCGCTGGCATCAGGGTAGCGCTCGAGCGACATCTTCGCCGCGGCAAAGGCTTCACGCGCCTTGGGTGACGTACCGAGCGGATTCTCGTTCGACGAGAGCTTGGCGACCTTGCGGCCGTCGTCGGTGGTCGAGCGGCCGGGGATGTACGGCGCGATCGCCATGATCCAGGGTTTGGGTATCGGTGCGGTCATGGGCGCGGGGCATAACGTTCCGTCGCGAATTGACAAGGCTGGGGTCTCCCGCCGTTCGCTTCGCGCGACGTCGGGAAGCCGTTCCCTGGGCCTGTTTCTCGACTTCACTCGAAGCCAGCGCGGCGGGATGGTCGCCTCAGGCCGAGAGGGGTGTTCACAATCGTCGGCGAACTCGCTAGCGGCTGATCCGTGTCTTCGACCGATCAACGCTTCGGGCTTGCCCGTACCGTCACTTTGCCCGGCCCACTTCGCCTTGATGGCGGCGTGCTGCTCTCGCCGGTCGACATCGCCTATGAAACCTATGGCACGCTCGCGCCCGATGGCGGCAATGCGATCCTGATCTGTCACGCGCTGACCATGGACCAGCATGTCGCCAGCGCCCATCCGCGCACCGGCAAGCCGGGATGGTGGACCTGCATGGTCGGCCCCGGCCTGCCAATCGATCCCGAGCGTCATTTTATCGTCTGCGCCAATGTGCTGGGCAGTTGCATGGGGTCATCGGGCCCGGCGAGCATCAATCCGGCGACCGGCGCGCCCTGGGCGATGGCATTTCCGGTCATCACGATCCGCGACATGGTGCGTGCGCAGGCAATGCTGCTCGACCATCTCGGCGTCGGCGTGCTGCATGCCGTGGTCGGCGGATCGATGGGCGGGATGCAGGCGCTGAGCTGGCCCGCGACATTCCCGGAGCGAGTCAAGGCAGCGGTGGTGATCGCCTCCACCGCACGGCACACTGCGCAGAACATCGCCTTTCACGAAGTCGGCCGCCAGGCGGTGATGGCCGATCCGAAATGGCGCGGCGGCGATTATTATGCGGATAGCGATCCGCCCGCCGCCGGGCTGGCGGTCGCACGGATGGCGGCGCACATCACATATCTGTCCGAAGCGGGGCTGACCGAGAAGTTCGGACGGCGACTGCAGGCCCGGCCCGACCGGCCGGACGGTGTGAAGTCGTTCGGCTTCGATGCCGATTTCCAGATCGAAAGCTATTTACGCCATCAGGGGATTGCGTTCGTCGATCGCTTCGACGCCAATTCCTATCTCTATATCACCCGCGCGATGGACTATTTCGATCTCGCCGAGGAACATGGCGGGCATCTGGCCAATGCGTTCAAGGCAAGCAAGGCGCGCTTCTGCCTGGTCAGCTTCGATACCGACTGGCTCTATCCGACGCCCGAATCGCGCGCGATCGTCCATGCGCTCAACGCCGCTGGGGCGCCGGTCAGCTTCGTCGAACTGTCGAGTCCGTTCGGGCATGACGCCTTCCTGCTCGAATCACCCGAGCTGAATCGAGTGGTCGACGGCTTTCTGAGAGTGGGCGCGTGATCATATTCTCCGACGACAAGACGCGGCTCCAGGTCGACCGCGTGCACGCCTGGCTCGCCTCGAGCTATTGGTCGCCGGACATCGCCCGGGCACAAGTCGAAAAGGCGATCGCCGGATCGCATTGCCTCGGCGTCTATCGCGATGGCGTGCAAGTCGGATTCGCGCGCATGATCACGGATCATGCGAGCTTTGCCTGGCTCGACGATGTCTGGGTCGAGGCCGAGAATCGCGGCGAAGGGCTTGCCCGGCGCATGGTGCAATGGTTCATCGACCATCCCGACTTCCAGGGCATTCGCCGCATGATGCTGGTCACGCGCGATGCGCACGGCGTGTATGAAGGCGTCGGGTTCCAGCCGCTGATCCGCCCGGAGCGCTTCATGGAACGGCTTACCCCCGAAATCGCCAATCTGCTGCGGGCCAGCCAATGACCCTGCGCCCCGATCTGGCGATCATCGCCGACCATGTCGCGCAAGGGTCGCGCGTGCTCGATGTCGGATGCGGCGACGGCGCGTTAATGGCGGCGCTGCGCGACACACGCGGCGTCGATGCGCGCGGGCTGGAAATCGAAGCGGCCAATGTCGCTGCGGCGGTGTCGCGCGGCCTGTCGGTGATCCAGGGCGATGCCGATACCGACCTGGCCGATTATCCCGACGCCAGTTTCGACTATGCGATCCTCAGCCAGACCTTGCAGACCACCAAGCGGCCCGATGCCGTGCTCGACCATTTGCTGCGGATCGGGCGGCGAGCGTTCGTGTCCTTTCCCAACTTCGCGCATTGGCGGGTGCGCGCGTCGCTATTGTGGGGCGGAAGGATGCCGGTGACGCGGCTGTTGCCCGAACAATGGTTCGACACGCCCAACATCCATCATGTTACGGTCGACGACTTCCGCGCTCTGGTAAACAGCCGCGGAATCACGGTCGAAGGCGCGTGGTTTCTGTCTGGCGACAAGCAAACCAAGTCGGCCGCGGCCAATTTTCTGGCCGAACATGCGGTGTTCCTGCTGAAGAATTGATCTCGATCAAGGAACCAAGCCAGGATTTCATAGTTCTTAGCGGTGACAAACACCTGGAACTGCCTGAAAAAATGTCCGCCACCGCACTTATTGTCGAAGATGAGATCTTCGTCGCCCTCGATTTGGAGCGCATCCTGACCGGTGCGGGCTATACGGTGAAGGCGATCGCGGCGGACCGGCCGGGCGCGCTTGAAGCTGCCGGCCAAGCCGCTGGCGAGTGCAGCTTCGCGCTGGTCGACATCAATTTGCGCGACGGCCCGACCGGCCCCGAACTGGCGAAGACGCTGGCGCGCGATTACGGCATGAAAGTCGTGTTCGTGACCGCCAATCCGGGCCAGATCGCCAACCCCAGCGGTGCGCTGGGGTATGTCCGCAAGCCGTTCAGCGAATCCGCGATACTCGCCGCCGCGGCACTCGCCACCGCCAAGGGCAAGATGGCGATGCGCAAGAGTGACGATTTCATCTTGCTCGACGGCAGCGCTAGCGCCGGCTGAACGCCGTTTGCGGGACTTCGACGGTCACCGTCAATCCCGCCGGATCCCATGACCGGTCGATCCGGCCACCCAACTGGCGCACGACACTCATTTCGATGAGTTGCGAGCCGAAGCCATGGCTTGCCGGCGGTGCCGTCACCGCCGGGCCGCCGCTTTCAACCCAGTTCAGCACCACGGCGTCACCCTTAACAGCACAGTCGAGCGTGACCTGGCCGCTCATGGTCGACAACGCGCCATATTTGGTCGCATTGGTGGCCAGCTCATGGAACAGCAATGCCAGCGGCGTGGCCGAACGGTCGTCGATTTCGACATCGCTGCCGGTAATCATGATGCGCTGTCCGCCGATCGGTTGATAGGGCCGAAACAATTCATCGAAGAGGCCGTGCAGGCTGGTCTGCGCCAGCGCCGGGGCCGATTGCGCGCTATGCGGCCGGACGAAGTCATGCGCTCGTCCCAGCGCTGTCACGCGGGCGCGCAAATCCTCCGCGATCGGCGAGAAACCGGGATTCATCCGCGCCGCGAAGCTGATCAGCCCGGAAATCACCGCGAAGATGTTCTTGATCCGATGGCTTAGCTCCTGCGCAATGACCTCGCGCTCCTCGCTCGCTTCTTTCTGTTCATGGATATCGGTGCATGTGCCGAACCAGCGCGTGATGATGCCCGTATCGTCGCGGATCGGCAGCGCCCGGCCCAGAATCCAGCGATAAGCGCCGTCGGCGCGGCGCAACCTGTATTCGAGCTGATAGGGAGCCCCGCTTTCCAGCGATTGATACCAGATGGTCCAGGCGCGTTCACGATCCTCGGGATGGAAGATGCCATTCCATGCCTCGCCATCGGTCGACCCCTCCGGCACGCCGGTGAAGTCGTACCAGCGCGCGTTATAATAGTCGTGATAGCCATCGGGCCGGCTCGACCAGACCATTTGCGGCATAGAATCGGCAAGCACGCGAAAGCGATTATGGCTTTCGGCAAGCGCGCGATGGCTGGCATTTTCCGAATCGCGCCACGCGGCGGCGTCGCGACTGTCGTTGAGACGCTCCATCACCGAACCGGCCAGCGTCACCAGCCCCTGGTGCTGCAGCGGGGTGAGGGCAGCACGCGGCACCGAATCGATCACACACAACGACCCGAGCGGCACGCCGTCCGCAGCGATCAGCGGGGCGCCGGCATAGAAGCGGATATTGGGATCGCCGGTAACGAGCGGATTATCGGCGAAACGCGAATCGAGCGTCGCATCGGGCACGACCATGATGTCGTCGCCGAGCATGGCAAAAGCGCAGAACGACGTTTCGCGCGGCGTTTCGGACGCAGCCAGCCCAGTGCGGGCGAGGAAGGTCTGGCGCCGTTCCTCGACCAGGCTGACCAGCGCGATCGGCGCGCCGCACAACGCCGCGGCGAAGTCAGTGATTGATTTGAGACCCGAAGAATCACGCAACGATTCGATGTCGTGCCGGGCAATCGCGGCGGCGCGCGCGGATTCATCGATGCGCCAGCCATTCGGCTCAGGCGCATCGGTGGAAGAAATATCGTTCATGCGAACAGGGTAACGCCCATGGACCGTTTCGGGTTCAAAATATCCTGCCCGGGATACTGGCCTTAGAAGGGCACGTCATCGTCGAGGTCGTCGGAGAAGCTGCCACGGCTCGCGCCGCCCGAAGAGCCGCCGCTGCGATTGCCGCCGCCATAGCCGCCGCCCGAACCACCGCCGAAATCATTGCCGCCGCCGAAGTCGTCACGCGATCCGCCGCCGCCCCCGCCAAAGCCGCCGCCAGCGCCACCGCCCGATCCGCCGCCGGCGCCCGGCGCGCCATCGAGCATGGTGAGGACGCTGTTGAAGCCCTGCAGCACGATTTCGGTCGAATATTTATCCTGGCCCTGCGCGTCCTGCCATTTGCGGGTCTTCAGCGCACCCTCGATATAGACTTTCGAGCCCTTGCGCAGATAGCGCTCGGCGACATTGGCCAGACCTTCGTTGAAGATCGCCACCGAATGCCATTCGGTCGCTTCCTTGCGCTCGCCGGTATTCTTGTCCTTCCAGGAGTCGGACGTGGCGATGCGCAGGTTCACCACCTTGCCGCCATTCTGGAAGCTCTTGCTTTCGGGGTCGCGACCGAGATTACCGACCAAAATCCCCTTATTGACGCTGCCCGCCATAACTTATTCCTACAAACCGAGTCCTATTGCGGCCCAGTATGTAGCTCCGGCGGCGACATATGCCAGTGCGAACAGATAGCCGACCATGAAAGCAGGCCATTTCCAGCCATTGGTCTCGCGCCGCGTGACGGCGATGGTCGAAATGCATTGCGGTGCGAACACGAACCACATCAGGAAAGCGAGCGCGGTCGGCAAGCTCCAGCGGCCGCGCAGATTTTCCGACAGCTTGCCCTGGCCGGCCTCATCCTCGGGATTGTCGATCGCATAGACCGTGGCCATCGCGCCAACTGCCGCCTCGCGCGCGGCCATGGCGGGCAGCAGCGACAGCGCGATATCATGATTGAAGCCGATCGGCTTGACCACCACCTCAATCCCCGACGCGATGCGGCCGGCGATCGAATATTCGCTTTGCCGCTGCCCCGCCGGCGCGACCGGATAGCTTGCCAGCACCCAGAGCAGCGCGACGGTCATCGCGATCGTCGTACCGGCGCGCTTGAGGAAGATCAGCGCGCGGCTCCACAGCCCAAGCGCGATATCGCCGAGGCGCGGCCATTGATATTTCGGCATTTCCATCATGAAGCCCGATGACGGGCCCTTGGTCACGGTGCGGCGCAGCGCGAGCGCCGCGAAAAAAGCGCCGACCACGCCGAGCACGTAAAGACCGAGCATCACCAGCCCCTGCAGTCCGACGAATGGCAGGACACGGGTATTGGGGATGAGTGCGCCGATCACCAGCGTATAGACCGGCAAGCGCGCGGAACAGGTCATCAGCGGCGCGATCAGGATCGTGGTCAGCCGGTCCTTCTCATCGTCGATCGAACGCGTCGCCATGATGCCGGGCACCGCGCAGGCAAAGGAGGAGAGCAGGGGGATGAACGCTCGCCCCGACAAGCCGACACTGGCCATCAGCCGGTCCATCATGAATGCCGCGCGGACCATATAGCCGCTTGCTTCGAGCACCAGGATGAAAGCGAACAGGATCAATATCTGCGGCAGGAACACGATCACCGCGCCGACCCCGGCAAGAACGCCGTCCGCCAGGAACGACCGGATCGCGGCGATCACGCCGTCTCCCAATATCGACTGGAGAAAGGTCGGTACCGGCGCGGCGGTGACGCCGCTTTCGATCCAGGCGAACAGCGATTCGATCCAGCCAATCGGCGTTTGCGACCAGGCGAACACCGCCTGGAACATGACGAACAGGATCGCCAGCAACAGGATCGGGCCGGCCACCGGGTGGAGCGCGACCGCATCGAGCATATGCGTCCAGCGCCGCACCGTCGTTTCGGACACAGTCGAGGCGGTGGCGATGCGGCGCGCGCGGCGCTGCAAGGTGACGATATCCTCGCCGACATGGCCTTCGCTCGAGCGCAGCCGCAGCGCGGCGCCCGACCCGATCACCCCAGTCAATGCGGATTTGAGTTCATCCAGGCCGCGCCGGCGCACCGCCACGGTCGGGATCACCGGCACGCCAAGCTCGGCCGACAATTTGGCCGCGTCGAGCGTCAACCCGTCGCGCTCGGCAAGATCGATCATGTTGAGGGCGACCACCACCGGCAAGCCGAGCGCAATCAGTTGCAGCGCAAAGCGTAAGTGATTGTCGAGATTGGCGGCATCGACGACGATGACGATCGCATCGGGCAGCCGTTCGCCGGCCTGAGTCCCGGTGACCACGTCGCGAGTCACGCGCTCATCGGGGCTGGACGGATCGAGGCTGTAAGCGCCGGGCAGATCGACCAGCTCGACCGGGCGTCCATCGGCCAGTGCGAGCTTGCCCGAATGGCGCTCGACCGTGACGCCGGGATAATTGCCGACCTTTTGCCGCGCCCCGGTCAACGCATTGAACAATGCGCTCTTGCCGGCATTGGGATTGCCGACCAGCGCCACCAACGGGATCGTGGTCATGCTATGTATTCAGCCCAACATAGTCAGGGGCGTGACGTGAATCGTCCGCGCGACCGTACGGCGCAATGCAACCGTCATGCGGCCGATGCGGCACGCCATCGGGCCTTGGCCGAGCGGCGAGCGATGCAGCACTTCGACCCCGACCCCCTCATCGAAGCCAAGCTCGCGCAAGCGTCGTGCCTCGGGAATGCTCAGGCCCTGCCAATCGACTTCCAGCACGGTCGCGCGTTGGCCGCGCGGCAGCGACTCGAGGCTGACGGATGCAGCGATGGTGGTAACGGCGTCCATGATGCGATTGATTATCAATAACTGCTTGTCGGCGCCAGCGGAATCACACCACCGGATAGCGCAGCCGACCTATGAAGCGCGACAGGCTGGGCCGGTGTTCGGTCCGCGCGAGGAAGCCGGCCTTGGCCTTTTCGAAGCGCATGATCCCGTCGATGCGGCGCGACAGGAATGCGCGCGTATCGGCCTGGCCGGCGCTTTCATCGTCAAGGAACACCGTCAGTGTCGCGGCATAGACGCCTGCCAGCATTGTACGCTTTGTATAGTGATTATAATCGGTCGCGGTGTCGCCGGCCGCACGCCACATAAGGTCGGCGGCGCGCCAGCCGAGCTTTGCGCCGCGCACGATGTTCTGCGGCAAGCTCAGGATCGCCAGCGCACGGCGCAGCGCTTCCCGGCTGGACGCGGTGAGATCGAGGCGCGCTTCGACCAGGCCGGTGATCTTCGCCCGCACCTTCATCGACGCCAGCCTTTCGGGCGTAAGCGCCACAAGCATGGCGTGGTCGATGCTGGCGAACCAGGCGTCGATCATGTCGACCGGACCATCGGAAAAAGCGAGCAGGGCGATGTCGCGATCGATCCTCGCCGCGTCGGCGGCGGCGTCGCGCGCAGCACCGCCCCAACCGTCGAACGCGGCATTGATGGCGATCAGCGGAGCAAGGTGATCACGGATTTCATCAAGCGTCGGATCCTGGGGCAGCACATCGGTCATCGCGGCGTCTCCTCGGAAGCCAGTTCCTCCGGAACCAATCTAGGCTCGGTAGCGGCCGGTGCAAGCGGCGGGCGGTGCGTGCGCCGTACTAGCACGAGCGCGATCGCGACCAGCACAGCGCCGATCCAGTCGGCAGTGCCAAGACGTTCGTCATAAACCAGCCAGCCGACCGCGGCCGCGACCGCCGGCTGAGTCAGCAAGCCAAGGCCCACGATCAACGGCGACAACTGGCCGAGTGCATAGATCATGAGCCCCTGGCCGAACACCTGGCTGGCCAGCGCGAGACCGATCAGCGGTGTCCAGTTGCCGGGCAGGATGCGCTCGCCCAGCACCCAGGCGAAAATCAGCAGCGGCAGCATTCCGGCGATCGTCGACAGCGCCAGCGCGGGCAGCGGCGACATGGTGTCGCGCACCCGCGCCATGCAGATGAAATAGAGCGTGTAAAGCACACCCGCGAACAGGCAAAGGAGATCGCCGACCAGGTGGCGCGGATTGAGGCTATAGGATTGTCCCATCAGCAGCGCCGCGCCGATCGCGGCGAGGATCAGCGCAACGCCTTGCACGCGAGTCGGCCAGGCGCGCAGGACGAGAAAGCCGTAAAGCGGGAAGATCAGAGTCGCGACATTGCCGAACAAAGTCGCATTGGCGAGCGTGGTGCGCAGGATGCCGAGATGCCAGCTCGCCAGATCGGCGGCGAAGCTGAGCCCGGCAATGGCGATCATCACCCACACCCCCTTGCCCAAGCCGACCGGGCGCCACCCACCCGCCAGCAAGGGGGCAATCAGCAGCGGCGCGGCGAGCGTCACGCGCCAGAAGGCGGCGGCGACCGGCCCGGTGTCCGACAGGCGCACAAGCCATGGCCCGAAGGCGAGCAGGACGTTGGCCACGATCAACGCGGCAAAGGCGAGGCGATGCGGCGCGCGGGGCGTATCGACCGTTTCAGCCATGCTAGTTTTTCTTGGGATCGGACGCGTGCATGCTGCGCCTTAGCGTCCTATCTGGTCGGCGTCAGGTAGCAAAAGGAAACGGAATGCCCAGCCTGTTTGACCCAATCCAGCTCGGGGCGATTCAATCGCCCAATCGAATCCTCATGGCGCCGATGACCCGGGGCCGCGCGACCCAGGAGGGCGTGCCGACCGCCCTGATGATCGATTATTATGCGCAGCGCGCGAGCGCCGGGCTGATCATCACTGAAGGCACCGGGGTCAGCCGCGAAGGCCTGGGCTGGCCGTTTGCGCCGGGACTATGGACCAACGAGCAGGTCGAGGCATGGAAGCCGGTCACCGGTGCGGTGCACGCAGCTGGGGGCCATATCGTCGCGCAGCTCTGGCATATGGGCCGCCAGGTTCATTCGTCGGTGATCGGTGGACAGGCGGTATCGTCATCGGCCACCACCACACCGGGCCAGGTGCATACCTATCAGGGCAAGCAGGATCACGAGACGCCGCGGCCGCTGCGGCTCGACGAGATTCCGCGCTTGCTGAACGATTATGAGCTGGCGACGCGCAACGCACTCGCGGCCGGGTTCGACGGCGTCCAGATCCATGGCGCGAACGGCTATCTGCTCGACCAGTTCCTGCGCGACAATGCCAATTTCCGCGATGACATCTATGGCGGCAGTATCGAGAATCGCGTGCGCCTGATGCGCGAAGTGGTCGAGCGCGTCGTGTCGATCGCCGGCGCCGATCGGACCTCCATCCGTCTATCGCCCAACGGCGAGTCGCAAGGCGTCGACGACAGCAATCCGACGGCCTTGTTCACAGCGGCGGCAAAGGCGCTCGACGAGATCGGCATCGCGTTCCTCGAATTGCGCGAACCCGGGTCCGAAGGCACCTTCGGCCGGACCGATGTGCCCAAGCTGTCGCCGGTGATTCGCGAGGTGTTCAGCGGCCCGCTGGTGGTCAATTCGGACTATACGACAGCCGAACAGGCCCAGGCCGTGCTCGATAGCGGCACGGCGGATGCGATCGCGTTCGGCCGGACCTTCCTGGCCAATCCCGACCTGCCGGAGCGGCTCCGCACCGGCACGCCGCTCAACGCGACGAACTGGAAGACATGGTACAGTCAGGGAGCCGAAGGCTATACCGACTATCCGACGCAGGAGAGCGTCGCGGCGGAATAGGGCTGCCCGACAGGACCTGGCGTGTTTGCGCTGGGCTGGCCCACTTGCCATTCGTTCGCCGCACCCTGTCGGAGGGGAAAACATCCCCACGCCGACAACGGTGCCGCGGCGATTCAATCAAGCAGCGTGATGACGCATTGTGAGGGTCGGACGAGACGCCGCCAGGCGCTCTCGTCCCCTCTTTGCCATGGCCGCGAAGCGCCGGACGCCTGCCGCCCCTGTTTCGATCGGAACGGCCCCTGTTATTGTCCCGGTTCCGCCCCGTTTTCAAAACAGGGGCGGCGCAGCCATATTATTGAAAACAAGCGCATATCCGGCAGCTAGACCCAACAGAACAGGGGCGAGAAAATACAAGCCCGAAAACAGGGGGTAACAGGGGCGAAACCTGGGGCGTCAACAGCTGTGACAGGTCGCCGGGACTTCAGGATTGGCCGGCATCACACTGATGTGATGACCGGCTCGAAACCGCTTCAGCTCAGCGGCACGAAGCGAAGCGGCAGTCCATCCTTTGGCCGGGGGATGGGCACGCTTTGCCAGGCGCGTCCCGATCCCGGGTCGAGCTCGATCCGGTAACGGCTGAGCAATTGCACCATCAGCAGCTTGATCTGCATCGTCGCGAAATGCAGGCCGAGGCACATATGCGCGCCGCCGCCGAACGGTACCCAGGCATATTTGTGCCGTCCCTTGCTCGCCTCGGGCGTGAAGCGCAGCGGATCGAATGTGCCCGGATCGGGCCAGAGCTCGGCCATCTGATGGGTGTGGCGGATGTTGATGCCGACAAAGGTCCCGGCGGGAATGTCGTAGCCGCCGAAACTGAAATCCTTCAATGCGCGCCTGGGCAGCGACGGCACCGGCGGGATCAACCGCAATGCTTCCTTGAAGGCATATTCGGTCAGCACCAGCCGGTCGAGCTGGGTATGCGGCACGCCGGCATCGTTGAGGCCGAGCGAGAGCACCTCCTCGCGCAACCGGTCCTGCCATTCGACATGACGCCCGAGCAGCATGACCAGGCTGGTCGCCGATGAGGTGATGGTGTCGTGCGCCGCCATCATCAGGAAATTCATGTGATCGATGATCGCGGCATCGCTCAGCAACTGCCCGTCATCATCGATCGCGCGGCAAAATTGCGAGAAGAAATCCTGTCCGCCTTCTCCCGCGGCATCGAGCGCGCGGCGTTTCGGAATCTCGCGCGCGAACATGTCCACCAGAAAGGCCCGCGCCTTGACCCCTTTGCGCATTTTCGTACCGGGCAAGGGCACGCGTATCGGGTCGATCGTCGCCTGCACTTCGTCCACGAACGCATGATTAATCTGTTCGGCTTCCGCCCCCAGCGGCATGCCGAGAAAACTCTCCGCCGCAAGATCGAGCGTCAGCGCCTTGATCGCGTCGTAGAATTTGATCCGCTTGCCCGACCAGCCCGCGACCTGACGAGCGATGCCGTCATTCATGCTGTCGGCATAATGGCGCATCGGTTCCGGCTTGAAGGCGACCGACAATGTCTTGCGGTCGGCGCGATGCTTTTCGAAATCCATCAGCATCAGCCCACGCGGAAACAGCAGGTTGAGCAACGGGCCCCAGCCCTGTTCCGATGAAAATATCTTTTCGCGGTCGAACAGCACCAGCTCATTCGCTTCGGGCCCGAGCAGCGCCAGGCTGGGACCGCCGAAGACATTGACGCGATAGACCCGCCCATAAGCCGCTTCCATGCGGCGCGAAAAAGCGATTGGATCCTTCAGCATCCGCAGCGTGCTGCCGATAAAGGGCAGGCCGTCCTCGCCGGGAATTGCCCTTAGCGCGCGCGCTGCCTGAGGCGGCAGCCAGTGGGGATTCGCCTCGTAGCTATGTGCGTAAGCCATGCCGGATCTCCTTACTTACATCAGTATAAGTAAGAGTCGGGACAATTGAAAGTCAGCGTTATGCGGTCTCGCGTTCGGCACGGTCGAGCCATGCCGTAAGAAGCCGGCGTCCCCCCTTACGCAACGCCGGGTTGAGGAGGACGAGCGGCGCGACGAGAAACCAGGGATTGGTGATCACCACCAGCGCGAACACGAACGACGCGGCGAACAGGCCGAGTTTCACGCGTCCGAGCGTCTGCATGCGACCCGGATCTAGCTTGATCGTGCGCGGCGCGCGGTCGTCGAAAAAGGGGTGAGTTGTGATCTCGGCGCTACCGTCGAAGCGGGTCTGCCTGGGCAGCGAGAGCTTTGCCGGCCCGACGAGCGGCGTCATGGACGTTCTGGCCATTGGCGATTGGGTGGGCGGGACCGGCCTGCCGCTCTCGGCCCAGGTGTCGATCACGAAAAGCCGGCGATCCTTCTCGATCACGCGGTAGCGGGATGCCGGCACCCCGCTCATCTCAGTTCATGCCTGCCGAGCGTCGCGCACGCCAGGCCGTTGCGCTCTGGCCCCAATTATCCACCGGGTCGGCTTCGAACGGCGCCGGCAGTCGGATCGGGCCACGATTGGCGCCACCGAGCCGACGCGCCAACGCGATCGACGGCGCATTGCCGGGATCGATCGAATGCATCACATCGTCCCAGCCAAGCACATCGACGGCATAGTCGATCGCTGCAACCGCCGCCTCGAACGCGAAACCCTTGCCGGCGAATTCGGGCAGCACGCCCCAGCCCACCTCGGTGCCGGGCCAGCCTTCCGGTTGCCAGGGCCCTGCCCGGCCGACCCAGCGTCCGCTGCCGCGCTCGACCAGCGCGAACATCGAAAAGCCGCGGATCGACCAGGCGCCGGCCATTGCGCACAGCCCACGCCAGGCGACGCTGCGCGGCTGCACGCCGCCGAGAAATCGCATCACGGTCTCATCGGCATGAAAGCGCGCCCAGTCCTCGAAATCCTCGGCGGCGACGGGCCGCAGGATCAGGCGTTCGGTGAACAGGACGGGCAGAGCCATCAGCCGAAGCGGCCCTTCAGCTCAAACATCGCGATCGCCGCCTTGGCCGCTTCACCGCCCTTGTCCTTCTCGGTTCGGCGCGCGCGGGCAAGCGCCTGCGCCTCATCTTCGACCGTCAGGATGCCGTTGCCGATCGCCACGCCATCCATCGACAGCGCCATCAGCCCGCGCGCGCTTTCGCCCGCCACGATCTCGAAATGATAGGTCTCGCCGCGAATCACCACGCCGAGCGCAACGAAGCCGTCATAGCCGCCACTGTCCGACGCAAGAGCGACTGCGCCAGGAATCTCCAGCGCGCCTGGCACGGTGATCGTTTCATGGCCATGGCCGGCTGCCTCGATCGCTGCACGCGCACCATCGAGCAGCAAGTCATTGAGATGATCGTAGAAGCGCGCTTCGACGATGAGAAACTTGGCCATTATTCGCCTCCGGTCCCGGGAATTGCGCGTTCGCCGACGATCGACAGGCCATAGCCGTCGAGGCCGACCAAGGTATGATGCGTGTTGGACAGCAAGACCATGTCCTGCACGCCCAGTTCGGCGAGAATCTGCGCGCCGACACCGTAATCGCGCAATTCCTCGATCTCGGGTGCGCCCGCGCCCTTCCCTTCGCCGCGCAACTTGATGAAGCGCGATACGCTGTCCTTCATCGGCCGGTTGATCACCACGATCACGCCCGATCCCGCCTCGGCGATCATTTCCATCGAGCGCGACAACAGGCCCGAGCGCTCCGACGTTTCGCCGAACATGTCGACGAACCAGGACGCGGTGTGCATCCGCACCAGCGTCGGCGCATCGGGATCGATGCGCCCCTTGACCAGCGCGATCGTCTCGTCGCCGCTGGCCTTGTTGAAGAAAGTCATCGCACGCCAGTCACCACCCCAGCGGCTCTCGAAAGTCATTTCCGCGCGCTTCTCGACCAGATGATCATGCTTGCGACGATAGGCGATCAGGTCGCGGATCGTGCCCATCTTCAGATTGTGGAGGCGAGCGAAGGCGACGAGGTCATCCATTCGCGCCATTGTGCCGTCATCCTTCATGATCTCGCAGATCACGCCCGACGGATTGAGTCCGGCGAGCCGCGCGACATCAACCGCAGCTTCGGTATGGCCGGCGCGGACCAGCACGCCACCGTCGCGCGCGACCAGCGGGAAGACATGGCCGGGGGTGACGATATCGTCCTTGCCCTTGGCCGAATCGATCGCGACCGAGATGGTCCGCGCGCGGTCGGCGGCGGAAATCCCGGTGGTCACGCCCTCGCGTGCTTCGATCGAGGTGGTGAAGGCGGTTTCGTGCCGTGTGCCATTGGCGCGGCTCATCAATTCGAGACCGAGCGCATCGACTCGCGCCTTGGTCATCGAGAGGCAAATCAGCCCGCGCCCATGAGTCGCCATGAAGTTTATCGCATCTGGCGTCGCCATTTGCGCTGGAATGATCAGATCGCCTTCATTCTCGCGATCCTCGTCATCGACCAGGATGAACATCCGGCCATTGCGCGCCTCGTCGATGATTTCCTCGATCGAGACCAGGGCGGGCGTATCGTCGTTCGAGAAGATGAAGGTTTCGAGCTTGCGCAGCGTGTCAGCCGTCGGATTCCAGTCAAGTTGGTCAAGGTCGCGCAGCGTGTTGGCGTGAAGCCCCGCAGCGCGCGCCAGACCCGATCGGGACATACCGCCGTCGGTCACCAGGCTGCGAAGTTTTTCGATCAGTTGCGTGCTCATGACCATCGCCTAAATCACATCAAGATGTGATCATTAATATGGAGATCACATTGTAATATCAAGAGCGAAGTTCAAGCGGCAGCGAGTCGCTCCTGCATCCGCGCCAGATAGCGCGCCAGCACGTCGATCTCGAGATTGACCGCGCGACCGGCGGCGAAATCGCCAAGTGCGGTCACTGCCCAAGTGTGGGGAATGATATTGAGTCCGAAGGCAGTGGTCCCATCCGACCGATCGACCACATCATTGACGGTCAGCGAGACGCCGTCGACAGTGATCGATCCCTTGGCAGCGATATAGGGCGCGATCTCGGCGGGTGCGATCACGGTGACACGATGCGAGCCGCCCTCCGGGTCGATCGCCTCGACCGTACCAATGCCATCGACATGGCCGGTGACGATATGCCCGCCCAGCTCGTCGCCCAGCTTCAGCGCACGCTCGAGATTGAGGCGCCGGCCTTCGCTCCACTGGTCGCGCGCGGTGCGGCTGATCGTTTCGCCCGAGACGTCGACCGCGAACCAGCCAGGCTCCCCCGGGCCGGATTTGTCGATGACGGTCAGACACACCCCCGAACAGGCGATTGACGCGCCCAGATCCACTGTCGCGGTGTCATAACCGGTCGAGATACGGATTTGGGTGTCGCCCCCCGTCTCGATCGCCGTGTCGATTCGCTCAATCGCGCCGATATCGGTAATGATGCCGGTGAACATTATTCTGGCTCCCTGAGGTCCGTAGCGCTCTGACGACCGTCGCGCTCGTAGACCTGGAGCTGGTCGCTGCCAAGCACCCGGCTGTCGTACAGGCGCCACAAGCCATGAGCGTCGGCGAGATCGCACAGGCCGATTTCGGGCAGCGTCAGGCCGCCTCCGACGAGAATTGGCGCACGATAGATCAGCAGGCGATCGACCAGATCGGCGGCCAGAAAAGCAGCGGCTGTCCGCACGCCCCCTTCGACCAGAAGATGGTCGACATCGGCGAGCGCCGCGATGTCGCCAGGTGTTACCAGCCGCTCCCATTCGTCCTGCGGTCCCACGGATCCGGACAGCAGGATGCGACGTGGACTGCGCGCTTCCAGCCCGGCCACGCGCACGTTGAGCGTCGGAGCATCGGCTTGCCAGGTACCGCGCCCGACCAGAATCGCCTCGTGCCGGGCGCGTTCGACATGGGCATGCGCGCGCGCTTCGGGTCCGGTGATCCACTGGCTCGACCCATTAGCCAGCGCCACCGCGCCATCGAGCGACATCGCCAGTTTTAGCGAGACGAACGGCCGGCCCAACGCCCGCCGGGTCATGAATCCTGCCATCGACCGCCATGCCGCCCGCTCGGCCATGTCCATCACGACCTCGATCCCCGCGTCGCGCAAACGATCCGCGCCCAGGCCGTCAGTGCGTGGATCGGGATCGCGCACGCCGACAACCACACGTGCAACTCCCGCCGCAATCAGCGAGTCGGCGCAGGCAGGCCCGCGCGGCGAAGCGTGCGCACAGGGTTCGAGCGTTACATAGCAAGTCGCGCTATGCGCGGCGTCACCTGCCGCCGCCAGCGCCATCGCTTCCGCATGAGGGCGACCAGCGGGCTGAGTCCAGCCACGTCCGACGACGCGCCCATCGCGGACGATGACGCAACCGACATTGGGATTGGGCGCGGTGCGACCGCGGCCTCGCTCAGCGAGCGCAAGCGCCGCCGTCATCCAGCGCGCATCAGCCCCTCGCCCGCGCGTTTGCGCTGCAATAGTCAGATGCCGAGCTTTTCGAGCTTGCGGTCGAGGCGCTTGAAATCTTCCTGGGTCTTTTTGCGCTGCGCCTCTTCATCGGCCTTGCGCTTGGCCTCGATCGGCGCATCGATCTTCTGCTGCGCGCGGATTTCGGCATCGGTGCGCGATGCGGGCCATTGCTGAACGTAGATGATGTTGGGCCGATAGACCCGCTCTTCATGGCTATCGATCGTGAAGCCGACCAGAATCACCCCGAACAGCGCGACCGACAGCAGCAGGAAGCCGAGTTCATGGGGCCGCCGCTGGCGCAGGAAATCGCGCAGGTCGTTGACTGCGCGGAACATGTTGAAGTGACGAAGGACGCTCATGGCAGCGAAGATAGGCGCGTGGGGACGGCGATGCCAGCCCCACGCGCCTGTGGATCAGGACGGTGCCACAGGAGAGTTGAGCCTGCACCGTCCTGCCCCAATATGCTCAACCGTCCTCGTTGAGCACAAAGCTGACGCTGAGAGTTTGCCATGATTCCTGCGCAACACCATCGCGCATTGCGGGTTTGAAGCGCCATTTGCTCAGCGCCTGGCGCTCGGTCACTTCGAAAAAGGCGTCGCTCGCCGCGCTGACCTTCTCGACTCGCTTCACGCGGCCGTCAGTGCCGATCAGCACGCGCACCGTGACGCGGCCTTCATTGCCTGCCCGACGCTCGCCCGCCGGATAGGTCGGTTGGAACACACCGGCATATCTTGGATCACGTACGGCACCGGTAAGCACCGCGACATGCGGCGGATCAAAGGTGACGGTTCCCGTAACACCAGTGCCGGGGACGAAGGGCGGCTCAACGACCGTCGTGCCGCTGACGACATTGTTCGACTGGGTCGGCATGATCGGATCGGGGTTCACCGGCCGCTCGGGTAGCGCCTGCTGGATTACCCTTGTTTCCACCTTCGGCTTGATCTCAGGTTTAATCGGATCAGGCGGCGGCGGTACGTCGATTGGAATGTTCGTGACATTCAAGATCGTATCGACACCAGTCTTCAATTGGGGAGTCGAGAAAATCAGTGCGGCGAGAATCGCGCCGTTCAATCCGATTGCGACAGTCAGCGAACCGGGCTTGATCCCGGTCTTGCCATAGCGATCCGCATACATTGGCCGTCTCCATCATCTCCTTGAGTGTACCGCCCCGGTCTGGCGCCGGATTGTTGATGGGATGATACAACGTAACTTCTCAAGCTGTCAATGACATAACGTTACACCGCCGTAATGCCACGCCCCGTCGCACGTCGGGGTTCCGTCTCAGCATTCGGACCATGTGAGAGGCTGGTCATTCTGCACGATGGTCGATGGCAGAGCGGGCGATCGCAGCTTGGGCCAGTTGAACCCTTTCGCGCGGGCCCCGATGGACCGACGCGCCGCGCCCGAGCGGGTGGTGCCGACCGAGGGCCGCGAGCGTATCCCCGTTCCTGCAAACGTGACCCCGTTCTTCGGTCCAGCGGCCTTGCACAGCGGCACCGCCGGCACATACTCGAAGAGTGGGATATTGCGTGTCTGCAATATCGTTGCTGGCTCAAAGGCGAACACACGGGGTATCGAAGAGACCAAAGCGGCCACGATCATGCCACAGGAGGCAATGGCCAGCCCAAGTGAGCCAAGCCTGATCCCAGGACCACCGCTGCGATTCATGTACATCGATAGCCCCCTCAAGCTCGCTTGCAGCGACGAATCTAGTTGGGATATATCATTACATGTCAGGCATCAAGGAAAGGCGCTTCTCCGGGAGAACACAAGCCATGCCATCTATGCCGCAAGCCGCTCCATCGCGCGTACGCGGCCAATCAACGGCAGCAGCGTCGCCATGTCCGGACCGTGATCACGCCCGGTCAGCGCACGGCGCAGCGGCAGGAACAGCGCCTTGCCGCCCCGACCACTGGATGCCTTCAACGCGGCGGTCAGCGTATGCCAGGGGTCGGCACTCCAATCGAGATTGCCCGCGACGCGTGCGGCCTCGGCCAGGAAGTCACGGTCGGCTTCTTCGGTCACCGACTCGACCGGTCCCTCAATCACGCGCCACCAGTCAGCCGCCTCGG
Source organism: Sphingomonas sp. ERG5 (assembly GCF_000803065.1). Taxonomy (GTDB): domain Bacteria; phylum Pseudomonadota; class Alphaproteobacteria; order Sphingomonadales; family Sphingomonadaceae; genus Sphingomonas. The sequence continues at coordinate 24,686 of NZ_JSXI01000018.1, forward strand.
CGATGATCGCCAGATTGGGACGCACCGCTTCCCATCCGGCGCGGCCCATGCCGGGCGGCAGCCGATCGGCCACGCTGTCGAAATCCAGACCATGGATGATACGGGTATTGACCGCGGCCAGCTCGGCATCGTCGAAACGCGCCGGCGCACGTCCAAAACGCGCGAAGTCGAAGCTGGCGATCAGCGGCGCGGCATCGGCGATCGGCTCGACCGGATCGCTGGTGCCGAGCCGTGCGAGCAATGCGCGAATCGCCTGCGGCTCGATGCCCTGATTGCGAAACGACGCGACGCCGAGCGAACCGAGCCGCTTCGACAATTTACCTTCGCTGCCGACCAGCAATGCCTCATGCGCGAAAGCAGGCGGCGTTGCCTCCATCGCGGCGAACATCTGCAACTGCAGCGCGGTGTTCGACACATGGTCCTCGCCGCGCACGACATGAGTCACGCCCATATCGACATCGTCGATCGCTGACGGGAGCATATAGAGCCAGGATCCGTCAGCGCGGCGAATCACCGGATCGCTCATCGTCGTCGGGTCAAAACGCTGATGGCCACGGATCAGATCGTCCCATTCGATTGCCGCCGAATGGTCGAGCCTGAACCGCCAGTGCGGACGTACCCCGTCCGCCTCCAGCGCGGCGCGATCATCGTCGCTCAGCGCCAGCGCGGCGCGGTCATAGACCGGCGGCAGGCCGCGTCCGGCGGCAATCTTGCGTTTCAGGTCGAGTTCCTGCGCGGTTTCATAAGCCGGATAGATATGCCCCGCATCGCGCAACGCCGCGAAGCGCGTCTCGTACAGGGAAAAGCGCGCCGATTGTCGCTCCTCGCCATCGCGCGCCAGCCCGAGCCAATCAAGGTCGGCGCGGATGGCGGTGACGAATGCCTCCTCGCTGCGTTCGGCATCGGTATCGTCGATGCGCAGCCAGAACTGCCCGCCATTCTTCTGCGCCCACAACCAGTTATGCAGTGCAGTGCGGATATTGCCGACGTGCAGGGTGCCGGTCGGGCTGGGCGCGAAACGGGTGATGACGGTCATATGCGTCGCTTAAGGTCGATAGTCATGAGCCGCAACCGGCGATCGGCGCGGCTTACCCGCCTGCGCGCGCCGCCTGTACCGAAGTGCGAAGGTCGACCAGCTGGTCGGGCGAGAGCGCGCGTTTCGGGATAAAATGATACAGCTGGTCGTTGAGAAAGAAGATGAAAGCCGCCCGCCCCTCGGCCCAGGCATGATAATCCGTCCAGGCGATCATGCTTGTTCCGACATCGGACCTGGTGTCGGTGCCAGCGTCATCCCAGCGAAAGACGAAATCATGCTCCAGGGTGCGCTGCTGGCGAAAAAGCCGCGTCGCGCGGCGCGGTAGCAACGCATAGCTTATCAGCATGAGCATGGTCATGAGGATGAGGAAACCGGCCATCATGCCGAAGACGAACAGCAGCCGGTAACCGAGACTGGAGTCATCCCAGGTAATGAGCACGCCGCCGAACGCCACAAGCGCCGTGATGATCGACAGGCGGATGGAGAAGCGGGGCTTGCGCAAGGCGTGCATGTACCAGACACGCGCCGCTGCGATATAATCGTCGACATTAGGCCGAAAGCTGGTCTCTCCGGGCATCGTCGCACTCCTGCCTTTCGATTTCTCTAGCTCGCCTCTAAGAGACGCTCAATCGGCGAGCAAAAAGGGCGGCCCAAAATGAAGTTACTGACCGGCAATTCGAACCTGCCGCTGGCGCGCGACGTCGCCGCCTATCTCGAGATCGCACTGACCCAGGCGAGCGTGCGACGCTTCGCCGACGAGGAAGTGTTCGTCGAGATCCATGAGAATGTGCGCGGCGAGGACGTCTTCGTGCTGCAATCGACCGGTTATCCGGCGAACGACAATCTGATGGAGCTGCTGATCTGCATCGATGCGCTGAAACGCGCCTCGGCCAAGCGCATCACCGCCGTGGTGCCCTATTTCGGCTATGCCCGGCAGGACCGCAAACCCGGCCCGCGCACCCCGATCTCGGCCAAGCTGGTCGCCAATCTGATCACTGTCGCGGGCGCCGACCGCGTGCTCTCAGTCGATCTCCACGCCGGGCAGATCCAGGGGTTCTTCGATATTCCGACCGACAATCTCTACGGCGCGCCGGTGATGTCGGCGGACATTCTGACTCGGTTCGGGGACCGCAACCTGATGGTCGTCTCACCCGACGTGGGCGGCGTGGTGCGCGCCCGGGCGCTGGCCAAGCGGCTCAACAACGCGCCGCTGGCAATCGTCGACAAACGCCGCGAACGCGCCGGCGAATCCGAGGTGATGAACATCATCGGTGACGTCGAGGGGCGCTTCTGCATCCTGATCGACGATATCGTCGATTCGGCCGGCACCTTGTGCAATGCCGCCGCCGCGCTGAAGGAAGCTGGCGCAGAGGGCGTCGTCGCCTATGTCACGCATGGCGTGCTGTCGGGCGGTGCCGTCGCGCGGGTCGAGGGATCGGCGCTTGAGGAACTGGTGATCACCGATTCGATCGGTAGCCATGACGTGATCAAGGACGCCAAGCGCATCCGCCATCTGACCATCGCCCCGCTCCTCGGCGAGGCGATCAAGCGGATCGCGGACGAAAGCTCGGTGTCGTCGCTGTTCGATTGAGCCGCGTCATATCGTAGAGATCCCACCTCCGTTCGGTTCGAGCGGAGAGAGATCAGGTCAGCGCATCCCAGATGAGCTTCACCCCGACCAGCATCATCAGCGCATAGATCGCGCTGTAGAAGCGGTCGGGCGCGACACGGCGAACCAACCACACGCCGGCCAACGTGGAGGCGATCGCCACCGGCAGCAACAGCCCCGCCACGACGAGATTGTCATGGCTGAACTGGCCCAGCGCCCAATAGGCCGGCACCTTCGCCCAATTGACCGCAGCGAAGAAGATCGCGGTCGTGCCAATCAGCACGTCGCGGTCGAACCGGCGCGGCAACACCCAGACCTGGAATGGCGGCTGCCCGGCATGGGCGATCTGGCTGGTGAAGCCCGAAGCGACGCCGCACAGCATCCCGACCCAACCAGGCGAGCGGGACGAGGCGCGAAGCGTGCCACCCCGCTCGACCCACAGCCGATAGCCGCCGAACAGCAGCGAGATCGCGCCGACCAGCCCGAGCACTGCGTCGGCCGACACCTGCGCGGCGAACAGATAGCCAAGGCAGATACCGATCGCCGCACCCGGCAACATCCAGGCCAGCACATAGCCGTCCCAGCTTTTGCGAAACGCCCACAAGCTCACCACGTCCTGCACGATCAGGATCGGCAACAGGATCGCCGCCGCACGCACCGGCGAGATCGCCAGCGCCATGATCGGCAGCGACAGGGCGCCCATGCCGGCAAACCCGCCCTTGGACAGGCCGAGCAGAATCACGGCCGGCACCGCGAGCGCGAAGAACCAGGCGCTTTCGGTCAATCGACGGGAACGGTGTCCGGCCGCCCGGCGGGCGCGCGGACCCCGGCATGCTGACGGCGCTTGAGTTCGGCCTTCAGCACTTCCGGTTTCGGCGCCCAGAGGAAACCGAAGCTGACCGTGCCGGCCTTGGTCTCGACGACATGGTGGAGCCGGTGCGCCTGGATGATGCGCTTCATATAGGATGACTTGGGCAAGTAGCGCGTCGCGATACGGCGATGGACGATGACGTCATGGAAGCCGAAATAGATCGCACCGTACCCAGCGATGCCCGCCCCGATCCAGATGAAGCCGGGCCACCAGCCAAGCTGTGCGCCGCCGAGCAGCAGCACGAATGACGGGATGGCGAAAATCACCGCATAAAGATCATTCAGCTCCCAATTGCCGGTGCGCGGGCGATGATGGCTTTCGTGCAGGAACCAGCCGACGCCGTGCATCACCCAGCGATGCGCGACATAGGCGACGACTTCCATCACGAGGATCGTCGCGAAAAATAGCGGCAGGCCGGTTGTCCAATGCATGCCGCGCGATATAGCGGGCGCCCCGAATGATTGCGAGGCCGTCGATGCGCCATCCGTTGCTGCTCTCCACGCTGCTGCTTCCAGCCCTGGCCCTCGCCGCCTGTTCGACGCCGGAGACGCTGACCCGTGATGGCCTGATCAAGGCCGGAGTCCCTGCGCCGATCGCGAAATGCATGGCGGGGCGCATGGTCGATCGGCTGTCGGTCCTCCAGCTTCGACGCCTGTCGGGCCTGGGCAAGGCGAAGCAATCGCGCGATCTCGAACAGTTCCTCTATCGGGCGCGCTCGCTCAACGATCCGGAGATCGTCCGCGTGACCACCAGTTCCGCGGCGCTTTGTGCCGTCGGGCTCGGAGACTGATCCGCAGGGCTCATGCCGTAGCCAAGGGGTGGATTCGTCTCCCACCCTGTGCTTAAGGCCCCATGCAACATTGATTTTGCCACATCAGATTTTCGAAAGGCGCTGACGGCCCCATGAACATCCACGAATATCAGGCGAAGGAATTGCTCGCCAAGTTCGGCGTCCCGGTTCCCGCCGGTTTCGCCGCCCTCACCGTGGACGAAGCGGTCGCCGCTGCGGCCAAGCTGCCCGGACCGCTTTATGTCGTAAAGGCACAGATCCATGCCGGTGGACGCGGCAAGGGCAAGTTCAAGGAACTCGGCCCCGACGCCAAGGGCGGTGTTCGCCTGGCGAAAACCGCCGATGAGGTTCGTGCCGCGGCGACCGACATGCTCGGCAACACGCTGGTGACGATCCAGACCGGCGAGCATGGCAAGCAGGTCAATCGCCTGTACGTCACCGACGGCGTCGACATCGCCAAGGAATTCTACCTCGCGCTGCTGGTCAACCGCGCATCGGGCCGCATCTCGATGGTCGTGTCGACCGAAGGCGGCATGGACATCGAGACCGTCGCGCACGACACGCCGGAAAAGATCCAGACCTTCGACATCGACCCGGCGACCGGCTTCATGCCGCATCACGGCCGCGCCGTCGCCAATGCGCTGGGCCTTGAGGGCGACCTTGCCAAGCAGGCCGCATCGACCGCCTCCAAGCTGTATGACGCGTTCCTCGGCACCGATGCCGAGCAGATCGAAATCAACCCGCTCGCCGTCACCGATGACGGGCAGTTGCTGGTGCTCGACGCCAAGGTCGGCTTCGACGGCAATGCGATGTTCCGTCACCCCGACCTGATGGCGCTGCGCGACGAGAGCGAAGAGGATCCGGCCGAGCTCGAAGCCTCGAAGTATGACCTGGCTTACATCAAGCTCGACGGCGATATCGGCTGCATGGTCAATGGCGCCGGCCTCGCCATGGCGACGATGGACATCATCAAGCTCAACGGCATGTTTCCGGCCAATTTCCTCGACGTCGGCGGCGGCGCTTCGAAGGAAAAGGTGACCGCAGCGTTCAAGATCATTCTCGCCGATCCGGCGGTGAAGGGCATATTGGTCAACATCTTCGGCGGCATCATGAAGTGCGACATCATCGCCGACGGCATCGTCGCGGCGGCGAAGGAAGTGAACCTTTCGGTGCCGCTGGTGGTTCGCCTCGAAGGCACCAATGTCGAGGAAGGCAAGCGCATCCTCTCGACCTCGGGCCTGGCGATCGTTCCCGCCAATGATCTGGGTGACGCGGCGCGCAAGATCGTCGCCGAAGTCAAAGCTGCAGCCTGACTTTTCCTCCCCAGGAACGGAACAGGAAGACGGAGAAGTTGCAATGAAGGTGCTGGTGCCGGTCAAGCGCGTGCTTGATTACAATGTGAAACCCCGCGTGAAAGCGGACGGGACGGGCGTCGATCTGGCGAACGTCAAGATGAGCATGAACCCGTTCGACGAGATCGCAGTCGAAGAGGCGATCCGCCTGAAGGACAAGGGTGTCACCGAGATCGTCGTGGTGTCGATCGGCGAGCAAAAGGCGCAGGAAACGCTGCGCACCGCGCTCGCCATGGGCGCCGACCGCGCGATCCTGATCGTGTCGGAAGAGAAGGTCGAGCCGCTCGGCGTGGCCAAGCTGCTCGCCAAGATCGTCGAGGAAGAAAAGCCCGACCTGGTGATCCTCGGCAAGCAGGCGATCGACGACGACAATAACCAGACCGGCCAGATGCTCGCCGGCCTGCTTGGCGTCGGCCAGGCGACCTTCGCGTCGAAGGTCGAGCTCGCATCGGACAGCGTCACGGTGACGCGCGAAGTCGATGGCGGGTCGGAGACCGAGAAGCTCTCACTCCCTGCGATCATCACCACCGATCTGCGCCTCAACGAGCCGCGCTATGCGTCGCTGCCCAACATCATGAAGGCCAAGTCCAAGCCGCTCGCGCAGAAGACCCCGGCCGATTATGGCGTCGATGTTTCTCCGCGCCTGACCACGCTGAAAGTGGTCGAGCCCGCCAAGCGCACCGCCGGCGTCAAGGTCGCCGATGTCGATGAACTGGTCGCTAAACTCAAGGCGATGGGAGTCGCGAAATGAAGACGCTCGTCTGGGTCGAACATGACGGCAAGGTCGTCAAGGATGCCACGCTGGCCGTGGTCACCGCCGCCTCGAAGCTCGGCGACGTTCATCTGCTCGTCGCCGGTTCTGGCGTCGATGCGGTGGCCGCCGAAGCCGCCAAGATCGCCGGCGTGGGCAAGGTCCATGTCGCCGATGACGCGGCCTATGCCCATGCGCTGGCCGAGAATGTCGCGCCTTTGGTCGTGTCGCTGATGGGCGATCATGACGCGTTCCTCGTGCCTGCCACGTCGAACGGCAAGAACATCGCGCCGCGTGTCGCCGCCCTGCTCGACGTGATGCAGATCAGCGACATCCTGTCGGTCGAGAGCGAGGATACTTTCACGCGCCCGATCTATGCCGGCAACGCGATCGCCACGGTGCAGACCAAGGACGCGAAGAAGGTCATTTCGGTACGCGGCACCGCGTTTGAAAAGGCCGCGACCTCGGGTGGGTCGGGCACGATCGAGGCGGTCGCATCGACCGGTGAGAAGGGCCTGTCGACCTATGTCGGCAGCGAGATCGCCAAGTCGGAGCGTCCCGAACTGACCAGCGCGAAGATCATCGTGTCGGGTGGCCGCGCGCTGCAGAATTCGGAAAACTTCCATTCGATCATCGAACCGCTCGCCGACAAGCTTGGCGCGGGTGTCGGCGCGTCGCGTGCCGCGGTCGACGCTGGTTATGTCCCGAACGACTATCAGGTCGGCCAGACCGGCAAGATCGTCGCCCCGGAAGTCTATATCGCGATCGGCATTTCCGGCGCGATCCAGCATCTCGCGGGCATGAAGGATTCGAAGACGATCATCGCGATCAACAAGGACGAGGACGCACCGATCTTCCAGGTCGCGGACATCGGCCTGGTCGGCGACCTGTTCAAGATCGTACCGGAGCTGACCGAAAAGCTCTGATCCTTGGATTCGACGCTCGAACAAAATGGGGCGGTGCGACTGAGTCGCGCCGCCCTTTCGATTCTGGGCGTGCTCGACGATCTGGCGAATCGCCAGCCACGGGACCGTGCGGGGATCAGGTTGCGGGGGATCGCAGCGCTCACACCGCTGGTGACGAAGGACGGGCCGCTCGGCGCGCTCGCCGCCCAGGAACTCGGCAACGGATGCCGGCCGGTACGTGCGATCCTGTTCGACAAGACGGAAGCGGCCAACTGGGCGCTGGGCTGGCATCAGGATCGCACGATCGTCGTGCGCGAGCGGCATGAAACGCCGGGGTTCGGGCCATGGACGATCAAGGCCGGGATGATCCATGTCGCGCCACCGGCCGATCTTCTCGCCGGCATGGTGACGATGCGCGTGCATCTCGACGATGTGCCGGCGGACAATGCGCCACTGCTGATCGCGCCAGGGTCGCATCAGCTGGGCCGAATCGCGGAAGCGGAGATCGACCGCGTGGCGGCACGGTGCGGCACGATTGCGTGCCTGGCCGAGCGGGGTGATGTGTGGCTGTACGCGACGCTGATCCTGCATGCGTCGGCGGCGGCAGCCCGACCGGCACGACGCCGCGTGCTGCAAATCGACTTTGCCGCGAACGACCTGCCCGGTGAGCTCGAATGGCTCGGACTCCGCGGCGGCGATGCCGCGCCGTAGCGCCGATTTTCCCGCAGCTGCGGGAGGTGCTGCGGGAAAATGCCTTTTTGAGCGTTCTGCGGGAATCTGCGGGAAAAGCTGCGGGAATTTTGATGGATCCGCACGGGAGTTTTTCCGCTGCGCTGCGGGAATAACGGGAAATGGCGGTGATCTGGTCATGTCAGGCTCGGGCTTTGCTCGATTCAAATGGTTTGCCGAACGAGGCTTAACCCGACGCGGAGGGCGCGCGCCGGAAACCCGGACATGACACTTGCGGGGACATAACTGAATCGAGCCGACCCCGGGGAGATTGAGCGAGATTTTTGAATGAGTTATCCATCATCGATGATTTGACTATACCATGCGTTCACCCGCCTCACCTGGCCGTTCCCCCGGTGGGCAGGAGAACGGCCATGATCCGTCGATCAGAATTTCGCCGACAATTGCACCCCGTACAGGCGCGGTTCGGCGGGGATGTAGGTGGGAATGCCGAACGCGCCGCCCGTGTTGCCCGCATCGAGCAGATAATCCTTGTTGAACAGGTTGCGGGCGAAGCCGACCAGTTCGAACCGGTCGGCGGCATCGCCGCCAAAGCCGATCCCGGCACGCACATTGACCAGCGTGACCGGGCCCTGCTCGACCGCAGGCGTGTTGGGGATTTCGAAGAAGATACTGCTGCGATAGGTGATCGTCGGAGTCGCGAACAAGCGCAGGCCATGGCCGATCGGCGTATCGATGGTGATGCCGCCCGATGCCTGAACGTCAGGCTGGAGGCGGAATTTCGCACCGCTGAATCCGGGCGCCGTGGTCGCCTTGCGGTCGATACCGCCATCGATATAGCCGATATTGGCGAAGGCACTGAACCATTTGACCGGGCGAATGGTGATTTCCGCTTCGATGCCCTTGTTGGTGGCAGTTCCCGCACTCTTGGTGATGGTCCGGGCGCCGTCGTTCACGCTGACCTGAAAATTGTCATAGGTCATGTAATAGGCGCCGATCGAGCCCGAGACGATGCCCGCCGATCCCTTCAGCCCAACCTCGTAATTCCAGACGATCTCCGCCGCGACCGGCGTGAACGCGGCAATCGGCCCCGTCGCCGTTGACGCCGCGCCGAGTTGCACGGTCGCCGAGCGGCGGCCTTTCGACACCGTGGCATAAGCGTTCACCTTGTCCGACAGGCGGTACAAAGCGTTGAAGCGTGGCAGGACGGCCGCAAAACTGTCTTCGGCGCGGAAGGTCTTGCCGCCGGTATCGACCTGGCCCGGAATGAGCGACGCGCCGCCGGTGATCACTGAACGCGGGACGCGTGCGAAAAAGCCCGACTGGCGCTGTTCGATCAGCAGCCGCACGCCGGCGGTCAGTTCGAGCCGCGGGGTCGGGGTGAACGTGCCGTCGGCAAACACCGAATAGCTGTCGTTGATGCCAGAATTCTGGAACACCGAGCTGTAGGGCACCGGCGTCCCCGCCGCCGCCGGGACGGTACCATTGGCGGCAACGCAGCGCGACCGAGTCGCGGGAGTGGTTTGGGCACATGTCAGAAATACCCGCTCATCGGCGGAGAAAGGCACGTTCTGCAGGCTGTTTTCATGGAAGAAGTTGAAGCCGAACGAGCCACGGAACCGGTCACCGGTATAAGCGAAACGCGTTTCATGGTTGAACTGGTCGCCCTTGGCGCCTTCGGCGAATTCGAGATACCAGGCGGCCGAGCCATCGGCGTCGAACACTTCAAGCGAATCGAATTTGCGATAGGCATTGACCATGGTCACCGACCAGTCGTCGGCAAAATTGTAGCTGAGCGTCAGATTGGCGTCATAGACATCGCGCTTCAGTCCAAGCTTCGCCGCGCCGAGCGCCTGGCGCGAGAGCGGCGATCCACCGAGATAGGCATCGCCGAACGGATTGCCCGGACCCGATGAGGTGGGCAGAGCACGCGAGACGAACGCAGTGCCGGGATTGCGCTGCCGGTCATAGGTCAGGATCAGGTCGGCGGTGACATCCTCGGTCGGCGTGAAGCGCAGCGATCCGCGCACGCCAAGCTGGTTCTGGCCGTTGAGATCATCCTGATTGGGGGCGAGATTGTTCACATAGCCGTCGCGCTTCTTGAACGCGAACGCGATGCGGCCGGCGATCTTGTCCGACCCGAGATTGATGTGGCCGGCAAGCAGGCGCTGGTCGAAATTGCCGATCCCGCCGGTCAGTTCGCCCGAAAACCCCTCTTTCGGACGCGCCGAGATGATGCTGATCGCACCGACCGCCGAAGCGGTACCGAACAGAGTCGCCTGCGGCCCCTTGATCACTTCGATCCGCTCGACATCGTAAATGTCCTGGTACGAGCCGCGCGAGCGCGAGATGTCGACGCCGTTATAATAAAGCGTGACGCGCGCCGCCTGCTGCGCCGAGCCCGAATCCGATGTGATGCCGCGAATGACGATGCCGGGATTATTCGCGCTCTGCTCCTGGATGTTGAGCCCGGGGACGAAGAAAGCCAGTTCGTCGAGATCGGAAACGCCGAGCTGTTTCATCCGCTCGCCGGTCACCGCGCTCAGCGTGATCGGCACATCGACTCCCTTCTCGCTGCGCTTCTGCGCGGTCACGACGATGTCGTTCTCGTCAATCTCAGGGGGTGTTTCCTGCACCTGTGCCATGGCGGGCAGCGCCGCGACCGAGGCGAGCAGAAAGGCGAGTGTAGATGTGATGCGCATGAATAAGCCCCAATTGAAGTACAAAACGCCTTCGCGGGTGCAGCATGGTCGTGACGCGAACATTACCGTTCCGCGTCAGTTTGGATTTCATCGCGACCGCTGGTCTGGTCACGCAGACTCCCGCCGGGTACGACGATCACGCCGCCGCCGGCTCGGCGCCGATCACTCTCCCGGTCTGGGCAGGACGATAGCGATGCATTTCGAACTCGATGACGAACACCGGATGCTCAAGGAGCTGGTGCGGCGTTTCGTCGATACCGAATTGCTGCCGCATGAGGCGGGCGTGCTGGCGCGCGAGGCCGCCGGCCAGCCCAAGGACCTCGCCGCCGAAGATCGCGCGCGCATCGACGCCGTGTCGCGCGACATGGGATTATGGGGCCTGGATGCACCGGCCGATATCGGCGGGATGGATTTGCCGCAGGTGGCGATGGTCGGGGTCAATGAGGAACTGGGGCGCACCATCACGCCCTATATCCTGCCGCCGGATTCACCCAATCTGCGCATGCTGACCGCGACCGTCACCGAGCGCCAGCGCGACGCGTATCTCATGCCCTATGTGCGCGGCGAGACGATCTCCGCGATCGGCATTTCGGAACCCGGCGCCGGCTCGGATCCGTCGGGCATGACCACGCGCGCGGTGCGCGACGGCGACGACTGGGTGCTGAACGGCCGCAAGATCTGGATCACGCGCGCCGATGAGGCCGATTTCACCATCGTCATGGCCGTGACCGAGAAGCGCGAGGGCGCACGCAATGGCATCTCCGCCTTTCTGGTCGATCGCGCTACGCCCGGTTTCAACGTGCTGCGCCGCATCGCCATGCTCGGCGGCGAAGCGACCTATGAGCTGGCGCTGGAGAACTGCCGCGTGCCTGGCTGGAAACTGCTCGGACAGGAAGGCGACGGCTTTGCCCCGATGCAGGTCCGGCTCGGCACGCGGCGGGTCGAAATGGCCGCCTGGTCGATCGGCATGGCGCAGCGCGCGCTCGACATGCTGGTCGACTATGCCCCGCAGCGCACGACCTTCGGCCAGCCGCTGTCGCAGCGCCAGGCGATCCAGTTCTGGGCCGCCGACGCCGCGACGCGCATCCATGCCGCGCGGCTGATGACCTATGACTGCGCCTGGAAGATCGATCAGGGCCGCGATGTCCGGCAGGAAATCTCGATGATCAAGGCCTATGCCACCGAAATGGCCTATGAGGTGGTCGACCATGTCATGCAGGCGTTCGGGGCAATGGGCATGACGCGGGAATTGCCGCTGCACCTGATGGCGTCGAAGCTGCGCATGATGCGCATCTATGACGGGCCGACCGAAGTCCACCAATGGGTCGTGGCCCGCAATTTGTTCGGAATGAAACGCTGAGATGACCGCTGCCGACCACACCATATCGATCGAGCGCGACGGTGATATCGCGATCGTCACCTTCCACCGGCCGCCGCATAATTTCGTCAGCATCGATCTGGTTCGCGCACTGGCCGATGCGTTCGACGCGATCGATGCCGATCCCGGCTGCCGTGCGAGCGTCCTGCGATCCGAGGGCCGCGCATTCTGCGCCGGGGCCGACCTGACGCCGGGGACGGGGGGCGCCGATGGCGTGCGCGAGGATTTCACTCACGCGCTCTACGCTCAGGCCGCGCGCCTCTTCGGCGCGCGCAAGCCGATCGTCGCGGCGGTGCAGGGGGCGGCGGTGGGTGCGGGACTTGGCCTCGCTTTGGTCGCCGATTTCCGCATCGCCGCGCCGGAAGCCCGCTTTGTGGCCAATTTCGTCAAGCTCGGCTTTCATCCCGGTTTCGGCATCACGCATAGCCTGCCCCGGCTGATCGGCGATCAGCGTGCGGCGTTGATGCTGCTGACCGGACGGCGCATTGCCGGCGAGACCGCGCGCGATTGGGGTCTGGTCGACCAGTTGGTCGAGCTCGACGGCCTGGACGATGCCGCCAGCGCCCTGGCGCGCGAGATCGCCGAGAACGCACCGCTCGCCGTGCAATCGACGCGCGCGACGCTGCGCGCCGGGCTGGTTACGGCGATCCGCGACGCGACCGCGATCGAGGCGATACGCCAGGCCGAACTGCGCGATACCGAGGATTTCGACGAGGGCGTCCGCTCGGTCGCGGAACGGCGGCCAGGCCGCTTTACCGGGCGTTAGGCGTTAGTCCTATTCGATATACAGGCTGTTCGAACATCATCAACTCAGGTCGAAACCGCTCAACAGGCTTGTCACATTGGCGCCCAGCGCATCGACCGCATAGCCGCCCTCCATCGCGATGACCGTTGGCCAGCCGCGCGCGGCGATGTCGTGCGCCAGTGTCGCATAGTCGGCGGTGGCGAGCTTGAAGTCGGAAATCGGGTCGCCGTCCCAGGTATCGGCGCCGAAGCTCAGGATCAGCAGCTCGGGGCCGAACCCCGCGATCGCGTCGAGCGCCGTCGCCTGGGCAGCGCGAAACGCGTCGAGCGTCGCACCCTGTAGCAGCGGCAGGTTGAGCGTCGTGCCCGATCCTTCGCCTTCGCCGACTTCATCGGCATGGCCCCAGAAGAATGGATAATCGGTCGCCGGGTCGGCATGGATCGAGGCGTAGAAGACGTCGCCGCGCGTCCAGAAGATATCCTGCGTGCCGTTGCCGTGGTGATAATCGATGTCGAGGATCGCGACGCGCTTCGCCCCCGCATCGCGTGCGGCCTGGGCAGCGATCGCGGCGGTGTTGAGGTAGCAATAGCCGCCAAGATAATCCGCGCCGGCATGATGGCCGGGCGGACGACACAGCGCAAAGGCCGCACGGTCGCCGCCAAGCACGGCTTGCGTTGCCGACAACACGCTTTGCGCGCTCCAATAAGCGGCGTCCCAGGTGTCGGCGGTCAGCGGAGTGGAGGCGTCGAGACTGTATTGCCCCGCCAGTGCATCGATCCGGTCGAGCTTCAACGGACGCCGGCCAACGATCGGCCAGATATAGCCCATCACATCGCCCGGCCGCCCCGCCGCCGCCCAACGTGCCGGGCCGGTCCTGAGGAACGCGACATAGCCGGCATCGTGCACCGCGAGGATCGGCGATTCGCCGTGATCCGCGGGCCGTTCGATACCGGGCAAGGCGGCAAACATGGCTTCCGCCCGTGCCGGGGTTTCGGAATAATCGATGAAGCCGCCATTATGCAGTTCCTGCCGCGGCGCATGGGCAAGCTGGCGTGGATCGAAGAAGCTGCGCATCAAATCTCCCCGGTCATGTCATGCGTCGGCCTGGCGAAACGCAGCACCAGGAACCCGGCAAGCGCCGACAGGATCGATCCCGCCAGCACGCCGATCTTGACCTTGTCGATCAGCACCGCCTCTCCCGGGAAAGCCAGGCCGCCGATGAACAGGCTCATGGTGAAGCCGATGCCGGCAAGCAGCGCGACGCCGTAAAGCTGCGTCCAGCTCGCGCCCTTGGGCCGTTGTGCGATCCGGAACTTCTCGGCCAGTGCGATGCCGCCGATGATGCCGGCCTGCTTGCCGAGGAACAGTCCCGCCGCCACGCCGATCACCAGCGGCTCGACCAGCACCGAGGCCGACATGCCGCCCAGCGCGACCCCGGCATTGGCGAAGCCGAACAAAGGCACGATGAGGAAGGCGACCCAGGGGCTGAGTCCATGTTCGAGCCGGTGGAGCGGCGACTGCTCGGCATCGGGCGCGCCCGGCGTGGCGGTGATCGGAATGAAGGCGGCGGCGAGGACGCCCGCGACGGTCGCGTGCACCCCCGACAGCAGCACCAGCCACCACAACAGCACCGCCGCAATCAGGTAAGGGACAAGCGAGCGCACGCCATGCCGGCTCATCGCCGCCATGATCGCCAGCACCCCGGCCGCCGCCGCCAGCGCGCCGAGATCGAGCCCCTGGCTATAGGCGACCGCGATGATCGCGACCGCGCCCATATCGTCGACGATCGCAACCGTGGTCAGGAACAGTTTCAGCGCCGGCGGCACGCGCGGGCCGAGCAGCGCCATCACCCCGATGGCAAAGGCGATGTCGGTCGCCGCCGGGATCGCCCAGCCGGGACGCAACGCCGCATCGCCCCAGGTGATCGCGAGATAGATCAGGGCCGGGACGATCATGCCCGCCGCCGCCGCGACGATCGGCAAGCGGCGCCGCGCGGGATTGGCCAATTGCCCATCGATCAGCTCGCGCTTGATCTCCAGCCCGACGAGCAGGAAGAACAGCGCCATCAACCCGTCATTGATCCACATATGCACCGTCATCGGCCCCAAAGCGGGCGCGAGGACCGGGCCGGTTTCAAGATGCAGGAACCCGGCATAGGCCGCGGCCCAGGCCGAATTGGCGGCGATCATCGCCAGCACGGCGGCGGCAATCAGCACGATGCCGCCCGCCGCCTCGTCAGCGAGAAAGGCGCGCAACGCGGAGTGTTTATGAGGAACGGCCATACGCCACCCTAGCCGCCGCGCCCGACATGGCAATCACAGCAGCTTCAGTTGATCCTCATCGCTGTCGCCAGACTCACCCGCATCCCTGAGCGCCCAACGGCCGATAATCTCGTGCCGAGTCTGGCCGAGATGGCTGTGGATCAGCACGAATTCGCGCACCTCCCATTCGACCGGCGCGATCCGTTCACTGAACGGTTGACCCTGCCAATAGCCGAGTGTGGTATGCGGGCTGAAGCGATAGCCGCGCCGTTCAGCGATTCCCGCAGCCTGTCGGCGACGGACGATACGCTCGCGAAGCGCGTGCAACCCACCGATACGGCGACGAGGCCGGAGCGCGATCGATCGCGGGCTGCCAACGGCGAGATCGAAGCACGCCCGAAACATACCGTGCGCCACCTCTTCGCCGATCTTCCTCATGCGGCGCCCAAGCGTCTCCACATCCTCGACATCATCGAGGATGTCGACCGTGACATGAACATGTTCCGGCCGCAGCACGCGACCGTCATTGCCGAACCAATGCGCCGCATTGGTCATCTGGCGCGCCAGCGTGAGCGGCGGGCGGATGGCGAAGAAAAGGCGGTGCGCAGGGGGGCCAGACATCATCATCTCCGAGTCGGTAGCGACGATGATGTTCCTTATATGTTCTCGCCCGCCCTGTCGAATCGCCGACCCTATTCCGCCAGCGCCGCGCCGATCAGCTTGCGCGTATTGGCAATACCGTAAAGCGCGATGAAGCTGCCCATGCGCGGGCCCTGTTCGGCGCCGAGCAGGGTTTCGTACAGCGCCTTGAACCAGTCGCGCAGGGTCTCGAACCCACCGGTCTTGCCGATTTCATAGACGATGTTCTGGATGTCCTCGGCGCTGGCATCCTCAGGCAACGCGGCCAGTTCGGCATCGAGCCGTTCGAGTGCGGCAACCTCCACACCCGCGGGCTTGCGGCGCTTGAGCGTCGGGGTGACGAAGTCGCGGCCATAAGCGAGCGCGCGGTCGATCAGCCGGTCGAGCTCGGGATAACGCGCCGCATCGGCATCCTTCACATAGTTGCCGAGATAGCCCCAGACCTGCTCCTTGGTTGCGTCGCCCATCACGCTGACCAGGTTGAGCAGCAGCCCGAAGGTCACCGGCAGCTCACCCTCGGGCAATTTGCCGTCATGGATGTGGTGCACCGGATTGCCGAGCCGCTCCTTCAGTTCCTGCCCGGCATAATTGCCGCGGAACTGCCAGTAATCGTCGACCGCGCGCGGGATCACGCCCATGTGCAGCGACTTGGCCTTTTTCGGCTCGCGATAAATGTAGAAGGCGAGGCTTTCCTCCGGGCCATAGGTCAGCCATTCGTCAAGGCTCAGTCCATTGCCCTTGGACTTGGAGATCTTCTCGCCCTTTTCGTCGAGGAACATCTCATAGTTGAAGCCCTCGGGCGGGCGGCCGCCGAGCACACGCGTGATCTTCGATGATTGCACGACCGAATCGATCAGGTCCTTGCCGGCCATTTCATAATCGACGCCAAGCGCGACCCAGCGCATCGCCCAGTCGACCTTCCATTGCAGCTTGGCCTGGCCACCCAGGATCGACTGCTCGATCCGCTCGCCCTCATCGATGAAGGCGATCATGCCCGTTTCGGCATCGACCACCTCGACCGGCACCTGCAGCACGATGCCGCTCTTCGGGCTGATCGGCAGCACTGGCGAATAGGTCGCCTGGCGATCGGCGCGCAGCGTCGGCAGCATCACGCCGAGGATTGCCTGGAAATGGCGCAACACCGATTTCAGCGCGTCGTCGAAGCGGCCGCTGGTGTAATAGTCGGTCGACGACGCGAAATCATAATCGAAGCCGTAGCGGTCGAGGAAATCGCACAGCATCGCATTGTTGTGCGCGGCGAAGCTTTCATGCGTGCCGAACGGGTCGGGGATGCGCGTCAGCGGCTTGCCGAGATATTCGGTCAGCATCGCCTTGTTCGGGACATTGTCGGGCACCTTGCGCAAGCCGTCCATATCGTCGGAAAAGGCGATCAGCCGGGTCGGCGTGTCGGACAGGGCATGAAAGGCGTTGCGCACCATGGTCGTGCGCAGCACTTCGTTGAAGGTGCCGATATGCGGGAGCCCTGAGGGACCATAGCCGGTTTCGAACAGCACCGGGCCGACCGGTTTGCCGTCAGGATAGCGTTTGAGCAGCTTGCGCGCCTCTTCATAAGGCCAGGCCTTGGATTCCATGGCGGCGGTGCGCAATTCACTCACTTGCTGTTGCCCTTTCGTTCCGGTCGCGCCACTACGGTACGCGAATGGCCGCGTCTTTGCCCTATCCCGCCCTCCACGCAAGCCATAGCGGCATCTGGATCGCCACGACCGATGGCACGCGTCAGGTCGGGCGCGGCGAAGCGATCCGCATCGCCGCCGATACGCCAGTCATCGTGCTCAACGCCGTGCTCGCCGGACAGCGACTCGGCTATGCCGATTTGTCGGGGCTCGATCTGCTCGAACTGTTCGCCTTTCTCTGTCCGGCGCGCTTCATGGTGCCGACGCCGCGCGGCCTGGCGCGCGTCACCGGGATCGCGCTGCCGACGCGCGATGACGAGATGGCGGGGTTCCTGCTGCGCGCGACCCATGCCTTGCTGGCGATCCCCAAGGGCGACTGGCCCGAACGCGAAGGCGCCTGGACCAGCGCGCAGTCGCTGGCCCGGCTGCGCTGGCCCTGGGCGCCCCTGGTCGCCGAGCATGTCGTGATGCCCGAGGCGCATGAACGCTGGCTGTTCTCGCGCTTGCCCGAATGGTCCGAAAACGCGCCGCGCCCCGCGCCGCGCACCGTTTCGATCGACCCGGTCGAGACGCAGGCGCGGCTGACTCACCTGACCGGCAGCGCCGCCGAGCAGCGCCCGGGGCAGCGCGCCTATGCCGAAGCGGCGATCGAAGCGTTCAACCCACGCATGGTGCGCGATGCGCCCAACATGGTGCTGGCTGAAGCGGGCACCGGGATCGGCAAGACGCTTGGCTATCTCGCGCCCGCCTCGCTCTGGGCGGAACAGGCCGGCGGCGCGGTGTGGGTATCGACCTTCACCAAGGCGCTGCAGCGGCAATTGGCGCATGAGACGGTGCGGCTCTATCCGCAGGCCGAAATCCGCAAGGCCAAGGTCGTGACGCGCAAGGGGCGGGAGAATTATGTCTGCCTGCTCAACCTGGAGGATGCGCTGCAGGGCGGGTTCGCGGGACGGGCGGCGGTGCTGGCGCAGCTGGTCGCGCGCTGGGCCGGGTATAGCGCCGATGGCGATATGGTCGGCGGCGATTTGCCCGGCTGGCTGCCGACGCTGTTCCGGCGCAACGGCCCGACCGCGCTCACCGACCGGCGCGGCGAGTGCGTCTATGCCGGCTGCCCGCATTACCGGAAATGCTTTATCGAGCGCGCCGCGCGCAACAGCGCCGAGGCCGACATCGTCATCGCCAACCATGCGCTGGTGATGGTCAACGCCGCGCGCGGCCGCGAACTGACCAGCCGCCCGACCCGCTATGTCTTTGACGAGGGGCATCATATCTTCGATGCCGCCGATGCGATGTTCTCGACCGCGCTGACTGGGCAAGAGACGATCGAACTGCGCCGCTGGGTGCTTGGCCCCGAATCGGGGTCGCGCGGGCGGCGGCGCGGACTGGCCGCGCGGCTGTCGGATGTCGCCAGCTATGACGAACAGGGCGCACGCGCGATCAGCGATGCGGTGACGGCCGCGCAGGGGCTGGCCGGCGAAGGCTGGCTGCAACGGCTGGGCGAAGGCGCGCCGTTCGGACCGATCGAGACCTTGCTCGCAGCGGTACGCGGCCTGACCTATGCGCGCGCCGAAACCGAAGGCGATGCCGGTTATGGGCTGGAGACCGAACTGGCCGAACCCGATGCCGCGCTGATCGAGGCCGCGGGCCCCGCCGCGCATGCGCTCGACGCACTGGTTCGTCCGCTGGTCGCGCTGGGCCGGCGGCTCGAAGCGGTGCTGGCCGAAGCACCCGACTGGCTCGACGGGCAGGCGCGCGCGCGCGTCGAGGGCGCGGTCGCATCGCTTGGCTGGCGCGCCGAGACGGTGGCGGCATGGCTGTCGCTGCTGGCGCGGGTCGGCGGGCCAGCGAGCCCCGATTTCGTCGACTGGCTCGCGGTCGACCGGATCGAGGGGCGCGATTATGATGTCGGGCTGCATCGTCACTGGCTCGACCCGAGCAAACCCTTTGCCGAAACCGTCTTGAAACAGGCGCATGGCGCATTGGTCACCTCGGCGACCTTGCGCGGCGGGGGCGACTGGGAGGTCGCCGAAGCCCGCACCGGCGCACACCATCTGATCAAACCCGCCGCGCGGTTCGAAGCGGTCAGCCCATTCGATTATGCCAGCCAGGCCGAAGTGCTGATCGTCACCGATGTGAAGCGCGGCGACACCGGCGCGCTGGCCAATGCCTATGCGCGGCTGATGTCGGCGGCGGGCGGCGGGACACTGGGCCTGTTCACCGCGATCCGGCGGCTGCGCGCCGTCCATGCGCGAATCGCCGACCGGCTGGCGCGTGATGGGCTGTCCTTGCTCGCCCAGCATGTCGATCCGATCGACACCGGCACCCTGGTCGATATTTTCCGCGACGATGCGTCCGCTTCATTGCTCGGCACCGATGCGCTGCGTGACGGCGTCGATGTGCCGGGCCGCTCGCTGCGGCTGGTGGTGATGGAGGGCGTGCCCTGGCCCAAGCCGACCGTGCTGCACGCCGCGCGGCGGCTGGCCGGGGGCGGCAGCGCTTATGACGACCGCATCGTGCGGGCGCGGCTGGCGCAGGCGTTCGGGCGGCTGATCCGCCGTGCCGATGATCATGGCGCGTTCGTGCTGCTGTCCGCGGCAATGCCGTCGCGCCTGCTCGCCGCCTTTCCGCCCGGCGTGCCGATCACCCGCGTCACCCTCGACGAAGCGGTGGCGCGCGTGGCGCGTCTTCCTTCCGTCATCGAAACGGGGCATGAGGCCGGCGAAGACGTGAGTTTGGAGACGCGACCGGCGCCATGAAGACACTGACGCTGCTCCGCCACGCCAAATCGGGCTGGGACGATCCTGTCGCCCGCGATTTCGACCGCCCCCTGAACGGCAAGGGCAAACGCGCCGCGATCATGGTCGGGCGGCATATGAAGGCGCTTGGCCTGAGCTTCGACCATGTCATCGCCTCGCCGGCCGTTCGCGTGGCCGAGACGCTCGACGAGGTGGCGATCGGCTATGGCGAGGCGCTCGCCCCGGCCTGGGACCGGCGCATCTACCTGGCCTCCGCGGTGACTCTGCTCGACGTGATCCACGACCTGCCCGACACGGTCGATCATGTGCTGTTCGCCGGGCATAATCCGGGGCTCGAGGACCTGGTGCTGCTGCTCGTGCCCGATACGCTGGCCGAACCGCTGCGCGACGCGGTCGAGCAGAAATATCCCACCGCGACCCTGGCCGAGCTGCGCTTCGAATCGGGCAACTGGACCGATGTGGCGGCGGGGACGGCGCGGCTTGCCCGATTCATCCGGCCCCGCGACCTGGATCCGGCGCTGGGTCCCGACGAAGATTGAAGCCCCGAGTCGCGACCGATCCGCGATGCTGTTCGTGCTGTTATTCGCTCGCACATTTTTCCATGCTGTTAAGTTGGATTTTCGCGCCGAATTCGCTCATTCTTTTCAACGGGTTATGAGCCAATATGCTGTTATTCAATAACAGCATCGAAACAGCATGATAACAGCGGCATTTTCAGCCGGAACAGCGTGGTTCCGGGCGGGTTGATACTCTGGTCATGTCAAAGAGCCGCGACGACGCCCGGTTCAGGCGTCGCCCGGCACGATCGTTTCACGATCGGACACGGCATTGAATCGCCGGTCAGTCCTTTTTCTGGTCGAGCAGCCCCTTCAGTCCCGCCAACGCACCGAGCGGCTTCAGTTCGTCCTCGCTGATCACGCCCGCCGCACGCAGCGCCGCCGCCGCATTGGGTCCGCGCGGGAAGGGATCGAGCGCCAGCGCCATGGTTTCCGCCGCCGCTTCGCCGAGATCGATCGCCGACCCGGCATAGAACATGGTGTCGAGCGCATCCTCCGACAGCTCGATCTCCTCCTCATCCACCGCGTCATCGGCGATGAAGCGCAGGGCGACATCCTCCTCGACCTTGGCCGGAATCGGATCGTCGGTGACCGAACAGGCCTGCACCACCGCCGCCGAGACATGGCCGCGCGCGACGATGCCGGCGGCCTCGCTGCGCACCTTGAATTCCCCCTCGAGCCGGTCGACCGCAAGCAGCCCGAAGCGCGCCGCGATCGCCGCGCGTTCGGCTTCATTGGCGGCGATCGACACGGTGCGTTCGCCGGTGCCGAAGGTGTCGATCCGTTCCGGGCGGGAAAATTCGGGCGCGCTCATGGCAATTGCCCCGTCATCACCGCATCCAGCGGCAGCGCGGTGAGCGCGGCGTCGAATGCGACCAGTGAATCGCGCGCATGACCGACCGCCGGGGCGCCCGGATCCACGCCGCGATACAGGTTGCGCAGCAGCGCGGGCGGGAGGTCGCCCGCCGCCAGCCCGTCGCGATAGGCGCCGATTCGCCCGCCGAGCATGCTCATCATCTTGCCGATATGTTTGCCGACCACGACATCGCCAATGCCGAGTTCACGCAGCTGGCCGTCCATGTCGGAGACGAAATGTTCGGTCAGCAGCGCACTGGTCGCGGCACCCGCCGGGTCCTTTTCGAGCCGCAACACGACGAACGACAGGATCGCCGCGACCATGTCGAAACGGCCATCGACCGTGTCGGGCACTTGTCCGTCCAGATACCAATGCGGCGCGCGCGCTCGCGTCACCACCGCATTATAGAGCGGCAGCGCGCTTTCGGACCGGCCCCCGAATATCCCCCCGAACATCTTGGCCATCAACCCCATCTCGACTCCAAACTGCCTCAAACGGCCCTGCGCCCTTGTTTGGCCACGAAGCTCGGCATATTGAGACGAACGGTCCGCGATGCAATGCGCGTTTACCTGAGTATGCGTAGTGCCCCCTGGGAGAGTTTGATGAGCGCCACCACTGCCCAATTGATGAGGGGCCGATTGATACTGGGTGCCGCCCTCGGCCTCGCGACCCTGGCCGCCGGGGCCTGCACGCCGCTGCGTTCGCATCAGGGCTATATCATCGATGCCGATCTGGTGAATTCGGTCCAGCCCGGCGTCGATAATCGCACGTCAGTGCTGCAGACGCTGGGCAAGCCGAGCTTCACCAGCCAGTTCAACCAGGGCGACTGGTATTATGTCGCGCGCGACACGCGCAACATCGCCTTCAACAACCCCAAGGTTGTGACGCAGATCACGCTGCGCGTGATGTTCGATCAGAACGGCACCGTCACCGGGGTGAGCCGCGGCGGTATGGATCAGATCGCCTCGATCAGACCCTCGGGCGAAAAGACGCCGACGCTCGGTCGCAAGCGCGGCCTGTTCGACGAACTGTTCGGCAATATCGGCACCGTCGGCGCGATCGGCGGTCAGCCCGGTGGCGGCGGTGATCGCGACCAGCCGTAAGAATTGGGCCAGCCGGATCTCGCCGAAGAGCGAAATCCGGGACTGCCACCTTACTATTTCCTGACAGACCGGTTCCCGCTCCATTCAGCGCGCGCTTGCGAAAAAGCGCGCGTGACGGCGTGTCCTCCACGCGCCGTCGGCCAACAATGGAGTAAGAATCATGCGTAAACTGATCATCACGGCGCTGATGGTGGCGACTGCCGTTCCCATCCTCGCCCCCAGTGTCGCAAACGCGCAGTCGCAACGCGAAGTGAATCGCGACCGCCAGGATCTCCGCCAGGAGCAGCGCGAATTGCACCGCGCCTATCGCAACGGCGACCGCCATGACATTCGCGAGCAACGCCGCGACGTGCGCGAAGCGCGCCAGGAATTGCGTGAGGATGTCCGCGACCGCAATCGCGCCTGGGGCCGCAACGACTGGCGCGGTTATCGCGATCATAATCGCGGCATCTATGCCCGTGGCAACTGGAATGCGCCGTTCCGCTACACCGCGTTCCGCCCCGGCATCCGCATCGCGCCGAGCTATTTCGGGTCGCGTTATTATATCGCCGATCCGTGGCGCTATCGCTTGCCGCTTGCCGGCCGCTACCAGCGCTGGGTGCGTCACTATAACGACGTGATCCTGGTCGATACGCGGCGTGGGATCGTAATCGACGTGATCCGCAACTTCTACTGGTAAGCAAGCCGGTGCCGGTCCGCTCCGCCGCCAGGCCGCCCATTCAGCATAGCCTGTGGGTGACCAGACGGGGAGCGGGCCGGCACCCCGCTTCACTCCGCCAGCCGTCAGCGGATCGTGAAAATGATCTGATCGACCACCCGGCCGCCGACATCGATCAGGCTGAGTCGGTGTTGTCCCGGACCCGCCAGCACCAATGGATGCGAATCCGCCGCGCCGAGATCGCGCTTGTCGAGCCGCAAGCGGTGCGCGGTAACCTCGCCCGACACGCCGATCGCCAGCCTTTGCCGGTCGGGCGGAATATCCGGGTCGATCGCATACACACTGCCCGATACCGGATTGACGATGCGCGGGCGGCGCGCGCCTTCGGGCGCGACCGCGATGTGCGTCTGGGCCGTGCCGGCGAGAAAATATTCGCGGCGCGGTTGTTCGACCGCATTGGCAAAGCGGATCGCACGCTCCTCGATGCCCGACGGCCGTGCCGGCCGCACGCCGGGGCGATCGGCATGGAGCGCGAGCATCAGGTCGCGCCACACCGGCGCCGCGCCGCTGGTGCCGGACACCGCGCGCATCGGATCGCCCTCCAGATTGCCGACCCACACCGCGACGGTGAAACGGTCGGAAAAGCCGATGCACCAATTGTCGCGCATCGCCTTTGACGTGCCGGTCTTGACCGCCGCCCAGAAGGGCAGACGCAGCGCACTGTCGAGGCCGAAAGTGCCGGCGCGGGCATTGGCGTCGGCGATCATGTCGGACACCAGCCAGGCGGCCTGAGGCGTGGTCACCACGCGCGGCGCGGGGCTTGGATCGTCGGCGGTGAGGCGAAGCGGAGTCCAGCGCCCGCCATTGGCCAGCGCGCGATAGGCGTCGGCCTGTTCAAGCAAGGTCACTTCGGCCGAGCCGAGGGCGAGACTGAAGCCATAATAGTCGCCATCCTCGGTCATGCCGCGATAGCCCGAATCCCAGAGCCGGTCGCGAAAAGCGTCGACCCCGACCAGCAACAAAGTGCGCACCGCCGGCACGTTGAGCGACCCCGCCAGTGCGCTGCGCGCCGACACCGGCCCCTTGAACCCGCGATCGTAATTCTGCGGCACATACAGGCCCGATGCGGTGTCGAGCTGCACAGGCGAATCGTCGAGGATCGACGCGGGAGTAAGATAGCCTTTCTCGATCGCCTGGGCATAAAGGAACGGCTTCAAGGTCGATCCGGCCTGGCGATAGCTTGATGCGCCATCGACGGCGGGCGCGGTCGAGGCGCCCCCGATGCCGCCGACATAAGCCAGCACGTCACCGCTGGCATTATCGACCACCACCACCGCGCCGTCGCGCGCGCGGCTGCCGCCCAGCCCCTGGAGCTGACGGCGCAGTGCGATCGTCGCGATGCGTTGAATCCGCGCATCGAGCGTGGTTTTCACGCGCAGGCCCGGCTTGGTCAGCAGTCGCTGGCTGAGATGCGGGGCGAGGCCGGGATCGAGCGCGAGGCTGCGCGCCGGGCCAAGCATCGAAGCCGCTTCGCCGGGGAAGCGCGCGCAATCCGCTTCGCGCGAAAGCGCACAGGCGCGGCGTGCGACGATACGCGGATCGGCCTGCGGATTGGGCAACAATGCGGCGAGCAGCAGCGCATCGTCCCGTGCGAGCGTTTCGGGCGTCTTGCCGAACAGGCCAAGCGCCGCCGCACCCACTCCCTGTGCTTCGCCGCGGAACCCGGCGAGGTTGAGATAGGCCTCGAGCAGCTGATCCTTGCTCCAGGCACCGTCGATCGCCCAGCCGGCGCGGATCTGGCGCAGTTTTTCCAGCACGCCGCGCGACCCGGGATTGGCAAGGTCGGGTGCGAGGAACCCGGCAACCTGCATCGAGATGGTGCTTGCGCCGCGATGGCGCTTGCCGCGCAGGCGGTCGCGCAGCGCGCCGACCAGGGCGAGACTGTCGACGCCGCCATGACTGTAGAAGCGCCGATCCTCGGCAGCGATCAACGTGTCGCGCGTGACCGGCGAAACCCGGTCGAGCGGCGTCCAGGCGAGACGGCGCGCGGCGAAATCGACCCGGGCGGAATCGATCAGCGTGCCATCCCGGTCATAAAGCCACGCCTCGGACGGGTGCCAGGCGGCGCGGACTTGCCGATAGCCAGGCAAAGGCGGCGGCTGAGTCGCATAATCGGCGGCGGCGACCAGACCGATCACGGCCGCCATGCCGGTCAGGGTCAGGCCCTTCTTGCTGGTCAGCGCCGCCCACCAGCGTTTCGGCTGTGCCTCGCGAAGCGCCGTCTCGCCCTTTTTCCAAAGGTTGAGAAGGGCGGAACCGCCTGCCCGAACCCGAGCCCAAAGGCTCAGGGCGAGCGAGGGTCTTGGATCCGAGTCGGACACCTCACCGTTGCGCCACGGTGACCGGCGCATTGGGCAGCTGGGCACGGATCGCGGGCGAGTACATCGCCTCGACCCGTGTCGGCGGCAGGCTGAAATGGCCGGCGCCGTTCATGCGCATCAGATAGACGATGGTGAAGCTGCCGCGCGGTACCCAAGCGAAATAGCCGCGCCATGAATCGCGCCGCCGTTCGACATAGGAAGCCTGCACCCCGGCCTGCACATCCCAAACCTTGCCATCGCCATCGACCGCGGTGAAATTCTCGCCATCGCCGGCCTTGGCCTGCCCGGCGAGGATCTGCGACTGGCCACCGAGATTGCCGACGATCGTCGCGCCCGCCGGGATCGGGTCATTGACCACCACCCAATTGCGTTCGGCCGAAGCCTCAACCGTGATCGTCACCTTGACCACATCGCCGCGCGTCAGCGTGCCGGGGGTGCGGGCCTGCACCGTTTCGGTTTTTTTGGTCATCTTATAGCCAGCGAACAGCGGCTGTTTGAGCGGCACCGCGGCCGAGACCGAGACCATCGCCCAGGGGCCGGCGGGACCGGCCTGCGCCATTTTCAGCGGCGTCGTCGCGGCCGGAAGCGGGAACGACGCCTTGCGCAGATCGACCGCGAGCGGCCAGGAGCGCGTGATCGTGCTCGAGCCAAGCGACAAAGTGGTGGGCCCGGTGATCGCCGATGCCGGATAAAGCGCGCCGAACTTGCGGGCGGCGACCGTGCCCCAGGCATTGGCGGTGGTCGTGTCCCAATGGCCGCGCAGCTGACGCAGGCTGACGCCGACCATCATCTTCGGCGCATCGTCCTGCCAGCCGGGTCGGCCAAGCGTCGCGATGACCGCCTTGATCGATGCTTCATCGCCCGAGGACATCAGCCACCACGGCGCAGTGTTCTGATCGGACAGATCGAGCCGGGTGCCTTCATAGACCAGGCGCGTGCGCAGTACCGCCTCGGCGCTCGATTTGAGCGCGGCGGCATTGGCGATGCCGGGGATGCGATCAAGCGCGACGAGATAATCGGCGAGCGTGCTGGTCGGCATCTCGTTCGGCGCGATGCCGATCTGACCAAGCATGCCCGGCGTTGCCACGCCCTGCCGCGCCAGCGCGGTGAGGGCAGCGACGCGCTGAAGCCGTACATCGCCATATTCCTCGCGCCGCAAGCGTCCGTCGAGCACCGCCTTCATCGCCTCGATCATCCGCGTGCGCGGCGCTTCGGGGATCGGCAAGCCGGCCTCGGCGGTCATCGACATGACATAGGCGGTCAACGCCTCCGAGCCGGTCAGGCTGTCTGACGGCCAGTAGCGCAACAGCCCGTCCGATGCCTGATAGGTCGGGATGCTCGCCGCAAGCCGCGCCCAGGCGCCGCCATCGCCGAGCGCGACCGCGCGCGACAGCGTCTGTTCGAAACATTCATAGGGATAGGCCGTCATAAAGGCGCGAACGCCCTGCAACGGCGGCTGGAGCGTATCGTCGAGCCGGATATCGACCACGCCGCGGCCAGGCAATGCGCCCGCCGGCGGTGCGATCGCGATCGACGTATCGTTGCCGATGCGGGCAAGCGTCGCCGCCCAGACCTCGACCGGCACCGCGGGGATGACATCCTGGCTGACCGTGATCTGGTCGACCGCCTTCTTGCCGTCGGCCACCGCCTTCACTTGCCAGCGCAAGGTCGCGATATTCTCCGGCGCGGTCAGGTTCCACGCGACCGGCACCGCGCCGCCCGCCGGAATGGTGACGGTCAGCGGACGGCCTTCGGCCACGCGCGGCGACACATCCACCGTCGCGGTGACTTTCATCGGCTTGTCCGAGCCGTTGCGCAGCGTGAACGCGGCGGCATAGAAATCGCCCGAGCGCACCAAAGTCGGCATGCCCGCGAAGATCGAGAGATCCTGCGCGGTGCGCACCGCCGCCATGCCGGTGCCGAACAGATCGGCGCCGTCAGTGGCGATCGCGACCAGCTTGAACGAGCTGAGCGCATCGGACAGCGTCACCGGAACCCGCGCCTTGCCTTGTGCATCGAGCGCGACGCGGCCCTTCCATAGCAGCACCGGCTGGAAATTCTCGCGGTTGAGGCCCGACAGATCACCGCCACCGCCGCCGCCGGCCTCGACCGCCTTGCGGCCATAATGGCGCTTGCCGACGACCTGCATCTGCGCCGTCGAGGTGAGCACCGAGAGCGAGCGTTCGCCCATCATCGCGGTGAGCACATCCCAGCTGTCATTGGGGGCAAGCTGAAGCAGCGCTTCGTCGACCGCGACAAAGGCGACATCAGCGGTGGCCGCCGGCTTGCCGTCGGGTGTCTTTACCTGGATATCGACCTGCGCGGTGTCGCGCGCGGCATAGCGTTCCTTGTCCGCCTTGACCGCGACCTGCAGCTTGTGCGTGTCCCAACCGACCTTCACCTTGGCGATGCCAAGGCGGTAAGCCGGCTTGGCGAGGTCGACCAAAGCGGTCGGTTCCTGCCCTTCGGGCGGTCCGCTGGCGAGGCCAAGGCTTTGCGCGATACCATTGACCCAGCTCCAGAAGCCGCTTTGCACACGCCCGCGCACCGCCATGACCGAGACGAACACGTCGGGTGCATAACTGCCCGGCATCTTGACCTCGACCACCGGATCCTTGCCCGACAGCGTGGTCACGAAGCTGGACAGCACGCCTTCGCGCTCGACCGTGACCAGGGCGGTCGCTTCGCGGAACGGCATGCGCACCTGGAAGCGCGCGGTTTCGCCGGCCTTATAGTCGGTGCGTTCGGGCACCAGATCCATGCGGTCGCCATTGTCGCCGCCGAACCACCAGTCGTCATCGCCGGCCAGCCATACCGAGCGTGTCGCACGCGCGACATTGCCGTTGCCGTCCGCCGTGGTCGCGACGGCATAGACTTCGCCCGAGACACCGGGATCGGCGGCGCATTGCGCCAGCCCCTGCGCATCGGTGGTCGCGCTGCACGTTGCCGACAGCTTTTCAGTGCGCATCTGATTGTCATAGGCATAAAAGCCACCGATCAGCCGGCGCCGCGCGGTCAGCACCTTGCGGCTGTAGAAGGCGACCGAGATCTTCTGGTTGGCGAGCGGCTTGTTCGAGGTGTCGAGCGCGACGAAGCGCAGACGCAGATCGTCCTGCTTCATCAGCCAGCCATCGGTCTTCACGCCGAGCTGCACGCCCGAGGCGTAGATCGGGATACGCCGCGATGCGGTCAGCACTTCGCCATTGGCGTCCTGATAATCCATCTCGACCAGCATATCGGCGCCATTTTCCAGCACCGGCACGTCGATCGTCGTGCGCGTGGTGCCGTCGCCACCCAGGGTCGCGGGCAAAGTCTGGGTCGGCGGCAATGGCGTCGATTGCTCCTCGCCATCGCCATTGAGCGGTTTCACCCCTTCCTTGATGTCCTCGCCGCCGAAGCTGTAGGATTCATAGCCGTCGGGATTGGCGCTGCGCGCGAACCAGCCGACGCGCATATCGACCGCGAGATTCGACGCGCCGCCGCCCGAGAGATAACCGACGAACAGGTCGAGGGGCATCGTCTTGGGCCGGATCGCGGCTTCCTTCGGCCCGGTCACCGTCGCGCGCATCGTTGGCAATTTATACTCGTCAACCTTGAACGATTGCTCGGTGTAGATCGTCCGGTCGCCGACGATCACCTGCAAATCGTAATCGCCCATCGGCGCACCTTGCGGCGCGGTCCATTCGCTTTCGCCGACACCATTGGCGTCGATCGTCAGCGGCAGATCGAATTGCGTGTCCGAGCCGCGATGCGACAGGCGCAAGGTGCCGGTGAAACCAGGCGTCTTGGCAAAGCCGGTATCGATCGGCTTGCGCACGATATGCTTCATATGCACCGTTTCGCCCTGACGGACGAGCGCGCGGTCGAACACGGTATGGAGGATTTCCGACTTGGCCGAATACCCAAAGGGCAAGTCGAAATCATATGGCCGGATGCCCTCGCCCCAGGCGGTCAGGGTGAAGCTGAAATCATCGCCGGCGCGGGCCGAGATCATCAGCGGGCCGGTATTGCCGTTATCGCAGCTGCCATAGGTTTGCGGCTCGGGCAGGCCGGGCGGCACGAACAGCCCGCCCGCCTGGTCGGTCACGCCGCGCGCCAGCAATGCGCCGCTGCAGCTGTCAGTGATGCGCACTTCGGCATTGGCCATCGGCTTGCCGCTGTCGAGCTGAGTCACCCAGGCAAGGCTGCGTTCGCGGCCCCATTTGAAATGCACCGCCATATTGGTGACCAGGGCGGCGCTGGCGACATAACGCGGCGCCTTACGCCCGAGCAGTGCCTGGCCGAGCACCGGGCTGGCCAGTTCCACGACATAGAATCCGGGCCTGGTCAGGTTGATTCCGACGACTTCGAAATCCTTGCCCTTGCCCGGCAGCGGCACCTTGAGCGCAGTGGCCGAGCCGCCGGCAAGGATCGGCGCAGCGCCGGTATTGTTGATTCGGACCTCTTCTCCGCCGCGCTTGATCGTTTCCGATTTTTCATCATCGGCCTTGCCGACGATGCGCAGCCAGTTGGCGATCTGCCCATCCGAGGCATTGACGCGCAGGCTCTGCCCGGCGATCGCGAGGTTGGAGCCTTGCAGGCTATCCTCGACGTTGCGCACGGTGACCGGCAGGACGCCGCCTTCCTTCGCTTCGATGATGCCGAACGGCGCGGCGAACTTCACCAGCGGCGGCGCTTCGTCGAAGCGGACCTCAAGCGGAAAACGCTCGGCATTGGCAAGCGCGCGGCCGCTTTCGTCCTTGAGGCCAGCCGGGATGGTCAGTTTCGCGGTGGTTGCCGCCGGGAGCGGTGCGGCGAACGTGATGTCGCTGATCGTCGCTTTTTTCTTGTCGTCGTCATCGAACACCGGCGCGATCGTCTTGCCGTCGGCGGCGGTGATGCTGATCTGCTGCGCCGCGCTCATCGCGATCGGTGCTGTAAAGCGAATATGCGCCTTTTCGACCGGCGAGCAGCCCGCCTGGGCATTGACCCGGCTGCATTCGAACCGCGCGGTGAAGGGTTTACGCACTGTATAGTCGAAGCGCTGGTCGGCGCCGGCCAGCTTGCCGCCGGCGCCCGCGATATTCGCACCCCATACCAGCGCGACATCGCGGCCGGGGGGCAGCGGACGGCGGCATTTGAGCGCGGTCACGCTTGCATAGGCCTTGGTACGGTCCGCCGCCGCAGCCGGAATCGCCGCTGGCAGCCCGGCGCTCTCCAGGAAACTGCGCACGTTCCAATTGTCGGTGCCCATCTCGCCGAGCAATTTGCCGGCCAGGTCGGCGGGCAGCACGTCGACCGGGATCTTCTCGCCAATGCCCTCGACCGAGCAATAGGCGTTCGCACCGACCGAGGCCGCGGTTGCGGGCAGATTGGCGGCGACCAGGAAAGTCTGGTCCTCCTCGATCTCGCCATTATTGCTCTCGGGCAGGACCGCGCGGGCGACCGGGCCGCCGCTATCGACCTTGAAGCTTTGCTGACCGGTCACGGCATAACCCGACACGCTCTTCAGCTTGCCCTTGAGCTTGAATTCGCAGGTCGTACCGCCGGGCAGCGGATTCTTGAATTCATGCACGAAGGTCTGCGGGTCGACCCAGCGACCGTCGCCGGCGACCGGGCAGGTCACGTCGAACGGACCCGTGGCGCGCGGATCGCCGAGCGCGACCATCGGCTGGCTGAAACGCGCGGTGAAGCGTTCGATCGCGCCGCCGCCAATGCCTGGCGTGGCCATGATGACTTGCGGGCTGTTGTCGCCGAATGCGGCGACCGGCGCGAGCGCGAGGCCCAGCAGAGTGAGACGAACTGCGAGCTTCATCGAACGCTCCCCTAAAGCCAACAAAAAAGGCTAGTGCCTCCAGCGCGGCGAAGTCCAGTGCCGATTTCCCCGTACCGGCTTCCGGTACAGATTTCTCCGCACCGATTTCCGCCACAGATTTCCCCGCACCGATTTATCGGCCGCCCCGCTTCCGCCGCGCCTGCGAACAGGATAGTCACTGGCGGCAATGGACCTGTACCTGCCCATCGCCAATTTGTCGGTCAATGCGCTCGTCATCATCCTGCTCGGCGGCGGGGTCGGGATATTGTCGGGCATGTTCGGGGTCGGTGGCGGCTTCCTCACCACACCCCTGCTGATCGTCTATGGCATTCCGCCGACCGTCGCCGCGGCATCGGCGGCCAGCCAGGTGACCGGCGCGAGCGTGTCGGGGGTGTTCGCCCATGTCCGGCGCAAGGGCGTCGATTTCAAAATGGGCGGCGTGCTGGTCGCAGGGGGGGTGGTCGGCTCCTTTGCCGGCGCGGGAATTTTCCGGCTGCTCCAGGTGAGCGGCCAGATCGATACCGTGATCGCAGTGGTTTATGTCGTGCTGCTCGGGTCGATCGGCGGGCTGATGGCGCGCGAATCGCTTCAGGCGATCAGCGTGTCGCGCGGCGGCACCGCACCCAAGGCGCGCAAGCGCCGGCATCATCCACTGGTCGCGGCCTTGCCGCTCCGCACACGCTTCTATGCCTCCGGCCTGTATATCTCACCGCTTGCGCCGCTGCTGCTGGGGTTTTTTACCGGAATCCTGACCATCCTGCTGGGCGTCGGCGGCGGCTTCATCCTGGTGCCGGCGATGCTCTATCTGCTCGGCATGGGCACGCAGGTGGTGGTCGGCACATCGCTGTTCCAGACCCTGTTCGTCACTGCCGCCGCGACGATGGTCCATGCGACGACGACCAAGGCGGTCGACATCGTGCTGGCGGTGCTGTTGCTGCTCGGGTCGGTGGTCGGCGCGCAAATCGGCGCGCGCTTCGCCAATCGGGTGAAGCCCGAATATCTCCGCCTTGCGCTGGCGATCATCGTGCTGCTCGTCGCGATCCGGATCGGGATCGGATTGGGCTGGCGGCCCGATGAAATCTATACGGTCGAGCTGTCGTGAAGCGGTTGCTGCTGCTGGCGGTCGCTCCCTTGGTGATGGCGCAGGCCAAGCCCGTCCTCGTGCCCGATGTCTCGCAGCGCAATATCGAGATCGCCTATAGTTTCACCGGCGCCGAATTGTTGCTGTTCGGGGCCGTGCTCTATCCCGGCGGGCGCCTGCCGGGGGTGGAGAAGCCGACTGACGTCGTGGTGGTGGTCAAGGGACCGGTGCAATCAATTCTGGTGCGCGAGAAGGAGAAGGTCGCCGGCATCTGGGTCAATGCCGCACGGCTGCGCTACCGGTCGGCGCCGAGCTTCTATGCGATCCTGTCATCCAGGCCGATCGGCGATCTGGTCGACGACCGGACCCGCGCAATCTACGAACTGGGGCTGGGCAGCCTGCAATTGTCGCCCGCCAGCAGCGCTCCGCCCGACGAACAGGACCGTTTCGCCAGTGGCCTGGTCGATCTCAAGCGCCGTTCGGGACTGTATTACGAGGCGCCGCGCGCCGTCGAGATCACCGATGGCGTGCTGTACCGTGCGCGCGTCACCATTCCGGCGCGCGTGCCGGTCGGGCGCTTCACCGCCGAAACTTTCCTGATTCGCGACGGACGTGTGCTGGCGGCAGCGACACGGGATATCGATATCCGCAAATCGGGCTTCGAACGCTATGTCGCGCGCGCCGCCGACAATCATTCGATCGCCTATGGCCTGGTCGCCGTCGCGCTCTCGGTATTGTTCGGCTGGACCGCCGGCTATATCGCGCGGCGCCTGTAATTGAGCCGGCACCGGCTGGTCAGATAAAAACACCAACACCTAATATTTACGAGTTTGCACCATAATCCATCGGGTAACCCCGGGGGACCATCCCAAATGACGGAAATGTTGGGTAGCCAGGCTTTCGACAAGGCGGCGCCCGTGACCTTGGCGGCGTCCGCGAACGCTGTTTTGCCTGGCGCATTGGGCAACGCGATCGGCGTGGTGCTCGAGATCGCCGGATCGAGCAGCCAGGTGATGCTCGATCCGCATGTGCTCGAGACGTTCGCCGACAGCGCCGACCCGGTGGTCGCCAGTGCCGGCTCCGTCGGCAGCCAGATCAAGATGCGCGTCGGCGGTACCTGGCTGATCGCCAATATCCGCTCGCTGCGCCTGGTCGAAGGCACGCAGAACCGGATCGCCGCGCAAGTCGACTTCCTCGGTGAAGGCGATGAGGAGAAGCTGACTGGCAAGCTGTACAAGTTCCGCCGCGGCGTGACGCGCTATCCGGTGCCCGGCACACAGGTCTTCCCGGTATCGACCGCCGACCTGAAGCAGGTCTATGCCGCAGACGACCGCGCCTTTATCGAAATCGGCACGGTCTATCCGACCCGCGATATTCGCGCTTCGCTCTATATCGACGCCATGCTCGGCAAGCATTTCGCGCTGCTCGGATCGACCGGTACCGGCAAATCGACCAGCGCCGCGCTGATCCTGCACAAGATTTGCGAGCTCGCGCCGCAGGGCCATATCGTGATGGTCGATCCGCACGGCGAATATGCCGCAGCGTTCAAGACCAATGGCGCGATCTTCGACGTGTCGAACCTGCAAATGCCGTATTGGCTGATGAATTTCGAAGAACATTGCGAAGTGTTCGTGACCACATCGGGGTCGGAACGCCAAATCGATGCCGACATCCTCGCCAAATGCCTGTTAATGGCGCGCGGCAAGAGCCGGTTGGGGCAGGAAATCAGCAAGCTGACCGTCGACGCGCCGGTCCCCTATCTGCTCAGCGACCTGACCAATCTGATCGGCCTCGAAATGGGTAAGATGGACCGCGCCGGCGACACCGCGCCCTATCTGCGCCTGCGCACCAAGATCGAAGAGATCAAGGCCGATCCGCGCTATGGCTTCATGTTCTCCGGCATGCTCGTCGCCGACACGATGCAAAGCTTCATCGAGCGTATTTTCCGCTTGCCGGGCGACGGCAAGCCGATCTCGATCATCGACGTCTCGGGCGTGCCATCGGACATCACCTCCGTGGTGGTCGCGGTGCTCAGCCGGATGGTGTTCGATTTCGCGATCTGGTCGCGCAACGAACCGAAGCGCCCGATCCTGCTCGTGTGCGAAGAAGCGCATCGCTATATTCCCAACGAACGCAATGCGGACAATTCGTCGGTCGGTCGCATCCTCAGCCGGATCGCCAAGGAAGGGCGCAAATATGGCGTCTCGCTCGGCCTGATCACGCAGCGGCCGTCGGACCTGGCCGAAGGCGTGTTGTCGCAGTGCGGCACGATCATCTCGATGCGCCTCAACAATGATCGCGACCAGGCGTTCGTGCGCGCCGCAATGCCGGAAGGCGCGCGCGGTTTCCTTGATTCGATCCCAGCCCTGCGCAACCGCGAATGCATCATTTGCGGCGAGGGTGTGGCGATTCCGATCCGCGTCTCGTTCGACGGACTGGAAGAGTATAAGCGCCCGGCCTCGGACGATCCGCTCTTTTCCCAATTGTGGCGTGAAGTCGGGTCGGAAGATCAGATCATCGCGCGCACGATCAAGCGCTGGCGCTCGCAAGGGCGGTAAACGCCGTCGTCAATTGACGGTCAGTCCGCAACTGCGGGAAGCCCGCTTCTTCGTTTCGACAGGCGCCAGAGGAATGTCCCTCGCCATGGCGAGGTGACGGCTGACGATGGTCTCCGGGAGAGCGCTTCAGCGTCCGCCCGGCCGGACCGCCATCAGCGCGGCGACGCGTGCCTTGAATGCCTTCAGCGTCGCGCCCGACAGCTGCGCCATCGTCGTGAAGGACACCGAACGCGGGTTGATCGCCACGCCGTTCTTCCACAATTCATAGTGTAGATGCGGGCCGGTCGACATGCCGGTCGACCCGACATAACCGATCACCTGGCCGCGCGCGACGCGGGTTCCCGGACGCACCGCGATGCGGCTCATATGGCCATAGCCGGTGGCCATGCCGCCGCCATGGATCAGTTTCACGAAATTGCCATAGCCGCCATTGCGGCCGGCCAGTGCGACCACGCCGTCCATCGCGGCATAGATCGGCGAACCATAAGCGGCCGCGATATCGAGCCCCTTGTGCATCCGCGCCGTGTGCAGGATCGGGTGGATGCGAATACCGAAGTTCGAGGTCAGGCGACCGGCGACCGGCATGCCCATCGCGCCGCGGCGTTCGCCGACGCCATTGGCCTCGAACCATTGCTCGCGGCCTTCGCTGCCCCATTTGACCAGCTGGACCTTCTTCCGCCCCTGATCGAGCCCGGCATACATCAGGGTACCGAGCCGAACCTCGCCGGTCGCGGCGCGCGCCTGTTCGACGATGATGTCGAACGTGTCGGCCGAACCGACGTCACGGCCGATCGAGATGCGCGAGGCGAGCGCCTTGATATAACCCTCGACCGCCTTGGCCGGCGCCCCGGCGGCACGGGCGGAACGATACAGGCTCGACCCGACCAGTCCCTGAATGCGCATCGGCGTATGATCGATCGCAATCGGCTGGCGCTTGAGGCTGAGCGTATCGCCGCTCCGGGTGAGCAACAATTTGAGATCGAACTTGGCGCGGAAATCAAGCTGTTCGAGCGGCCGGGCGACCGTACGGTCGGGGCGACGCCCAAGAGTCATGCCGATCCGCGTACCGGGCCTGATATCACCCAGCGCCACCGCGCCGGAGATGAGGCGCGCAGCGTTGGCCGAGTCATCCTTCGACACGCCCGCGCGTTCGAGCGCACGCTCAAAACTGTCCCCCTGGCCCAATGTCGTGATCAGGTCGATGACCGGGCGTTCGGGCGTTTCCCGGAGCGGCGCGACCAGGTCATTCGCGGCCATGTGCCGCCCGGTCGCGGCGCCCCAGGCGAGCGGCGCGATCGATTGCGCGCGCGCTTCATCCCATTCGCTGCCCGACAGCGCCGGCGCGACGTCGCCAAGGACGGGACGGTCGAAACCGGGTGACAACAAGCATGTCGTGGCGATCAGTCCGGCGCACGTCGCGGCCCCGCGCCACCAGTCGGCCGAGCCGATCTGCGACCCGAGATCGGGCGCCCAGTCGACCCGGGCGATGGC
This sequence comes from Sphingomonas sp. ERG5, assembly GCF_000803065.1. Lineage (GTDB taxonomy): Bacteria > Pseudomonadota > Alphaproteobacteria > Sphingomonadales > Sphingomonadaceae > Sphingomonas. The sequence continues at coordinate 61,284 of NZ_JSXI01000018.1, forward strand.
GGCACGAAGCCGGTCGAGAGTCGAAGGCTGTGCCGGAACGAACGCGGCGCGGCCAAATGACAGGGTGGCTGTGCCACCTGCCTGATCCAGTCCATGATCGCTGCGTAAAAACAAGGCGATGATACCCCCACGCCACTCGCCGCCGTTCCCCCGGCTCGGGTCGAATGACTGTGGCGCGGAAACACTAAAGTCAAATTAAGGAATGTTCTGCACCAGGAAGGGCACGGTCAACCGTTCGGGCGGTGCGGCGAAATGATTTTTTATCCGGAACTTCCAACCATATTAAGTGCTTGGCCGCGATTTCCGTTTTCAACGGGTTGCGCGCGCGCAACGCTGCGCCGATGTTGCTTTTGCCATGAGCCGCGCCGACCACGCCCCGCCCATAACCGCCGTGCTGGGCCCGACCAATACCGGCAAGACGCACCTCGCGGTCGAGCGGATGTGCGGCCATTCGAGCGGCATGATCGGCTTCCCGCTGCGCCTGCTCGCCCGCGAAGTCTATGACCGCGTCGTCAAGCTGAAGGGCGTGAATCGCGTCGCGTTGATCACCGGCGAAGAAAAGATCGTGCCGAAGGATGCGCGCTGGTTTCTGTGCACCGCCGAGAGCATGCCGCTTGACCGCGACCTGGCGTTCGTCGGGATCGACGAGGCACAGCTTGGCGCGGACGCGGAGCGCGGCCATGTCTTTACCGACCGGCTGCTGCGCGCGCGCGGCCGCGAGGAGACCATGATCCTTGGTTCCGAAGCTTTGCGCCCGATGCTCAAGGCGCTGGCGCCCGAAGCGGATATCCAGAACCGCCCGCGCTTCTCGACGCTGAGCTATGCCGGAGCGAAGAAGATCTCGCGCCTGCCCAAGCGATCGGCGATCGTCGCGTTCAGCGCCGAGGAAGTCTACGCCGTCGCCGAGATGCTGCGACGCCTGCGCGGCGGCGCGGCGGTGGTGATGGGCGCGCTCTCCCCACGCACGCGCAACGCGCAGGTCGCGATGTTCCAGGCCGGCGAGGTCGACTATCTCGTCGCCACCGACGCGATCGGGATGGGGCTGAACATGGACGTCGCGCATGTCGCCTTTGCCAGTCTCAACAAGTTCGACGGTCATCGCCAGCGCCGCCTGACGGTTGCCGAAATGGCGCAGATTGCGGGCCGGGCAGGGCGGCACCAGCGCGACGGCAGTTTTGGCGCCCTGGTCGAGGAGGGACCGGGCGCCTTCACGCCCGAAGAAGTGCTGGCGATCGAGGAACATCGCTTTCCGCGGCTCGACTTCCTCTATTGGCGCGACGGCGAACCCGATATGTCGAGCATCGACGATCTGGTAGCGAGCCTGGAAGCGCGGCCCGACGGCCGCGTGCTGCGCGCAGCGCCCGAAGCGACCGACCTTGCGGTTCTGAAGCGGCTGGCCGGCGAAGACTGGGTGCGCGACCGGGTGCGGTCCCCGGCAATGGTTGCGCGACTTTGGGCGGCCTGTGGCCTGCCTGATTTCCGCAAGCTGGGGGTCGATCCGCACACGCGGTTCGTCGGGCGAGTGTTCGGCCACCTCAGCGAGGGAACTGGACATATTCCGCACCAATGGTTTGCCGACGAAATCGCCCGGCTCGACACAATTGCCGGCGATGTCGAGACGCTCGCCGGGCGGATCGCCGGCGCGCGCAGCTGGGCCTATATCGCCAATCGTCCCGACTGGCTGGCCGATCCGGCACATTGGGCGGGTCGGGCAAGCGAAGTCGAGGAGCGGCTGTCCGATGCTCTGCACCTGAGCCTGACGCAGCGTTTCGTCGACAAGCGCACGACGATGTTGCTGCGGCAGATCGGTGCCGACACGCGCGCCTTGCCAGTGGTGATCGGCGAGCAGGGTGAAGTGATGGTCGAGGATCATCCGATCGGCCGGCTCGAAGGGTTCCGCTTCATTGTCGCGCCCGATGCGCGGCACGGCGACAAACGGCTGCTGCTCGCGGCGGCCGAACGCCGGCTGGGCGACGAACGCATGCGGCGCGGCGTGGCGCTGGCCGGCGCGGAAGATGCGACACTGGCGCTGACGACCGAGGGCGGCACGAAACCACTGCTGATCTGGGATGGCTTGCCGGTCGCCGCGCTGGTGGCGGGCCCTTCGCTCATCCGGCCCCGCGTGAAGCTCGACGCTGCGCTCGATTGCCTTGATGCGGCAATGCGCGCGAAGATCGCCGCGCGGCTCGACCGCTGGATCACCGATCAGGCCAAACAGCGATTGCCCGCCCTGGTCGCGCTGGACGCGGCGGCACGCGACGCTTCGGCCAGCCCGGCGCTGCGTGCCGTGGCCGCAGCGCTGGTCGATCGCGGCGGCCTGGCCGTGCGCATCGACCTGCAAGTCGCCGTCGATGGTCTCGACCCGCCGGCGCGCAAGCGATTGCGCGCGATCGGCATCACGATCGGCGCGCTCGACCTGTTCGATCCGCGCTTGCTCAAACCCGCTGCCGCCCGATGGCGGCGCGCATTGCTCGCCGCCCGTAACGGCACGGCGATCGCCGAGGGGCCGCCCGATGGCGCGACGGTGCTGGCGCGCGGGACGCCCGGCGCGACGCTTGAATCCGGGTTTCGCCAGATTGCGACCCAGGCAGTGCGGATTGACCTGGTCGAACGGATCGCCCGTAGCGCGCATGACGCACGCGCCGGGCGTCGACCGTTCACGCCCGATCCCGCACTCGCCACCTCGATCGGGGTTGCACCCGCCACGCTCGAACGGCTGATGGCGGGGCTCGGCTTCCGCGCCGCACCGCCCGACGACGATCGCCCGCGCTGGATCTGGCGCGGCCAAACTCGCGCCAAAGTCGCGCCACCGCCGCGCGACAACGCCTTTTCGGCGCTCGCTGATCTGGCCATGTTCCGGAGCTGAGCGATGCCCGACGGCATGACCATGCGGCTCGACCGGTTCCTGTGGTTCGCGCGGCTGGCCAGGACGCGCAGCGCTGCACAGGCGATCGCCGCCAACAGCCGCTTGCGCATCGACGGACGCCCGGTCGACCGGGCGCATACGCCCGTTCGCGTTGGGTGCGTGCTGACATTCCTTGGCCATGGCGGTGTAAGGGCGATCCGCGTGGAAGCGCTACCGCCCCGGCGCGGCCCCGCACCGGAAGCGAGAGCCTGCTACACCGAGCTCACTGAGAACGTCTCGCAGCAAGCCGCATGCGATTGACGAGGCCGAAAGCGGCGCATAGCAGAAGCGAACTATCTGCCTGTTCGAAGGCCTATTCGGGATACCGCTATGACCTACGTCGTCACCGACGCCTGCATCAAGTGCAAGTATATGGACTGTGTCGAGGTGTGTCCCGTCGACTGTTTCTACGAAGGCGAGAACATGCTCGTCATCAACCCGAGCGAATGCATCGATTGCGGCGTATGCGAACCGGAATGTCCCGCTGAAGCGATCCTGCCCGACACCGAATCCGGTCTCGAGCAGTGGATGGAGCTCAACAACACCTTCTCCGCGCAATGGCCGAATGTCACGCGCAAGGGTGATCAGACTCCTGCGGACGCCGATGAGCACAAGGGCGAGGAGGGCAAATACGACAAGTATTTCTCCCCCGAAGCCGGCGCGGGCGACTGATCGACCGGCTTTCCTGCCCGATATGGGTCGGTTTCAGCGTTAACTGCCTGTGTCCAGCCATGTTTGGCTGGTAATTTTATTACGACTCTGTTAAACAGGCAGGGACGGAAGGCACGGTTGCGCGTTCTTCCGATCTGGAGACGTACTGAAATCAACATTCCCCACCGCGCGTATCCGGCACCGCTGCCGTCGCGCTTCTCCGGGGCATCGGTCCACAGAAAGGCTCAACGGAATGGCTGCCAAGGCGCTGTCCTTCGACGTCGGCGATTATGTCGTTTACCCCAAGCACGGCGTTGGCCGTGTCATCGAGCTGCAACGGCAGGAAATCGCCGGGATGCAACTCGAACTCTATGTGCTGCGCTTCGAAAAAGAACGCATGACATTGCGCGTGCCCACCAACAAGGCCGAGTCGGTCGGGATGCGCAAGCTTTCCTCGGACAAGACGCTGCGCGAGGCGCTCGACACGCTGACCGGCAAGCCGCGGGTCAAGCGCACCATGTGGTCGCGCCGTGCGCAGGAATATGAAGCGAAGATCAATTCGGGCGACCTGGTGTCGATCGCCGAAGTGGTTCGCGACCTGTTCCGTGCCGACGACCAGCCCGAGCAGAGCTATTCGGAGCGTCAGATCTTCGAGGGCGCGACCAGCCGCCTCGCCCGCGAGCTCGCGGCGATGGAGCAGGTCGATGAGCCGACCGCACAGGAAAAAATCCTGGAGATCCTGCGCAAGGCCGCGGCGATCCACAACAAGGACAAGGTTCCCGCCTGATCGGGGCCTGACCGGATGAATGAAAGGGGCGGTCAGCGATGGCCGCCCTTTTTGCTTGCGCCTTCGTTGTCAAGTGTGTTATTAAACCAACACACAGTGGAGAGAGTTTCATGCGCCTGTTCACCCTCATCGCCGCCCTGCCGCTCGCCGCCTGCTCTTTCGGATCGGACTCGGCCGATGCGAAGCAGGGCCTTCCCGGATCGGGCAGCGGTACGACACGCACCTTCGCCGCCACCGGTTTCGACCAGGTCGATCTGCGTGGATCCGACGATGTCGACATTCGCGTCGGCACCGGCTTCTCGGTCCGCGCCGAAGGTCCATCCGAAGAACTCGACAAGCTCAAGATCGAGAAAATCGGTACCACATTGAAGGTCGGCCGGATCAACAGCTCCAGCTTCAACTGGGACGGTGATCACAAGGGCGTGAAGGTCTTCGTGACCATGCCGCGCATCGCCGGCGCGGGAATTGCGGGATCGGGCGATATGGCGATCGATCGCATCGACGGGCAAAGCTTCGCGGGTGAAACCGCCGGGTCGGGTAATATGACGATCGCCGCATTGAACGTTCAGACCGGCAAATTCTCGACTGCGGGATCGGGCGACATGAGCGTGGCGGGCACCGCAAAGCAGCTGTCGATGAAGATCGCCGGATCGGGCGACATCGACGCCGGCGGGGTCAAGGCGCAGGGCGCGAGCGTCTCGATCGCCGGATCGGGCAACGCCAGCGCCGATGTGACCGGACCAGCCGATGTCTCGATCGTGGGATCGGGCGACGCCGATCTCGGCAAGGGCGCAAAATGCACCACGTCGAAGATCGGGTCGGGCGACGTCCATTGCGGCTGATGCCATTCATATTCAAATCCTGAATGACTTGGCACCCTGGCGGATCAATGCGATGCTGGACGCATGATCCGCCACCTGATCGCCGCGACCCTGCTGCTGGCCCCGGCCAGCGCCAGCGCCGCTGACCGGAGCTTCGCCATCGGCAGTTTCGAGCGCATCCGTATCGACGGGCCGTTCGATGTCAGGCTCAGCACCGGCAAAGCGCCGAGCGCACGCGCCGATGCCGATCCCCGCACGCTCGACCGGCTCGCCATCAGGGTCGAAGGCGGCACATTGATCATCCGCATGGGCAATGACGGCTGGGGCGAGACACCGACCAAGGCCGGCAAGGCTCCGGTCATCACCCTGTCCACCCCGACATTGCGTTCGGTCAACGTCAATGCCGGCGCAAGGCTGACCGTCAACGGCATGTCCGGGCAGCGGCTCGATCTTGCGATCAGCGGCTCGGGCGTGCTGACCGTCAATGGGGTTGCCGCCGATCAGCTCAACACGACAGTGATCGGCAGCGGTGCCGTCACGCTGAGCGGTCGCGCGGCGAAGACGCGGCTGATGACCAACGGTCCCGGCACGATCGACGCCAGCGCGCTCGATGTCAGCGATCTGATCGTACGACTGGACGGCACCGGCGAAACCCGCGCCGCGGCACGCTACACCGCGGCCGTCACGACGACTGGCCTGGGCCGCGTTATCGTCACCGGCGAACCCGCCTGTGTCGTCAAGGCGATCGCCGGCGGGCCAGTGACCTGCGGCACGCCAAAGCCGGCTAGATAAGGCCGAGCCCTGACAGCTTGCCCATCAATGCGGCGGGCATCGCGCCGCCGGCAACCTCGTCCACACCCAGATCGACCGGCGCGTCGGCATCCTCCAGATAACGCCAGCCTTGATGCGCACGCTTCGGCCGTGCGTGAGTCAGGATCAGGTGCGGGTCGATATGGATCGCGACCCTCCCGCCCTCCGCTTCACCGAAATGCAGGATCGGCGAGCGCGCGATGAGCTGATGTTTGATGATCCAGAACAGCGAGCCCTGGCCGGCGATTTCCTCATGCCGTTTGGGCAGATAGCGCGTCGTGAGGAAGACCGGTCCGGCCTCGGCGCGGGCCAGCAGGCGTTCGGCAAGGTTTTCGATACCGGTGGCGCCGAACGCGACCTTTGTAAGATGAAGCGGCATGGGTCCGAAATGGGCGCGAAGCGGCTAGCCGCCAAGCCCCCACAGCGTGGCAAGGCCCAGGAAACAGAAGAATCCCATCACATCGGTCATCATCGTCACGAATACCGCCGACGAGACCGCCGGATCGACCCCGGCGCGCTCGAGGCTGACCGGAATCAGTACCCCCGACAGGCCGGCGACAAGATTGTTGATCACCATCGCCATGGCGATGACGATCGCCAGGTCGGATATGCCGAAGATCAGCCAGGTGCCCATGCCGATCAGAATGCCAAGCATCGCGCCATTGGCGGCCGCGATCCGGAATTCGCGCAGGATCATCCGTGCGGTGTTCGAACTGGTCAGCTGATTGGTCGCGAGCGCACGCACCACCACGGCCAGGGTCTGCGTACCGGCATTGCCGCCCATGCCCGAAACGATCGGCATCAGCACCGCGAGCAACGCGAATTTGGCGATCTCTCCCTGAAACAGCCCGACCACCGAGGCCGCCAGCATCGCCGTGCCGAGATTGACGACCAGCCAGGTGATGCGGGTGCGCACGGTCAGTGCGATCGGCTCGTTGATGTCGCCTTCGCCGGCGCCCGACAGGCGCAGAATATCCTCGCCGGCTTCTTCGGAAATAATATGGACGATGTCGTCGACCGTGATCATGCCGACCAGCCGCCCGCCCGCGTCGATCACCGCAGCGGAAATCAGCGCATATTTCTGAAAGCGCAGCGCAACCTCTTCCTGGTCCATATCGACCGGGACCAGCGTCTGTTCGCGCTTCATCACATCGCCGATCGAGACGGTACGCGGCGTGCGCAGGATCCACGACAGCTGGCACGTCCCGACCGGCTTGTGCCCCGGATCGACCACGAAGATTTCCCAGAAATCGGTCGTCAGTTCCTCATGGCCGCGCAGATAGTCGATCGCATCGCCGACGGTCCAATGTTCGGGCACCGCGATCAGTTCGCGCTGCATCAATCGGCCGGCCGATTCCTCCGGATAGGACAAAGCCTCTTCGATCGCGGCGCGATCGTCGGGGTCGAGCGCGCGGAGCACGGCGCGCTGGTCGTCCTCCTCCATGTCCTCGATGATTGCGACGGCGTCGTCGGTATCAAGTTCCGAAGCGATGTCGGCGACCTGAGTCGCACTGAGCGAATCGATCAGGTCCTCACGGACATAATCATTCATTTCGGCGAACACGTCGCCGTCGAGCAAATCGGTGATCGCCTTGGCCAGGTCGCCGCGGCGTTCGTTCGGGGTCAGTTCGAACAGATCGGCGATATCGGCGGGATGGAGCGGTTCGACCAGCGACCGTGCGGCTTCGTCGTCACCCGCTTCGACCGCATCGAGCACGGCACGGACGAATTCGGGCTTGAGCCGGTCATCCTCGTCGAGCTGGCCGGTTTCCAGCTCACCCTCGACGGAATTCAGGTCGGTCTCGTTCATGCTGGACCTCCCCTCTGGAAAACGGCCTGCCTAAACGGCGCGCCCGGTGTCATTGCCGTCTAACGCCGCCTTGCCATAATGCCAATCCAGCTGACGGGCTTTGTCGGCCGCGGCGGTACCGGTCGACGGCAGCGCCAATTTGCCAGCCGTGCCGCAGATCGCTAGGGCGCGGGTTTCCCCTTTCAGGAGCCCCCCATGGCCGATACCCCCGAAACCCTGACGCTGACGCTCGATGGCGGCACCGTGACGATCAAGCTTCGCCCCGACCTCGCCCCGCAGCATGTCGCGCGCATTGCCGAGCTTGCCAATGACGGCTTTTACGACGGCGTCGTGTTCCACCGGGTGATCCCGGGCTTCATGGCGCAGGGCGGCGACCCCACCGGCACCGGCATGCACGGATCGGACAAGCCGAACCTGCCGGCAGAATTCTCCAAGGAGCCGCATGTTCGCGGCACTTGCTCGATGGCGCGCGCGCAAAGCCCCAATTCGGCCAACAGCCAGTTCTTCATCTGCTTCGACGATGCCCGCTTCCTCGACGGCCAGTACACCGTATGGGGCGAAGTGACCAACGGCATGGAGCATGTCGATGCGCTGCCCAAGGGCGAGCCGCCGCGCGAACCCGGCAAGATCGTGTCGATGCGCGCCGAATAACAGAATTCCGGAACGGGGCCGCCACGCGGCCTGCCCCGTTCACGGCCCCTATTTCTCCGCGACCGCCTCGATCAGCCAGTCGTGAAACAGTTTGACCGGCCGCAGCGCGAGCGCGCGCGGGCGGCATACGAACCAGTAGCTATACGGGCTCTCGACCTCGATATCGAACAGCCGCACCAGCCGGTCGTCATGCGCATCCTCGAAATGGCTTTCGTGCATGAAGGCGATGCCGAGCCCCTGCGCGGCGGCCTCGAGCATCAGCGGCCCTGAATCGAAATGGTCGATCGCCAGCGGTTCGAGGTCGCCAAGCCCCGCCGCCTGGCGCCAGGCGCTGAACGTATCGGGCATGTCGCGATGGACCAGCGCGGTCAGCGTGCGGAACTGCGCCGGGTCAGTGACCGGATTGTCGCCCTCGATCAGCGCACGCGCGCCGATGACATAGACCGAATTGCGGTCGAGCCGCTTGGCATAGAGCCCGGGATCGATATCGCGCGCCAGCGCGATCACCGCATCGAGCCCATCGCCAAGCCGCAGCACACCGTGCCCGGCAGTATCGATATCGAGATGCAATTCGGGATGCTTCGCGCGCAATTCGGCGAGCTTTGGAAAGAGCCGCTGCGAAGCGAACAAGGGCAGGATGCCGAGCCGTAACCGCAACACGTCGCTGCCACTCATCATCGCCTCGACCGCATCCGACAGGCTGTCGATCGCCGGGGCGATCTGCGCGAGCAGCCGTTCGCCATCGGCATTGAGCACCACCGCCTGATGGCGACGGTCGAACAGGGGCTTGTCGATAAAACGTTCGAGCGCTTGCACACGCCGGCTGAGCGCCGGCGGCGACAGTGCCAGTTCGGCCGAAGCGGCCTTGATCGATCCCAGCCGCGCGACCTGAACAAAGGCCTCGATCGCGGTCAGGGGTGGCAATCTACGCATGAAAGCTCCGCTCGATTGTGCACTGCACCATATACCCCATACTCGAAACCTATCATCCCCCCTCGTAGTTTGGCTAGCAGTAGTTGCATGAAACGCATCTATCACTGCTCTTTTCGCACTTGCACAATAAACTGAGCCGGTGCAAAAAGACGGTGCCTTTCAGGCATCCTCTCCTAAAACTTTCAAGGCCGATCCTCCGGGGTCGGCCCTTTTTTTGTCTTTTCAATGGCTTGGTGGCCCACACCGCATGAAAAGCGTCGCACTCATGCCCGACGATCCCGCCTTAACTCTCGCATTGCCGGAACCTGCGCCCTATCTCTCGCGCTGAACAGCGCGTTTGCGAGGGAATCTCATGGCCGACAGCGAATCACCGGTCCACAAATTGCAAGTCGCCAATGCCCGACCCGAAGATAGCGGTCGTGGCCTGGCGCATATTCCGCGCGCCTTGATGGCCGCGCTCGGCCTCGCCGAAGGCGATGTGATCGAGATCGTCGGGAAATCCACCACGCCGGCGCGCGCCGTCGCGCCGTACCAGGAGGATGAGGGGCTCGAGATCATTCGGATCGACGGCTTGCAGCGCGCCAATGCCGGCGCGGGCGCAGGCGATTTCGTCGAAGTGCGCAAGGTCGAATCCAAGCCGGCCACTCGCGTCGTCTTTGCCCCCGCGCAGCAGAATCTTCGCCTCGAAGGCTCGTCCAACGCATTGAAGCGGACCTTTTTCGGCCGGCCGCTGTGCCAGGGCGATGTCGTAGCGACCGCCGGCCAGCAGCGCGTCGACAATATGCCGCCGGGCGTACAGCAATTCCTTCGCGCACCGGCCTATGCGTTGCAGGAGATCCGCCTGTCGGTGATCGCGACCAGCCCCAAGGGCGTGGTGCATGTCGATGAGAATACCGAAATCGAGCTGCGTCCCGAATATGAGGAGCCGAAGGAAGCGCGCCGCGCCGACGTCACCTATGACGATATTGGCGGCATGGGTCCGACGATCGACCAGTTGCGCGAAATGGTCGAGCTGCCGCTGCGCTATCCCGAGCTGTTCCAGCGCCTTGGCGTCGATCCGCCCAAGGGGGTGTTGCTGCATGGGCCGCCCGGTACCGGCAAGACGCGCCTGGCGCGTGCCGTCGCCAATGAAAGTGCCGCCGAATTCTTTCTGATCAATGGTCCAGAGATCATGGGATCCGCCTATGGCGAGTCCGAAAGCAAGCTGCGCCAGGTGTTCGAGGAAGCGGCCAAGGCTTCACCGTCGATCGTGTTCATCGACGAGATCGATTCGATCGCGCCGAAGCGCGGCCAGGTGTCGGGCGAAGCGGAAAAACGCCTGGTTGCCCAGCTGCTGACGCTAATGGACGGGCTGGAAGCGCGCGCCAATGTCGTGGTCATCGCCGCGACCAATCGCCCCGAAGCGATCGACGAGGCCTTGCGGCGGCCCGGTCGGTTCGACCGCGAGATCGTCGTCGGCGTGCCCGACGAACGCGGCCGCCGCGAGATACTCGGGATCCACACGCGCGGCATGCCGCTTGGCGACAAGGTCGATCTTGGTGAGCTTGCCCGCACCACTTATGGTTTCGTCGGTGCCGATCTCGCCGCGCTGGCGCGCGAGGCGGCGATCGAAGCGGTGCGCAAGATCATGCCGCGGCTTAACCTTGCCGAGGGCACGATTCCGCCCGAAGTGCTCGATACGCTGGCAGTGACGCGCGAGGATTTCCTCGATGCACTGAAACGCGTCCAGCCGAGCGCGATGCGCGAGGTGATGGTCGAGGCGCCACGCGTCCGCTGGGAGGATGTCGGCGGGCTCGACAAGGCGCAAATGCGGTTGAAGGAAGGTGTCGAGCTGCCGCTCAAGGATCCCGACGCATTCCGCCGCCTCGGCATCCGCCCGGCCAAGGGCTTCCTGCTCTACGGCCCGCCCGGCACCGGCAAGACCTTGCTCGCCAAGGCTGTCGCACGCGAGGCGGAGGCGAATTTCATCGCCACCAAATCGTCCGACCTGCTGAGCAAATGGTATGGCGAAAGCGAACAGCAGATCGCCAAACTGTTCAGCCGCGCGCGCCAGGTCGCGCCGTGCGTGATCTTCATCGACGAACTCGATTCGCTGGTCCCGGCACGCGGCGGCGGGCTGGGCGAGCCGCAAGTGACCGAACGCGTGGTCAACACCATCCTCGCGGAAATGGACGGGCTGGAGGAATTGCAATCGGTCGTGGTGATCGGGGCGACCAACCGGCCCAATCTGATCGACCCGGCCTTGCTTCGCCCTGGCCGGTTCGACGAGCTGATCTATGTCGGGGTGCCCGACAAGGATGGCCGCCGCCGCATCCTGGCGATCCAGACCGGCAAGATGCCGCTCGCCGATGACGTCGATCTCGATTCGCTCGCCGAACGGACCGATCGCTTCACTGGTGCGGATCTCGAGGATCTGGTGCGCCGTGCCGGCCTGGTCGCGCTGCGCCAGTCGCTCAGCATCACCCAGGTATCGATGGCGCATTTCGAGGAAGCGCTGGAGGAATCGCGTGCCTCGGTCACGCCGGACATGGAACGCGATTATGAGCAGATGGCCTCGCGGCTGAAGCAGGACGCCGCCGCGCTGCAGCCGATCGGCTTCATCTCGCCCGGCCAGTTGCATCCGCGCGGCCCGAAGGGAACCGATTGACCGACCATCCGCACCCTCCTTTGGCGGGATCGGTGACAGGCGGCAGGAAGATCAACCCCGGAATCGCATTCGGCATCGCAGCCTATGCGATCTGGGGCTTGCTGCCGAGCTTCATCAAGCTGCTCCATCCGCTGCCTGCGCCGGATATCCTCGCGCATCGTATCCTATGGTCGCTCTTGCTGCTCACGGTGCTGGCGGTGGGATTGCGTCATGGGCCAGCCTTGTACCGGATCGTACGGACGCCGCGTCTGCTGCTTGCGCTGAGCGCATCGGCATCGCTGATCGGCCTCAACTGGCTCTTCTACATCATCGCGGTGAATAGCGGCCATGTCGCCGAGGCGAGCCTTGGCTATTTCATCAATCCACTGGTCAATGTCGTGCTTGGCGTGGTGATCCTGCGCGAGCGGCTCGGCCGGATCGAAACCGTGGCGGTGTCGCTCGCCGGCGCAGCGGTCGCCTTTCTCGCCATCTGGCAAGGCGGCCTACCCTATATTCCACTGATCCTGGCCTTCACCTTCGCTTTTTATGGCCTGATCCGCAAGATGACTCCAGTCGACGCGCTCGACGGATTGCTGGTCGAAACGTCGATCCTTGCGCCGGCGGCGCTCGCCTGGCTGATGCTGGCGGGAACAACACTGACGACAGGGGGGCCGGGCTGGCCATTGCTGGCGGCGAGCGGTGTGGTGACGGCACTCCCCTTGCTGCTCTTCGCCGCCGCCGCGAAACGCATACGCTATTCCGACCTCGGGCTGCTGCAATATCTCTCACCAACCCTGCAGCTGACGCTCGCAGTGTTCGTCTATGGCGAAAAACTGCACGCGGCCCAGATTGCCGCCTTTGTGCTGATCTGGATCGCGCTGGCGATCTATGCCGTCGGCACGTCAATCCGCACGCGCCGGGCCGCTGCGGTCGTCGCCGATTAGGCCTCAGCCTCGTCCAGCATCGGCGGCGTTTTCAGGCTCCGCCAGGCGTAGAAGATCAGGATCAACAGCGCGGCACTCGCGGTCAGATAAGGCAGCGAATGCTGCGCCTCATAAAGTCCGACGCCGATCGACGGGCCTAGCACGAACGATGCGCCATTGACTGAGGTGACCTTGCCCGCAACCGACCCTTGGGCCTCCGGTCCGACGGCGAGCGACGATCCGGCGGTGAAGCCGGGTCGGATCAGGCCGAACCCGGCCGATGCGATCGCATAGGCAAGCGCAATGCCATAGAGCGAGTCGGCGACCCCGGTCAGCGCGGTTCCCACCGCGGCAATCAGCAAGCCGGCCAGCACCAGCCGCCGCGGCGTCAGGTTGAGCAGCGGGATCAGCCCCCATTGCACCAGCAGTGACGACCCCGCGCCCATCATCAGTACGATGCCGGTCGGCTGCAACGCCTCGATCGGCGCGACATGCAGGCGGTCGATCACGAGGAAGCCGATCGCCTGGCCGGTCATTGCCTGGGCATGGCCCATCACCAGGCCCATGATCATCCAGGCGCGGATCCGCGGGTCAGCATAGCCGACCCGTTCGCCCGAGACATGAGTCGCAGCAGTGACGCTCGCGCCGCTCGCTTGTCCGCCGATCGACGGATAGGCATTGGCCGCGCCATGAGTGCCCGGTTCCGCGATCAGGTCGTTGGGCAGCATCCGGCGTACCGCCAGGAAAATGCAGGCGCCGAACGCCGCGCCGAAATAGGCGGGGCCGGCCAGCCCGATATCGATTCCGCCGATATGGCCGAGCGTCAGATAGGGTGCGATCGCCGGCCCGAGGATAGTGCCAAGGCCGAACGCCGATCCGAGCAGCGTGAGCGCACGAGTCCGTTCTTCACGGCTCGTACGCCCCGCGACCAGCGCTTGCACGGCCGGCGGCGCCGCCGATCCGAAGCTGCCATAAATCAGCCGCCCGACGATGAAGGCGAGGAATGCCGCCGTGCCACCGATCCAGCCATTGATGCCCGCCGTCAGCATGACCCCGCACAGCAGCAGCGAAATGGTGAAACCACCGACCCCAAGCAGGATCATCGCGCGTCGCCCGTGGCGGTCGGAGCGGTTGGCCCAGAAGGGGGCGGAGATCACCCAAAGCAGCGCCGAAACCGAAAAAGCGGCGGCCACCGCACTGTCGGGGACCTTCAACGACCGGCCCAGCGCGGGCAGCACTGATTGCAGCGCGGTATTCCCCGCCGCGATGGTCAGCATGACGAGGAACAGCAGGATGAAGTCGCGGTTGACCGGCGTGCCGGCCTTCACGGTCGCGCCCAGGCGTAATTGCGCGCGACACGAGCGACGATCACTTCATAGCTTTCGTACCAGATCTCACGCCCGGTGTTGCGGATTGCGCTATGTTCCGGATTGGCACGCCATGCCAATGCGCTTTCCTCATCCGCCCAATAGCTGATCGTAATGCCCAGCCCTTCGGCCCCGCGCGTGCTGTCGATGCCACGATAGCCCGGCTGGCGCGCTGCCAGCTTTTCCATCGCCTCTGCCGCCTCGCCATATCCCGCATCGTCCGCATCGGTGCGGCGCGACAGGAAGATGACCGCGATCTGCCCGGTCCGGTCGTCGTGCATGCGCCTCGCTTAAGCGAATCCGAGGGGTGTGCAACCCTGGTTGGACACCATACGCAACCCGATCGCTTGAATGTTCGTTACAAGTTTGCGACGGGTGATCCAAACACACCGTCTTTCCTTTATGAACAGGATCATGATGCCAGCATCCACCGCCGCTCAACGCCGTCGGCGCCTTCGCGCCGCAGGCGTCCCCTCGCCCATGGGGATGTTCCTGCAAGGCTTTCTCAAGCATCCGGTGATGGTAGGGGCAATCTTCCCCTCGTCGGGCAAACTGGTCCGCAAAGTGCTGTCCAAGGTCGATTGGCAGAACACGAAATTGTTCGTCGAATATGGCCCCGGCGTCGGCACTTTCTGCCCGTCGGTGCTCGAGAAGCTTGGCCCCGACGCGAAATATATCGCAATCGACACCAATCCCGATTTCGTCCGCTATCTGCGCCATGAGATCGTCGATCCGCGTTTCACCGTGGTGCATGGATCGGCCGCCGATGTCCGTCAGATCATCACCGATCATGGCTTCGATCATGCCGATTATGTCCTGTCGGGCTTGCCCTTCTCGACCCTGCCCGCCGGTGTCGGGGACGCGATCGGGGCGGCCACCGCCGATGTGCTGCGGCCTGGCGGCGCCTTCCTGGTCTATCAATATTCGCCAAAATGCTATGATTTCATCGTGCCCTATATCCCGCGTGTCGAGCACACGATGGAATGGTGGAACCTGCCACCGGCTCAGCTCTACTGGGCATGGAAAGACTAGGCTGACGGATCAGAGCTTTCCCGTGGCGGCTTGTGAGCCGCATGATTAACGCGTAATCTCGGGCAGCTTCATGGCCACCAGATCCAAGCCCAAATTGTCCTCGCCCTGGCGTCGTCGGTTCGTCCGTACGCTGCAGGTGTTGGGCGTGCTCGCCTTTCTCGCGCTGATTGCCCTGGTCATCGCGGTCTATGTCGCGCGTTCGCAACTGCCCAGTTACGAGGAATTGAAATCCTCACCCAACGGGCAGATGATCCGCGTCCATGCCGCCGACGGGACGGTCATCGTGTCGCTTGGGCCGAGCTACGGCGAATGGCTGTCCTACGACAAGATTCCGGCGGTGATGCGCGATGCGATGGTCGCGGTCGAGGATCGCCGCTTCCGTTCGCATCCCGGCGTCGACCCCGTCGGCGTGTTGCGCGCGGTAAAACTCGCTTTGGCCAATCGCGGGACCGACAAAAGGCTGCAGGGCGCCTCGACCATCACGCAACAAGTCGCGCGCACGATCTTCCTGTCGAACAAATATGATTTCGGCCGCAAAGTGCGCGAGGCGATCCTCGCACTGGCCATCGAGCGCAAGTTCAGCAAGGATCAGATCCTCGAACTCTATCTCAACAAGGTTTATTTCGGCGGTGGCGCCTATGGCATCGATGCCGCATCGCGCCGCTTCTTCGGCCATGGTGCCGATACGCTGAACCTCAACGAAGCCGCTGTCATCGCCGGACTGGTCAAGGCCCCGTCACGCTATTCGCCGACCGCCGATGCGGAAGCGGCAATCAGTCGCGCCGGCGTGGTGATCAAGCTGATGCAGGAAACCGGCAAAATCAGCCCCGCCCAGGCGGCCGGCGCCAATCCATCGTCGGTTTCGCTTGCGCCCGAACCCAAGCAGAACAGCGTACGCTATTTCACTGACTGGGCCTTGCCGCAGCTCGAAGTGCTGATCGATGAGACGGAGCGTCCCCTGGAAGTGTGGACGACGCTCGATTTGAACATGCAGAGCGCCGCCGATTCGGCAATTCGCGCCAACGCGCCCAAAAATGCCCAGGGTGCATTGGTCACGATCGACCGCGACGGTGCGATCCGGGCGATGGTCGGCGGCACCGATTATGTCTCATCCAATTATAATCGCGCGACCCAGGCGGTGCGGCAGCCGGGATCGGCCTTCAAGCTGTTCGTCTATCTCGCCGCGCTTGAAGCGGGTCACAAGCCGGAAGACAAGCTGGTCGACGAACCGGTCACGATCAAGGGCTGGACCCCGCGCAACTCTTCGGGCGCCAATCGCGGCGAGATGACGCTGCGCACCGCCTTTGCCTATTCGGTCAATACCATCGCCGCGAAGCTCGGACTGGAAGTCGGTTTCAGCACGATCGCCGACATGGCGCGCCGCTTCGGCATCACCACCCCGGTCGATACCCATCCGGCGATGGTGCTCGGCACGTCCGACGTCCGCTTGATCGACATGACCCGGGCCTTTGCCAGCGTGGCGAACAAGGGCGTCGCGGTCGCCCCCTATGGCATCACCAAGGTCACCGCGCAGGGCGTGACGATCTACGCACAGCAAGTCGATCGCAGCCAGGTGCTGGTCGCGCCCTATGTCGCGGCACAGATGACCGACCTGCTGCAGACCGCGGTCAATACCGGCACCGGCAAGGCGGCCCAGATCGGCCGTCCCGTCGCGGGCAAGACCGGCACCACATCGTCGAACAAGGATGGCTGGTTCGTTGGTTTCTCCAGCGGACTGACCACTGGCGTATGGATGGGCCGCGACGATGCCAAGGTCGTGCCTGGCCTGCAGGGCGGCACCGCGCCGGCCCGGGCCTTTGCCGCCTTCATGAAGGTCGCCGTCGCCAATCGACCGGTGGAACAGTTTGAAACGCAGGTCACCTTGCCCGAATGGCAGCTCGAGCCGGATGAGGAATCCTATTTCGGCGAGGCTGATAACAGCCTGTTCGTCGATGCGGATGGCAACCCGGTCGAACCGGGCGCGGCACCCAATCCGGGTGATGGTTCTCAGGTCGATGCCGATGGTCAGCCCTTACCGCCGGGGCAGGGATCCGAAGCGAAGCCCGAACGGCTCGACCAGGACTGGATCGACCGCGTGCTCGATCGCAACCAGCCACCTCCGCGGCCAAATTCGGGTCCCAACAGAGCGCCCTCCGCGGCACCTCCACCGGAGGCACCGCGTGCGCGACCTCAGGAAAGCCGCCCGAACCAGTGAAGTGCGGCGCCGTTGGCGCGCAGCCATACACGCGATGCCGCCGGATCGCCTTCGGTCAACGCATCGGCCAGTGCGTGGAATTCGGGTCCATGGTGCATATACACGCGGTGCGCGACCTCATGCGCGACGGTCGATCGGCGCACGTACGCGGGCGCCAGGATCAGCCGCCAGCTATAACGAATGACGCCGGTCGAAGCGCAACTGCCCCAGCGCGCGCGCGGATCGCCGATCGCCACCCTGGTCACGCCAACCCCGGCGCGCGCGGCGAATTCGGCGGTTTCCACGCTCAGGATGCGCAACGCCTCCCGTTTCAGCCAGAGCTCGATCCGTCGCGACAAGCCATCGAGCGATCCGCCGCAGCGCAATAGCTGCCCATCCCGGACCACCCGGCGTGGGGCATCGGGGTGCCAGTCGATCGTCAAGGCCGCATCATCGACCGGAATCTCCGCACCGGGCGCGAATGGACGCGCTTGCGGCAGTTTCGCCCGTTGCGCTTCAACCCAACCGCTTTGCTCCTCGGCCCAACGCAGTGCCTCTTTCAAAGGCGCGCGCGGCGGCAAAGTCAGGCGAACGCGCCCGCTCGCCGGATCGACCGACAATTTGGCACGGCGCGCGCGGGCGTTGCGGATGACTTCGACCGATGCCGTCACAGCCCCTCCATCATAGCCACATCATAGGCGCCGATCGACGATATGATGCTCCAGTTCGCCCGCATCGACCTCCGAAATGGTCCAGCCGCGTACCGACTCCCCCGCACGATGCACCGCATCGCGATCGCCGCAGACCAGATAATGCCAGCGTGGCAGTGGCTCATCCGCTGCGCGCAGCCGATAGGCGCAGGTTTCCGGTAGCCAGTCGATGTCGTGCACATTGTCGCGCGTCAGCCGGACGCATTCGCTGACAAAGGCATGGCGATGACGATAATTGGAGCATTGTCCGCTTGATCGATCGAGCAGCTTGCATGCGACATTGGTCGGGATCAGCTCGCCGGTTTCTTCATCCTCGAGCTTGTGGATGCAGCATTTGCCACACCCGTCGCACAAAGCCTCCCACTGCCCACGGTCAAGCTGTTCGAGTGGCGTATCTTCCCAGAACGCGCCGCTCATATGACCCGTCTCATCGGGCCCAGCGCTTGATCTCGGCGGCGATCGCATCGGGTTTGCCATCCTGAGGCAGCAGCGCGAGCGGCTTGCCGTCCGCATCCATCAGATACGCCACGCGCGCATGGTCCATCAGATAACCGCCGCCCGGCGCCGGATCGCCCTTCTTGTAATAGATCGCAAATTCTTTCGCGACCTTGGCGATTGCCTCAGGGCTGCCGGTCAAACCGACCATGCGGGGATGAAAAGCGCTGACGAACTGTTTGAGAACCGGCGGCGTATCGCGTTCGGGGTCGACCGAAATGAAGATCGGCACGATCCGGGCGCCAAGCGTCGGATCGCTTTTTTCCAGCGCGCGCAGGCCGGCACCGAGATTCTGCACATCGACCGGGCAGACATCGGGGCAGAAAGTATAGCCAAAATAGACGATACGATACTTACCCTTGAAGCTGGTGTCGCTGACCTGACGCCCGTCCTGGTCGGTCAGCGTGAAGGGTCCACCGATGGTCGCGCCTTCGAGCGGGGCGCGTGCCGGTGCGGATGGCGAACAGGCGACGGGGAGGGTCGCGATCAGGAGCGCGGCGGCGGCGCGGGCGATCAGTTTCATAGCGTGGCCAGCCATGATCTGTTAAGGCGATGCGCGCAAGTTGGGTTGATTGCCCATCGCCGCATTACATCACCGTATAACAAGGGTCGGCACGACACGATGACCGTTCGTTTGAAGCAGATCGCGCTGGCCGCCGCCGCATCCCTCATGACCATTGCCGTCATGGCCACCGGCACCGCGCACGCGCAGCAGCAATCCGAAAGCTATAAATTTCTGCAAGCCGTGCGCGA
Organism: Sphingomonas sp. ERG5; assembly: GCF_000803065.1. Lineage (GTDB taxonomy): Bacteria > Pseudomonadota > Alphaproteobacteria > Sphingomonadales > Sphingomonadaceae > Sphingomonas. Next base: position 80,752 of record NZ_JSXI01000018.1, read on the forward strand.
CAGCAAGGGCGACGACGTGCTGAAGATGCTGAACCAGCCGGGTAGCCGCATCATCAACACGCGCGATATCGGGACTCGCGAGGGCGCGCTCCACATCGTCGTCAAGCGCGGGGATGCGGTGTATCTGCGCTTCCTGTTGCAGCAACAGGCCGATCCGAATTTGCGTGATGGCGACGGGAACACGCCCCTGGCGCTCGCCGTGAATGGCGGTCAGCCTGCGCTGGTCGATATCCTGATCGCGGCCAAGGCCAATGTGAATCTCGGCAATTCACGCGGCGAGACGCCGTTGATCCTCGCGGTTCAGCGCCGCGACGTGGCCACGGCCCGCAGCTTGATCGCCGCCGGCGCCGACCCCGATCAGCCCGACCTGCTCGCTGGCATGTCGGCGCGGGATTATGCGCATGACGATAAGAGGTCGCAGATCATGGCTAAACTGATCGACGAAACGCCGAAAAAGCCACGTCAGGCAGTTTCAGGGCCGAAACTCTGAACCGCCAGCGCAACATGCTCAGGCTATAATCTCGGCCTCAGGGTCGATCACGCCGATCAGCCGTCGCGCCGCACGACGCGCGAACGCCAATGTGCAGCGCTTGCGCGTCGCGGCGGAAAGTGGGTCGGTATGCGCTTCGCGCACGATCGCCGCATCATAGCGATCGGCGATGATGATTCCGGTTCGCTCGGGCAGAAATGCCGCTCCATCAAGTGGCGTCACGTCGAAACCCGCCGGGAGCGCCCAGTAGAAACGGTCGCAGCAACCGAGATAATCGGTCCATTTGCCGTCGCCGAGCAAATCGGCACGCGATACCTTGATCTCGACGATGATAATCTGGCCACGTGAATCGATCGCCATCAGATCGGCACGGCGGCCGCCATCGAGCGATACCTCGCTCATCGCGACAAGATCGTGCCGCAACAGCATCCGTGTCGTGCCGCGTGCGACATCGGCGGCACACAGCCCAGGGTCAGGGGCGGATCCGGAGGCGTCGATACAGGAATCGGGAGGACGCTGCAGCATCCTCCCGATCTAGAACATTAAGCGAACGGAATAAAGCCCCAAGGGCTTTGCCTCAGTACGCCTCAGCGATAGAAAACATGGTTTCCGATCGATGCGACCTTGCTCATCCGCCAGCCCGGCGCGACGCGGCGAGCATGGAAATAGAGCGCATTGGCAGCGGGGCTGTCCCAATGATCAGCCATGGCGACCTGCGCCACGGCGACCGCGGTGCGGAACTGTTTATTGTTGGCAACCGCCGGAATATGACCACCACGCACGAACGAGAATTGTCCGCGCTGAGTCACGACCGAGCAGACCGACTTCGGAAAGCGCCCGGACTTGGTGCGGTTGAGGATGACTTCGGCAACGGCGAGCTGACCGGCAAGCGGCTCGCTCTTGGATTCGAAATAGATCGCGCTGGCCATGCAGCGGAGATCGCCGTCGATGGTCGCGGGTGCGTCCTGGTCGGCAACGGCGGCATCAAGGCTCGCATACTCAACATCATCGGTCGTGACGACGGGCGCAGAATCTTGGGCAGCGGTGGCGGGAGCGGCAGGAATGGAGTCTGGCGCAGATTGGGGCGCGGTGGCCGGAATCTGAGCAGGCAATGGAACCGGAATGAGCGACGATACGTTTATCGTGCGGTCCAGTTCAAAGGCGAAGCCCGGGGTGCTGACGCCGATAAGTCCGGCGATTCCGAGCGACATCGCCGCGAGAGTGGCGGCGCGTTGAAAAAACGACATTCAATCTTCGAACTATGCGGTTGGTGCGCGGAACAACCGGCTCGAATGGAGCGATCGTCCGGGCTGCCCCCCGACTGCGTAATCGAACGGATCGCACCCGCATCGACACAACGCATTGACAGTGGAGACGCTATCTTTGTGCGGCGCAACAATGTCAATCGTCGAGGATCGTTTCAGCGGCGAACCGTTCCGCGAACGGGGTATCCAGTTCGATAACCCATAAATCCGGATCTCGCGATCGCCGCCGTTTCCAATAAGCCGTTATTTCCGATGGATTATCAATTACTTGTCGTGCTGACTCAATCAGCGTAACGGCGCCCTCGGGCCCGATCCCTCGTTCCAATATGCGAGGATTTTGCCCATTTTCCAACGCGATGATCAGTATCGCGCCAGCCTGATCATTGCCCCTGGCGAGCATCATGCCGATCCCCCCGGCATCGTTCACCCGGCGCAGCAACGCGCTGACCAGGACGCCGCTGGGCAAGCGCCCACTCATGAAGTGGCGCGATATCCGGGCAGGCTGGCGAGCGGGACCTGCGACCGCATGAAGGTGCCAGTGCCCCGTGCCGCCTCTTCCCCATCGGCATCGATCAGCCGCGCTTCAGCCACGAAAACACGGCGCTGGCCGCTGACCCAACGCCCCTCCGCCGTGACCGGACCGGCCTTGAGCGGACGCGTGAACAACAGATTGAAGGCAGTGGTGAGCAGAAAACGGTCAGTGACCAGGCTGTTCGCGGCATAGAAGGCCGCGTCGTCGAGCATTTTGAAATAGCTCGTGCCGTGCGCTGCGCCAGCGGCATGATAATAACGCTCGTCGATCAGGAAATGGATGCGCGCGAAACCGCTTTCCGGGATTTTCAGCGTTGAATCGAACAAGCGGTTGATCGGTGCCGCGGCGTATAGTGCCTCAAGGGCTCGAAAATGCGCTTCGGCCCCGCTCGCGGCTTCAGGCGGCATCACGCGCTTCATCCTGTGTGAACAAGGCGTAGAGCGCATCGGGCGAACCCGCACCGCGCAGCTTGGCGAGAAAGTCGCGATCACGCAGCCGCCGCGACACCCGCGCCAATGCTTTTAAATGCGCGGCGCCAGCGTCTGGCGGCGAGAGCAGTACGAATATCAGATCGACGGGAAGGTCGTCGATCGCCTGGAATTCGACCGGCTGCGCAACGCGCGCGAACAAGCCAATCACCTGCGGCAAGCCGGCAAGCTTGCCGTGTGGAATGGCGACGCCACCGCCAAAGCCGGTCGATCCCAGCTTCTCGCGCCCGATCAGCGCATCAGCGACGAGCTTGCCATCGAGCCCATGAATATCGGCCAGCATCGCCGCAAGTTGCTGCAGCAACGCCTTTTTGGTCCCTGCGGCCACCCCCTGGACCACGGTCTCGGGCAGCAGCAGATCGCTGAAATCGGTCATCATCGTCCCTGAAATCGCCCCCGCGTTGGCGCGCCCATAGCGCCGAACGCGGTTTGGTGAAAGTCGCTCAGAATCTGATTGAAGGCGGTGCCGGCCAGGAAAGGACCGCGCCGGCACCGTCGCAATGCGCAAAGTGGCGCATTCTCAAACAGACTCTCAGGCCGAACGGTGCGGCTCGACCCAGCCGATCGTCCCGTCGCCGCGGCGATAGACCATATTATACGCCCCCGATCCGCTATTCTTGAACAACAGGGCCGTGGTGTTACGCAAATCGAGCATCATCACTGCGTCGGAGACGCTGGCATCGGGCACATCGACGCGAGTTTCGGCAATGATCAGCGGGAAGTCCGCTGCCTCCACCTCTTCGTCGTTTTCACGGAACACGGTATAGCCGGCATTGTCGTAGGCGCCGTTCGCCGCGCCATCATTCTCCGCCGCGCCGTTCGCCGCACCAGCGGAATGGCGATCTTTCAGACGCCGCATATAACGGCGCAACTGCTTTTCGATCTTGTCGGCCGCGCCGTCGAACGAGACATGGGCGTCCTTGCCGTTGTTCGTGCCCTTGAGCACCAGGCCATGCATCACATGCGCGACGATATCGCAGGTGAAGCCATTATCGTGCGGGCCCTTGCCGAAAGTGACATGCGCCGAGATCGCGCGCGCGAAATATTTCGTGGCAATGCCCTGGAGTCGATCTTCGACATGGCTTTTCAGCGCTTTGCCGGTGTCGACCTGATGGCCCGATACTCGGATTTCCATGAGCATTCTCCTTATTGGGGGCCACCCAATCTGGGCAGGCTCCGTTACCGCGTCAACCTGACGCCTCGAGACGCCAAAGCGGATTGGCGATCTTTTCGATAAACGCTGCGTGGCGAGCAAGTTCCGCCTCGCTCGGTTCAAAAATCCGCGGCGGGCGCACGACGGCCGGCGCTGCAACAGGTGTGAAGCTGATCTGTTCCTCAACCGTTTCGGTGACCAGGGTCAGCCCGATCTGGCGCCCACCGGTCAGTTCGACATAGACTTGCGAGAGCAATTGCGCGTCGAGCAAAGCGCCGTGCAGCACACGATGGCTGCGATCGATGCCATAGCGGCTGCACAGAGCGTCGAGGCTGTGCTTGGCGCCGGGATGTCGCGTCCGCGCCATCGCCACAGTATCGATCATCCGCCCCAGATCGATCGGCATCCGCCCCGCCCGCGACAATTCGCCATTGAGGAAGCCGAAATCGAACCCGGCATTGTGCGCGATCAAGGGGCTGTCACCGAGAAACTCGAGCAGCGCCTCGGCCTGATGCGGAAAGAGCGGCTTGTCGGCGAGAAAACTGTCGCCCAGCCCGTGAATCCGCTGGGCTTCGGGCGGCATCGCACGCTCGGGATTGAAATAGGCATGAAAGGTGCGGCCAGTTTCGACTCGGTTGACGATCTCGACACAACCGATCTCGACCATCCGGTCGCCATTGTCGAAGCTGAAGCCGGTGGTTTCGGTGTCGAAGACGATTTCGCGCATGCCGGTGATTATCTGCCTTCAGAGCCGATCAGGCAAGCGATCACCGCATCGACCGCAGCACGCGTCTCGCCGAGAGAACCGCCCGTCGGAATGACGAAATCGGCGCGTGCCCGCTTCTCCGCATCCGGCAGCTGACGCGCAAGAATCGCATCGAGTCGCGCAGCGTGCATGCCGGGGCGGGCAAGCACCCGAGCACGCTGCACATCGGCCGGCGCACTGACCACCACCACCTTGTCGACCCTGGTTTCGCCACCGGTTTCGAACAACAGGGGTATATCGAACACGATCAGCGGCGCGGCCTTGTTTTCAGCCAGAAAGACGGCGCGATCTTCCCCAACTGCGGGATGAACCAGCGCCTCGAGTCGCTTAAGCGCCGCCGGATCGCCAAGCACCGCCTCTCCCAACCGCGTCCGATCGACCCCCTCCGCGCTGGTGGTGCCCGGAAACATCGCCTCGATCGGGACGACCAGCCGTCCATCCTTACCCTGCAGCCGATGGACTGCCGCATCGGCATCGAACACCGGCACGCCGCGATCCGCGAACATCGCCGCGACGGTCGATTTGCCCATGCCGATCGACCCGGTCAGCCCGATGACGATCATGACGTCAGCAGATCTCGCAGCTCATCGTCGCGGTCGCGCGGCGGCTCCGCCCCGAACAGCAATTCGAACGCCAGCGCGGCCTGACCAATCAGCATGTCGAGCCCATCAACCGTGTCGAGATCGCGATCCCGCGCCGCGGCGAGTAAAGACGTTTCGAGCGGTGCATAGACGATGTCATAGACCAGCGAGTCGTCCGGCAACGGAGTCAGATCGACCTCAAGCGATGGCTGTCCGACCATGCCCAATGCGCTGGTATTGACCAGCAACGCCGCGGGCGGGATTGCACTGCCCAAAGGCAGAGCATTGCCCTTGAGCCCGAATGACGAGAGCAGCGCCGCAGCCTTGAGGACATTGCGGTTGAGGATCGTCACCGGCCCGACACCGAGTCGGGCCAGCGCGAACAGCACCGCCCGCGCGGCGCCGCCTGCGCCGATCACCACCACAGGTTTGCCGGTCAGGTCGAGTCCGGAGATCGGTGCATAGAATCCGCCGGCATCGGTATTGGTGCCGATCACCGCTCCATCCTCCACACGTAGCGCGAGGTTGATCGCGCCGATCGTATCACGCACGCCGCCGCGATCCTCGATCAGTTCGAGAGCTGCCTGCTTGTGCGGAAGCGTGATGTTGCACCCTCGCCAGAGCGGATCGGCACGGCGTGAGGTGAAATAGGCCGGCAGATCCTCCGGCACGACGCGGTGCGCGCGATATTCGGCATCGATGCCAAGCTCTTCGATCCAGAAACCGTGAATCAGCGGCGATTTGGATTGGGCAATCGGATCGCCGATCACCTCGGCATAAGGTTTCGTCATGCCGGCAAGACCCCCCGAACTCTGAGATAATCAAGCACCGGCAATAATGGCATGCCGAGTACGGTGAACTGGCTGCCCTCGATCCGGCTGAACAGTTGCGCACCGGGACCTTCGATCCGGTAACAACCGACACAACCGGAGATCGCCGGCCATTCGGCATCAAGATAGGTTTCGATGAACGCCTCGGACAAGGGCCGGACGTGCATCTTCGCGCGGTCGACGATTCGCCAGATCGCGCGGCCCTGTTCGGCCATCACTGCGGCACTAACCAGTTCATGCCGTTTGCCCGACAGGCGGCGCAAATGCTCCGCAGCCTGTGCACGATCGACCGGCTTGTCGAGCATCGTGCCGTCCTCGAGCGCAACGATCGAGTCGCTGCCCAGCACCAGCGCTTCGCTATCGCGCTGCGACACTTTCAACGCCTTCAGTTCGGCCAGCGCGTCGGCCATGTCACGTGCGGCCAATCCCTCGCTGGCAAAGGCCGCCTTGGCACTTTCTTCATCGACGCCTGCCGCGAGCGCTTCGAACGGCACGCCGGCCGCGGTCAGCATTGCGCGGCGCGACGCGCTTTGCGACGCGAGGACCAACCTCATGCCGCACCGTCCCGTTCACTGACCAGCGCAATGATTGCCGCCGCCGTTTCCTCAATCGAACGCCGCGTGACGTCGATCACGGGCCAGCCATTGTCGGCAAACATCCGCCGCGCAAAGGCAACCTCGCGCGTCACAGCCTCCTGATTCACATAATCGGTTTCAGGTGCCTGGTTGAGCGACAACAAGCGATTGCGCCGCACCTGGATCAGCCGATCGGCGCTGGTCGTCAGGCCCACCACCAACGGATGCTTCAGCGAATAAAGCGCGTCCGGGGGTGGCGATTCCACCACGATCGGAATATTGGCGGTCTTGAAGCCGCGGTTGGCGAGATAGATTGAGGTCGGCGTCTTCGACGATCGCGAAACGCCAGCGAGCACGATGTCGGCCTCCTCCCAATTCTCCCAGCCGATGCCGTCGTCATGCGCCATGGTGAACTGGATCGCGTCGACGCGCGCGAAATAGGCGGCATCAAGCGCATGCTGCCGGCCTGGCCGCGCCTTTGCTTGCTGCCCGAGCAGCCCCGACAGCGCGTCATTGACCGAATCGAGCGGCGCTACCGCCGGCAAGCCAAGCGCACGGCATCGCGCTTCGAGCGTCCGCCGTGTCGTGCTGTTGACCAGCGTGAAGATCACCAGTCCCGGATTCTGCGCGATCTCCTGCAGGATCCGCTCAAGATGCGCCTCGGTGCGGACCATTGGCCAGAAGTGACGGATCGTCTCGACATCGTCATATTGCGCCAGCGCCGCCTTGGCGATGTTCTCCAGCGTCTCGCCGGTGGAATCGGACAGGAGATGGAGATGCAACCGCATCAGCTGGGCAAGTCTGTGGACAACATGACTCGAATCGGTAGCGGAACTTCGCCGATGCGAAAAGGCGGTGTGGGCCTGCGGATAAGTCGCACTTTGTCCACAATCTCATCGACAGGCGGTGATTCCCCCCACAGCCTGTGGATAAGGGGGACAAATTGTCCGACTCAGCGCCGCGGCGTGAGACTCGCGACGTCAAGCTGTTGGCATTTTCGGGACGACCGCATAAGCCCCGGCATCCACCTGCCAATCACTTCAATCACCTCTTAGATTCTTAAATCTATATAGAAGAAGGAATGCCCGGCGTTGACCGATGCCCCGGTTTCCAAACCTCTGCTTGCCACGCTGAAGGGCGCAAAATTACCGGTTCCGCCGGTCTGGCTGATGCGTCAGGCAGGGCGGTATCTGCCTGAATATCGCGCGCTTAGAGCGGAAAAGGGCGGATTCCTCGCGCTCGCGACCGATCCTGAATCCGCCGCTGAGGTGACGTTACAACCGATCCGGCGTTTTGGCTTCGACGGCGCAATCCTGTTTTCCGATATCCTGATGATTCCCTGGGCGCTGGGACAGGATCTGAGCTTCGGAGTCGGAGAAGGGCCCCGATTGGAGCCGGCACTGGTTGATCATGCTCTGACGGGCCTGAAAACGGCTCCTGAGCGCCTCGAACCGGTCTATGCGACCGTTGCCCGTGTCGCGGCATCGCTGGCGCCCGAAACGACCTTTCTCGGCTTTGCCGGCAGTCCCTGGACCGTCGCCACTTATATGGTCGCAGGCCATGGTAGCCGCGACCAAGGCGAAACACGCCGCTTCGCGTATGGCGACGAAGCCGCTTTCGGCATGATCATCGATGCGATCGCCGAAATGACAATCGAGTATCTCTCGCGCCAGATCAGTGCAGGGGTCGACGCCGTCCAGCTGTTCGACAGCTGGTCGGGCAGCCTGTCGCCGGCGCAATTCGAGCGCTGGGTGATCGCGCCGACCGCACAAATCGTTGCGGCGTTGCACGATCGTCACCCGGATACGCCGGTGATCGGCTTTCCCAAGGGTGCCGGCGGGAAACTCCCTGCCTATGCCCGGGAGACCGGTGTCGATGCGCTTGGGCTTGATGAAACCGTCGATCCATTCTGGGCAGCGGCATCACTGCCGCGGGCTTTGCCGGTGCAGGGCAATCTCGATCCGCTGGTGCTGATTGCCGGCGGTGCTGCCCAGGATGCGGCGGCGGCGCGCATTCTTGAAGCCTTTGCCGATCGGCCGCATATCTTCAACCTCGGCCATGGCATCCTGCAGGATACGCCGATCGCTCATGTCGAGCAGCTGCTCGCTTTCGTTCGGAGACCGTGATGATCGATATGCTCGGCAGCGCCTACCCTTGGGTCAAGGCGGCGCACATCATCTTCGTGATCTTCTGGATGGCGGGCATGTTCATGCTGCCGCGCTATCTCGTCTATCATCAGGAGGCCCTGGAAAGGATGGGCGCGGACTCGGCGGAAGTGCAGAGCTGGATCGAGCGTGAGGCCAAGCTGCGCAAGATGATCCTGAGCCCATCGATGATCCTGGTGTGGGTGCTTGGATTGACGCTGGCGGCCAATCTCGGTTTGTTTTCGGGGACGCCGGGGCTTGGTTGGCTCCATGCCAAGCTCTTCCTGGTGGTTGTGCTCAGCGGTTATCATGGCTGGGCAGTCGGCTATGCGAAGAAGCTTGCCGCGGGCAAGCCGACTTTCACTGGCAGGCAATTGCGCATGCTCAATGAATTGCCGGCGATTCTGGTCACGCTGATCGTCGTACTGGTTATCGTTCGTCCCTTCTGAACGACTTGACTTGAGCGGGGTGCGCACCTAGTTCCGCTGTTAGCCAGTGCGCGTTCCTGCCGTGCTGGTCCTTCCTCCAGCATCGTCGCATATCCTTTGCAGACTGACGCTCCCCGACCAGCCCCGTGACGCCGGACGCCCCAAATGCATCTCAAAGACCTGAAGAACAAGAAACCCGCCGAACTGGTCGAAATGGCCGAGGAGCTTGGCATCGAGGGGGCATCGACCCTACGCAAGCAGGATCTGATGTTCGCGATCCTCAAGGTCCAGGCCGAAAATGGCGAACAGATTATGGGCCTTGGCACGATCGAAGTGCTGCCCGACGGTTTCGGTTTCCTGCGCTCGCCCGAGGCGAATTATCTCGCCGGTCCCGACGATATCTATATCTCGCCCAATCAGGTTCGTAAGTTCGGCCTGCGCACCGGGGATACGGTCGAAGGCGAAATCCGCGGCCCCAAGGACGGCGAGCGCTATTTTGCACTGGTCAAGCTGACCGCGGTCAATTTCGACGATCCCGATGCGGTCCGTCACCGCGTCAATTTCGACAACCTCACCCCGCTTTATCCCGATGAGAAGCTGACGCTCGATCCGCAGGATCCGACGATCAAGGACAAGTCGGCGCGAGTCATCGACATCGTCAGCCCACAGGGCAAGGGTCAGCGCGCCCTGATCGTCGCGCCGCCGCGGGTCGGCAAGACCGTCCTGCTCCAGAACATGGCCAAGGCGATCACCGACAATCATCCCGAGGTGTTCCTGATCGTCCTGCTGATCGACGAACGGCCGGAAGAAGTGACTGATATGCAACGTTCGGTGAAGGGCGAGGTCATCTCCTCGACCTTCGATGAACCGGCGCAGCGTCACGTACAAGTTGCTGAAATGGTTATCGAAAAGGCCAAGCGCCTGGTCGAGCACAAAAAGGATGTCGTGATCCTGCTCGATTCGATCACGCGTCTCGGCCGCGCCTACAACACTGTCGTCCCGTCATCGGGCAAGGTGCTGACAGGCGGTGTCGACGCAAACGCCCTGCAGCGCCCGAAGCGCTTCTTCGGTGCTGCGCGTAACATCGAGGAGGGTGGCTCGCTCTCGATCATCGCTACCGCGCTGATCGATACCGGCAGCCGCATGGACGAGGTGATCTTCGAAGAATTCAAGGGCACCGGTAACTCGGAAATCGTGCTCGACCGCAAGGTTGCCGACAAGCGCATTTTCCCGGCCCTGGATGTCGGCAAGTCCGGCACCCGCAAGGAAGAATTGCTGGTCGATCAGGGCAAGCTGTCCAAGATGTGGGTGTTGCGCCGTATCCTGATGCAGATGGGCACCATCGACGCGATGGAATTCCTGCTCGACAAGATGAAGAATTCCAAGACCAACGAAGATTTCTTCGATTCGATGAATCAGTAGGATGGTTGTCGAACACGCGTTGCTGCAGGTCAGACCGGGGCAGGACGCGGCGTTCGAAGAAGCAATCCGGGCGGCGCGCCCGCTGATTGCGGCGTCGCCGGGGTTCATCTCGATCGAGGTGCGCCCGGCGGCGGAGCAGCCTGGTCTATATCTGCTGATTGTGGCCTGGACCGATATCGCCGCGCACCGCGATGGTTTCCGCACATCGGATCGATATGTGCAGTGGCGCGCTTTGCTTCACGGCTTCTATAAGCCGATGCCGACCATCACCTATTTCGCCCAAGATTTGTTAGCCCAAGATCCATTTGCGGAGTCGATCCCTTGAGCGTCATCGCCCTATTGTCCGCCGCTGCCCCCACGGTCGAACCCATGTCGCTGAGCTGGTTGTGGAATCACATCGTCAGCGATTTCGCGAACATCGGTACGGCCTCGGCTATGACCGCATTTGCGACTGTCGTCCTGCTCGATGTTGCGCTTGCCGGGGACAATGCGATCATCGTCGGCGCGCTCGCTGCGGGATTGCCCGCCGAACAGCGCAAGAAGGTGATCGCGATCGGCATTCTCGCCGCATTGCTGCTGCGCATCGTGTTCGCGGTCGCCGTGCTTTATGGTCTGGAGAGTTTCAAGCATTACGGTCTGGTGCTGGGCGGCGGCCTGTTGCTGCTTTGGGTTGCGTGGAAAATGTACCGCGAACTTCGCCCGCATGGTGCGGCCGGCGGTTCTCCCGAGGTCGATGGCGACGAACAGAGCGGCATCAGACCGGCGAAGAGCTTTGTCGCAGCGGCCTGGGCAGTTGCGGTTGCCGATGTATCGATGAGCCTCGACAATGTCTTGGCCGTGGCCGGCGCGGCGCGCGCTCATCCCGGAATCATGGTGATCGGTCTGATCCTGTCAGTCGCGCTGATGGGCATCGCCGCCAATGTGATTGCCAAATATATCGAGCGCTATCGCTGGATTGCCTGGGTCGGCCTGGTCATCATCCTGTATGTCGCGGGCAAGATGATCTTCGAGGGCTGGCACGACATGCAGCCGTTCATCAGTGCGGTCACCGGGTAAGACACCGAAGAGCCGCGATATTCTCGCGGCTCTTCCAGTAACGAATCTAGCCGAGATGTTCGGCGAAGAACGCGGCGCTGCGGCTGTCGGCCAGGTCGGCGGCTGTGGCCGAGCGCCTGGCGCCCACTTCAGTCGCGAAACCATGATCCTCGCCGGGATAATCGTACAGCGTAACCTTGGGATGATCGTCGAGACCCTGGTGCATCCGCGTCTGGGCCGCCTTGTCGACGAAGTGATCCTCCTGTGGGATGTGCAACAGTATCGGATGGGCGATCGCATGCTTCTCGCTCAGCAGCCCATCAATGCCCACGCCATAATAGCCGATGCTGGCATCCACATCGGTACGCGTCGCGGTCATAAAGGCGAGGCGGCCGCCCAGGCAGTATCCCACCGCACCAACCTTGCCGCCATCGACCAGGGTTCGTGCCCCGCGGATCGTCGCTTCGATATCCGCGACGCTGATCTGTTGATCGAACTGACCCATCAGTTGCAAGGCGCGGTCGAATTCCGGCTTGATGTCGGGATCGAGTTCGATGCCCGGCTCGAGCCGCCAGAACAAGTCCGGCGCGATAGCGAGGTAGCCGTCTTCGGCCAGCCGGTCGCATTTGCGGCGAATGCCGGCATTCACGCCAAAGATTTCCTGAATGACCACGATCGCGGCGCGGGCCTTGCCCGCCGGCTCGGCCACATAAGCCGTGAAGTTGCCGTCATGGTCGAGTGTTTCGATGCTGATCGTCCGGGTCATAACAGCGTCTTTCCTGCGTAGCGGCGCTCATGATCGAGCAGCCATTGTTTGGTGCCGGGTCCATCACCCGCCGAATAAGCGCCGAGCCCGCCATCGACATTGAGCACGCGATGGCAGGGCACGACGATCGGAAAGGGATTGCGTGCGCAGGCCTGGCCGATCGCGCGGGCACTCGATCCAATCGACCGCGATAAGCCGCCATAGCTCATCGTGTCACCGAACGGGATCTCGACTATGGCGTGACGCAGTGCATTGCCCCGCAAGGTCGCCGCCGGGGTGAGGGGAAGAGTGAAACGGGTCAACCTTCCGGAAAACCAGTCGCTGAGTTGGTTCGCTGCGGCGATTACAGCGAGGGCCTTTCCGGCGATCGGATCCAGCGTGCCCGCTTCGATCGAGATCGAATCGACGCTGGTATCCGAGCCCGAAACGCGCACCATACCGATGGGCGTTGCGATCAGGGCAAAGTCGCGCGCATACATGGGCAGGGTTATGCCGGGCGCGCGATGTGCGCTCAAGCGGAGATGACGCGATGAAGATCAATGTTGAGGTGGAATGCACCCCCGAGGAGGCGCGCCGCGTCATGGGCTTGCCGGATTTCACGCCGGTCCACGAAAAATACATCGCGATGCTCAAGGATTCGATGGACGGGGTGGTCGCACCCGACATGCTCGAAAATGTGATGAAGAGCTGGGCGCCGATGGGCGATGTCGGCATGAACTTCTGGCGCAAGATGTTCGACGCCTCGAACAAGTCCAGCGACTGAGCTTATGGAGACGATCTTCGCGGTATCGAGCGGCGCGCCCCCCGCCGCGATCGCGGTGCTGCGGATCAGCGGACCAGGAGCGTTCGCGGCAATGCAGGCACTTGCCGGAGTTTTGCCACCGCCGCGGGTCGCCACGCTGCGCAAACTGCGCGGTGCCGATGGCGACCTGCTCGACCACGCGCTGTTGCTCACCTTTCCCGGACCCGCGAGCGCAACCGGAGAGGATGTGGCTGAGCTTCACCTCCATGGTGGACGCGCGGTCGTCGCCGCAGTCGAACGCGCGCTCGACGACAGGGCTGGGTTGCGCCGGGCCGAGCCCGGAGAGTTCACGCGCCGGGCACTGATGGCGGGACGGATAGATCTGACCGAAGCGGAAGGGTTGGGCGACCTCCTCACTGCCGAGACGGAGACCCAGCGCCGCGCAGCGATGACGGCAGCTGAAGGGGGCGTACGCCGCCGGATCGAAACATGGTCGGCGCGCCTGCTTGGACTGGCAGCGCGGGTCGAGGCGCAGCTCGACTTTGCCGATGAAGATGATGTCGAGCCGGAAGAAGCTGCGCATATCGCGGGTGCGGCGCGGGCGTTGGCTGAGGATATTGCTGTCATTGTCGCCGCCCCACCGGTCGAGCGGTTGCGTGACGGTATTCGCGTCGTGCTGGCGGGGCCGCCCAATAGTGGCAAGTCGACGCTGATCAATGCGCTGGTCGATCGCGACGTGGCGATCGTGTCGCCGATCGCGGGCACAACCCGTGATCGGATCGAAGTGCCAGTCAGCCATGAAGGTGTCGCTTATCTGCTGACTGACACCGCCGGACTGGCCGGTGCGACATCGGATCCGATCGAAGCAATTGGCATCGAGCGTGCGGAGGCGGCGATGGCGACGGCGGATATCGTTCTATGGTTGGGCGATGAATTGCCGACCGTCGCGAACGGTCTCTGGATCCATGCACGCGCGGATCGGCTGGGTCGCGAGACTTTGCCCGAAGGGCGAATGATCGCCGTGTCGGCGGCAACGGGGGCGGGAATCCCTGAGCTATGGCAGTTGATCGAAGCGCGGGCTCTGTCATTGCTACCGCGATTGGACGATGTGGTGCTGAATAGACGCCAACGCTCACTCGCGGGGGAATGTGGAGCGCTGTTGAAGGAGGCGTCGCAGGCATCGGATCTGCTGATCGTTGCCGAGCATTTCAGGTTGGGCCTGGCCGCACTCGACCGGATAACCGGACATAGCGACACTGAAGCCATGCTCGACAATCTGTTCCGCAAGTTCTGCATCGGCAAATGACGTTCCACGTGGAACAGTTGGGGAAACAGTTTTGACAGCGCGCGCGCGGCGACCTAGCGCACAGTCATGATCGAGTTCGACGTCATCGTTATCGGCGGAGGCCATGCTGGCACGGAAGCGGCCGCCGCAGCAGCGCGCTGTGGCGCGCGTACCGCGCTGGTCAGTTTCGATCCGAGCAAGATCGGGGCGATGTCATGCAATCCGGCAATCGGGGGTCTCGGCAAAGGTCATCTCGTGCGTGAGGTCGATGCCTTTGGTGGACTGATCGCGCGCGCGACGGATGCCGCTGGTATCCATTATCGCATGCTCAATCGCAGCAAGGGCAGCGCAGTACAGGGGCCGCGGGTACAGGCGGATCGGCGTCTTTATGCAAGCGCGATTCAGCAGATGCTGGACGAGCAGGATGGTTTAACCATCGTTGAAGGCGAGGCGGCTGCGCTGTCATTTGATCCATCAAGCGCGGTGAATGGCATTGTCCTGGCCGATGGCCGGACCCTGGTGGCGCGGTCAGTGATTCTCGCGACCGGTACCTTTCTCGGCGGGCGGATGTTCCGCGGCGAGGAGCGTCTTGCCGGCGGCCGGGTAGGCGAGGCCGCTGCGACCCGGCTCGCGGTGCAGCTACGCGACGCAAAACTGCCTATGGCGCGACTGAAGACCGGGACGCCGCCGCGACTTGATGGCCGCACCATCGATTGGTCGGCCCTGGCGGAGCAGCCCAGCGATACCGAGCTATGGACCATGTCGCCATTGTCGCAGGGTCGACCCTTGCCGCAGCTTTTCTGCGCGATTACCCGGACGACTGCCCGGACGCATGACATCATCCGCGCCTCGCTCGACCGATCGCCCTTGTTTGGCGGTGCGATCGGCGGGGCGGGGCCGCGATATTGCCCGTCGATCGAAGACAAGATTCATCGCTTTGGTGACCGGGATGGGCATCAGATCTTTCTTGAACCCGAAGGCCTGGATGATCTGGCGATCTATCCAAACGGAATCTCCACATCACTGCCGACCGACGTTCAGGAGGCAATGATCGCGTCGATCCCTGGGTTGGAGAAAGCGGCGATCATGGTGCCGGGCTATGCGGTCGAATATGACCATATCGATCCGCGCGCGCTTGCGCCGACGCTGGAGGTGAGAGCCATTCCGGGCTTATTCTGTGCCGGCCAGATCAACGGCACGACGGGCTATGAAGAGGCGGCAGGGCAGGGGTTGATCGCCGGACTGAATGCCGCTGCGCGCGCGCTGGGCACGGCGTCGATCATTCTCGACCGGTCGAGCAGCTATCTGGGCGTGATGATCGATGACTTGGTGTTACAGGGGATCACCGAACCTTATCGCATGCTGACGGCACGGGCGGAATATCGTCTGCGCTTGCGTGCCGATAATGCCGAGACCCGGCTTGGTGGCATTGCCGAGGCTGTAGGCGCATTGGGGCACGAACGCCGTGGCCGGCTGGCCATGCGCCGTGAAGCTTTGGCCCAGATTGCCACCGCGCTCGATCGACGCGTTTCGGCAGCGGATATTGTTCAGCGTGGCGGTATGAGTGTCGAAGGGCCTTCGCGCCCGGGGGCCGACTGGCTGCGATTGGCGGGGATCGACATTGTCCATGTTGCGCCTGATCTGATCGGCCAGCACGATCCTGTATTGATCGCCGAGGCGGTCGAGGATGCGCGCTATGCGCCCTATATCGCCCGACAAGCAGATGATGTCGCACGGCTGCGCGGCAATGATGCGGTGGCTCTTCCTGCTGATCTGGATTTTGCTGCGATACCGGGCTTGTCGCATGAAATGGTTGAGCGCCTGATAGCGGCGGCACCGACATCCCTCGGCGCTGCGGGAAGGATCAGGGGCATCACGCCAGCCGCTCTGACTGCCATTCTTCTTCATGTACGCCGCCGCGCAGCATGACCGAGGAGGAGGGACAGCAATGGATCGTCGATCGCTTTGGCAACCAAGGCCATTCGCGCCTGGCGCATCTCGCCGCACTTGTTCGGGCGGAAGCGACACATCAGAATCTGGTCTCTGCCTCGACGCTCGATTCCCTATGGGTTCGGCATATCGTCGATTCCGCTCAGCTCTTGCAGTTTGCGGACGGAATCGAAGGGAGTTGGCTTGATATCGGAACTGGTGCGGGTTTCCCCGGCATGGTCGTTGCGCTGTTGCGCGACCGCCCGACCATATTGGTTGAACCGCGCCGGCGGAGGGCTGATTTCCTTACTGTGATGGCTGGTGTCCTTGGCATTTCACACAGCGTCACCGTCATCGCGGCAAAAGTTGAAGCAGCGAATGTGTCTGCCGCAATTATTTCTGCGCGCGCCGTGGCGCCGGTTGATGTTTTGTTGACGTCCGCTGCCCATGTTGCGAGCATCGAGACCCGCTGGCTGTTGCCAAAAGGGCTTCGTGCGCGTGAAGAGGTGGCGCAAGCGCGGCAAGCATGGCATGGTATGTTTCACGTGGAACACAGCGTTACCGATCCTAACTCGCTCATCGTAATCGCCAGCAAGGTGTCTCGTCGATGAATGTCATTGCTGTTGCCAATCAAAAAGGTGGGGTCGGCAAGACGACCACCGCGATCAATCTTGGTACCGCGTTGGCCGCGACCGGAATGCGTGTCCTGATCATCGATCTCGACCCACAGGGTAATGCATCAACGGGTCTCGGCATCAATCGCGCCGATCGTGATAAGTCGACTTACGACATCTTGCTTGGCGAAATGTCGCTTACCGAAGCAGCGATGCCGACCTGCGTGCCGATGCTGGATATCGTACCCGCGACCGCCGATCTGTCAGGTGCGGAGATTGAGCTGGTCGATTATGAGGAGCGCACGCATCGGTTGAGCCGCGCGCTTGGCCGATGCGAAAGCCGTTGGGATGTCGTGCTGATCGATTGCCCGCCATCGCTCGGTTTGCTGACACTCAATGCAATGGTTGCAGCCAATTCGCTACTCGTGCCGCTGCAGTGTGAGTTCTTTGCGCTGGAGGGGCTCAGTCAGTTGCTCGGAACGGTCGAACGCATACGCGAACGCTTCAATCCCGGGCTGACCATACTCGGCGTCGCGCTGACCATGTATGACCGCCGCAACCGGCTCACCGATCAGGTCTCCGCCGATGTTCGCGCGGTGCTCGGCCGTGTCGTCTTCGAAACCGTCATTCCGCGCAATGTCCGTTTGTCTGAAGCGCCGAGCCATGGTGTTCCGGCGCTGATCTATGATTATCGTTGCTCGGGGTCGGAGGCCTATATTGCATTGGCCCGCGAACTGATCGCCCGTCTTCCCAAACCAGCCTCAGCCAGCAGGGCCGCATGACAGATCAGGAACCAGGAGCCCTTGGCCGAATCAAACCTCGCTCTGGTCTTGGTCGTGGCCTCAATGCGCTGCTCGGCGACGTGGCACGCGAAGAACCGGTTGCCGAAGGCAGTGTAAAGTCCACTGGGATCCGCACTTTGCCGGTCGGATCCCTCAGCCCGCATCCCGGGCAGCCGCGGCGGCATTTCGAGGAATCGGCGCTCGAGGAACTGGCCACGTCGATTGCGGCACGCGGGCTGATCCAGCCGATTGTCGTGCGGCCGCATGGTAAGGGCTATCAAATTGTCGCCGGCGAGCGCCGTTGGCGGGCGGCCCAGCGCGCCAGGCTCCATGAAGTACCAGTAATCGTTAGAGATTTTGACGATGCGGAGACTCTGGAGGTCGCGCTTGTCGAAAATATTCAGCGCCAGGATCTGAATGCGATCGAAGAGGCAGAAGCCTATCATCGGCTGATCGATGATTTCGGTCATACCCAGGATGCGCTAGGCAAGCTGGTCCATAAATCGCGCAGTCACATCGCCAATCTGCTGCGCTTGCTCGATTTGCCGCAGCCAGTACAGGAGCGCGTTGTCACTGGCGATTTGACGATGGGCCATGCCCGTGCGCTGATCGGTGCGGCGGATGTAGAAAGCCTTGCCGATCAGGTGGTTGCCAAGGGTCTTTCAGTACGTGAAACCGAGCGGCTGGCGCGTGCCGCGAAGCCCGATGCACAACGTGTGCGGCGCGGAGGGGATGGTGGTCGCGACGCCGATCTTGCTGCGCTTGAGCATCAGCTGGGTGATTTGCTCGGCTTGTCGGTGCGCATCGCGCATGGTCCCAAGGGCGGCACCCTGACGCTGAGCTATGCGACGCTCGACCAGCTCGACATGATTTGCCAGCGCCTGAGCGGGGAGCGGATTTAAAAGGCGAGCGGGGAGCGGATCTGAAAAGATCGGCGGGTAGAGTGGATTCGGCTCAGCGTTGCCGTGCGGCCATCCGTGCGACGGCAAGGATGGCCGATTGTGCGAGGACATTGCCGGCGCTCGCTGATCCCATCATGCCGCGTTCAGCCTGGCGAATGCGGTCGATCGCGACGGTGATCCGGTCGCTCCGCCAATGTCGCAAGGCGCGTGCGGTAATTGCTTTCTCCCGAAAGAACACGCCTTCCGACACTTGGGCGACGCCTGCGCCTGCGTCGATCTGTGCGCGCAGGTCGGCCAGCGTCATTAGCCGGCGAGCGAGCTGACGGAGTATCGGGATCGGCGAAACGCCGGCCTCGTCCAGTCGCGCCAGCTCGGTTCCGAGGATATCCGGCTGACCGTCAATCGCTGCATCGATTGCCCGACTCATCTCGGCATCGCCCAGATCAGCACCGATTGCATCGAGCGCTGCATCGTCGATTTCGCGCGGCCTATCGGGCGCTGCATCAAGATAGAGCGCAATCTTCTCCAATTCGCGCGTCATCACCGATCGGTCACCGCCACTCGCGGTTGCCAATCGCATCGCCGTGTCGCCCGTGGTGCGCAAACCCTGTTCGCGCGCGATCGTCACCGCCAGCTTCTCGGCATCGGCGCCCTCGGGCACATAACAGGCAAAGGCCATCGCACGCGGCGAGGCGAGGGCGAGCTTGACCAGCCTGGCGGAGGATTTGAGTGACGGGGCGATCGCGACCACCGGATTCCCGGCTCGCTCACCGTCGAGCAGCAAGGTAGCAGCTTCCACACATTCTTCGCCCGCACCCGTAATGCGAATATGCCGCGCGCCGCCGAATAGTGACAGCGATGCGGCTTCATCGGCCAACCGGCCGGGATTGGATTTCAGCGTTGAAGGTTCGAGATCGACGCGCTCGGCCTCCGGCCCCATTGTGCGCGCCAGCCGCACCGCCCATTCCTGCGCGCCAGCTTCGTCTGGCCCATGAAGGAGGTAAAGGCGGATGTCGGGATTGGCGGCGTCGATCGCCCCGCGCAGTTGATTGGCGTTCGCCTTCATCGCCCCATCACCATCGGGGCCGTCATGGCGCTTTCGAGGCTTGCGTCCGTTGGGCGTAGAGCGCGACGCGTGAGACGATCTGTTCGGCGACGATGTCCGACAGTCGCTCGAGTGCGGTATTCTCCGCCGCGATCGTCGCATACTCAGATCCGACCACGTCAATGCCGGCGTCCGATCCCGCCGTGGCATCAAGCAGCACCGTGCCTTTAGCGAGGTCGATCAACTGATAGCGTGCCCGCAGTCTCCGTTGCTCTCGTGCGACGCTGTTGTCACGCCGCACGCCGAGCCCAGTGATCTTGTCGTCGAGCCTGACTTCAAGCCGATAAAGCGGTGTGGCACCACCGGCCGCAAACCGGTCATTGAGTGCGTTCCCCATCAGCCAGCCGGCTTTGCCCTCGATCGGCGCAACCTGAATTCGGGTCAGCGTCGTTGCGACCGCGCCCGAGCCGCCACCCACATAAAGCGGCTTCAGGCTACAGCCCGACAGAGCGAGGGCTGCGAGAGCGAGCGGGGCGGCAAGGCTGGCGATGCGCTTCATGCGACGATGTTTATCAGACGATCGGGCACATAGATGATCTTTTTCGGCGTCTGGCCCTCCAGGATGCGCTGGACGTTCGCATTGGTGAGTGCGATCGGTTCGACCGTTTCGCGTGGACTGCCCTTGGGCATGGTCAAAGCATCGCGCAGCTTGCCATTGACCTGCACCGCGATCGTCACTTCGTCCTCGACCAGTAACGCCGGATCGACTTTGGGCCAGGCCGCATCGGCGATCAGGCCTTCTTCACCGGACGCGGCCCAGGCTTCCTCGGCCAGATGCGGCGCCATTGGCGCGACGAGGCGCATCAGCGTGCGAATCGCGTTCGCACGCGAGGCGGATGGGCCGGCGCGCTCGATCGCGTTGACCAGTTCGTACAGCTTGGCGACTGCCTTGTTGAAGGCGAGCGCTTCGATATCGATCGCGATGCCGGCGATCGTCTGATGCAGCTTGCGGTCGATCGCGACATCGCTGCCTTCGGCCGCTTCAAGGCCATCGAACAGCCGCCACAGGCGCTGCGTAAAGCGCCACGAGCCCTCGATTCCGGCCTCGCTCCATGGCAGGTCGCGTTCCGGCGGCGAGTCGGAGAGCATGAACCAGCGCACCGCGTCCGCGCCATACTGGTCGACGATCGGCTCGGGATCGACCGTATTCTTCTTCGACTTGGACATCTTCTCGACCCGGCCGACCGTGACGGCTTCGCCGGTAGTGATCTCGAACACGCCATTGTCGCGCCGCTCGATATCATCGGGCGACAGCCAGAGCGGTTTGCTGATGATGTCGATGCCGTCGGTGCCCGTCTCCTGCACGATTCGGCTATAGGTTTCGTGCGTCACCATGCCCTGAGTGAACAGCCCGGCGAAAGGCTCGGTCACATCGAGCTGTCCGATATGTTTCAGAGCGCGCGTCCAGAAGCGTGCATAGAGCAAGTGCAGGATCGCATGCTCGACCCCACCAATATACTGGCCCACCGGCAGCCATTTCTCGGCCACCTCACGGTCGAACGGCTTGTCCTTGGGCTGGCTGGCGAAGCGGATGAAATACCAGGACGAATCGACGAACGTGTCGAGCGTATCGGTCTCACGCCGCGCCACGCCGCCACAGTTCGGGCAATCGACATGCTTCCAGGTCGGATGGCGGTCGAGCGGGTTACCGGGAATGTCGAAACTGACATCCTCAGGCAGCACCACCGGCAATTGCTCGCGCGGCACCGGCACCGCGCCGCACGCGTCGCAATGGATGATCGGGATCGGCGTGCCCCAGTAGCGCTGGCGCGATACGCCCCAGTCGCGCAGCCGGAATACAGTCGAGCCCTTGCCCCATCCGTCATCTTCGGCGCGGCGGATCACGGTGCGCTTGGCATCCTCGACATCCATCCCGTCGAGGAAATGCGAATTCACCAGCGTACCGGGTCCGGTATAGGCGTCATTGCCCGTAAAGACGGGATTCTCGATTTCGCCATCGGACACGACACGGTGCACGGGCAGGGCATATTTGCGCGCGAAATCCAGATCGCGCTGGTCGTGCGCCGGCACGCCGAACACTGCACCTGAACCATAGTCCATGAGCACGAAATTGGCGATATAGACCGGCAATTGCCAAGTCGAATCAAAGGGATGTGTCGCACGCAGTCCGGTGTCGAAGCCGAGCTTCTCCTGTGTCTCCAGCTCCGCCGCGGTGGTCCCGCCGCGCTTGCACAGCGCGATGAACTCGGCCGCCGCCGGATTCGCCTCGGCAACCGCGCGCGCGATCGGATGGTCCGCCGCGACCGCGACGAAGCTTGCGCCGAAAATGGTATCGGGCCGGGTGGTGAACACCTCGACCTTTCCCCCGTCGCCGAGCGCGAAGTTGAAAGTCAGCCCCTGGCTGCGGCCGATCCAGTTCTCCTGCATCAGCTTGACCTTGTCGGGCCAATGTTCGAGCGCGCCGAGGCCGTCAATCAACTCATCAGCGAAATCGGTGATCTTGAGGAACCACTGGCTCAGCTTGCGCCGTTCGACCAACGCGCCCGAACGCCAGCCGCGTCCGTCGATGACTTGTTCATTGGCCAGCACGGTCATGTCGACCGGGTCCCAGTTGACCGCCGATTCCTTGCGATAGACCAGGCCGTGCGCGAACAGGTCGAGGAACAATGCCTGCTCGTGCCCGTAATAATCGGGTTCGCAGGTCGCCAGTTCACGTGTCCAGTCGAGCGCGAAACCGAGCCGCTTCAGCTGCGCCTTCATCGTTGCGATATTGGCGCGGGTCCAGCCGCCAGGATGGACGCCTTTTTCCATCGCGGCATTCTCGGCCGGCATGCCGA
Source organism: Sphingomonas sp. ERG5 (assembly GCF_000803065.1). Classification (GTDB taxonomy): domain Bacteria; phylum Pseudomonadota; class Alphaproteobacteria; order Sphingomonadales; family Sphingomonadaceae; genus Sphingomonas. The sequence continues at coordinate 103,384 of NZ_JSXI01000018.1, forward strand.
AAGCGTCCCACCCCATCGGATGGAGCACTTCATGTCCGATCATCCGGCGATAACGCGCAAGGACGTCGCCCATCGTATAGTTGCGGACATGGCCCATATGGATCCGGCCCGATGGGTACGGAAACATCTCGAGCACATAGGAACGGGGCTTCGCTGAATCGTCGCGCGCGGCGAAGGTGCGGCGTTCTTCCCACACCGCCTGCCACGCCGCGTCCGCCTTCAGCGCATTGAAGCGCGAGGCCATTGGATTGGGTACCTTTTATCCAGTGAGCGACGCGCGACGCAGATCGCGGGCGCGCGTCAGAATGGCGTCTTCCAGCTTCTGGACCGTCGCGGCCTTGACCGGGGCGGCAATCCATTGGCCGTTCTGGTTGACTTCGCGCAGCGCCGCGACGCGCAGTGCGTCGGCACGCAGGTCCTGATCGAGAATGGTCACCGTCACCTTGACCCGCTCGGTCGGCGCCGAGGGATTGATGTACCAGTCGGTGACGATCACGCCGCCGTTCGAATCGGTTTGCAGCAGCGGCATAAAGCTCAGCGTGTCGAGCGTTGCGCGCCACAAATAGCTGTTTACACCGATGGTGGTGATCTTCGACGCGGCGAGATCGGCCTGGGGGCGATCCTTGCCATGGCCGCACGCACCCAGCGCAAGAGCGGGAGTCAGGGCGAGCAAAGCCAGAAGCGCGGGGGCCGGACGGCGGATCATTGGCGGTTTCCTGGGCGTAATTTGAACATGAGCGTGCATCTATAGATGGTCTCACGCCCGCCGCAAGCACAGGCGAAAAGGGGGCCGGAAAGCAGGCTGGAAACCGGGGCAGGGATCGTTGCCTGTGGGCGGATTGCAACAGTTGTACAGAAAGCGACTCCGGGCAGTAGTGACTAGCGCCAGAATCATGTTAGGCGCGTTATGAATTCGGTGTGGAGTCGCGCCGGAAATGAGGGTGCACGTGGTCGCTGGTCGCACGATTGTCGGGGTTGCTTTGGGGGCGCTGGTCGCCGCCGGCTTCGCTGTCGCGCCCGCACTCGGAGCGCCCGAGGCCCCGAATCGCGCGGAAAAGCGTCCGATCGCCATGCGCGGTATCGGATCTTTCACCCCGGCCTCGGCCGATCCGCGGCTTGCGGCTGTGCTCGCACGCAGCGGTCTCGATGCCACCAGCTTCCGCTTCACACCATCCGAATCACGCCGCAACATCAGCCGCGCAGTGACGGTGGCGGTTCGCGCGCGCTCGACGCGCAGTGCGCTCGACGCGGAACGGGCAGCGATCACGCCAATCCAGCCATCGGTCAGCCTCGCGCCGATCGCTTATAATCTCGGTGTCTCGGTCGGCTGGAAGCGTTTTGCGCTGTCGGGCGAGGTCGCCCGGGTCGACCTCGCCGCGCTGCCTGGCAGCCGCGAAAGCGTCGATCTCGGTATCAGCTATACTGGCCGCAGATTCAGCGGTCGAGTGAAGGCGGTCGCTGATCGTCCGCTCGCGAATTCGCCCAAGCTGGTCGAGGATGCGCCGGCTTATGCGCTCGATGTCGGCGGTTCCTATTCGCTGACCCGCAACCTCGATGTGACTGCGGGCGTACGTTACAAGTCGGAGGCAGAGCGACTGCCGCGTGTTGCCGACGAACGCCGCGACAGCCAGGCTGTCTATATCGGAACCGCGTTCCGCTTCTGATTTTTACGCGTCGGCTGCTGCCACGCATCTATCGCCGCCCAGCCGTAAAAGCCTAGTCGAGCCGATCGACGGCCGCGCGACGGGTTCATGCCGCCAAGCGCGATACACTTCGTGCCGAGACCTTTTGTCATGAGCGCGGCGCGCACCGGCCCCAATGACGCCGCACCGGGATGAGTACGCGTCGGGAAGATCGGCGAAACGAAGATCAGATCCGCACCTGCGCGCTTGCCGGCAATTGCCTCGCGTCGCGAATGCGCCGACCAGGTCCTGATCCCGCCGACCGGCAGCCGGCCTGGTCCATGAATACCCATTTCGCCGATCATCCGCTCCGCCCCCGCCCGGATCAGAATCAGGCCCTTGCGTCGGGCGAGCCGCAACAGGCGATCGAACAGCACGCGCCGCATCGGAAGGGCCGTATCGAAATGGCGAAATACCACTCCCGAACCTCGCGGCAGGGCCTCCAGCGCTCGCCATAATGTGTCGCCCAGGCGCTCGTCGGTCATCAGCCATCGGGCGGGCAACGGAATCGAGACGTCGGGGTGGCGAGCGGGCACAGCGCTCCTTATAGCAGCGCCGATGTCTTCGCACGATCCCGCAACCCGTCTCGCCATCATCAATGAGTCGATCGCTCGCGCTGCCGACCTGGCGAAGCGCCGGTCGGGCGATGTGACGCTGATCGCCGTGTCCAAAACACAAACCGCCGAGGCAATCCTGCCGCTGCTTGCGGCAGGCCAGCGTGATTTCGGTGAAAACAGGGTACAGGAGGCGGAGACCAAATGGCCGGCCTTGCGTGAGGATTATCCCGACACGGTCCTTCACCTGATCGGCCAACTTCAATCGAACAAGGCGGAAGAAGCGGTTGCCCTGTTCGACGGGATCCACTCGGTCGACCGGTCCTCGCTGGTCGCGGCGCTTGCCCGGGCGATGGACAAGACCGGGCGGCGACCGACCTGTTTCATCCAGGTCAATATCGGCGACGAAGGGCAGAAGGGCGGCTGCGCGATCGACGGCCTCGCCGCCTTGCTCGCCGAAGCACGTGTAGCCGGCCTGCCCATTGCTGGCTTGATGGCGATCCCCCCGGCGATGGTCGATGCCGCGCCCTATTTCGCGCTATTGGCGAAGATCGCGCGCGACCATGGCCTGGCCGGGCTGAGCATGGGCATGTCGGGCGATTTCGAAACCGCGGTGACGATCGGCGCGACACATGTTCGCGTGGGCACCGCCCTATTTGGTGCGCGAGCATGAGGTTCGACGCCATCATTTTCGACTTCGACGGCGTGCTGATCGAGAGCGAACTGGTCGGCAACCGCCAAATCGCCCGCTATCTGACCGGTATCGGCCATCCCACCACCACCGAAGAATCGATGGCCAATTTCATGGGCCTGTCGGGTGGCGATTTCATTGCGGCGGTCGAACGCTGGATCGGTCGTGTCCTGCCCGACGATTTCCATGCCGAGCGCAAGGCCGAAGATGAGCGCGTGATGGTCGAAGGCATCGATGCGGTCGCCGGCGCGATCGGCTTTGTTCAAAGCCTGTCCCCCGACTTGCCGATCGCCATCGCTTCGTCGAGTTCGTGCCGCTGGATCAGGCGTCATCTCGACCATATCGGACTGCGCCACCGCTTCGAGCCGATGATTTTCAGTGGCCGTGAACATGTCGCGCACGGCAAGCCGGCACCCGACCTCTATCTTTACGCGGCGCATGCGCTCGGCGTCGAAATCGCGCGCTGCGTGATCATCGAGGATTCGCCGGTCGGCGCCACCGGCGCGGTGGAGTCGGGCGCGCATGTCATTGGCTTTGTCGGTGGTAGTCACTGCGCGCCGGACCATGGCGACCGGCTCAGAGCGCTCGGCGTGCGCGACATCGCCGCGACCTTCGACGATGTGACGGACCTGCTCGCCTAAAGCTGGTGCCCGGTGCGATCGCGCTTGGTCGCCAGATAATGTTCGTTGTGCGGGTTGGTCGGCAGGAAATGCGGCACCCGCTCGATCACGCTGATTCCCGCCGCTTCGAGCTGTGCGACCTTTTGCGGATTGTTGGTCAACAATCGTACCGATCGCTGTCCAAGCAGCGCCAGCATTCGCGCCGCGACCGAAAAATCGCGTGCGTCGATCGCAAAGCCGAGCCGCGTATTGGCGTCGACCGTATCGAAACCCTGATCCTGCAGGGCATAGGCGCGCAATTTGTTGATCAGGCCAATGCCGCGCCCTTCCTGGCGCAGATAGAGCAAGATGCCCCAGCCGCTCGCGGCAATCGCCGCGATCGCCGCATCGAGTTGGGGACCGCAATCGCATTTGAGACTGCCAAGCACATCGCCGGTCAGGCATTCGCTGTGCAACCGGACCAGCGGCGGCTGACCATTGGGTGTGCCGATCAGCAGCGCGATATGCTCGCCCGGCGACTCGGGCGTGCGGAACGCGACGATCTCGGCATGCTCCGCTCCCGCTACCGGCAGCTTCGCCCGCGCCGCGATGGTCAGCCTTATGGCATCCTCATGCGCATCGATATCGGCGACGGAGGTCGCTGGCGCGATGTTCTGGTCAACCTGATCGCCGGGAATGACGAAGAAGGCGGGCAGCATGCCGCTGATCCGGGCTAGTCGCAGCGCTGCCGTGCCAGCCGCTTGCGCGCTGAGCGGAATCGCGCGGAACGGGCCCTTCATCGGCGTCTTGAGGTCGAATTGCGGATCGGCCAATGCGGTCGCGGTGGCGAAATCGAGCCAGGACGCGCGCTCCACCAGTACCGGTGCATCGGGCACTGCCGCGTCGACCTGATTGGCGAGCTTCAGCGTCGCGGCGCGCCCAGCGGACAGCAGGATCGGGGCGATTCCGTCGCGATCGAACGCCGCCAGCCGCACCGGATCGGCGGTCTCGACCGGCAGCAGCGCCAGTGTCCCGTCGCTCCCGGCAATGGCGATCGGCCATCCGCGCCGCAAAGCGTCGATTGCACGGGCGGCGGCGGCTGCATCGCCCGTCTCTTGCCTTACCCCCGTCATAGAGCGAACTCGGTCATGATCGGCACATGGTCCGACGGTTTCAGCCAACTGCGGCAATCCTCGAATACCGTATGGCTGATGGCGGTCTTCGCGACATCGGTGGTCGCCCACATATGGTCAAGCCGCCGCCCGCGGTCCGATGCCAGCCAATCCTTGGCGCGATAGCTCCACCAGGTGAACAATCGCGCTGGATTGGGATGGAAATGCCGCCCGAGATCGACCCAGTCATTCGAAGCCTTTAATCCGTCGAGTGCCGCGACCTCGATCGGCGTATGGCTGACAACGTCGAGCAGTTGCTTGTGGCTCCATACATCGCATTCCAGCGGCGCAATGTTGAAATCGCCGACCAGCAGGGTGGGCACGCGCAATTCCTCCGACCAGCGCGTCATGCGCTCGACGAAATCGAGCTTCTGACCGAATTTCGGGTTCACCTCGCGGTCGGGCACGTCGCCACCGGCGGGCACATAGACATTCTCGACCCGCAACCCGTTGGGCAAGCGGACCCCGATATGGCGCGCTTCCTTGTTCGCCTGCCAGTCGAAGCGATCATCCTCGACCAGTGGCACGCGACTGATGATCGCGACACCGTGATGCATCTTCTGCCCGTGAAGGAAGATATGGTTGTAGCCGAGCGCACGGAACGGCGCGGCGGGGAAATCTCCATCGATCACCTTGGTTTCCTGCAGGCACAGGATATCGGGCGTGGCTTCGCGCAGGAACTGTTCGACGATCTCGATGCGGAAACGCACCGAGTTGATGTTCCAGGAAACGATCTTGAGCGTGTCCGTCATCCCGGCGATGTAGCCATGCCGTCATCATAGCGCCAGTCCGCTGCGCCGAAACGGGAAAGGTGCTGGACCAGGCATTGTCCCGGATAAGGAAAGGCCCCCGCTCCGGGGGCATGGAGCGAGGGCCGACCTAGCGTTCGTCACGCAGGCAGGATGGGGACCTTATTCGAGCAACAGGGGGAAAATCCCGAACTGCCCCACATCCGCGAGGGTCGTATTACTGAAGCAAACCTGTCGCCAATATGAATGAAACCCTATCGCGGCCCGGAAATTCGCCGTGGATCGTTCCAGCGGAACGCTCCGTCGCTGATTGTCGCGTTGAAGCGCTGATTCGTCAGCCGGATAGTGGTGCGATTATTCTGGCTGTCGAGCGCGACCCAGCCTTGCAGCATCAGTTCGCCCGGCGCGGACTCGTTGCGTACAAAGACCAGGGTGATGCGGCCATATTCCGGATGCTTGGGGTCGTTCGCCTCGACCGAGATGATTCGCGGGTCATTGCCCGGGACCACCTTGGCGAAGCGCGTCATGTCGCGCTCGGGGTTGAGCAGGATCGACAGCGGCGAATTGCCGATCGGCCAGCGCTGCACTTGCTTCACCGAATAATCAATGAAGGTCAGCGCCTTGCCGTCGCCGACGATCAGGATCGGCACGCCCTTTTCATATTGGAAGCGGATTTTGCCCGGCTTCTTCAGGGTCAGTTCTCCGGTCACCACCTTGCCGACCCGGTCAGTCTGGGTGAAGGTCGCGGTCATGCTCTGCACCGTTTGCAGATGCGTCTGGACCAGGCCAAGATCGCCGGGGGCATGGGCAGGTGTCGGCGCCGCAGCGACGAGAACGGGGACCGCGGCCAGCGCGGATAACAGACGGAAATTCACGAAACTCTCCCGATACAGGCCGTATGCGCTATGGCCTCGGCCTTGAACCCGTTGTGAACCGCTGGCGCTACAACGGGTTCCCGTCGCGGTCGCGCAACACATCGCGGCGGCCGACATGATCGGGGCGCGAGACGATCCCGTCCTTCTCCATCCGCTCGATCAATCGGGCGGCGGAATTATAGCCGATGCGCAATTGCCGCTGCAGCCAGGAGGTTGATGCCTTCTGGCTCTCGACCACCAGCTGGATCGCCGAGCGATATTGCTGGTCTTCGGCCGAATCCTCGCCGGTCGGGGCACCGTCGAGGACGAAGCCGTCCTCGGGTTCCTCGGTGACCGACTGAATATAGTCGGGCCGGCCCTGGGCCCGCCAGTGATCGGCGACCGCGCGGACCTCGTCGTCGGACACGAACGGCCCATGCACGCGCACGACACCCTTGCCGCCGGGCATATAGAGCATATCCCCCTTGCCGAGCAGTTGTTCGGCGCCCTGTTCGCCTAGAATGGTTCGCGAATCGATCTTGGAGGTGACGTGGAAGCTGATTCGCGTCGGGAGATTCGCCTTGATCACGCCGGTGATGACATCGACCGAAGGGCGCTGCGTCGCCATGATCAAATGAATGCCCGCTGCGCGCGCCTTTTGCGCGAGGCGCTGGATCAGGAATTCGACTTCCTTGCCCGCAGTCATCATCAGGTCGGCAAGCTCGTCAACGATCACCACGATTTGCGGCAGTGGCTGGAAGTCGAGTGTTTCCTCCTCATAGACCGGCTGGCGCGTGTCGGGGTCGTAGCCGGTCTGCACGCGGCGGCCGAGCGGCTGGCCCTTGGCGCGGGCGGCGCGGACCTTCTCGTTGAAGCTGGCGAGACTGCGCACGCCGACCGACGACATCTGCCGGTAGCGGTCCTCCATCTGCTCGACTGCCCATTTCAGCGCGCGCACCGCCTTGGCGGGGTCTGTGACGACCGGGGCGAGGAGATGCGGGATATCCTCATACATGCTCAGTTCGAGCATCTTCGGATCGATCATGATCATCCGGCACTGGTCAGGTCGCAGCCGGTACAGCAGCGACAGGATCATGCAATTGAGCCCGACCGATTTGCCCGATCCGGTGGTGCCGGCAACAAGCAGATGCGGCATCGGCGCGAGATCGGCAATCACTGGATCGCCGGCGATATTCTTGCCCAGCACGAGTGGCAGCGAGGCGGACTGATCCTCGAAGGTCTGCGACCCGATCAACTCGTGCAACCCGACCGTTTCGCGTCGCGCATTGGGCAATTCGATGCCGATCACGGTACGGCCTGGAATCGTCGCGACGCGCGCGGAGATCGCCGACATGTTGCGCGCGATATCGTCGGCGAGTTGGATTACGCGGCTTGCCTTGATCCCCGATGCCGGTTCCAGCTCGTACATCGTCACCACCGGCCCCGGCCGGATATTGATGATCGATCCCTTGACGTGGAAATCGTCGAGCACCGATTCGAGCAGCCGGGCATTGCGTTCCAGCGCTGCCTTATCGATCGGCCCGCCCGGTGCGGGCGGTGCCGGCTTGAGCAAGTCCAGCGGCGGCAGTTGCGAATTGTCGCCCAGGTCGAACGAGGCCTGCTTGGTCTTGGGCTTGGCGACCGAGGGGGCGAGTGACCGTTCGGCGATCACCGGGCCAGGGCGCGAATCAGGCTTGGCGACCGGGCGCGGTTCCGGCCTCTTTGTCGTGATGCGCGGCGATTCGGGCGGCAGGACTTGCTGGTCGGGAATGCTCAGATCGGCCTTGAACGGCAGCAATTGCTGCCAGTCGCGTTCGGCAAGGCTGATCTGCAGTGCGCGGACGTAGATTACTGCGCCCGCCACGCCGGCCAGCAGGCCGGCCGCGCGCCCTGTCCACAGGATCGCGACCGGGTCGCCGATGAAATCGATGCCCCAGCGCAGCAGGTCGGCAAGCGACAGGCCGATCAGCCCACCCCAGCCGGCGGGGAATGCCCGCACCGCCGATACCCACACGAAGGACAAGGCTGTGCCGATCAGCGCCACGCCGATCACTGCGCTGATCAGCATGCGGCGCCAGCGTCCCGCTGAAACGCCGCGCCACAGGCGTGTCGCGAGGATCGGTGCAACCGGCAGCAGCAATATGGTGGGCAGTGGCCCGAACAAAGTGAAGGCGAGATCGGCGAACCAGGCGCCCGGCGGTCCGAGCCAATTCTGTGCCGGGCCGCCCGACGCGGTGTTGAGCGACGGATCGCCCGAATGATAGCTGGCCAACGCGATGATCATCAAAATGGTCAGGGTAAACAAGAAGATTGCGCCGAGCAGCGCGCTGCTGCGCACCGCTCCCGCCTTCATCGTTTCGCGCCAAAGCGGTGGCTGCGCCCGGCTCGCCATGTGTCGTCCTCGTCTGTCCGCTATCTGTTCTGCAATGATCGCGCTTGTCGACTCCCCCGTCAAGCGAATGGCGTCAAGCGGATGACGTCACGGTCCGGGAAGCCCCGGAGCGCATTGGCAGCGGCTCGGCCGGGCGTTACAGCTGGGCAATGGAAAAGGCCGATGTGATAATCCTGGGCGGTGGGCTGGTCGGCAGCGCACTTGCGGTGGCGCTCGATACCCACGGGCTGACGTCGATCGTCGTCGATATCGCCGACTCGGAGGTGATCCTTGCCGCCGGGTTCGACGGCCGCGCCTCGGCAATCGCCAGCGCACCCTATCGCATGCTCAGCGCGATCGGCGTGGTTGACCGGCTAACCGGGCAGGGCTGTCCGATCCAGGGCATCCGCGTCAGCGACGGGCTGGAACCCGGCGCGCTCGACTTCGAACCCGATGCCGATGACGGCGCGCTCGGTCATATGTTCGAGAACCGGTTGTTGCGCGGCGCGCTCTTTGCAGCGGCCAGCGCGGCGCGCGGCGTCGACCTGCGCATGAAGACCCACGCCGTGGCGGTGGACCGTGGCCCGCATGGTGTCACCGCGACGCTCGATTCGGGCGCGATCATCTCTGCGCCGCTGCTCATCGCTGCCGAGGGACGTAATTCGCCGACTCGCGATGCTGCCGGCATTCGCGTCGCGCGCTGGACCTATGATCACGCCGCGATCGTCACGTCGCTCCATCACGAGCATAGCCACGAGAATGTCGCGTTCGAGATCTTCTATCCGCAGGGGCCGTTCGCGATCCTGCCACTCAACGACGATACTCAGGGCCATCGCTCGGCAATCGTCTGGTCGGTCAAGCGCCACGAAGCACCCGGCATGATGAAGCTGTCCGACCGTGGCTTCCTGGCGGAGGCGGAAAAGAAGATGGGCGGCTTTCTCGGCACGCTTGGGCCGCTTGGCGGGCGCTCGAGCTATCCGCTCGGCTTTCACCATGCAGCGCAGATCGTGTCGAACCGGCTCGCTCTGGTCGGCGACGCGGCGCATGGCATCCATCCGATCGCGGGCCAGGGCGTCAATGTCGGCTTCCGCGATGTCGCGACCCTGGTCGAGGTACTGGTCGAGGGGAAAAGGATCGGCCTCGATCTGGGTGACCCGGCCCTGCTCGCGCGCTACCAGCGCTGGCGCAGCCTCGACACGCTGATGGTGTCGATCGCCACCGATGGCCTGACGCGACTGTTCGGCATTCCCGGTAAAACCGCCAATGCCGCGCGACGCTTCGGCCTGTCGGCGGTGCAGAAACTGCCACCACTCAAGGATCGCTTCATGGCCGAGGCGCGCGGCGAGAGCGGTGAAGTGCCGAAACTGTTGCAGGGGCTGTTGGTCTGATGAGCATATTCTTCTTGGCCGCCGCTCTTCTGTTGGATCAGCCAGTGCCGAACAGCAACCCGCTGGAGCCGGCGGCATCGGGCATGCTGCAATGCCATCAGCCCGACACCGTCAAGCGGACCTGCAGATCATTGGCCGCTTATCGCAAACAGGCGGATGGGAGTTTTGACAACACCGCAACCGTGATGCTCTCGCCTTCGCCACTTCTTGTTATGGAGACGGCTACATCCGTCCGCGTCGTATCGGGCGCGGTATGTGGTTCGATCCGGAAGCAGGACATCGAGGTCGCTGTCATTTCAGTCGGCGGCAATAAGTTGAGCGAAGATCTGGCTGTACCGATCCGTGCGCAGATCGCAGTGGCCATGTCCGGGTTGATCGATCGTTCAATCTGTACGACCTATGTCTCCGATGGGGCGACGCTCACAGCGAAGGTCATGATTGGCGGAGTCGCCTCTCCGGCGATGGATCAGAAACTCATCTGGGTGGCACCGACCGATGGCTACAAGGTTGCGGCCTGAGGTCGGTTTGAGGCGGCAGATCAAGCTGGTGCGCTAGCCTCTCACTGGAGTGTCACCGAATCCTCGCCGTCGTGCCGGCCGAAGAACTGCATCAGCTGGATGATCAGTTCAGCGCGGTCCTCGATGCCGCTGGCCTCAAGCAAGGCCTGTTTCGCTGCGACATCGAACGGCGCGATCTGGGCGATGCCGTTAACCAGCGCTTCGTCGTCGAGCCGCGTGACCGCTTCCCAGTCGACCGCATAGCCCTGTGAATCGGCGAAGCGGCGCGATTCCATCTCCAGCGATGAGCGGCGCGAGAGCGACAGGATCTCGGCTTCGGCCGACACCGGCAGCAATTCCGCCTCGACCTGGCGGAAGGCGGTGGTGACGTCGAGTTCGCGGATGACGCGGAACAACGACAGCCCTTCGAGCACGATATTGTATCGCCCGTCCTCGATCGCTTCGAACTCGCCGATCTTGCCGACACAGCCGATATCGAACAGCGCGGGCGGCTCGCCTCGTGTGTCCATATTGGAGCCCATATGAGGACGGGGCTGGATCATGCCGATGCGCCGGTCGCGCGCCATCGAATCGGAGATCATTGCGCGGTAGCGCGGCTCGAAGATGTGCAGCGGCAAATGCATTCCCGGAAACAGTAGTGCCCCCGCCAGTGGAAAGACGGAAAGACGCGTGTTTCGGGGCGTATCGCTCATCCGAACAGGATCGCGGACAATCGGCGGCGCTGCGCCGAGACCCAGGGGTCTTCGAGCCCGACCACCTCGAACAATTTGAGCAATTGCGCGCGCGCCGCGCCTTCGTTCCAGGCACGATCGGCCGCGATGATCGCGAGCAGTGAATCGGCCGCGGCATCGCGGTCGCCGACGGCCATCTGTCCACCAGCCAGCTCGAAGCGCTTGGCATGATCGTCAGGATTGGCCGAGACCTCCGCCGCCAGCCCGGCAAGATCATCGACTGGCCTGGCGTCGCGCGCCAATGCCAGCGCCGATTTGGCGCGCTCGATCTCGGGCAGCTTGGCCATGTCCTCGGGCAGCGCGGCGATCGCAGCATCCGCTTCATCGATTCGCTTCGCTGCGACCAGCGCACGCAGGCGGCCCGACAGCACCGCGGGATGATCGGGCGCCAGGTCGATCAACTGGTCGAACACTGAGAGCGCGCGTTCGGCATCGCCCTCGGCCAGCACTTGCTCGCCCATCGCGATCAGCGGCTCGAGTTCGGCCTCGAGGCTCGCAGCTTCGCTCTGGATCGGCAATTGCTTGAGAATCTGGTCGAGCATCACGCGTAATTGTGATTCGGTCCGCGCCGGGGTCAGGTCGGCGACCAGCTGCCCCTGGAACATCGCATAAACGGTCGGGATCGACTTGATCTGGAACTGCGCCGAGATGAATTGATTCTTGTCGGTATCGACCTTGGCCAACACCACGCCCTTGTCGGCATAGTCGGCGGCGACCTTCTCCAGAATCGGGGTCAGCGCCTTGCACGGGCCGCACCATTCGGCCCAGAAATCGATGATTACGAGGCTGGTCATCGACGGCTCGACCACGTCGCGGCGGAAGGCTTCGACAGCTTCGCGTTCGGCGGCGCTCATTCCAAGGGTAGCCAAGTCATACTCCAATATCGCAGCGGTCCGGGTATGGGGCCTTATGTGGGCGCTTACGTCCTCAAGCCAACCCTTTTCATCGGTAATTGGCATACAGCCGTGTTGGGGCTTGCCGGACCTGAAAGCCGATGCTAGAGGCCGCCCCCTTACCCGCCCGGTCCCAGACCGCGCAGGCGCCAGAGCGGGCGTAGCTCAGGGGTAGAGCACAACCTTGCCAAGGTTGGGGTCGAGGGTTCGAATCCCTTCGCCCGCTCCAGTCTTTTCGAAGGCGTGCCGGAATATCCGGGCGTCGGGGCACATCCGGCCCAGCCGCACGCCATTCCACCATGAATACCGTGCGAGCCTGGCTCCGGTTATGCCATGAGGAGCCCGCATGGGCCCATGGAAGGGTCTCGCGGCGTCGAACCAGCCCGGCTGCCCGCTCATGAATGACGGGGTCAGGCCAGGTCTGGCGCGCGCCGCATGAGATGGCCTGTTGCCGGTGTCGTCGGATCGCCTTCCAGATGCCCGATCCGGGTTTCGGCCAGAACGAAACCTTCGGATCGATAGAGCATGATTGCCGGTATGTTGCCGGCGAGTACCCAGGTTTCGACGGTCCCGATACAGGTCGCCAGCGCATGACGGAGCAGCATCCTGCCGATGCCCGAACGGCCATGGGCGGGGTCGGCATAGAGCCAGGTGATTTCGTCGGCAGTGAACGCGACAAAGCCGGTTACCAAGCCTTCATGATCGGCGACCAGGATCTCGCCGTCGAACAACCCTTCCGAATCGGCAGTTTCCGCAAGCGAACGGAAGGCAGCACGGCCTACGGTGAGCCCGAGTTCCAGCAAGCGCGCCCGGTCATGGACGCGTGAGATGGCATCCCAGTCGGCAGGATCGTACCGCCGAACCATCCGGCCCGTGTTGTTGGCGGCAGCGTTGTTGGGGCATTGTCGCGTCTGCATCGACTTACCTGCATCGAAGATTGCGTGAACATTGCACCGCCATGACTCCGGCGGGACCCGGGTAACTCGCCAAGGGGCCTGATGCCGACCTGGTGGCGATGGCGCACAATTGCGGCCTGAAGCGCCAGCCTGTCGGACGGTGCCGGTGGATGGATCAGTGGCGCGCCGGCGCGCATCCCTGTGGCGTTACTCGCAGCGCTCCCAGCGGCCATCGCGCGTGCGATAGCTGTCGGTGCGGTCATCGTAATTGCCGTAACGATCGGTGCAATAGGCGCGACGGTCGCGCTCCTTCTTCTCTTTCTTCTTCTTGTTGCTGTCGCTGACGATCGCGGCGATGATCCCGGCGGCGACTGCCGTGCCGACGACGCCGGCGACGACACCCTTGGTCTTGGCGTCCTTGCGCTTCTTGTCTTCCCAGTCCCGACGGCGACGTTCCTCTTCCGCGCGCCGATCATCGTGCCTCCGCTCCATGTCGCGCTCGCAGCGCATCAGTTCACGGCCCTCAAGATAATCGCAGCGTCCGCGATTGGGACGGTCGTCCCCGCGCCATTCCTGACGCCGGTCGTCGCGATCCTGCGCGCTGGCGATACTGACCATGGGCAGGGCGCCGGCCAAATGGGCTGACACACCCGCAATCAGCACCAATTTTCCGCACATGGTCGTCATCTCGTTACTCCTGAACATCGCGACCTCCCGGATCGCGACTGCACAAAGCAGGCGGGACATTGCGGCAGCATGGCGTCCGCGGTCGCGCTTCTCAGCAGCCGAATTCCGGCTTGGCGTAATCATCGATGCGCCAGCCATCGGCTGCGCGATGGGCGTACATCGTGTAGAAGCAGCGCTTCTCGCTCGTCGTGGTCGGGCTGAATTCGGTGCGGGAACCGCGACGGCCTTCTTTCGTGACGGCCTCGCCGCCGGAGGTGGTCGTCTCGGCCTCCATCCATTGATAGGCGCGACGGCCATCGGGCAAGTCGCGGACGTCGACGGGTGGCCCATACCGCGCCATCACCGCTTCGGGTGACCGGCCGATATAGCCGCGCATGATGTCGGCCGAGCAACCGGACAGTGACCATGCCATGGCGACACATGCCACCGGCATCGCGCAGCGGACGATCGATACTAGCTGCGAACGCAATCTCAAGGCCCGTCTCCTTACAAGGTCCGGGATCAATTGGATCGGGAAGATTGCGTCAGCCTTGCGCGCTGCCGACAAACTCCAGCCGCATGACCGTGCCGCCATCCGGGGCATCGAAGGCTTCGACGCTGCCGCCATGGCGATCCATCACCTGCTGGACGAGATTGAGACCCAGGCCCGCGCCTGTCTGCTTGGCGTGCAGACGGTGAAATGCCTCAAAGATCCGTTCCCGTTCATCGATCGGAATGCCCGGCCCATCATCCTCGACCTCAAGGGAGTGAGTGCCGACGCGGATCGTGACCCGGCGACCGCCATGCTCGATCGCGTTCTGGATCAAATTGGTCACGACGCGCTCCATGGCGGGCGGATCGCCGCGCACGAGCCCCCCGCCAAGATCCACGAATTCCAGTTCGCCGCCACTCATGATGACATAGGGCGCGGTGTCCGCGGCGACGCGTCGCGCCAGGACGGCGAGATCGACGGCGTCGTTCATCGGCGTGATGCGATCGAGCCGCTGGAGGTCGAGAAGCTGATCGGCCAGCGTCGCCAACCGCCCGATGTCGCGGCCCAGTTGGAGCGCGAGCAGGCGATCCCCGGTGGCTTCGACCTTGGCCTGGAGAATGGCGATCGGCGTCCGAAGTTCGTGCGCCGCATCGATGATGAACCGCTGGTGGCGCTCATATCCTTCGTCGAGCCGTTGCAAAGCGCCATTGACCGCCCCGACGAACGGGACGACTTCGAAGGGAATGTCATTCGCGGGCAAGCGATAGCCACGCCGGTTGATGTTGATGCGCCCGGCTTCGTCCGCGATGACCGAGAGGCCGGCAAAGGCCCGCCGGATGATCAGCGGCGTGGCGACCAATGTGATCAGCGTCAGAATCAGCAATATCGGAACCATCAGCAGGTTGGACAGGAACAGGATGACGAACGTCATGCTGAACAGACTGCCCTTACCGAGGATGGTGAGGTCGCCGCCGGGGCCGGTCACGTGGCGAATGACGGCCATATAGTCGAACGGCGCAGAGATATCGCGAATATCAGCGAAGGTTAGACGGTCCAGATGGGACGCCAACGCCCGATAAACCTCGGGCACGTCACCGACTTCGAGGATTTCCCCCTGATCGCTGCGGGCGACGAACCAGATGTCCGGCGTGGTTCGCCGAAGCTCCCGCCATGCCTCGGTCTCGTGGAGCCGGAGCTTGCCGTCCGCACCACGATCGATCGCGGCCGTCGCGATATCGACAAAGCCGGCGTCGATCAGCGCCCCGCCTTCATCGGCCTGCACGATGAAGGCGACAAAGGCGATTCCGAAGAGGAACAGAATACCGATATGGAAGAACAGCAGTTGCGCGATCAGGCGCCGCATCAGCGACCGTGGTGTGCGTTCGGTCACAAGGGCTGGCGCAGGAGATAGCCTACGCCCCGGATCGGGTGAATCTCGACATTGGCGCCGGCCTCGGCGAGCCGTCGGCGCAAGCGGGATATGTGCGAGTCCAGCGTGTTCGACTGGATCTCATCGTCGAACCCATAAACCGCTTCTTCGAGCGCACCGCGCAGCACCGTGCGCCCGCGGCGGCGCATCAGCGTCGCCAGCACGAGCAGTTCGCGGCGTGGGAGGTCGAGGCGCTCACCCGCGACAGTCGCTTCGTCATTGCCGAGATCGTAGATCAGCCGCCCGAGTTGGACCTGTTGCAACGGCAGGCTGGCCGGACGCCGTCTGACCGCGCGGATGCGCGCCAGCATCTCCTCCATCGCGAAGGGCTTGGCGAGATAATCGTCCGCGCCGGTATCGAGTCCCGATACGCGGTCGATCACATCGCCGCGCGCGGAGATGATGATGACCGGCACGCCGGGATTGGCCTTGCGGAATTCGGGCATGACGGACAGGCCGTCGCCGTCAGGAAGGGTGCGGTCAAGCAGTATGAGGTCGCTATTGCCGGATCGCGCCGCCTCGCGAGCGTCGGCCAGATCGGCGACATGGTCTACGACATAGCCTTCGCGCTCGAGGACGGTGCGCATCGCTGCGGCCATCCCGAGTTCGTCCTCGACCAGCAACACCCGCACAAGCACACCCTTTCGTCGTTTTCTCACTTGCCACGGCAGCCGGGTAGCCCGCGGATCAGGCTACCCGGCATTGGCGTCATTGCTCAAAATAGCTCAAAAGCCGACAGATATTCCGAGCTGAGCTTTGGAGGATTTGAAGCCGTCCCCATAGTTCACGCGATCATATTCGGCGCGAACGAAGACGCCCGGCGAGATGGCCGTCTCGATGCCGGCACCGTAGAGGAAGCCCTTTTCGGTGCCGCTGGTGTTCAGGTCCTTCAATGCGCTATCACGGAAATCGGTCTTTTCGCGTACGCGCAACCAGCTATAGCCGGCCCGGCCATAGAGCAGGACGGTGGGCGCCGCCAGGATGCCGGCCCGGGCTGAGGCATCCCATGACCAGCGCGGCTTGAGCGAATAGTCGCCGATTGGGCTGGACGTTTTCAGCGTCTTGCCACCGCGGCCAATGCCGGCTTCGCCGCCGATGACCAGCATGCTGCCGATTTGCGCATCATAGCCGATATGAGCCCGATAGCCGAGGCTACCCTTGTTCTCGTCGATCTTGGACGCGATACGGGGAAGCTTATATTCGGCATCGGCCCAACGATACTCGACCGAGGCGCCAACTTTTACGCCGGTGAAGGTCGTTTTTTCTTCATGCGACTGGGCGAACGCGGCCGTCGGCGCAAACGCCAGCGCACCTGCGATTAGGTAAAGACTCTTCATACTTGTCTCTTTCCAACTTTACGCGCTGCCGGACGGGCAGCGGCTGTGCCTCTCGGCTCTCAGCGTTGCCTGAGCATTGCGCCGCTGCGTGTCCGGGCTCGCCACCGGCCGTCTGCGCCGCTACCGAGCGCGCATGTCGATGCTCTCGGTCCATCAGGACAATCTCGCGCACCTCGCGACACAAGGCCGGTTGCGGTCGCTGATCCCGCGCTGCGGGGCGGATTTCGCGTCGAACGACTATCTCGCGCTCGCTTCTTCGCCGCGGCTGCGCGATGCCGTGGCCGCCGCGCTGGTCGAGGGCGTGCCGATCGGATCGGGCGGATCGCGGCTGCTGCGCGGCAATGACGCGGAGCATGAAGCGCTGGAAAGCGACGCGGCGCGCTTCTTCGGGGCAGAAACTGCTTTGTTCTTCTCCAGCGGTTATGTCGCCAATGCCGCACTGTTCGCGACCTTGCCGCAACGCGGTGATCTCGTGGTGCATGACGCGCTGGTCCATGCCAGCGCGCATGAGGGCATGCGGCTCGGCCGCGCCGAATGCGCCTCCGTCTCGCATAATGATGTCGGTGCCTTTGAAAGTACGATTGCCCGCTGGCGCCGCGCGGGCGGCACCGGCCGGCCCTGGATCGCGGTTGAGAGCCTGTACAGCATGGATGGCGATCGCGCGCCGCTCGATGCGCTGGCTGAGGTGGCGCATCGGCACGACGCCTTCCTCCTGATCGACGAAGCGCATGCGACTGGCGTGTTCGGCACCATGGGGCGCGGACTGGCTGAGGGGCTGGAGGGGCGCGAGAATGTCCTGACGCTCCGCACATGCGGCAAGGCGCTGGGCTGTGAAGGCGCGTTGCTCTGCGGACCCGCTGTACTGCGCGACTTTCTGGTCAATCGGGGACGCGGTTTCATCTTCTCCACCGCGCCGTCGCCGCTCATGGCGCGGGCGGTGCGTGAGAGCCTGGCCATCCTTGCCGACGAGCCAGAGCGCCGCGATCGGCTTCACTCGTTGATCGACTATGCGGAACAGGTGCTCGCACCGGTCGGCGTCGCGCCCACCGGATCGCAGATTCTGCCGCTGGTGCTGGGCGATGATGCAGTGACGATGCAAGTCGCCGGCGCGATCCAGGCCGCCGGATTCGATGTTCGTGGCATCCGCCCGCCGACTGTCCCTGCGAACACCGCGCGGCTGCGCATCTCGCTGACGCTCAATGTGGCGCCGGCGCAGATCGCGGCGCTGGCCGACGCTCTTCAGGACGCACGCCTATGAGCAATCGGACGATCGTCGTCACTGGGACCGATACCGATATTGGCAAGACGGTGTTCGCGGCCGCGCTGACTGCCGCGCTTGGCGCATCCTATTGGAAGCCGGTCCAGGCCGGGCTGGAAGAAGGCGGCGATACCGCGGTGGTGGCGCGGCTCGGCGATCTTCCGGCCGATCGCATCTTGCCGGAGATATATCGCCTGATCACGCCCTGCTCGCCGCATCGCGCTGCGCAGATCGACGGCGTTGAGATCGACGTCGAGCGGCTGGCGGTCCCGGTGATCGATGGGCCGCTGGTCATTGAGGGCGCGGGCGGTGTGCTCGTACCGTTGACGCCGGACCTGTTGTTCGCCGACGTGTTCGCGCGCTGGCAGCGCCCGGTTGTGCTGGTCGCGCGGACCGGGCTCGGCACGATCAACCATAGTCTGTTGTCGATCGAGGCGCTGCGGCGGCGGCACGTGCCGATCCTCGGCATCGCCTTTGTCGGCGATGCGGTCGAGGACAGCGAGGCGACCATTGCGCGTATTGGCGGGGTGTCCCGCCTCGGGCGGCTGCCGCATCTGCCCGAGCTCGACGCCACGATCCTGAGCGCTGCATTCCAGGCCCATTTCAGCCTCAAGGACTTCCAGTGAGCGGCTCGCCTGTCTGGCATCCCTTCACCCAGCATGGATTGGGCGAACCGATCCCGCTCGTCACGCACGGCGAGGGCGCGGCGCTGTACACCGCCGATGGCCGCCGCATCATCGATGCGATCTCGTCCTGGTGGGTGACCACTCATGGCCATCGCCCTTCGCGCATCGTGGCGGCGATCGCCGAACAGGCGGAACTACTCGACCAGATCATTTTCGCCGGCTGGACGCACGAACCGGCGGAATCGCTCGCGCGCGGCCTATGCGAGATCATGCCGGCGGCGCTCACCCGGGTGTTCTTTTCGGATTCGGGATCGACCAGCGTTGAGGTCGCACTGAAAATGGCGCTCGGCTATTGGCGCAGCCGGGGCGAGCGGCGCGACCGCATCGTGGTGATGCAGCACAGCTATCATGGCGACACGATCGGCGCGATGTCGGTCGGCGCGCGCGGCGTGTTCAACCAGGCCTATGAGCCATTGCTGTTCGATGTGGCGACGATCCCCTTTCCCGTCGCCGGGGCGGAGCAGCATACGCTCGATGCGCTGGAGGCGGCATGCCGGACGGGGCCGGCGGCGTTTATCGTCGAACCGCTGGTGCTCGGCGCCGGCGGCATGCTTTTTTATTCGGCGACCGTGCTGGCCGAGACGCGGCGCATCTGCGCGCAGTACGGGGTGCTGTTCATCGCCGATGAGGTGATGACCGGCTGGGGCCGCACCGGCACGCTGCTGGCGTGCGAGCAGGCGGATGTGGTGCCCGATATACTCTGCTTGTCGAAGGGGCTGACCGGTGGTGTGCTGCCGCTCGCGGTGACCATGGCGAGCGAGCCGATCTATCAGGCGCACTACGCCACCGACCGGGCGCGGATGTTCTTTCACTCATCAAGCTATACCGCCAACCCGATCGCCTGCGCCGCCGCCAATGCCAATCTCGCGATCTGGCGCGACGAGCCGGTTCGCGAGCGGATCGCCGATCTTGGTCGCCGCCAGCAGGCCTGGATCGACAGTCTTGCCGGTCAGCGCGGCATTCGCGGCGCGCGCGTGCTCGGGACGATCGCGGCAATCGAGATCGAGGGCGAGGATGGCTATCTCTCCGATCTCGGCCCGCGCTTGCTCGGCTTCTTCCGTGAACGCGACCTGCTGCTCCGGCCGCTCGGCAACACCGTCTATGTCATGCCGCCCTACTGCATCGACGATGCCGATCTCGGCGCGATTCATACCGCCATCGCGCAGGCGGTTGAGACCTTCTGTTCCTGAGATCATTGACGAACCTAAAGCAATTAGGCAAATTGGCTAATATATTTAGGCGGAAGATATTTCATGGTACGCGCTGGATTGACGACGGAGCGGCTGGTTCGCGCCGGTGCGATATTGGCCGACGAAGCGGGGTTTGACGCCGTGACGCCATCGGCGCTGGCGAAGCTGTTCGACGTCAAGGTCGCCAGCCTCTACTCGCACGTGACCAGCGCGCGTGACCTGAAGACGCGGATCGCGTTCCTTGCGCTCGACGAGCTCGCGGCTCTGGCCGCCGATGCTGTGGCCGGCCGCTCGGGCAAGGATGCGCTGGTCGCGCTAGCCAATGTCCACCGTGACTTTGCCCGCGAGCATCCCGGTCTTTTCGCCGCGTCCCGGTTCCCGCTCGACCAGGAGAGCGCCGCCAGCAGTGGTGGCGTCAGGCTTGCCCGGATGATTCGCGCCGTTCTGCGTGGATATGACCTGGCCGAGCCGGCGCAGACTCATGCCGTCCGGCTGTTGGGCAGCGTGTTCCTCGGCTTTGCGACACTGGAGCTTGGAGGGAGCTTCAGCCATAGCGCGCCGGCGCCGCAGGAGTCCTGGTTCCACACGCTCGAAGCGCTCGACGCCCTATTGCGGCATTGGCCGCAGGTGTCGCGATGACCTGGATCGCCACCCCTATCACTCGGGACATTGTGCGCGGTGCGCTTGAGCTGGAGACGACCGGCGACGGCGTGCTGCCGCACCGTCTGCCCGCCTGGGCGCGGGCGCAGTGCGCCGATCCGCAACTGGCGATGGTGGAATCCCAGCCTTCGGGGGTTCGCCTCGCCTTTCGCACCGATGCGACGGCAATTGAGCTCGATGCCCTCGCTACCAGGCGCATCTATACGGGCATGCCGCCGCGTCTGGCCGGGGTCTATGACCTGCGCATCGACGGCCGGCTGGCGGCTCAGGCCAGCCTGGGCGGCGGCACCATCCTCCATATAGACATGGCGACCGGCGCCATCACGACCGAAGCCGGGCCCCCCGGCACATTGCGCTTCGGCGATCTTCCCAAGGGCATGAAGGAGATCGAGATCTGGCTGCCGCACAATGAGGCCGCCAAACTCCTCGCACTGCGCACCGATGCCCTGGTTCAGGTCCCAATTCCGACCGGCGGCGATCACGGCCTGAAGACATGGCTCCATCACGGCAGCTCTATCAGCCATGGCTCCGATGCCGCCAGCCCGACCGGCATCTGGCCCGCCATTGCCGCCACACTGGCCCGCGTCGAGCTGGTCAATCTGGGCTTTGGCGGTGCTGCGTTGCTCGATCCTTTCGTCGCGCGTGTCATGCGCGATACGCCGGCGGATCTGATCAGCGTGAAGATCGGCATCAATCTGGTCAATACCGACCTGATGCGGCTGCGCGCCTTCGGCCCCGCGGTCCACGGCTTCCTGGATACGATCCGCGAAGGGCATCCGGTGGCGCCCTTGCTAGTCGTTTCCCCGATCCTTTGCCCGATCCATGAAGACACGCCTGGGCCAACCGCGCCCGACTTTGCCGCTGGGCGGCTCCAGTTTCGCGCGGCGGGTGATTCGGCTGAAGTTGCGCAGGGTAAATTGACCCTTGGCGTCATTCGCGATGCGCTGGCGCACATCGTGAAGCAGCGCGCCACAACCGATCCGAACATCCATTATCTGGATGGCCGGGATCTCTATGGTGAAGCCGACCACGCTGAATTGCCCTTGCCGGATCGCCTCCACCCCGATGCCGTCACGCACCGTCTGATCGGCGAACGCTTTGCGGCGCTGGCATTGGCTCCCGTCGGACCATTGGGGCTGCGGCGGGCGATAGCGGATCGATAAAGTCGCGCCGCGCAACTCCGTGCCGCGTCAGTCTGGTCGTTTCTTGCTGTCCAGAGTGAGGAAGGCGATCGCTCCCGATGCCACCGCGAGCGCCGCGCTGATCAGCGCCGCCGCCTGGAACGCCGACGTTAGTGCAGCGCCGACTTGCGCGATCACCGCGCCGGTCAGCGCTGTGGCGATCAGCCCCCCGGTGCGGGCGATCGCGCTGTTGAAGCCTGAGGCGGTACCGGTATGGCGCTCATCGACCGAAGACAGCACTGCGGTGGTCAAGGGCGCGACCGCACCCGCCATGCCAAGTGCGATCACCACCATGCCCGGCAGCACGCTCGTCCAGTAGCTCGCCTGCGGATCGACCCCGACCATCAGCGCGAAGCCCAGGCCAGTGACGATCGGGCCGATGGTCAGCGGCCAGCGCGGCCCGATCCGCTCGGTGGTTCGTCCCATCAACCGCGACGCGCCGCCGATCACGATCGAGAAAGGCAGCAAGGCCATGCCGGCTTGAAGCGGGGTATAGCCGCCGCCCATGATCAACAGATAGGGCAGCAGCATGAGCAGCCCGCCAAGCGCGCCATAAAGCAGGAAAGTGAGTGCAGTCAGGCCGACGAACGCGCGCGACCCGAACAGCGACAGCGGCATCATGGCGCGTTCGCCGCGCCTGTGCTCGGTCATGAGGAACAACGCCAGTAAGGCGAGTCCGGCGCCGGTGCCGATCCAGACCATCGCGTTCGCTTCATGATGACTCGACCACAAGGTCAATGCCCAGGTCAGCGCGCCGAGCGCCGCGGTGGCGAGCAATGCACCGGGCCAGTCGAGCGGCTGTTGGCCCTCCGCGCTTTCCGCGACATAGCGCCAGGCGATAAACATCGCGCCCGCCGCGACCGGCAAGTTGAGCAGGAAGATGAAGCGCCAGCCCAGCCCGTCGACCAGCCAGCCGCCAAGTGGCGGCCCGGCCGCGCTGGCGATCGCACCCGCCGCCGCCCAGGTGCCGATCGCCCGGCCGCGCGCTTCGCCGGCAAAGGCGTTGCCGAGGATCGCAAGGCTGTTGGGCATCAGCATCGCCGCGCCGATCCCCTGTACCGCTCGTGCGGCGAGCAGCACGACGAGGGACGGGGCCAGCGCACAGGCGATCGATGCGGCGGCGAACAGGGCAGTGCCGGCGATCAGCATGCGCCGCCGCCCGAAATGATCGCCCGCCGCGCCGCCAAGCAACAGCAGTGCCGACAGCGGCAGCAGATAGGCGTTGACGGTCCATTGCAGGTCCGCCGCATTGCCGCCGAAGCTGTGCCCGATCGCGGGCAGCGCGACATTGACCACCGATCCGTCGATAAAGGCCAGGCTTGACGCCAGGATCGTCGCGGCGAGTGTCCAGCTTGGATGTGTAGCCGTGCCGCCTGGACCGGTCAGGGCCTGGTCGCACGGTACGGGCAGCGATGTACTCACCTCGCGTCCGGGGCGAGCAGATCCCGCTCTTCGGGATGGCGGTCGAGATAGGCCGCGACGAATTCGCATTGCGGTACGATCGTCAGCCCCTGCGCGCGGACATCGTCGAGTGCGTGCTTGATCAGCCGGCTGGCGATGCCCTTGCCCTGCAACGCGCCCGGCACCACGGTATGAGTGAAGACGATCATCTTGCCGCGCCGCTCATAGGCGGCGATCGCAAGCGCACCGTCCTGGTGAAGTTCGTAGCGCTGCTTTGCGCCATTGTTGACGATCTGAGCCATGCAGGTTTGTCGCCGCTTTCCGCTGGCGGGGCAATATACCGGGAGCAGCGCCGGATTATCGCCGGTCAATCATTCCCGGATCGTTCGATCTCGCCGCCGCAGTCGAACGCGTCGTCGGCGACGGCATTCAGATCCGCTCCATTGCGAATGACGACGGCGTTGCGGTCGATCGCGGCTGAGATTTCGCCGGTATCGGCCCGGGCCAGATGCACCTGTTGCTTCAGGACCTCATGCCAGCGCGTCGCGAACTGGGGTTTGACGTCATCGAGTCCGAGCTCAGCCGCTTGTTGCCGCAGCGCGGGCGTCGCCAGGCTGGAGACGGCCTTGGTGATGGCCAGGCAATGTGCCGCATGGTCGATCCGTTCTGCCCCCAGCCGCTGACGCTGGGCCTCCCGGCCCTTATCTGCGGACTGGGGCGCTGGCTCGCAGGCGGCCATGAACAGCGGGATCGCGATGGCTGCGAAGGGCAGGAGCTTCGTCAGGATATCGTCTCCACCACCAGGATTTCGGCCGCATCGAGCGCGCGCAAGACCAGAGTCCGCTCATGCTGCACGGCACAGCCATCGCCGGCCCCGAGCATCAGGTCGCCGATGCGCACCCGGCCGGCGATCACCATCACATACGCCATCGATCCAGGATCGAACCTGAACGGAAGCTCCGATCGTCGCCTGATCCGCGCCGCATGGACGCGTGTGGACCCATGCAGTCGAAACGCGCCACGATCTTCCGGCCAGGGGCTGGCGATGATGACTGCCTCATCAAGCAGCGCACGCGTGGGAAGAATGGTGGTCCGGTGCATCGGGCGATCCGGCATCGCATCGGCGCGAATGCGCAGCTCGAAATATTCCGCCGGCCGGGCGCCGGGATTGAAATAACCATGTTCCATGCCGCGGCCCGGCGAGACGAGCATGATCTCGCGCGCGACCGCGCGGCATTTCGGCCCGAAAATGCCGGCATGCGCGATGACCCCGCTGCGGACGATGGCAAGGCTTTCGACACCGTCGATCGGCTGTGCGCGGACTTCACCGCGGGGCGGAAGCACATTGTGATTGAGCGTTACCAGATCGCCCCAGTCGATCCGATGGAGGTCCTGAAACGCGCTGAAAGCGAGGTGATGGACCGCCTCGATCCGCTCGTTCCGAGTGCGGCCATGCGAGGCGAGCGGGCGCAGCTCGATCATGACTGGGCCATCGGTCGCATCACTGGGCGGCAACGAGCCGGTAGCCGACGCCGGGTTCGGTCAGGATCAGGCGTGGTGCGCCGGGGTCTTCCTCGATCTTCTGGCGCAGCAAGCCGACATAGACGCGCAGATACTGGCTGTCCGCCATTTCCGATCCCCAGCCGGCGATCAGCAACCGCTTGTGCGTGACGACCTGACCCGCACTGCCGACCAATGTTTCGAGCAGCGCGAATTCCTTGGGTGACAGCCGCACCGGATCGCCGGCCAAAGCGACATGGCGGGTGGCGAGATCGATGGTGAGCTCGCCATGTTTATAGGTGCCGCGCGCTTCGCCGCCCGCACCGTTCCGTCGCAGCGCCGCGCGGATTCGGGCCATGAGTTCGCCGATCTCGAATGGCTTGTTCACATAATCGTCGGCACCTTCGTCGAGCGCGGCGATCTTCTCGCCTTCCTGGTGGCGTGCCGAGATGACGATGATCGGGACGTCGCTGGTGGCGCGCATCCGCGTGATGACGTGCTTGCCGTCCATATCGGGTAAGCCGAGGTCGAGGATGACGATATCCGGTTGCTGCGCGGTCATCGCCGTGATGCCTGACTGCGCATCCATGGCAATGGTGACGGTGTAACCGGCCGCACCCAGCACCGGCTGGAGCACCGCAACGAGCGAGGGCTCATCATCGATCAGCAGGATATGGCTCATGACCGCGTTGCCTCGCACAGCGGCAATTGAATGACGATGCAACTGCCCTTGTCGCCGATGCCGGGCTGCCGTGCCTCGATCGTCCCCGCCAGCGCCTCGACGAACCCGCGCGCGATGGCGAGCCCAAGGCCGCTGCCACGCGGTGACATCTCCGCCCGGGGTACGCGGTAGAAACGCTCGAAGACGCGTTCCAGTTCGGTCGCCGGAATGCCCTCGCCTTCATCGGCGATCTCGACGCGGCAATGGTCGCCGACCTTTTCGGTGCGGATCGCGATCCGCCCGTCGGGGGGGCTGTACAATATGGCATTGTCGATGACGTTGATCAGGACAAGTTCGAACAGCGCGGGATTGGCCGCCACGAGCAGATCCTCGGGGCAATCGGTGCGCTGGATCAGCCGGCCCGGTAGGCGGGCACGGACGCGCTGCAGCGCCGCGCCGATCATTTCCGCAACGCTGAGGATCTGCAATGTCGCGGCGACGCCACCCGCTTCGAGCCGGCTCATCTCGAGCAGATTCGCGGTGTAGCGGTTGAGCCGTTCGCAATCCTCGACGATTCCGGCAAGCAGGCGCTGCGACGTCTCGGCATCGAGCTTGTCGCGATAGGCGATCAGGCTCGAGGCAGACGCGCTGATCGCGGTGAGCGGCGTGCGGAAGTCGTGGCTGACCGACGACAGCAATGCGGACTTCAGTTCTTCGGCGCGCAAGGCCGCATGGCGCTCGGTCATTTGTTCGGACAGCAGCGCACGTTCGGCGGCAAGCGCGACGATGTTGCCACTGGCGTCGAGCAGTGCATCATCGACCTTGCGTCGCGTCGCCGGTGTCAGTGCGGTCCCTTGCTCCAGCACGATGGCGCCGAAAACATCATCCCCGCCATGCAACGGATGAATCAGGCCGTTGTTCGTTTCGATCGTAGTGCCGCCGGCTATCGCCGCTTCCGCCATGACCAGAGTTTCGGGCGTCAGGTCGTCATTGCCGACCGGCATCAGCCGGCCCTGGTCGCGACGCAGTAGGACGGCATTCCCGCCCAGGGTCTTTGCGGCGAAGCTGGACAGCGTCACAGCGATCTCCTGCTGGCGCAATGCCGATTGAAGGCTGCGGCTGAGGTCGAGCAAATTGCGCAGCCGCTCATTGCTGTCGCGCGCCGCCTCGGCATGGTCCCGCAGCCGCCCCGCGAGAATGCCGCTGACCACCGCACACAGGTTGAAGATTACCAACGGGGCAACGTCGCGGCCCGTGGCGAGCCGGAACGTCAATTCGGGCTCGGTCAGATAGAAATTATAGGTCAGGAATGCGACGACGGCAGCAGCCAGCGCGCAGATCAGGCCACCAAAGGCCCCGGCAATGGTGATGCCGAGCACGAAGATCAAAGCGGCTGCGACCTCACCGTAAAGATGGCCGACCAGCGCCGCGCCAGCCGCCGTGACCGCGATGATCGCCACGGTCGAGAGAAACTCCCGGCGATCGGGCAGCGCAGAGATGGTACCGATCAGATTGGGATAGGGCGCGCGTCGCGCAGGCATCGCAGTTCTCATGGTTCAATCTCTGGTCCACGGCGGCGGGTCGGTTTTTGGCATACTCTCTTATATATCCACCGCCGTGGTGAAGTGGCATCGGAACGCGTCCGGGCCTGAGGGGACGCCCGGCCGGACCGATGTGCCACGATCATGATTGTCGCTGTGCGGCGGCAAGGTCCATGCATAAAAATATTATAGTAACGCCCCGCCGCTCTTGCGACCTACGCTATATCCGAACCGGCCGGAAAGGTCGGATGGATCGGCGGCAAATTGCGAAACACGGCAGGAAAACCGGTCGATCATGGCCAGCGGAGCGCCGCACTCGCCTGGTTTCTGGGCCTGAGCGCCATGTGCCTTGCATCGGCGGCATGTGCGGCGGTGGGCATGAAGCCAAGGCCGGATCGCGCGATCCGGTTCACCTGCGCTGATGGCCGCTCCTTTACGGCGGATTTGCGCGCTGGGAGCGCCCGCATCATGGCCGGGAGCACGCGTTACGACTTGCCGAAGGTACGCTCTTCGATCGGCTTGCGCTTCGTGTCGAAACAGGTCGCGTTCGCTTATGACGATCGCGCGGCGTTCCTGATCGGTGCGGCCGGGGGCCCTTACAGGGATTGCGCGCGCGGGGCGTCTCCCCGGCGCAACTGACGTCACCGATCGGCCGCAGTTTCCCCGGCAGCGAGATGATAGGAGGTGATCGCGTCGTCCAATATGTCGGACCAGCGATAGCCCAAGGCTGCCTTGCGCGCGGCGCGGCCCAACGCAACGCGCGCGTCGTGGTTGAGCATTAATTCCAGGACGGCCTCGGTGATGTCGACCGGGTTCGGTGTCACGAGCCGTCCCGTTATCCCGTTATCGATCAGCGCGCGCGCACTGCCGACATCCGCGCTGACGATCGCCAGCCCCACCGCCATCGCTTCGAGATTGACGTTGCCGAACGCTTCGGTGACGCTGGGGTTGATGAGGATGTCGGCGCTGGCGACTGCCCGGCCAAGGTCGCGCCCCTCCAGATGACCGGCAAAGACCGCGTCGCCAAGCCGGTCGCGGAAATGCTGTTCGGCCGGGCCGATGCCGACGACCAGGGGCCGGACCCGATGGCCGCGCTCGCGGAGCTGATCGACCGCATCGGCGAAGATATCCAGGCCCTTTTCTCGCACCAGCCGGCCGAAAAAGAGCGGGATCGTCTCTTCGTCGGCGAAGCCGTGCTCTCGGCGCCACGCCAGATCGCGCGATGCCGGGGTGAAAGTGTCGGTATCGACACCGCGTCCCCATAAGCGGATCGCGGCGGGCGGGACGCCCATCTCGGCAAGCGCGGCGGCTTCGAACTGGTTGGGAGCCAGCACCATGTCGCACCCGCGATAGAAACGCGACAGCAGCGCGGTGGCCGGCCGGCGCAGCAGTCCCAGGCCATAATAAGCGAAATAGGTGTCGAAGCGGGTATGGAGGCTGGCCACCACCGGCACAGTCATCGCCCGGGCGAAACGGCGCGCTTTCATGTTCAGCACGTCCGGCGCGGAAAGATGCACGATATTGGGGGCGAAACGCCGGATGTCGTCGCGGATTCGCGTCGGAAGACCCGTCGCCAGCCGATATTCGGGGCGACCGGGAATCGATACCGACGGGACCGGGACAAGGTCGCCGGCCGGGGCGAATGCCGGTTCGGCTGCCGTCGGAGAGTAGACTCGCACGGCAGCGCCGCGATCGAGCAGATGCGCGACGAGCCGGTTGAGCGCCTTGTTCGCGCCGTCCCGAACACAATTATAGTTTCCGGAGAACAATGCGACACGCAGGCCGTTCGCAGAGACAGCGGCATCGGGTGTGGAGCGTGTCGCGCCGGGAGCGGCGACCATGTCGAGACGGTCGAACAGCGTCGAACCGGCTGGCCGGTGCCGGGCATAGGCCCGGACGCTCGGTCCGCCGCTGGGGATTGCGGAGGTTTTCATGTCAGCCGTTCTTCACGCGCAACATGGCGGGCAGATTGCGCCGGTGGCGCCATCCGATGGATCGGTCATACGCTTTCACTCGCCTACATCGCAGCGGACAGGGCCTAAACGCGGGCGTGAGAGCGGCGTTATTATGGATTTTTTATAGTGCTGAGCCCGTCGTCGAGCGAATATGGGGTCGGATCAGCCGAGGAAATTGCTCAATATATCGGGATGGAATGCCCAGCCGGCAAAGCCGCATATGCCCATGAACAGGCCGAACGCGCCGAACGCCCATGACGCCGCGATCAGGCCGAAGCTTTCGGTCAGCGCAGCGACGGCAGCGAGCGAGATCGCGGTCGAAAGCAGTGCCTCGCTGGCATCGAATTGATCGTCATGGACGTTGAGCGCATCATATTGATCGGCAAAGCCCTGCGCCTGCACGGCGAGTTTCGGTGCTTCAGCGCGGTATTTGGCAATCTTCGCATCGGTCTCGGCCAGCGTGGCCGCCGCCGCGGCCTTGGCGGAGGGCAGCGCGCTGGCCAGGATCGCGATCTCGCTGCGCGCGGTCTCGGCGATATGCGTCTTGGTCTTGGTCGCCTGATACTCGCCCCAGCGGTCGACCGAATCGGCCTTGGCCTGCTGCATCGCCTGGACGATGTTGCCATCCTTGATATTGCCCAGCCCCATGGACACCGACAGGATCACGACGGTGATCGCGACCCAGCGGTTCAGGCGCTTGTCCTTGGCTTCGGCAGTGACTTCGACTTCCATGTCGTGCTCCTTCGGCCCGGAATGTCGGGCGTCGTCGCGGCAATCGCCAATGAATTCTTCGTCATGAAAGGCGGCGCACCTGTCGATATTTAACCGCGCCGATTTTCGCGCTACGCTACCCGTCATGACACAGGCGAACATCCGGATCGGCATCGGAGGCTGGACCTTCGAGCCATGGCGCGGCACCTTTTTCCCCGAAAAATGGCCGCAGAAACGTGAGCTGGAATATGCCGCCGGCAAGATGACCGCGATCGAAGTCAACGGCACCTATTATAGTGGCTTCAAGCCAGCGACGTTCGAGGGCTGGGCGAAGGCCGTGCCCGACGGCTTCGTCTTCACGCTCAAAGCGTCGCGCTTCTGCACCAACCGCAAGATATTGGCCGAAGCGGGCGAATCGGTCATGCGCTTCGTCGATCAAGGCATCATCGAACTGGGCGACAAGCTCGGCCCGATCCTGTGGCAGTTCATGGCGACCAAGAAGTTCGACGCCGACGATTTCAGCGCGTTCCTGAAGCTGTTGCCGGCGCGGCATGGCGGCATCGCGCTGCGCCACGCGATCCAGGTACGGCATGAAAGCTTCGCGGTGCCCGAATTCGTCGCGCTGGCGCGCGCCGCCGGGGTGGCGATCGTCTATGCCGATTCGGCGGAATATCCCGCGATCGCCGATGTCACCGGCGATTTCGTCTATGCCCGGCTCGAAAACGCGCAGGAAGAGGCGGTCACCGGTTACACCGATGCCGAGCTTGACCGCTGGGCCGATGCCGCGCGTGCCTGGGCGGCGGGGGGACAGCCCGATGGCCTACCCTATGCAGCACCCGAACCGCCAAAGGCCTCGCCCCGCGACAGCTTCATCTTCTTCATCAACGGCGCGAAGGTCCGTGCGCCGGCCGGCGCGCTGGCGTTGATCGAGCGGGTCGGCCGGCCCGGCTAGAGCTTGTCCATCACTGGCCGGTGCCGCGCCTCAGCGCAGCGGGATTGAGCTCCCGGCCCCTAGCGTGCCGGGCTGCCGGGTCCGGTCGGCGGTACGGGTACGAGTTCGTACAGGTCGAGCAACGCGCCCTTGCCGGCATGGGCAAGCACGAAGCGCCAGCGGAACGGCCCGACGCGTTCGATCACGCCGGCGACATCGCGCTCGGGATCATGACCATAGGATGGCGCGATCTTTTCGGCGCCATTGCGGAACGTGCCGAGAAACACCTGACGCTTGTTGGTGTCGGCATACACCCAGCCGCCGGGCAGAATCGTGCCGGTCTGCTTGGTGAAGGACAGGCTCTTGGTGTCGCCCTCCACATAGCAGAAATCCGGCGCGAAGCTGGTGAAGGCGGCGCGCCCGCCGAAGCGTAGCAAGCGACAGCGATAGGGGCCTGGCGGCAGTGCCGGCAAATCGAGCGCCGCATCGGGTTGAACCAGCGGCCCCTCGGCGGCGAGCTTGCTCGCCAGGCGTTTCGGCACTGCGGCGCGAGCGGCTGCCCAGCGTGACGGCAGCGCCTCGAGGCGGACAAGATCCTCCGGCGTCGCGACCGATTCCCAGCCCGAGGGTTGCGCCGATGCCTCGACCACGACGCTCGTATGGTTCCGCGTCGTTGCACAACCAGCGGTCAGCGATCCGAACAGGGCAAGCGTCAACAGAGCGCGATACATGTCGGCTGGGATCCTTCAGCGGTAAAGTTACAAGACCGCCACAGCGAAGGGTGTCAGCGGGTTAACAATTCGTATGCGGAGATAGTTAACAAAAGGTAAACGCTGTTTGATGCGCACGACCAGCCGTTGAAAACGGCGCGCCGAAAGCGACGAACCGAATGGCGAGGTCAAATGGCGGGGTCAAAGGTCCGTGACGCGCGGGAAAAATCCCCGAGCGTGATGGCGTCAGCCCGCCGGGGTGGGATCGGTTTCCGGCAGGTCGGCCGCGCCCGACTGGCCGAGGATTGCCGCCGCCTCGATCGTATCGAGTGCGCGCCGCGCGCCGATATAGCGCCGGGCGGCGGCGGTCCAGCGCGTCGCCTGGGCGGCACCCGGCATCCGCGCCACTTCCGCCAGCGCTGCCTCGACCTTGCCCTGCTCGAGCATCTGCTTGGCCCGGGCGAGCCGATCGACCGGCAAAGGCGAGGGGGTGGTAGCCTGATGCAGCACCACGAGATTGCCGAGTTCCCGGCGAAAGCTGCTCCACCAGCCCGAGCTGCGCGCGCCGGTCACCAGCTCGGGGGCGATGCCGTCGAGTCCGGCGCGAAGTTCGGCGATCGTCACCGGCTCGCGGGCGGCTTGCAGGATCGCCGCCACCGCGCGCGGCTGGCCGGGGCCGAAGCGGGCGCGCAAATGCTGTTCAACATAACCGAGCGTCAGCCCGCGATCGAGCGCACGGCGCGCGGCAAAGGCGATCATCATGCCCTCCGCGCGTGTCGCATAGCCCGAGGCGGTCTGGGCATCGCTGCTGACCCGGGCAGTCCGCGCTTCGAGATCGGCGAGCCGCGCGGCAAGATCGGTTTCGCGTGACGACAGCGCATTGAGATCGATTACCGGCGCCGTGGTGGCAGGCGTGCCGGCGGCGGGCACGACCACGACGGGCAATTGCCCTTTCGGCATCGCGTCGGCGGCGGTCTGCGCGGGGAACCAGCGGCTTTGATAATGCAGCACCGCAGCCATCGCGATCAGCCCGCCGACAAACGCCAGCAAGGCAATGATCGCGGCGGGACGCCAGGCGGATTTGGCGGCCGCCGTCATGGGTGCCGGGGCAATGGGATCGATCGGCATGTCGCTCATGTCCGCCTTATCCCTGCGCACGGGGCCCCGGTCAATCGGCCAGCAACCGGGCGGCGTCGAGCAAGGCCGCGTCATCGGGCCTCACCGCAACGGCATGGCCGGCCCAGCCCGAACCCGCCGCCGCCAGGATCGCGCCGCTCAATGCGGCGATCCGGATCACGGCCCGGCCGTCGATCAGTTCGGCTAGCCGGGAGGCTGCCCGGGCGGAATGGAGCAATGCGACCGAGCCCGCGAGCATGCCGAGAATGTGGGGCGGTACCGCCACGACATCGCTTTGATAGACAATGATCGTGCTGTGGATTGCCGGGCCGAACACCGACACGCGGTCGCGGCCGCCGAGATGAACGGCCTTCCTGACCCCGTGCGTTTCCGCCAGCGCCAGCAACGCCGCCATATCGCCGGTGCCGGTCGCCATGACGTCAAGGCCCATCTCCCGCGCGGCCTGCGCCGTCTTTTCTCCGACGGCGAGCACCGGGAGGGCGCGCAATGCGACCAATCCCGCGCCCGCATGCCGTACTGCGTTGGCGCTGGTCAGGATCAAGGCGTCATGGGCAGCGAGATCCGGCACCGTCCAGTCGACCGGCCGCACCTTGAACAGCGGCAAGCGAATAATGTCGAACCCCAGTGCCTCGGCGCGCGCGGCGGTCGCCGCATTGCCTGGTTCGGGCCGCAGGACCGCGAGCGGCCTGGTCATGCCGCGAACAGCACCCGCACGGCTGCCGGTGCCCGATCGAGCAAATCACGCGCCAGGCG
The DNA here is from genome assembly GCF_000803065.1 of Sphingomonas sp. ERG5. GTDB lineage: Bacteria > Pseudomonadota > Alphaproteobacteria > Sphingomonadales > Sphingomonadaceae > Sphingomonas. The sequence goes on from NZ_JSXI01000018.1 coordinate 136,682, forward strand.
TTTGGACAGTCCCGTGTCGGCGACCGGCCCGCTCGCCGCGCCGGTCACATGCTCGCTGCCGTCTTCGGACAGGAGTTCGGCGCGCAGCGTCACCTGATCGCCCGAGATCAGGGCGAGCGCCGCGACCGGCGAGTGGCAATCGGCATCGAGCGCGGCGAGCAGCGCGCGTTCGACCAGCACGCAGCGATGCGTTTCGTCATGGTCGATCGCCCTGACCAGCGTGATTGCGCGCCCATCATCGGCACGGGTCTCGATCCCCACCGCGCCTTGCGCCGGGGCCGGCAACATGACGTCAATCGGGATCGCCGTGCCGACATCGCTGCGCCCGAGCCGGTCGAGCCCGGCGGCGGCGAGCAAGGTCGCATCGACATCGCCCGCTGCCAGCTTGGCCAGGCGGGTATCGACATTGCCGCGGAACAACACTGCTTTCAGATCGGGCCGCACGCGCATGATCTGCGCGCTGCGCCGCGGCGAACTGGTCCCGACGCTGCCGCCATGCGGGATATCGGCAAGGCTTGCCGCGCCGATCAGCCGGTCACGGACATCGGCGCGCGGCAGCATCGCCACGATTGCCAGCGTGTCGGGACGAATCGTCTCGACATCCTTCATCGAATGGACCGATCCATCGATCTCACCGGCAAGCAGTGCGCGATCGAGCTCCTTGGTCCACAGCGCCTTGCCGCCGATTTCGGCGAGCGCACGATCCTGCACGCGATCGCCGGTGGTGACGACGGTGACGATCTCGACGTCATCGGGATGCCAGCCATGCGCGTTACACAAGGCATCGCGGACCATATTGGCTTGAGTAAGGGCGAGCGGCGACCCGCGGGTGCCGAGACGGAAGAGAACGGGCATGGCTTGTGCTAGCGATGGATGCGATTAGAGGAAAGCCGTGGCGCTGATCCTCGGCCTTGAATCCAGTTGTGACGAAACCGCCGCCGCGCTGGTGACGAGCGATCGCGGCATCCTCGCGCATCGTCTTGCCGGGCAGGAAGCCGCGCATCGCCCGTTTGGCGGCGTCGTGCCTGAAATCGCCGCGCGCGCGCATGTCGAGGCGCTGATGCCGCTGATCGAGGGTGCGCTGAGCGATGCCGGCGTCACGCTGGCCGAGGTTGACGCCATTGCCGCGACCGCCGGGCCGGGTCTGATCGGTGGCGTCATGGTCGGACTGGTGACGGGCAAGGCGCTGGCGCATGCCGCGGGCAAGCCGCTGGTTGCGGTCAATCATCTCGAGGGGCATGCGCTCAGTCCGCGCCTGACCGATCCCGATCTCGCCTTTCCCTATCTGCTGTTGCTCGTCTCGGGCGGGCATTGCCAGTTGCTGCTGGTCGAAGGGGTCGGTGCGTATCGCCGGCTTGCCACGACGATCGACGATGCGGCGGGCGAAGCGTTCGACAAGACCGCCAAGCTGCTTGGCCTGGGTTTCCCTGGCGGGCCGGCGGTCGAGCGCGCCGCGCTGGCGGGCAATCCCGACGCCGTGCCCTTGCCGCGACCGTTGAAAGGATCGGCCGAGCCGCATTTCTCCTTTGCCGGCCTGAAAAGCGCCGTGTCGCGCGCGCGCGACACGGGCGCCTGGAGCGCAGAGGATATCGCTGCCTCGTTCCAGGCCGCCGTGGTCGATTGCCTGCTCGATCGCACCATCAGGGCGCTGGGCAAGGCGCATGGCGCCACCGCCCTGGTCGTTGCCGGTGGAGTCGCCGCCAATCAGGCGGTGCGATCGGCGCTCGAGGGGCTGGCGATCGCCAACGGCCTGCGCTTCGTCGCGCCGCCCTTGTGGTTGTGTACCGACAATGCCGCGATGATCGCCTGGGCGGGGGCGGAGCGCTTTGCCGCCGGGTTCACCGATCCGCTCGATATCGCCGCACGGCCACGCTGGCCGCTCGACCCGGATGCCGAGGCAGTACGCGGTGCGGGGGTGAAGGCATGAAGATCGGAGTCATTGGCGGCGGTGCCTGGGGCACCGCGCTGGCACAGGTTGCCGCTCGGGGCGGCGAGTCTGTCCTACTCTGGGCGCGTGAGCCTGACGTCGTGACGTCAATCAATACGATCCACGAGAATTCGGTATTCCTCACCGGCGTGACCTTGCCCGACACGATCCGCGCGACCGGGACGATCGGTGACTTGTCGGGCTGCGACGCACTGCTCGTCGTCGCGCCCGCACAGCATGTTCGTTCTGTGCTGGGCGATATCGATAGCGGGGCGACACCGCTGGTGCTGTGCGCCAAGGGGATCGAGGCGGGCACGCAATTGCTGGTCGGGCAGGTTGCCGGCCAGGTTCATCCACAGGCGCCGATCGCGGTGCTCTCCGGGCCGACCTTCGCGCATGAGGTCGCCGCCGGTCAGCCGACCGCTGTGACGCTGGCTTGTGAGAATGATGCGCTTGGTACGGCGCTGGCCGAACGGCTCGCCGGGCCGGCATTCCGCACTTATGCCTCGAATGACGTCATCGGCGCGGAGATTGGCGGCGCGGTCAAGAATGTCCTCGCCATTGCCTGTGGTGTGGTCGAGGGCGCGGGGCTTGGCCAGAATGCCCGCGCCGCGCTGATCGCGCGCGGCTTTGCCGAAATGACTCGCTTCGGCCTGGCGCGTGGTGCGCGCGCTGAGACATTGGCTGGCCTGTCCGGGCTTGGCGACCTGGTGCTGACCTGTTCCTCAACCAGCTCGCGCAATTTCTCGCTTGGCGTCGGGCTGGGACAGGGGCGCAGCGCGAGCGAGATGCTCGCCGACCGCCGCACCGTGGCGGAAGGCGCGTTCACCGCGCCGGTGTTGTGTCAGGCGGCCAGCGCGGTCGGCGTGGCGATGCCGGTGGTCGATGCGGTGTGTGCGCTGCTTGACGGCGCCGATGTTCGCGAGGTGGTCGGCGCGCTGCTTGCCCGACCGTTGACGCGCGAAGCGTGATGCGCCGGGCGGCATTGCTGCGCGGGGTCAATCTCGGCGGTCGCAAGCTGCTGATGACTGACCTCAAGGCACTCACCGAAGCGCTCGGCTTCACGCGGGTCGAGACGCTGCTCGCCTCGGGCAATGTCCTGTTCGACGCGGAGCCGCCGGGATCCGAGATCGAGACGATGCTGGAGGCGGCGCTGGAACAGCATGGTCTGACGACTGACGTCATGGTGCGCGACCTGACCGAAATCCGCGCAGTGATCGCGGCCAATCCCTTTGTCGACGCGGCGCTCGACCATCCCAGCCATGTGCTGGTCACCTTTCACCGCGATCCCTTTCCGCCCGACCGGATCGCACGCCTTGCCGAGGTCCATGCCGGCCCCGAACGGCTCCACGCAGTCGGGCGTGAACTCTATACCGACTTCCTTGGCCAGCAGCAGATGCGGGACTCGAAACTGCTCCAGGGCATGAGCAAGGCGAAATTCCCCAGGATCGCCACCGCGCGCAACTGGAACACGGTGGCAAAGCTCGCCACGCTGCTTGAGCCATAACGGGCGCCGATTCACGAACAGGATCGAATTGAGCAAGGTGCGGGTCGGACGGGACACATGTCTCCTCCCGCTCTTTGAAATCGTTGACATCACAGATAGTCGCTCATCGTGCGACCATCAAAGACAGGTCCTGCTACGCTGGAAACAGGACCTGTTATCGACCTGTTATTCAATAACAGGTGAGCGTCAATCAAGTTATTGATTAACAACCAAAATTTTTCACCGGATATCCAACTTAACAGGGGTGAGGGCCGGTCAGCCGCTCAGTGCCTGTGCCGACAAAGTGCCGCAATCGGCATCGGTAGCCCTGGGCCCCTGCGTGCCGGCGATCGAGCGCCCGATTGCCTTCAGCACATTGCCGACTGACTTCACCCTGGGCGGAATAGTGACGTCAGGCTCGCGGATCGTACCGGCGATGGTGACCGACCCGGGCAGGCGCAGCACGCTTTTCAGCTTCGGCGCACCGGTCAGGGTGATCGCCAGTGTTTCGGCCGGGAAGCTGATGCTGCCCTGGCCGTTCGACTGGCTGAGCGTGGTGTCGAGCACCAGCGGATCGACCCGCCCGGTTCCGTCGCGCATCGCGAGCCGCAGCACGACGCAGCGCAGGCCGGCGCGCGCATCGTCGTCGGTGGTCAGCGCGCGCGATGCGTCGAAGCCGATCATCGCGGCGACCTTGGCCGGCAGGCCGCCGTCGCGCGCGACCAGGCCGATGCTGCCAGTGGCATTGCCGACCGCTTCGCGGATAGTGCTGCCGCGGCCGGCCAGCCTGGCGCGCGCATCGACTCGTCCGTCGACCGCGCCTGCTCCGCCGGCCAGCGTATCGACATTGCTGCCGCTCAGCTTCAGATCGATCGTCACCAGTGGCACCTTGACGCCACCGCGCTGGTCGACGCGCATCGATCCGGCGATCTCGCCCTGTTTCAGCCCGATCGTCAGCGGCGCGATATCGAGCAATTGATGGTCGAGCTTCAGCGTGCCGCGCAGCGATGTGATCGATGACGGCCGCTTGCCACCGAACACCTGGCGCACAGTGAAACGGATGCTGCCATCGGTATCGTCGATCTTGACGATATTGATCCGCATATTGGGCACCAGCCTCAGGCCGATCGACTGCTCCAGCGCCGCGGCCTTGGCCAGCCCGGCATCCGACGCGAAATCGTCGAAGTCGAGCCGGTTCGAACTGACATCACCATCAAGCAGCGTGCGCCCGCCGCGCTTGCGCACCGTCACGCTGCCGGCAATGTCCGACTGGCCGATCGTGCCGCTCAGCCTGGTGATGGTCCAATCCGGCCCGTCATGCCGCGCATGCGCTGTCAGCTGCACGTCCTGCGTGCCGAACAGCCCGGCCTCGATGACGGCATCGACCATCTTCAGATCGTCGGCGCGTGCGGTCAGGTCGATCGTCATGGCATTGGTGTCGAACGGCGTGTCCATCCTGCCGATGATCGTCATGCCCAGCCGTGGCCCGTCGATCCTGGCTTCGAACGGCCAGGGCCGTCCGGTAGCGCCTTCAATCGCGGCGCCCCTGGCGCTCAGCGTCACCGGCGCACCGAGTATCTCGCCCGTGCCGTCAAGTGTGAGCCCCTTTGTGATGTCGGCTGTCACCTTGGCCGTGAAACTGCGCCCGACCTTGGCGTCACGATAGCTGACCATGGTGTCGGCGATGTGCAGGCCGGTCAGGCTCGGGATCGACTCATCGGATGCGGGCTGACGCCAATTTTCGCGTCCATCCTTCGCCCGGACAAGGTTGAGGCGCAGCCCGGCCACGTCGATCGATTCGGGGCGGACTTTGCCGAGGAGGAGCGGAAAGACCGGGAAGCTGACGGTCGCCGTCTTGATCGTCGCCAGATCGCCGGACCCGGCCCAGCCGGCCTGTGGGATGCGTACATCGCGAATCGCGATCGTCGGGGTGAAGGAGAAGCCGTCGAGGCGGTCGATTCGTCCGATCGTCACCGGCTGGCCGAAGCTCTTGCTCATCCTGCTTTCGACGGTCGATTTCAGGCTGCCCCAGGGAAAGGCCGCGAGCCCGATCAGTGCGAGCAGGATCAGCCCGACGATCCCGCCGACGGTCCAGTGAAGCCGGCGATCGGCAATCAGTGTTCTGAAAGTCACCCATAAGTGACGCGCCAGCGCGCCGTTTCGTTCCGTTTCGGTCAGAAATCGACCGCAATGCCCTTCAACGCCCAGTCGCCATAGCGCACCGGGTTGAGGCCCAGAGGATCATCGCGCGGATCATCGAGCGGATCATCCGGGCCTGGCTCGGCCTTTTCCTTCGGTTCGGGGTCCGGCACCGGCGGATTCTTCGACAGATAGGCGGGTGGCTTCACATGTGGTGGCCGTTGGGCCATGGGCTGCTCCCTTGCATGCGGGCGATTGAACCGTGCCCCTCCCGATGCCACATCGGGCCTGAAAGGAGTTGGTTCAAGTGAATCAGCTGAAGACGATGATGTTGCTGGCGGCGCTGACCGCTTTGTTCATGGCGCTGGGCTATACGCTCGGCGGCAGCGGCGGGGCCGTGATCGCGCTGATCGTGGCGGCGGGCATGAACCTGATCACCTTCTGGAATGCCGATCGGATCGTGCTGGCCATGCACAATGCGCGCGAAGTCGATATGGCAAGCGCGCCCGAATTCGTCGGGATCGTGCGTCAGTTGGCGGCACGCGCCGGTTTGCCCAACCCGAAAGTCTATATCATCGATTCACCGCACCCGAACGCCTTCGCCACCGGGCGCGACCCCGATCATGCCGCGGTCGCCGCCACGACGGGCTTGCTCGGCATTCTGTCGCGTGACGAAATCGCGGGGGTGATGGCGCATGAATTGGGCCATGTGCGCAACCGCGACACGCTGATCATGACCATGGTCGCGACAATTGCCGGCGCGATTTCGATGCTGGCCAATTTCGGGCTGTTCTTTCGGTCGGGCGATGGGCGCAGCGCCGGGATTGCCGGCTTGCTCGCGGTGTTCGTCGCGCCGTTCGCGGCGATGATCGTGCAAATGGCGATCAGCCGCACGCGCGAATATGGCGCCGACCGCGCGGGCGCGGAGATTTCCGGCAACCCGCGCGCGCTTGCCTCGGCGCTGGCCAAGCTCGCACGCGGCGCGGCGGTGGTGCCGAGCGATGTCGCGACGCGCATTCCCGCCGCAGCGCAGCTCTATATCGTTCCCGGCCTTGCCGGCGGCGACAATATGTTCTCGACTCATCCCGACACCGGCAACCGCATTGCCGCGCTGGAGGAAATCGCGATCGAGATGGGCGCCCCTGCCGCGATGCCGGCGGTCGCGCGCCGCACCGGTTCCGCCAGTGTCCCCAGTACGCGATCTGGTTCTCGGGCCAGTTCTCGGGCCAGTTCTCAGGGGCGTGTCAGTGCACTCAGCCCGCTCGCCCCTCCGTCCGATCGTCGCTGACCTTGGCTTATTCCAATACCACCCAGCCCGAACCCGCCGGCGTTCCCGCACGTCGCGCCGCACTGCGGCTGCTTGATGCGGTCCTGCGCCAGGGACTGCCGCTCGAAGCGGCGCTAGACCGCGCGACCTCGGGGATCGATCGCGCCGATGATCGTGCGCTGGCCCATGCCATTGCGGCAGAGACGCTGCGCCGCTTGCCCGATCTCGACGCGTTGATCGATTCGGCGACAGCGCGACCCCTGCCCGATGACGCCAAGGCGCGCTTCGCGCTGCGCATCGCGCTGGTTCAGACACTGGCGCTCGGTACGCCGGCGCATGCCGCGATCAGCACGGTGCTGCCGTTGGTCGATGGCGGGCCGCGCAAGCTGGTCCACGGCGTGTTCGGCACCTTGTCGCGGCAGAACGCCTCGCTGCCCGAAATCCCGACCTTGCCCGACCCGGTCGCGATTCGCTGGCACGCCGCATGGGGCGATGACGCGATTGAAGGCGCCGAACGCGCCATCGCTGCGCCGCCGCCGCTCGATCTGATCATCGCCGATCCCGCCGCGACCGATCGCTGGGCCGAGGAGCTTGGCGGTGTGTCGCTGATGCCGGGGCATGTGCGCTTGCCGAACGGGCATGTGCCCGAGCTGCCTGGCTTCGAGGAGGGCGCCTGGTGGGTCCAGGATATCGCCGCGTCGCTGCCCGCGCGCCTGATTGGTCGCGGGGACGGCATCGCGCTCGACCTGTGCGCCGCGCCGGGCGGCAAGACGATGCAATTGGCCTCGGCCGGTTGGCGGGTGACGTCGGTCGACAGTGCGCAAAGTCGTCTGGCGCGACTTCACGATAATCTCGCCCGGACAAAATTGTCCGCCGATGTGGTGATGGCCGACGTGCTGACCTGGACGCCGGCGGCGCCTGCCGATGCGGTGCTGCTCGATGCTCCCTGCAGCGCGACGGGCATTTTCCGCCGCCACCCTGATGTGCTGCACCGCGTCCGGCCCTCGCAGATCTCGGAAATGGCCGCGCTGCAGGAAAAGATGCTCGCGCGCGCCGCCGACTGGGTCCGCCCCGGCGGGGTGCTGGTCTACGCCACCTGCTCGCTCGAACCGGCGGAGGGTGAGAAGCAGCTCAAACGCTTCCTTGGGACGCGCGGCGACTATGTGGTCGACCCGATCCGCGCCGAAGAACTGCCCGACGGTCTGGCCGCTCATGCCGGGGGCTATTTGCGCACCGTGCCGGGTGCGCTGGCCGATCGGGGCGGTTGCGACGGGTTTTTCATGGCGCGGATGATGCGGACTGGCTGATCCACACCTTGCGGGGTGAACCTGCCATGCTAGAGGGTCCGGTCATGCAAAACCCTGTCCGTATCGCCCCATCGATCCTGTCCGCCGATTTCGCCCGGCTGGGCGAAGAAGTGCGCGCGATCGATCTTGCCGGCGCCGACTGGATCCATGTCGACGTCATGGACGGCCATTTCGTGCCCAATATCACGATCGGCCCGGGCGTCGTGAAGGCGCTGCGCCCGCACACCACCAAGCCGATCGACGTTCATCTGATGATCGCGCCGGTCGATGCGTTCCTCGACGACTTCGCCGCGGCGGGCGCCGACACGATCAGCGTGCATGTCGAGGCATCGCCGCACACGCACCGTACGATCCAGCATATTCGCGGTCTCGGCAAGCGCGCCGGCGTTGTGCTGACCCCGCAGACGCCGGCCAAGGCGCTCGATTACCTGCTTGAGGAAATCGACCTGGTGCTGGTGATGAGCGTCAATCCGGGATTCGGCGGGCAAAGCTTCATCGAAAGCCAGCTTCGCAAGATCGAGGCGATCCGCAAGATGATCGACAAGGCCGGCCTGTCGGTCGACCTGGAGGTCGATGGCGGCATCGACCGCAACACCGCGCCGCGCGCGATTGCGGCCGGGGCCGATGTGCTGGTTGCCGGCACTGCCACTTTCCGCGGCGGCCCGTCGGCCTATGCCGATAATATCGCTGCATTGAGGGGCTGAGTGAGCGATCCCAAAGAGACCGACAGCATCGATGAAGGCAAGCGGCTGATCCGGCTGGGCGGCGACAAGGGTCTCTCTCTGTCCGAACGTATTTCAGAACGACTGCACCGCCTGACCTGGCGGACGCCGATCCATGGGCTGAAGCTCAAGGGCCGTCATCCGCTCAAGCTGACCGCCGTGCCCGACGATCCCTTTCTGGGTGACGTCAAGCGCGGGCATGCGCTGCTCGACGGCAATCTCAGCTTTCGTGGCGAGACGCTGGCGATCGCCGATATCAACCTGAACAAACCGGATTTTTCGCGCGCGTTCGGCGATCATCTGCACAGCTTCGCCTGGCTGCGCGACCTGTCGACCGTCGCGACGCGCGCCCAGGCGACGCCGGTCGCCGAAGAATTGATGCGGCGTTGGCTCGACGCGCATGCCGATAAGGTCAGCGAACCGGCCTGGCGCGCCGATCTGTGGGGGCGGCGCATCCTGTTCTGGACCGCGCATGCGCCGTTGATCCTGTCGTCGACCGACCTGGTCTATCGCAGCCGCATGCTCAACACGCTCGCGCGCGGTGCACGGCATATCGATCGTGGTGCGGACAAGATGGCGCCGGGCGCGCCGCGCGTCGCGGCTTTGTGCGGGGTGGTCGCAGCCAATTTGCTGATCGCCGGGGGCGATGCGCGCCGCGGCTCGACCGAATCCGCCCTGATCAAGGCGCTGTCGGCGTCGGTGTTCGACGATGGCGGCAGCGTCGCGCGCGCGCCGCTCGCGCAGCTCGACATCATCATGCTGCTGACGATGGTGCGCGAAACCTATGACTCGCGTCGGTTGGAGCCACCCGCCGCGCTCCTCGAAATACTCAACCGCATGGTCCCGGCATTGCTTGGGGTCAGTCACGGCGACAAAGGGCTGTCGAGCTGGCAGGGCGGCGGACCCGTTTCGGGCGAAACGCTCGGGCAAATCCTCGACGCGACCGGAGTCCGCGCAAGGCCGCTGCGCCAGGCGCGTGACTGGGGGTATCAGCGCCTCGCTGCGGGGCCAGCGGTGCTGATCATGGACGCGGCGCCGCCGCCGGTCGCGCGGCTGGTCGAGGGCGGGTGCGCGTCGACTCTCGCCTTCGAATTCTCTGATGGTGCCCATCGCCTGGTGGTCAATTGCGGGGGCGCGCGGACCGCGGTGGTGCAGCTTCCCGCCGCGCTGGCCGATGGCTTGCGCACCACGGCAGCGCATTCGACCCTGATCGTCGGTGACAGCAATTCGACCGCGATTCACCCCGACGGCACGCTCGGGCGCGGCGTCGCCGAAGTCGAGCTGGCGCGGCAGGAGAGCGACGCCGGCAGCCGGATCGAGGCAAGCCATGATGGCTATGCGCGGCGCTTCGGCTTCGTCCATCGCCGTCAGCTGGTGCTGGGGGCGGATGGCCGCGATCTGCGCGGCGAGGATATGCTGTTGCCCGTGGGCAGGCGCCGCAAGATCGCCACCACCGCCTTCGCCATTCGCTTCCATCTCGGTACGGGTGTGCGGGTGTCGCCGACCGCCGACGGCATGGCCGCCCTGCTGCGCATGCCCGGCGGGGCGCTGTGGCAATTCCGTTGTCGCGGCGGGATGCTGGCGATCGAAGACAGTTTGTGGATCGATGCCGATGGCCGTCCGCAATCGACCTACCAGCTCGTGATCACGGGCGAATCCCCTGCCGGCGGGTGCAGCGTGAGCTGGGCCCTGAAGCGCGCCAATTGATACCGGAGTTTCCATGACCAGCATTCCCATCCGCCGCGCCCTTTTGTCGGTATCGGACAAGACCGGCATCATTGATCTGGGGCAGGCGCTGGTCCGTCACGGGGTCGAGCTGGTCTCGACCGGCGGCACGGCCAAGGCGTTGCGCGAAGCCGGGCTGACCGTGCGCGACATTAGCGACCTGACCGGCTTTCCCGAAATGATGGACGGCCGGGTCAAGACGCTGCATCCGAAAGTGCATGGCGGGTTGCTCGCGGTGCGCGACGATGCGGCGCATGTCGCATCGATGGCCGAACATGATATCGGCGCGATCGACCTGGTCATCGTTAATCTCTATCCGTTCGAGCAGACCGTCGCGAAGGGCGCCGACCGGCCGGAAGTGATCGAGAATATCGATATTGGCGGTCCGTCGATGGTGCGTTCGGCGGCCAAGAACCATGCCTTTGTCGCGCTCGTCACCGATCCGTCCGACTATGCCGAATTGATCGCCGAGATGGATGCATCGCAGGGTGCGACCACGCTGGAATTGCGCAAGCGCCTCGCTGCGCGGGCCTTTGCCGCGACCGCGGCCTATGACGGCATGATCGCCAGCTGGTTCGGTTTTGTCGATCAGGGCGAAGCCTTTCCTGAAACCCTGCCCGTCACGCTGAAGCGCAGTGCCGCGCTGCGTTATGGCGAGAATCCCCACCAGTCGGCCGCTTTCTACACCGCGACGGGGCCGCATGCGCGGGGCATTGGCCAGGCGCGTCAGGTGCAGGGCAAGGAATTGAGCTACAACAACCTCAACGATGCGGATGCCGCGCTCGAACTGGTTGCCGAATTCCGCGATGCGGCGCCAAGCGTGGTGATCGTTAAGCACGCCAACCCGTGCGGCGTCGCCACGGCTGCGACGCTCGAAGAAGCTTATGCCGCCGCTTTCGCCTGCGACACGGTATCGGCGTTTGGCGGTATCATTGCCCTCAACCGCAAACTCGATGAAGCGACGGCGCGCGCCATTTCGGGCATTTTCACTGAAGTCGTCGTCGCGCCCGATGCCGATGAAGCGGCGCTGGCGATTTTCGCGGCCAAGAAGAATCTGCGCCTGTTGCTGACCGGCGAGCTGCCCGATGCGGCGCGTGCCGGGCTGCAGGCCAAGTCGATCACCGGCGGTTGGCTGGTCCAGACGCGCGACAATGGCGTCTTGCCCGAGCTGAAGGTGGTGACGAAGCGCGCACCGACCGATGCGGAACTGGCCGATTGCCGTTTCGCCTGGACCGTTGCCAAGCACGTCAAATCCAACGCGATCGTCTATGCCAAGGACGGCAGCACCGCCGGGATCGGCGCGGGCCAGATGAACCGCCTCGAATCCGCGCGCATTGCCGCCTGGAAGGCAAAGGACGCCGCGGAAAAGGCCGGCTGGGCGACGCCGCGCACGATCGGCTCGGCGGTCGCGTCGGACGCCTTCTTCCCCTTCGCCGACGGCTTGCTTGCGGCGGTCGAAGCCGGCGCGACCGCGATCATCCAGCCGGGCGGCTCGATCCGAGATGACGCGGTCATCGCCGCGGCGGACGAAGCCGGTCTGGCGATGGTCTTCACCGGCATGCGCCACTTCCGGCATTGATGCCGGGATTGCTCGCAGACCATTCGGGCTGAGCTTGTCGAAGCCCTGCTGTTCATTTCCGGCCGAAGGAAGAACAGTTCTCCGACAAGCTCAGGGCGACAGGATAGGGCGGGTCAAATCGGCAGGGTCGCCTCGCTGGGCTTGGGCATCTTGCCGAACAAGGCTCGGTCGGCCGGGCGGAATGCCCATTTGAACAGCACGAACAAATAGGTCGCGCAGATCGAAGGGATGCCGATCGCGGCTTCCGCCCATTCATAGCTTTTCGGCAGTGTAGAGAAGGCGGCGCCGACCAGTCCCGCCGCCAGTGCCGCCCAGAGCAAGGGCCAGCGCCAGCCTGCGACGCCTGCATCGAGCAGGCGCGAGAGGAATTTCGACTTGATCACCGAGGTCAGGCTGACCGACAGCAGCAAGGCGATCGCCGGTCCTGCCGCCTGGTAGTTGACTGGCCATCCCTCGCTTCGGATCGCGAAGATCAGGGTGAAGCTCAGCGCAATCTGGAAACACAGCATGCCAAGCGAAATCAGCAGGTTCTTTATTCGCGCGATATAGATCAGCGCGCTTTCGCAGACCGCGCCGGTCGAGGCCGCCGCTTCCGCGGTCAGCAGGAAGGCGAGCGCGGCCGTGCCGGCGACGAACTGTGGTCCGACCACGCCCATCACCGCTTCGCCCGGGATCGAGCCCATCAGCGCGAGGCCGACTTGCGCCGCCATGATCCAGAAACCGACCTGCCTGACCTGTGCCGCCACCGCCTCGCGGTCGTCGCGCGCCAGCGCGGTGGTGACGACGGGACCGAGGATCGGGTCGAAACTGGTCTTGAGCTTGGCCGGGATCGAGGCGACCTGCTGCGCCATATAATAGATGCCGACGACCTTGGGTTCGAACATCACGCCGAGGATGAAACGGTCGACATTGCGCGTGCCCCATTCGACCGCGTCGGCCCCGGCAAGCGGCATGTTGCGCCCGGCAAGCGCAAGCAACGGCCGCACGCGCGGCTTCCAGCCATAGGGGATGCCATAGCTGCGCACGAACGGGATCAGCGATGCGATCAGCGCCGCCGCCATCGACAGGATATAGGACAGCACCAGACCGTCGCGCAGCGAGTAATAGGAAAGCGCCCAGGCCGCGGCGCTGATCGTCCAGGGTTCGACGATCGCGCGCGCCGTCACCGTCGCCTTGACGTTGCGGCGATAGGCGAGCGCCGCAAGGCTGACGTCCGACCAGGCGGTGGCGAAGATGATGCACGGCAACCACCGGTCCATGCCGGTGATCGGCGTATTGGGATACATCGCCTCGGGAAAGATGATCAGGATCGCGCTGGCGACGAGCGAGACGACGAATGCGACCGCCATCGCATCCCACACGACATGGACATGTGGCCGATCGGTATTCGACAACGCCTGGGCGAGCCCGCGCTTCAGCCCGAGCGTCGCAAGCAAAGCCGCAAGCTCGACCACCACCACCGCGATCGCGAAGCGCCCGACCGTGTCCGGCCCATAGACGCGGCCGGCGATGAACAGGAACGGCAGGCGCGCCGCGAGCCGCAGCAGGAATCCGATGATGTTGGTCCGGCCACCCTTGGCGAGCGCGTTCAGATCATCGATGTCGCCCGTGGCGGAGGTCAATGTTCCGCGCCCCAAAAGCCAGCGTGTTTAGTCACTTGCGTAAAAACCAGACGCTTTTGGAGCCGTTCTTTTTGAGACCGGCTTTGCCAGTCTCGCGGAGGCGCTGAGCAGCCCATCTCATATCATATTGCCAAGAATAGAAATGTTCACCTTCGCCTCTTAGGTCCTGCTCGTGGTCAAGCCATATCTGGCGCGCGACGTCGTTGACCGAGCCCTCGCCGCCCAATGCGCCAAGTGCCTCTCGGACCCAAAGCTGTAGTTTCTCCCTATACATCTTGGTTCCTCAATGCGCCGCGCCCCAGCTCTTCCCCGTGCCGATCTCGATGCCGAGTGGCACGCTGAGCACCACCGCCGGTTCGGCGGCGGTCGCCATGACGCGTTCGATCACCGGCTTCGCCGCTTCGACATCGCCCTCGGGCAGCTCGAACACCAGTTCGTCATGCACCTGGAGCAACATGCGGACATTGGGCAGCCCCGCTTCAAGCAAGGCCGGGCCCATCCGCGCCATCGCCCGCTTGATGATGTCGGCGCTGGTGCCCTGGATCGGTGCGTTGATCGCGGCGCGCTCGGCGCCCTGGCGCTCGTGCTGGATCTTCGACGCGATACGCGGAAAGTGCGTCTTCCGGCCGAACAGGGTGGTCGTATAGCCCTTCTCGCGCACCGTCTCGATCGTCTGGACGATATAATTGTTGATGCCGGGGAAGCGTTCGAAATAGCGGTCGATCATCGCCTGGGCTTCCTCCGGCGTGACGTCGAGCCGGCCGGCCAGACCCCAGCGGCTGATGCCGTAGAGGATCGCGAAGTTGATCGTCTTGGCGCGTCCGCGCGTGTCGCGATTGACCTCGCCGAACAATTCCTGCGCGGTCAGGCTGTGAATGTCGTCGCCCCGGGCAAAGGCGTCGCGCAGCGCCGGGACGTCGGCCATATGCGCGGCGAGGCGCAATTCGATCTGCGAATAATCGGCGGCAAGCAGGACATTGCCCTCCTCCGCCACGAACGCGTCGCGAATCTGGCGGCCGACTTCGGTGCGGATCGGGATATTCTGCAGATTGGGATCGGTCGAGGATAGTCGTCCGGTCTGCGCGCCGGTCAGCGAGTAACTGGTATGGACACGACCGGTCGCCGGGTTGATCTGCGCCTGCAGCGCATCGGTATAGGTGGATTTGAGTTTCGACAGCTGACGCCAGTCGAGCACTTTGCGCGCAATATCCTTGCCGGGCGAATCCTTGTCGGCGGCGATCCGCTCGAGTTCATTGACGTCGGTCGAATAAACCCCCGACTTGCCCTTGCGTCCGCCCTTGATGCCCATGCGCTCGAACAGCACATCGCCCAGTTGCTTGGGGCTGCCAATGGTGAAGGCGCCGCCGGCCAGTGCATGGATCTCAACCTCGAGCGCGCCCATCTGATGCGCGAACTCGGTCGAGAGCTGCGACAGCTTTGCCGCATCGACCCGGATGCCGTGCCGCTCCATCCGCGCGATGACCGGGATCAGTGGCCGGTCGACCATTTCATAGACGCGCGTGACCTGTTCGGCGGGCAAACGCGGCTTGAAACGACGCCACAGCCGCAAGGTGACGTCGGCATCTTCGGCGGCATAGCGCGTCGCGGTCTTCAGGTCGATTTCGGCGAAGCCACGCTGGTTCTTGCCGGTGCCGACCACGTCCTTGAAGGCGATGCAGCTGTGCGAGAGGTGCGTCGCGGCGAGTTCGTCCATGCCGTGACCATGCAATCCGGCATCGAGATCGAAGCTCATCAGGATCGTGTCGTCGAACGGTGCGACGTCCAGGCCGGCGCGCCCGAGCACGATCATGTCATATTTCAGGTTATGGCCGATCTTCAGGACGCTGGGATCCTCGAACAAGGTCTTCAGCTTGGCCAATGCCACCGTCCGGTCGATCTGCACCGGCACTTCGGCGAACATGTCGGTGCCGCCGTGCGTCAAGGGTATGTAGCAAGCGAGATTGGGATGCAGCGCCATGCTCACCCCGACCAGTTCGGCGCGCGTCGCATCGACTCCGGTGGTCTCGGTATCGATCGCGATCCAGCCCTGATGCTTCGCAATGGTGATCCAGCGGTCGAGTGCGGCCTCATCGACCACAGTCTCATACGCGTCATGGTCGCAGGGTGGGTCTTCCTCCTGCGGTACCGTCGATGCCGGTGCCGCGACCGGCGTGTCGGCGACCGCCGACAGCTTGGCGAGCAGCGACTTGAAGCCATGATGTTGCAGGAATGCGCGGAGCGGCGCGTCGGGAATGCCCTTCAACTCAAGGTCGTCGAGTGGTTCGGGCAACGGCACATCGCATTTCAGCTCGACCAGCACCCGGCTCAGCCGCGCCATATCGGCCTGTTCGATCAGATTGTCGCGCAGCTTGCCCGGCTTCATCGACGGTGCGGCGGCGAGCACCCCTTCCAGGTCGCCATGTTCGTTGATCAGCTTCGATGCGGTCTTCGGGCCGACTCCGGTGACGCCGGGAACGTTGTCGACACTGTCGCCCATCAGCGCGAGCACATCGCCCAGTCGCTCCGGCCCGACGCCGAATTTTTCCTGTACATGCTCCGCGCCGAGCCGGCGGTTGTTCATCGTGTCGTACATGTCGAGCCCAGGCTCGATCAGCTGCATCAAATCCTTGTCGGAGCTGACGATCGTCACCAGCCAGCCCTGCGCCAGCGCCGCCTTGGCATAACAGGCGATGATGTCGTCGGCTTCCAGCCCCTCGGTCTCGATGCAGGGCAAGGAGAAGGCGCGCGTCGCGTCGCGAATCATCGGGAATTGCGGGATCAGATCTTCCGGCGGCGGTGGCCGCTGCGCCTTGTACTTGTCGTAGAGTTCGTTGCGAAAGGTGTGGCTCGACTTGTCGAGAATCACCGCCATGTGGGTCGGGCCGTCGGCCTTGTGCAGCTCATCGGCGAGCTTCCACAGCATGGTGGTATAGCCATAGACCGCACCGACCGGTTCGCCATGAACGTTGGTCAGCGGCGGCAGGCGATGATAGGCGCGGAAGATATAACCGGAGCCATCGACGAGATAGAGATGAGGCATGTCCGGCAGATAGCCGAAGCAGCGGGCGGGACAAAGCCCCTGTTCGCGCCCCGATCAGGCCGCGTCGTGAAAGATGATCCCCATCGTGTGCCGCTCGCCTGACCGAACGGTGCTGACGCCATGACGCATCGTCACGCGATAGTCGCCGCGCCCGCCGCGTACTGGACGGTGATTCACCGCGAAGACCACCGCATCGCCTTGGACAAGCGGCACCACCTCGACGCGCGATTGCATGCGCGGCCGCTGTTCGGTCAGGACGAATTCGCCGCCGGTGAAGTCTTGCCCGGGCTGCGACAACAGGACCGCGACCTGCAGCGGAAAGACATGCTCGCCATAGAGGTCCTGATGCAGGCAATTATAGTCGCCCGGGCCATAGCGCAGCAGCAGTGGCGTGGGTCGTTGTTGTCCCGCCGCGTGGCAGCGGTCGAGAAATGCGCCATGGGTGTCGGGAAAGCGGATCGCGCTGCTCAGCCGCTCGGCCCAGTCGTTCGCGATTGGCTGCAACCATGGATAGAGCGCCGCGCGCAGGATCGCGACGGTGCGCGGCAGCGGATAAGCGAAATAGCCATAGGCGCCGCGACCGAACCCGTGCCGCGCCATGACGATGCGGCTGCGAAACAGGCTGTCGTCGGTGTAGCTCGCGGCGATGGCGGTGCAGGTCGCGGGATCGAGCAGACCGGGCAGATGTGCGCTGCCGCTGGCGTTGAGCGCGATCCGGGCGTCAGCCCAATTCTGCGCGGCGATGCGCGTTTCGATATCTGTGCTTGTCATGCCGCAGGGATCGCATGACCAGGCTCAGGGCGCTTCCCGCCGCTTGCGCTCGAAGCCCGGCTCAGCCCGCCCGCCCCTGAAGGGAGGCGGCCTTGAGGTGAGGATCAGTGGTGATTCACCACCACGGCGGCGACCACGGCCTGCATCAGCGCCTGGCGGTCGGGAATCGGGCGCGGCGTGTCGCCGATCATCACCGCGAGCGCATAGCTTTTGCCGTCGGGCGCAGTGAGCAGGCCGACATCATTATAGCCCGCGGTCCGTCCGGCGAGATCCTGGCCGGTGCCGGTCTTGTGCCCGAAGCTCCAGCCTTCCGGTACCGCGCCGCGCAAGCGCATCTTGCCGGTCTTGGACGATTGCATCGTGCCGATCAGATACTCGGTCGAACTCGCTGACAGCAGCTCGCCTCTTTTCAGCTTCATCAGCGCACCGGCGATCGCCATCGGCGCGGCGCCGTCGGGCGGATCGGTGACGTAGCGCTCGAACGCTGCGATCCGGTCGGTCTGCGGCAAGCGCGCCCGCGCCCGGGTAAAGGCGTTGCCAAAGGCATATTCGGGTTTCCAAGCCAGGCCGGCGGTGGCGCTTTGCAGCAGCCGTTCGCCCGGGCCGAAGCGGATGTCGCCAAGCTGCTTGCGCTGGATGAAGGCGCGCACCGCCTTGGGGCCGCCGACATAGCGCAACAGCCGGTCATTGGCGGTGTTGTCGCTCATCGTCAGTGCGCGTTGCAGCAATGCGCCGATCGTCGTCTGATAGCCATCCGCCTTGATCAGAGCCGCGATCGGCTGATGGAACAGGGTCAGATCCTCGGGCTTCAACGTCACCGGATCTTCGAGCCGCAATTTGCCCGCGTCGCGGAAATCGAGCACCGTCATCGCCACCCACAGCTTGCTCACGCTTTGCTGCGGCAATAGCGCATCGCCATTGGTCTGGACGCTCCAGCCATTGTCGACGCTGCGCACTGCAATACCGACGCGGCCGTTGAAGCTGCGCCCGAGTGCCGCGATATTGGTGACCAGCGCTTGCGGCGCGCTCATCGGCCGCGGGGTGGCCGGCGGCACGGGAACCACGACCTGATATCGCGGCGGTGCCTGATAGGGTGCGGGGCGATAGACGGGCGGTGCCGTCCGCGAATCCGCCACTTTCGGGCTGGCGGCAACGCATGACGCCACCGCCGCCGCAGCGAACACCATCGTTGCCGGTCGGCGCCAGTTGGAATTGGACAAGTCGGAATTCAAAATTTGTTCAGTCACGCAACAATGCCCCGCCCCCGGAGGATGTCGACCCTTATGCCCATAATCTTGCGGAGAAATAGCTGAACGGCAAGATTGCGATGAAATGCCGCTGATGCGCGGTGGGACGGTCGCGTAACGATGTATGCAACCCACTGAGAGTCTGTTTGAAATTCGGACGGGGCCGGGGACGGGGACGAGCCGGTGCCGCCAAAACCCGGCCTTGGCAGTTTTTCAAATAGGCACCCGACCCTTTACGGGATCAGGACCGTATCGACTGCTTCGGGCAACATCTCGGGGTAATCGAGCGTGTAGTGCAGCCCGCGCGATTCATGGCGGTGCAGCGCCGAGCGGACGATCAGATCGGCGGTCTGGA
This sequence comes from Sphingomonas sp. ERG5, assembly GCF_000803065.1. Classification (GTDB taxonomy): domain Bacteria; phylum Pseudomonadota; class Alphaproteobacteria; order Sphingomonadales; family Sphingomonadaceae; genus Sphingomonas. The sequence continues at coordinate 155,869 of NZ_JSXI01000018.1, forward strand.
GCAAGTTGCGCAGCTCGATCAGGTCCGGCGTGACGCGAAAATGTCCATAATAATCATTCACTTCCTCAGTCAGCAGGCGAATGCGGTGCTGCGCGCGCTCAAGCCTTTTGGTGGTGCGGACGATGCCGACATAATTCCACATGAAGCGGCGGATTTCGGTCCAGTTCTGCTTGATGACGACTTCCTCGTCCGAATCCTCGACCCGGCTTTCGTCCCAGGCACGGATCGCGGGTGGTTCGGGCAGTTCGTCCCAATGCGCATTGATATGCTTTGCCGCCGCCTCGCCGAACACAAAGCATTCGAGCAGCGAATTGGAAGCAAGGCGATTGGCGCCATGCAGCCCGGATTCGCTGCACTCGCCAGCGGCATACAGGCCGGGCAGGTCAGTGCGGCCATCGAGATCGATCACCACGCCGCCACAGGTGTAATGCTGGGCCGGCACCACCGGGATCGGATCTTTGGTCATGTCGATGCCGAGGCCCATGAGCTTTTCGTAGATGTTGGGAAAATGCTCCTTCACGAAATCCGGGCCCTTGTGGCTGATATCGAGATGGACATAATCGAGCCCGAGCCGCTTGATCTCATGGTCGATCGCGCGCGCGACGATATCGCGCGGCGCGAGTTCGGCGCGTTCGTCGAAATCGGGCATGAAACGATAGCCGGTTTCCGGGATCAGCAGATGCCCGCCTTCACCCCGTACCGCCTCGGTGATCAGGAAATTCTTGACCTCGAGATTGTACAGGCAGGTCGGATGGAATTGCATGAATTCCATGTTCGACACCCGGCATCCCGCACGCCACGCCATGGCGATGCCGTCACCGGTCGCGCCGCGCGGCGCGGTTGAGAAGAGATAGGTCCGCCCCGCGCCGCCGGTCGCGAGAATGGTCGCGCGTGCGGTGTAGAGTTCGACCCGTCCGGTGGCGCGGTTGACCGCATAGACCCCCCACACATGGCCCGAGCCCGAATAGCGTTCTTCGTGACGCCCGGTGGCGAGATCGATCGCGACCATGTCGGGCACCAGGGTGATATTGGGATGGGCGGTCGCGGCGCGAGTCAGCGCTTCCTGCACTGCCCAGCCGGTGGCATCGTCGACATGGACGATGCGGCGATGGCTATGCCCGCCTTCGCGGGTCAGATGCCGCGCGTCGCCGTCCATGTTGAACGGGACACCCAGCGCCGCAAGCCGTTCGATCGCGGCCGGCGCGCTTTCGACGACGAATTCCACCGTGGCGCGGTCGTTGAGGCCGGCGCCGGCCACCATCGTGTCCTCGATATGGCTTTCGAACGTGTCACCGGGCTCAAGCACCGCGGCGATCCCGCCTTGCGCCCAGGCGGTCGACCCTTCGTTGAGTCCGCCCTTGGCGAGTACCGTCACCTTGAACCGGTCGGCCAGGTTGAGCGCGGCGGTCAGCCCGGCCGCGCCGGAACCGATGATCAGAACGTCGCTTTGCTTTGAGTCCGGCACACCCACTCCGTTCTTGACCACAGGCTAGGCGTTGGAGGCCCGTGTCAGGTTGAGGAACACATCCTCCAGATCGGCCTCGCGGGTCGACACGTCAACGATGCCATAGCCATCGGCCTGTACCGCGGCGAGTACTTCACCGGCATTGGCCACATCCTTGCGATACGTGATCGCAAGCGTCCGGCTGCCTTTCAGCTCGATCTTCTGGAAGCAGGCTGCGGCGGGTGGCGTCACGACGTCGCGATCGACCGTGACCTCGACCAGCTTCTCGGTCGCCATGCCAACCAGTTCGCGAGTCGGCTTGTCCGCGATCAGCTTGCCATGATTGATGATCGCGATCCGGTCGCAGAGCTGTTCGGCTTCTTCGAGATAATGGGTGGTCAGCACCACCGTCACGCCTTGCGCGTTGAGCTGGCGGACATAGGCCCAGAGCTGCTGGCGCAGTTCGATATCGACCCCGGCGGTCGGTTCGTCGAGTACCAGTACCGGTGGAGAGTGGACCATTGCCTTGGCGACCATCAACCGCCGCTTCATGCCGCCCGACAGCGTGCGGGCATAGGCATTGGCCTTGTCCTCCAGATGCACCGCGCGCAACAATTCCATCGAGCGGCGCTTCGCCCTGGGCACGCCGTAAAGCCCGGCCTGGATTTCCAGCGTCTCTACGGGTGTGAAGAAGGGGTCGAACAGGATTTCCTGATTGACGATGCCGATCGACACCTTGGCGTTGCGCGGGTGCTGATCGATGTCGAAGCCCCAGATCGAGGCAGTGCCGCTGCTCTTGTTGACCAGCCCGGCAAGAATATTGATCAGCGTCGATTTGCCCGCGCCGTTCGGCCCGAGCAGCCCGAAGATGCTGCCGCGCTCGACATCGAGCGTGACATCGTCGAGCGCGCGTTTGCCGCCCGCATAAGTCTTGCACAGATTGGCGATCGAGATTGCGGCTTCGGTCATGACAGTGGCGAATAAGCGCGTGATGCGACATCGCCAAGTGCCGATTGCCCGTCGCGTCCAGCCTTGCTATCCGCAGGTGCATGATCGCACCGCCCGAAACCCTCCGCGTCAGCCATGCCCGTGTCTCCTGTGACGGCGCGACCGATATTCCCGGCGGCGCCTCGCTTGGCCATCCGCGCGTGTTCCTGCAGATCGACGAGCAGGGCTATGTCGATTGCGGCTATTGCGATCGGCGCTTCGTGCTGATTGGAGGACCCGCTGACGGGGTCGATCCGGCGACGCTTCACGATATCGCGTCTGGCGCCAGCCTCTAAGCCAACTATATTGTCGGGCATGACCAGTCCGACAGACCCCCGCACCTTTCTCTACCATGCCGGCCAGCTTGAGCCCGAAGAGGCCCAGCGCCTGACCGCGAAAGCCTTGTCCAAGGCGGACGATGGCGAACTCTATCTGCAATATCGCAAGGCCGAGGCATTCGGCTTCGATGATGGCCGGTTGAAAACCGCGAGCTACGACACCCAATCGGGCTTTGGCCTGCGCGCCGTGTCGGGCGAAACCACCGCTTTCGCGCATGCCAATGAATTGAGCGCGGCCGCGATCAACCGCGCCGCCGAGACGATGGCGCTGATCGATCCTTCCGCAGGTCCCAAGGCCGGCCCGCCACAGGGCACCAACCGGCATCTTTATACCGATGCCGATCCGCTCGACCTCGTGCCCTTCGCCGACAAGGTCAATCTGTGCCAGACGATCGATGCTGCTGCGCGCGCGCGCGATCCGCGCGTCGCGCAAGTCTCGGTCGCGCTCTCGGGAACGTGGAGCGTGGTCGAGATCGTCCGCGCCGATGGCTTTATCGCGACCGATATCCGTCCGCTGGTGCGCCTGAACGTGACGATCGTGGTGGAACAGAATGGCCGACGCGAAACCGGCACTTTCGGACTCGGCGGGCGCTATCTCTACGATCAGCTGATGCAGCCCGAGACCTGGAACCGTGCGATCGATGAAGCGCTGGCGCAAGCGGTGGTCAATCTCGATTCGGTCGCCGCGCCGGCGGGCGAGATGACCGTGCTGCTTGGGCCGGGCTGGCCCGGCATCCTGCTGCATGAGGCGATCGGCCATGGGCTCGAGGGCGATTTCAATCGCAAGGGCACCAGCGCCTTTTCCGGCCGCATCGGCGAACGCGTTGCGGCGCCGGGCGTGACCGTGGTCGATGACGGATCTATCGCCGACCGGCGTGGTTCGCTGTCGATCGACGACGAGGGTACGCCGACCCAGGAGAATATCCTGATCGAGGATGGCATCCTCAAGGGCTATATCCAGGACCGGCTCAATGCGCGGCTGATGGGCGTCGCGCCGACCGGCAATGGCCGGCGCGAAAGCTTCGCCCATGCGCCGATGCCGCGCATGACCAACACGTTCATGCGCGCTGGCAAGGATGATCCGGCCGAACTCCTGTCTCGCGTGAAGTCGGGCATCTTCGCCAAGAGCTTCGGCGGCGGCCAGGTCGATATCGTCTCGGGCAAGTTCGTGTTCAGCTGCACCGAGGCGTACAAGATTGAAAATGGCAAGCTCGGCGCACCGATCAAGGGCGCGACGCTGATCGGCGACGGCCCATCCTGCCTGACTCGGGTCGAAGGCATCGGCAACGACTTCGCGCTGGATGAAGGCGTCGGCATGTGCGGCAAGGCTGGGCAGAGTGTGCCGGCCGGTGTCGGCCAGCCGACCCTGCTCGTTGCCGGCCTGACCGTCGGCGGGACCGCGATGTGATCGCCGCGCTGCTCTTCGTCGCGCTTGCCGGTCAGGCGGCGCCTGCCCAGGCTGCTCCGGCGCCCGCGCCTCAGGGTGAACCGATGGCCTGCACGATCGGCCCGGTCGAACGCAGCTTCGGCGGTTCCGACTGGGCGGTGTTTGCCTGCAGTGATGGCAAAAGCGCCGTGGTGCTGTCGAAACCGGGAAGCCCGGCCGCGCCCTTCTACTTCGCGATCCAGCCACAACCCGATGGTCATTTCGATATTGCCGGTGAGGGCACGGGCGACAAGGCGCTGAGCGAAGCGGCCGGCAATGCCTTGCGGGACCTCGGCAAGGCGGGGCTGGCGCAGCTCGTCGCGGACGCGCGGGCTACTGCCAAAAAGGGTCGCTGATATGAGGGCATGGCCCGTCCTTGACTGGGCCACATGGCGCGAGACCGCGATTGGCCTGCAATTGCGCACGCAGATCATCGGCAAGGTCCGGCTCGCGCTGACGCCATGGCTCAACCATAGCTGGCATGTGCCGCTCTACCTTACCGCGCGCGGCCTCTCGACTTCGCCGATCCCGTGCGGCGACCGCATTCTGCAGATCGATTTCGACTTCATTGCCGACACGGTGGTGCTGGCGACCAGCGATGGCGGGATGCGCACGATTCCGCTCACCGCCGGGACGATCGCCGATTTCCATGCCGCGGTGATGGCGGCGCTGGCCGGTTTCGGAATCGATTGCCGCTTTGATCCGAAGCCGAGCGAAATGCCCGATGGCGTACCCTTTGCCGAGGATCGTGCCGAGCGGCCTTATGATGCCGAAGCGGTACGGAATTTCTGGCACGCGCTGATCCGCGTGGCGCGGATCTTCGGAGAATTCCGCACCGGCTTTCTTGGCAAGGCGAGCCCGACCCATTTCTTCTGGGGCAGCTTCGATCTCGCCTCGACGCGTTTCTCGGGACGCAGCGCGCCGCGCCATGCGGGCGGCCTGCCCGGCCTTCCCGACGCGGTGACGTGCGAGGCCTATAGCCATGAGGAAGCGAGCATCGGCTTCTGGCCGGGCAGCGACGCCTATCCGCATGCGTCATTCTACGCCTATGCCTATCCCGCACCCACCGGCTATGCTGCGGCGACGGTTGAACCGGCCGAGGCGGCGTTCAACAATGATCTCGGCGAATTCCTGCTATCCTATGACGTGGTGCGCACCGCCGCCGATCCCGATGCGGCATTGCTTGCCTTTTGTCGCTCGACCTATGATGCCGCCGCCGATCTCGGTGACTGGAACCGGACGGCGCTCGAATGCCCGCTCGGGCGCCCGCGTATTCCGCGCGCGGTCTGAGCGGAACCAGTGTCGCCGGCCAGCGCTGGCATGATCGAGGTGTTGCGATGGCCGAATTCTTCGACGCACTGACCGACGACCACCGCGCCTTCATCGCGCGCCAGCCGGTCTTCTTCGTCGCGACGGCGGCGGAAGGGGCGCGAATCAACCTCAGTCCGAAAGGCATGGATTGCTTCCGCGTGCTCGACGGGAAGCGCGTCGCCTATCTCGATGTTGCGGGCTCGGGCAACGAGACCAATGCGCATCTGCTCGCCGACGGGCGCATCACCATCATGTTCTGCGCGTTCGACACTCCCGCCCTGATCTTCCGCATCTATGGCCGGGGACAGGCAGTGCTGCCGCAGGACGGCCGTTGGGCCGAACTCACCCCGCACTTCGCCTTGTTGCCCGGCACGCGCCAGATCTTCGAAGTAATGATCGACCAGGTGCAGACCAGTTGCGGCTGGGGCGTGCCATACATGGCGTTCGAACGCGAACGGCAGACATTGGTCAAATATCATGCCGCATCGAACGATGCCGAGCGCTTCGGCAAATATGCCAAGCGTACCACCAGCATTGATGGCCTGCCGGTGCGCAACCCGACCGTGGCGGCGCGATAATGGCGCTTGTCGAACTGGGCCGATTCAATCGCAATGAAGCGCATATCCTGATCGGCCGGCTGGACTCGGAAAATATCGCTGCGCTCGCCTTTGACGGTGAATCGAGCATCGGCGACGGCAGCTATCTGTTCATCCCGGTGCGGGTGATGGTCGACGAGGACGATCTGCATGCCGCGCGGGCGATCGTCGGAGACGCTGCCTGATTCTCGGGCATTTGTTCGCAACTGCACAAATTTTTACCTTCGCTTAATCCCTGAGCCGGGGGCGGCGTGCGGAATCCGCGCGATTCCGCCCCGATTCCACGTTATTTCGACTCTGGCATGACCATTGCTGTGTTGCTCCCGGGACAATGAAAGGGGGCGCGAATGAAGCTCGTCATAGCAATCATCAAGCCGTTCAAACTCGATGAGGTGCGCGAAGCGCTCACCGAAATCGGCGTCGCGGGCATGACCGTGACCGAGGTGAAGGGCTTTGGCCGGCAGAAGGGCCAGACCGAAATCTATCGCGGTGCCGAATACAGCACCAACATGGTGCCCAAGATCAAGATCGAGATCGTCTGCGCGTCGGATCTCGCGGGACGCGTCGTCGAGACGATCCAGGCGTCCGCCAACACCGGCGCGATCGGCGACGGCAAGATCTTCGTTCTCGATGTCGGCCAGGCGGTGCGCATCCGCACTGGCGAAACCGATCAGACAGCGCTGTGAGCAAGGGGGTAATGATGAAGCATGGATTGAAACTTGCTGCCGGCGCAGGTCTTGCGCTGTTCGCGGCAATGCCCGCCTGGGCGCAGGTGGCCAATGCGGTCGCCGAAGCGGCGCCCGCCGCCGCAGCCGCTCCCGCCGCCTTTGTCCCGACCGCCGCGATGGTCAACAAGGGTGACGTCAGCTGGATGCTGATCTCATCGGCGCTGGTGCTGATGATGTCGGTGCCTGGCCTGGCGCTGTTCTATGGCGGTCTGGTCCGCACCAAGAACATGCTGTCAGTGCTGATGCAGGTGCTGACCATCGTCTGCGTCGCCTCGCTCGTCTGGGTGTGCTGGGGCTATTCGATGGCCTTTACCAATGGCGGCGCGCTGAACTCCGTCGTCGGCGGCTTTTCCAAGGTGTTTCTCAAGGGGGTCGATGCGACGACCTTCGGCGCCACCTTCAGCAACGGCGTCTATCTTCCCGAATATGTCTTCGTGATCTTCCAGATGACCTTTGCCTGCATCACGCCCGCGCTGATCGTCGGGGCGTTCGCGGAACGCATCAAGTTCACGCCGTTGATCATCTTCGTGGTCGCCTGGCTGACCATCGTCTATTTCCCGATGGCGCACATGGTCTGGTACTGGGCCGGCCCGGACTTCCTGGCGGCGTCCCCGGACGACCATGGCCTGTTGTGGGGCTGGGGCGCGCTCGACTTTGCCGGCGGCACCGTGGTGCACATCAATGCCGGTATCGCGGGCCTGGCCGGTGCGATCATCGTGGGCAAGCGTCTCGGCTACAAGACCGAGCCGATGCCGCCGCACTCGCTGACCATGACCATGATCGGCGCTGCGCTGCTGTGGGTGGGCTGGTTCGGCTTCAATGCCGGCTCCAACCTCGAATCCAATGCCGTGACCGCGGTCGCCTTCATCAACACCTTCGTCGCCACGGCTGCCGCCGGTGTGATGTGGGCGGTGATCGAACAGATCATCCACAAGAAACCATCGCTGCTTGGTGCGGCTTCGGGTGTCGTCGCCGGTCTGGTAGCGATCACTCCGGCGGCCGGCTTTGCTGCGCCGATGACCTCGATCGTCCTCGGTGCGGTGGCCTCGATTGTCTGCTTCTTCTTCGTGACGACGGTGAAGAACAAGTTCGGCTATGACGACTCGCTCGACGTGTTCGGGGTCCATTGCATCGGCGGCATCGTCGGTGCGCTCGGCACCGCGATCGTCGCGTCGCCCGCGCTCGGTGGCCAGGGCTATTTCGACTATACCGTGATGCCGGCGGCGTTCCATCCGGAACTCTACAGCATCGGCGCTCAGCTGATCACCCAGGCAAAGGCCGTGGGCGTGACGCTGATCTGGTCCGGCGGCGTTTCGACGGTGCTGTTCCTGGCGCTCAAATACACCATTGGCCTGCGCCCCTCCGCCGAAGTCGAGCATGACGGTCTCGACATCAGCGAGCACGGCGAACGCGCCTATAATTATTGACCAGATTGGGGGCCGGCCTCGGGGGAGACCGGCTTCCAAACCATGTTCCTCCTGCGGACGACCTCAGGCCGGTGCGGCAACGCACCGGCCCTTTTTTACGTCTCGGATTGGCCTTCGGGCTGATCGGGTTCCGCCGTCTCTTCGGCTTCGACCCCAGCCTTCTCATCCTGCTGTTGACGATAGCGCCGGGCAGCGAGCGTCGCGCCGAGAATGAATCCGCCCGGCACGAGGCAGACCGTGGCGATAAGCCCGACCCGGCTCCACAATTTCTTGTCCATGCCGCGCCCTTAGCGCGTCAGGCGAGATCCGCCTTCACGAAATCGGCACAGCGCTCGCCGATCATGATCGATGGCGCATTGGTGTTGCCCGACACCAGCTTGGGCATGATCGAGGCATCGGCGACGTACAGTCCCTCGACTCCGCGCACGCGCAGTTGCGGGTCGCACACCGCCATCTCGTCCGATCCCATTCGCGCGGTGCCGACGGGGTGGTAGATGGTGTCGGCCCGCGCGCGGATCAGCCGTTCGAGCGCCTCATCGTCATCCAGGTCGATCGGATAGCGGTCCTTGCCCTTGTGATCCGCCAGTGGCGGCGCTTCGAGGATGCGGTACATTGCCCGCACGCCTTTCTTCAGCAATTCGACATCGCGGCGGTCGCTCAGGAAAGCGGGGTCGATCAATGGCGCGGCGCGCGCATCGATCGATTGCAGCGTCACCGTGCCATGGCTTTCCGGGCGCAACACGCAGACATGGCAGGAAAAGCCATGCGTCTTGAGCTTGGTGCGGCCGTGATCCTCAAGCATCACCGGCACGAAATGCAGCTGGATGTCGGGCGCCGGCGCGTTCGAATCGAGCGTCAGGAACCCGCCCGCCTCGGCATAGGGCGTGGTCATCGCGCCGCTGCGCTTGCGGAACCACTGGATCACCGCGCCGGCCGATTTCAGCGTGCCGGCGAGCGACTGGCCGATGAAATAGCTGCCCTGGGTCTCGAACCCGGCGACATAATCGACATGGTCCTGCAAATTGGTGCCGACCGCGGGCCGGTCGGTGCGCACCGCAATGCCGTGCTCGTTGAGATGCGCGCCCGGACCGATGCCCGACAGCATGAGCAATTGCGGCGTACCGAACACGCCGCCGGCCAGCACCACCGCGCGCCTGGCCTTGATGATCTTCTCCTTGCCGTCCTGCAGATAGGCGACGCCCCAGGCGCGGCCTTCGTCGAACAGCACGCGCTCGGCGACGACGTCGGTCAGGACTTCGAGGTTGCGGCGATCACGCGCCGGCTCGACATAGGCGCGCGATGCGCTCCAGCGCTCGCCGCCATGCTGTGTCACCTGGTAAAGGCCGATGCCTTCCTGCCGCGCCCCGTTGAAATCGTCATTGCCGGGGAGTTGCAGGTTGCGCGCCGCCTCGACGAACTCAAGGCTGCCGGGGTGCGGCGAGCGCTGGTTGCTGACCCTGAGCGGGCCATCGCCGCCGTGGAAGTCATCGCCGCCGCGCTCGTTTGATTCGGATTTCCTGAACCAGGGCAGCACATCGTCATAGGACCAGCCGGGACAGCCCATCGCCGCCCAATTGTCGTAGTCCCAGGCGGCCCCGCGCAGATAGAGCATCGCGTTGATCGCGCTCGACCCGCCCAGGCCGCGCCCGCGTGGCTGATAGCCACGCCGGCCATTGAGCCCGGCCTGCGGCACGGTTTCGAATTGCCAGTTGGTCTTCTCGGTCTGGAAGGCGAGGAAACCGGGGATGCGGGTGCGAAGTCCGGTATTGCGGCCGCCCGCTTCAAGCAGGGCGACGGTGTACTTCCCGTCTTCGCTCAGGCGGCCTGCGGCGGCGCTCCCGCCCGATCCTCCTCCGACGACGACGATATCGGCTTCTTCCACGGCGCACCCTCCACCCGGCGCTGCTTTTCCAGCCAGCGCTCTTTGATAATTTCCGACGTATCGCGGCTGCCGTCGTGGCTCCACCCCGGCGGCATGGTCATATAGCCCAGTTTGGCACGCCAGCCCGGCGCCGCCCACACGTCCTTCGCGATGCCGATCCATTCGTGGAACGCGGCCCAGAGTATGTTGAAGCTGCCGAGATTGTGCACGATCCCATAGCGCGGCCGGTCATCGTCGCGCTCGGGCTCGAACGTGCCGAACATCCGGTCCCAGATGATGAACACGCCGGCATAATTCTTGTCGAGATAGCGCGCATTGGTCGCATGATGGACACGGTGATGCGACGGAGTGTTCATCACCGCTTCGAACCAGCGCGGGCAGCGCCCGATCACTTCGGTATGGATCCAGAACTGGTAGATCAGATTGATCGCGCCGACGAACAGCAGCATTGCGGGCGGAAAGCCGATCAGCGCGAGCGGCAGGCGGAAAATGAAGCCAAGCGAGACGAAGCCGGTCCAGGTCTGTCGTAGCGCGGTCGACAGATTATAATGCTGGCTCGAATGATGGATGACATGGCTCGCCCAGAACCACCGTACGCGGTGCGCCGAGCGGTGAAAGGCATAATAGGCCAGGTCGTCGATCACGAAGGCGAGCAGGAACCAGTACCAGGCATAACCGATGTCGAAGAGACGGAACTGCCACACCCAGACGGCGATGGCGTAAGCGATGCCGGCGGTGAGGACGCCCGCCACCGTGCTGCCCAGCCCAAGCGCGAGCGAGGTCAGTGTATCGCGGGGTTCGTAGCGCGTCCGGTCTCTGAATCGCGCGACCACCATCTCGATCGCGACGAGCAGGACAAAGCCCGGCACGGCATATTTGACCGGGTCGAAAGCGACGAGGAAATGCAGATCCATAAGGCTGCTTACACTCTTGTCAGCGACGCTTCCAGTCCGCGTACATCCTCATCGATCACGCCGAGCAGCACGACGCCGCCGAACAGGCGCTCGCCGGTGTCGATCTCGACCCCCTCGACCGCCGGACGGATGCGCAGTGGCGCGAGCAGGCGGCGCGCGGCGACCTTGGCGCCGTGGCGCTTCAGCACCGCGATCGCGCCATTGCCCGCGACCAGGGCGGCATTGCCGTCGGTGCTGACGATCGCGGCGCGCGCTTCGAATCCAGCAAGCATGTCCTCGGCCATTTCACGCGCCTTGGCCGCATCGCCGATCCGGCTCTCACCCAGCTTGAGCAGATGCGCGATCCCGGCCAGGCCAAGAATCGCGACCAGGCTGCCGCCAAGCTGGATCCAACTCATCTGCCCGAGGCCCCGGAATTTCCCGAAGACAACGCATCGAGCAGCGGCCGGATGCCGGTCAGGTCGTATCCGGTGGCGGCGGCCTTCGCCATCACGGTGTCGGGATGATCGCCCATCTTGACCCGTGCCAGCGCCCAGAGATTGCACGACCGCGTGCCCGAGCGGCAATAAGCCAGTACCGGTCCGCCCGCATCCTCGAGCGCCGCGACCATCGCATCGACCTGATTGCCGGAGAAACCCGAATGCGTAACCGGGATCTCGGTATATTTCAGGTGCAGCGTCTCCGCGATCAGCCGGATCGCCGCGCCCTCGGGCTGGCCGGCCTCCTCATCGTCGGGCCGGTTGTTGATGATCGCGGTAAAGCCGGCGCGCGCGATTTCGGTCACGTCGGCGGGCGTGATCTGCGGGGCGACCGAAATCGAGTCGTCGATGGGGCGGATATTAGTCATGACCCCGACCTTGCCGCCCGCCGCGCGCAAAGTCGAGATGGCTGCGGACAAGGAATTATTGTTGGAGATCCTCATAGCCGACAAGTGCTGAGGTCACCGCCGCGTCGCGCGCATATTTCCTGCGCAATGCCGCCGCCTCGGCATCGATTCCCTTGCAGGTTTCCGCGACCGCCTTTTCCAGCTCGGCGCGGCGTTCTGCATCGTAATCGGGCTCGCCGATGAAATGCTCGCAATCCTCATAGCGCGCGACGAAACGCTGCATGTCGCCGGGCAAGCCGCGCGCCTTGGGATAAATGGTCAATTGCTGTTCGTTGAAGGCTGAGGCTTCGTCAGGCGTGGGTGATGGCGTTTCGACCGGCGCGGGAGCCGCCGGTATGGGCGTGGGATTGGTGGGGGAGGGCGTTGTGGGCGAAGGTGCCGGGGAGATCATCACCGCCTCATTTTCCACCATCATTGGCGCGCCGGTCGCGGTCGCGACATTGCCGGGCTGAGATTCCGACGTGCAGCCACACAGGGCGGCGCTCGCGATCAATGCCGCCAGGACTCTCATGCCGCCTCCCGGATCACCTGCAGGAACGCCTCGCCATAAGCCTCGAGCTTGCGCGCGCCAACGCCGGAGATGCGGCCCAGCGCGGCGGCATTGGGGGGGCGCGAGGTCGCCATCTCGCGCAGTACCGAATCGTGGAAGATGACATAGGGCGGCACGCTCGCCTCCGCTGCCAGCGCGCGGCGCTTGGCGCGCAGTGCTTCGAACAACGGGTCACCGGTCGGATTGGCCGCCGTGCTGGCCCCGCCACGACGACGGCGCTCGCGCTTCGGTTGGACGATCAGCGCCACTTCGGCCTCGCCCTTCAGGATCGCCTTGGCCTCGGGCCCGAACTCCAGCCCGCCGAAATCATTGGCGCGCAGCGCGTCGCGCAGCAGCAGCGCACGCGCCACCGGCTTGATCAGCGCGGCTTCCTCGGGCGAGGAGGCAATGCCGAACACGCCCAGCGCTTCATGCCCGTTCATCAGGCTGCGCTCGCTCGACTGACCGGTCAGGATGCTTTCGATATAGCCGACGCCGAAGCTTTGCCCGGTGCGAAACACCGCGGAGAGGAATTTGCGCGCCACTTCGGTCGCATCGACCGCGCTCGGCGGGCTCAGACAATTGTCGCAATTGCCGCAATTCTCCGGTGCATCGTCGCCGAAATGCTTGAGCAGGATGCGCCGTCGGCACCCCGCCGTCTCGACCAGCGCGCCGAGCGCGGTCAGCCGGGTGCGCTCACCGGCCTGGCGATGCGGCTCCACCTCCGAAATGCGTTGCCGCGCCTTGGCGAAATCCTCCGCGCCCCAGAACAGATGTGCGATGGCGGGATCGCCGTCGCGACCGGCGCGGCCGGTCTCCTGATAATAGGATTCGATCGATTTGGGCATGCCGGCATGCGCGACGAAGCGCACATCGGGCTTGTCGATACCCATGCCGAACGCGACCGTCGCGACGATCACCATATCCTCGCTGGCGACGAAATCGGCCTGGTTCCTCGACCGGACATGCGGTTCGAGCCCGGCATGATAGGGGCGCGTCGCGCGGCCCGTGGCGGCGAGTTTCTCGGCCAACTGCTCCACACCCTTGCGTGTCTGGGCATAAACGATGCCCGGGCCCGGCTGCTCGGCGATCAGGTCGGCGATCTGCCGTGTCGTATTGTCCTTCGGGCTGATCATGTAGCGGATATTGGGCCGGTCGAAGCCGGCGACGATCATGCCCTCGCGGGGAATACCGAGCTGATCGAGGATGTCCGCGCGCGTCACGGCGTCGGCGGTCGCGGTCAGCGCGAGGCGGGGAACATCCGGGAAATGATCGAGCAGCGGGCGGAGCAAGCGGTAATCGGGGCGGAAATCATGCCCCCATTCGGACACGCAATGCGCTTCGTCGATCGCGAACAACGCGAGCGGCGCCTGACCCAGAAGATTGCGGAAACTCTCGCCCGATGCGCGTTCCGGCGCGACATAGAGCAGGTCGAGGTCGCCGCGCCGGAAGCGCGCGATCGTCTCCATCTGGTCGGTATCGACCGAGGTCAATGTCGCCGCACGGATGCCCACCGCCGATGCCGCGCGCAACTGGTCGTGCATCAGCGCGATCAGCGGCGAGACGACCACGCACGTACCCTCGAGCGCCACGGCGGGCAGCTGATAGCAGAGCGACTTGCCCGCCCCGGTCGGCATCACCGCCAGCGTATTCTCGGCCGCGAGCACGCGGTCGACCACTTGCCGCTGTACCCCGCGAAACTCGGGAAAGCCGAAAGTGGATTGCAGGACGGGCAGGGGATCGATCGACATTGCTGCCGACCTAGAAGCCCCTGCCGTCAATCGCAACGGCGACGCCTATTTCGCGTTCAGCCCGAGATAGTCCAGCATCGGACCGACATCGGGATCCTTGCCGTAGAAGGTCTTGAACATCGGCCCATAATCCTGGGTATGGCCGCGCGACAGGATCAGGTCGCGGAAGCGCTGGCCATTGGCGCGGGTCAGCCCGCCATTGGCGACGAACCAGGCATAGGCGTCATGGTCGAGCATCTGCGTCCAGGCATAGGCATAATAGCCCGCGGCATAGCCGCCGCCCCAGATGTGCGAGAAATAGCTGCTGCGATAGCGCGGCGGGACCTTGTCGGTCTCCAGCCCCATCGCCGCCAGCGCTTTAACCTCGAACGCATCGACATCCTGTTTCGGCGCATCGGCGGGCAGCGAATGCCATGCCATGTCGAGCTGCGCGGCCTCCAGCGCTTCGCCAGTGGTATAGCCCTGGTTGAATGTCGCCGACCTGCGGATCTTGTCGACCAGCGCCTGCGGCATCGCCGCCCCGGTCTGATAATTCACCGCATAATGCGCCAGCACCTTGGGATCGAGCGCCCAATGTTCGTTGAACTGCGACGGGAATTCGACGAAATCGCGCGCCGTGTTGGTGCCCGACAGACTCGGATAGACCTGGTCCGCAAACAGGCCGTGCAACGCATGGCCGAATTCATGGAACATGGTCGTTACATCGTCGAAGCTGATCAGCGCCGGCTTGCCCGCCGCCGGCTTGGTGAAATTGGCCACATTATAGATCACCGGCTTGGTGCCGAGCAGCTTGGACTGGCCGACAAAGTTCGACATCCACGCGCCGCCCGACTTGTTGTCGCGCTTCCAGTAATCGAAATACATCAGGCCGATGGTCGTGCCGTTCGCCTCGGACACCTCGAACACGCGGACATCGGGATTATAGACCGGGATGTCCCTGCGCTCCTTGAAGCTGATCCCGTAAAGCTGGTTCGCGGCATAGAAAACGCCGTCTTTCAATACCTTGTCGATCTCGAAATAGGGTTTCAACTGGTCTGCGTCCAGGTCGTATTTGGCCTTGCGCACCTGGTCGGAATAGAAATCCCAATCCCAGGGCTTCAGCTCGAAAGCGCCGCCGGTCTCCTTGATCCGCGCCTGGATCTCGGCCGCTTCGCTGCGCTGCTTTGCCGATAAAGCGGGGCCGAACTGCTTGAGGAAATTGCTGGCCGCGCCCGGCGTCTTCGCCATCTGGTCGACCAGGACATAATCGGCAAAGGTCGGGAAACCGAGCAATTTGGCCTTTTGCGCGCGCAGCACCGCCAGTTCGGCGATGGTGGCGCGGGTGTCGTTGGCGTCGCCCTGTTCGGTGCGCGTCCAGCTTTTCTCGAACAATGCCTGGCGCGTGGCGCGATCGGTCAGCGACGCGAGCGCCGGCTGCTGCGTGGTGTTCTGCAGCGGCAGCACCCATTTGCCTTTCAGCCCACGATCCGTGGCGGCCTTCGCCGCGGCGGCGATGCCGTCGGCGCCAAGTCCGTCGAGCTTCTTCACATCGTCGACCACCAGCCCGCCGACCTTGGTCGCGGCGAGCAATTTCTGCTGGAATGCGGTCTGCAGCGACGCGATCTGTGTGTTGAGCGCACGCAGGCTGGTCTGGTCGGCGGCCGACAGCTGCGCCCCGGCGCGCACGAACTGCTGATAATCGACCTCGAGCAATTGTGCCTGTTCAGGGGTCAGCTTGAGCGTCGCCTTTTGATCATACAGCGCCTTGACCCGCGCGAAGAGCTTGGCGTTGAGATAGATCGCATCGGAATGCGCGGTCAGCTTGGGCGAGATTTCGGTATCGATCGCCTGCAGCGCGTCATTGGTATCCGCCGAGCTGAGCGCGGAAAAGACCTGGCTGACTCGGCCGAGCATCTGGCCTGATCGTTCCAGCGCGGCGATCGTGTTGTCGAAGGTCGGGGCGGCCGGGTTGTTGGCGATGATCGCGATCTCGACCAGCTGCTGCTTCATGCCTTGCGCGAACGCCGGCAGATAGTCGCTGTCCTTGATCTTGCGGAAATCGGGCGCCTGGTACGGCAAGCCGCTTGCCGTGGCGAAGGGGTTGGCGCGCGCCGGCGCCGCTGCGCTGCTGGCGGGCGCACTCCACAACGTGGCGGCAAGGGCGGTGGTGGTAAGCAAACGTGTGACGATCATGGCCATTCCTTGGGGAGTTCAGGCGTGTCTTGTTGGTCGCGTGGCGGCGAACGGCAAGTGAAATCGACCCATTACTCCGCCGCCATCACCCCGTCCTCATCGGCGCGCTCCTGCGCCTGGCGGTTCCACATTTCGGCATAGAGCCCGCCCTTGCGCAGCAGCTTGGCATGCGTGCCGCGTTCGACCACCTGACCCGCCTCGAGCACGACGATCTCGTCGGCATTGACCACGGTCGACAGGCGGTGGGCGATGACGATCGTGGTGCGCCGCGCGGAAATCGCCTCGAGCGTGTCCTGGATCTCGCCCTCGGTGCGGCTGTCGAGCGCACTGGTCGCTTCGTCGAGGATCAGGATCGGCGGATTCTTGAGCAGGGTGCGGGCGATCGCCACGCGCTGCTTCTCGCCGCCCGACAATTTCAAGCCGCGTTCGCCGACCCGTGTCTGATACCCGTCGCTCTGGCCCTCGATGAACCCGGCGATCGCCGCACCGCGCGCGGCGGTTTCGATCTCGTCCTGATCCGCGCCTTCACGGCCATAAGCGATATTGTAGCCGATCGTGTCGTTGAACAGCACCGTGTCCTGCGGCACGATGCCGATCGCGGCGCGCAGGCTCGCCTGGGTGACCTGTGCGATGTCCTGGTCGTCGATCGTGATGCGGCCACCGGTCAGATCGTAGAAACGGTACATCAGCCGTGCGAGCGTGGACTTGCCCGCGCCCGACGGCCCGACCACCGCCAGCGTATGGCCGGCCGGGATATTGAGGTCGATGCCCTTCAGGATTTCGCGCCCGCCATTTTCCGGATCGTCATAGCCGAATCGCACATCCTCGAACCGGACATGGCCCTTGTCGACGACCAGCGCCGTCGCACCCGGTGCATCGACCACTTCCGAGGGCGTATCGATCAGGTCGAACATCGACCCCATGTCGATCACGCCCTGGCGGATCGTGCGATAGACCATGCCGAGCAGGTCGAGCGGGCGGAACAGCTGGGCGAGCAGAGTCGAGACGAGCACCACGTTACCAGCGGTAAAGCGCCCGCTGCTCCAGCCCCACACCACCAGCCCCATGCCGAACGCCATCATCATGTTGGTGATCAGCGCCTGGCCGATATTGAGCCAGGCGAGCGAATTCTCGCTGCGCACCGCGGCGCTGGCATAGGCCGCCATCGCCGCATCGTAGCGCTTCGCCTCGCGTTCCTCGGCGCCGAAATATTTCACCGTTTCGAAATTGAGCAATGAATCGACCGCATGGCTGACCGCGCCGGTGTCGAGGTCGTTCATCTGCGTGCGCAGCGCCGCGCGCCAGTCGGTCACCGCGCGGGTGAAGGCGATATAGGCGACCACCATGATCAGCGTGGCCGTGACCAGCCAGCCGCCGAATTTGGTCCAGAAGATGCCGACCACCATGGCCAGCTCAAGCACGGTCGGCGCAATGTTGAAGAGCAGGAAATAGAGCATCGTGTCGATACTCTTGGTGCCGCGCTCGACCACCTTGGTGACCGCGCCGGTGCGCCGTTCGAGATGGAAGCGCAGCGACAATTGGTGAAGGTGGCGGAACACCGTCGCGGCGAGCCGCCGGGTCGCATCCTGGCCGACACGCTCGAACACCGTGTTGCGCAGATTGTCGAACAGCACCGATCCGAAACGCGCGGCGGCATAGCCGATGACCAAGGCGAGGATCAGCGTCGTTGCGCTGCGGTCGCCTTTGGCCATGCCGTCGACCGCGCCCTGCAGCGCGAACGGGGCGCCATATACCTGCACCACCTTCGACACGACGACCAGCGACATCGCCAGCACGATGCGCAAGCGCAGCGCCGGCGCATCGGCGGGCCAGAGATACGGGAGGAACCGCCGGAGCGTCGGCAGGAGCGGACGCTCTCGGGATGTCGGTTCGGTCATTGGCGGCATAGGGATGCTATGTAGGTCACCCGTACCGCCGGTGAAAGGTCAATCCCCCGGACAATCATTTCATGGAACCGGAGTGTCGGTTCATCGATTTATGCCCGTGATACGGGAGACGAGACATGGAACCGCTGTTCTACGTCATGGCGATCATGGGATGTTCGGACGGCAGCGCCAATTGCGCCGAGGCGCGGGTCGAATCCGCGCGCTATGCGACGATCCAGCAATGCCAGGCGGCGATGCCCGCGGCGCTCACTCGCAACAGCGATATCGACTATCCGGTGGTCAGCGCCGCCTGCCGCGCGAATGGGGAGCGCATGGTGCAGCTGAAGCAGGATCGCCGCACCAGCTGAACGCGATTGGCCGGGTCCCGGCGAGCTGATAGATCGGCCCCTGTCGTTCGGACGATGGGGGCTTTTTCATGGGCAAGCGGATCTTGAGCGTCGTCCTCGGCGCGATTGCCGCAATGGCGATCGTCTCGCTGGTCGAACTGCTGGCCGGGAGGCTCTATCCACTCGGCGGGGAACTCGACGTCGCCGATGCCGATGCCGCCGCTGCGATCATGGGTGCCGCACCGTTTCCGGCGAAGCTGCTGGTGGTGCTGGCCTGGTTTCTCGGTGCGCTTGGCGGTGCCTGGCTGGCGTTGCGGATTTCGGACTGGCGCTGGTCGGGCTGGATCATTGCCTTGCTGGTTGTTGCCGGCGCCATCACCATGATCGTGATGCTGCCCCATCCGCTCTGGATGCAGGCCTGCGCGATCGTCATGCCGCTGATCGGCGGATGGATCGCGGTGCGCGTTCACCACAAGCCCTATCCGGGGGAACCGTTACTCGGTTGAAACGGGCCTGTTTTGCGGAAACAGGCCTATTCTGCTGAAACAGGGTCGCGCTCGATCGGCAGCGACCAGCGGATCTGGTCGCGCAGCAGGGCTTCGAGCTCCTGCGCCCCGACATTATGCGCGGCAGCGCGTTTGCGCAGCAATGACGCCAGCAGCGCCGCCCGGCTAGGGGGTTCGGGCCGGGCGGCGCGCCCCTGCGCCAGAGCGCGGGACAAGCGAAGGGATAGCATGGTCACGTCGCCAGCGATGCTGGATACGGGGTAACCAATCGGTGACTGATAATGGTTAGCGCGGCATTGTCCGGTTCGATTCAGGATCTCGCGGGCCCGAATCCGCGGTTTCATGACCTTTCAGACGCGCGGTCGTGTCCATAATGCCGGGCTGCGCGGCGCGTCCGGATAGAGCGCCCGCCGCCTTATGGCCTGGCCCAGGGCACGACCGATAAAACCGATCTTCGCTACCTTGGACGTCGTCACGCGGTGATCCCAGGCATGCTCGCCACTCGCGGCGACCTTGCGCGCGATCGCACCATAGATGCCGGCAGCCGACAACACCGCCCAGGCCGATCGCAGGTCGAGCTTCGTCGTCCCAATCCGCGAACTTGCCTCGAACAAAGCGGCGCGATCGGCCAGCCGCCGCGCCAGCACCGCCAGACGGCCGCGAAATGGCGGCTTCATATGCTGGCCGGGCGGGATATCCATTTCGACCAGCCAGTCCTCGGGCACATAGCAGCGCCCGACCCGGTCATCTTCTTCGATATCGCGGGCGATATTGGCGAGTTGAAACGCCATGCCCAGGTCGCACGCGCGGTCGAGCGTCGCGTCATCGTCGGGCGACACGCCCATGATCACCGCCATCATGCAGCCGACGACGCCGGCGACATGATAGCAATATGTGTAGAGATCCGCCTCGGAACGCGGCCGCCAGTCGCGCGCGTCGAGCGCAAATCCTTCGATCAGGTCGCGCGCGAATTCGTGCGGCAGACGCGTCTCGGCCGCGACGATGCGCAGTGCGTCGAACGCGGGGTCGTCGACATGCTCGCCGGCCAGCGCCGCTTCGGTCATCGCCCGCATGCGCTCGAGCCGTTCCGGCGCGTCGGTCACGACGCTCATGTCATGGCCATGGTCCTGCCCGTCGGCGATGTCGTCGCAGGCACGGCACCAGGCATAAAGCAGCCAGGCGCGTTCGCGTGTCGCGGGGCCGAACAATGTGCTGGCGGTCGCGAAGCTCTTCGATCCGCGTGCGATCGAGTCCCGCGCCGCGATGACGACCGCGGCGCGGGCGGGGAGGGCCAGGCTCATCTTATTCTTTCCGCTCGGAACGAGCGGGGGGATGGAATGTGCACTGCGACGAGGAAAAACTCACAGGTCGGACGCGCTCATCGTCGTGATCGCCTTGATCGGCTGGCTGTCGGCCATCTTCGCCAGCAACCCGTCGATCGCGGTATCGACGATCAGCAGGCCCTGATGCTGCGCGCGCACGAAACCGACGTCACCCATCTTGTGCCAGAAGGCGACCAGATGGTCGTAATAGCCGGCGACATTGAGCAGTCCGACCGGCTTGGCATGATAGCCGAGCTGCGCCCAGCTCATCGCTTCCCACAACTCGTCCATTGTTCCCGTCCCGCCGGGCAGGTTGACGAAGCCGTCGGACAGGTCGGTAAAGGCCTGTTTGCGCTGGTGCATCGTCTCGACGACATGCAGTTCGGTGCAGCCTCTGTGCGCGACCTCAATGTCGACCAGCGCCTGAGTGATGATCCCGATCACTTCGCCGCCCGCCGCCAGCGCGCTGTCGGCGACTGCGCCCATCAGCCCGAGCCGCCCGCCGCCATAAACCACACCGATGCCGCGCTCGGCGAGCAGGCGGCCGACGTCACGGGCGGCCTCGATATAGACTGGGTCGGCGGGGGTGGCGGACCCGCAATAAATGGCAAGACGCTTCATTTCGCACTCTCCAGCATCAGGGCTGCCGTCGCCTTGGCGCTGCCGACCACGCCGGGAATGCCCGCTCCGGGATGCGTGCCCGCGCCGACGAAATACAGGTTGGGAATATGGTCGTCGCGATTATGCACGCGAAACCAGGCGCTCTGCGTCAGGATCGGCTCCAGGCTGAAGGCACTGCCGAGATGCGCGTTGAGATCCTGGGCGAAATCATTCGGCGCATAATGGAATTTGGTCACGATCCGCTCATGGATATCGGGGATCAGCCGCCGCCCGACTTCATCGAGGATGCGCTTTTCCAGGATCGGTCCGACTTCGTCCCAATTGACCGGGAACTTGCCCATGTGCGGCACCGGCGCGAGTGCATAGAAGGTCGAATGCCCCTCCGGCGCCAGCGATGGGTCGGTCACGGTCGGGTGATGGAGATAAAGCGAGAAATCCTCCGGCAGGATGCCGGTGTCGTAGAGATCGGTGAGCAGGCCCTTATAGCGTGGCCCGAACAGGATCATGTGGTGCGGGATGCCCGGCCAGGTGCCCTTGATGCCGAAATGGACCACGAACAGCGACGGCGAATAGCGTTTGCGCTCCAGCTTCGCCTTGGTGCGCTGTGCGCTGCGCGACGTCTTCAGCAAGTCGCGATAGATATGCATGACGTCGCCATTGCACGCGATCATGTCGGCGGTGCCGACCCAGCCGCCCTTGGTGGTCACGCCGGTCGCCTTGTCGCCAAGCGTCTCGATGCTCGTCACGGGATCATCGAGGCGCAGCTTTCCGCCCAACCGCTCGAAATGCGTCACCATGCCGGCGATCAGCTTGTTGGTCCCGCCCATCGCGAACCACACGCCGCCATCGCGCTCCAGCTTGTGGATCAGGGCATAGATCGCGCTGGTGGTCATCGGATTGCCGCCGACCAGCAAGGTGTGGAACGACAGCGCCTGACGCAGATGCTCGTCCTTCACGAAGCTCGACACGATCGAATAGACCGACCGCCACGCCTGATATTTGGCCAGTGACGGTGCCGCCTTGATCATCGAGGCGAAGTCGAGGAACGCGACATGGCCGAGCTTTTCATAGCCTTCGCGGAACACCCCGGCGGAATAGTCGAGAAACTTGCGGTAGCCGGCGACATCCTCGGGATTGAGCTTGGCGATCTCGGCGTTCAGCACCTGGTCGTCATTGGTGTAGTCGAAACTGACGCCATCGGGCCAGTTGAGCCGATAGAAGGGCGTGACCGGTTCCAGTGTGACGTCGTCGGCCATGTCGCGCCCGGTCAGCGCCCATAATTCCTGCAGGCAGGGCGGGTCGGTGATCACCGTCGGCCCGGCATCGAACGTGAACCCGTCCTTCTCCCAGACATAGGCGCGGCCCCCGGCCTTGTCGCGCGCTTCGACAATGGTCGTGTCGACGCCGGCCGATTGCAGCCGGATGCCGAGCGCAAGCCCGCCGAACCCGGCACCGATGACGATGGCGGAACGTGGTGGCGCGCTGCTCATCGCATGCCGCCGGTGATACCGCCTGTGATGGCGCGGAGCGCGCGGCCGATCGGGACCGGCGGCTTGCCGGTGAGAATTCGGGCCTTGTCGGTCATGGTCGAACGTCCTGCATAAAAACGGCCTATAAGCGCAGGCGACAGTCGATAGAAGCGCTCAAGGACCCGGTAACGCTCTTCGGGTTCCGCGGCACGGAACAGCATCTTGTCGAGCATCCGGTAAAAGCCGCGTTCACGCCATGTGCGCCGGGCGAAACCATATGTCAGATCGTGCAGCGCCTTGCCCGACAGGTCGGTCGATCGCGCGACCAGCGCGGCGGTGCGTACCGCGTCGGGCAGCGAATAGCCGGTGGTCGGGTGGAACAGCCCGGCGCGCATCCCGGCCTTGGCGGTCTTGTTGCCGCCCGACCGCCAATATTCCTCGAAATCGCCGCCCATCGTCACCGGCAGCACCCCGGTCTCCTCGCGCGATGCCTGTTCGATCGCCCAGCCGCGCGCGGCGACATAGTCGTGGATCCGGTCGGCCAGTACCGCGCGGTCGAGATCGGGCGTGTCGCTATAATAAGTGTCCTCGACGAACATCCGCGTCGCCGCGAAGGGCAGGCAATACAGGAAGCGATACCCGTCGAGCTGCGGCACCGTCGCATCCATCACCATCGGCCGCGGCTCATCATGCGGTTCGGTCAGGCGGAATTCGCGACCCATGAATTTCTGCCAGCCGACCTCAAGCATGCCGAGGTCGCCGGGTCCGCGCGCGTCGATCACACCTTTTGCTTCGATCCGGTCGCCATCCGCCAGCACCACCGCGCTCGCGCTCGCGCCGAGCACCTTGCGCCCGAGAATCAGCGCGTCTCCCGGCAATGCCGTCCGCACCACCGCATCGAGCCGCTCGGATTCGATCGAATAATAGCTTGCCGCGATCGTCCGTCGATGCGCGGGAAACGCGATGTCGTATGATTTCCAGCCAAAGCTGATCAGCGGCGCGACGATCCAGCGATCTTCTTCCGTGATATCGCTGGAAAAGAACGACCAGACATGATTGCCGCCGATCGTACCGCTGCCTTCGATCAGCCGCACGTCGAGCATGGGGTGGCGGCGCTTCAGCGCCAGCGCCATCAGCCCGCCGGCAAGCCCCGCGCCGACAATCGCGACATCGCAGGAAATGATCGTCGCCATGGCGTCAGCGCCTAACCGATCCACGTCTCCGCGCAAGCGCGGAATGGGGCGGAATGACGACGCGGTACAGCCTGTCGTTGGGGCGTATGCGCTCGCCCGTCGTCAAATCGCTTGTCTTCAATGTCGCCCCCGCCCGCTTTCGACCTGGATAAGGGGTCGATCGCGCCGCGTCACCTGGCTTGCAGCGCGCGCCGCCGATGCTAGGAATTGCGCAGGGAGATTGCCGATGCGCTTGTTCGGGCCTGGGGCGCTGGCGCTGGCCGCGACGATATTGATCCCCTCGGCGCAGGCGGGGGAAACCGGCAGGCCATCGACCATCCCGACCGCCGATCTTGCCACTGTCGCCGCGCGCGGCGCTGAAATCTATGCCTTCGATCAAGCCGCCTGGCACAGCACCGATGCGTTGACGGCGCGCAAGCTGCCGATCGATGTGATGCACGCGATCCGCGGCTGGGTGGTCGAGCCGGCAGGCGACGTGCTGACCGTGACCTATTATGGTCTGAGCGGCACGACGCCCTATGCGATCTATGTCGCTGAGTATCGCGACGGCAGGATCGTTGCCGATCGCGTGCCCGATGCGACCGGCGATCGCAGCCTGTCGGCGCAAGCGGTGCGCATGGCGGCGGCGCATGACGTGGCGATGGCGCAGCCCTTCGGCGCTTGCGTCGAGCGGCCGTTCAACACCGTCACCCTGCCGCCGCGTCCCGGCAGCGGGGTCATCCCGGTCTATCTGCTGACCCCGATGCTGAAATGGAATGCCTATCCCGTTGGCGGACACCATGAGGTGGATATCGGCGCCGACGGCACGGTGCTGGCGACGCGCGACTTCAGCAAAGGCTGTATGGTGGCGGAGCTACCCGACAAGCCAATGCTGTTCCCGGCCGTGTCGCATCTGCTCGATCCGCAGCCGACCGAAATTCACGTCTACCTCTCGCTCTGGTCGCGCCGGCCGATGATCGTCGGCACGCCGGACAATGTCCTGTGGAATGTCGATGGCACGAAAGTCGCGAAAATGGACGTGAAAAAGGCCGGCGCCACGCGGAAGAAGTGACGCCGGCCTCCGGCTTCACGCCGCTTGCAGCAATGGCATCTCCTCAGCCATCGCCCGGGCGACCGATGACCGCCGCCGTGTCTTCGTCCGCCAGCCCAGCAGCACTGGCCAGTCCGCGATCGGCACGCCGGCATGTTCGCACCAGTTGAGAACGGCGAGCAGATAGGCGTCGGCGACGCTGAAGCTGCCGATGAGATAATCCTGTCCGTCGAGCTGCCGCGACAACAGGTCGAAGCGTTTCGCGATCATGCCTCTTGCCCATTCGCGCGCGCCGTCGCTCGACTTGTTCGTCATCAGCGGGGAGAAGATGCCCTTGTGGATCTCGGTCGCGACGAAGTTCAGCCAGCGCATCATCTGATAGCGCTCCTCGGTATAAGGCGGCGGCGCGAGCACGCCCTCGGCGGCAAGGTCGGCGATATAGGTCAGCACGACCGGCCCCTCGCTCAGCACCATGCCCCCCGCTGTTTCCATCGCCGGAACATAATTCATCGGGCTGATCGCCGCGAACGGACGGCCGTCGGGCAGCGGCTGGCCGGGAACGACGCGAATGAACTCGGCATCGAGCTCGGCTTCCTCGATGGCGATCCGCGTTGCGAGCGAGCAGGCTAAGGGGGTGAAATACAGCTTCATGATGATTCTCCCTGGGGCACGATTGATTTCTGTACTATTTCGCATAATATAAGCTCGGTCAATGATTCTTTGCGAAACGGTATATAATTGTCGAAACCGCCAACCGAACCAGTTGCCAAAGGCCGATCCCGCGGCCGCCCGCGGGGTTTCGATCTCGACGTTGTCCTCAAGGCGGCGAGCGAGCGCTTTCGCTCGCGCGGTTATGCGGCGACGTCGCTTGACGACCTGGTCGATGCGACCGGCCTGGCGCGGCCCAGCCTCTATGCGGCCTTTGGTGACAAGCGCGCGCTCTACCTGGCGGCATTGGCGCGCGTCAGCGCGCGTGCCGAGCGCGGTTTCGACGCGATCGCGGCGCAGCAGCTTGGCTTGCGCACCCTGGTCGAATGCATGCTGATGTTCACGATCGACGGCTATCTGACCGGCGAGAATGGTCCCTCGGGCTGCCTTGCGGTGAGCACGGCCAGCGCCGAATCGGCATCGGACCCCCAGGTGCGCGGGGCGCTGGCCGATTTCCTCGCCATGGAGGATCGCCGGATCGAGGAATTGCTCGCCGCCGCCGGCAGCATGCACCCCGCCGCCCATGCCCGCATCGTCGCGGCGGTGATCCATTCGCTCAGCGTCCGCGCGCGGGCCGGAGAACCGCGCGAGGCGCTTGAGCGGATCGCGCGGGATTGCGCCGCGCTGGTCGGATAAGGGGCCGCGTGACGCGAGCGACCAAGCGTCTATAAGGGCGCCAGATGACCGCCGCTTCCGCAATTCTGTTCTCCGCGATCGCCATGACGCTGATCGTCGGCGTGCGCTATCTGATCGTCAGCGGCGCCTTCGCGCTTGCCACGCGCTGGCGTTTCCCCGGCCTTTATGCCGGTCTCGATCCGCAGATCCGGCGGGAGATTCGCTGGAGCCTCGCATCCGCGGCAATCTATGGCATTCCGGCGGGGGTGGTTGCCTGGGGCTGGCAGAATCGCGGCTGGACGCAAGTCTATGGCGATCTCAACGCCTGGCCGCTCTGGTATCTGCCGTTGTCGGTGCTGCTCTATCTCTTCGCGCACGACACCTGGTTCTACTGGACGCACCGTTGGATGCACCGCCCGCGTCCCTTCCGCATCGCGCATGCCGTCCACCATGCCAGCCGCCCGCCCACTGCCTGGGCGGCGATGGCGTTTCACCCGTATGAGGCACTGACCGGCGCTGTGGTAATTCCGTTACTGGTCTTCGCGATTCCGATCCATGTCGGCGCACTTGGGCTGGTGTTGACGATCATGACCGTTATGGGGGTGACCAATCATATGGGCTGGGAGGTTTTCCCGCGCTTCATGTGGAGGGGGCATCTGGGGGCCTGGCTGATCACCGCAAGCCATCATCAGCGGCATCATGAACAATATAGGTGCAATTATGGTCTCTATTTTCGGTTCTGGGACCGGGTTTGCGGCACCGATCGGGGGGTTGGAAGCTTTGAGGGAAAATAATGCTGCTCAAGCGAGCATCGGTCGGGGGCAGCGTTTCGCGCGCCGGCTTGGCGCCGCGCTGACTGTCGTCGCGTTGTTGCCGGGGGCGATGCCGGTCGCCGATCTGCACGTCGATATCCAGAAACTGCGCTCGGCCAAGGGCATGATCCGCGTCTGCCTGACCGCCGATCCGAAGAATTTCCCCGGCTGTGTCGACGATTCCCGCGCGGTGACCCGCTCGGTCCGCGCCGATGCGCCGAACATCGTCTTCCAGGCCTTGCCGCAGGGCGATTATGCGGTCGCGGTGATTCACGATGAGAATGGCAACAAGAAGCTCGACACTTTTGCCGGCATTCCGCGCGAAGGTTTCGGCTTCTCGCGCAATCCGGCGATCGGCTTCGGCCCACCGAAATTCGCCGCCGCGCGCTTCTCCTTGACGAGCGATGCCACGGAGCAGCCGATCAGAATGAAGTATCTCCTCTGACCTGACCAGCGGAGCCAACGCCGCGAGAAAGCGTTCGGGTAAGGTGACTCGCCTTATCCGGAGCCGCCAGTGTCGCTTGAAATTCGCGTTATCCTGTCCGCTGTCCTGTTTTCGTTCCCGCTAGCGGCGCCGGCCTTTGCCCAGGACATGAATCCTCCCGTCGAACCGGCGCCACCGCCGCCACCTGAGATTGGCGGCGACAGTTTCTCGATCGCCATCGGTGGCGCCAGTGTGCCGAGCTATGAAGGGTCGAACAGCAACCGCGTCGTGCCGGTCGGCATGATCCGCGGTTCGCTCTCCGGCATCAATTTCAGTACGCGCGGCACGCGATTGCTGGTCGATGTCGTGCCCGACAAGCCGGGTCCGGGCTTCGACTTTCAGCTCGGCCCGGTGGTCGGCGTCAATCTGGACCGCACCAATCTCAAGAATATCAGGGACGCGCGCGTGGCGGCGCTGGGCGACCGGAAGACCGCGATCGAGCTTGGCGGTTATATCGGTATCGGCAAGACCGGGGTGATCACCAGCGACTACGACAAGCTCACGGCGAGCGTCTCTTACGTCCATGACGTCAACAACGCGCACAAAAGCTATCTCGTCACGCCGCAGATCGACTATGGCACGCCGCTCAGCCACAAGGCCTATATCGGCGTCTCGGCCAATGCGGTCTATGCCGGCGGCGGCTATGCCCGGACCTATTTCAGCGTCGATGCACCGGGCTCGCTCGCCAGCACCCTGCCGGTGTACAGTGCGGGCAAGGGCTGGAAGAGCTATTCGCTCACTGGCCTCGCCACTTACTCGCTGACCGGCGACCTGACCCATGGCCTCGCGATCATTGCCGGCCTGTCCTATTCGCGATTGCTGGGTGACTTTGCCGAAAGCCCGGTGACGCGCATTGCGGGTGACCGTAACCAGCTGCTCTTCGGGGCGGGCATGGGCTATACGTTCTGAGCGCCTTGTTTGGGCCTGCGCCGCCATGTGCCTGCCCGGGCCGACACTGATCGACGGCATCTTATCGGGAAATTCTTTCGGCGATCATACGGGTCCGGCGCACAATCTCCGTCTATCTGGTTGCGCTGATTGAACAGATCAGCCAGTGTCGCGCCATGCTTGGGGGCGGCACCACATCATCGTAACGGATGTTATCGCAGCTATTGCCCAACCAGCCGCCAGCCATCACAGCGCGCCAGTATAGAATCAAAGGGAAGGCCCGTGCCCATGACCGACACGAATCAGCAATTGATCGAAACTCTCGACGACGGGGTCGAACCGCGCAACGAGCGCCGTGAATTCTTCAAGGCTGCAATCGGCGCGGCGGCGGTTGCCGGCGCGGGCGCGACGGCGGTTTCGCTCGGCGGTCTCGCGTCGGCGGCGACTCCATTGATCGACACGGATTACTTCAACTTCCTGCTCAACCTCGATTATCTCGAGGCGCAATTCTACAGCTATGCGACCTCCGGCGCCGGCCTGGCCAATACCGACCTGACGGGCGCGGGCACGCAGGGCGCAGTGACCGGCGGGGCGCAGGTCAGCTTCACTGACGCGGCGGTCGGGCGCATTGCCCGCGAAATCGCCGCGGACGACCTTGCCCATGTCCGCTACCTGCGCAGCGCCACGCTGACCGGCGCCGTGACCGTGGCGCAGCCGGCGATCGATCTCGGTGTCACCCCGACCAGCGCCTTCAGCAAGCTTGCGCAGGCGGCCAATGTCGTCGGCGCGGGCCAGGGCTTCGATGTTTATGCCAACGACAACAACTTCCTGCTGGGCGCTTTCATGTTCGCTGACGTCATCGTCACCGCCTATAAGGGTGTCGCGGCCAAATTGACCGACCGGCTCAATCGCGACAAGCTCGCCGGGCTCCTCGCGGCCAAGGCCTATCACGCCGCGACCATCCGCACATTGCTCTATGCCAAGGGGGCGACGACCGCGTCGCTGCGCACCTCGGCCGATGCGATCTCGAACGCACGCGACGCGCTGGATGGCACCGACGACATTGATCAGGGCATCTCCCCCACCGGCACCGGCGCCACTTTGGCGTCCAATATCACGCTGCTCGATGGCAACGGCCTTGCTTACAACCGGTCGCCGGGCCGAGTGCTCAACATCTTCTATCTCTCATCGGCGACGACGACGACGGGCGGCTTCTTCCCCGCCGGTCTCAACGGTGACATCCGCAGCACGGCAAGCTGATCGGCGCGCCACGCCTGATCCCATCGTCAAAAGAATCCAGGGAAGTTGACCCGATGACCGACACCGAAAAGCTGATCGAAACCCCCGCCGCCGACGATGTGCGTCGTGCCGAGCGCCGTACCTTCCTGCGTCACGCCAGCGGCATCGCCATGGCGGCGGGCGCCAGTTCGCTGCTCGCCGCCTGTGGTGGCGGCAGCGACAATCCCTCACCGACCCCCACGCCGTCACCCACGGCAAGCGGCAGCCCGACCCCGACCCCGACGGGCTCGCCGACGGTGAGCCTGACCGATGCGGACGTGCTCAACTTCGCGCTCAATCTCAAATATCTCAAGGCGCAATTCTACGCCATTGCCGCGAACGGCGCTGCCCTGGCTGCCACGGATACCGACGGCATCGGCACCGCCGGTGCGGTGACCGGCGGGCGCGCGGTGACCTTCACCGATCCGCTGCTCCAGCAATATGCCAAGGAAATCGCGGCGGACCAGCTCGCGAATCTCAGGATATTGCGGACGTTCCTCAACACGATCAGGGTCGCGCAGCCCGCACTCAACATCGATAGCGCCGTCACCACCACCACCACGGGCACCACCGTCGGCGCGTTTACCAAGCTGGCGCGCGATGCCGGCGTGGTTGGCGGCGCGGCGACGTTCGATCCTTATGCCAGCGATGAGAATTTTCTCACCGCTGCCTTCCTGTTCGAAGATGTCGGCGTCACGGCGCTCAGGGGCGTGTTTTCCCAGGTGACCAGCGCGACCTTTGTCGAACTGGCAGCGGGGATAATCGCGGCCGAAGGTTATTCTTCGGGCCTGATCCGCACCGCCATCTATCAAAAGGGCGGGACCGTGCTCGCCAATGCGGACAAGATCTCCGCCCAGCGCGATGCCTATGACGGCACCACTGCGACTCTGGACCAGGGCATCACCGGCACCGCATCGGTTGCGAACATCGTCCCCGCCGATGCGAACGGCCTCACCTTCCTCCGTTCGACTGGCCAGGTGCTGAACATCTTCTATTTGAACAGCGCGTCGGTCGTTGGTGGCGGGTTCTTCCCGTCCGGTTGCACCGGCACGGTCAAGACCAGCAGTGCGAACGGCGTCCAGGGACCCTTCTGACGTCACATACCGAGCGTTTCTCCCGGCCGCGCGATCCTCGGGTCGCGCGGCCTTTTTCTTGTCCGCGCCTTGTCCGGCTTTCCCGGCAATGAATCCGCCAGCCGCTTCCCTTGTCCCGCCAATCTGCTAGACCGGCGCCATCCCCGGGGGGCTACGCTTGAGTAGCTGAGATATGGCTGATGCCATGACCCGCCGAACCTGATCCGGCTCACACCGGCGGAGGGAGGGAGCGGTCCACATCCGGAAACCGCCCTCGCTCCGAGTCATTTTGGAGCGAATATTCATGGCCGACATCCCCGCGCGTACCGAAATAGGCGTCACCACCGGCCCCATTCGCGGCAGCCGCAAGATCCATGTCGAGGCCCCGACCAACCCGGGCGTGCGCGTCGCGATGCGCGAAATCATGCTCGACCCCAGCTGCGACGAACCGCCGCTGCGTGTCTACGACACCAGCGGGCCCTACACCGATCCCAAGGCGCTGATCGATATCAATGCCGGCCTCGGTCAGCTCCGCCGCGACTGGATTGTCGCGCGCGGCGACGTTGAAGAATATGACGCGCGCGAAATCCGGCCCGAGGATAACGGCCTGTCCGGCCCCGACCGCTCCGCCGGCGTGCCGCAATTTCCGGGGGTCGTGAAGCGCCCGTTGCGGGCGAAGGCCGGCGCGAATGTCAGCCAGATGCATTACGCCCGGCGCGGCATCGTCACGCCCGAAATGGAATATGTCGCGATCCGCGAGAATATGGGCCGCGCGCAGCTGAAGGAAGCGCTGGTCCGCGACGGCCAGGATTTCGGCGCGTCGATCCCCGATTTCGTCACCCCCGAATTCGTCCGTGACGAGGTTGCGCGCGGCCGCGCGATCATTCCCAACAACGTCAACCACCCCGAATCCGAACCGATGGCGATCGGGCGCAACTTCCTGGTCAAGATCAACGCCAATATCGGCAATTCCGCCGTTGCCTCGAACGTGGCGAGCGAAGTCGACAAGATGGTCTGGTCGATCCGCTGGGGTGCCGACACGGTGATGGACCTGTCGACCGGGCGCAATATCCATGACACGCGCGAATGGATCATCCGCAACTCGCCGGTGCCGATCGGCACCGTGCCGATCTACCAGGCGCTGGAAAAGGTCGGCGGCGTGGCTGAGGACCTGACCTGGGAAATCTTCCGCGACACGCTGATCGAGCAAGCCGAACAGGGCGTGGATTATTTCACCATCCATGCCGGCGTGCGCCTCGCTTACATCCCGATGACCGCCAAGCGCGTCACCGGCATCGTCAGCCGCGGCGGATCGATCATGGCGAAATGGTGCCTCAGCCATCACAAGGAAAGCTTCCTCTACGAACGCTTCGACGAGATCACCGAGATCATGAAGGCGTATGACATCGCCTATTCGCTCGGCGACGGCCTGCGCCCCGGCAGCATCGCCGACGCCAATGACGAAGCGCAGTTCAGCGAACTCTACACGCTCGGCGAACTCACTCACCGCGCCTGGAAGAGCGACGTGCAGGTGATGATCGAAGGCCCCGGCCATGTGCCGATGCACAAGATCAAGGAGAATATGGACAAGCAGCTCGAGGTGTGCGGCGAAGCGCCCTTCTACACGCTCGGGCCGCTCACCACCGACATCGCGCCCGGCTACGACCATATCACCAGCGGCATCGGCGCCGCGATGATCGGCTGGTACGGCACCGCGATGCTTTGCTACGTCACGCCGAAGGAGCATCTCGGCCTGCCGGATCGCGATGACGTGAAGGTCGGCGTGGTTACCTACAAGCTTGCCGCGCACGCCGCCGATCTCGCCAAGGGTCATCCGGCGTCGAAGATGCGCGACGACGCCCTGTCACGCGCCCGCTTCGAATTCCGCTGGCGCGACCAGTTCAACCTGTCGCTCGATCCCGACACGGCGGAACAATATCACGACCAGACCTTGCCGGCGGAGGGCGCCAAGACCGCGCATTTCTGCTCGATGTGCGGGCCGAAATTCTGCTCGATGAAGATCACGCAGGAAGTGCGCGATTTCGCGGCGAAGCAGAACCAGCCGGCCGATGCATTCATCGCGGCGGGCGATGCCGAGAAGGGCATGGCGGAGATGAGCGAGGTGTTCAAGGAGATGGGCGGGGAGATTTACCTGCCCGCGGCCGAGTGACTCGCGCATGGCTGCGCGGCGGCCTGTCAGCCGCCGCGCTGCTCGCCTCCGGCACGGCCGTGGCACAGGAGGTGCCGCAAAAGGACGACAAGGAGATCGTCGTCACCGGGGTCCGCGACCCGGAGCGCGAAATCAAGGATTTCGTTCAAGCGTTCACGCCGGGATCGACGCTGGGCCAACTCAGCCGCTTCGAATGGGCGGTGTGTCCCATGGCGACCGGAGTCGGTCCCGCCCAGAAACTCGCGGTCGCCGATCGTCTCCGCAACGTCGCCAAGGCAGCCGGGGTCAGGATCGCGGGTGACGGATGCGCGCCCAATGTGCTGGTCATCGTCACCCCGGACAAGCGTGGATTGCTGGAGGCGCTGTTCCTCAAGCATCCCGAATATTTTGTGGACCTGAGCAAGGCCGAACGCCGCGCCCTGGTGGAATCAGCAGAGCCCGCCGTCGCCTGGCATCTGAAGGGCCCGCCGCGCTCGGCGGACGGCAAGGACCTCCAATATGATTCGGGGCCAGGCTATTACGTCAATCGCACGACCCGGCCCCCGTCTCGCCTCAGCTTCGCCTCCCGTCCGCAATTCGCAGCGGCGATTGTGGTGGTGGAGAACCGCGCGCTCGATGGCCTGACGACCATCCAGCTCGCCGACTATGCCGCGATGCGCACCTTGATCCGTGTCGACTCCACCAAGCTCGCGGGCAGCACCGCGCCGACGATACTCAAGGTATTGGAAGCCCCGATGGGCAGCGAAATCCCGCTCGGTCTGACCAAATGGGATCTGGGCGTGCTGCGTGGCTTCTACGCCAGCAACCCGAATGTGACCGCAGCCTCGCAACGCTCCGAGATGCGAAAGCGGCTGAAGAAGGAACTCGATCCAGCCGCGGAAGAGAAGAAATAGGGCCTTTCGGCGTCAGGGAGCGGAAGGCGCCGGAACGGACGATTCCACGGGCCGCAAGTTTCGTGGTTTCGGTGACAGCTTACTTAACCCCCGTGGTCACCTACACGCTCGCCGCCCACGCCGCCGATCTGGCCAAGGGGCACCCGGCGTCGAAGATGCGCGACGACGCCCTGTTACGCGCCCGTTTCGAATTCCGCTGGTGCGACCAGTTCAACCTCCGCCTTGATCCCGATACGGCGGAGCAACATCACGACCAGACCCTCCCGGCCGAAGGAGCCAAAACGGCTCATTTTTGCTCTATGTGCGGGCCGAAATTCTGCTCAATGAAGATTACGCAGGAAGTAAGGGACTTCGCCGCGAAACAAAACCAGTCGGCAGATGCGTTCATCGCCGCCGGGGATGCGGAGAAGGGTATGGCGGAGATGAGTGAGGCATTCAAAGAGAAGGGCGCAGAAATCTACCTTCCGGCAGAATAAGGCGTTCATTATCTTTGAGGCAGTTGAGGCGTCTATGACAATTGGGGCTTATGTTTTAAATATACCGTCTGTAGATGCGCAATGGCAGCTTATTGGTCAGTTATTAGCCAGTCTAACAACGATAGGCGCGGTGCTGCTGACAATAAAAATGGCAGCTAACGCAGATTTAATACGGATAGCACGTGTCATCAGGCCAATTACAAAAATTGACATACAACAGGCTCATGATCGTTTAAACGAAGCATTGCTCGTAAAAACAGACCCCATCAAAGTATATGGCCTTGTTGTAGGACAGGACGGCGCAGTATTATTCCGACAGCATGGAGTCTCATTGGGGGCGCTTCCTAAAGAACAGGCCCAGCCGATACTTGAATTTTACGAGCGCTTCATATCGACGACGTCGGAAATATTTCGAGATGGTGGAACGGTCTATAGCAGAATATCGCTAAATGACGGGAATGAATTACTTAGATTGTCAGATATAGCTTTGCGGTCGTTGAAATAATAGGGGGTAATATGTTCGGTAATGTGATGAATAATAAGCAGATTTCCGAAGCTATCGGATCGAATTGTATTAAAATTAGCCCATTTGATAACGGAAAGCTGAAAACAATACACTACCCTCTCACCCCAGGGAAAATTTTATCAAAATCTTTGGAAACGCCGGAAGGTAATTTTCGCCTCTTGCCAAAGAGAGATTGTTCGATTGACAATGAAGACCCATACTTCTTAGATAGTGGAGAGTTCGTTGTCGTTGAGATCGCAGAACACATCAGTCTGAAAGAATCTATTGTTGGACATATTGTTCCTGCATCCATTATAGCTCGAAAAGGGTTATGCCTTTCGGCAGGTAGGATCGAAGCGCCCTTCGGTGATTACGCAAAGAAAAAGCAGATATTACAGTTTGGGCTGAAAAATCTGACGAACAATCCAGTTCGATTAAACGACGATGAAATTATAGCTTACATATATTTTATTGACCTTAGGGGTCTAGATAAAGCAGCGGTACTTTTAACGGATGACGAAGCACGTAAGTTCGCGTCCTGGACAAGGAGGCAATATTTGGCGGACAGCGATGGTGTGTCGCACGGCACTGGTGATGGGATACCCGGGTAGTCAGATTTCGGGGATACGTCACTTAATGCTGGAAAGAAGGTACTAGGTCGTGAACCCATAATTCGGATTAGGCCATGGGTTGCTGTTGGGCGAATTTTGCCCAGCGCTTCTCCAGCTTCTGAACCATCGTCGTTTCGGGCGTCCGGGTGTCGTCAATCGATTTGAGCCATTTGTCGAAGGACGCTTTGACAAAGGCTTGGCCGACATGGTTCAGCTCAGACCATTTGATCACGAGATCGGGTGTGCGAGCTATAGCGCTCCTGCCGGGTGCCAACCCCTTGGCGACGAGCAGTTCTGCAAAGACATACTGGCTTGTGGAGACATGGCGGTGCCATTCGCCATCGTCGGGAATTTGTTTCCCGTCCGCGTCATAGGAACTCACAGGAACACTCAGCATGCCCGGGACGTCAATCACCTTAAAATCAGTCATGGGCACCTCGTTGCCGCAGGCACTTCGAACATAGAAGCTTTTACTCGATGGCGGAATCTGATTCAGCTTCCACATGAGCCGATATGATCTGACCGACTTCGAGTGGCGCGTGATCGAGCCGCTGCTGCCCAACAAGCCACGAGGCGTGCCGCGCGTTGACGACCGCCGCGTGCTGAACGGCATCTTCTGGGTGCTGCGTTCCGGCGCACCATGGTGCGACATGCCGGATCGCTACGGCCCGCGCACCACCTGCTACAACCGCTTCGTGCGATGGCGAAAGGCAGGCGTATGGGGCCGGTTGATGGACGCCATCAGCGCAGCGCACGACGGCGAGATACAGATGATCGACAGCACCTCCGTTCGCGCCCACCAGCAGGCCGCGACGGCAAAAGGGGGGTGCAGATCACTGTCTCGGTCGATCACGCGGCGGGCTCACGACCAAGATCCATGTCGTCGTCGACGCGCAGGGGCTCCCGATCCGGCTCGGCCTGACGGCCGGGCAGACACACGATGGGCAGATCGCCGACGCGCTGCTCGATCATCTCGGCCCGCGCACCATCGTCCTGGCCGACAAAGCATATGATGCCGACCGCATCCGCGAACTGATCCAGGACCAGGGCGCCACGCCCAACATCCCGCCGAAGAACAACCGCAAGTGGAAGCCGTGCTTCAGCAAGCGCCTCTACCGCGAGCGCAACCTGATCGAGCGGTTCTTCTCCAAGCTGAAACACTTCCGCCGCGTCGCCACCCGCTACGACAAGCTGGCCGCCAACTTCCTCGCCATGGTCCAACTCGCCTCAATGCGGCTGTGGCTGCGCGCTTATGAGTCTACGGCCTAATCCTTCTGCGGATAATGCAGCCTGATCCGATCCCTTTCTAAAGCCACCGCTCCACATCCATCGACTGATGCAAGACGGGCTGCACGACGACGCGATCCACGAACACATCATAGAATATCCGATGGCTGCCGCTCGGCAGGCCGCGGGTCGGTGGCCGCACGACCGAATGAGCCGATCCGGCGAGCGGATGTGTCCGGATCAGATCGAGTACGTCTTCGAACTCGAGTAGGTGTGCCTCGGCCATGTCTTCGCCGAACATGGCGACACCATGATCGAGGATCGTCGCGAGATCGGCCTGAGCCGCCTCGCTCAGTTCGAGCCGGATCACGCCTTCGCGCGCCGCTGCCGTCCTTCCACGACGATGTCGGCGAGGCTCCGTTCGGCTGACATGGACACGGTGCCAATCTGCTCAACACCCGAATTTCAGTGACAATTCGCCAAATCACCGAAACCCACCGGTCGGCAGCGCCCGGCAACCGCAGCTCCCCCACAACACCGTCATCTGCTACACTTCACCCATGCGCGCCCGTAACCCGCTCTACATCATGGCCAAGCCGCCGCCTGATGCGCAGGCGCAGATCACCGCGCTCGCCCGCAACGATCCCGGCCGCGGCGCGGGCCTGCTCCACGTCACCCTGGTATCGCTGTTCGACCTCCATTACGCCCCGCCCGACTGGCTCCCCGCGGTGATCGCCGCGCTCGACAGCGTCGACGCTCCGGCCTTCCCGCTTGCCTTCGACCGGATCGAGAACCGGAAAGCCGTCACGCTGCGCACCCGCGCGCCGCTGGCCGAGGCCCGCGCATTCCAGGCGGCGTTGGTCCGTCATCTCCTCGAACGCAAAGCCCCGATGATGCTCGGCACCACGCCCGAACCGCATGTGACGATCAACTATCACGGCGACCGGCTCGGCAGCCAGAAGATCGCGCCGATCGGTTGGACGGTGGAGGAAATCCTGCTGGTCGAGAGCATTGTCGGCCAGACCACACATGTCGAACATGGCCGCTGGCGACTTGGGGGTGCCGACTGATGCCCATCTGGCCCGCATCGCGATTGTCGTCCGCGGAACGACCCCCGCATCATTCATGTCGGATATGGCGACACGCTAGGTGCCTCACATCAACCCGCGCCGCCGCTTCCAGTCCAGATCGACCCTGATCCGCGTTTCCCAGCGACCGTCCCAATCGGTCGAAAGCCCATGCTCCTCCAGCCGGCTCACAATCTCCTGCCCGATCGCCAGCGCCGCTTCTTCGCCCTCCGTGCAGGCGCCGTAATTGAGATACAGCCCATCCCCCTCAGCCGCGGATTCGGTGTCCTGCATATGGTAAAAGGCATAGCCGCGCGCCGCGCTGCCGCCTTTCTCGACCGCCGCGATCTCGTCCCAGATTTCGGACGATCCGCAAGTCCCGCAACAGGAGAAATTCTGCCGCGAAATCACGCCCTCCGCCTCGAGCTCCTCGAACGCCGCGTCCAGCCGGTCGCAATCGGTATGGGCGGGCCAGTTCTTCTGATCCGCGGCATGGACGGCCAGCGCGCGTTTGAGATGCGCTTGCGCCTCCCTGCGCAAGTCCGCGCTCTCCAGCTCGCCGTCGAACGCGGCCACGCCGTTCTTCAATATCTCGTCTTCGTCGTAAAAGCCGCTGGCGACATCCCGGTCGATATGACCGCGCAGCCCTTCGAGTATTTCCTCGCGTGTGTCGGACGCACTAGGAGCGCTGGAGGGAGCACTGGGCTCGTCCATGGCGGCCCCGGACCCGAACAGACGACTGAGCAGCGATTTCACCTTGGTCCTCCCGATATGGCCCGCACAGCGTAGCAAAAGACCCGGCATATTGGCCATGCCGTCGCGTGATCCGTGTCCGGGATGCGCCCGCCGCTCACCCATTTCCGGCCCCGACGCATCATCATCGATTCAGATCGCGCTTCATTGTCGTCATACCTGCTCTCCGGTGCGCATTCTGCACGCCACTAAGCCCATTCGACCGACCATTTGAATCGAGCAGAGCATGATTTCCGCCATTTCCCGTTATTCCCGCAAGCACCCGGAAAAACTCCCGTGCGGATCCATCAAAACTCCCGCAGCTTTTCCCGCAGACTCCCGCAGAACCCTCAAAAAAGCATTTTCCCCCGAAACTCCCGCAGCATCTCCCGCAGCGACGGGAGTTTGACGTGGCGGCGCGGGCGCATCGGAACGCACCGATCCCATCGATTCAACACGGTCCGCCCCATCGCTACACCGGGTCCGGACAGCGCATTTGTCACCGCCCCGCTCTTTGACATGACGAGTATCGCAATAACCCGCCGCCTGTTCGTGCCGGCCACGTCGGCACCCGCAAGACCGGCGTGCCGGTTCCGCCATGCGCAGCCGGCGCTCGAAACACCGGATTGTCCGCGCCGGCTTCGTCTGCCATGCAGGCGAAGCCGCGGCGACAGACAGCAGCGCGGTGCAGAGGGGGCTCGGCATGTTCTTTATTTCCTGGGGATCCAAGGGTGCGGTGGCCGATGTCGGCCCGGCAGGCGACCGGCATTGCGACCGGTGCAATCACGACGGGCCTTTTACCAGGATGGTCGCCTATCGCGTGCGCCATGTTTATTGGCTGTTCCGCTGGGTGACCGACCGCACGCCGTATCTTCTGTGCGGCAATTGCGGTTCGGAATATCTCGCCGGCGATGACGACCATGATGTGAAGGAAGAACGTGCCGCCATCCCGTTCTGGGACCGGCGCGGCTGGACGATCGGCCTGGGCGCGATCGGCAGCGTCGTCGCGATGGGCACGATCGCCGCCGCGGCCGACAATGTGGCGGACAGCGGCTATGTCCTGGCGCCGCATGTCGGCGACATCTACGAAGTCGATCTGGCGAAGATGACGGACAAGCCCGAGGCCCGGGTGATGAGGAGCGCGATGCGCGTGACCGGCGTGAAGGGCGGCTCGGTCGAAATGGCGGTGGCCAACCTCTATTATAACGACTGGCGTGGCGTCGATCGCGACATCTCCAGCGGCAAGGCGGCGCAGGCTGATTATTACGCGCCCGAACATGCCATATTCCCGCTGGCGAATCTGAAACGCATGCGTGACGACGGCGTGGTCTACGATATCCGCCGCTGACCGGCGGATATCGGCCGGGCGTCGGCCTGTCGGCTATCGCGCCGGCTTCTCGCCCAACCCGGCCAGCCGCGTGCGATATTCCATCAGCAAGCCGGGATCGGCATCCGCTCCATGCTGCGCGATGAAAACGCTCAGCGCTTTTCGGTAATCCTCGCGAAATCCGACATTCCTCGGCGCTGCCGCCAGCTTCGCCGCCGCCGTCTCGACCGGCTCGCGATCCTCGGCGATCCGGCGCTTGCGGCCATAAGGCGACTGATCGACCATGATCGCGATGTTGCGCGGAAAGCCGGGGATATATTTCACCACGAACCGCTCGCCCTGGGGCGGGATCAGGATCTGGTTGCGCCACGGATAGATCGATGCCGACATGGTGTCGAAGCTGGTCTCGACATCATGCCCGTTCGCGGTCCGCACCACGGCCTCATAATACCAGATCGGGCTGTCGTTCAGCGTCGAGCTGGTTTCCTCGGCATGGACGATCACCGCGCTGCCCGTGACCCCGGCGGCATTGACGACCATCGCATTCACCGCCGATCCGAAGAACGGGCTGACCGCCGCCATCACCAGCCCGGGCACGCCGAGGAACAGCCACCCGCCCCAGCCGGTGATCCTGGCCAGCAGCGCGCCGATCGCCAGCGCGAACAGCGGATAGAGCGGCAAGGCCAGAAAGGGATGCTGGCTGAGGAAATAGAAGATCGCCGAAACTACACTCATCTGTGTCTCCACCGCAGGGAGGATCAATCGGATCGCCCGCCGTGCCGGCTATTCGGGATTCAGGCGGCGCTGCATGATCAGCAAGTCGACAAAGCCCAGGTCCGGATGCCGAAAACCTTCCTCGACCGTGCCGATGATCCGGAAGCCGAGCTCCTGCCACAGATGGACCGCCGCGACATTGCTTGCGACGACGGCGTTGAACTGCATCGATCGGAACCCGGCCTGGCGCGCCCAGTCGATCGCCCATGACCCCAATATCCTGCCCAGGCCCTTGCCGCGCTGCCCGCCGCCGACCATGAAACCGGCCGTGGCGACATGATCGCCATGGCCGGGCTGGTTGGCGCCGATCTTCACCATGCCGGCAATCGCGCCGTCGCTCAGCGCGACCGCCACGATGCCGCGCGGCGGGTTCAGCCACATCGCCCGGATGTCGTCGTCCGACTCGGGCATGGCATGGGTATAGGTATCACCGCGCCCCACGACCTCGAGATAGATGGCGCGCACCGCGTCCCAATCCGCATCGCGATAGGGCCGAATGACAATCTCCGTGTTGCTCATTCATCTCTCCTTCCGCACGCGTACGACCGCGATGCCGAACCCCGGCATCCGCGCCGGCCTTCATTCCGCGGCCCTATATCCACCGGGCAAGGTTCGAAAGGCCTTGCGCGGGGAGATGCCGTCCGGTCGTTTCCGCGCGAACAGAACATTCTTGCCCAAACCGACCATCCCGGCTTGAAGGGTG
Organism: Sphingomonas sp. ERG5; assembly: GCF_000803065.1. Taxonomy (GTDB): domain Bacteria; phylum Pseudomonadota; class Alphaproteobacteria; order Sphingomonadales; family Sphingomonadaceae; genus Sphingomonas. Next base: position 196,977 of record NZ_JSXI01000018.1, read on the forward strand.
GCGCGCTCAAGGAACCCACATGGCCCATATCGCCCATATCTCGCTGGTCGTTCGCGATTATGACGAAGCGCTCGCCTTCTATGTCGGAAAACTCGGCTTCACGCTGGTCGAGGACAGCTATCAGCCCGCACAGGACAAGCGCTGGGTCACCATCCGCCCGCCCGGCACGGCGGCGGGGGCCACCACCATCCTGCTCGCCCGTGCCGCCACGCCGGAACAGGAGGCGTTCATCGGCAACCAGGCCGGCGGCCGCGTCTTCCTGTTCCTCGCCACTGACGATTTCGCCCGCGACCATGCCGCGTTCAGTGCGGCCGGGGTGGAATGGGTTCGTCCGCCTGCCACTTATGATTACGGCACCGTCGCGGTGTTCAGGGATCTCTACGGCACGCTCTGGGATCTGGTGCAGTTCGCCGACGACCGCTGACCGGCGTGTCTCGCGACTGAGTCGGGGCCGGCATCATGGGCCATGACAGGCCCTGTCAGGCCGCCTGTCGCCGCACCGCTTCCTGCCCCAGGGCACGCCCCTTGCCGCTGCGCTTTGCCGCATAAAGCGCCTCGTCCGCCGCGCGCAGCAACGTGTCGAGATCGCGTCCGTCCGCCGGCGACGAGGCGAAGCCAAGGCTGCCCGAGACGGGCAGGGTCAGCTCCTCGATCCGCGCCGGCTGGCACAATCGTGCGATCACCCAGGTCAGCCGCGCATCGACTGACAGGCCGCCCGGTTCCTCGCGCAGCATCAGCACGAATTCGTCGCCGCCCAGCCGCCCGACCAGAGCGCACGGCCCGGCATGAGCGGTCAGCCGTTCGCCGACGATCCTGAGCAGCGCGTCGCCGACATGATGGCCATGCGTATCGTTGATGCCCTTGAACCCATCGAGATCGACCAGCGCCACGGTCACGCTCTCGCCGCGTGTCTCGGCGTGCGCCAGCGCGGTCTCGATCGCTTCGCAGGCCGCGCGCCGGTTGGCGAGGCCAGTCAGCGTATCGGCATTGGCCAGCGTCTCGACCCGGTGATGCAGCGCCAGCATCGCGATCATCTGGCGGTGATAATCGCGCAGGAAACCGATCTTGAGCAAGGCGACGCTGGTCATGCTCACCGCCAGCACCATCGCCATGAAATCGCCCGAGGCGAACATCACCGCGGCGGTCGGCACGATCCCGACCAGCAGCGCCGCGATCGACGCGAAGCGCAGTGGGGCGAGGCAATGCGCGATGCTGAACGTGCCGAGCGCGAGCGAAATCGGGATGAGCAGCGGAAAGTCGAGCCCGCCACTGGCATAGCTGACCGCGCTGAACAGACTGACCAGCGCGACCGATCCGGTCGCGGCGATGTTGGTGCCGCGCAGGAACCGGATCAGCGCGGCCGGATCGGTCCCCGCCGCGCGGCGGCGATGCCACATCACCATGCGGCACAGGCTGAACAGCGCCACCGCGGCGGTCCAGCCATAATAGCGCAGCGGGACATGTTGATGCCACAACACATAGTCCACCAGCACGATGTTGATCAGCGCGGCGAGGTGCAGCGTCGGGATTTGCCGGTGAATGCTGGTGAACTGGAACGCGACCAGGCTGTCGGTCACCTCGGGCGGCGGCGCCGGCGAGCAGCGGCTGGCCCATTGGCCGACCCATGCCGGCAGGCGGGGGGTAAACGGCGTCGATCGCATCCTTCCCCCTCCTGTCCCGGCCCAATGGACGCGACTATCGGGCGGCGTGGTAAACAAGCGGTAAAACCGATTGGCCCGTGCACTTGGCCCGCGCATTTGGCCCAGTGTATTTGGCCCGGTGCATTTGGCATGTCCGGGCATTGGCGCTAGGGGCCTCAGCGGGCCGGAAAGGGCAGTATATGCAGCGTGGGACAAGCATGGGTCGCCTCTGGCTGATCCTGGTGGCGGCATTGGCGCTGAGTGGCTGTTACGGCCATGCCTTTCCCGTCGCGCAGCACTTCATCTACGCCAATGGCGGGACCAAGGTCGCGGCCGAAGCGGAAGTGTTCGTCGATCCCAATGGCAGCTTCTATCCCGATGACTGGTGCACCTGGTTCGGATCGCGCACCCAGCCCTGCGCCACCTGGCACGGACCGCGCCGCTGGAAAGCGCAAAGCCTGCTTGCCGAAACCTATCGCGAAGCCAAGGGCGATGTGCAGGACGGCCCGGCCTTCCGCGCGCATATCGAAGCCGACGAGCAGCGGCAGCTGCGCGAGCTCCGCGATTTCGGCAGCGCCAAGAAGCGCATCTTCATCCTCATCCATGGTTACAACAACACCGTTGCACAGGCCGATCCGCCGTTCGACGCGATCAAGGCCAAGCTCGACCTGCGCCCCGATGACGGGGTGCTGCGCTTCTATTGGGACGGGCTGACCGCCAAAGGCATTTTCGGCGCCAAGATCTGGTTCAATGCGGTCGGCTATAGCCAGCTTGCCGGATCGCGTGGCTTGCGCCGCGTGCTCGACCAGTTCCAGGACAAGGAAATCTACCTGATCTCGCACAGCCGCGGCGCGTCGGTCATCCTCTCGGCACTGGGCAATCCGATCTATGCCAAGACCTTCCGCGACAAGACCTATCAGGCGATCGAGCCCTGGGGGAATGCGTACAAGGATTTGCTGTCGCCCAAACCGCCCGAGGCCGGTCGCCACAATCGTCTCCACATCCTGCTGATGGCCGCCGCGGTCGGGCGGATCGATTTCTGCGACGTGAGCGAACAGGACCGGGTCGACCAGGGCCAGGGTTGCCGCACGCTTCGCCCGCTCCCGGATGTGAAGAGCTTCCGCTACACCATCAACACCGGCGACCCGGTGCTGCGGAAATTCTTCGGCCTCGCTTCGCGGCTCAACCCGACCAATTTCGGCCTCGATCCGGAGATCGGGCGCGCGATCAATGACGAGGGTTATGGTCTGATGCGGCAATATTATACCGACCCGCCACGGCTGAAGCACAAGTTCGAGGGCTATGTCGCCGACCAGACCTTTGCCCGCATGCTGGCCGATGAAGGGATATTGCGGCCCGGCCAATAGCCGGAACCCGGTTCGGGAAAGGGGCGTTTCTAGTGGTCCGGTCAACCGCGGGAGCGTTTCGATGTATATCATTCTCGGCGGAACAGGCCATGTCGGCTCGGCGGCGGCCAAGGCGCTGCTGGCGCGAGGCGAAGCGGTCACGATCGTCACGCATGACAAGGACAAGGGCGCCGCGCTGAACAGGCCGCGTGGTGAACAGGATTGGCGAAGCGCGCGCTAATTGGGCAAGTCTCTTCCGTTCAGGGCAATTTCTTTCGCTTGGTCGTGCAAATATTGTCTCAAATCCAGCCCGGCGCGTGGACGACCTCCAGCTTCATGCCGTCCGGATCTTCGAAGAACACCGCATAATAGTCGCCGGAATATTGCGGATAATGCGCCGGCGGATCGAGCACCTTGATGCCGTTCGCGACGAGCAGGTCATGCAGCGCGTCGACATCGGCACGGCTATTGGCTCGCCACGCCAGATGATGCAGTCCGGGGGCATGGCGTTGATGGCGATTTCCGGTCAGCGCCGGATCGCACGGCTTGAGGCCCAGCGACGCGCCACGACCATCGGCCTGCAGATCCCATTCATATCCGTCCGAATCCTTTACCTGAACATAGCCGAGGAACTCCAGCACCGGACCATAGACAGCCTTGGCCGCCGCCAGGTCGCTGACATTCAGGTCGACATGATGAAATCCGCCGCGATTAACGTGTGTCATCCTGCTTTCCTCTCCTTGCCGCCGCTCATCGCCTGAATCTCCCGCCGCCAGCGCGACATTGCCTCAGCTCGATTCATAACATTTGCGAAACGACCTGACGGGCCTATGCTCCCGCTTCTCGGGGGAGACGGCAGATGATTCTGGGCCTTTCGATATCGGCGTTCACGCAACTTCATACGATCATCAGCCTGATCGGCATCGCGGCCGGGCTGGTCTTCCTCGTCGCGCTGCTGCGCGGGTGCTGGCTGGCGCGCTGGAACCTGGTGTTTCTTGTCATGACCATCCTGACGAGCGTGACCGGTTTCATGTTCCCGATCGCGGCGATCGCGCCGCCGCATATCGTCGGCGCGATCTCGTTGGTGGTGCTCGCGGTGGCGCTGGTCGCGCTCTGCGTCTTCAAGCGCGCCGGCATCTGGCGGGCGATCTATGCCGCAACGGCGGTGATCGCGCTCTACTTCAACGTCTTCGTGCTCATCGTGCAGATGTTCCAGAAGATCCCGTTCCTCAATGCTTTCGCTCCCAGCCAGACCGAGCCGCCCTTCGCCATCGCACAGGGCCTGGCGCTGATCGTCTTTGTCTGGGCCGGCTGGCGCGCGATACGCCGCCCGGTCTGAGCTCAGGCCGGTAGGGCGGGAAGAGCCCAGTCGATCGGGGTGCGGCCATGCGCCTCCAGGAATGCGTTCGCCTGGGAAAAATGCCGGCACCCGAAGAACCCGCCATAAGCCGATAGCGGCGAGGGATGGACCGCTTTCAGCACCAGATGCCGCCCACCGCGCTCGACGCTGTCGACGAACGCGGCCTTTTTCTGGGCATAGGAGCCCCATAGCATGAACACCGTCGGTGCTTCCTGCGCATTGACCAGCCGGATCACCGCATCGGTGAACTTCTCCCAGCCGCGCCCCTGATGTGAGGCGGCGGCGCCCATCCGCACCGTCAGCACCGAATTGAGCAGCAGCACGCCCTGCTGCGCCCAATGTTCGAGAAAGCCATGTCGCGCTGGCGGGATGTCGAGGTCGGCCGCCAACTCCTTGTAGATATTGACCAGCGAGGGCGGGGGCCGGACGCCCGGCTTGACCGAAAAGCACAGGCCATGCGCCTGGCCCTCGCCATGATAGGGATCCTGGCCGAGGATCACCACGCGCACCGCCTCTGGCGGGGTCAGGTCGAGCGCGCGAAACCATTCGTCGCCGCGCGGGAAGATGCGGGTGCCCGCCGCCTTCTCGGCGACCAGGAAACTCTTCAACGCCTGCATGTACGGGCTGTCGAACTCGGCGCGCAGCGGTTCGAGCCAGCCGGGATGCAGCTTGATGTCGGACATCGGCGTTCCTCCTTCGCACCATGCAGTGCCGGGGGAGCGCGCCTGCTGTCAATTGTGCGCCGATGGGCAATCGCGCCGCAAAGGGCACGCGCCGCAGATCGGGGCGTCGGGACGGCAGGCGATCTGGCCCAGCCGCTTGAGCAGCATGTGGAGGGTCAGAAAGTCATCGGCGTCCCAATCGGGCATCGCCGCCGTGACGGCTTCGCTGGCGGTGCGCGCGTCGCTCCGCGCGGTCACGAAACCGAGCCGGATGAGGACGCGAAGCACATGGCCATCGACGATCAGCACCGGCCGGCGCAGCGTGCTGGCGTTGAGCGTCGCCGCGGCGACCTTGCGCCCAACGCCGGGCAGCCGCTCAAGCCAGGCAAGCGCCGTGTCGAGCGGCGGTTCGCCGAGAAAGTCGAGGCAGAAGTCCGGCCGCTCGCGCCCGACCATCCGCAGCGCAGTGACCAGCCATTCGGCTTTTTCCCGGGCGAAAGTCACCTCGGCGATCGCCTGCGTCACCATCCGCGGATCCGCCCTGGCAATGCCGCGCGCCGAACCGAAGCGGGCACGAAGGCTATGATAGGCGGAGAGCGAGACGGGGTCGCGCGTCCGCCCGCTGATCAGCGATTTGACCAGCTGGCCGATCGGCTTGCGGCGCGGCAAAGGCTCGATCTCGGCCAGCATCGGCATCAGGCGGTCGCGCCACCGCCCGATATCCCGCGTCGTGAAGTCGAACAGCGACTGCATGTCCGGCGTATAGAACAAAATAGGAACAAAGGCAAGCGCCAACCGGCGCGCGTCGCTAGCGCTTCTTCACGAACTCCGCGCGCAGGACGAGGCCTTTGATGCCTTCATAACGGCAATCGATTTCCTGGGGATCCCCGGTCAGCCGGATCGACTTGATCAGTGTGCCGCGCTTCAGCGTCTGGCCTGCGCCCTTGACCGTGAGGTCCTTGATCAGCGTGACCTGATCGCCATCGGCGAGCAGATTGCCGACCGAATCGCGCACCTCGATCGCGGCGGCGCCCTCGGCGCCGGCTTTGGCGCCGGCTTTGGCGTTCGCATCAGCCGCGCTGATCCATTCGCCGCTCACCTCGTCATAGACGAATGCGTCGTCATTCTCCGGCATGAAGGGCGGCGATCAGCTTTTAAGGGTCGTGATTTCGACCGCCTTGCCCTTGGTCGAGCTGTTGGCGGCGATCGTCTTGACCTTTTCCGCCTTGGGTTTGCGGACTTCCTTGTTCGATTTCTTCTGGCTCTTGGCCATGACGGCTCTCCTGAAGGGCGAGGCGCCCCTGGGGCCGTTCTACACGAAAAGCCGAAGTCCGGCATAAAAGCTTCGGATGGAAGGGCGGATAAGATCCGCCGGCAATTCGGGGGCCGGATCGGGCGCGGCGTTATCGCGGTCGCGCCCTGCCGGGCCTGGGGTTCAGCCGATCATGCTCGCGCCGTTGGCGGCATGCTGGCTGAGGATCATGAGGACGGTCATCGCAAAGGAAGCGAGGCCGATAAAGATGCTGCGAGTCATTGTCTGTGTCCGGGTCGAGGAACCTTCGGGTCAGGCGACCGGAAGGACGGGAACTGCTGCGCTGATCATCACGGCGGCAACGAAGAGTGATGCGACGAGCGAGAAGGCAACGCGCTGGGCGGATTCGAAACGGATGGACATGGTATTCACTCCCTGATTTTCGGCGATCCGGACCATCCGGTTGCCGATGCCAAGGGGATTGCACGGAGCGTGCCAGTTTTATAACTCATTGTATTTACGCAATAAGTAATTTTATTGCGGCGCAAATGCTCAGGGATTGCCAATTTACGCAGTATTTTTTGCCAATATTTGGCGCTGATCGGGTTCAGCCAATTTTGCCCCGGTTCCGGCCCGCATGTTTTGCGGCATAAAGCAGTGCATCCGCGCGCGCGAACACCGTCCCGAACTGTTCGTCCGCCGCCGCGCCGGTCAATCCCGCGGAGAAAGTGACGGCACCCAGCGGCTCGTCCGATTCGCGCAGGCGGTAGCGTTTGCCCGCGACGGTTTCGCGAGTATTCTCCAGCATCGCCATGGCGACGTCCCGCGGGATGCCCGTGAACAGGACGGCGAACTCCTCGCCGCCATAGCGCGCGACAAGATGCCCTTCGCAACCCAGGCGCAAGGCTTCGCCGATCGCCTTCAGCACCCGGTCGCCGATCATATGGCCGAACCGGTCGTTGACCCGTTTGAAATGGTCGATGTCGCAGACCGCGACGCAGACCGGGATGCCGGTTGCGACCTGTGCGGCATAGGCTTCTTCAAAGGCGCGGCGATTGGGCAGGTCGGTCAGCGGGTCGCGCCGCGCATTGTCACGCGCTTCTTCCAGCCGGGCGCGGAGTTCGGTCGCTTCGTGCGTCGCCGCTTCGAGCCGGGTTTCGGCTGTGCGCACCCGGTCCAGCATCCGCGTGGTGATGCGCACGACCTCATCGACGTCCAATGTTTCCGACCCGAGCGTGTCGTGCGCCAGCTTGTCATGGCTGTGCAGGATCGCATCCGCGCTGGCGGCGAGGTCGCGGCCAAAGCCTTCGGTCTCGGCGCGCATCGCCAGCACCATGTCGGTAAAGCCCTCGACCTGCATCTGGGTCTGGGCGACCAGCCCGTCGCTCCTGGCGCGGACCATCTGCTCGGTCGGAGTCGGCGGCGCGAGCGCGCCGATTTCTCCGCCGAGATTTTCGATGTCGCGCCGTGACAGGCACACGCCGCCATCCGTCAGATGGGCGACCGCCCGGGCCAGGGGGCCGTGAGTATCGGTAAGAACACGATAGGCAAAGGCATAGTGAAGCGGGTCGGGACTGAGGTGGTTGTCGCGCAGGAATTCACCGATGCGGCAGAAGAGCTGAGCCGACGTCTCATCGGTGTCTGCCACCCGCTGTGCACTCGCGCCCGTCATAGCCGCCTCTTCATCCCTTGCCACCGCGGCCTCCGCTCACCGAGCACGGCACGACTTCCCCTTCCGACAAAGGTGATAAGGTCGAACTGCTAATAACCGATGACCGACCGTAACGACTTCGTCGCCCGCTGTTATCAACGGGTGAAGGCGATGCCGATCCGCGCGTGGCTATCGCTGCTGTCGAACCGACTCAATGCTTCGCCGTAACCGGTAAAGGCCTGGCCGAAGAAATACAGCCCGACCGGACCGACCCTGGTCAACGGATAGGATATGAACAGCTCGCCGGAGCCCTTGCCCGTGCCCGGATTGCCGCGCACGGTGCCCGCGATCTTCAATCCGTCGGCTTGCGCGATCGAAGCGCTGAGCGAGGTATAGCCCCAATAACGGTCGAGATCGGTGCCGCGCCCGACGCGACTGGCGTAAAACCACGCTTGCGGCGTCAGTTCGAAGCGCCAGTCATTGCCCAGGTCGAAAGTCCTGGTCGCGCGAATGAAGATGCGGTTGACGTCGATCGACTGGCCGCCGGCCTCGCCGTTCGAATCATGGCGATAGCCAGCGGCAATGATCGCCGACCGGCCGATCGGCAATTCGGCGAACAGCTCGGGACTATAGGTCGTCGGACGGATCGGCCCCGATGGTCGGTCGAGCGCCCAGAACATCGTCTGGGTATAAGCGCCCTTCAGGCGCAAGCCGTCCGCGTCGCCGAGCAGCCGGATCGCGGCGCTGAACTGCATCTTGGCGCCGGCAGCGCCGGGGCCATAGACGCCATAGGTCGGTTCATAGGGGCTGATCCGGCCAGCAAGCGCGGTCGCGGTGCCGTTGGAACTGCGCGACAGCTCTTCTACCGGCGGCTTTGACGGTGCTGTGGCTTGTATCGGTGGGGCGTCGTTCGCGATGACCAGCTGAGTGGGCGTCCGGGCCGTCATCTGAACCGCGGCAAGGCGGTAGTGCATTCGTGCGAAGCCGCCCGGCGGCACCATCGCCTGCCCATCGGGCGCGGCGACGAGGCGCAGCTTGGCGCCGTCCTTCGCCACGGTTTCGATGGTGCCGGGGCCGGCGGCGGGCAGAGCGATATTGCCTTCGTTGAGCAGGAAGACCTCGACTCCCTCCCGGGCTGCGTCGGCGGTGGCGGGTGGCTCGACCAGCGGGCGAAGCTGGGCCGCGGCTGGCGTGGCGACGACCAGCAGCGCCAGAACGGGAGCGATGGCAAGGCTATGCATCGCGGCGTGATGCCAGCCGTTTGTTACGGAAGCGAGTCTCGATTAGCGGCTGGCGATCTGCGGCCGGGAAAGCTAGGCGAAGGCAATGCGCGTCTCTCCATCCGATATTGCCTTTGCCGACCGTCTCGCCGATGCGGCGGGCGCGGCGATCCGTCCCTATTTCCGTGAGCCTCACGGCCTGGAGGCGAAGGCCGATGCCTCGCCGGTCACGCTGGCCGATCGCGCCGCCGAACGCGCGATGCGCGCGCTGATCGAAGCCGCCTATCCCGACGATGCGATCATCGGTGAGGAATATGGCGTGCGGGAAGGCACCAGCGGCCGCGCCTGGGTGCTCGATCCGATCGACGGGACGCGCGCGTTCATTTCCGGCCGGCCGATCTTCGGCACGCTGATCGCCCTGGTCGTCGATGGCTGGCCGGTGATGGGTGTGCTCGACCAGCCGATCCTCAAGGAGCGCTGGCTTGGGGTGGTTGGGCGGCCAACCCTGTTCAACGGCCAGCCGGCCCGGACGCGGCGTTGTCCCGATCTTGCCCAGGCTTTGCTGGCGACCACGTCGCCCGCCTTGTTCGACGATGGCCAGCTCCATGCTTTCGAGCATCTCGAAGCCGGGGTGATGAGCACGGTGCTGGGCGGCGACTGTTATAATTATGGCGGTGTCGCCAGCGGCTGGCTCGATGTGGTGGTCGAGGCGGGGTTGAAGCTGCACGACTTCGCCGCGCTGGTGCCGATCGTCGAGGGGGCGGGCGGGCGGATGTGCGACTGGTCGGGCGACCCGCTGACCGCCGACAGCATCGGCGAGGTGATCGCGGAGGGCGATCCGGCCCGGGTCGAGGAAATTCTCGAAGCGCTGGGGTGCCGGGGGCATGAGCATGGCTAGGTGATGTCGCTCGCCGGGGAAATGAATCTTCCTGATGGTTGCATTTGCGACGACTCCCCGGTATGCGCCCGCCTTTCGCGAGTAAGAGGAACTGCCCGGCCGGTATGGGCTGCCGTGGCTGTTCATAAATCGTCGCGTTTATAAGGAGACGAAAATGCCCAAACTCAAGACGAAGAGCGGCGTCAAAAAGCGCTTCAAGCTCACTGCTACTGGTTTGTTGAAGCACGGCGTTGCCGGCAAGCGTCACCGCCTGCTGCATCACAACGGCAAATATATCCGCCAGAATCGCGGCACCAAGGTGCTGTCCAAGGCCGATACGGCAACGGTTAAGGCCTGGGCGCCTTACGGTCTCGGTTGAGCGGAAGGAATTAGAGAATGGCACGCGTCAAACGGGGTGTAACCACCCACGCCAAGCACAAGCGGGTACTTGAACAGGCGAAGGGCTTTTACGGCCGTCGCAAGAACACGATCCGTATCGCCCGTCAGGCCGTCGAAAAGGCCGGACAATACGCCTATCGCGACCGCAAGGTTAAGAAGCGTTCGTTCCGCGCCCTGTGGATTCAGCGCATCAACGCGGCCGTCCGCGTCGAAGGCCTGACCTATGGCACGTTCATGCACGGCCTGAAGCTCGCTGGCGTCGATCTCGACCGCAAGGTCCTGGCCGACATCGCGATGCACGAAGGTGCGGCGTTTAGCGCCATCATCGCTCAGGCGAAGGCGGCTCTGCCCCAGGCCGCCTGAGGCGACCTGTAGCGACCGAATTTGGGGCGCGGGAGGCTATGCTTCCCGCGCCCTTTTCGTTGGAATTCGAGGTTCATGATCACACTTCACGCCATGACCGACGCTGATTTCGCCTGGCTGCTGGGCGAAACGCCGATTCGCCCTCATGCGCTGACTCAGTGCGAAGGCGGCATCGGCCCGGTCGAGGTGACGGCGCTGATGCGCGACGTGACCCGGCGAGTCGTCGCCACCACCGATCGGCCGGTGGCGTGGATGATCGCCGATGGCGACGAAGTGGTCGGCATGGCCAGCTTCACCAGACAGGCGGCCGATGGTCGTTATGAAATCGGCTATGGTATCGCCCCGACACGCGAAGGGCGCGGCGTGATGACGCGCGCGATCGCGGCATTGCTGCCGCTGCTGCGTGCCGATGGCCATTCCGGCTTGACCGCCGAGACCAGCGTGGACAATCCGGGATCGCAGCGCGTGCTCGACAAGAACGGCTTCGTTCGAACCGGCACGCGTGACGATCCCGAAGACGGCGCGCTCATCACCTGGGCGATCGACCTGACCAGCAACGGAAGACCAGTATGACCGATCTCGACCAGATGCAGGGCGACCTATTGGCCGCGATTCAGGTTGCCGATGGCCTGGATGGCCTCGAATCAGTGCGCGTCAGCGCGCTTGGCAAGCAGGGCTCGGTCACGGCTCTGCTCAAGACGCTGGGCGGCATGTCGCCCGATGAGCGGCTGGTGCAGGGCCCGCGAATCCAGGGGCTGCGCGAGGCGGTGACCACCGCTTTGGCCGAGCGCAAGGCGCTGCTCGAACGCGCCGAGCTCGACGCGCGGCTGGCGCGCGAGACGATCGACATGACCTTGCCGGCCGATGTGCTGCCGGCGGGCACGATCCATCCGGTCAGCCAGGTGATGGACGAGCTGGCGGAAATCTTCGCCGATCTCGGTTTCGCGGTCGCGACGGGTCCGGAGATCGAGGACGACTGGTATAATTTCAGCGCGCTCAACATTCCAGAAACGCATCCGGCGCGGGCGATGCACGACACCTTCTATTTCCCCGAGGGCGGCGAGGGGGAGAAAAAGATGCTCCTGCGCACGCATACCTCACCGGTGCAGATCCGCGCGATGCAGGCGGCGGGCGGCGACAAGCCGATCCGCATCATTGCACCCGGCCGCACCTATCGCTCGGACAGCGACGCCACGCACACGCCGATGTTCCATCAGATCGAAGGACTGGTGATCGACAAGGGCATCACGCTCGGCCATCTCAAATGGACGCTGGAGACTTTCCTGCGTGCCTTTTTCGAACGCGATGACGTCGTGCTGCGGCTGCGCCCGAGCTACTTCCCCTTCACCGAACCCTCGGCGGAGGTCGATGTCGGTTACAGCCTGGTCAATGGCAAGCGCGTGATCGGCGGTTCGGACGGCTGGATGGAAGTGCTGGGCAGCGGCATGGTCCACCGCAAGGTGATCGCCGCCGGCGGCTATGATCCTGACCAGTGGCAGGGCTTTGCGTTCGGCTGCGGTATCGACCGGCTGGCGATGCTCAAATACGGCATGGACGATCTGCGCGCCTTTTTCGACGGCGATGCGCGCTGGTTGAAGCATTATGGATTCTCGGCGCTGGACGTACCCACGCTGAGCGGGGGAGTCGGCGCATGAAGTTCACCCTGACCTGGTTGCACGAGCATCTCGACACCAATGCCTCGCTCGACGCGATCGTCGAGGCGCTGACGCGTGTCGGCCTTGAAGTCGAAGGCGTGGAGAATCCGGGCGAGAAACTCGCCGCATTCAAGGTCGCAAAAGTGCTGAGCGCCGAGCGTCATCCGCAGGCCGACAAGCTCCAGGTGCTGTCGGTCGATGCCGGTGACGGCCCGATGCAGGTGGTGTGCGGTGCGCCCAATGCGCGCGAAGGACTGGTCGGCGTGTTCGGCGCCCCCGGCGCCTATGTGCCGGGCAGCGACATTACGCTGAAGGTCGCGGAGATTCGCGGCGTGGTGTCGAACGGCATGATGTGCTCGACGCGGGAGCTGGAATTGGGCGACGATCATGACGGGATCATCGAGCTGCCGGCCGATGCGCCGGTCGGCACGCCCTATCCCGATTATGCCGGGCTCAACGATCCGGTGATCGATGTCAGCGTCACGCCTAACAAGCAGGATTGCATGGGCGTGCGCGGCATTGCCCGCGATCTTGCGGCGGCGGGCCTGGGCACGCTCAAGCCATTGAAGGTCGATGCAGTGACCGGCACCGGCGAAGGACCGCAGGTCGGCACCGACGATCCCGAAGCCTGCCCCGCATTCTTCGGTCAATCGGTGTCGGGCGTGACCAATGGCGCGGCGCCGGCCTGGATGCAGGCGCGATTGAAGGCGATCGGACAGAAGCCGATCTCGGCTCTGGTCGACATCACCAATTATGTGATGTTCGATCTCGGCCGGCCGCTGCACGTCTATGACCGCGCCACGCTGACCGGCAGACTGGTGGCGCGCAAGGCGCGTGACGGCGAGCAGGTGCTGGCGCTCAACGGCAAGACCTATACGCTCGACGCGACCATGACGGTGATCGCCGATGAGGCGCAGGTGCATGATATTGGCGGCATCATGGGCGGCGAACATTCGGGCGCGTCGGACACCACGACCGACGTGCTGATCGAATGCGCCTATTTCGATCCCGACCATATCGCCCGCACCGGGCAGAAGCTCGGCCTGACCAGCGATGCGCGGCAGCGCTTCGAGCGCGGCGTCGATCCGGCGTTCCTCGATGACGGCATCGCCATTGCCGCGCGGCTGATCACCGAGATTTGCGGCGGGACCGCAAGCCAGGTGACGCGTGCCGGCACGCCGCCGGTCGAGGCGCGGAGCATCGCCTATGATCCGGCGCGCGCGGAAACGCTTGGCGGTCTTGCGGTCGCACCTGATCGGCAAAAGGCGATCCTCGAAAGCCTCGGCTTCACCGTCTCGCCCGACTGGCAGGTCGGCGTGCCGAGCTGGCGTCGCGATGTGGAGGGCTATCCCGACCTGGTCGAGGAAGTGATCCGCATCGAGGGTATCGACAATGTTCCCTCGACCCCACTGGAGCGCCTGCCCGGCGTGGCCAAGCCGACCGCCACGCCCGAGCAGAAGCTCGAGCGCCGCGTCCGTCGTGCCGCCGCCGCGCGTGGCCTCGATGAAGCGGTAACGTGGAGCTTCCTGTCCGAAGCCGAGGCCGCGCCGTTCGGTGGTGGCAGATGGAGCCTGGCCAATCCGATCAGCGAAGACCTGAAGGTGATGCGGCCGACCCTGCTTGCCGGACTGTTGTCGGCGACGGCGCGTAACCTCAAGCGCGGGCAGCAGAGCGTGCGCCTGTTCGAGGTCGGGCGGCGCTACCTTGCCGATGCCGAGCGGCCGACCTTGGGCGTGATCCTCGCCGGCAATGCGCGTCCCCGCGGCTGGCGTGGTGGCAAGGCAGCCGGTTTCGACGCGTTCGATGCCAAGGCCGAGGCGCTGGCACTACTCGTCGCGGCGGGTGCCCCGGTCGACAATCTGCAGGTCTTCGGAGAGGCAGGCGATGCCTGGCATCCCGGCCAGTCCGGCACGCTTCGGCTCGGGCCGAAAACGGTGCTGGCCGCGTTCGGCATGGTTCATCCGATCGTACTCAAGGCCTTCGACCTCGACGGTGCGGTCGCCGGGGTGGAACTGTATCTCGACGCGATCCCGCCGAAGCGCGCGACCGGCTTCATGCGCCCGGCCTATGCACCGCCTGCGCTGCAGGCCGTGACGCGCGATTTCGCTTTCCTCGTCCCGGCCGATCTTGCCGCCGATGCGCTGGTCCGTGCCGTGAAGGGCGCCGACAAGGCAGCGATCACCGCGGCGCGGCTGTTCGACGTCTTCACCGGCGCCGGCGTCGAGGACGGCAAGAAGAGCCTGGCGGTCGAAATCACGCTGCAGCCGAGCGCGAAGAGCTTCACCGATGAGGAGTTGAAGGCGGTCGCCGACAAGGTCGTCGCGGCGTCGGCGAAGCTTGGAGGGGTCCTGCGAGGGTGAGCCGTCAGTTTCCGTTCGTGTCGAGCGACGTCGAGACACGGATAGCGGGGACTGGCTGCTCGACTTCGCTCGACGCGAACGGATAAGGTGTGGAGTATGGCTGAAACCACACTTGTTCAAATCGCCAGCGACGGCCTCTCCGCCGCGATCGATCCCTATGGCGCGGAACTGACCTGGCTGCGCGATGCCGAAGGGCGCGACCTGATGACTGATGCCGATCCGGCGTTCTGGACCGGGCGAGCGCCGATCCTGTTCCCGATCGTCGGGCGGGTGAGCGACGATGTCATCCGGCTCGATGGTATCGAATACCCGATGCCCAAACACGGTTTCGCGCGGCGCACCGAGTTTGCCGTGGTTCGACAGGAAGCGTCGCGGGCAACCTTCCGGCTGGTCGACAGCAGCGAGACACAGGATAATTATCCGTTCCACTTTCTGCTCGAACTCGATTTCGTGCTGACTGGGACGGTGCTGACCATGACCGCGCGGATCGGCAATACGGGCGATGTGGCGATGCCCGCCAGCTTTGGTTGGCACCCCGCCTTTGCCTGGCCGTTGCCCTATGGCGTGGACCGTGCCGATCACCGCATCCGGTTCGAGCGGGACGAGCCAGGACAGTTGAAGCAGATCACCGAGGGCGGCTTCATCGCGACCGAGGAGCGGCCGTCGCCGGTCGAGGGCGATACGCTTGTCCTGCGCGATGCGCTGTTCGAGCATGATGCGCTGGTGTGGAATCCCGTGCGGTCGCAGCGGTTGAGCTATGGCGGTTCGACCGGCCCGACGCTCGACATCGAATTCCCCGATACGCCGATGCTTGGCATCTGGACCAAGCCGGGCGCGCATCATGTCTGTGTCGAACCGTGGCACGGCATCGCCGATCCGGAAGGCTATGCCGGCGATTTCCGCGCCAAGCGGGGCATATTCGAGCTCGCGCCGGGCGAAGAGCGGCAGATCGTGCTGCGCGTGACACTGGTGTCCTGAATCATCGTCTCTCGACTTCACGCGGGGCCAGCGGGTAGGGGATCGCGATGACGACCCCTTTCGACCATATTTCCGACCGGCGTACTTTTGCGATTATTTCGCATCCCGACGCCGGCAAGACCACATTGACCGAGAAATTGCTCTATTTCGGTGGCGCGATCCATCTCGCCGGCGAAGTGAAGGCGCGCGGGCAGAACCGGCGCGCCCGCTCCGACTGGATGAAGATCGAGCAGCAGCGCGGCATTTCGGTCACCTCGTCAGTGATGACCTTCGAAAAGGATGGCCTTACCTTCAACCTGCTCGATACGCCGGGCCATGAAGACTTTTCCGAAGATACGTATCGCACCCTGACCGCGGTCGATTCCGCGGTGATGGTGATCGACGCGGCGCGCGGCATCGAAGCGCAGACGCGCAAATTGTTCGAAGTGTGCCGGCTGCGTTCGGTGCCGATCATCACTTTCGTCAACAAGGTCGATCGCGAGGGCCGTCCGCCGTTCGAGCTGCTCGACGAGATTGCCGACATGCTCGCGCTCGACGTCACGCCGATGAGCTGGCCGGTCGGCATGGGCAGCGATTTCGAGGGCGTGTACGATCTCCACGCCAACACGCTGAGCCAGCCCGAAGGGCCGTCGCGTGAATTCATGGGCAAGGCGGTCGCGTTTACCGGGCTCGACGATCCGGCGCTGGCGAAGACCATTTCCGGGCCCGGCCTCGCGACGCTGCGTGACGAGGCGGAGCTGGCAATGGGCGGCTATGGCGCGTTCGATGTCGAAGCCTATCGTGCCGGCGACCAGACGCCGGTCTATTTCGGATCGGCGTTGAAGGATTTCGGCGTTGCCGAACTGATCGCCGCGCTCGGCACGCATGCGCCGGGCCCGCGTCCGCAACCGGCCGAGCCCGCGCCGGTTCTGCCAAGCCGTGCCGACGTCACTGGCTTCATCTTCAAGGTCCAGGCCAATATGGACCCCAATCACCGCGACCGTATCGCGTTCATGCGGTTGTGCTCGGGCACCTTCAAACGCGGCATGAAACTGACCCCGACCGGGCATGGCAAGCCAATCGCGGTGCATTCGCCGATCCTGTTCTTCGCGCAGAATCGCGAACTCGCCGATGAGGCGTTCCCGGGCGACATCATCGGCATTCCCAACCATGGCACGCTCAGGGTCGGCGATACGATGAGCGAGCGCGCCGATGTGCGCTTTACCGGCCTGCCCAATTTCGCGCCCGAAATCCTGCGCCGTGTCGCGCTGAAGGACCCGACCAAGACCAAGCAGCTGCGCAAGGCCCTGGACGACATGGCCGAGGAGGGCGTGACTCAGGTCTTCTATCCCGAGATCGGGTCGAACTGGATCATCGGCGTGGTCGGCCAGTTGCAGCTCGAAGTGCTACTCAGCCGGCTCGAGGCGGAATATAAGGTCGATGCCGGGCTGGAAATGGCGCCGTTCGACACCGCGCGCTGGGTCTCGGCGGAAAATCCGGCCGACCTCAAGGCGTTCATGGACGTCAATCGCAACGCGATGGCCAAGGACCGCGATGGCAATCCGGTCTATCTCGCCAAGACCGCCTGGGACGTGGGCTATGTGTCGGACCGCTATCCCAAGGTAAAATTCGCCGCGACGCGCGAACGTTAGGAAGGTCGTTCGCGCAGCGGCAATCCTGTTTTCGACGCTAAGAAAAAGCGCGCCGGGATAAGTCCGGCAGCGATGCTATGCCCGACCCTGAGTGATCGTTGAATCGCTGCCGGCACAAGGGCTGTGGGACGAGCAATTGCCGGTTTGAGAGGCAAATAGGGCGAGATATGTTACACCGATATGTAACATATCTCTCCCACCGCCGTCTTGCTGAGCCGGTAATATATTTATTATATTTCAGATGCTTAATATGATCTAAGACGCCGCTGGCTCGTCCACCCAGTCCTTGCGCAGCGGCTTGACCGCCACAAAGGCGAGGACCGTCGCGATCAGGTAGAAGCAAGCGACGATCACCGCCGAATAGCGCAGTGCCTCAGTCCCGAAACGCACGGTCAGCACGTCGGACAATGCGCCGATCGCGACCGATCCGACGCCGAGGCCGATCAGATTGTTGATCAGCAGGAAGCTGGCCGATGCCGTCGCGCGCATATGCGGCGGCACCAGATGCTGGACCGCGGTCGTGATCGGCCCGAGCCACAGGATGTTGAGCGCATTGGGGATGAGGAAGAAGCACCAGGCGATCACCGGCGACGGCGACAGGAAGCCGGCGACGAACAGCGGCGCCGTGATCAGCCAGGCGATCGCCGGCAGCTTGGCATAGGCGCCGCGATCGGCGCGCCCCATCCGGTCGGCGAGCACGCCGCCAAGGAACACGCCGCTGGCGCCGCCGATGAGCAGCAATGAGGCAAAATAGAGCGCGGTGGTCTGCAGGTCGAAATGATAGCTGCGGATCAGCAGCGACGGCACCCAGAAGGCGAGCCCGTATCCGGCCAGGCTGCTCATCGAGGCGGCGAACGCCATCAGCCAGAAGCTCGGCTTGCGCGCGAGAATCGCGAACACCGCGCCCACTGGCGCACGTCCGGCGACCGGCGCGGCGCGCCTGGGCTCCTTGACCACCAGGCGGAAGATCGGGGCGATGACGACGCCGGCGATGCCGACGGCGATGAAGGCCGCGCGCCAGTCGACATAGGCGGCGATGAACGCGCCGATCAGCGTCCCCCCGGCAAGGCCGATTGGAATGCCCATCGAATAGATGCCGAGCGCGCGTGCACGGCGCTCCGGCGGGAAATAATCGGCGATCAGCGCATAGGATGGCGCAACGCCGCCCGCTTCACCCACGCCGACACCGACGCGAAAGGCGAACAGGTGCCAGAAACTGGTCGCCACGCCGCACAGGGCGGTGAACAGGCTCCACACTGTCAGGCTGATGGTGATCACCCAGGAACGGCTGGTACGGTCGGCGATCAGCGCGAGCGGGATGGCCAAAGTGGAATAGAGCAGAGCGAAGGCCGGCCCGCCGAGCAGCCCCATTTGCGTATCGGTCAGCCCGAGCTCGGCCTTGATCGGCTGCACCAGGATGCCGAGGATCTGCCGGTCGAGGAAATTGAAGGTGTAGACGAGCAGCAGCATCGCCAGCACGAGGGCGGGATAGCGGCTGGAGGCAGGTGCGGGGGCTGTCGGCATCATCTGTCCCTGAAACGAGAGGACCGGAGGCTCGGGGTTTTCGAGCGTCCGGTCCAGCGTTCTTTTGTCGGTGTCGGTCCGTACTTTCAGAAACGGAAGCCGGCGGTCACGCTCCAGGTACGCGGATCGCCATAATAGGCGGTCTGGATATTGCCGATGGAGGAGAATTCCTGGCCATCGGTTTTGTAAAGCGACTTGGTCAGGTTCTTGACGCCGCCACGGACATAATATTTGCCGCCCGGCGCATCATATTGGACGAAGCCGTTGAGCAGCCAATAACCCTGTTCGGTCAGGCCCGGGCGATTGTCGACCGAGAGGAAATGCTTGTCGACGAAGCGCCCGTCGGCGCCGAAGGTCAGCGTGCCGGCACTGCCCAGCGGCACGACATAATCGGTCGAGGCCGAGAAAGTCAGCGGCGGGGCAAAAGCCGGCTGGCACACGATCTTCTTGCCGGTCGGGTTGCAAGAGAAGGCGGCGGCCGGCGCGCGGCGCGCATCGTTGAACTCGAGATATTTGGCGTTGAGATAGCCAAAGGTCGAGCGCAGCGTCCAATGTGTGGTCGGCCGGACCGTGGCCTCCGCCTCGATGCCCCAGATACGCAGCTTGCCCGCGTTGAGCACCGGCAACGCACCGCCCAGGCCGGTATTGTTGCCCGCGCCGACCCGCGCCTGGAAGTCCTTGTAGTCGGTGTAGAAGGCATTGGCCGCAAGGCTGACGCGCCCGCCAAGGAAATTGCCCTTGGCGCCCGCCTCGTAGCTCCACACCGATTCCGGCTTGAAATAGGGGCGGATCGTGGCGACGCCGTTCACGATTTCGGTGACATCGTTCAGGCTGTTGACGCGGCCGTTGAAACCGCCCGACTTGAAGCCGCGCGATGCGGATGCGTAGAGCAGCGTATCGCGCGTCGGCTTGAACGACAGCGTCGCGGACGGCGTCCAGGCGCCGAAGGTCACTTCGTTGCGCGCGTTGAGCGGTGCGGGCAGATTGTCGGGGAAGCGGAAGACGAGACCGTTGAGCGCTCCCAGGTTCGATGCGGTGGTGGTGAATCGGTTATACTGCTTCTCCTCCCGCGTGTAGCGCAGGCCGCCGGTGAGCGAGAGCCGATCGGTCAGATCATAGGTCAGCTGACCGAATGCGGCATAGCTTTTCAGCCGCTGGTCGTCGTCGATGAAGCGCGTGAAGGTGTAGTGCGTCGCCGGAGTCAGTTCGAACAGATCGTCGGCATAGGCTTCCTGATGCGATGTCACCTTCTCGTACAGATAATAGAGCCCGAACACGCCGTTCAGCCGGTCGGATGAATATTTGAGCTGCAGCTCCTGGCTCAGCTGATGCTGGCGTACGCCGACGAACACGTCGCCAAGCTCGAACTGCGTCGCGTCGATATCGATAAAGGCATCGGTCTTGAGCTTGCGATAGGCCGAGATCGAGGTCAGCGAAAAGGGCCCGCCAAGATCGATATTGGCGGTCAGCGATATGCCCCAATGATCGAGGTTCTGGCCCTGGCCGGGCGCAAGCGAAGTGCGCGCCTTGTAATCATAGGGTCCGAGCGGATTGGCCGGGCTCAGCACGCGCGTGCCGGCGGTGAAGCTGGTGGCGATCAGCGGCGCGGTGGCATAGCCGAGCGTCGGCGCGGTCTTCATCCGGGTATAGTCGGCGTTGATCAGGAATTCGACGCCGTCAGTCGGCGCGATGCGCAGGATACCGCGCCCGGCAAGCGTGTCGCGATCATTATATTTGCGCCCGGTGGTGGGATCGGTGACCAGCCCGTCGCGCTTATCATAGACGGCCGCGAGGCTGAGCGCGACCTTGTCGCCGACCAGCGGGGCGGAAGCATAACCATTGATCAGCCATTGATTATAGCTGCCATAGGTGACGCTGCCCGCTGCCTTCACGTCGGACAGGCTGGGCTTGCGGCTGACGACATTGACTGCGCCGCCGATCGTGTTCTTGCCGTAGAGCGTGCCCTGCGGCCCGCGCAGCACTTCGATCCGCTCGACATCGAACAGGTTGAACAAGGCGCCCTGGATGCGGCTGATATAGACGCCGTCGACATAGATGCCGACCGCCGGATCGAAAGTCTGCAGCGCATCGGGCTGGCCAATGCCGCGAATGAAGATATTGGCGTTGGTCGAGGTGCCGCGGCCCTGCACCAGATTGACGTTGGGCACTGAGCCTTGAATGCCCGCAAGATCGGTCGCCTGCAGCTTGCTGAGCTGCTCGGCCGAGATCGCGCTCACCGCGATCGGTACATCGACCAGCCGTTCTTCGCGCTTGCGGGCGATCACGACGATATCCCCGATCTCTTCGTCCGACACTTGCGCATCGGCAAGCTGCGGATCGGCCGCCTGGCTGGCCTGCGCAAAAGCGGGCATGGCGGCGAAGGCGGCGAGCGCCACACCGGCGCTGAGCAGGATTCGTGCAGATGTATGGCGTGACATGTCGTCTTCCCCTCCTGATGCGCTTCGCAAGATGCGGCCGGTATCATCCGGGTTGTGCGCCGTTCGTGGACGCTATACTGAAACATGAACCAGGTTTCAACTTGGACGTAAGGGGATGGTCAAAATGGCTGGCGAGCGTGTCGAAATGGCAACGCGGGAGCAGAACGGGTCAGATCAGGTCGAGCGCGATCGCGGCGCGAGCGCGGCGGGGGCGGGCAAGGCCCCGCGTACCGAGCGTGGTCGCAGGACGATGCGCGCGATTCTCGATGCCGCCGCGCTGGAATTCGGCGAGCGTGGTTTCCACGAGGCGTCGATCAGCGGCATCACGCGCCGCGCCGGTGTCGCGCTGGGCAGTTTCTATACCTATTTCGATTCGAAGGATGCGGTGTTCCGGGCGCTGGTCCGCGACATGTCGGACCAGGTTCGCGACCATGTCGCGCCGCTGATTCGCGCCGCGCCCGACCAGCTTGCCGCCGAACGTGCCGGCCTGCTGCACTTCATCGAATTCGTGCGCGGCCACAAGGAATTGTACCGCATCATCGACGAGGCCGAGTTCGTCGACCCCGAAAGCTTCCGGCTGCATTATGCCACCACCGCCGAGCGTATCGCCAAACGGCTTCAGGCGGCGGCGACGCGCGGTGAGGTGCGTGGCGACGTGTCCGAGGTCCATGCCTGGGCGATCATGGGAATGAACGTGTTTCTCGGCTTGCGCTACGGCGTATGGGAGGAGGATGTGTCGCCCGAGGCGGTGGCGGAAACGATCGGCGATATGCTCGCCACCGGAATCGCGCCGCGCTGAACCGGGCGGATCCCGGCGGGAAAGGCCCTAAAGCTGGTCGTCCCGCAAGGCCTTGACCAGGGTATCGCGTACCGCTTTCAGGGCCCGCGTGTCGCTGCCGCCACTCCTGCTGCCGCCGCCATCACCGCCGGACGGCCGCTTTCCTTCCGCCGCGAGCAATTTCTGCACGCCGCGGATGGTATAGCCCTCCTGGTCGAGCAGCGCGCTGATCCGCAGCACCAGCGCGACATCGTCGGGCCGATAATAGCGGCGCCGTCCCGCGCGTTGCAGTGGGCGCAACTGCGGAAAGCGCGTTTCCCAATACCGTAGAATATGCTGCGGAATGCCCGCTTCGTGCGACAGTTCGCCGATCGTCCGAAACGCCCCCGCCGCCTTGTCGGAGACGACCACCATGATTCGATCAGCTGCCGCTGACGATACGGTCGCGCATCATCTGGCTGGCGCGGAAGGTCAGGACCCGGCGCGGTGCGATCGGCACTTCGACGCCGGTCTTGGGATTCCGGCCGACTCGCTCGCCCTTGTCGCGCAGGACGAAGGTGCCGAAGCCGGAAATCTTCACATTCTCGCCCTTGGCGAGCGCTTCGCACATGTGCCCGAGAATATGTTCGACCAGTTTGGCCGAGTCGGCACGCGACAGCCCCACCTGATGATGTAGTGATTCGGCCAGATCAGCTCTTGTCAGCGTACCCGCAGTCGCCATGTGATTCCCTCCCCCATAGCGTGGCAGAAAGCCTGCCTAACACAATGAGGTAGCGGACCGAAAGGGGTTTGTGACGCTAGCGTTTCAATGACATTAATGTCTACATTTATGTCAATTAAAACCGGACGACGGCGGCACCCCAGGTGAAGCCGCCACCCATCGCTTCCAGCACGATCAGCTGGCCGGGTTTGATCCGTCCGTCGCGCACGGCGGTGTCGAGCGCGAGCGGCACCGATGCGGCCGATGTATTGGCGTGCTGGTCGACCGTCACCACGACCTTCTCCGGCGCAAGGCCAAGCTTGCGTGCGGTCGCGTCGAGGATACGGGCATTGGCCTGATGCGGCACGACCCAGTCGACATCGTCGGAAGTCAGGCCGGCGGCGGCGAGTGATTCGCCCATCACCGTCGCCAGATTGACCACGGCGTGGCGGAACACCTCGCGTCCCTTCATGCGGACCTTGCCGACCGTGCCGGTGGTCGAGGGACCCCCATCGACATAGAGAAGCTCATTGTGGCGGCCATCGGCGTGCAGCTTGGTGGCGAGGATGCCGCGCGTGCCGTCACCTTCGTCGGCTTCGAGCACGATCGCGCCCGCGCCGTCGCCGAACAGCACGCAGGTGGTGCGATCTTCCCAATCGAGGATGCGGCTGAAGGTTTCGGCGCCGATCACCAGCGCGCAACGGTACACGCCGGCGCGAATCATGCTGTCGGCGACCTGCACCGCATAGAGAAAGCCCGAACAGACCGCGGCGACGTCGAATGCGACGCAATCGTCGATGCCGAGCATCGCCTGCACCTTGGTCGCGCTGGCCGGGAACGTCTGGTCGGGGGTGGCGGTCGCCAGCACGATCAGGTCGACGTCCTGCGCGGATCGGCCGGCGGCGACAAGCGCCGCGCGGCATGCGTCGGCGGCGAGCGTCGCGGTCGTTTCATCGGGACCGGCGATATGGCGAAAGCGGATGCCGGTGCGTTCGACGATCCATTCGTCGGTCGTGTCGACGGTTTCGGCCAGTTCGGCATTCGACACGCGACGCGTCGGCAGCGCCGATCCGGTACCGGTGATCACACTGCGAATCATGCCGCTTTAGCCTCGAAATTGCCGAGGTCCTCGGCGATGCGACGGGTCAGATCGTCGCGCACCATCTTGGCGGCGGCGGCGATCGCGGTCGCCACGCCGATTTCATTGGCGCCGCCATGACTTTTCACGACCAAGCCGTTGAGCCCGAGAAACACCGCGCCATTATGATTGTTGGGGTCGAGATGATGGCGCAGCAATTCGGTCGCCGGCTTGGAGATCAGGAACCCGATCTTGGAGCGAATCGAACTGCGAAACGCGCGCTTCAACAGGTCGGCGACGAATCGCGCCGTGCCCTCGGCGGTCTTGAGCGCGATATTACCGGAAAAACCGTCGCACACGATCACATCGACATCGCCATGCGACAATTGATCGCCTTCGACGAAACCGGAAAAGGTCATCGGCAGATGCGTCGCGGCCTTCAGGTCGCGGGCGGCGTCGCGAATCTCGTCGGTGCCCTTCTGATCCTCGCTGCCGATATTGAGCAGGGCGACGCGCGGTGACGCGAGATCAAGCGTGGTGCGGGCATAGGCCGCGCCCATCACCGCGAACTGCACCAGGTTGCGCGCATCGCATTCGGTATTGGCGCCAAGGTCGAGCACGACCACGTCATTGGCGCCCAGCGTCGGCAGCAAGGCGGCGAGCGCGGGGCGATCGATGCCAGGGATCATGCGCAGCGACAGCTTGGCCATCGCCATCAGCGCACCGGTATTGCCCGACGAGACGCAGGCGGCGGCGCGGCCCTGCTTCACCATGTCGATCGCAATGCCCATCGAGGTTGTCTTGGCGCGGCGCAGCGCCTGGCCGGGCTTGTCGCTCGACCCGACCACTTCCGGCGCATGAACGATCTCGGAATGCGCGGTCAGGTTCGGGTGACTAAGCAATCCGTCACGGATCGCCGTCTCGTCACCAACCAGGATGAACTGCATCTCGGGAAAACGGCGGCGCGCACGCGCGACGCCGGCCAGCATCACTGCCAGTCCCTTGTCACCGCCCATCGCATCGACGGCGATCCGGGAGCTGTTCGACACGTCGCTTGCCCCCTTCCGAAGTGAAGCCTGGGTCAGCCTTCGACCGAAACGATCTCGCGGCCATTATAATGGCCGCACGACCCGCACAGATTGTGCGGACGCTTCAGTTCGCCGCAGTTCGGGCATTCCTGATAGGACTCGATCGGCAGCGAATCGTGGCTGCGGCGCATGCCGCGCTTCGACGGCGTGGTTTTTCTCTTGGGGACGGCCATTTCGGCGAAACCTTTGTCTGGATCAAAACTGCGATAAGCCCGGAACAGGCCCCACGCAACCGACGGATAAGGTCGACCGCAGGTGGCACCGGCGGCCGGACACGTCGCGAAGCGTTGCGCCTATAGCGATTTGGTGCGGCGTTGCAAGCTCGGGCATAGCCTGTCAGGGTCGGCCCCGAGGAAATCAGGGGGATAATGTCGATGGAAACGGTCATGTTGCCGATCACTTTGGTGACGGCGGGCGGCGCGGCGCTGATCGCGCTCTGGCTGGCGATTCGCGTCGGTCAGGTGCGGACAAAGGCCAAGGTCAGCATTGGCGACGGCGGCGACGCGGCGCTGATCTGCCGCATGCGCGCCCAGGCCAATTTCGTCGAATATGCCCCGTTCATCGTCATCCTGATCGGCCTGCTGGAATTCTCCACCGGCACCTCGATCTGGCTCTGGGCCGCCGGCGCATTGTTCCTGCTTGCCCGCGTCGCGCATCCGCTGGGCATGGACGGCCTCAAATATGCGCGAATGGTCGGGACGGTCGTCACCTTCGTGCTGCTGCTCGGCCTGGGCGGCTATGCCATCGCGCTGCCGCTGATCGCGATGCAACACGCCCCCGCCAACGACCCGGTTGAGGTGGTCGCCCCGGCCGGATAGCGGCGCGCTATCCGGCGAGGGCCGAATCGCTGACGAACGGGTTGTACGCGCGTTCATGGGCGAAATTGCTCATCGGGCCATGGCCGGGGATGAAGGCGGTGTCGTCACCCAGCGGCCATAGCTTGGTCGCGATCGATTCGAGCAACTGGCCATGGTTGCCGCGCGGGAAATCGGTGCGGCCGACCGATCCCTGGAACAGCACGTCGCCGACCAGCGCCAGCTTCGATTCGGGGTGATGGAAGATGACATGCCCCGGCGTGTGGCCGGGGGTTTCGTAGACATTGAAGGTCAGATTGCCGACGGTCACGGTGTCGCCCTCGACCAGCCAGCGGTCGGGCACGAACGCCTTGCCGCCGAAGATGCCGTATTTCGCGCCATCCTCGGCCAGCGTCTCGAGCAGGAACAGATCCTCGCGATGCGGCCCTTCGATCGGCACGCCGAGTTCCTCGGCGAGCGGCTTGGCTTCGCCGCAATGGTCGAAATGGCCGTGCGTCAGGATGATCTTCTCGACCGTCACGCCGTGCTGTGCCGCCGCCGCTTTCAGCTTGGGCAAGTCGCCGCCGGGATCGACGAACGCGCCCTTCATGGTCTCGGTGCACCACAGCAGGGTGCAATTCTGCTGCAGCGGGGTGACGGGGATGATGGTGGCGCGCATCGGGGGATTGGACATGCCGTGCGAAATGCTCGCGCCATGCGTTCCCGTCAATCGATGCGGGGCAATCAATGAGGGTCAATCTTCGGGTCGGTCCCTGGCCAGGCGCCGGTTTTGCGCCGGGCGGATCGGCTTCCGGCGGCATCGATCATCCGCCACTGGCACAGCGGCATGGTTTCGCTCTACATGGCAGCGGCGATGCCGATCGAAGATACCCCCTTTGTCCTGCTCGACGATGCCCGTGAGCGCGGCGCCCCGGCGCGGCTGTATCGCGCCCCGCTGCGCATCATCCGCGCCGATCGGGCGGCGGACGTGCCGGTGGCGCTGGCCGAGCTGAAGGCCGCCCGCGCGGCGGGCCATGATGCGGCGGGGTTCATGGCCTATGGCGCGGGCATCGCGCTCGAACCCAGGCTGATCGACCTGACGCGCGAGGCGGGGGAGGCGCCCGCGCTGTGGTTCGGCATTTTCGGCGCGGGCGAGCGGCTGGATGGCGCTGCCGTCGCGGCGCTGCTGCCCGATCCGGCCGGCGGCTGGCTCGGCGCACCCGAACCGCGCATTGACCGTACCGCTTATGATGCTGCGATCGCCCAGGTCCTTGGCCTGATCGAGGCGGGGGATATCTACCAGGCCAATCTGACGTTCCGCGCAACGGTTCGCGCGATCGGCCATCCGCTGGCGCTCTATGCCGCGATTCGGTCGCGCGCCCGGGCCGGTTATGGCGGGGTGGTGTGGACCGGCGCGGAATGGCTGTTGTCCTTTTCGCCGGAACTGTTCTTCTCGCTCAAGTCCGGCGTGCTCACTGCCCGGCCGATGAAGGGCACCGCGCGGCGCGGCGGCACGCCCGAGGAGGATCGCGCTTTGGCGGCGGGGTTGCAGGGCGACGCCAAGCAGCGCGCGGAAAACCTGATGATCGTCGACCTGATGCGCAACGACCTGACTCGCGTGGCCGAGCCCGGCAGCGTCGCGGTGCCCGAATTGTTCGCGGTGGAGGGCTATCCGACCGTCCACCAGATGACATCGACCGTTACGGCGCGGTTGCGCGACGGGCTGGATGCGATCGATGTGCTTGAGGCGATCTTTCCCTGCGGCTCGATCACCGGCGCGCCGAAAATTCGCGCGATGGAAGTGATCGATGCGGTCGAGGCCGATGCGCGGGGCGCTTATACCGGATCGATCGGCTGGATCGGCGCGGGTGGTGATGCGGCGTTCAATGTCGCGATCCGCACGCTGCGGCTCGCCCGCGATGCGGAAAGCGCGACGATTGGGCTCGGCTCGGGCATCGTCGCGGATTCGCGCGCCGACGAGGAGTGGGACGAATGCCTGGCCAAGGGCGCGTTCGTGACCGCCGGGCAGCGCGGTTTCGACCTGATCGAGACGATGGCGTTCGATCCCGAAATCGGTTTGCCGCTGCTCGAGGGCCATCTTGCGCGGATGAAGGCGAGCGCGGCCCTGTTCGGTTTCACCTTTGATCGCCATGCGGCGCGCAACGAGTTGCAGGCCGCGACATTCCGGCTGCGCACGGCATGCCGGGTGCGGCTGATGCTGGCGAAAAGCGGGGCGATCGCGATCGAGGTGTCGCCGCTGCCCGAGCCTCGCACGACGCCGATGGCGGTTGCTATCGTGCCGCTTCCCGTTGCGCCGCATGATTTCCGTTTGCGCCACAAGACCAGCGACCGGCGCTTTTACGAGGCGGCACGGCGCCAGTCGGGCGAGGATGAAGTGCTGTTCACCGATCCCGCCGGTTTCCTGACCGAAGGCAGCTTCACCTCGATCTTCGTCGAGCGCGATGGCCGGCTGATCACCCCGCCACTGGCGCGCGGCGTGTTGCCCGGCGTGCTGCGCGCCGACCTCATCGCCAGTGGCCGTGCGGTCGAGGGTGAATTGAGTCCGGCCGACCTGGCCGGCGGTTTCCTGCTGGGAAATGCGCTGCGCGGGCTGTTTTCTGCCATTGTTGCAGTTGCGAAATCGAACGGGGTCAGTCTATAGCCGCGCCGCTCCCCTGAGCCGCTCGCGCCTTGAGCGGCTTCTCAAGCGAGGTTCATATCATGCAGCCATCCGCCGCGCTCGCCCGCATCAAGCCCTCGCCGACGCTCGCGATCACGTCGCGCGTCCAGGAGCTGCAGCGCGAAGGCGTCGATGTGATTGGTCTCGGCGCGGGTGAGCCCGATTTCGACACGCCGGAATTCATCAAGGAAGCCGGGATCAAGGCGATCCGCGACGGCAAGACCAAATACACCAATGTCGACGGCACGCCCGAGCTGAAGGACGCGGTGATCTTCAAGTTCAAACGCGACAATGGCCTGACCTATGCGCGCGACCAGATCACCATCAACGCCGGCGGCAAGCATACCTTGTTCAACGCGATGGTCGCGACGATCGACGCGGGCGATGAAGTGATCATTCCGGCGCCCTATTGGGTCAGCTATCCCGATGTCGTGCTGTTCGCGAACGGTACGCCGGTGTTCGTCGAGGCGGGCCCGAAGCAAAGCTACAAGCTGACCCCGGAACAGCTCGAAGCGGCGATCACGCCGCGCACCAAATGGGTCATCCTCAATTCGCCGTCCAACCCGACCGGCGCGGCCTATTCGCGCGCCGAGCTGAAGGCGCTGGGTGAGGTGCTCGAACGCCATCCGCAGGTGTGGATCTTCGCCGACGATATGTACGAGCATATCATTTATGACGGCTTCGAATTCACCACCATCGCCGAGGTGTGCCCGTCGCTGTACGACCGCACGCTGACCGCCAATGGCTGTTCCAAGGCCTATGCGATGACTGGCTGGCGGATCGGCTTTGCCGGTGGCGCGCCCTGGCTGATCAAGGCGATGGCCAAGCTGCAGTCGCAATCGACCTCGAATCCCTGCTCGATCGCGCAGGCCGCATCGGTCGCCGCGCTGACCGGCGATCAGGCGTTTCTCAAGGATAATGCGGCGAAGTTCCAGTCGCGCCGCGACTTGGTCGTATCGATGCTCAATCAGGCGAACGGCATCACCTGCCCGCGGCCGGAAGGGGCGTTCTACGTCTATCCCGAATTCTCCGCGCTGATCGGCAAGACCACGCCGAAGGGCAAGCTGATCGACACCGACGAGGCATTTGTCGCCTATCTGCTCGACGATGCGAAAGTCGCGGCGGTGCAGGGGGCGGCGTTCGGCCTCTCGCCGGCGATGCGAATTTCCTATGCCACGTCGGAGGACCTCCTGCGCGAGGCATGCGAACGCATCCAGACGGCGTGCGCCGCCGTACGGTAATCGGGGGACGGCAACGTCTCTTACGAACAGGTGCGGGATGAACGATCCGGTCAGCGGAGGTTAACGCTGGGTTTCGCAAAGCCGCCTTGTAACGGGCCGGGACAATCCCGACCTGCACGTTTCCGATGGGCCGACTTTCAGGTCCGACACTGGATTTCGGCCTGCATGGTGCGACGCAGGTCCATGAGGTAGTTTATGCGTAGCATCCTGAAATCAGGTTTTCTGTGGCAATTCATCGGCGGTTTCGCGCTGGGCGCGATCGGCGTGTTCACGCTGCAGCCCGCCGCGACCGAGACGCCGGCAAACCCCGTCGTGTCGGCGGCGCACATCGCGCGCTGAACCGCGACCGGAACGCCGCGGCGTTCCTGAACTGCCGCTGGATGTAACCATGCGGTCGATCGCTTCGTATATCATGGTAACGGCGCGCTTCCCGGCGCCCCTTACGAGGCGGATGTCATGAACAGAGTCACCATCGCAGCCGCGCTTGCCGCCACGCTCAGCGCGTGCGGCATCGCCAATGCCGAACGCGCGGTGCCGATTCCCGCGGCGGCGCAGGACATGCCCCAGGCGAAGGGCTTGCAGACCGCGATACTGGCGGGCGGCTGCTTCTGGGGCATGGAAGCGGTGTTCGAACATGTGAAGGGCGTGCGGACCGTCACGGCGGGTTATGCCGGCGGCACGGCGGCGACCGCGACCTATGATCAGGTCTCGACCGAGACGACCCGCCACGCCGAGGCGGTGAAGATCGTCTATGATCCCGCGCAGATCAGTTACGGCACGCTGCTGCGAGTCTATTTCTCGATCGCGCACAACCCGACCGAGCTCAACCGCCAGGGCCCCGATACCGGCATCAGCTATCGCTCGGCGATCTTCCCGCAAGGCGCCGACCAGAAAGCGGTCGCGGCCGCCTATATCGCGCAGCTCGGCAAGGCGAAGGTCTTCCCGAAGCCGATCGTGACCAAATTGGAGGGCGGCGGCTTCTTCCCGGCCGAGGCCTATCACCAGAATTTCTTCGACCGGAACCCGACTCATCCGTACATCGTCAATATCGACAAGCCCAAGCTTGCCGCGTTCAGGGCCGGCTTCCCCTCGCTCGCGCGGTAGGGCATTGAGAGTCGGATGATTTTAGGTCGACCTCTCTCTGTTATCCCCGCGAAAGCGGGGGTTCCGCTTTAGCCCGGCATCGGGCGGTGCCTTATCCAGCCATGCCCGTTCGCACGAAAATGCTGATCGTCCTGATGCCCGTCCTGCTCGCTTCTTGTCAGAAGGCAGTTTCGGCGGAAGAGAAACCGGTGAACTGCAAGCTCATCACGTTCGTTCTGGTCAATGTCCGGGACAGATCGGCCGAACTTTCGATCGGCGATCGACCGGTGGAGGGGTTGAATATCGCGCCACCGGAGCAACACGGCATGGCGTCCGGCTCGATCAGGCGGCGCATCTGCGGGGATGTCGCCGTGCGGTTTCACTCCGGCGCCATCGACGCGTCTCGGCGGATCGATGCAGCCGGGGATTTGAACATCGTCTATATCGATCCAACGGAAAGGCCGATTATCCGGCCGGCCAATCACTCTTTTCCTCTGCTGGACTGATCACGCACCCTCTCGGCGTTCCGGAACGCCGTGATGGTTCGGAGTTTTCCGGGGTCACGCAGCCAGCGGGAAGCGCAGCATCCGGTTGTCGACCGGCAGCATTGCCTCGGCACCGGTGCCGACCACACCGACGATTTCCGGATGATCGGCATCGAGGCCGCCGGTCAGCGAGCCAAAGGCGGGTAGGATCAGCTTGGTCGCGGTCGCGACGAAACAGCGGCGCGACACATGGCGCCCGCGCACGGTGATCCGGAATTTCGGATGGAAATGGCCTGACAGTTCAGGCCGTGTCTCGTCACGTTCGGCTTCGTGGCGCAGCACCAGGCCATCGACCACGGCTTCGTCGATCACCGTGCCGCCGCAGCGATCGATCAGCGCGGCATCGTGATTGCCGGTGATCCAGGTCCAGCGGCGAGTCGCGGTCAGCGTGCGGAGCATCGCAGTGGCGCTGTCGGGCAAGCGATCGCATCCGGCCGAATCGTGGAAGCTGTCGCCCAGGCACCAGATTTCCGCTGCCTGGCTTTCCTCGGCCACCGCCGTCAACGCGGTCAGCGTCGCGATCGAATCATAGGGCGGCAGCATCTGTCCGCGCGCGGCGAACCAGCTCGCTTTCTCGAAATGCAGGTCGGCGACCAGTAAGGCACGCCGCGCAGGCCAGAACAACGCGCCTTGCGGTAGCGCGCAGAGATTGTGGCCGGCGAACGAAAAGGGAACCATGCCGTTGCTATGGCGTGACTTTTCCTCATGTTCAACTGGGCGATCAACGGCTTGTGCGAAATGACTTGCGCTGCATTGCAACAGGCGTAGAGCGCGCCGTCCCAATGACAGGCCAAAAGATGTCCTCCGGTACAGACACTTCCGGGCTTTCTGCCATTTCCCGGCCCGACATTTCCCGACCGGCCACCATCGCCTTGGCGATCGGTGCGATCGGCGTGGTGTTCGGCGATATCGGTACCAGCCCGCTCTACGCGTTTCGCGAAGCGCTGGGCCAGTCCGCGCTCGACGGGATCGATGCGAGCGAGATTCTCGGCGTGCTCAGCCTGGCCTTATGGTCGCTGATTCTGGTCGTCACGATCAAATATGTCATGTTCCTGACGCGCGCCGACAATCAGGGCGAAGGCGGCGTGCTCGCGCTGACCGCGCTGGCGCGGCGCGCGCTGGGCAAGCATTCGCGAATCGCGCTGGTGCTTGGCGCGGCAGGCGCATCGCTCTTCTATGGCGATGCGATCATCACCCCGGCCTTGTCGGTCCTGTCGGCGGTCGAGGGCTTGCGGACGCTGCCCGGCATTGGCGCATTGGTCGATGAACGGATGATCCTGACGCTGACCATCGTGATCCTCGTCGCCTTGTTCGTCATCCAGTCGCGCGGCACGGCCAGCGTGTCGAATCTGTTCGGCCCGGTCTGTATCCTGTGGTTCCTCGCGATCGGCGGACTCGGCCTTTGGCATATCGCCGACGAACCCTCGATCCTGCGCGTGATCTCGCCGCATTATGGCGCGATCTTCCTCTCCAATCACGGCGTCACCGGGCTTTTCGTGCTTGGTGCGGTTTTCCTGACCGTCACCGGCGCCGAGGCGCTGACCGCCGATATGGGCCATTTTGGCCGCCTGCCGATCCAGCTTGGCTGGTTCATGCTCGTCTTCCCGGCGCTGATGCTCAACTATCTCGGGCAAGGCGCGTTCGCACTGAACGCGCTCGAGGCGGCGCAGGCGGCGGGCACGCCGTTCACCAATCAGGATTGGTTCTTCCTGATGGCGCCGGATCAATTCCGGCCCTGGCTGGTCGCGCTGTCGATGCTGGCGACGATCATCGCCAGCCAGGCGGTGATCACCGGCGCCTATTCGCTGACTCAGCAAGCGATCCAGCTTGGCCTGCTGCCGCGCCTGCGCGTTCGCCAGACCTCGGCGCGGCATTCGGGGCAGATCTACCTTCCCTCGATCAACTGGCTGCTGCTGGCCGGCGTGCTGGTGCTGGTCACGCAGTTCCGCAGTTCCTCGGCAATGGCCGCGGCGTATGGCATCGCGGTGACCGGTACGATGGTCGTGACCACCTGCCTTGCCTATATCGTCGTGCGGCATCGCTGGAACTGGCCGCGCGCCACCGCGATCATGGTGGTCACGCCGTTCCTCGTGCTTGACCTGATCTTCTTCGGCGCGAACATCCTGCGTGTGATCGAGGGCGGCTGGGTGCCGCTGGTGGTGGCGGGAATCATTGCGCTGCTGATCTATACCTGGGTGCGCGGGCGCGGCATCGTGCGGATGTTCGAACAGCGCCAGAGCGTGCCGCTCGCCGACCTCGCCGCCGCCCTGTCGCGCCGTCCGCCCGAGCGGGTCGAGGGCACCGCGATCTTCCTCACCGCCAATCCGGACAGCGCGCCCGGCGCGCTGCTGCACAATCTGAAGCACAACAAGGTGCTGCACGAACGCAATCTGGTGGTCAGCATCCGCACCGCCGATCGCCCGCACGTCCCCGATGAGGAGCGCGCCGTGACGACTGAGGTCGACGCCAATTTCGCCACTGTCATCCTGACTTATGGCTTCATGGATTCACCCAATGTGCCGAACGACCTGGGCTTCGCGCCCTCTGGCCAGCGCATGCCGATGAACCCGGCCAAGACGAGCTATTTCATCGGCCGCAACACGATCAAGCCCGCCGCGAAGCAAGGCATGCCGCTCTGGCAGGATCGCATCTTCATGTTCCTGCAGCGCAACGCCAGCGACCCGACCGATTTCTTCAAGATCCCGCCGGGCAAGGTGCTGGAACTGGGTGAGCAGGTCACGGTCTAGAGCAGTTTCGAGCTGAATTGACCCCCACCACCCGTTCGCCCTGAGCGTGTCGAAGGGCACAGGCGGCGCATGGGCTTCGACAAGCTCAGCGCGAACGGTGAAAGGCGAGTCTCCCCAAGTCGATGCTGCTATAGCGCGGGGGACGATTGGGGTCTTGCCGTGGCCGGACGCGATCACTTCCCCGTCATCCTCGCGAAAGCGGGGATCCCGCTTCTTCTTCTTCTTCTTTATTCTTCTTGCGGCAGAGACCGGATCGGGACCGGTCGCCGATTCAACGGCTGCGCGGGACATGGCAGCGTGGGCCGGACGGAATGCCGGCGCTTTTCCGTCCCGCTCTTTCTCAGTCGTGAAGAATATCGGGCAATTCTCCCGCCCGTTCCGGCACGGAACAACATCGAATCCGCTGCTGTTCCGTGCTGTTATGACGCTGTTTCCATGCTGTTATCGAATAACAGCATTTTGGCCCGCAAGTCCTTGAACTATCTGCCGAAAATTGGGCCGAAAATCCAACGTAACAGCATTGGAAAAAATCGGCCGGTTTAACAGCACGGAACAGCAGGCGAATCGCAGGCGCGACTCGCCGCCCCGCGGCTATCCGGCATACACCTTCACCAGGTCGTAGAGATACGCCCGCCCGTCATAGAGCGACTTGACCCGGATCCGTTCGTTCAGGCCGTGAATGCCGTTGGCATCCTGGTCGATGAAGATTCCGGGCACGCCGTAAACCGGAATACCGATCGCCTGGAAGAAGATGCCGTCGGTCGCACCGGTCGACATCAGCGGCAGCATCGGCACGCCGGGGAAATGCTTCGCCGCGACCGCTTTGGCCGGGCCGACGATCTTCGGGTCGAGCGGCGGCGGCACCGCGGTTGGGCGCACCGGCATGTTCATCGTGACCTTGACCTTCGGCCCGGCCAGCTCCGTCAGCTTGGCGAGCGTCGCTTCGACCGTTTCACCCGGGAAAACGCGGCAATTGATATTCGCGGTTGCGCGTTGCGGCAGGGCATTCTCGGCATGACCGGCGGACAGCAAGGTCGCGACGCAGGTCGTGCGCAGCGTCGAATGCATCATCTTGTCGCGGCTGATCAGTTTGTCGGCTTCCGCGTCATTGGGGTTGGCGAGCAGGCGATTGATCGCATCGCCGACTGGACCCGGCGTCGACTGGGCGGTGGCAGTGAAAAAGGCGCGGGTGGTGTCGGTGAACTTGATCGGGAATTCATAGCCGCGCACCGCCTCGATCGCATCGGCCAGTTCATAGATCGCGTTGTCGGGCACTGGCTGTGAGCTGTGGCCGCCCGGGTTGGTCGTCTCGAAGGTATAATTCTGCGCTGCCTTCTCGCCGACCTGGATCGCCAGGACCTGTGGCTTGCCATCGGCGCCCGATCGCCCGCCGCCGCCTTCGTTGAGGACGAATTCGGCGGCGATCAGGTCGGGCTTGTTCTTCGTCAGCCACTGCGCGCCGTTCCAGGCGAAGGTGGTTTCCTCGCCGCAGGTCAGCGCCAGCTTGATCGTGCGTTTCGGCTTGTAGCCGCTGGTCTTGAAGCGAATCATGCTGTCCGCCCAGATCGCCGACATGCCTTTGTCGTCGACCGTGCCGCGGGCATAATAATAGCCCTCTTCTTCGGACAGCTTGAACGGGTCGCGCACCCAGTCCGCGCGCTTGGCCTCGACCACATCGAGATGGCCGAGCAGCAGCATCGGTTTCAGCTTCTTGTCGGTCCCGGGCAGGATCGCGACGATGCCGCCGTCCTTGGGGTGGTCGGGCACCGAGAACAGGGTGATGTCCTTGTCGGTATAGCCCGCCGCCTTCAGCCGTGTCGCGATCTGTGCCGATGCCTGGGTGCAGCTGCCGGTCGACAAGGCGGTGTTGGTCTCGACCAGCTCCTTATAGAGGTCGAAAAAGCTTTGCTGGTCGGGGGTCAGGGCCTGCGCGCTTGCCGGGCCGGGCTGCAGCATCAATGCCGCCGCCATGCCGATGCCGCCGATACGCGCCGTCAATGCCTTGATGCCCAGTCCCTGCACACTCTGTCCCTGCACACTCTGTCCCCGAAACAACGGTCCGCGGATTGGGACCTAATTGTAGCTTGAACAGGACGTGCCCGCAGAGCAACCCCTTGTGGCGAACCGACGCGCGGGCAGGGAAAACAGGATCTGGCGATTGGCGAAATCGATACTGACGCGCCGGAACAGCCGCATCGTGTCCATGCCGAGAATCAGGGCCGGTGTCGCCTCCAGTCCCAAACGCTTGAATGGCGGGGCGTCGGCGACCGCCATCGGCACATGATCGAATTCCAGGCCTGCGATGTGGAGGTCGCTGATCATCACATAATTGGCATTGAGTGTCTGGCCGGTGACGGACGTGATTGAAATCGGGCCGAGCGATCTGCTCGAACGCTGCGCCAGATTCAGCATCGCCTGATTGCCAACCGTGACTGGCGATCCGGTGTCGATGACGACCGATATGGGTTGGCCGCGGTAGCGCGCATTGGTCACGATCAACTGGCCATAAAGCGTCTTGGCGCTCACCAGAATATCGTCGGGACTGGTATTGCGTATCCGCCGCCCGGCCGGCGTCACCTTCATGGAAAGCCGGTCGAAATCGATGATGATGCGATGCCCCTGCAGCGCGTCGATACCCAGCATGCCCCGGGCGCCGATATTATCCGAGGCTAGCGCCGGCGCCTCGACATTTCTTGCCCCGAGCGTGCTGATCGACAATTCGGGGACATGGACCGTCTCGACCGTCGCCGCTCCGGCAAGTCCGATCAGGCGGACCGGCCGGCCGGCCGTAAGGGCAAGCATGGTGGCAAGCTCGCGCGAGATCACCGAGCGTTCGGCGCCCGTATCGATGACGAAGTTGAACGGGCCGCTGGCGCCGATCGACACCGGCACCGTCATGCGCCCGCTGCCATGGTCGAGCTTGATATCCAGGTCGGTGGAAGGGGGAGCGGGGAGTTCGGAGGGCGCCGGAACAGCCTGTCCGGCCAGCGGCACGGCGCTGGTGAGAGCGATCAGCGCAAGGGCGACCGAAATCTGCATCCGAACAAGCTGCGCCCGATTCGGACATATTGCAAGATGCCGGTCAGCTGCCGCCGCGACTGTCCGTACGGGGCTTGGAAAAGCGTACTTCGCGGTTGGCGAAATCGATCTCGACGCGCCGGAACAGGTTCATCGCGTCCATGCCGAGCAACAGCGCGGGCTTGTCGGTCAGCCCGAAGCGGCGGAACGGCGCGGCGTCGGCAAAGGCGACCGGAAGATTCTCGAATGCGACGCCACCGACCTCGACGCGTTCCACCTGGGTATAATCGGCCAGCAACAGGCCGCCGGTCACGCTGCGCAAACTGATCTGTTGCGCTGGGCCTTGCGTGCGGATGCGCTTGCGCAGCGCGGCATTGCCCATGGTGACCGAAGAGCCGGTGTCGAGGATCACGCGAATGCGCTGGCCGCGATAATGCGCGTCGGTGACGATCAATTGCCCAAGATAGCTTTTGGCCCGCACCACGATATCGTCGGCACGCGCGGGCGCGCGCCGCAGCCTTTTGGCCGACGGCGTCAACGTCATGCGGTTGGCCTCGAAATCGATCACCAGCGAATGGCCGCGCAATGTGTCGATGCCAAGCATGCCCTGCGCGCCGAGATTGATCGCTTCCAGCGCCGGCGCCTCGATCGGAGGACTGGTGATCGTGCTGACGTTGAGCGAGGGAATCGTCACGGTGCCGACATTGCTCGTCCCCGTCATGGCCGTCACCCTGACGATGCGACCGCGCGCCAGCCCGAGTGTCGTCGCCAGCTCGCGCGCGATCACCGTGCGTTCGGCGCCGGTATCGATGATGAAGGCGAACGGCCCGGCGTCGCCGATCGTGACCGGCACCGTCATGCGCTGATCGGTCACGCCCATGACCAGATCGCCGGTGGGCGCCGGAACGGCGGTCTGTCCGGTCAGCGGCAGAGCGAGCGCTGCAAGGGTCAAGGCGCGGATCAGGCGAATGACGCGAGGCTACGCCCGATCCGGACCTTTGCCAAGCGCCTCAATCGAGCCGCATCGCCTCCGCAGCCAGTACTTCCGCCTCGACCAGCAACGCGTCGTCGGCAAGGCCGGTCGCGACGCGTTCGCGCCCGATCAGCGTCAGCACCGGCACTGCCAATGGCGACAGGCGCGGCAAGTCGACATGCACCATCGTCTCGGCCGCGCGGTCGAGTAGTCCGGCCAGGCGCCCGACATCGGTCATCCGCGCGCGCGCGTCCGCCCAGGCCGCCTGGAGCAGCAAATGGCCGGGCTCGTATTTGCGCAGCACGTCATAGATCAGGTCGGTCGAAAAGGTGACTTGCTTGCCGGTCTTGCGCTTGCCCGGATGCTGGCGCTCGACCAGCCCGCCGATCACCGCGACCTCGCGGAATGCGCGCTTGAGCAAGGCCGATGTCTGCACCCAGTCGACGAACTCGTCCTCGAGGATGTCGGGCGACAACAGGCTTGCCGGGTCAGTGACGGGATCAAGCGCATAGCAAGCGAGCGCATAGTCGTTCGCGACAAAGCCCAGGGGCTTCAGTCCCTGCGTCTCCATCCGCCGCGTGATCAGCATGCCAAGCGACTGGTGCGCGTTCCAGCCCTCGAAGCTGTAGATCACCATATAATGCCGCCCCTCACGCGGGAAGGTCTCGACCAGCAACTGCCCCGGCTCGGGCAGGCGCGAGCGCAGCGCCTGGATCTCCAGCCATTCGCGCACGTCGTTCGGGAAACGCGGCCATTCGCTGCGGTCCCACAGGAAACCGCGCACCCGGTCGGCAAGGTTGGTCGACAGCGGCATGCGCGCGCCGCCATAAGTCGGGATTCGTGCCGGCCGCGCGGTAGCGCGCACCAGCACATCCTCGGTATCCACAGCCATCACTTCCAGGCTCATGCCGGCGAAGAAGAAGGTGTCGCCCGGCGACAGCGTGGCGGCGAACCCTTCCTCGACCTTGCCGAGCGTGCGGCCATTCTTGAAGCGTACGGTCAGCATCGTCGCTTCGACGATGATTCCGGCATTCAGCCGGTGCTGCGCGACGAAGCGCGGATGGCTCACGCGCCACGTCCCGTCGGGATCCTGGGTCAGCCGCTTGAACTTGTCATAGGCCTTCAGCGCATAGCCACCGTCGCGGATGAAGCCGAGCACGCGCGCGAAGGTCTCCTCGGTCAGCGCCGAATAGGGCAAGGCCGAGCGGATCTCGTCGAGCATCGCGGTTTCGGTGAACGGCGCGGCGCAGGCGCAAGCCATGATGTGCTGCGCCAGCACGTCGAGCCCGCCGGGGCGGAAGATGTCGGGGTCGAGCTCGCCCGCCTCGACCGCATCGAGCGCCGCGCGCGCCTCGAGATATTCGAAGCGGTTGCCCGGCACCAGCACGGCCTCGGACGGCTCGTCGAGCCGGTGATTCGAACGCCCGATGCGTTGCAGCAACCGCGACGATCCCTTGGGCGCGCCCATCTGCACCACACAATCGACATCGCCCCAATCGACGCCCAGGTCGAGCGAAGCGGTCGCGACCAGCCCGCGCAGCCGTCCCGCCGCCATCGCGCCCTCGACCTTGCGCCGCGCCTCCAGGCTGAGCGAGCCGTGATGGATGCCGATCGGCAGCCCCATCGCATTCGCTTTCCACAGATCCTGGAAGATCAGCTCGGCCAGGCTGCGGGTGTTGCAGAAGATGATCGAGGTCTTGTGCAACTCGATCTCCGCCATCACTTGCTCGGCGGCATAGCGGCCCGAATGACCCGACCAGGGCACGCGTCCCTCGGGCAGCAATATGGTGATGTTCGGATCGGCGCCCGGCTCGCCCTCGACCAGCGCGACCTGATCGATATCGCCATCGGGCGCGATCCAGGCGCGATAGCCATCGGCATCGGCGACCGTCGCCGACAGGGCGACACGCCGCAATCCCGGCGCGATCGCCTGCAACCGCGCCATGCACAGCGACAACAGGTCGCCGCGCTTGCCGGTGGCAAAGGCATGGACTTCGTCGACGACGATCGTCCTCAGCCCTTCGAACATCAGGAAACTGTCGGGATAGCTGAGCAGCAGGCTGAGCGATTCGGGCGTGGTGAGCAGGATCTGCGGCGGCCGGATACGTTGCCGCGCCTTGCGGTCCGAGGGCGTGTCGCCAGTGCGCGTCTCGACCCGGATATCGAGCCCCATCTCCTCGATCGGGGTGAGCAGGTTACGCTGCACATCGACCGCCAGCGCCTTGAGCGGCGAGACATAGAGCGTGTGCAGCCCGGATGTCGGCGCTTCGATCAGCTCGGCCAGGGTCGGCAGGAACCCGGCCAGCGTCTTGCCAGCGCCGGTCGCCGCGACGAGCAGCCCGTGCCGCCCGGCGCGCCCGACCTCCAGCATGTCGAGCTGGTGCCGGCGCGGCGCCCAGCCACGAGCGGCGAACCAGTCGGTCAGGGGAGCGGGCAGGGCAGGGGTCAAGGTGCGGGCGGCGATCCGGCGGGGCGGGTGACGAGCATCGGTGCGGCCTCGCCTCTGGACGACAGCCGTGCGCGCTCGGCCTGGGGGCGGTCCTGCAGCGACAGCCAGGCCTCGTCGCCCCTGGTGCCGATCCGCCAGCCTTCCGCATATTGGCCGACCGGATTGGCGTAGTTGACGGTGACGCCGGCAAAGCCGCTCTGCTCGTTGACGATCATCGATACGGCATCGCCGCCCGGCCGGTCGAGCGCGACCACGCCGCGGCCATTGTCGAGATAGGACATGGCGCCGCGTTCGGAACCGTTGCGGTCGTGCAGCACCAGGCCATAGCCGGCGGCGACGCGCGGATAGGTCTTGCCATCGAGCCGCGGCAGCGGCTCTTCGCCCAGCACCACGCGGTCCTCGCCGTTCGGGCCAAGCACGACGATCGAGGCGGTCTGGCCGTCGGTGCGCCTGCGCCCTTCGGTCGGGGGCGGCGCGCCGATTAGGATGCGCGGTTTGCCCGTCGTGTCGACGATGCGGATTGCCTGCGCTTCGATGGTCTTCGGCGTGCCGGCGGTGAAGGCGGAGAGCGCAAAGCCCATGACGGTCAGTCCCAGCGCCAGCAATGCGATCCGTTGATGTCGCACCTGCCGCTCGAGCCGTTCGAGGCGCATGTCCGAATCGACCATCATCAAACTCTCCCTGGCGCGCCGGTGGAACCTTGGCGGCATCCCGACCATATAGGCATGATGGCAAAGCTCGGCGACTGGATCGATCCGCAACCGCACGGCATCTATGTGAAACCCGCCGACATCTGGGTCGATCCCGCGCAGCCCAGCCCGCGCGCGCTGGTCACGCACGGCCATGCCGATCATGCGCGCGGCGGGCATGGCGCGGTCTGGGCGACGCGCGAAACGCTGGCGATCATGGAAACGCGCTACGGGCCGCAACCCGGTCACCCCGTCGCCTATGGCGAGATGCTCGATCTCGGCGCGGTCAAGGCGACCTTTGTGCCCGCCGGCCATGTCCTTGGCTCGGCGCAGATCCTGCTCGAACATCGCGGCGAGCGCATCGTCGTGTCGGGCGATTACAAGCGCCGCGCCGACCCGACCTGCGCCCCGTTCCAGCCGGTCACTTGCGATGTGTTCATCACGGAAGCGACCTTCGGCCTGCCCGTGTTCCGCCATCCCGAAACCGGCGATGAGATCGACAAGCTGCTGGCCGCGCTCCACGCCAATCCCGATCGTTGCGTGCTGGTCGGCGCTTATGCGCTGGGCAAGGCGCAGCGCGTGATCCGCGAGTTGCGCGACCGCGGTCATGCCGCGCCGATCTATATCCATGGCGCGATGCAGCGGCTGTGCGATCTCTATGTCGAACTGGGCGTCGATCTTGGCGTGCTGATCCCGGCGACCGGCGTGGCGAAGGCGGCGATCAAGGGGCATATCGTCGTCGCGCCGCCCTCCGCGCTCAACGATCGCTGGTCACGCCGCCTGCCCGATCCGATCACCGCGATGGCGAGCGGCTGGATGCGCGTGCGCCAGCGCGCGGTGCAGCGCAATGTCGAGCTGCCGCTGATCCTGTCGGACCATGCCGATTGGGACGAACTGACCGACACGCTGACCGAAATCGCGCCGAAGGAAGTCTGGGTCACGCATGGCCGCGAGGATGCGCTGGTGCATTGGTGCCAGACGCGGCAGATCAAGGCGCGCGCGCTGGCGTTGGTCGGTTATGAGGATGAGGATGATTAGAGTTTGATCCAGCTGCGCTGAAGCACGGCACCGGCCCGCTCCCCCACCCGGCCACCCATTCAGCATATTCTGTGGGTGGCCGGGTGGGGGAGCGGGCCGGTGCCGTCTTGCCGGATCAAACTCTAGCGCGCCGCGGCAGCGCGGTGCGCGACAAGATCCTCGAACAGCCACGCCTCGGCTTCGCCCGGATCGGTGAAGCATTGCGCCGAGCGTGATCCGATCGCGCGAATCAGCTGCATCCGCGCCAGTGACGAGGCGACGACAAAGGCAAGCCGGCGCGACCGATAGGCGGGATCGGCCAGCACCGAATGGAAATGGCCGACCACGTCCTGCGACTGGATTTTCATCTCGCGCAGATCGTTGATCGTCACGTGCTGGTTCGGCCCGCAGCGCAATCTGGCGTGCGTGGCACGCCGCGCAGCGAGAAAATCCCCGATTCGTGCCGGGGTGAAAAAGCCGCTCATCCGGATCCTGATCAGATCGCGCAAGGGGTCGACATCGATGGAAAAGGTCCCGTTCATATGACATTTGATACGGGGCGACCGCTACGAAATTACTAATGAGCAAAGGGAGATAGGGGCGGACTGCGGCGTCGGGGGCGGCCCGCCGTCAGGCCGCGACTTCGCTTGCCTCGTACAGGCTGATCGCGTCGCTGGCTGACGCGAGCTCGCGCACCGCTGCGATGAACTCGACCGATCCGGGCTGGACGAAATGAGTCTTGAGCGAGGCCATGTCGCGCCAGCGTTCGTAGAAGAACAGGCGCAGCGGATTCTCGCAATCGACCTGCACCGAATGGCTGATGCAGCCATCCTCGGTGCGCGAGCGGTGGACATGGTCAAGGCTCGCCTGGCGCAGCGCGTCGACTGTGTCCGGCTTTGCCGTGACGCTTCCCGTGACGATGATCATCTGCGCGTCTCCCCTGCCGAGTCCTTCAGGATCAGCGTGATCGCCGATATATATGCCCGCGAAGGACAGTTTCATGCCGCCCCTTCCAGCGCCTTGGCGCGCCGCCGCTGCACCGAGCTGCCGATTCCCAGAGCCTCGCGATATTTGGCGACGGTGCGCCGCGCGATATCGAAGCCCTTGGCGTTGAGCAGTTCGACCAACGTGTCGTCGGACAGGATCTTGTTCCCCTCCGCGCCGATCAGCGCGCGGATCGCGCTCTTGACTGCCTGGGCCGACACCGCGTCGCCGCCATCGGACGATTGAATCGCCGAGGTGAAGAAATATTTGAGCTCATACAGGCCACGCGCGCAGCTCATATATTTGTTGCTGGTCACTCGGCTGACGGTCGATTCGTGCATCTCGATCGCATCGGCGACCTGGCGCAGGGTCATCGGCTTCAGATGCGCGACGCCGTGCAGGAAGAAAGCTTCCTGTTGTTTGACGATCTCGGTCGCCACCTTGACGATGGTGCGCTGGCGCTGGTCGAGCGCCTTGACCAGCCAATTGGCGCTGGCGAGCATGTCGCTGAGCCAGGCCTTGGACGCCTTGTCCTGATGCCCGCCCGACAGTTCGACATAATAGCTGCGATTGACCAGCAGGCGCGGCAGGGTCGCGGCGTTGATTTCGATCCCCCAGCCATCCTTGCGTCGCGCGACGAAGATGTCCGGGGTCACCGCCTGCGCCGGCTCGCCGCCGAAACGGCAGCCCGGCTTGGGATCATAACCGCGCAGCTCGCGAATCATGTCCGCCATGTCCTCGTCATCGACACCGCACATCCGCTTCAGCCGCGCCAGGTCGCCGCGTGCGAGCAAGTCGAGATTGTCGATCAGCCGCGCCATGCACGGATCATAGCGGTCCGCTTCCCTGGCCTGCAGCGCGAGGCATTCGGCCAGGTCGCGCGCGCCGACCCCGGTCGGATCGAACGTCTGGATCGTCATCAGCACGGCTTCGACTCGCGCCAGCGCGACACCGAGGCGGTTGGCGATTTCAAGCAACGGCACGGTCAGGTAGCCGCACTCGTCAATCTGGTCGATCAGATGCGCGGCAATGAACATGTCGGGACCGTCGACCACTGGTCCCGCCTGGGCGAGAAGGTGATCGGCAAGACTAAGCCCGGTATCGGCGAAGCTGTCGAAATCGGGGCCATCCTCGCTTCCGCCACCGGCGCTGCCGCCGGTCAGCCCGAGTGCGCCGTCCATGCCGGCGCCGCCGGCCTGGTCGGACGGACTGTCGTGATGGAAGCTTTCGGCGGTGAAATCGACGTCGAGCGACGCCTCGCCGGTGGTATCGCCCCCCATCAACAATTCGTCGGCACTGGCCGGTTCGTCACGCGGTGCGGCGAATTCCTCCACTGGCGCATCGCGGTCCAGTGCGGGACCATCATCCTCGGCCGCGCCGCTTTCGAGCAGCGGATTCTTCTCGATTTCCTCGGCGATGAAGCCCTCGACTTCGAGATTCGACAGCGCAAGCAGGCGAATCGCCTGCTGCAATTGCGGCGTCATCACCAGCGATTGCGACTGACGCAGATCGAGGCGCGGCGCGAGACTCATGGGATGAGCGCCACCAGGGCGTCACCGCATCTTCCGTTCGCTTCAAGCCCTT
The DNA here is from genome assembly GCF_000803065.1 of Sphingomonas sp. ERG5. Classification (GTDB taxonomy): domain Bacteria; phylum Pseudomonadota; class Alphaproteobacteria; order Sphingomonadales; family Sphingomonadaceae; genus Sphingomonas. The sequence continues at coordinate 241,781 of NZ_JSXI01000018.1, forward strand.
TGGCTGCCTGCTCAAGGCAGGCGCCGAGGATAAATGTGGGTCGCTCCGGGGCCGACGTCGCGAAGCCTGCGCGAGCGGCCTGTTTCTCGACTGCGCTCGAAACGAACGGAGTAAGGTTGAGATGTGCCGTCATAAGGTCAGAGCGAAAAGCCCTCGCCGAGATACAGCCGCCGCACATTCGCGTCGGCAACCAGCTCGGCGGGCGAGCCGGTGAACAGCACCCGGCCATCATAGATGATATAGGCGCGATCGACGATATCGAGCGTCTCGCGGACATTGTGATCGGTGATCAGCACACCGATGCCGCGTTCCTTCAACTGGCAGACCAGGTCACGGATATCGGCGATCGAGATCGGGTCGATGCCGGCGAACGGCTCGTCGAGCAGCATGATCGAGGGGTCGGCGGCCAGGGCGCGGGCGATCTCCGCACGGCGGCGCTCGCCGCCCGACAGCGCCATCGCCGGCGCATCGCGCAGCCGCGTCAGGCCGAAATCGTCGAGCAGCTTCTCCAGCCGCTCGGCGCGCGCCGCCTTGTCGGGCTCGGCCAGCTCGAGCACGGTCAGGATATTCTTCTCGACCGACAGTCCGCGAAAGATCGACGTTTCCTGCGGCAGATAGCCAAGGCCGAGGATCGCGCGGCGGTACATCGGCAAGCCGGTGATATCGTCACCGTCCAGCATGATGCGGCCCGAATCGGGCTTCACCAGGCCCATCACCGAATAGAAGCAGGTCGTCTTGCCCGCGCCGTTCGGACCAAGCAGGCCAATCACTTCGCCGCGACCGACCGTGACCGAGACGTCGGACAGCACCACGCGCTTGTCATAGGACTTGGCGATCGACACCACCGACAACCCGGTCATCGCGGGTGATTCATGGATCGGCGGGATCGTCTCGAGGATGGCGGTGTCGGTCATCGGCGCGTCCGTACTCGCATCATAGGGTTAGCAAAAGCTTGCCAAATCACGACTTGGCAAGCTTTGTGCATGTCTCCTTTGCCGCAGCGCGGCGCGTTAGGGAAGGGCGGGGCGGCGAAACGGCGGAAAAACGCGCGGCGCCGTGATCGTCAAAGGCGGTTCCGGCCCGCTCCGACCGGGATCAATTCCGTTTCGGTACCGAGAAACGGCCTGTCACGCGTCCGCTCGGCGCCGTGGTCGTGCTGCCGTCCGGGCTGGGCCGGGACCCGCCGACCGACGATCCGTCGATCACGGCGCGTCCGGTGTCGAGATTGATCGTGAGTCGCCCGCCATTGACGGTGTTGCCGCCCTGCACGAGCGTGACCGCGCCAAGCATGGTGATGATACGGCGGTTGAGGTCATAGACCGCGAACTGCCCGCGCGCACTCTGGTCGGGACGAGTCACGACGACGCTGCCCGATGCGTCGAGCCGCGAAACCTGTGGGCTGCCGTCGACCACCTGGCCGGTATAGGCGACCGTCATGCGCGCCGAATTGAGTGTCATCTCGGCTTGCTTGACCGACACGCTGCCCGACAGGATCGCGCGATTGGCCTTGTCCTGCAATTCGATATGATCGGCGCCGAAATCGATCGGCGCGTTCGAATTATGACGCGTCTGCGCCCCCGCGGCCGTAGCGGCAAGGGCGAGCGCGGGGGCGAGCGCGGGAACGCAAATGGCGAACAGGCGGGCGGGCGTGATCATGGGCGCCTATCTGTTCCTTCCCGGCACGATCCGCAAGCGCGCGTTGCCGTCGAGCGTCACGACATGCGTCTCGAGATCGGCTTTCATGCCATTGGCGCTGAACGTGCCTTGCGGCACCGTGCCGGTCACCGCGTTGTCGCTTTGCATCTTGCGCGTCTTCAGGTCGACCGTCGCATCGTTGGTGTCGAGCTGATAGCCGTTTGCGGCCTTGAACCGGATCGGGCCATCGACCGCGACCTGTTCGGTGTTCATATTATATCGCCCCTTGCCGGCCATCAGCGTCGCGGGCCCGTCGGGCAGGCTGATCGCCGCGGTCAGCGTCCTGAGCTGGACGATCGGTTCGCGCGAGCTCTGCTGTACGGCCGAGCCGGCGGTCAGCGCGAAGGGCTGACCCTTGCCGTCCTCGCCGCGATACATTGCCTTCTGGATGCGCAGCCGCTCCTTGGCGACCTCGACCTTGTTCTTGTCGAGCAGGAAACTGACCTCGGCCGTCGTGGTCAACGGCGCCATGACCAGAAAAGCGGCAAGGATGCCGATCCCGATCGGCAGCAGGATCTTCGACCCGGCGACGACGCGGTCATGGCTGCTGCCGGGCGCTGCCCAGACCTGCCGTTCCGACCGGACCCGGGCCGCGACCTCAGACATGCGCGAAAATATCTATTTCGGGCCAGCCGGCCAGGTCCAGCTCGGCGCGGGCGGGCAGGAAATCGAAACAGGACTGCGCGAGTGCCATGCGGCCCTCACGCTCCAGCCGGCGGTTCAACTCCTCGCGCATCGCATGGAGAAAGCGCACGTCGGACGCGGCATAATCCTTCTGCGCATCGCTCAGGACCGGGCCGCCCCAGTCGGACGATTGCTGCTGCTTGGAAATGTCCTGGCCAAGCAATTCGCGCACCAGCTCCTTCAGGCCGTGCCGGTCGGTATAGGTCCGCACCAGCCGCGAGGCGATCTTGGTGCAATAGACCGGCGCCGCCGTCACCTTGAGATAATGGCTGATCGCGGCGAGATCGAAGCGCGCGAAATGATAGAGTTTCACGCGGCTCCGGTCGGCGAGTAGGGCACGCAGATTGGGCGCGGCATAGTCGCTGCCGGGCGCGAAGCGCACGAGATGCTCGTCGGGGCCGCCATCGGACAATTGCACGACGCACAGCCGGTCGCGCGGCGTGATCAGACCCATCGTTTCGGTATCGACGGCAATGTCGGCACCGGGCGCGAACAGGTCGGCGGGAATGTCTTCTTCGTGAAAATGAACGGTCATGCGAATCGCCTAGCGGCGATTGTCCCGGTGCTCAATGGTCCGCTCAATGGTCAGGCGCCGTGGATCCTCCCGCCGCGGCACGCTTCTCGCGGCGGCGGCGGGCGAAGATGTTGAGCGTTTCGACGCCGGCGGAAAAGGCCATTGCGGTGTAGATATAGCCCTTGGGCACATGCACGCCGAAACCGTCGGCGATCAGGACCGCGCCGATCATCAGCAGGAAACCGAGCGCGAGCATCACCACGGTCGGGTTGCGCGCGATGAAACTGGCCAGCGGCGTGGCGGCGAACATCATCACGCCGACCGCGAAGATCACCGCGACGACCATGACGGGCAAATGATCGGTCATGCCGATCGCCGTAAGGATCGAATCGATCGAGAAGACCATGTCGAGCGCAAGAATCTGCACGATCGCGGAACCGAAGCTCAGCGCGACGCGGCCCTTCTTGTCGAGCTGCTCGCCCGATTCCTCGGGGTCGACACTGTGGTGGATTTCCTTGGTCGCCTTCCACAGCAGGAAGATTCCGCCGGCGATCAGGATCAGGTCGCGCCAGGAAAAGGCGGTTTCGTAACTCGGCACGCCATGGTCGCCGATCGGCCCGGTCAGTCCCAGGTCGAACACGGTCTGGGTCAGCCCGGCGATCCACGCGATCATCGACAGCAGCACGAGGCGCAGGCCCAGCGCCAGGCCGATGCCGAGTCGCCGCGCCTTGGCCTGTTGGTGTTCGGGCAGCTTGTTCGACAGGATCGAAATGAAGATGAGATTGTCGATGCCGAGCACGACTTCGAGCACGATCAGCGTGGCCAGCGCCGCCCAGACGGCGGGATCGGACAACAGGGCGATGATCGACATGCTGCCACTCTGTGCCGTTTCAGCCACATGCGCGCAAGCGGACGGTGTCTACCGTGCCGTAATTCCGACGAATTCATTCGCAGCACGGGTCTTTTTAGGCTAGACCGACTCGGTGGCACGATTGGTTTGGTGCCCGAAGACCTGCGCTTTTCGTCCGGCGCTCGGTTCTTGATAGGCGATTTGGGCGGACCGGGAAGACGAACAGGGCATGAGTTTCGATAAAGGACGCCGCGGGGATCGCGGTGGGCGTGGCCGCGATAAGCGCGATGGTTTCGGCGGCGACGATTTCGGTGGCGGCAGCAGCTTCGGCGGTGGCGATCGTTTCGGCGGTGGCGGCGACCGCTTCGGTGGCGGCGGTGATCGCTTCGGCGGTGGCGGCGGCGGCGGCGGTGGTTTCCGCAGCGGTGGTGGCGGCTTCGGCGGTGGTGCCGGTGGCGGCGCAGGCCGCGGCATGCCCCCCCAGGTCGTTGGCGAAGGCACGGGCGTCGTCAAATTCTTCAATGGTCAAAAGGGCTTCGGCTTCGTCGTTCGCGATGATGGCGGCGAGGATGTGTTCGTGCACATCAGCGCGGTCGAGCAGGCCGGCCTGACCGGTCTGGCCGAGGGTCAGCCGCTCGGCTTTACCCTGGTCGACCGCGGCGGCCGTATCTCGGCGACCGACCTCAAGATCGAGGGCGAACCGCTCCCCGTCACCGACCGCGGCCCGCCGCGCGATCGTGACGCGGCTCCGGGCGGTGCACCGCGCGGTGGCGCCGGTGGCCCGCAGCGCGAGCTGACTGGTGAGAAGGCGACCGGCACGGTCAAGTTCTTCAATGCGATGAAGGGCTTCGGCTTCATTCAGCGCGACGACGGACAGCCCGATGCGTTCGTGCACATCTCCGCGGTCGAACGCGGCGGCATGACCAGCCTCAACGAAGGCGACCGGCTCGAATTCGAGCTCGAAGTCGATCGTCGCGGCAAATATGCGGCGGTGAACCTCACGTCGATCGCCTGAGCGGGCGACTCGGATGAATTGAAAAGCCCGGCGTGCTGAAAGGCGCGCCGGGCTTTTTCTTTGTCCGGCGCATGTTGCGCGGCATCTCCGCGTCTTCCGCGCGACCCCTTTGCCGCTTTGACCGCCAGGGCAATGGCATTCGGCGGCATGCCAGTTCGATTCAGATCTCTTTCAACGGGCGTCATGACGGGTTTCCGGTGCGGGTGTCGCGCGTCGGTTAAAGCCGGTCCGACGGGCCTTGAATCAGCAGAACCGGAAAACACGCCGCCATGACGACTGCCGCCCATTTCCCGTTATTCCCGCAGCACACGCGAAAAACTCCCGTGCGGATCCATCAAAACTCCCGCAGCTTTTCCCGCAGACTCCCGCAGAACCCTCAAAAAGCATTTTCCCCCGGAAACTCCCGCAACAACTCCCGCAGCTGCGGGAATTTGGACTGCGGCTTCGGAACGCCATGATCCCGCCGATTCAACCCCACGTCTCGAACCCTTAGAGCGGTTTCGAGCTGGGTTGATCCACCGCCCCCGTTCGCCCTGAGCCTGTCGAAGGGCACGCGCAGCGCATGGGCTTCGACAGGCTCAGCCCGAACGGAGGGGGCGATTCCACCCAAGTCGAAGCCGCTCTAGTACCACTCCCAGACGGCATCTCCCGCGCCGCCGTCCCGCTCTTTCACATGACGAACACGACACTCACGTTCCTGGTCATTCCCGACGTGCCGGGCACCTTCGCCGCCGCTGGTCTGGCGATGATCGTGAAGATCGACGCCCCAACCTTCTTTCCGCCTGCGGAAGAGGCCTTGGGGGCGGGCCTGAACCGGCGGCAAATGGAGAATGCGGCGATCTAACCGACCAGGATCAGCGCCGCCCCAGCCAATATCCCCAGCACGCCGACCACTCGTCCCGGTGTTACCGGCTCGCGCAAGAACAGGATCGAAATGACCAATGCGGTCACCATGCCCGTCTCGCGCAGGGCGGCAAGTGGCGCGGTCGGCCCGAGCGAGAACGCGTAGAGCGCCATGCCATAGGTCAGGATCGAGAGCGTCCCCGCGATGACGCCGGGCTTCCATTGCCGCCGCGCCGCCGCGAAGATGGCCCCGCGTGAGAGGATGCCGAACATCACCACCACCACTGCGCCCATCTGGACGAACACCCATATGATATAGCTGGCCGGTGACGGTGCCGCGCGCACGCCGATCGCATCGACCACGGTATAGGCGGCGATCGACACCCCGGTGAGCAGCGACCAGCCCAGCGCCTCGCGACCGATATGCCTGCCCGCGATCATCATGAACATGGCGATCCCGATCACTGCGATCCCGGCGATCTGGGCGATCGTCGCATGGTCGCCGAGCACGCCGATCGTGACGCCGGCGGTGATCAGCGGCGCACTGCCGCGCAGCACCGGATAGACCGCCGAAAGATCGCCGACCGCATAAGCGCGGACCAGGGAATAAAGATACAGAGCATGGATCACCGCGCTCGCCGCCAGCCATTGCCACGCACCATGCGGCAGCGGCACCAACAAGGTCGCGGGCAACAGCACCAGCGCGCTGGTCCCATCGGTCACCGCCCGCCCCGAGGCCTTGTCCTTGCCGCCCTTGACGATCGCATTGACCACGGCGTGGACTGATCCGGAGGCGATCATGAGGATCGAGGCGAGAGCGAGGGGCGGCACCGGTCGGCGGTGGCGATACGGCGCGTTCGACGCAAGTCCAATGCGCGCGTTACACGATCAGCCGCTTCAACCCCGCTACCGTATCCGCCTCGGCCGCCGGCTTGTCGGTCCGAATCCGCGCGATGCGCGGAAAACGCATCGCGACGCCGGATTTGTGCCGTTTCGATTCGTGGATCGAATCGAACGCGATCTCCAGCACCAGCGTCTTCTCCACTTCGCGCACCGGGCCGAAGCGATTGAGCGTGTGGCCGCGCACGAACTTGTCGAGCATCTTCAGCTCCTCGTCGGTAATGCCCGAATAGGCCTTGCCGACGGGGAGTAATTCTCCGTCCTCGGTCCAGCAGCCAAAGGTGTAGTCGCTGTAGAAGGACGATCGCCGCCCCGATCCGCGCTGCGCGTACATCATCACGCAATCGGCGGTCAGCGGATCGCGCTTCCATTTGTACCACAGCCCGACGCGCCGCCCGGTGACATAGGGCGAATCGCGGCGCTTGAGCATGACGCCCTCGATCGCCGCATCGCGCGCGCCGGCGCGAATGCCCTCCAATGCGGTGAAATCATCCGCCTCGATCAGCTGGCTGACATCGAAGCGCTCTGGATCGAGAGTCTCGGCAAAGCGCTCCAGGCGCACCCGCCGCTCGGTCCAGGGCAGCTCGCGCAAATCCTCCGCCCGGTCGAACAGGATATCGTAGAGCCGCACGAATGCGGGATAATCGGCCAGCATCTTCGCTGAGACGATCTTGCGCCCGAGCCGCTGCTGCAGCGCATTGAAGCTCGCCGCCCCGCCGCCATCTTCCAGCGCGCCGCCCTGCGCATCGCCCTTCACCATCAATTCGCCATCGACCACGCCGATGCCGGAGAAGTCGCGTGCGACCTCGGGGAAGCTCGCGGTGATGTCATCGCCCGCTCGGCTGTAGAGCCGCGTCGCGCCCGCGACATGGATGATCTGGACGCGGATGCCGTCCCATTTCCACTCGGCGGCATAATCGGCGAGATCGACGCGAAGCGCCTCCAGCGGATGCGCCAGCATGAAGGGACGGAATACCGGCACATCGGCCGTGGTGGGCTGCTCGCCGCGCCCCTCGGCCCAGTCGAACAGCGGCGCATAGGGCGCGGAGAGGCCATGCCACACTTCCTCGACCGCTTCGACATCGATCCCGAATGCGGTCGCCAGCGCGGTTTTGGCCAGCCGTGCCGACACGCCGATCCGCAGCGCGCCGGTGGCCATTTTGAGCAGCGCGAATCGCTCCTCGGCATCGAGCCGGTCGAGCATCGACGCGAGCGCCGCCGGGGCGTCCGACCGGGACAGCGAATTGAGCGTATCGACCGCCTGGGCGATGGTCAGCGGCCCGCTCGCCTCGGGCGGCATCGGCGGGGTCGGCCAGAGCAGAGCCACCGTTTCCGCGCTGTCACCGACATAGTCGCGGCTCATGCGGTACAGCACCGGATCGACGCGTGCCTCGATCAATCCGCGAATCACCGCCGGCTTGACCGCGGGCAGATCGAGGTCGCCGGTCAGCGCCGCCATTGCCCAGCCCCGGTCGGGATCGGGCGTCGCGATCAGATAGTCGCCGATCAGCTTCAGCTTCGCATTGCGCGACCGCGTATAGATCAGCGAATCGAGAAGATCGGCGAAAGCGCGCATGATGCGACAACGCATGGCGCATCGCGGACGCTCCCGCTAGGGAGCCGGAATGCGCCGCCTGTTCCGCCGACTCCTCAAAGCCACCGTCTGGATCGTGGCGCTTGCGCTGCTGGTCTTCATCTTCGGCCTTCTTCAGGCGCGTCGCGACCCGGTGATTCACCAGGGTCGCCTTGGCCTGGCCGACTGGCCCAAGGGCGCGGCGCCGATTCGGGTGCTGCTGCTCAGCGATATTCACATCGGCAATTTGACGATGAACCGTGCACGGCTCGACCGCGTCGTCGACCAGGCGATGGTGCAGAGGCCCGACCTGATCCTGCTCGCGGGCGACTATATCTCCGGTTATGAAGCGGGGACCGCGCAAGCGGTCGCGCCCGATCTCATCGCCGCCTTGTCCCGGTTACGCGCACCGCTCGGGGTGGTCGCGGTACTTGGCAACCATGACTATTGGACCGATGCGGCGACGGTGCATCGCACGCTGGCCGCGGCCAATATCAAAGTCCTGATCAATGATGCGGTTCAGGTCGGGCCGCTGGTGGTTGGCGGCGTCGACGACAAGACGGCCAAGCAGGACGATATTCCCAGGACCGTGGCGGCGATGCGCCGGCTGACCGGTGCGCATCTCATCCTGACGCATTCGCCCGACATCGCCCTAGTGATGAGGAATGATGCACAGCCGATTCTGGCCGGCCATACGCATTGCGGACAGATCGTCCTGCCCTGGCTCGGGCCAGTCCGCTCGCTGCTCGACAGCCGCGAACATTATCCGTGCGATATGCTGTGGCAGGGGCGTCATGCGATGATCGTGACCGGCGGGGTCGGCACGAGCGTCTTCCCCATGCGTATCGGCGCGCCGCCCCAAATGTGGCTGGTAACGCTGGGCCCACGAACCGCGAGCCCAGCGCCCAGGTCATAGGCTAGTCGAGCGCGTTCTTGACGCCCTTGCCGGCGGCAAGGCCCATCAGCAGCAGCACGACGAATACGGCGATTGCGACGAAGAACAGGATCTTCGCAATGCCGATAAATGTACCGCCCAGGCCGCCAAAACCAAGCAGCGCGAGGACGAGTCCGATAACGAGGAAAGTGATGGCCCAGCGGATCATGTGACGTCTCCTATTATATGGAGGCGAAACGACCCGCCGGGCGACGTTGTTCCGATAAATTACTGAAAAATCAGGCCCCGCGGCTCGCTTCGAACAGGAACCAGGCGCGCTCCTCGGCCAGGTCGGTCCACTCGTCGAGAATCCCGCTGGTGGCATTGTCCTTTGCCGCGTCGACAATATCCTTGGCCTCGCGCAGTGCCTCGACGAGCTTCAGATTGTCCTCGCGCAATTCGATCAGCATGTCGGCGGCGGCGACGAATGCCGCGTCATTGTCCTTGATCGTCTGGTGACGCGCAATGTCGCCGATCGAGCGCAAGGTGGTATTGCCGGTCTTGCGCACCCGCTCGGCGATCGCGTCAGTGGTGCCGAGGATCTGCGTCGCCTGATCGTCGAGCATCAGGTGATAGTCGCGGAAATGCGGCCCCGACACATGCCAGTGGAAATTCTTGGTCTTCAGATACAGCGCGAAGCTGTCGGCGAGGATGCCGTTCAATGCCTCGGCGACCGACTTGGCGGCATTGGTCTTGATGTCGGTCGGAGTCTTCAGCGGTGCGGGGGGCGTTGCCATGTCCATGTCCTCGGTTTCTTGTTGGGTCGTTGCGCTAACGGCTCGATAGCCGAAACGCTCCCTCGCGGCATGATGAAGTTCGCCGATTACAGTAATCGGGCATGGTGATCTGGCCAGGTGCCTCGGTGCCCCGGTGATCAGATCAGCCGGATCGCCCCGAGGCCGAGAATGGTGCCGACGATCAGGAACAGGATGCCGATGGTGATGCGGATCGCGGCGATCGACAGCCTCTTGCGCGCCGCTTCGCCCATCATGATCGCCGGGATGTTGACCGCCAACGCGCCGATCGTCGCGCCGACTGCGGCAAGCGCCGGGGATGAGCTGCGCGACGAGATGGCGAGGGTAATGAACTGGGTACGGTCGCCGGCGGCGAGGATCGCGACACCCAGCAGGCTGGTCATGAAGGCACCGATTCGCCAGCCTTCCAGCCGGTCGGGCGGCTTGATCGGGAACAGGGCCGATCCGCCCGCCGATAGCAGGGCAAGCGCGAGGAACAGGTCACGGGCATTGGGCGGCATATGCGGCCCGATCAGCATGCCGCCGATCGCTGCCACGCCATTGCCGATCGCCAGTGCGATCGCGGTGGCGAGGATGATCGCGCCGGGCCTGGCGAATCGGGTCGAAAGGATCGCCGTCAGCCATGGCGTCCGGTCGCTTGCCTGCGCCAGCAGCGCCGCGACAAAGGCGGCCATCAGCGCATCCATGGCTGTGGCTTAGCCGGTCAGGCGCACGGAACAGGCGGCGGCATAGGTCGCGCAGGCGGCAAGGTCGGTCCGCTCGCTGTCGACGGCATCGCTGAGCAAGGCCAGCCAGCCATGGATCAGCGGTCCGCGCTCGCCGCGGGCCAGCGCCGATTCGAGCGCCTGGGCGACGGTGACGGCGGGATGAATGCCGCTGCGATAGGCGATCGCGCGGATCGCATCGATCTCATGCGCGACATCGGCCGAGTCGCTGATCGACATGCGTGCGTCGATCAGCCCGATTCGCGCCGCCAGTTCCGCCCTGATGGGGTCGTATGCCGATTGTCCCTGTGCCATGTTCATGCTCCCAGCTTTGGCATGGAAGCTGCGCCCGATATGGTAAACAGGGGGTTAAACAGGCCCCGGACTTGACATTCGCACGGGTGTCGGCCAATCGCCCCGGTCTGTGAGCGGCGGCGCGTCCGCCGCTTTTGCATTTTTATCGTACAGGAATCGGGCTCATGGCCAAGCCGACAACCGTCAAGATCAAGCTGCTCAGCTCGGCTGACACGGGCTTCTTCTATGTCACCAAGAAGAATCCGCGCACCAAGACCGAGAAGCTCAGCTTCAAGAAATATGATCCCGTCGTGCGCAAGCATGTCGAGTTCAAGGAAACCAAGATCAAGTGATCCTGGCCGGCGACCCCTGGGGTCGCCGCTTGATCGTCCCGGCTTCGACCGGGCCCGGAGCCGCAGGGGTAACCCTCGCGGCTCTTGTCGTGTTCGCGGGAGGTGGGGCGGATCGCGCTATATCCGCCGCCGTCATCCGGGACTCAAAGTAACCCGGTCACCTCATCGATAAAGCGCGCCAGCGAAATCGGCTTCGAGACATAGGCATCGGCGCCGATCGCGCGGATCCGTTCTTCATCCTCGCGCCCGGCATAGGCGGTCACCGCCATCACCGGGATCGCCTTCAGCGCCTCGTCGGCCTTTAACTGGCCGATCAGCTCGAACCCGCTGACATGCGGCAACTGAATGTCCATCACGATCAGGTCGGGCGCGAACTCGCGCGCCCGTGCGACCGCCTCACGTCCGTCGCGCACGCCTTCGGTGACGAATTCGTGCGCGCGCAGCAGGTCGCAGAACAGCTTGAGATTGAGTTCATTGTCCTCGACAACGAGCACCCTTTTTGCCACGCGACGCCAATCCTTCCATTCTTCCTCCACTGATAGGCAATGCGCGTGCGCGAGACAAATGAAGACGCCGAGGAACTGGCCTTGCGCGCGCTGGTATGGACGCTGGCCGAGCCGGAGCGAGCGAGCCGCCTGCTCGACGTCACCGGGTTGACGCCCGCCGACCTGCGGGCGCGGGCAAGCGACCCGGTGGTGCTGGCGGCGGCGCTCGGCTTTCTCGAAAACCATGAGCCCGATCTGGTCGCCTGCGCCGACGGTCTGGGCGTTCCGCCCGCCGCATTGGTCCAGGCGCGCGCGAGGCTCGACGCATGAGGCCGCTGCTGATCACCGACTGCGATGAAGTGCTGTTGCACATGGTGCGTCATTTCGGCGTCTGGCTGGGGGAGACGCATGATATCGACTTCGCCCCCAATGGCGGCGACTTCTCCACCTCGATGAAGCGCCGTGACGGCGGTCCGGCTCCGGCGCGTGAGGAAATGTGGGCGATGCTCGACCAGTTCTTCCCGGCCGAGATGGATCGCCAGACGCTTGTGCCGCATGCTCGCGAAGCACTCGCCGCACTGTCGGAAAGCGCCGATATCGTCATCCTGACCAATTTGCAGGATCAGTGCCGCCAGCCGCGTATTGAACAGCTGGCGCGCTTCGGCATCGCGCACCGCGTCGAATGCAATCAGGGCGGCAAGGGTGACCCGGTCGCGCGGCTGGTCGCTGAGCATGGCAATCCGGTCACCGTGTTCGTCGACGATCTCGCGGTGCACCATGATTCGGTCGCGCGCCATGCGCCGCAAGTTCACCGGCTGCACATGATCTCCGAACCGGCGCTTGCCCCCAACGTCCCGCCCGCGCCCGCCGCGCATGCCCGAATCGACGACTGGGTCGCGGCCGAGGCGTGGATCGCGGCACGTTTCGCGGCTGGGGAACATGCGGCATGAGCGATGTTGTCGACGTGGCCGGCACGACCGCTCGGGAGGGCTTCGCTTTCTCGGTCCGGCTGAAGGTCCGCTATGCCGAAATTGACGGGCAGAAGATCGTCTTCAACTCGCGCTATCTCGAATATGCCGATGTTGCGGTGACCGAGTTCTGGGAGTGGACCGGGATCGAAGCGCTTCCCGAGTGGCGCTGCGCGGAATTCAACGTCCGCCATACCGAGATCGACTATCTGAAGCCGTTCCGATGGGGCGATGAGATCGACGCGTTCGTACGGCTCGACCGGCTCGGCGGCACGAGCCTGACCAAGCGCTTCGAGCTATGCCACGCAGTCACCGGCGAATTGCACTGCGCGATCCAGATGGTCAGCGTGAATGTCGATCTGGAAGAGGGCCGGTCGGCGCCGTTCCCGCCGGCGATCCGGGCGTTCCTGGAAACGCTCGTTTCCGGCTGATTCCACGCAACTGACGCGGCTATTCGGCCGCCTGCACTTCAGCGCTACCGGTCACGACGTCCTCGGGCAGCGCCCAGAGCAGATCCTGCTTGGTCAGCACGCGGCCGTCCCAGGCGCGGACCTCGATCGGCGCGATCGGGCGCATGTCGCGCTCGTCGACCAGCACCGGCGTTGCCGGCATGCCTGTTTCCCAGCGCTCGCCCCATTGTCTGAGTGCAATCATCGTCGGCAGCAGCGCCGATCCCTTGTCGGTCAATCGATACTCGATCTTGCGACGATCCTCGGGTAGGGCGTCGCGCTTCAGGATGCCGTGCTCGACGAGTCGCGCCAGCCTGTTGGCGAGGATATTGCGGGCGATACCCAGCTCAGACTGGAATTCCTCGAAATGATACAGGCCGTTGAACGCCGCACGCAGGATGAGGAACGACCAGCGTTCGCCCATCGCCTCGAGTGCGGCGGGAAGGCTGCATTCGGCGAGGTCGCGAAGAGGTTCACGCAGTTTATGCTTCATGATCGGCCAGCCTAACCCATTTTCCATGTCATGCGAACGAATTATCCGTTTTCAGTTGCAACCAGAAACCTAATCTACTAGGTGGCGATTAGCAACCTAGTTTGCTGCTTCATCCCCGGAGGAAAAAATGTCCCGCTTCGTTTCGCTCGCCATCGCTCTTGCTTCCACCACGCTGCTTCTGCCCGCGACGGCGGCCAGCGCAGAAGGCGTCGGCTATTACAACGCGACCCCGGTGACCGCACCGGCCAAGCCCAACGTCATCACCAACGGCATGATGTGGAAGTGCGGCGACACGACCTGCGTTGCCCCCAAGGGTTCGGCACGCGACAGCATCGTGTGTGAACTGGTCGTCAAGCGCGTCGGCGCGCTCACCACTTTCACCGCCAATGGCGCGGCATTCGATGCCGATGCGTTGGCTAAATGCAACTCCCGCGCCAAATAATCGGGGCCGGGCCTAGAATTTGTTGCAAAGCAGCAGCACCCGGCCCCATCTTGGTCGGGTGCTGCGCCAATATGAACTTATCGATCGGGTTCTAAGCTACGATCCCGACGCCGACGAGGCGCTGCTCAATCGCGCCTATGTCTTTTCGGTCAATGCGCATGGCACGCAGAAGCGCGCTTCGGGCGACCCGTATTTCAGCCACCCGATCGAGGTGGCGGGCATCCTGACCGAACTCCATCTCGACGATGAGACGATCGCCACCGCGATCCTGCACGACACGGTCGAGGACACGGTCGCCACGATCGAAGAAATTACGCGCATCTTCGGCCCCTCGGTCGCGCGGCTGGTCGACGGCGTTACCAAGCTTTCCAAGATCGAAGCGCAGACCGAGAATGAACGCGCGGCGGAGAATCTGCGCAAATTCCTGCTCGCCATGTCGGACGATATCCGCGTGCTGCTGGTCAAGCTCGCCGACCGGTTGCACAACATGCGCACGCTCCATCATATCGCCAATCCGGACAAGCGCCGCCGGATCGCGAAGGAGACGATGGACATTTATGCCCCGCTCGCCGAGCGGATCGGCATGTATGAATTCATGAAGGAGATGCAGACGCTCGCCTTCGCCCAGCTCGAACCCGAAGCCTATGAATCGATCGACCGCCGTCTTGCGCAATTGAAGGAAGGCGGCGGGGACCGCATCGCCAAGATCGGCTCGGGACTGAAGCTGCTGCTGTCACGCCACGGCGTCGAGGCGGATGTGTCGGGGCGCGAAAAACATCCCTATTCGATCTGGAAGAAGATGGCCGAGCGGCACATCAGCTTCGAACAGCTCTCCGACATCATGGCGTTTCGCGCGATCGTGCCGAGCGTCGAGGCCTGTTACGAGGCGCTGGGTGTGATCCATCGCCGCTGGCAAATGGTCCCCGGCCGCTTCAAGGATTATATCTCGACCCCCAAGCGCAACGGTTATCGCTCGCTGCATACTTCGGTCATCCATGCCGACAATACTCGGGTCGAAATCCAGATCCGCACCGAGGAAATGCATGAAGAGGCCGAACTCGGCCTCGCCGCGCACTGGGCGTACAAGCAGGACAAGGTGAAGCCGGAGACGCAGGTCAGCTGGATCCGCGACCTGATCGAAATCCTCGATACTGCGGAATCGCCCGAAGAGTTGCTCGAACATACCCGCATGGCGATGTACCAGGATCGCATCTTCGCCTTCACGCCGAAGGGCGAATTGCATCAGCTGCCCAAGGGCGCGACGCCGATCGACTTCGCTTATGCCGTGCACACCGATCTCGGCGACCAGGCGGTCGGCGCGAAGATCAACGGCCGCGTCGTGCCGCTCAGAACCCAGATCGAGAATGGCGACCAGGTGCAGATATTGCGCTCCAAGGCACAGGAGCCGCAGCCCAACTGGATGAACTTCGCCTTCACCGGCAAGGCGCGCGCGGCGATTCGCCGGCATTTGCGTCACAAGGAGCGCGAAGAGACCCAGGCGCTCGGCCACAAGATTTATGACGAGATCGTCCAGCGCTTGCCCGCACAGATCGCGGGAGACGCGCTGACGGCGGCGCTCAAACGGCTCAAGCTCCCCGACAATGCCGCGTTGATGGAGGCGATTGCGCGCCGCCGTATCACCGATGCCGACGTGATGGAGGCGCTGATGCCCGGATCGGCCGGTGCCGAGGCGATGCGCGAATTGCCGCCGCAATCGAGCGCGATCTCGATCCGCGGCCTGACCCCCGGCGTGGCGTTCGACCTGGCCGAATGCTGCCATCCCGTGCCCGGCGACCGCATCGTCGGCCTGCGCCGTCCCGATAAAGGGATCGAAGTGCATGCGATCGATTGCGAGAATCTGGTATCGGGCGACGATGCCGACTGGGTCGATCTCGCCTGGGGTGACAAGACCGAGGGCGCGATCGGCCGCATCCTGGTCGAGGTCAAGAACGAACCCGGCGCGCTCGGCACGATCGCGACGATCATCGGCGCGCAAAAGGCCAATATCGTCAATCTGCGGCTCGATAACCGCGACACCGGCTTCCACACCAACACGATCGATGTCGAAGTGCATGACGTTCAGCACCTGATGCGCGTCATCGCCGCACTTCGCGCTGCCGACGCAGTCAGCGCGGTCGAGCGGGTTTAGGCCTCAGGGACAAGGTATATCTGCGTCCGACCTGGGGCGCACTCAATGCTTCAAAACCTCTGCATGTTCCACGCCGATGGCTAGGCGTTCCGGATCAAGTATCAGATATATAGCGACATTTTTTAGGCCTCGGCCGAGGCGGCGGCGAGATAAGATACGTAACATACCGGTGTAACATATCTACCGCCGCCCCTTCCGGGAGGCCCGTCGCCGACAACGATTCAACCACCACGCTGGATCGGGCAGGGGATCGCTTGCCGGGCTGATACCGGCGCGCTCTTTCTCTTTGTCGAAAACAGCGTTGCCAGAGCGCCACCTGCACTATGGCTTCGCGCACGACCTAAGCCGCTATTTATGTGCCCGCTTCAACACTCACGCTCTTCGCTCGAAACGAACGGCGGGGGATGGGTCAGTTCAGCTGGAACGCCTCAGCGTTCTTCCTCGGCCGCGCGTCGGCCCTTGAAGCCCTGCGCCACGACATACCATTCGGACGACCCCTTGCGGCTCGCTGGCGGCTTGGCATGCTTCACGGTGGTGAAGTTGCGCTTCATCTCGGCGACCAGAGCCGCATCGGCGCCGCCCGCGAACACCTTGCCGATGAACGCGCCGCCCGGCTCCAGCGTCTCGATCGCGAAGGCGAGGCCGGCCTCGACCAACGCCATGGTGCGCAGTGCATCGGTCTGCGGATGGCCGACGGTGTTGGCCGCCATATCGGACAGCACCAGGTCGGGCGCGCCGCCCAGTTCCTCGATCAACCGCGCCGGGGCGGTATCGGCCATGAAGTCCATGTGCAGGATGACGACATTCTCGATCGGGTCGACCGGCAACAAATCGATGCCGACGATCGCCGCCTTGGGGTTCTGCCGTCCGACCACCTGGCTCCACCCGCCCGGGGCGATGCCGAGATCGACGACGCGCTTCTTGCCCTTCACGAAGCCGAAGCGCTCGTCGAGTTCGATTAGCTTGTAGGCTGCGCGGCTGCGATAACCATCGGCCTTGGCGCGCTTGACATAGGGGTCGTTGAGCTGACGCTCGAGCCAGCGCGTCGATTGCGCCGTGCGCCGCCGCGCCGTCTTGACCCGGACGCGCAGGCCTCCGCCATCTCTGCTCATAAGACGCCCTTGCTCACAATTTGTCGCCGCGCATCAACCGGCGTAAAATGCCTTCGCGAATACCGCGATCGGCGATGCCGAGCCGTTCGGCTGGCCATAAATCCATGATCGTCTCGAGGATCGCGCAGCCGGCCACGACCAGGTCGGCGCGCTCGGTGCCGATACAAGGCAGGGTTGCGCGCTCGCTCAGGTCCATCCGCGACAGATCAGCGCTGATCCGGCGCATCGACGTCGCCGGTACGATCAGCCCGTCGACTTGCGACCGGTCGTAATGCGACAGGCCAAGATGGACACTGGCCAATGTCGTCACCGTGCCCGATGTGCCGAGCAACCGCGGCCGGTCGATGCCGCGCGGCAAGCGGCTGGCGAACCCGGCAAAGCTCTCCGCGACAAGGCTGCGCATCCGATCATAGACAGCGAGCCGCCCGTTTGCGCCGTCGCCATGCCCGGCATGTTCGGTCAACGATACTACGCCCCAGGGCGCGCTGTGCCAGTCGAGCACAGTGGGGACGGTCGGCCGCGTATCGACCAGCACCAACTCGGTCGATCCGCCGCCGATATCGAAGATCAGCGCGGGATCGTCGCCCGGCTCGATCAGCACATGACAACCCAGCACTGCGAGGCGCGCTTCCTCCTCGGCCGAGATGATGTCGAGATGGATGCCCGTTTCGGCATAGGCGCGGGCGATGAACGCCGGTCCGTTCTCGGCGCGACGACACGCTTCGGTCGCGACGGATCGCGCCAGCGTGACGTTGCGGCGCTTCAGCTTGTCGGCGCAGACTTTCAGCGCCGACAAGGTGCGATCGATCGCCGCATCGCTCAGCCGCCCGGTCGCGGAAAGTCCCTCGCCGAGCCGCACGATGCGCGAAAAGGCGTCGACCACGGCAAAGCCTTCGCCCTGGGGTCGAGCGATCAGCAGGCGGCAATTGTTGGTGCCGAGATCGAGCGCGGCATAATGCCGTGCCTCCGGCCAGCGCGCACGCGGTGCGGCCTGGCCCTTGCCAGGGGCCGGCGCCGGACGGGCAGGATTCCCCTGCCGGTACGGCATTCTGGGTGACTGATCCCCCATGCCGTTCACACTCACCATTCTGTTCTGCCCGTCGCGGGCGCGAGATGCGCCCGTTCGGTGGTTGACGGCGATGCTAGCGCAGCATGACGGTAGCGGCAAGCGACGTACCGGGACCGGTGGCCAGTGTCGGTTGACACTGCCCGACCCGCCGCCTATCTCGCGGCCCGCTGTTGCCCCGTCGTCTAAAGGTAAGACTACGGACTCTGACTCCGTTAATTGAGGTTCGAATCCTCACGGGGCATCCAGCTTCTTCCGGTATTTCGCGATTTGGCGACAATCCTTCACGTCGGTGACGGTCGACGTAGAGATTGCGTACGGACGGCGCTGTCGTGCATCGATTCAGCAAAGCCATGTGCCGGCCGGTCTTTCTGCCAAGTCAGTCGTTTGTCGCGCGAATCACCGAGGGGTGCCCCCGCCTAGGCGAAAACCTCCTCAAGTTGCCGCCCCCGTGGGCCGTCCTTCCAATCGCGCAACTCGACATAGAGCGAGGTCTGTGCGGTGCTCCAGAAGGTGTTGATCAACGTCGCGATCACGGCGTTGCCGATCAGCCAGGTGATCGGCAAGCCGGTCTGGGTCATTTGCGCCATTGCCTGCAATCCGCCGTTGGTGATGCCTATTGCGAAGCCGAGCAGCGCCGAGGTAAGCCAATAGAATAGCAGGATGATCAGCTCGAGCCCGAAGATCTTCCACCGTGCACCCTTGGTCAGGCTGCGGCTGCGGCCGAGCGCCCCGAACACGCCGCTGCGTTCCTCGACCAGGACGGGAGCCGCGACTGACCAGATGAGATACAGAATAACGCCGGGTACGATCAGCAGCAGCAGGCCGAAACCGATGCTGAAACCGACGATCAGCGACAGGCCGATCAGCGGAAGTACCACGCGCAGCCCGGCAACCACGCTTTCGCCGAACGACGCGCGCCGGCCTTCGCTGTGCGCCATTGTTGCGCGCACCAGCGCGCCTTGCACGATCATCGACAGGACCAGCCCGATGATCGCCGAACCCATGGTGAGGATTGCGCTGTCGCGGACGCCATTCGGTTGCCCCACCAGTGAAATCTGCAGACGCTGGTTGAAATAGGCGATGATCACGCTGGGCAGCGCACCGAACAGAAAGGCGATGCTGAGCATCACCAGCGGGTTGGCGCCGATCGCGGCAAAGCTGCGATTCATGATCCGCCCGACCGAAACCGCTTCGTTCGACATTGGTGCGATGTTCGTCGCCATCTGGATTCACCCCCCAATTGCGCACTTTGGCCATGCCCCGGCCCTTGTGGGATAGCCTGACTCACCCGGCGCGCCCTGTCCACAGCGAACCGCTTGCTGGCGAACTTCTTCATTGCATGCGCGATCCCTTTGGATAAGTTCATGAAAGCGATTCATCGCGACCCGGGGAATATTCGTGACATCGGCATCATCGCAAGAAGCGGCGGCAGCCGCCGCCAGCCGCTTCTCTGCGGCGCATGATGCGTTGCGTGCTGATCCGTCAGTGCAGTTCGATCTGCGCGCCGCGCCACCGCCGCCAAAGCCTCCGGCATGGCTGATTCATCTCGGTGAATGGCTCGAATCGGTGCTGCGTCCGGTCGGACGGGGCCTCGCCTGGCTTTTCGGTCTGCTGCCGGATGCCCCTTATGCGCGCATCCTGATATGGGGTGTCCTTGCCGTCGCGGCGGCACTGCTGCTCTGGGTGATCGTCGATCGTGTCCGTTACGGCCAGTGGCGCTTGCCGCGCTGGCGCCGTCGCACGGTGACCGATGCGCTGCCCGAGGACGACCCGCAATGGACGCCGGAGGCCGCACCGGCCCGCGCCTGGCTGCGTGAGGCCGATGCACTCGCAGCTGAGGGACGCTATGCCGAGGCGGTGCACCATCTGCTCATCCGCAGTATCGAGGATATCGGCCGCCGCCGGCCGCGCTTGCTCCGCCCGGCGCTGACGAGCCGCGATATCGCCGCCGCCGATGGCATTCCGTCAACCGCGCGCGATATCTTCACCGGAATTGCGCGCATTGTCGAACGCAGCCTGTTCGGCGGCCGGGCGGTCGGCGCGACCGACTGGTCGGAGGCGCGCACCGCCTATGCCGACTTCGCTTTGCCCAAGGTGTGGAAATGAGCGACGCGTCCACTGGCCGGATTGGCGGCGGCGAATCCGCGTTCCGGCCCTTGACGGTGGCGCTGATGCTGATCGTCGGTATATTGGCATTTGTCGCGACATTGGTGCTCGGTGCCTATGCGCCGGATCTCCGGTCGGGCGGCACTGGCGGAACGCATGCGCTGTCGCGCGCTGTGGTCGGCTTTAGCGGCCTGTATCGTCTGGCCGAGGCAACCGGTCGTCATCCGCGTATCATCCGCGACGATTCCGATTTCGAAACCGAGGATCTCGTCATCCTTTCGCCGCCTGACGGCAAGACCAATGTCAGCGTGCCGATCCAGGGACGGACCGACAAGCAGACACTGATGATCTTGCCGAAATGGGACATCCAGGCCGATCCCGATGTCACTGGCTGGGTGCGTTATGTCGGCCTGTTCCCGCGCGGCGTTCCCGAGGGGGTCCTGGCCCCGGGCAATGAACTGACCGTTTCCCGCCATCCCAGCGGCGGGGCGCCGCTGATCGTGTCGGATACGATGATCGATGCGCAGACCGATGCCCCGGCTCGCTTCACCGCGCCGCGGCCGCTGCAGACCATTGCCGGCGCGAACCTGCGCCCCGTGATCACCGATGGCGCGGGGCGGATCGTGCTCGGCCAGATCGGCACCAGCCTGTACGTGCTTGCCGATCCCGACTTGCTGTCGAACCGCGGCATGAAGGATGCGAACCAGGCGCAGGCCGCGCTCGCTCTGCTCGATTATGTCAGCGATACCGACGCCGATGGCATTGCGTTCGACGTCACACTCAATGGTCTTGGGCATAGCCCGAGCCCGCTCAAGCTTATCTTCGCGCCGCCCTTTCTCGCCATGACGCTGGCGATCGCCGCTGTCTTGCTGCTGGCCGGCCTCTACGCGTTTGGCCGGTTCGGCCCGCCGCAACGTCGCCCGCGCGCGATCGCTTTCGGCAAGGCGGCGCTGGTGGACAATACCGCGGCCCTGGTGCGCAAGGCCAGGCGCGAAGCGATGCTTGGCGGGCGCTATGTGCAGGTCATCCGCGAACGCGCCATCGCTGCCTTTGGCGTGCCTGCGCGGTTGCGCGATGCGGCGCTCGACGCCTATCTCGATAAGCTCGGCGGACGCGGGACGTTCAGCGACCTCGCGCGCGCTGCCGAAACCGCCGACGACAGGCGCGCGCTGCTTGCCGCCGCGCAGGCACTCCATGACTGGCAAGGGGAGAAGAACGGGTGACGATGGAAGACGTGCAGGCATTGGCCGCACAGATCCGCGCGGAAGTCGGCAAGGCCGTCGTCGGGCAGGAAGCGACGGTCGAACTGATGCTCGTCGCGCTGTTCGCCGGCGGGCATATCCTGCTCGAAGGGCCGCCGGGCACGGCCAAGACCCTGCTTGCGCACAGCTTCGCGCGCGCGGTCGGGCTGGATTTCGGGCGGATCCAGTTCACTCCCGATTTGATGCCGGGCGACATCATCGGCGCGAACCTGTTCAATTTCCAGACCTCGACCTTCACCCTGACGCGAGGTCCGATCTTCACCGATCTGCTGCTCGCCGATGAGATAAACCGCACCCCGCCCAAGACCCAGGCGGCACTGCTGGAGGCGATGCAGGAACGCACCGTGACGATCGACGGCGAAAGCCTGGCGCTCTGCGATCACTTCATGGTCGTCGCGACGCAGAACCCGATCGAGCAACAGGGGGTCTATCCGCTGCCCGAAGCGCAGCTCGACCGCTTCCTGTTCAAACAGACGGTCGATTATCCCAGCGCGGCGGAGGAGCGCCGCATCATCGCCACGCATGGCGCGCGGCCTTCGGCGATGTCGCCGGAGAATTGGGGTGTTGAAGCAAAGGGCAGCGCCGCGACGATTCAGGCGGCGATCACGGCAGTCGCCGGCGTGAAGCTGGTCGATGAGGTGATCGACTATATCGCCGCATTGATTCGCGGCACGCGCGACGTGGCCGATCTGGAAAGCGGCGCTTCGCCGCGTGCCGGGGCGATGCTGGCCGGCGCGGCGCGCGCGCGCGCCGCGCTCGACGGGCGCGACTTCGTCATTCCCGACGACGTCAAGACCCTCGCGCCGCCGCTGCTGCGTCACCGGCTGATCCTGTCGCCCGCCGCCGAGATCGACGGACGCGCGATCGAGGATGTGGTGCACGGCATCATCGAGGCGATCGAGGCGCCGCGTTGATCTATCCGACGCGCATGGCGATCCTGCTCGCAGCGGCCGGTGCGCCGTTCGCGTTGCTTGTCGCCGTGTTCCTGCCAGGCAGCTGGTATGCCGGCCTGGCCTGGCCCGGCGCGGTGCTGTTGCTCACCGCACTCGATGCGCTGCTGGGGCTGCGACCGGGGCAGGGCAATGCGACGCTCGAATTGCCGAAATCGGCCAGCGTCGGGGCGACGATCGACGCGACGATCCGCGTGATGTTCACTGGATCGTCCGCTCCCGGACGCGTCGAAGTGGCGGTCGGCAACGATCCGTTGCTCGTACCGGCGGTAGACGACCGGCTTCTCCTGGCGATCGTCGGGAAGGCCGGCCTGGCGCCCCTCCCGCTCACGGCGATCCGGCGCGGCACCGCGCGGCTCGACACGCTGTGGCTGCGCTGGAAAGGTGGCTTCAGATTGGTGTGGAAGCAGCGCCGCATCGCGCAGACCGCAGCGATGCGCATCCTGCCCGATGTGCGCCCGGTGCGCGAGCGCGGCGCGCAGATCTTCCAGCGCCACGCACTGCAGGGCCTGATCGCGCAAATCGACCGTGGCGACGGTGCCGAGTTCGAATCGCTGGTCGAATTCCATTCCGGCATGGATCGGCGCGCGATCGACTGGAAGCAATCGGCACGCCACCAGAAGCTCCACGCCAAGGAATTCCGCACCGAACGCAACAACCAGATCGTCTTCGCGGTCGATGCTGGGCGGCAAATGTCGGAACCGGTCGCCGGGCTGCCGCGCGTCGACCGCGCCGTGGCGGCGATGCTCCTGACCGCCTGGGTGGCGCTGAAGCTCGGCGACCGGGTCGCGCTCCATGCCTTCGATTCGCGCCCGCGCATCGCCAGCGGGCTGATCTCCGGCGCGGGCGGTTTCAGCGAGCTGCAGCGCCTCGCCGCGGGGATCGACTATTCCGAGGATGAGACCAATTACACCTTCGCGTTGACCACGCTTGCGCAGCGCCTGACGCGGCGCTCGATGATTGTGCTGTTCACTGAATTCACTGACCTGACCTCGGCGGAGTTCATGGTCCGTGCCGCTGCGCGCCTGGTCGAAAAGCATTTGCTGATGGTCGTGGTGCTGCGCGATGAGGAACTCGAAGCGCTCACCGGCGCACGCCCGCGGACTCCGGCCGATGTGACCCGTGCGGTCACTGCCGCGGCGTTGCTGCGTGACCGGCTGCTCGTGCTGACCCGGCTGCGTCATCTCGGCGTGCATATCGTCGAAAGCGAATATGATCGCGTGGGAGACCGGCTGGTGAGCGGCTATATCGACCTGAAGCGGCGCAACCTGCTGTGAGCGCACTCGTCGAAGCCCAGCCGGTGCTGGTCAATGCCAGCCGTTTCCGCGCCGCGCATGAGGCCGAATGGGAACAGCTCGATGCGCTGGTCACGCTGATCGAGAAACGCTCGTTGCGGCGGCTCAGCGACGACGAACTGCTCGCCTTGCCACTGCTCTATCGCGCGACCCTGTCCTCGCTATCGGTGGCGCGTGAGACATCGCTCGACAATGCGCTGATCGTCTATCTCGAACAGCTTTGTACCCGTGCCTATTTCCAGCTCTACGGCGTGCCGACCTCGGCCTGGCGACAACTTGGCCAGTTCTTCGCGCGCGGCTGGCCGCGTGCGGTGCAATCGCTGTGGCGTGAAACCCTGGTCAGCCTGTTGCTGACCCTGGCGGGGACGATCGTCGGCTATCTGCTCGTCAAGAATGAGCCGAGCTGGTTTTACGGCATCATTCCGGGCGGCCTGGCCGGCGGGCGGGATCCGTCGGCTTCGGCCGAGACCCTGAAGGCGGTGCTCTATGCCGACCAGAAGGATTCGTTGGCGGTGTTCGCGACCTTCCTGTTCACTCATAATGCGCAGATCGCGGTCTTCTCCTTTGCGCTTGGTTTCGCCTTTGCGGTGCCGACGGTGCTGCTGATCCTCTATAACGGGTTGATGCTCGGCGCCTTTATCGCGCTCTACGCCGCAAAAGGGCTGGGCTATGCGCTGGGTGGCTGGCTGATCATCCATGGAACGACGGAGATTTTCGCGATCGTCCTGGCCGGGGCGGCGGGGTTCCGGATCGGCACGGCGATCGCCTTTCCCGGACGCCGCTCGCGCGCGGATTCGGCGATCGATGCCGGACGCACTGGCGCGCTGGTGATGGGCGGAACGGTCGTGATGCTGATGGTCGCGGGGCTGCTCGAAGGGGTCGGGCGCCAGACCATCAATGACGATCTGACGCGCTATGGTATCGGCGTGGCAATGCTGGTCGGCTGGGTCTTGTATTTCTATCTGCCGCGCCGCAGCGAGAGCGTCGATGGCTAGGAAAACGGGGGGCGCCGATCCGCTGCGCCGGCGTTTCGTGACGCCCGAAGGCGTCGATCTGAAGCTCGAACTTGGCAGCGCGGGGACGCGTGCCGGTGCCTTCCTGCTCGATGGGCTGATCATTGTCGGGACGCTGATCGTGATGACGATCGCCATCGGCTTATTGATGCGTGGCGCCGGAGCGGCGGAGATCTTCGCGATCCTCTGGCTGATCGGCTTCTTCGTGCTGCGCAATGGCTGGTTCGTCATGTTCGAAATGGGCGGGCGCGGCGCTACGCCGGGCAAGCGCGTGATGGGCCTGCGCGTAGTGGCGCGGGACGGCGCGCAACTGACCGGTGGCGCGGTGATCGCGCGCAATGCGATGCGCGAGATCGAGATATTCCTGCCCTTGTCGTTCCTTGGCTATCAAACCGCGCAAGGGACGGCGGATGCGTTTCTGGTGATCTTTGCGCTGCTGTGGAGCAGTATCTTCCTGTTCTTCCCGCTGATGAATCGCGACCGGCTCCGCGTCGGTGACTTGCTCGCCGGGACCTGGGTGGTGCGAGTGGCGCGTCAGAAACTTGGCGCCGATCTGGCCGCGCATCAGCCGGCGCAGCCACGCCGGACCTTCAGCGCGTCGGCGCTCAACTTGTACGGCGTCTATGAACTGCAGACGCTCGAGGATGTGCTGCGGCGCGGTCGCGACGATGCCGTGGCGACTGTCGCCGAGACGATTCGGCGCAAGGCGGGCTTGCCTTATGACGGCGACGATTATGCCTTTCTGTCGGATTATTACGCAGCCCTTTGCGAGCATCTCGAACGCGGGCTGCTGGTCGGCCGGCGGCGCGACAGCAAATCGGATATTCTCGCGAGCAGCGCGGGTCGGCCACGCCGTGTGTTCAGCGCGGCGGCGCTCACTATGTACGGCGCCCATCAACTGCAGAAGCTCGAAGACGTGCTGCGCCGCGGCAGTGAAGAGGAGGTGACCACTGTCGCCGAAATGATCCGGCGCAAGGCGGGTTTACCCAATGACGGTGACGATTCCGCCTTCCTGACGGACTATCACGCGGCGCTTCGCTTGCATCTTGAACGCGGCGAGATGGCTGGTCGCTGACTCCAAAGCAGGAGTGGTTGAGGAGCGGTAGCCCGACGCGGCACCTAGGCCGCTTCGGCCAGCAATTGCTTCGCGGTCTCCGACGTCCAGTCCATCCCGCCGACCATGCGCCACACTTCCTTGCCCGACGAATCATACAGGATGCTGGTCGGCAAGCTGGTCTGATAGGCGGTGCTGAGCCCGACATCGGGGTCGAGATAGGGTTTGAGGTTCTTCACCCCGGTCTTTGCGAAGAAGGGCGTGACCTTCGCGGCCCCTTCGAGATCCTGGCTGACCGCGACCACCGTCATCCGTCCGGCGATGATGTCGAGCGTGGGCATCTCGGCGATGCAGGGGCCGCACCAGGTCGCCCACAGATTGAGCAGCACGGGCTTGCCCGAAAAATCGGCGATCGAGGTCGTGGCACCTGCAAGCGTCTTGAACGACACAGTGGGCGCTTTTTCACCCTTATGACTGCGGTCCAGCGTACCGATCGTGTCGACGATCACCTTCTCGCCCTCTTTCGGCGCGTCTGCTGCTGGCATTGTCGCGCCCGATGAGGTCACTGTATTTACCGCCGTTACGGCGTTCGCTTGCTCCGCGCCCGAGTCTTGCCTATCGCAACCGCCGACCAGCAGGCCGGCTCCCAGGAGACATATGATCGTCGAGCGCAGCGACATGACAGGTTCCAATGCGATGTGGGGCGGGCGTTTTGCCGAGGGCCCCGCGGCGGTGATGCGCGAGATAAATGCCTCGATCCCGTTCGACAAGCGGCTGTGGCGGCAGGATGTCGCCGGTTCCAGGGCGCATGTCGCGATGCTGGGCAAGCAGGGCATCGTTTCGATCGAGGACGCGGCGGCGATTTCCGCTGGGCTCGACCAGGTCGCAGCGGACTACGAAGCCAATGGCGTGCCCGAAGACCTGACGCTTGAAGACATCCATATGCAGACCGAGGCGAAGCTCGCTGCGCTGATCGGCCCGGTCGCGGGTCGGCTGCACACCGCGCGCTCGCGCAACGATCAGGTCGCGACTGATTTCCGCCTCTGGGTGCGCGATGCGATCGACCAGGTCGAAGCGGCATTGGCGGGGTTCCAGCATGCTTTGCTGACGCGCGCAGAGGAGCATGCCGACAGTGTCATGCCTGGCTTCACCCATTTGCAAAGCGCGCAGCCGGTGACGCTTGGCCATCATCTGATGGCTTATTATGAAATGATCGCGCGCGACCGCGGGCGCTTCGTCGATGCGCGCGCGCGGTTGAACCGCAGCCCGTTGGGCTCGGCGGCGCTGGCCGGAACGGGATTCCCGATCGACCGCGACGCAACGGCGGCGGCGCTCGGTTTCGACGGGCCGACACGCAATTCGCTTGATGGGGTCAGTGACCGCGACTTCGCGATCGAGTATCTGACTGCCGCCGCGCAATGCGCGCTGCATCTGTCGCGGCTCGCCGAGGAATTCATTCTGTGGGCGTCGCAGCCTTTCGGCTTCGTTTCGCTCAGCGATCAATGGTCGACGGGCTCGTCGATCATGCCGCAGAAGCGCAATCCCGATGCGGCAGAGCTGGTGCGCGGCCATTCGGGCCGAATCATCGGCTGCCTGACCGCGCTGATGATCACTATGAAGGGCTTGCCGCTCGCTTATTCGAAGGACATGCAGGACGATAAACCGCCGGTGTTCGAGGCGCATGACCTGCTCGGCCTGTCGATCGCAGCGATGACCGGTATGGTCGACAGCGCGACTTTCCGCACCGATCGCATGCGCGGCGCGGCGGAAGCCGGCTTCTCGACCGCGACCGATCTCGCGGACTGGCTGGTGCGCGAGGGGGGTATCCCGTTCCGCGAAGCGCATCATATCACCGGCAGCGCAGTGAAGCGTGCCGAGCAGCTTGGCGTGGCGCTCGACAAGCTGCCGATCGCCGATCTGCAGGCAATCGATGCGCGAATCGACGCGCGGGTCTATGACGTGCTGAGTGTCGACGCCTCGGTCGCCAGCCGGACCAGCTTTGGCGGTACCGCGCCGGCCCGGGTGCGTGCGGCGATCGTGGCGGCGCGTGAAGGAGACGGACGATGAAAGCTGCGATTGCATTGCTGGCGCTGATGCTTGCGGGGTGTGGCGCCTCGCGAGGGCTGGAACCCGCGCCGGGCAAGACGCTGCCCGTCGCGCCTTATGGCGTGAAATCGACACCGACCGCCAAGGACTTGCTCATTCCGGGCAATCAGACCCGGCCCGAGCGCAGCGATGAATTGCTCAAAAGCTCGGACCAGCGACGCAGCGACGAGTTCGACCTTCCCCCGTCGAATTAAATGACTCCCTCGAATTGATGGCATTTCACTGATGGAAAATTTTACCGCCGTGAACGGCACGCTCCATGTCGAAGGCGTGCCGCTCCCTACGATTGCCGATGCGGTAGGTACGCCGGTCTATGTCTATTCGACCGCCGCATTCCAGCGCCATGCGCGCGCCTTTCGCGAGGGGCTGATCGGGGCGGGCGTCACTCGAATTCATCTCGCTTATGCGATCAAGGCGAATCCCAATCTTGCCGTGCTGCGCGTGCTTGCCAATGAAGGCTATGGCGCAGATGTCGTCTCGGGTGGCGAGATGATGCGCGCGCTGGCTGGTGGCGTGCCGGCCAAGGACATTGTGTTCTCGGGCGTCGGCAAGACTCGTGAGGAGTTAACCGCCGCGCTCGATGCCGGGATCGGCCAGTTCAATCTCGAGCTCGAGGAAGAGGGCGAAGTGCTTGCTGCGCTTGCCCATGCGCGCGGCATGCGCGCGCCGGCGACGCTGCGCGTCAACCCGGACGTGGATGCCGGCACGCATGCCAAGATTTCGACCGGGCGCAAGGAGAACAAGTTCGGCGTGCCGATCGACCAGGCGGTCGAAATGTATGGCCGGCTTGCCGAGCTCGACGGCCTCGCCTTGCATGGCATCGCGATCCATATCGGCAGCCAGCTGCTCGATCTCGCGCCGCTCGAGGCGGCCTATACCCGGATCGGCAAGCTGATCGCCGAGCTGCGCAAATTCGGCCATTTCATCACCCGTGTCGATCTCGGCGGTGGTCTCGGCGTGATCTACAAGGCGGGCGATGTACCGCCAAGCGCGGCTGATTATGGCGCGATGGTCGCTCGCGTGACCAGGGACTGGGATGTCGAGCTGATGTTCGAGCCCGGGCGCCTGATCGCAGCCAATGCCGGCGTGCTGCTGACCAAGGTGATCTGGGTCAAGCCGGGGGTGATCAACCCCTATGTCATCGTCGATGCGGCGATGAACGACCTGGCCCGCCCCGCTCTGTATGATGCCTGGCATGACTTCGCGGCGGTGCACCCCAATGGCGATCGCATGACCGCCAATATCGCGGGCCCCGTGTGCGAGAGCGGCGATACCTTCGCGATGGGTCGGGAGATCGATGCGGTCCATTCGGGCGACCTAGCGGTATTCCTTGGCGCCGGCGCTTATGGCGCGACGATGGCGAGCACCTATAACAGCCGTGCCCTGGTGCCCGAAGTACTGGTCGATGGCGATCGCTTCGCGGTGGTTGCCGACCGTATCCAGCCTGAAACCATCCTGGCGGCCGAACATCTGCCCGAATGGCTCCGAACCGATGAGGTTGGGGGATGACCTGGCACAGCCTGCCGCTGTTTGTGCGGCTGGCAGGCCGGCCAGTGATCCTGCTTGGCGACGGCGAAGCGGCGATGGCGAAGCGGCGGTTGCTAGAACGCGCCGGCGCCCTGGTCGTTGGCGAGGAAAGTGTGGCTGCAATGGCGATCGTCGCGATTGCGGATGAAAGCGAAGCCCGGGCGGTGGTCGATCGGTTGCGTGTCCGTGGGGTGCTGATCAATGCGGTCGACCGACCCGAATGGTGCGATTTCACCTTGCCGGCGATCATCGACCGCGATCCGGTGCTGGTTGCGATCGGCACCGGTGGGGCTTCGGCGGGGCTGGCGGCGGCGCTGCGCCAGCGGCTGGAGGTACTGCTTCCCGCCAGCCTGGGCCGGTTGGCGACGGCGCTGTTTGCCGGGCGCGATGCGATTCGGCGCAGCTATCCCGATCAGGGCGATCGCCGTCGTGCACTGGGCAGCGCGTTAGCCGAAGGAAGCGCGCTTGATCCGCTGCAGGCGGATGGGGATGCGGTTGACGCGTGGATTGGGGCAGGGCTGGACGCGCGCCCATCCGGATTGATCGAGATCGTGCTGACCTCGAGCGATGCCGATGACCTCACTCTGCGTCAGGCTCGGACGCTGGCGCTCGCCGATCGCATCTTTCACCGCGCCGATGTGCCCGTGGCGATCCTCAGTCGGGCACGGGCGGATGCGGCGCGGATCGAATGTGCCGCCCTGCCGGACGATCTTGGTGCGGGCCTGTCGGTGAACCTGAGGCTCGCCTAGGACGAATTCGAGCCACCACTCTCCGTTCGGAGCGAACGGAAGAAGGAGATTCCGCTACTTCAACTTCATTCTAGCCGTTCAGGTTTAACCGCTCGACCTGATCGTTGAGCGCCTGGATCGACGCGATCAGCCGCATCCGGTCGGCGCGTGTCTCGGCCAGTTCGGACCGCGCTTCGCCCAATTCCATTGCCCGCGCAGCAATGCGTGCATCGAGCGCCGCATTGGATTTCTTCAGTTCGTTGATTCGCCGGGCCTGGGCGAGCGTGCGCTCGATCCGCGCGGCGAGGACTTCGAAGGCGAAGGGTTTGGCGACATGATCGTCGGCACCGGCCGCCAGAGCCTCGACCGCGGCGGCGGGGTCGCTGCGGCCGGTGAGCATGATCACTGGCAAGTCGCGCGTTTCAGGATTGCCGCGAATCTCGTGCAGCACGGCGATGCCGGACATATGGGGCATAACCATGTCGAGCAGAACCAGGTCGAACCCGCGTGCGGCGATCAGGTCGAGCGCTTCGGCGCCATTGTCGCTGAGCGCAGTCAGATAGCCGAGATGGGCGAGTCGCCGACCGATCACGCCGAGATTGGTGCGGCTGTCATCGACCGCCAATATGGTGCGGACCGGCCCGTGCCGTGGTGGCATGCCCGATTGTTCGAATAGCTCCATGGTCGGTCCCCACTGGTGATGCGGGGACGCTAGTCCGGGGCGGTCATTATTTGGTTAACGCACCCGAAACGATCAGGCCGCACGCGCCTCGCGCCAGGCTTGCGCGATTTCGGTCAGGCTGGCCGCGATATCGCGAAATGGCGTGGGATCATGGCCGATGCTGGCCTCGACCACAGTGCGCCGCGCGCTGCCATAGAGTTGGGCGAGCGCCGTGGCGACGGTGCCGCCGGCTTCGAAATCGAGTCCGGCCTCGAGCGCGAACAGGATCGCGGTGGCACGGGTGACCTTCTCGCTCTTGATACGAAACTGGCGATTCTCCGCCGCCCAGGCTGCGGCACCAAGCGCGCGGATCAACTCCTCATAGAGCAATTGCACCAGCGCCGGCCCGTCGGCTTCCGCCGTACGTCCCGCAATGTCGATCTGGCGATAGGTGGATTCGGGGTCACGACCCAGTGCGGTGGCGTACATTATTTGCTGCTGTTCCAGGCGGCCACCTGCTGCTGCAGGAAGGTGAGCGTGGATTTATACGCAGCGACGCGCGCATCCATCGCGCCATATTGCTGGGTCAGCCGCTTGGTCATCACTGCCTCGGCGTCGGTCAGGTCGCTCTGGTCGTCAGCCAGGTCGGCCTGCGCCTTGGTATATCGGGTCGTGCTTGCGCCGAGCCCGACCTTGGTGTCGATCGCGGTGTTGGAAATGGTGGTCAGCGCCGCCGACAGGCCGTTGCCCGATGCGCCCTTGCCGTCGGCAAACATCGCCTCGACCGTATCGGGCCATTTCGTCAGCGCCTCGGTCAGCCGCGCGGCGTTGACCGACAACGTGCCGTCGCGGTTGGTCTGCACCCCGATCTCGGCTAATGTCGTGGGCACGCCGGCGGGCGCGCCGGTCAGCAGCGGGGTCAGGGTCAACTGGCGCATCGATCGCGCCAGCGTCGAGGTCGCGGAATCGCTTTTCAGTGCGCCGGTGGCCGGGTCGGTCTGCTCCTTGAGGACCGATCCGAGCTGATTGAACGTCTCGACGAAATCATTGACCGCCTGGGACAGTGCCGCAGTCGGCGCACTGGTGCCAAGCGTCACGGTCGTGCCGACGGCGGCGCTGAGCAGGTCGAGCTTCACGCCCGGGATCAGGTCGGTAATGCTGTTGGTCGGCCGCTGCAGCGCGACGCCATCGACCGCGACGATTGCGTCCTTCGCGACCGAGCCGATCGTCGTGCCGGTCGCGCCGGGACCCACATTGAGCGAGGACAGGCCGGGCGCGGCCGGGTCCTCGGTCGCAGTCAGGGTGAAGGCCTTGGCCTCGCCGGTCGCGCTCTTGATGCTCAGCCGCGAGCCATTGGCGTCGGTCAGCACGGTCGCGGTGACGCCGGCATTGGCGGCATTGATCGATCGCGCGATGCCGCTCAGGCCTGAATTGCCGGCGGTGATCGGAATCGTGATCGGGGTGCCGGCGCCGGCGGGGAAGTCGGTCATCGCGCCATCGACGACGGTCGCCTTGCCGAAGGTCAGCGTGAAGCTGCCTTGGCCCACCGCCGTGATCGGGCTGGCGACTGCGGGGCTGGTAGCGACCTGTGCGGAGGCCAGCTGGCGCACCTCGATCGAAGCGGACAGGCCGGCGAGCTTCGCCCCGGACATGCCGCTGACCTTCAGGATGTTGCTGTTGGAACTGGTCGGGGCGGTTGCCAGCGTGCCGCCCTTGGCCAGCGCGGCGAGCGCGCTGGAAAAGCCGGTAATGCCGCTCTTCAGGGTCGAGACGCCCGAGATCTGCTTGGTCAGCGCATCGGACTTGGCGGTCAGCTGCTTGGTCTTGTTGGCGAATTGTGCATCGACCAGCGACGCCACCAGCGCCTTGATATCAACGCCCGAACCGGCGCCGAGTGCGGAAGTGATCGAAGTGTCGGCCATGATATTCCTCCCGCTCCCCTGTAACAACGACCGAAGCCGATGAATCTTTAGCCCTGTTTGACCCCATTTTCGTCGAATCGCGCGGTCGGCGGCACCGCGACCGGCGGAGCGCTGCCCCCGGCGGCGACGTTGACGCCGAACACAAAGGCCAGGATCGTCGCAATCGCGAGATACAGGTCGTCGCGGACCTCCTGTCCCTCCCGGCTGGTATAATAAACGGCGCGGGCGACCGCGGGATATTCGAGCACTGGCACCTTGTTCTCGGCGGCAATTTCGCGGATCGCCAGCGCCAGCGCGCCGCGCCCCTTGGCGACCACCACCGGCACCTGGTCATTCTCGCGGTCGTAGCGCAGCGCGACCGCGAAATGCGTCGGGTTGGTCAGCACGACATGCGCCTCGGCCACGGCCTTGCGCGTGCCACGGCGCATCATTTCGCGCTGGCGCTGGCGGATCGCGCCCTTGGCTTCGGGCGACCCTTCGGCTTCCTTATGCTCGTCCTTCACCGCCTGCTTGGTCATGCGCAATTTGTTGAGCAGCCGGATCAGCTGGATCGGTACGTCGATCCCGGCGATGATCAGCAATCCTGCCGCCATCGCGAAGAGAATGCCCATCAGCGTGCCGCCAAGCGTGCTGGTCGCCGCCTCGATATCGGACGAGACCAACCCGATCATCATCTTCGACGACGACCACAGCATATAGCTGCCGATCGAGCCGAGCAGGAGGATCTTGAGCAGCGACTTGCCGAGTTCGATCCAGCCCTGCGGACCGAAGATGCGCTTCAGCCCCGATGCCGGATTGATCCGACCGGCCTTGGGGGCGAGCAGCTTGCCGTTGAAGTTGAGCGAGCCGAGCCCGAGCTGGCTGAGGATCGCCGCGCCGAGCGTGATGACGAACAGCGAGATCAAGGACGGTGCGAGCTTCCAGCCCGACGCCATGATCGGGCGGAACGGTTCGAAATCGTCGACATCACCGCGGCCGAACTGAAAGCTGGAGGTCATCACTGCCTTGCATGCGGCGACCAGTGAGGGACCGAACAGCGAAAGCCAGGCGCAGCCGGCCATCACCACCAGGGCGGTGGCGAATTCGCGCGAACGAAGAATGTCGCCCTGTTCGGCCGCATCGCGTTTGCGCTTCGCGGTTGGTGCTTCTGTCTTGTCGCCGAATTCCTCAGCCATCAGCCGAGCACCAGGTTCTGCGTCGCGGCAAGGGCCTCGCGGATGATGACGAGCATGTAATCGCCCATCGCCGGAAAGGCCATGGCGAGCGCAATGACGCCGACCGCGAGGCTGGCGGGCAGGCCGACCGCGAACAGGTTGAGCGCGGGCGCGGAGCGCGACAGCATGCCGACGACCAGGTTGAGGCACAGCAGCAGGAAGCCGACCGGCAGCGCGAGCAGCAGCCCGGCCAGGAACGTATAGCCGCCGAAAAAGGCAATGCCCTTCAATTGCTCGGCGCCCATCCACGCTGCGCCGACCGGCATCACGTCATAGCTTTTGACGATCATCTCGACCAGCACGAGGTGCCCGTTGACCGATAGGAACAGCAGGGTGAGCATGATCGAGAAGAACTGGCCGAGTGCGGGGCTCGACCGGCCGTTCTGCGGATCGATCGCATTGGCGAAACCGATGCCCATTGAAATGCCGATCACTTCGCTCGCCAGCATTGGTGCTGCAAAGGCGATCTGCAGCACGAAGCCCATTGCCAGCCCGACCAGGGCCTCGGCGGCGATGGCGAGTATGGTGGCGGCGGAAAAAACCTGGGCGGGGGGCACCACCTGATGCGTGCCAAGGACGAGGAAGCCGATCGCTGCCGACAAGGTCACTCGGACCATCACCGGCACCGACACCGCGCCGAACACCGGTGCAGCGATGAACGCTGCACCGATCCGCACCATGACGAAGACCAGAGCCCAGAGCTGTGGCTCGATCGAGAGGCCGAAACCCAAGACGCTCATCTGTCCAGCACGCTCATCGTACGAGGTCGGGAATTCGCTCGAAGATGCTGATGGTGAAATCACTCAGCAGTCCGAGGATCAGGCTGCCGAACACCAGGATCGAGATCGCGACGACGATCAGCTTGGGGACGAACGACAAGGTCTGTTCGTTGATAGACGTCGCCGCCTGGATCATGCCAAGGATCAGACCCGCGAGCAGCGCCGGGATCAGGATCGGTGCGGCGGCGAGCGCCAGCACCCACATCGTCTCGTTCGCGACGGTGAGGAAATATTGCGCGTCCACAGCCCCGCTAACTCACGAAACTGTTGGCGAGCGATCCCATCGTCAACGCCCATCCATCGACGAGCACGAACAGCAGCAATTTGAACGGCAGCGAGATGATCGTCGGCGACAGCATCATCATGCCGAGCGACATAAGCACGGTCGCCACGACCAGGTCGATGACGATGAACGGCAGAAAGATCAGGAAGCCGATCTGGAATGCGGTCTTCAACTCGCTGGTCACGAACGACGGCAGCAGGACCGAGAAGGGAATATCGGCCGGCTTGGCATAGGGACCGGTCTTGGCGATGCCGGAGAACATGGTGATGTCCTTGACCCGGGTCTGCTTGACCATGAAGTCGTGCAGCGGGACGCCGGCGGTCTTGATCATCTCGGTCGCGCCGATCTTGCCCTCCGAATAGGGCTGGATCGCGGTGGTGTTCATGGTGTTGATCACCGGTGCCATGATGAAAAAGCTGAGGAACAGCGACAGGCCGATCAGCACCTGGTTGGGCGGGGTCTGCTGCAAACCAAGCGCCTGGCGCAGGATCGCCAATACGATGATGATCCGCGTGAAGCTGGTCATCATCAGCAGGATGCCGGGTAGGATCGACAGCAGCCCCATGATGATGAGGACTTGCAGCGACAGCGCCATCGGCGCGTCGCCGCCGCCGAGATCGCCCAGTGCGCGGTCGATCGCGTCTCCGGCGCCAGGGGCTGCCGGCGGGGTCACCGCAGGCGCAACCTGGGCGAATGCCGGGTGCGCGATAAGCAATGCGAAGATGATGCCGAGGACGACCAGCAGGATCTTGCCACCCGCGCCCATGCCTGCATCCATGCGTTTGGGCTGCGCGCCGCGGAACAGCGTCGGGCCGTCCTGACGGACGCGGCGGATCACGGGGCCGCTCATTTCGGTTCGATCTTGTCGATCAGGTTGACGCCGCCCCGGCCGACCGAGACGAGCAGCTTGCGCCCCTCGAACTCGAGCACCGCCATGCGCAGGCCGGGGGAGATCATCATCGTCTCCTGCACCTTGAGCATCCGGTTGGCGGGCTGGCCCGGCATGCGCGACTCAAGCTTGCGCCACAGATAGAGGCAACCGATCATCAGGCCGCAGACGAGCGGCAGCAGCACGACGAGTTTCAGGATATAGGACCACATCATGACCGGTCAGGCCCGCTTCTCGGGGGACACCAGTTCGGTCATGCGCACGCCGAAGCGGTCACCGACCGTGACCACTTCACCGCGGCCGATCAGCGTGCCGTTGACGAACACGTCGAGCAGCTCATTGGCTTGGCGGTCGAGCTCGATCACGCTCGATTCGCCGAGCGCGAGCAGCTCGCGCAAGGTCAGCTGAGTCGAACCGATCTCAACGGTCAGCTTGACGTCGACATCCTGCAGCAGCCGGAAATTGGCAGCGAGCGAGGCGTCGACCGGAACTCCACCGGTCATGTCGTTCATTGGAAATCCTCGAGTTCACGGGTGATCGAATTGAGTTTGATCGCGGCCTTGCCGTTCGACGTGCCGACGGTGCCGAAGCCGAGCCGGTCGCCGCCGACCATCACCGGCACTTCCGCGCCGAAGCTGATCGGGATGACGTCGCCGGGCTTCAAATCCATCAGCAGGTTGAGCGAGACCATCGGCTCGGCCAGGACCGAGCGGACCGGAAATTTCACGCCCATCACCGCACGCGTCAGGCCAGTGCGCCAGGCCGGGTCGGGTGCGGCGGTCTTGGCGTGCACCTTGCCGGTCAATGACGGCGTATGCGGCTTCAGCGTCGCGACCGGATAGACCAGGTCGAGGAACACCGGCTTGGCATTGCCCGACCCGATGCCGAAGCGGGTCACGACGACGGGATCGTCGCTTTCCAGCCCCTGAATCAGCGCCGGGTTCGCCTCGACATGCGCCGGAACGAAATCGATCCGCGTAAGCGGTTCCCAGGCAGTCTTGAGCGGGGTGGCGAGCATCGTGCCGAGCCGCCCGATCATCGCCTCGGCGGCGGGCGTGAATTCGGCTGGCAGGTCGTACACCGCGCCGGTGCCGCCGAAGAACAGGTCGAGCAATTCCATCACGAAGCGCCCATCGAGCACCGCGAGCATGTTGCCGGTGGCGGGCGCTCCGGCGGGCACCATGGCGAGCGGCAGCCAGGCCGTCAGCCCGTCCGGACGCTCGGCGCGGTAATCGGCGAAGCGCTGCACCACCAAAGGTTCGGCGAAGACACGCACTTCACGACGCAGCAGCGGCTCGAACACGCCGCGCAGCGACCGCGCGAGGCGCGCGGACAGATGCTGCAGTGTGTGCAGGTCGCCGAACGGGTTGATGTTCGCGACCCCGAGCGTGGCGTGATCCGCCTGCTGCCGGGGTCGTTCCCGCCGATCCGTCGCGTTTGGTGAAGTGTCGTTAACCATCGCCGTTCACTGAACAACAAAATTGGTAAAGTAGACGTTACCAACGCCGCCAAAACCTTCTTTTTCCTTAAGCGTGTCGTTGATCGCCTTGGCCAATTTGCGCTGCAACAGGGTCTTGCCCTCGACCGTGAAGACCTGATCCTCCGACGTATCGCCGAGCGTCATCAGGATCGCGGAGCGCACTGCGATCTCGTTGGTTTTCAGATTGTCGATGACCGTATCGTCATAGGGCGTCGAGATGGCGATGCCGACCTGGACGAAATGGACGCTGTCCTGGAGGTTGGAGGTAAACTCCTTCTCCATCGCATAATAATTGGACGCGAACTTGTCGCCGCCCGACCCCTTGGGAGGTGTCTTGCCATGGCTTGCGCCGCCTTCACCACCCTCGCCGGCGGCTCCGCCGCCACGTTTCTGCTCGCTCTTTGGGACCAGTCGCGGGCCGCTTGCCTCGCTTTCGACATGTGCAGCGCCGCCGAACAGGCCCGAGCCCGAGGCATAAAGCCCCGCACCAACACCGCCGCCGACCAGCACGAGCAGACCGAAGCCGAGCATCAACTTCTTCATCAATCCGCCCTTTTTCTTGGGCGCTTTCTCATCTTCTACCGGGTCGCTCATTTTCCTGTTCCTTCAGCTCAAGCGATGCGTTGATCGGTGTTGGTTTCGGTATCGACAGCCGGTCTGATACGTGCCGGGGCGGCCGCCAGAACCGGCGCGGGCTGATGCGGCTGGCGCCCGGTGCCGTTGCCACCGCTGTCGACGCTCGACTGGGCGATGCGCACGCCGCGTGCCTCGGCCAGTTCGGCCAGGCGCGGTTGCGCGTCGTTCAGCAGCGTGCGGGTCGCGGCGTTTTCGGCGGCGAAATGGACGTGCAGCGTGTCGCCATGCTTGCGCACCGCGACATCCACCGCGCCAAGCGCATCGGGAACCAGCCGGATGCGCGTGTCGCGCGAATCGGCATCGTCGCGCAGGATTTCGATGCGATCGATCATTGCCTGCAGCCCGGTATCCTGGCGCAAGTCGAGCGGTGCGCGCTGGGCATCGGCGGTCGCCTGGACGATCGGGCGATGGGCCTCGGCGATGGCAGTGAGGGTGGACGCCAGCGCGGTCGCCGTCATCGGGCGATCATCCTCGGTCGCGCCGCGCTGGCCATGGCCGGCGGCTGCAAGGATTGCGGCGGCAAAAGCCTGGCCGGCCGGTTGGGCCGTGGAGACGGGAGGCGGAGAGACTGGCGTTCCAGCCGTCAGGACCGGCGCATCGCGGCGCGTCACCGCGTCATCGGCATTCACCGGTTGTGTCGGTATGGGCTTGGCTTCGACCGGTATCAGTGCCGATACGTCGATCACAGGCTTGCCGGGGATCGTTGCCGCGCTTCCGGCGCCGTGCGCTCCAGTCTGGGGTGAAGCGGCTTCCGTCAGCGCCGGGTCGACCGTGAGTAATGGGGTCGGTACAAGACCGGGAAGTGCCGCATTGATTGCCAGCTTGGGTGCTGCGCCGGGGAGTGGAGCCGTCTGCACCGCAGGCAATGGCTGGGGCAACGCGACCGGCAGCCAGATCAGCGTCGGATCGATCTCGGTGTCGGCATCGTCAGGCAAGGCTTCGCCGCCGGCGGCAAGATTCTGCCGCTTTGCGGGAAAGGCCGGCAATGCCGGATCGTCGGGTGGCGCGGGGTCTCCCGCCTTCAGATAATCGGCAAGCGCGGTCGCGAAAATCGCCGGATCGCCGCCGGAATTGGCGTGATTCGGCACCTTTTCGGGCAGTTTTGCCAGCGCTGTAGAAAACTCGATCATTCATGTATCCCGGTCGGCGACATCCGCCACCGGGCGATCAGCAAGGATCGTGCCGGATTTTCCTGACCGAAGGCGCGCTTTCCATCGCGCGGATCGCCTTGATCGCGGCATCGGCATCGGCGCGGGCGAGCAGTTTCTCGATCGCGCTCTGGTCGCGTTTCGCTTCGCGCGAGGCCATGGCGGCGCGTTCGACGCCGCGTTCGGCAACGCGCAGGCGCTGTTCGGCGGCCTCGGCCGATTGCTGCAGCCGATCGCGAAAATGCGCCGCCGCGATCATTGAGAAAGCGTGGCCGCCGCTCGCCGATGGCGCGATGTCCTCGGCGAGCTGCGCGATGCGGTTACGCAGCGTCACTTCGCTCGCGACGCGTTCGTTGGCGCGCGCTTCCTCGGCGCGCACCAGGCCGAGCTGAAGCGTGCGGACGCGCAGGATGCGGTCGAGCTTGCGCGCCTCAGCCATCGCCGAACACGCCGATCAATTCCTCGGTCGCATCGCTGAGCGATACGGTCTCGTCCGGATCCTGCCGGATATATTCCATCACCGCCGGATGGCAGGCGATCGCCGCGTCGATCGCCGGGTCGGCGCCTGAGCGATAAGCGCCCATCAGCACCAGGTCGCGATTCTCTTCATAGGTAGCGAGATGCCGCCGCAGCACGCGCGCCGCCATGGCGTGCGGCCTGCCGACGATATCGGTCATCACCCGGCTGACCGAGGGGCCGAGATCGATCGCGGGATAGACGCCGCGCTCGGCCAGTTGCCGCGACAGAACGATGTGTCCGTCGAGGATCGAGCGCGCCGAATCGACCACCGGGTCGTTGCCGTCATCGCCATCCGCCAGCACGGTATAGATGGCGGTGATCGACCCGCCACTTGATACGCAGGTACCAGCGCGTTCGATCAGATTGGGCAGCATCGCGATCGCGCTGGGCGGATAGCCGCGCGCGCTGGCCGGTTCGCCCAGCGCCAGGCCGATTTCGCGCCCGGCATGCGCGACACGAGTCAGGCTATCCATGATCAGCAGTACTTTTTTGCCTTCGGCGCGGAAGGCTTCGGCAATGGCATGAGTGCGCAGCGCGCCGCGAATGCGCAGCACGGGGGAATGATTGGCGGGGACAGCGACCACGACCGAACGGGCCCGCGCTTCTCCGGCGATCTTGGTCTCAAGAAAGTCGGACACTTCACGGCTGCGTTCGCCGATCAGGCCGATGACGATGACATCGGCTTGCGCCGCGCGCACGATCATGCCGAGCAGCACCGATTTGCCGACGCCGGAACCGGCCATGATGCCGATGCGCTGGCCCTGGCCGATGGTGAGGAGACCGTTGATCGCACGCACGCCGACATCCATCGGTTGCAGCACGCGGCCACGGTCGAGCGGGCTTTGCAGCTTGCCGCCGATCGGCCAGCGCCCGGCGCCGCGAATCGGACCAAGCCCGTCGATCGGTTTGCCCGCGCCGTCGACGACGCGTCCAAGCAGCGCGGCGCCAACCTCGGCTTCCCCGGGAGGGCCGATTGGCCGGACCGGCGATTGCGGCAGCAGCGGCGCGGGGCCGCCGAGATTCATCAGCAAGGTGCGGCCGTTGCGGAAACCGATCACCTCGGCCTCTACCCCGGCACCCTTCGCGCCGACCTGACACACCGTGCCGACCGGCAACTGCAGGCCGACCGCCTCCATCAACAAGCCGTCGAACGAGGCAAGGCGTCCCGATACCTTGGGCTGCGGCGCGAAGTCCGGAACTCCAAGCGATTCGAGATAGTCGGACGTGAAGCGGTTCAACATTCGGCCTGTTTCATTTGGGCGGCACCGCAACGCGATCGATCGCGAGCGCGAGCTGTTCCAGCCAGAGTTCCGGACCGTCCTCGACGATGGTCGAGGCGGATTCGAGCACGAAGCTGCCGCGTGCGATGGCGAGATCGCCTACCGCGAACACGCTGCGCGGGAGCTTGCCGTCGAGCAAGGCGACATCATCGGGATGGACGCGCAGCAATGCCGATTCGGCGCTGTCGGCGAGGATCTCGGCGGCGGAGTCGATCCGTCCGGCGAGAATATCGGGCGCGATGCCGACTTCGCCGACAATCTTCGACACAAGGAAGAGCACGGTCTGGCGCAACTGGCGCGCCATACGCTCGCGGTCGAGCCGGTCATCGGCGCGCAGCGCTTCGCCGAGCTGGGCGAGCAGCGCGCGATCGCGTTCGCTTGCTTCCCCCGCTTCGGCCAGCGCCGCGGCGATCCCCTCGGCATATCCGGCGGAATGCGCGGTCGCGACCGGATCGACAAAGCCGGACGGCGTGCCGGTGTCGAACGGGTCCCAGCCCTCGGTCGGGTTGGCCTCGGGATCGGCGGGTTCGAAATGCTTCGGATTGACCTGGGGCGAGAAATGCACCGGGCCCGACGGCTTGGCCCGGGCGCGCAGGTCGAATGGCGAGAATCCTTCGTCGGGCATCGAGAAAGCCTGGTGCAGTATCTGTGCCGCAGCATTGTGGCGGGCGGAGAAGCCGGGGGCAAACTCAGACATAATCGTCCTCGCCGCCGCCCATCATGATCGTGCCGTCCTTGGCCAGGTTGCGTGCGATCTGGATGATCACCTTCTGCGCCTCCAGCACTTCGCTGAGCTTCATCGGGCCACGCGCTTCCATCTCGTCGCGAATGCCGTCGGCGGCGCGGCTCGACATGCAGCCGAGGAAGCGGCCACGGACGCCTTCGTCCACGCCCTTCAGCGCGCGGGTCAGGATGTCGCCGTCGATGTTGCGGATCAGCGTGCCCAGATTCTTGTCGTCAAGCTCAAGCAGGTTGTCGAACACGAACATCGCCTCTTCGATCGCCTTGGCGACTTCGCGGTCGATCTTGAACAGTTTCGGCATGACGCGCTGTTCGGTTGCCTTGCGGCCACTCGACAGGATCTTCGCCGCGTCGCGCGTCCCGCCCAGGGTCAGGCCGGCGGACTGCTTGGTCGCGCCGGCGCGACCGGCGAGCATGGTGGTCAGCGTCTCGATCGCCTCGGGCGTAATCGGGCCAAGCCGCGCGATACGGTGAAGGATGTCGGGCTGCACCGAATCGGGCAGCAGTTCGAGTACTTGTGCGCCGACATTGGGGTCGAGATTGGCGATCAGCACTGCGGCGATCTGCGGATGCTCCTTTTCGATCATTCCGGCGATTTCGCTCGCGTCGAGCCAATCGAGCAAGTCGATCTGGCAGGCATCCTCGGTCGGGATGATTCGCGCGAGCACGCTGTCGGCCTTTTCCTGACCCAGTGCACGCGTCATCACCGCCTCGATCTGCGGACGCGGATCGAACGAGATGCCGGTGCGCTCGCGTGCCTTGCCGACGAAATCGTCGAGCACGAATTCAACTTCGCTCTCGCTGACATCGGCGACGGCGAACATCGCTTTGCCGAGTTGGCGAACTTCTTCCGGATCGAGTTTCTGCAGGATGGCGGCAGCTTCTTCCTCGCCGACCAGCATCATCAGCACGGCGGCGCGCTCGACGCCGGTATAGTTGCGAAAGGGCGCGGTCATGACTTGATCATATCCCTGACGGCGAGCGCGGCGCGCGCCGGATTGTCGCGGGTGAAGCCGCGCACCATGCCGATACGGTCATCGTAATTCTGCGCGCCGGCGATCGCGTCGATGCTGACCGGCGGGCCCGACTGCGGCTGGCCGCTGTTGTTGAGGTTGCCGAGGTCGCGGCCCAGCGCAAGGCGCGGCGTTGCGTCGTCGCGCTTCTTCATCAGCGCGCGGGCCAGCGGACGGACCCCCAGGATCAGGACCAGCAGCGCGATGACGATCGCGGTGACGTTGCGGGCAACCACGGGCAGCCAGCCGGCATCATACCAGGGCTGCTTGTCGTCGGTCGTCGCAGCGCCGGCGAATTTGCGGCTGATCACGGTCACCTGGTCGCCACGAGCCTGGCTATAGCCGACCGCGGTTTGAACCAGCTGGGTGATTTGCTGGATCTCGACCGGGCTGCGGGGTTTGCCGCCTTCCACGTCGCGCAGCAGGACGGCGACCGACAGGCGCGTGATCGCGCCCGGCGCGGTCCGGCTGACCGACACTTCCTTGCCCAGATCATAGGAGCGGGCGAACTGGTCGCTTTGCTTGACCGGCTCGGCCGTGGCGGCTGCAGCAGGCGTGGCGCCCGGGGTCGCGCCGGGCTTGGCGGCGGCTGCCGCTGCCGCAGCGGCATCGGCGGCGGGCGAAGTGATGGTCGATGGCGGTGGCGCGGTGTTGGACAGGGCCCCAGGGATGCCGCCCGGTTGAGCGCCATCGCCCTTCTGATTACCGGTCCAATTGCCTTGCTCGGCGCGCAAGGCGCCCTGCTTGTCATAGCTTTCGCGCGTCGCCTGGGTTTCGTTCAGGTCGACATCGGTCTGCACTTCAGTGGTGAAATTGCCCGCGCCGACCAGCGGGGTCAGCAACTGGACGATCTGCGCGCGATATTTGTCCTCGACGCGGCGCTGGAACGCGATGCGTTCGTCGCTGGCGATGCCCAATGCGCTGCGGTCGGCCGCCTTGGTGAGCAATCCGCCCATCTGGTCGACGATCGTCACCGCATCGGATTTCATCCCCGGCACCGACGAGGCGACGAGATTGATGATCGAGGCGACTTGCGAATCGCCCAGGCTGCGTCCGGCCTGCAGCTTGAGGATGACCGATGCCGATGGCGCGGCATTGTCGCGGATGAACACCGATGCCTCAGGCGTGGCGAGATGCACGCGCGCTTCGGCGACCGAATCGATTTCCTCGATCGAGCGGGCGAGTTCGGTTTCGCGCGCCTGGCGCAGCCGTTCGCCTTCGACGGCGCGGCTCACGCCCATCGGCAACTGGTCGAGCAGCGCATAGCCACCCGGCGTCGCCTTGGGCAGGCCCTGGCCGGCGAGCAGGATGCGGGCGCGAGAATAATCATCCTCGTTGACGGTCAGCGCACCCGATCCGCTATCGATGCGGCTGGAGATATTGGCCTGTTCGAGCGCCTGAGTGACCGATCCCTTGTCGGCGTCGCTGAGCTGCGCGAATAGCGTCTTCTGCGGCGCGGCGCTGAACGTCATCCAGGCAAGCACC
This sequence comes from Sphingomonas sp. ERG5, assembly GCF_000803065.1. Classification (GTDB taxonomy): domain Bacteria; phylum Pseudomonadota; class Alphaproteobacteria; order Sphingomonadales; family Sphingomonadaceae; genus Sphingomonas. The sequence goes on from NZ_JSXI01000018.1 coordinate 286,153, forward strand.
GCAGCGGCGATCAGGCCGACCATCAGCACCATGGGCAGACTACGGCGCACGGCCGGCTGAGCGAGCAGACCGGAGATCTGCTGCAACGGATTGGCGAAGCGCTCGGGAAGCGCGTTGCCAGGCTGCGGGGTGAGGGCGTTGCTCATGGTTTATACCGGCATGCTCATAATGTCCTTATAGGCGGACAGGAGTTTGTTGCGGACTTGCAGTGTCGCCTCGAAGCCGACCGAAGCCTGCTGGCGGGCGAGCATCACCTTGGCGATATCGATCGTCTCGCCTCGTTCATAGGCGGCGGAAAGCTCGCCGGCCTTGGCCTGACCCTGGTTGACACTCTTCAGTGCGTCTTCCATCGTCGAGGCAAAGCTGGCCGGCTTCGCCTCGGCCGCTCCCGCAGGCGCACCGGCCGAAGTGTTGGCGCGCTGCAGCGCCTGATTGCGTTCGAGGATCTGCGCACGGAGCGCCATCACCCGGTCGATGCCAGCTGCACCGCCCACACCGTCGATCCCGCTCATGCCGAAGCTGCCTGACTATGGATGCGGGTGATGTCGTCACCCTGTTCGCGCGCCTTGGCGAGCCGGTAGCGCAAGGTGCGCTCCGAAATGCCGAGCCGCTTCGCGGTCTCGATCCGGCTGCCGCCGCATGCGGCAAGCGTTTCGCGGATCGCCTGGAATTCGTGCATCTGGACGATATTGCCCAGAGTAGCCGGTGCAGTTGCTGGTATCGGCTGATCGTTTGCGGCGCGCTGAGCCACCTGTGCGGGCGCACGGTCGAATACGATATGCTCGGGCGAGATCGTGTCGCCGGCCGCGAACAGCAGGGCGCGCTGAATGACGTTTTCGAGCTCGCGGACATTGCCCGGCCAGTCGTGGTGGACCAGCGCATCGATCGCCGCGGCGTCAGGCCAGGGCACGACGGTGCGGTTGCCGGCATGGCGCAGGATCATCGTTGCGGCGAGCGAGGGAATGTCCTGGCGACGCTCATTGAGCGGCTTGGTGCTGAGCGGGAAGACTGACAGGCGGTAATAGAGATCGGCGCGGAAGCGGCCTTCGGCGACTTCGGTCTGCAGGTCGCGGTTGGCGCTGGCGATGACGCGCACGTCGATTGCCTCGGGCGTCGAAGCGCCGATCGGCACCACTTCGCGCTCCTGCAGCGCACGGAGCAATTTGGCCTGCAACTGGATCGGCATCTCGGCGATCTCGTCAAGCAGCAGCGTGCCGCCATTGGCGGCGCGGAAAAAGCCTTCACCACCCGATGAGGCGCCGGTGAACGCGCCCTTCTGGTGGCCGAACAGCAGCGCCTCGAGCATCGTTTCGGGCAAGGCCGCGCAATTGATCGCGATGAATGGGCCGTCGCGGCGGTCGGACGACAAATGGATATGGCGCGCGAGCACTTCCTTGCCGGTGCCGGTCGGGCCGTTGATCAGCACGGTGATGTCGGCGGCGGCAACGCGCTCGGCGAGCGCGTAAAGCGCAAGGCTCTCGGGGTCGGCGGCGGTCGGCGTCTCGGCGCCGGCGACCAGCGCGCGGACGAAACCATTGCCGACGGCAGCATCTTCAGGGGCGAAGGCGATCCGGGCCGGGCTGCCGTCGCGCGACGGCATGACATAACGGCCTTCTTCGCCGAGGATCACGGTACGCGCCGGAGCCGGGGGCGTCTCGCCGTCTGCGACCAGGAACAGGTCGCCGGGCTGCGGACGGCCATCCTCGAACGACCGGACGGCGAAGCCCTGTGCGCGGAGTGACGAGACCAGGGCATATTTTTGCCGCAGCACCGCAGCTGATGGAACGATCGACCGCATGAATTTCCCCCTTCGAGTAAGGAGGCAATGGCCTGTGGATGGTAAACGGCGCGTTAAACATGTTGCCGGGCGGCAAAATATTTCCGCACCGATTTGGACCCTTATGAGTCTAAGGCCGCCACCTCGATATCCGGCAGGTGATTCCGGACCCTGCGGCAACCGCCTGCCGCAGCTGCCGGACGCTATTTTCGATGATGGTTTGCAAAAGTGCTTAATCCCGCCCGCAACCGGTCGTTCTACTCTGTGACGGCTCAGCCCTCCGCTTGGGGGCGGCGGGGATCGTCAGGGTCATAACGGAGATTTTGACATGACTGTTATCGGAACCAATATCGGTTCGCTGCGCGCTTCGAACGCGTCGACGGCCGCAAACGTAAACCTGCAGCAGAGCATTGAGCGCCTGTCGACCGGCAAGCGCATCAACTCGGCCAAGGACGACGCCGCCGGCCTCGCCATCGCATCGTCGATGACGTCGCAGATCCGCGGCATGAACCAGGCCGTTCGCAACGCCAATGACGGCATGTCGATGGCGCAGACGGCTGAAGGCGCGCTCGGCGAAGTCACCAACATGCTGCAGCGCGTTCGCGAACTGGCAGTGCAGTCGGCTTCGGGCACTTACTCGGACAGCGACCGCACCAACCTGCAGACCGAAGTCACTGAACTGACGAAGCAGATCGCCGACATCGTCTCGAAGACCGAATTCAACGGTGTCAAGCTGTTCGACGGTTCGGCGGGTACGGCGGGCGTCGTTTCCATCCAGACGGGTGCGAATTCGGGCGATACCGTCGATCTCGGGCTGGGCGCCGTCACGCTGACCGGCGTTGCCACCGCGACTGTCGCAACCTCAGCCGGTGCCAACACGGCGCTCGGCACGATCGACACCGCGCTCGACACTGTCTCGACCAAGCGTGCATCGCTCGGTGCATCGCAGAATCGCCTGCAGTCGGTGGTCAATAACCTGACGTCCAACGTCACGAACCTGACCGACGCACGCAGCCGGATCGAAGACGCCGACTTCTCGGCCGAAACGACCAACCTCGCCAAGGCCCAGATCCTGAGCCAGGCATCGACCGCGATGCTTGCCCAGGCGAATCAGAGCCAGCAGGGCGTGTTGTCGCTGCTGCGCGGTTAACGGCCACGGCGCCGGCACCGCCCCCCTATAGGGTGTCGGCGCCGACCGGGCTCTTCCCCAACAGGGCGGGGCAACTGAAAACCCCGGTGGTCGCAGGACCGCCGGGGTTTTTGGTTATTTTCGCTCGGACCTATTTTGCCTGGGCGTTCGCACCCCTGGCGGCCTGTTCGATCAGAGCAGCGACGACCGCCGGCTTCGAGACATAGACTGCATGGCTGGCTGGCGTTTCCTCGATATGAGCGCCGGCCCGGCTGGCCATGGCGCGCTGAGCCGGTGGCGGGATCATCCTGTCTTCGCTAGCGACCAGATACCAGCTCGGCTTGGCCTTCCATGCCGGCAGCGTGACCGCACCGCCGAGCGCTTCGACGCCCCAGGGAACTTGCGCATCGGCCATGAACGCTGCCGTGTCGGGGCGAACATCGGCGGCGAAGGCAGCGGCGAACTTGCTGCGGTCGAGGAACAGATAGCCATTCTGCGGCGGCAGGATCGGCGGCACGGCGGCACCGGGTACGGGGTTGGCGATCAGCGACGATACCGATTCGCCCTTATCGGGGGCGAAGGCGGCAATATAGACCAGGCCCGCAACCTTCGGGTCGTTACCCGCTTCGGTGGCGACGACTCCACCATAGGAATGGCCGACCAGGATCACCTTGCCATTCGCGGCGTCGATGGCGCGCCTGGTTACCGCCACGTCGTCGGCCAGCGAATGGGTCGGGTTCTGAACGACCGTCACATCATACCCATCCTTCTTCAGGATCTTGTACACACCTTCCCAGCCCGACCCATCGACAAAGCCGCCATGCACGAGGACGATCGATTTGACGGGGGTCGGAACGGGTTCGGCAGCGGAAGCGGTGCCGGCGATAGCGGTCAGGGCAATCGAAGCGGCGGATGCGAGCAGGGTCTTCATGTCATATTTCCTCATTTGCTGTCTGCGATAATGATTATCGCGATAAGGAATAAATAAGCGTGCAATTTTCCCTTGTCCAGAGACTATTTATCGCGATATGTATTTTTGTGATAAGGTGCTGAAAATCGAAGAAAGGTTTTTCCCCGCAATGTCCGCTCCCCTCGTGCCACTCGATGGCCAGCTCTGTTTTTCGCTCTATGCCACCTCGATCGCGATCAATCGCGCGTACAAGCCAATGCTCGACGCGATGGGGATCACCTATCCGCAATATCTGGTGCTGAGCACGCTTTGGGAAGGTGATGGCCAGACCATCTCGGCCATCGCCGACCGGCTTGCGCTGGAATCGAGCACCATCACGCCGCTGGTAAAGCGCCTCGAACAGGCAGGATTCCTGGCGCGTCAGCGCAATCCGCAGGACGAACGGCAAGTGCAGGCATTCCTTACCGCCAAGGGGAAGGGATTACAGCGCGAAACGGCATGCCTGACCGAAACGCTGCTGCGCAAATCAGGTTTGACCGTTGAGCAGATCATGGCACTCAACGATCAGGTGCAAGCTTTGCGCCGGGAGCTCGTCAGTCGCTCCGGGAACGAAGGCTAAAGGCAGAATCGCATCCGGAGAACGACCCCAGCTCAGGCCGGGCAAGTCACCGGTTCCGCCGCGATCGGCCGCTCCCGGGTTGCGATCGCCAGGATGAGCGCCAACCCCGCAACCAGCGCACCCGCGATCGACACCGCGACATAGCCGAGTCCGACGCTGATCACTGCGCCGCCGATCGCAGCACCCAGCGCGTTGCCCAGGTTGAACGCGCCGATATTCATCGCGCTGGCCAGGTTGGGTGCATCCGAGGCGGCGGCCATCACGCGCATCTGCAATGGCGGCACCAGGGCGAAAGTTGCCACGCCCCAGGCGAAGATCGAAAGCGCGGCGGGGATCGGCCAGTGCATCGTCACCGCGAACAGCAGCAGCAACGCGGTCAGTGCACTCAGCACGACCAGCAAGGTGCCGTCGATCGAACGGTCGGCATAACGCCCGCCCAGCCAGTTCCCGACGGTCAGCCCGATGCCGTATACCGCGAGCATCGCCGTGATGAAGGCAACCGAAGCATGCGTCTCTTCGCGCAGGATCGGTGCGATATAGGTGAAGACCGTGAACATCGCGCCCGATCCGATTACCGTCAGCGCCAGCGCGGTCAGCACCTGGGGCCGGCGCAGGACGCGCAGTTCGGCGCGCATATCTGCGCTCTCGGTCACTTTTGCATAGGGTACCGCGAACCACAGCGCGATCATCGCGATCACGCCCAGCCCGGCAATACCGAAGAACGCCGTTTTCCAGCCGGCGACCTCACCAACCCAGGCGGCCGCCGGCACCCCGGCGACATTGGCGATGGTCAGGCCCATGAACATCGCCGCGACCGCGCCGGCGCGCTTGTTGGCGGGGACGACGCTTGCCGCGACGATCGATCCAACGCCGAAAAAGGCGCCATGCGTCATCGACGTGATGATTCGCGCCACCATCAGCATCGCATAACTGCCCGACAGAGCGGAGAGCAGATTGCCCAGTGTGAAAATACCCATCAGCGCGATCAGCAATGTCTTGCGCGGCACCTGCGTGGTGGTCAGCGTCATCAGCGGTGCGCACAACAGCACGCCCAGCGCATAGGCGCTGACCAACAGGCCGGCGACCGGGATGGTCACGCCCAGGTCATGCGCCATGATCGGCAACATGCCCATCGGCGCGAATTCGGTCACGCCGATGCCGAAAGCGCCGATCGCCAGCGCGAGAATGGGTGGATTGATCTTCATGATGGATAGGCTCCCCTGCCATTGCGGGCTGTCGCCTGGAGCATATGGCCGTTCGACCATCGTTGCTGTAGGCTGCCAATACGACAAGCATCTGTGAGTGAAGCGCACAAATGGCACGCGACTGGGTCGATCGCACCGGCGAGATGGAGGTGGTGGCCGAAGTGGTCGCGCGCGGCAGTTTTTCGGCGGCGGCACGGGCGCTCGATCTGACACCGTCGGCGATCAGCCGCACCGTGACCAAGCTGGAAACGCGGCTCGGCGTGCGGCTGTTCCTGCGTACCACGCGCGCGCTGGCGCTGACCACCGAAGGCGAAGCCTATCACCGCGCCGCGCAGCGCATCCTGCGCGATCTCGACGATGCCGAGCGGATCGCAGCGGACCGCGGCTCGCCACGCGGACGATTGCGAGTCAGCGCGACGCTGGTGCATGGCCGGCTGGCCATCGTGCCGCTGCTCGGGCCTTTCCTCGAACTTTATCCCGACATCATGGTCGATCTCAGCCTGACCGACACGATCATCGATCTGGTGGAGGAGCGTGCCGATGTCGCGATCCGCATTGGGCCGCTTGCCGACAGCAATCTGATGGCGCGGCGGCTGGGCGACAGCGGTCGGTCGGTCATCGCTTCACCCGACTATCTCGCGCGTTATGGCTGCCCCGAGGCGCCGAACGACTTGTTCGCGCATAATTGCATCGGCTTCAATTTCCGCCGTCACCAGGCTGGCTGGCCATTCCGGATCGGAGAGGAGGTGGTCGAACTGGCGGTGACCGGCAATGTCGAGGCGAATAATGGTGAGACGGTCGCGCAACTCGCCCGCGAGGGCATCGGCATTGCGCGAGTCGGTACCTTCCATGTCGCCGAGGATATTGCCGCTGGGCGGTTGGTGACCGTGCTCGATGCCTTCAACCCGGGCGATCGCGAGCCATTCCATGCATTGTTCATCGGCGGCGCGCAGATGCCCGCGCGGGTGCGCGTGTTCGTCGATTATCTCGCTGAGCGGCTCGGCAAGGATGCGCTGATCGCCACTCCGGGGTGAGCGGAACGGTCAGTGTCGGGACGCATGGGCAGCGGATCCGCCGGACGATACCGCGCGTGGTCGATTCAATCCTGACTGCGGCCATGCCAGCGTGGCGGCGGACGGAATACTCGCCGGTGTTCCGTCTTGCTCTTTGACATGACTGACTCAGAATGCTCGCTTTGCGGCCGCTGTTCTCGCCGGAACAGTGGTCGGCTCACCGCTGTTGTTAGGTGACAGATGGTTCGGGAGTGCCGGGATCAACCGGGATCATGCGGGGCGATGTGGGAAGGAATGGCGGTTTTCCGGGCGTCTGTGGGGATAGGTGCAAAAAATTGGCGTTTCAGCGATTTCTAGAGTGGCGGGCGATTTAGACATCGCTTTGACAAGAATTGCAGGAGTCGGGCGCTGGTCGCTCAAAAGCCTCTCAGAGGGCTCTCAGGCGCAGAAAAGCGCCACTTAGGCGACGTGCGAACGGTGGCCCGAAACCGCTAAAACCAGAAACCTGCCTCGCCTAAGTGAGCGAAAAGCCGCCCACTTATCGCGAAACCACCGTTAAGTGGGACCTAACTGATTTTTCACGGTTTTTCCGCGTCAGTTGAGGCGCGAAGGGGCATTCTCGGCCCTGTTCGGCTCGGTTTAAGTGGGAGCTCTTCAGGCAGCTAGGGTGAGCGCGATGCGGCGGCGCGTGATCTCGACTGGTACCGCGAGATAATACTCGCCTCGCTCCGCGTCATAGGATGCCAGACCACTTTCAATCGCGTCCCATTTCGCTTCCGCATAGCTGCACCGCCAAGGTGAGCGGGCCTCGTCGAAAACGCGGACCTGGTACTCTGTCAGGCCATCAGGCCGGAAAACGCGAGGTCTCTCCGGTCGCGGCGGCGGGCGCATCAGTAAATCACCGCTTCCAGCGATGCGTCTTCGAGCGCCATGTGCATCTCGCCATCAGCCTGAACTTTGTTGAGGTGTTTTGAGATTGCCGCTTCGTCACCGTCCTTGGGAAAGCCGCGATCGGTAGCCGCCGCCTTCGCCAGTTCGCCGATCGCGTCGGTTCGGCCTGTCTGTTTCAGTAACCAACGACCGAGAGGCTCAACTTTGGGATGGTAACGGGGGTCATTTGCATCAAGCATTTGTGGTCTCCTTCGAGTCGATGCCGAATGAGAACAAATAAAGAACAAAATTGCAATAGGGCAGCCGGGGGGACGTGGTTAAGGCGGCTCCGCGGCACCAACATCAAAGGGGAGGAAAACGCAGAGAATGTATAGTCCGGCTATACAATCACCTTGACCGGCATGCCTTGGTCTGTATAGTGCGGCTATACACAACGACGGAGGCAAGAATGTACATCGTTTCGGTTCGGGATAAGCGGGTCAAGGCACTGGTAGACAACCCCAGCAAGACCAGCGTCAAGGGCTTCACCGCACTGGAAGTCCGCAAGGTCGCAGAGATGATCGGCGCGCTCACCGTGATGACCCACCCGCTCCAGTTGCTCTCTGTCCCGTCGTGGCGGGCGCATGAACTGACCCCCGGCCAGCCCGGCAAGTGGGCTATGACGGTGACGCCGAATTACCGGCTTACCTTCCATGTGGATCTGGACCGGCAAGAAATTCACCTTCTCGATTACGAGGACTACCACTGAGCAGGCGGGCGGGGGAAACCCCGTCTTTTTGTTTAGCTGCACTATACATTTTCCGCTTGCGGCATGTATAGCTAGCCTATACATAGATAGGGTGAAGGAGTGTGCTCTGATGACCAGCCAATTTAAGATCAAAGATCCCGCCGAGATGGCAATTCGGCGGCAGCCGATGGCGGGCCATCCCGGCGCGTTCATTCGCAATGTGTTGCTGCCTGAGTATGGTCTCTCCGTGACCGAGGCGGCGCGCCGGATCGGTGTCCAGCGGGTAGGGTTCATTGGAACCCTTGATGGTAAATACAGCGTGACCCGCGACCTGGCATACAAACTTGGCGCGTTGATGCGCGACGAAGTCACCGACCTGCTCATTGCCTGGCAACAGAAATATGATCTGGAACGTGAGGCCGAGCAGCGGGCAGCATACAGGCGCGACATCGAACGCGTGCCGCCAGTCGCGGTTGCCGCATAATGACCAAAACGATGATAGAGCGCGTCTCGCGGACGCTATGCCGCCTCGAAGGGCATCCAGAGAACATCATGTTCGAAGGCAGGCCAATGTGGGCCAGCTACAGCGAAACGGCAGCCAAGGTTCTGGACGAGATGCGCGAGCCGACCGAGGTGATGATAGAGGCCGGCGAGGCATGGCGAAACCATTGTTCGGATACTGACAGCATCTATTCCGAGATGATCAAAGCGGCGCTTGAAGACGTGCCGCCAGCGGTTCGATAAGCCAGTCACAATACTCGTTCGCACTTCCTAACCGGCGCGCTTGCGCTGGCAGGCTTGGCCGAAAACAGCGGCGAAAGCTTCGCCGCGCTGTCGCGCATGCGTTGCCCTTACAGTTTAGCCAGCAAGCGCGCATGGACGCGGGCAATTGCGTATATCTCACCGGTTGGTGGCAGATCGACCGGACCGATGACGGCCCCTTCGCCACCCAAGCCGTCAAGGCGCCGATTGCGGTAAACGGCGACAAAGGGACCGCCGACGCTGCGGAATATGCATACCCAATTTTCTTGTGGGCGCATTCCGGCGGCGATGTCGGAACAGATCACGGCATCACCTTCAGATAGATCGAGCGCCTCATAGTCCGATGGCAGCTCGGTCAGCCATAGACCGGAGCTGGTGAGCAGCTTGTTGCTGAGCCAATCACGTCGAAAGGGCACCGACTCGACGGGCTCTCCTTTGCCGGTGTCGGTGAGCTGGCGCAGATCGTAGCGCGGCAAATTGACCCAGTCGGCATCTGCGGCATCTATCAAGCCTCCCCTTGCCTGAACTCCAACACCGTCAACCAACCAACGGGCGTCGACGCGCAACGCATCGGACAACGCGAACAATTTATCGGACCCGCACAGGCGCTTCCCGCCCCAGTATCCCGTCATCGATTGTTTTTTGATGCCGGTAATGCGGACCAAATCCGCAGCCGATAGGCCTAGCTCCCCAGCCCTAGCCCTAATTCGCTCGCCAAATGACGCAGCTGCTTGACTGTCCAAATCTGCATCTTTATGGTCCAATTTGTTGGACTCAATGGCCAAGGCTTTATCCATGCAGGTTTCCACTTTGGACAAAGAGGACGTGAAGTGCGTTCTGCGTAAGCGGCACGGCAGCGTTCGAAACTGGGCGAGGTCCAAAGGACTGACCGGCCAGCAGGTAGCGGATTTCATGCGCGGGCGCAGCTCCGCCAAGGTCGCGAAGGCGATTGCCGCTGAATTTCAGATCGAGGGACACGCGCTCTCCATCGTCTCCGAGTCCATAAAGTTGGACAATAGCAGCGAGAATGCAGCGGCGCAGCTTCTAATTGCGGAGGCGTGCTAGAATGGCGACCGCACCCGCAATTGCGAATGACGATCAGCCGATCGTTGCCGGCGAAATCATCCTCATCCCGGTCGCCCAAGTCGAAATTGGCGAGCGGATGCGTGATCTCGACGAGTTTTGGGCGCTTGCGCTTGGGAACGTGATGGCTCGCGAGGGCCAACAGACACCCATCGAAGTATGCCGACTCCCAGGCAAGCCGGGCTGGCGGCTGGTAGCCGGGGCGCATCGTCTCACGGGCGCCCGCGCGGTGGGCATGGAGCTTATTGAGGCGCGCGAAGTCTCCAATTCGATGGCGCATCGTAAGATGCGCGAAATATCCGAGAATCTGTGGCGCCGCGATCTGGATCCGATCGATCGCGCCGCCTTCATGGCCGAGTTGGTCATCCTGAAACGCGAAGCGGTTGGTTTGGAGGCCGCAGCACACCGATCCGCGTCCGTTGCAAAGCGCTGGCAGCAGGAGCTGACCGACGAAGCCGAACACACGGTGGAAACGATTTCCAACGTCTATGGCTTCTCCGAAGAAATCGGCGTTCAGCTCGGCCTATCTGGTCGCACCGTCCGCAACGACCTTCTGCTCTATCGCCGTTTGGCCCCGTCGCAGGTGGCAAAGCTGCGCGCGGCCCGGCATCCGCTGGCGACGAATGCGGCGCAGCTGCGCGTGCTGACCAAGCTCGACCATAGCGAGCAAGAGCAGGCGATCGATCTGCTGCTTGGCGGCTCTGTCAAGACGATCGGCGACGCTATCGCGAAGATGAAGGGCACGAATCGAGCCACGAACCCCGACGACAAGCGGCTCAGTGCCTTCATTGGCACTTTTCATCGGATGGATATTGCCGAAAAGAGGGGCGCTCTCTTCCATCTCGCTCCGCTGTTGCCTGCTGGTGCGAAACTCGTCGAGGACGGCAAGGCATTGGTCGGGGCGCTCGACGCCGCCTTCAAGATCCTTGTTCAGCTCAGCGACGGTGAAGCGGTCGAGGATGAGGACATCCACGAAGCCTGCGGGCTCGTCCAGTCGGCGCTGTTGAGACTCAATGCCGGGGCCACACAGGAGCCTCAGGGAAATACTCCCGCCGCTCCAGCGGCGGGAGCGGAGAAGCCGACGGCGCCAAGCGCCGAGCCGGTGGCTGATCCTGCCCCAACCCCAGCTGTAGCAATCCGTGCATCGGTCAAGCCGGACTATCTCGTCTGCCTGGAATGCGGCGAGAAGCACGGGCAGCTGACGCGGCACCTGCGCAAGCATGAGCTGACCACGGCCGACTATCTCAAGAAGTGGCGTTTGCCGCTCGATTATCCATTCACCGCGCCAAACGTCTCCGAGGCGCGCCGCCAAGCGGCGCGTAAGCTCGGGCTGCGGTCTGGCGTCAACAAGGGAGACGCCGCATGAGCCGCCTGCACCCCGTTGTACGTGATCGCCTCACCCTTTTCGCCCTCGTGGTCGCCAAGGTCGCGCTGGTCGGTTTGACAGTCTGTCTGACCGTGCGGTGGCACGTATGACGCCGCTCCAGCTCAAGCTGCTCGACGCTGTCCGGGATAGCCTGTCGCAGTATGGCTATTCGCCGCGCATCGCCGATCTCGCAGCGGCGCTGCGTGTGTCGCTGCCACGGATCGGTCAGTTGATCACCGAGTTGGTCGATGGCGGACACCTGAACCGTGCGCCGAACAAGGCGCGGGGGCTCTCTCTTCCGGGCGTTTGCGACCTGAGGTCGGTCAGCAGCGAGCAGCTTCGCGACGAACTGGCGCGGCGCGGCGAGGTCGTCGGGGCATTGTCGGTGCCAGCACGGCGAATCCTCGGTCGCGGCGTCACTTGTGCCGCCGATTGCTGCGACATCGAAGTCAAAGTTGGGCATTTGATGTGCCGGGACCATTGGCTGTCGCTGCCGTTCGATCTGCGCCAGTCTATTCTGGCAGCCCATAGCCAGGCGCGCCGCACTGGCGCTGTCGAAGACGCCGATTGCTTCGGTGAACTGGTCCGGCAGGCGCGTGAGTTGACCGGCTGGCGGGTGGCGGCATGAGCGCGCCCCGCCAACCCGCGAAAAGCGGCATGACTCCCTCCGAACGGGCAGTGATTGCCCGGTGGGATGCCGGCGAATCGATCGAAAAGATCAGCGCCTCCGGTGCCGAGTCGCGCAAGAAAGTCAGCTGCGTCGTCTCGATGTACGGACAGAGCGAGTACGAGGGAAACCAGTTCGACCGGATGGTTCGAAAGGGCAGCGCCAAGCTGCAAGCCGCGATTGCCGCAACCGGCCGGTTTTATTCGTGATGGCCGCGCGTCAATCCGAAGCGGACCGGCTGCGGCAATGCCGCCTGATGTTCGAAACCTCGAACCGCGAGGGCGTGCCGATGCGCAAAGCCCGCGATCTCGTCGCGCGTCGCCGCTGGCAAGAGATCGAGCAGCGCCGCGCCGCCCAGTGCGGCAAGCGCGCGCCTGCCCAGGACGCCGACCAGCAGCCCGCCAGACCCAAGCCCTGGATGTATGCAGAATGAGCAATCAGTCGATCTCGCCGCGCCCGTCGCGCATTGCACCGCCCAGCCTCCGCATGCCGCGCGAGGCGATCAGCGGCGAACAGGTCGGTCGTTTGCTCGATCTCGCCGGTCGGCTCGCACTGATCCGCCAGGAGGTGGCGACTGAGGCGCGCAATGCCGGCGCCAGGCGCAGCATAGCGCGCGGCTTGATCACGGTTTCCCAGCCTCTGCCGATCCTTCGACCGATACCCCGGCTCTCGTCTGTATGGTTGGCGGCTGGCGCAGTTCTTCCCATCGCCGCAAGCCGCGAGCCGTGCCCTCGTTGCGCAACGCGGGGCGATATTGGCTGCGCCCACCAACTCCCAATGGAGTCACACTCGTGATCCGCGCGTGGCTTCCGAGATTCACCAACTACGACTGGGCCTGCTGCGACGACGACGGCGAGTATGAGGGACGCGAATACGCGATCATCTGGTTCCGCTGGACCGTGCAAGTCGCCTTCGGTCGCCACAATCGGCGGGTAGGCTGATGGTGCGCGATCTCACCGCCGCTCAAACGGCATGGCTGCGTCGGCACTTGTCCGGGCGCCACGAGGTGCGCTTCGACGATGTCACGCGCGCGCTGTCAGCGCAGACGGTCGATGCCCTGCCTGACGGCATTTCTCTCGCCCGCGCCCTTCGCGCCGCTGGTTGGCGAAAGGACCGCGAGGTCCACCAATATGGCGAAAAGCAGATTTTCTACGTCGAGGACTGGGGCTGATGAGCAAGCGCCGCGCCTCGATCCCCGCTGGGCAGTTCGCCTTCAGCTTCGATCCGCCAGCTCCTGCGCGGAACGAGGCCGATTTGGCGGGCCTGGACGCGATCGTCGCGGCGACGGTCTCGCGCATGCTGGAGGGCCACAAGCGGCCCGTGGTCGCTGCGGAAATGTCGATGCTGCTGTCTACCAATGTCTCGTGGCAGATGCTGGACGGATATTCATCCGAAGCGCGTGACCAAGTGAATATCTCGGCGTCACGCCTGCTCGCCCTGGTCGCGGTCACCGATCGCTTCGACCTTCTCGACAGCCTGGTGCGCCGGATCGGCGCGTCGGTGCTGGTCGGTAATGAAATCCTCGCGGCCGAGCTTGGCCATATCGACCGGCAGATGGCGGCCCTGAAGGCGCGGCGCCGGTCGATCGAGGCTGCAACACCCATCATCGAGAGGAACAGTCGCTCGTGAAGCATGCCGGGGGAATAAAGGACTGGTTTACCGCTTTGGAGCTGGCCGAGCTGAAATTGCCGGGGCTGCCGAAGTCAAAGCGGATGATCAATGAGGATTGGGCGCCGCGCTGGGCTTTGCAGGTGGATGCCGAGGGCATTCCGTTGGCCCGGAAGCGGGTCGCGCGCGGTGGCGGGCTGGAGTTTCATATCAGCGTGCTGCCGGCTGCCGCACGCGCCGAGCTGGCGAAGCTCGGCGTCGGCGTGGTCGCCCATGTGAGCGATCAGCCGGAGACGTCGATCGGCGCGCGGTGGAGCTGGTTTGAACAGCAGAGCGACAAGGCCAAGGCGACGGCACAGCGTCGTGCCGGCATCATCGCCCAGTACGACGCACTGATAAATTCGGGGGTCAACGAGTCGGCAGCGGTGCCGATGGCCGCTTCGGCCGCTGGTGTCGGCGCCTCCACCCTCTGGAAGTGGCTAGGCGACATCAAGGGCGTGCCCGCGTCCGCCCGACTCCCATATCTAGCGCCGCAGTATCGCGGGGGTGGTGCCGAGACCGAGATCGCCGAGGATCTCTGGCAGCAGCTTATCTCAGACTATCTGCGACCCGAAAAGCCAACCTTTTCCAGCTGCTATTATCGCGTGCTCAAGCGATATGCCGAGCCGCGCGGCCTTTCCATGCCGCAGGAGCGGACGCTCAGGCGCAAGCTGGAGCGCGATGTCGATCCGCGCGTGGTGATCCTGCGCCGCGAGGGCGTGGAAGCGCTGCGCAAAACGCTACCGCCGCAGGAGCGTACTGTCGCGGGTCTTCATGCCATGGAGATCGTCAATATCGACGGCCACAAATGGGACGTGTTCGTTAACTGGGGTAAGGGTCCGGACGGTAAAGACATCATCGACCGGCCGGTGTCGATCGGCATTCAAGACATCTACAGCCGCAAAATCCTCGCCTGGTCGACTGGCAAGACAGAAAGTGCGGTCGAAACCAGGCTAGCTTTCGCGCACTTGTTCGAGCGCTACGGCATTCCGGGCCGGTGCCTGATGGACAACGGCCGAGCGTTCGCCAGCAAGTGGATCAGCGGCGGCGCCAAGTCGCGGTTCCGGTTCAAGATCCGCGAGGAAGAGCCACTCGGCATCCTCACCGCGCTCGGTATCGAGATCACCTGGGCGAAGCCGTATCGCGGTTCGTCCAAGCCGATCGAGCGCGCCTGGCGTGATTTCTGCGACACGATCGCCAAAGACCCGGAATTCGCGGGCGCCTATACCGGCAACAAGCCCGATGCGAAGCCGGAGAATTACCGCAGCACCGCCGTGCCGCTCGATCGCTTCCTCGAAGTGGTCGAGGCCGGCATCGCCGCCCACAACGCGCAGCCCGGTCGGCGTACCGAGATGGGTCGCGGGATGCACAGCCTGGATGAGGTGTTCGCCGAATCGTATGCGGCCGCGCCGATCGGCAAGGCAACGCCCGAACAATTGCGCTTGGCGCTGCTCGCAGCTGACGACGTCATGGCCGACCGAAAGAGCGGCGCGCTCAAACTCCACCACAACCGTTACTGGCACGAGGATCTCGTATTCGTCGCAGGCGAAAAGGTCACCGTGCGGTTCGACCCGGACGATCTCCATGCGCCGCTTCATGTCTATCGACGCGACGGTTCGTACCTTTGCAGTGCGCCCGTGATCGAGGCGGTCGGCTTCATGGATGTCGATGCCGCGAAACGTCGCGCGCGCCAGGAAGCCGATCACAAACGGGCCGTTAAGCGGCTGGCCGAGGCCAGCCAGGTGCTGCACGCATCCGATGTTGCCGCCGCTTATGCGCGCATCGACGCGGCCGAGGTACCAGCCCCAGGCGTCACGCGCCTTGTGCGGCATCGAGGCCAGACAGCTGCCCAGCTCAAAACAGTCTCTCAGACGGCCCCAAGGCGGGCTTCAGACGCCTCTCAGGCGGCGCTGATGGATCGGCTCGGCGCCGGCCTCGGGAAACTGCGCGCAGTCAAATAACCCCAAAGGAGAAAAGTGGTGAACGACCCTACCGAAGTCCCCGTCAACGTCGATGACATGATCCACTGGATCAACGACTTCAAGGCACGGACTGGCAAGAGCTGGAACCAGATCGCCCGGCTCAGCAATATCCCTTTCAGCACCATCTCGATGTTCGGGACCGAAAAATACCAAGGCGATTACCAGAATATCGCCCGCAAGGTGTTCGCCTTCAAGCAGAAGGTCGACAGCCAGGAACAGCGTACCAATACGATCCTGGCCAAGCCCGACTATGTCGAAATACCGACCTCGCGCCGCCTCACGATCCTGCTCGAAATGGCGCTTATGGGCCGCGTCGTTGTCGCGGCCATGGGATCGGGTACGAGCAAGACAATGGCAGCCGAGCACTTCCAGAAGTGCATGGGCGAGACTGTGTATCTGGTCACGCTTCGGGAATCGACCGGAGACCTGATGTGGATGATCCGATCGGTCATGCGCCAGCTCCGGCTCCGGCCGAACGGGAACAGCAAGGCGCAGTTATCGGAGCAGATCATCGATCATGTTCGCGGCTCGAAGAGCCTGATCATCTTCGACGAAGCCAACTTCCTCACCTTGCGCTCGATCGAGGAAATTCGCGCCTGGCACGATGCGACCGGCGTCGGCATCGCGCTGCTCGGCAACGAGGAGCTTGAAAAACGCCTGCGCGGCGGTCGGATGAGCCACCAATATGCGCGCATCGTTCGTCGCATCCGTAAACTCTACGTCCAGGATCTACTGGCCGAGGAAGACATCACGCCCTTTCTCGACGCTGCGGGCATCGACGATCCCAAGTCGCGGCGTCTGCTGATTGAGGTCGGAACGGCGGCTGGGCATGGCGGCCTGGGCGAGGTGCAGCAGATTCTGGAAGACGCGCACATGCTCGCGATCGGCGAGGATAAGGCACTTGAATACGAGCATGTCCACGCGTCGAGCGGGTCGCGGGTGACTCAGATCCTGCGGAGGGCGGCATGAGCGGCGGGGTGAGCGCCGCCTTCGTCGCGGGTCTGGACTTCATCGTGGCGGTCTATGGCGCAGACTGCCCCCTCCCTCTGCGCGGCCTGGTCACGGCCGAGGCAGGCGACTGGAAGTTGACGATCAACGCCTCCGACGAGGCGAAATCGATCGACGGCCGACGCGATCCGCTGGAACCCTTCACCATCATTGCTGAGAACACGCGCTATTTCGCGTTTGGCGTCATCTGCCCGGGCGGTGGCCTGATCGGGGGGATGAGCGAAGCCGAATTCATCGAGCAAATCGAGCAGCAAACAAAACAAGCAAAGGAAGCGGCAGCATGATGACCGCTTTACGCTGGATCGCCGCGATAGCGGCGCAAGACCCGGTACTGGCCATCCTTACGGGCTTCATGGTCTGTGCGGGCGGTGGCGTCGCCCTGGGCAATTTCTTGCTGCTGGTGCTGCCATGATCAGCCAGCGCGCGCACCCGGCGTTAGCGCAACGGATCACGGCGGCGACGACGCGCGAGCCAGTCGCGGTGAATTTGGTCGTGCCCGTGTCCAAGCCTGTTGCGGCTTCGCGGCCTTTGCCGCCCTACGACCGGGCGAGACAGCCTTCGTCGCCTTTCGATCCGTCAATGATCGTCGATTGGGCGGCATATGAGATGGGCCTACCCCGCGCGGATATTCTCGGCCCTTCGCGTGAGGCTCGATATTTCCGTGCCCGTGCCGCCATCGCCTGGGTCGTGCGTCACGCCCTCGGCTTTTCAATGCCTCGCATCGCAGCGGTGCTCGGCCGACCCAATCATACGACCACGCTCAATCAATTGCGGCGAGCAGCGGTGATGCGCGACCGCGATCCGGCATTTCTCATGCTGACAGACAAGCTGATCGAACGAGTCCGGCAGGAGCAAGGCCAATGACCGCCGCCGCCCGTCCCGCCCAGTTCGACCAGGCCGCGCGGTGGCGTCGGTCGATGATCGCGAAAGTGCATATCGCCAAAAGCGCCCTTGGCCTTGACGATGATCTGTATCTCGGCATCCTGCTCGATGTCGCCGGACGTCGCAGCTCTGCCGACTGCACCGCGGATGAGTTGATCAAGCTGATCAAGCATTTCGAGAGCCGTGGCTTCACCGCCAAGGCGAAGAGCGGCGCGCCCAGGCCGGCAGACAAACCCTTCGCCATGAAGGCCCGCGCGATGTGGATCTCGCTCCACCACCTTGGCGCGATCGACAACCCTTCGGACAAAGCGCTGGAGGCCTTCGCCAGCCGCCAGTTGAAGGTGGCGAAAATGCAGTGGGCAGATGAGGCGCTGTCCTATCGCCTGATCGAGGGCCTGAAGAAAATGGCCGAGCGTGCCGGCTGGTCGCAAGACCTGAAGGGCGTTTCGCCCAATGCCAAGATTATCGTGCTGAAGCGCCGCCTGGTCGAGGCGATCGTCGCCAGGCTGAAGGCCGAAGAGCTGATCCCCGCCGATTGGGATCTCAGGCAGACGGTGCAGGTGCTGGGGGGCACGAAGGTGGAGCTGATGGTCGCCACCGCGATCGAACTGGACGTGATTGCGGGCGCGCTCGGCCGCAAGCTTCGTGGCGAGGTGATGTGATGCCCCGTCGCCAGCTTTCCCCCGCCGATCGCGAGCACCTGGCGCTGCCGATCCTCGGTCGCCGACCGCAGCGCCGCCCGGCCGATCTCGCCGATATTGCCTGCGCCATCGGCGCGCTGCTGATTGCCGTCGTGCTGGCGGTGGTCGCGGTGGGTTCGGACCCAGCGATCATCAACAACCCCGACGCTCCCGCCGTGCGCGAGCTGAACCAGCTGGAGCGTCCATGAGCATCCACATCACCGATCACGCATTGCTGCTCTACCTTGAGCTGATCGAGGGGATCGAGATCGAGCGCATGCGCGGCGAACTCGAAGAGCGGTTCAACCGCCTTCAGGTTGCCGCGCATGCGATGGGCGGCGGCGATTACACCATCCGCCACAAAGGCCACCAGCTCATTGTCCGTGCCGGCAAAGTGACCACCGTGCTGCCACCGCTCGGCGGGCCTGCCCGCTTCGATGCGCTAAAGCCGCAGAACGGCTAATGATGCTGCCTGCGATCCTTGCTGACATCGCCGACGTGGCGGGCGAGGATGCCGCGCTGGCGATTGCTGCCGCGCGCGGCGGCACGCAGGTTTATTTCCCGCCCGTGCCGAGTGACGATCACTGGTTGAGCAAGCTGATCGGCCACGAAGCGGCGCTGGCGGTATGTGATCGGCTGACCTGCGGCGTCGGCCCGTTGCGCGCTGACGTGCCCCTTGGACCGGCAGGCCGGGCGGCGAAAGCCCGTGAGATGGTCGATACCATGTTGCGCGAAGGCCGGTCGGAGCGTGACATCGCGCTGGCCACTGGATACACAACGCGCGGCGTTCGGATGCGCCGCGCTGGACTCGACGACAGGCAACTGACCCTGTTCTGAGCCCCGCCCCGGAACGCGTTCCGGGGAGCATTCCTTTCCTGACAAGGCCAAAACCCCGTCTCGGGCGGGGCGGATCGTTTGGGGTTCGTACCTCGCCCGCCGAGATTCTGGCGGGATTTAGCATGAACGAAATCGATGCAAAGCGACTTCAGGCACGTCTGAAGGTGGCCCAGGACGGCGCGATCGGCCGCGCGACATTGGCTGCGCTGTTCGCCAATGCCGGCGCCGGGTCAAACGCCGATGAGTTGGCGCTTGCCGCCAATGTGCATTTCCGCACCTATGGTATCCTCGATACGCCACTGCGGCTCGCGCACTTCATTGCCCAGGTCGCGCATGAAAGCGGCGGGCTCCGCAATGCCCGCGAAATATGGGGACCGACCGAAGCCCAGCTCGGCTATGAGGGTGCGTCGCGACTGGGCAATGACCAGCGCGGTGACGGCTTGCGCTACCTGGGGCGTGGACCTGGCGGACTGACCGGTCGCGCCAATTATCGGTTCTACGGCCAACTGCTGGGCATTGATTTCGAGCGCCGTCCCGAACTGGTCGAGGCGTGGTCGATCGGACTGCTTGCCTTCTGCGCCTATTGGGACCGCTACAAGCTCAACACTTACGCCGATGCCGACAACCTGCTTGCGGTTTCGAACGGCATCAATCGCGGTAACCCGGGCTCGATCGCGCCGCCGAACGGATGGGCCGACCGGCAGGCCCGCTTCGCGCGAGCGAAGGCGGTGATCCTGTGAGCATCACCCTTCTCTGTGTCGCTGCCGCTGCGATCGGTTTCCCATTGGGCCTTTTCCTCGCGGCCCGCTTTGATCGGAGGGGCGGATGATTAAGCTGCTCAAAGACCTGCTGTACGGCGGCCGCAATGAGTATCTGGACATCGTCCGTTTGCTCGCGCTGCTTGGCGGGCTGACCTTCCTCGCGCTGGAAGTCTGCGAGTTCGCCGGCCTCGGCAAGTTCGACGAAGGCGCCTTCGGCGCGTCCTGGGCGGCGGTCATGGCTGCGACGGTCGGCGCGATCTACGCACGCAATCGCAGCGACAGCCAGCATCGCCAGGATGGGGAGCCTGGCCAGTGATCGCCGCGCTCGCCGACCAGCTCATCGCCTGGAGCGTACCCGACAAGATCGCGCGGCCGGTCGTCTGGGCGATCCTGCTGCTCGGCTCCGGTCTGCTGCTTTGGGGCACCTGGTTGCTTTGGCTGGGCAAGCACGATGCCGGCATCGTCGCGGCCGACCGCAACGCCGCCACCGTCCAGGTCCTGGGCAACGTCATTGCCGCCGAGCGCGGCGCCGGAGCCGCCAAGGATGCGCGGGACCGCGCTTTCCAGAACGAACAATCCAACCTTCAGGAGAAAGCTGATGCGGCTGCTGGGAATGGCGCTAGCCCTCTCGACGCTCTGTTTAACGAGCTGCGCTGATCGCGCCCAGGTCCGCGCGATTCCGGTCGCGCCTGACCATGCTCGGCTGGATGCGTGCCCCGCTTCGTTCCCGGCCGCGCCGATCCTCATGCCGCTCGCGCCGTTCACGCTGCCGGATGGGCGCGTCGTGATGCTGCTCGATACGGTGATCACGCGTGAAACTGCGACCGCCCATTATATCGTGGCGGCGCGCGGCGCGTGGCACGAATGCCGCTCGGCGGTGACCTATGTCGAGGACTGGAGCGCCCGGCTCCGCGCCGACACGCCGGGGGCCAAGTGATGCTGTGGTGGCTTGCCCAGGCGCTACTTGGCGCGATCGGTATCCTGTGGCTCGCCGGGTCGCTGATCGCCACGGCAATGCGGCCGTGGCGGCATTTCGACCGGGACGATCGCTGGATCGCCTGGGCGCTGGTGATCGGGTGGCCGCTGATCGCAGTCGCCATGGCGATCGAGCTGGCGATCGAGTTCCGTCTCGATCGGCGCGACATGCGAAGCGCCCTTCGTGAGGCGCGCAGCTTGAGACGGCGTTCGCTGGAGGGCCGCGATGCAGTCTGAAGAGCGTTCGATCGAATCTTCCGAACAGGTCGGCGCCGCCATGCGCGATTCGCTGATCGCCGGCATCCGCGCCGGCCTGGCCGCGCACGGGCGCGGTGAGTGCCTTTCGTGCGGGGAAGAGATCGAGGCCGCGCGGCGCGCGGCGTTGCCATCGGCGGTTCGGTGCGTCCGCTGCCAGGATCTGTTTGAGCGTAGGGGGAAATAGTGAGCGGCAATCTTGTGATCATGGTGCTCACCGCCGCGTCGCTGGCGCTCAGCATCGCCAACACGATTTGGGTCTGGCTGAGCCGGGGCAGCGCCAAGACGGCCGACCACGAACGCCGCCTCATGTCGATCGAGGGCGATTTGAAGCACCTCCCGAACAAGGAGGATGTCAACGCGCTGAGGCTCGGGCTGTCTGAAATGAACGGCAAACTCAACACGGCCGAGTCCGAGCTGGCAGCCGTCGCGCGGACGGTACGCCGGATCGAGGATTACATCGTAGCAGGAGTGAAATCGTGAGCTATCCGGACGTGCTCGCCGCCGATGCGCGGCTCTGCATCCTGAAGGAGCTGGCCGCGCAAGTTGACGGTCGGTTGAACGAAGTGACGTTGATGCGCGTACTCGACGCGTTCGGCATCCGGCGCTCGCGGGACTGGGTTCGCACCCAGCTGCGCGCGCTTGACCAGCTGGGCGCGGTCCATGTGACCGAGGCCGGCACCGTCATGGTCGCGGGGCTCACGAAGCTCGGCCGCGATCATGTCGAGCGTCGCCAGATCGTCGAGGGCGTCTCCCGTCCTTCGGACGAGGATTGATCCGTGGCAGAATCCGCCCAGGACCGGCGCGAGGGGCGCGGCCGGCTATCGATGCTCGATACGCTGCCGGACGCGGCCGAGCCGGACATCGTATGGGCACTTGAGGCGCTGCGCGAGCGCGGCATGCCGCAGAACGCGATCCTGGACGAGTTCAACTCGCGTCTCGCCGATCGTGGTATCGCCAAGGTCAGCAAGTCCTCCTTCTCGCGCTGGTCAGTCCGTAAGGCGATCCAGTTCCGCAAGCTGGACGAGGTTCGCGCGATCACCAACGACATCGTGGCGAGCCTGGGGACGGCCGACGCGGACGAAGTGACCGTCGCGGTGGCCGAGCTGCTGAAGGCGCAGATCTACGAGCAAGTCGAAAAGGGCGAACTGACCCCCAAGGCGATCAAGGAACTGGCCGTCTCGCTGAAGGAAGTGGTGAATGCTCAGCGTTCATCGACCGAGCATCGGCGCAAGCTGGAAGAGCGCCAGAACGCGATGGTCGAGCGGGTCACCGATCGTTCGGAAGAAGTGCTACGCGAGGCCGGGCTTGGCACGGATCGTATCGCCGAGCTGCGGCGTGAATTCCTTGGCGTGCGGAGCAACGCATCGTGAAGACCTTCACCCGCCGTTCCTCGCCGAGCTTCGCCGTGGGCGGTGTCTCCTGGCTCAATCATGTGGGCACGCCCAGTGATGCCACGATCCGTCCGCCATGTGGCGGCTGGCGCTGCTTCCATTGCGATGAGCATTTCACCGACTGGCGCGCGGCATGGCGGCATTTCGGCCCGCCTGGACAGCCACTCGGGACGGCTGAGCCGCCAAAGTGCCAAGCCTCGCTTGATGTGATGAACTTGGACAGGCAGGCGGAAGATCTGTTCAATCTGGTCTATGCGCACACCGTGGTCAAATATGACCCGGCCGCTGGCATCCGTGGCGCCCGCCGCATTTTCGCTGCCTTGCTCGCCTCGAAGGCGGAGCACGAAAAGCTGTGAGCGATCACGTCGATCTTGCCGAACCGGACATCTTGCCGACCGCCGACCAGGCGCCGCCCAGGTCACCGGTTGACGATCTTATTCCTGGCGCCGTCCCGCCCGATGGTTTCGATCCGCTCGCGGACGGCATTCTCATGCAGCACCAGAAGGATTGGATCGCCGACCAGTCGCCGCTGAAGCTTGCCCGCAAAGGGCGCCGCACCGGCATCACGTTCGCCGAAGCGATCGACAGCACGCTGATTGGTGCGGCCGCAAAAAGCGCGGGGGGCGACAGCACTTTCTATATCGGCGACACCAAGGAAAAGGGCCGGGCCTTCGTCGCGGTGTGCGCTACTTTCGCGCGATCGATCGCCAAGGAGCTGCTCACCGTCGAAGACTTCGTGTTCGACGATGTGCAGCCGGATGGATCGAGCAAGGGCATCGCAGCCTATCGCATCCGCTTCGCTTCGGGCAACGAGGTGGTGGCGCTGTCGAGCAATCCGGCGAACATCCGCGGGCTTCAGGGTCGCGTTGTAATCGACGAAGCGGCGTTCCACCGCAATGTCGCGGCAGTGATCGATGCCTGCAACGCGCTGCTGATCTGGGGCGGCGTCATTCGGATCATCTCAACCCATAACGGGACGCTGAATGCGTTCAATGAGTTGATCCGTGGGATCGAGGCCGGCGACTTCGACTATTCGATCCACACCGTCACCTTTGACGATGCGGTTGCCAATGGTCTGTACGAACGCGTCTGCCTGATGAAGGGCGACACGCCGACGATCGAAGGCAAAGAGGCGTGGTATCGCAAGGTCCGCCGTTCCTACGGTAGCCGCATCGAGGCGATGCGCGAGGAACTGGACGTGATCCCGCGCGAAGGCGAAGGCGTGCTGTTGCCGCTCGCCTGGATCGAGGCGTGCAGCTCCACCGAATATGTCGTGCTTCGCTGGGCGCCCTCGCATGCCGATTTCGTGAGGTGGCCGGAAAGCGCCCGGCGCGGCGAGATGCACGACTGGCTGTATCGAAATGTGCTGCCGATCATCCAGCGCTACGCCGGCCAAGGCCTGACTTGGTTTTTGGGCGAGGACTTCGCGATGCGCCAGGATCGCACTGCGCTGATTCTTGGCTTTGTCGGCCAGGATCTAAAGCGGCATGTGCCGCTAATCGTCGAGCTGCGCACCTGCCCCTATGACCAGCAGAAGCAAGCGCTGTTCTGGATACTCGACCAGATCGAGCTGATCGGCAGCTTCCGCGCTGGCATCCTCGACGCGAACGGCAACGGCATGGTGCTCGCCCAGGAGTCGGCTCAGAAGTTCGGCGCAAGGATCGTCGAACTGATGCCGTCCGATACCTGGCGCCGCGAAACCGGCCCGCGCTTCCGCGCCGCGTTCGAGGATGGCGGCATCCTGATCCCCGCCGACATCGATGTGCGCAACGATCTGCGCCAGCTCCAGATGGTCGGTGGCGTCGCGAAGATGCCAGCGCACGTTCGTAATGACGGCACCGATGGCGGCAAGCGCCACGGGGACGCGGCGATCGGCCTGTGGAACTTCCATGCAGCGACGAAGCGCGGTGATGCCGCCCGCTGGACGCCAATGAACAAACCGCACGGTGCGCCTGGGAAGCCCCTCGAAAGCAACTGGATACCGGCATGAGCATCGGTCGGCGATTGCCCATGGAATGCCCGCCACGGAGCGCAGGGACGCATGGCGTTGGGGGGTCTAGAGCCAAAACCTCCGCACCTGCCCTCTCAGTGGCCTCTCAGTGGCGAAAAACAGCAATTCGAACGCTGGGGGGAAGTGGCCGCAACGCCGCTGCGCCGCGCGCACCGCTCAACAAGGTCACGCAATCATGAACTGGTTCTCCAAAGCCCTGACCGCGATGCGCCACACGCCGCGTCCGATGTTCGTATCCCGCATGCTCCGGCGCACGCGCTTCGACTATCGCCGGGAAGTTGGCGACGGGCTGGATAGCTCCGTCGTGACCGCGCCGATTCGATGGGTGCAGCGGGCCTTCCCCGAAGCGCGCCTGGTCGTTCGGCGGCGCAAGCGTAACGGCTCGATCGAAGAGATGATTGGTCATCCGATGCTCGCGCTGATCCAGCTGCCCAATCCCTATTATGACGACATCGCGTTGTGGGGCGCGACGCTGTTGTCCTGGTATCTCGATGGCAACGCTTATTGGATCAAGGTGCGCAACCGGGCCGGCCGACCGGTCGAGCTGTGGTATGTGCCGCACTGGATGATGAAGGAGAAGGCGCCGGAGGACGGCAGCGAGTTCCTCTCTCATTATCTCTATAGCCCAGGTAGCGGGATCGCACCGATGATCCTCGACCCTGAGGACGTTGTGCATTTCCGCGACGGGATTGATCCGCGTGATCCGAAGCGCGGTCTGGCGGCGCTCGATGGCGTGATCCGCGAGATATTCATCGACCTGGAGTCGTCAAACTTCGTCGCCTCGCTACTTCGGAACATGGGCGTGCCCGGCGTGGTGATCAGTCCCAAGGGCGGCGCGATGCCAATGTCCGAAGACGTTGCGGCGACCAAGGCATGGTTTCAGGAATCGTTTGGCGGCGATCGTCGCGGCGGCGCGCTTGTGATGGGCGCACCAACCGATGTTCAGCCCTACGGCTTCAACCCGCAGCAAATGAACATGAGCGAGGGGCGTGACGTTGCCGAGGAACGTGTTTGCGCCGTCATCGGCATTCCGGCCGCAGTCGTCGGGTTTGGTGCCGGCCTTCAGACCGCCAAGGTCGGCGCGACCATGCAGGAGATGCACAAGATCGCCTGGCTGAGCGGTGTGCTTCCCGTTGGTCGCGCATTTGCCGGCGCGCTCGGCCGCTCGCTGCTGCCGGACTTCGGCGATCCCACGGGCCAAGAGGTCGGGTGGAATACCGACGAGGTGCTTGCGCTTCAGGAGGATGAGGCCAAACAAGTTGAGCGTTGGAACAAGATGCTCGACTCCGGCGGCATCACCCTTTTCGAATGGCGCCAGGGCCTGGGCATGGACGCCAACGATAGCCACCGCATCTATCTGCGCCGCGCGATGGTGCTGGAAGTCCCCGAGGGCGCGGCGCCTCGGGTCGAGGGCGCGAACGGCGGGCCTAGTGCCGAGCCGTCGAAGGGCGCGCGCGGCACCAAGGCCGCGCGAGCGAGTGAGGCGGGGTACAAGCGCGGCGAGGCCTATGCGCTCACGCTCCAGCGCCAGAATAGCGGTCTCTCAGCAGCGTTTGAGAAGGCCCTTAGTGCCCGCTTCGCGCGCTGGGGTGAAGCGGCGCGAGCGGCCGCGCTGCCGCTACTGGAGGCGGCCGAGCCTAAGCAAGCAAAGGCAACCGGGCAGAAGGCTGATGACGCACTGACCGCAGCCATCCTCGAAAAGCTGGGACTTGAAGCCTGGGTGGCGGAACTGACCCAGGATTATGGCGCGCATTATCTCGAAGTAGCCAATGCTGTGCAGGATGCGGCCGAGCGTGCCGGTCTCGGCACGAACCTGCCCGACGCCGTAGCCCGCGCGATCGTCGCGTCCGGTGGCCGGCGCGTCGGCCTGATCGATGTTGACAAGCAGACGCGTGAAGCGATCTTCGAGGCGCTGGCGGAAGGGCGCGCCGAGGGCGAGGGCGTAAAGGCGCTCGCCGACCGGATCGGCGTGCATGTCGAGGCCGGTCCCTGGAATGCCGGCGAGATCCGCGCGCGCCTCATCGCCCGTACCGAAACCAAGTACGCACAGAATATCTCGACGATCGAGCGCGGCCGGGCTGCGGGCGTCGAACAGTTCGTGGTGTTCGACGGCCGACTTGGGCCGGGCCGGTCAGTGCCCGAGCATATCCTTCGCAATGGCTCGATCGTGGACACTGACGCTGCCGTGGAGATGGCCGCGAACGAACATCCCAACGGCACCCTGAGTTTTGCCCCCTATTTCGAGGAATAAGAGATGATCATCACCACCAAGGCCATTTCGATTGAGCAGATCGACGAGGCTGGCACCGGTCTGGCCCGGATCGCCCAGCTCTCGGCAGTCGACAATGACGATGACACCTATCTGCCCGGCGCCTTCTCCTGGAAGGTGGGCGGCTATCAGTGGGCGTCGATCCTTCCTGCTCACGATCGCCGCGCCATGCCGTTCGGCAAGGCGCGGGTCTATGAGGATGGAGACTATGCCTTTGCGGAACTCAGGCTCAACCTCGAAACACAGGCCGGCCGGGACTGGCACTCGGCGTTGAAGTTCGACCTGGCGACGGGTCAGCCCGTGCAGGAATGGTCTTACGGCTTCGAGACGATCGACGCCGACTTTCAGCAGCGCGGCAACAGCCGGGTGCGGTTGCTGAAGCGGCTCGACGTGCATGAAGTGTCGCCTGTTCTGAAGGGCGCTGGCATCCACACCGGCACGGTTTCGATCAAAAGCGCGGCGCTGAAGGAAGCGCATTTCGCGCCGCTGATCGCCAGCCTGGACGCATTGGCCGTCGCGGTCAGCGAGGATGTTTCGCATCTCTCCGCGACTGGCTTGAAACAGCTTGGCGAGATCCATGCGGCGCTGGGCAAGGGTCTTGCCGCAGCCGATGGCGGTGCAGGTGAGAAGGACCGCGCCCTGGTCGATACTGTGCTCGCCGACTTCCTGCGCCACCAGTCGCGCCACAACTTGCGCGGATAGGCGTCAATCGACCGGAAGATAGTTGCGTGGTATGAGGTGGGCGAGCCGGAACGCGGCGGCTACCGCGTCCGGCTCTGACCACAACCGTGAAGGAACACGATCATGGCTGATCCTGCCCATATCGCTTGGCAGCGCGTCCCGGAAGAGCCGACCAGCGAAGCACCTTTCGATGGCGAAGAATATCTATTGTATGCCGACAGCGCGACAGTGGACATCGTGCGGCTCGGGTGGTGGAATCCGGGCGGGTTGGTCGATCACTCCACTGGCGAGATCTTCGAACCGCACCCGGAGGATAGAGGGTGGTGGAGCTATCGCCATTCGGTGACGCAGGAGCAACTCGACTTCCTGAGCGTCACCCATTGGGCTCCATTCAACGCGCCTGACGAGATCAGAGCCAAGTACGCTTGAGCCCGTCGCTTGACCGGCATTTTCCCGCCCGTGCGTAGCCATGTTACGCGCGGGCGGTTGTCTTTATCGGCCCGCCTCGGCTAGATCGTACCGCGCCGATCGCGGCGACTCCCACACCTGAATAGCGCTGGCCCGGAACGTGTTCCGGGGCGATGGCGCTGCCTCTCGCCTGCCACATGGTCTGACGGCTCCGCACCCAGGGGCCGACCGGTTTCCCATGGAGTGCAGGCTATGTCGGTTGCGAATTTGACGTTGAAGGAGGCCCGCGAAAAGCTGGGCGCCAAGCAGGATGAATTGGGCAAGGTGTTCGCCGAAGCCAAGGCCGATGGCGGCTATGACTTCAGCAAGGTTACTTGCCTGGGCACAGACGTAAAGGGCTCAATCTCCGTCGCCGAAAAGGTCAAGGCGATGAACGCCGAGTGCGACGAGCTGGCGCAGCATGCCGAGACGCTCGAAGCGGCCGAACATGCCGTGAAGAGCCATGCTGACCGCGAGAAGGGCGTGCGCCGGCCGCCAATGCCTGGCGGCAGCAAGGGCGATGATCGGCGCGGCGAGATCAAGTCGCTCGGCCAGCGCGTCGGCGAAGAAAAAGCTTACCAGTCCTGGGCACGCGGCGGCGCCGCTGGCGGTATCAGTTTCAGCTATGAGGAAGCCTGGCCTTCCGACATGCTCGCCAAGGGCGCGGCCTACGAGACGCTCGGCACCAAGACGCTGATGACGCGAAGTGCCGGCTATGCGCCGGAGGTCATTCGCGCGCCTGGCTTTGTCGAGGCGCCGACGCGTCCGATCCAGGTGCTCGACATCATTCCGATGTTTCAGACGGACCAGGCCGCCTACAAATATATGGAGGAGACCGCGCGCACGCACGCCTCGGCCGAGCGTGCCGAGGGTGGAACTTTTGCCGAAAGCACCTTCGGTTTCACTGAGCGAAACTCACCCGTCCAAAAGATCACGGACAGCCTGCCGGTGACGGATGAGCAGTTGCAGGATGTGCCGTCGATGAACGGCTATATCGATAGCCGCCTCACGTTCGGCATTCGCCAGCGGTTCGACAGCCAGTGCGTTGTCGGTGACGGCTTGGACCCCAATCTTCGTGGCCTCAAGAACGTTGCCGGCATCCAGACTCAGGCGGTTGGCGGCGATCCTGTGATGGACGCATTCTTCAAGTCGATGACGAAGGTACGGCTTATCGGCCGGGCAACCCCGACCCATCACCTGATGCACCCGCTGGACTGGCAGAATATCCGACTGACGCGGACGGCTGACGGCGTTTACATCTTTGGCAGTCCGACCGACGCCGGCCCCGAACGGCTTTGGGGCCTGCCAGTGGTCCAGGAGGACGCGGACGTCCAGGGGCGTGGCTATACCGGCTCGTTTCTTCCTCCGTTCGTGTCGCTGTTCGAGCGCCAGGGCGTGGAAATCCAGATCGGCTTTGTCGGCACCCAGTTTGTCGAAGGCAAGCGCACTGTTCGCGGCACCATGCGCGCGGCGCTGGTGTGGTTCCGTCCGACTGCCTTCGCCGAAGTCACGGGCATTCCGGGCTGATCATAGCCGGCCGCTTGCGGCCGGTAAGTGGGGGCTGGCCCGCGCGGCGTATCGGCGCGGGCCGCATTCCAAAGGAGTGAATCATGAGCATTATCGAAGGTGGTCAGCGCCGCATCCGGCCCTGCCTCTACGGCGTGGTCGCCTTGGGCGGGAATGCCGCCGTGCTGGCCGATACGGCCCTGGACGCCGCCAACCCGACGATCGTCACCGCGTTCGCCGGACAGTCCGACGTACCGCGCAATGTGACCGTCAAGGGCAACGACGCGAATGTCACCGGCAATGTGGTGGTCGAGGGAGTCAGTGCCGGGGGCGCTGTGATTACGGAGACGATTGCGCTCAATGCCGCGAACGTCGTCACGGGCAACAAGGCGTTCAGGACGGTCACCAGGGTGACGCTGCCCAAGTATGCGGTCGCCAATACCGAGCGCATCCGCGTCGGCCTGGGCGCCAAGCTCGGTCTTCCCGTCCGTCTCAGCCGCAACACGGTGCTGGCCGCCTTCCTGGGCGGCGTGCGCGAGGCGACCGCGCCGACCGTGGCCGTCTCCGCGACCCAGCTGGAAGCAAACACGGTGACGCTCAATTCGGCGCTGAACGGCTCGGCCGTGATCGTCGATCTCTACGACACGAACTGAGGAGGCTAGTGATGATGAAGGCAAAAACGCGCCTGTACCTGACAGCCGACAGGCTCGCTCTGGTGCTTGAAGGCGATACCCGCGCGGCGACGCTTTATGCGACGCCTGGTGATGATATTCCGGACAGCGCCGCCGAGCGCTACGGCCTGGTGGACGGCGCCCTCGGCGATGCGCCGACTGGCGAGCCTGAAGGCGTTCTTCGGGTCGCGACGTTCGATGGCGAAACGGTCGAGGTCGCGGGCTATCGATTCGGGGCCGAATGGTTCGGATTCCGCGACAGTGATCTCGATGAAGGTCAGCTGCTTGCGATCCTCAAAGAGCAATCGCTGAATGTCGAAGCGGCGTTGCTTACCGGCCCGTCGCGCTTTCCCGACTATGTTCCGTTCCCCGGTCGTGCCGGCGCTATCACAGCGCTCCAGGCCCATGTTGATTACGATCTTGCTCATGGGCGTCCCCATGATCGCGTCGGTCTCAAGAGCGAGGACTATGAGCCGCATCCGGCTGAGGTGTCGCCGCCGCCTGCGCCACCTCCACCGCCTCCGGTGGTCGAGGGCGGCAATGCCGCACCAACCGGGGCCGCGCAGGCCACTCCAGCCAAGGGAGGCAAGGCCGTGAAGGCAGCCGAGACCAAGGAAAAGAGCGCACCAGCAAACAAGGAAGCCAAGGCGAGCGAGAACAAGGGCGCAGGTGCCGGCAACGGCGGCGAAGCCGCCAAGGGTCAGGGCTGAGCTATGGCGCTGATCGACCGGGTCAAGGAACGCACGGGCAGTGATCTGTCCGATGTCGAGTTGCAGGCAATGATCGTCGGGATCGCGGCCGAGCTGGACGCGCGCCTTGGGCCGGCCGGTCCGCAGACGATCGAGCTGGGCGACCCGACCGATCCCGATTCACGCTTCCGCCGCACGCTGAAGTTGAACACGCCGATCGATGTCAGTGCGGCGCTGGCGATCGTCGAGACCGATCCGTCCAACAGCGGCGACGACGCGAACGACACAATTCTTGCCCCTGGCGACTATCGGGTCATGCACGGCGGGCGCACTCTTCAGCGTCTCGTCGGCGGTCCAAACGGCCGGGACCATTGGGCACCGCTGGTGCGAGTGACCTTTACGCCAATCGGCGATGCCGGCGACCAGGCCGCGCGCGATGAAGCGACGATCAAGCTCATCCAGCTCGATCTTTCCTATCGCGGCGCGCTCAAGAGCGAAAAGGCCGGCGATTATCAGTTCACCCTCTCCGGCGATCCGGTCGCGGATCGCGAGGGCATCTTTGCAAGCCTGACCGCCAAGCGCGGCGGCGGGATGGTGATGGCATGAAGGTCGAGGTCAATCTGGAGCTGCGCGTCCTTCAGGTGGGGGACTTTATCTATTCGCTCGATATTCTGGTCGATGGTTTCGAGACACCCAAGGGTCAAGTCTGCACGATCACGAAATCCGAGCCCGCCCCGAATGGCACGCGCACCATGCTCTTTCACCTGAAGGATGAGCAGGCATGATAGCGGGCCGCCTTACCATGCGCGCCCAGGTCGAGCGCGACCAGGCCGTCGCCAAGGATGCATGGGGCCAGGCTGTAGCGCCAGATTTCCAGCCGCATGGCGATCCACTGGCTTGCTTTGCCTGGTCACCATCGGCGCGCGAGCTGATCGACGGAAGCAAGAGCGCGCAGATCGAGGACGTGCGAGCGATGTTCGCCCTGGGCGCCGACATCGCCGAGGCCGACGAGTTGAGCGCGATCACCTCGCGGGCCGGTGTCGTGCTGTTCCCTGGACGGCTGAAGGTCGAGGGACCGGTGCAGTTCAAGCATACCCATCTCGAAGCCGCGCTGCGGAGCATCGGCTGATGGCCGGCAACTCCCTCGGATCGAACGGCAAGGCCTCGCTTGTCTGGACTGGCGATGCCGTGACGAAGCGGATGCGCGAGGCCCAGATACGCGGTGTCAATGGGACCATGGGCGCCTGCGCCGTCGAGGCTAAGAGCAAACACGAGTGGCAGAACCGAACCACGGTGCTCGAAGGCGGCATCGACGTGGTCGACTATGCCGCTCCGGTCGAGACAGGTGTGGCGGGCACCTGGGGCGTGCGCGACGTAAAGTATGCGCTGATCCATGAGGTGGGCGGGACGATCGTTCCGAAGAACGCGAAGGCCCTCGCGATCCCGCAGCCGGATGGCAGCGTTCGCTTCGCCAAATCGGTGACAATCCCGGCCCGCCCGTACCTGCGGCCAGCCGGCGACAAACTCTATCCGACGCTCGCAGGCCGAATCCGCGTCGCCTACGACAAGTCCGGCGCTCCAGCCTCTGGAGGCACCGATGGTTGATCTCGTCGGCGCCGTCGTCGCGTTGCTGAAGGCCGATACCGATATTGGCGCGAGCGCGGGGGTGCGCGTGTTCGGTGGCGAACTGCCGGACGATGAAACTCGGCACATGGCGCGCCGCGCGATCGTGCTGAAACCCTCGGGCGGCGTATCACTGACCAGCGGCAGCTATATCGAGGCGGACACACAGCGCCTCGACCTGTTCGCCTATGGCGCCACGCCGCGCGAAGCGGCCGATCTGCTCGCCCAGGCGGGGGCGGTGTTGCGACCGCTTCGGCGGACAGTCTCGGCCGGCGTGCTGATCCATTGGGCGCAGAGCGCGGGCGGCTTCCTCAATGGACGCGAGCCCGTAACCAACTGGCCCCGCGCCTGGCAGTCTTTCCAGTTTCTCTATTCGTTGAAGGAGGTTTGAGATGGAACCGTATGAAATTATCGCGGGGCCGCTGACGCTCTGGCTCGCGCCGATCGGCACGGCGTTTCCGCTGATCGGCGTGGCGCCGGCTGGGCCATGGACCAAGCTCGGCGCGAGCGGAGACCGCAACTATTCGGACGATGGCGTTGCTGTGATGCACAGCCAGACGATCCAGAAGATCCGGCCGGCGGGCGCGATCGGCGCGGTGAAAGCATTCCGCACCGAAGAGGATTTGATGCTCACCGTCACGCTGTGGGACAATACGCTTGAAGCCTACACCGTGGCGCTCGGCGGCGCCGCCCCCACGGTGACGGCGGCCGGGGTCGGCACGGCCGGGACGAAGAAGATCGGCCTGTCGCGTGGCCAGTCAATCAAGGCCTATGCGCTGCTGGCGCGCGGGCTGTCTGCCTACGGGGACGGCTTAGCCGCGCAGTATGAGGTGCCGCGCTGCTATCAGTCGGCCAACCCCAATCCGATCTATCGCAAAGGCGTGCCGGCAGGGTTGCAGCTGGAATGGAGCGCGCTGGAGGACAGCGCCGCGTCGAGCGACGCTGAGCGGTTCGGGCGGCT
Source organism: Sphingomonas sp. ERG5 (assembly GCF_000803065.1). GTDB lineage: Bacteria > Pseudomonadota > Alphaproteobacteria > Sphingomonadales > Sphingomonadaceae > Sphingomonas. The sequence goes on from NZ_JSXI01000018.1 coordinate 319,581, forward strand.
GATCCAACAGCACCAGGCGGCGCTGCCCTGACCGATCGGGCCGGGCACGCCCGGCCCCACTCCAACACCGCAGGAATTCCCATGGCTGATGCCCCTTTGCTTAATCTGGACACATTGATTGTCCGGCCGACGATCGACATTGACGGCCGGCGCTTCGAAATATTCAGCGCCGATGAGCTGTCGGTGCTGGATTCGCACCGCTTTGGTATCTGGGGGCGCCGGATCGAGAAGCTCGCGGCGAGCGATGACGATGCTGACAGCGTCGAATATGGCGCGCTGATCGACCGCGTTGCACGAGCGGTGATCGTCGATGTGCCGGACGATGTGTTCGGCAAGCTGTCCGGTGCGCAGCAAATGGCGATCGTCGATGTTTTTACCGGGCTCCTGCTGCGCAACAAGCTGGGCGTAGCGGGAGCGATGGCAACGGCGATGGGGGCGCTGCGGACTGGGGAGACCTTATTCCCCGGCTTCAGCGCTTCTACGGCGGCACAGGACAATGGTGGCTGGCTGAAGCGCCTGCCGCGCTGGTTCGCGCATTCGTGAAAATGCTGCCGCGTTTGCAAGCCGAAGAGCAGATGGCGGCCGTTGATTCGGCTGCGCTCGGCGCTGGCAGCTACAACCAGGACGACGCGCAGCGGATGATGCGCCGCCTTCGCGATACCGCCTCCGGCCAAAACGGCGAACGGGGCCGGTCGCGCGGGCGTGCTGCAAATCCAGGCCAGCTGGCGGCGATGGGTATCAGCGTTTCCGTAGTGCCTTCTCAGGAGGCTTTAAGCGGTGGCTGAGCAACTCGGTGAAGCGCTGCTCGTCTTGCGCACGGACGATCGCGGCCTCGATGCCGGCATCACGAACGCGAAGGGCAAAAGCGAGGGTCTCGGTCGCACGCTCGATGCCACATCGGGCAGTGCGTCCAAGCTGAGCAAGGCGCTGGACGATACCGGCTCCAGCGCAAGCAGTGCGGGGAGCAAGACGGCGGAATATTCGCGCGAAGTTTCGCGGCTGAAGGCTCAGATTGACCCGGCCTGGGGCGCTTTGCAGAAGTTCCGCGGTGAGGCCCAGTTGGCGCGCCAGGCGCTCGACGCCGGAGCCATTTCGCATAAGCAATATGTCGATGCCATGCGGCAGAGCGCCACCTCGGCGGGGCTGCTCAACAATGCGGGCAAACAGGTGGTCGCGGTAACCGGTGCGCAACGCGCCGGCCTCCAGCAGCTCACGATGAACCTCGGCGATATGTCGACTATGTATTCGATGGGCGCCCGCCCGATGCAGATCTTTGCGTCGCAGTCGTCGCAGATCGTCCAGGCTGTTCAGCTGATGACTGGCGGCACCAGCAGGTTTGCCGCGTTCATGGGCGGTCCCTGGGGCATGGGGATCACAGCTGGCGCAATGATCCTGTTGCCGCTGATCAGCAATCTGTTTGGTGCCGAGGACGCCGCCAAGAAAACGGGCGATGCGAACGAGACGCTCGCCCAGAAGCTTGACCGCAGCAAGCACAGCATCGTGGAAGTGATCGCGGCGCTGCGCGACTATAATGGCGAACAGGCCAAGGCCCGCGAAACCACACTTCAACAAGCCGAGGCCGCCACGAAGAGCGCGGACGCGGAGCTGAAAAAGGCGTTGGCAACACGCACCAAATTGGCGGCTGAACTCGAAGCGCGTCGGGCGTCCGCTACTGGCAATGCGGGCCAGGGCACGGGCGGCGCGGCCGGCGCGTATACTCAGGGCCAGCTGACCGCGACCGAGCAGAGGATCAAGGACAATGAGGCGCGGATCGCCGACCTGAGAAAGCAAGCGAGCGAGGCGAACATCAACCTCGCCGACCAGCGATCCGATATTAACGCAGACCCTACCAAGGCAATTCGGGAACGGTTCGCTGCATTGAAGCAGGGGGCGAACGACACGATCAAGGATGTCGATAAGCTGACCGCCCGTCTGACCGCCCTGAAACTTCAGGAAGAGGCGGCGTTGAAAACGGCACGGGAGAGCGCCCGTGGGTCGGGTTCCTCGGCGTCGGCCGACGCCAGCGTCGGCGACATGACCGCGCTGCTGAAGGACATATTCCCGGGCGTCCGGATCACCTCGACCACTGGCGGGAAACACGGGGCGAAGAGCGACCATTACAAGGGTCGCGGGATCGATTTCGTTCCCCAAGGGGGCATGGGCACGTACACCACGGCCGAAGTTGAGAAGATCCTTGAAGATGCCGGCGTCACCATCCGACGCAACGCCAGTGGAACCAAGCAGATCTTCGGCCCCGGTCGTTCGGCGGACAAGCCTGGAGACCATAACGATCATTTCCATGTTGCCTGGGAGGGCGGCGCATCGCCCGAGGAAGCGGAGCGTCGCAAAGCGCAGGCGGCCGAGAGGGCGGCCAGGGCGAAGGAAAAAGAAGACCAGCGCGTTGAACGTTACTCGCGCGATCTGGCCGGGCTTCAACAGGCGGCGGCTGACATCCAGAAGCGAATGGGTGATACAGCCGAGGAACGATACCGGCTTGAGCTTCAAGGCCTGGAAATCGCGACTGCCGAGCATAAACGCCGTATCGAAGCCAACAGAGAGTATACCCAGGCCGAAAAGGCAAAGCTGCTTGCCGCGCTCGCAGTAAAAGATAGCCTGGAGCGGCAGCTACTTGAACATCGCAGGCAAGAGGAACTGTCACGCCAGGCACTTGAGGTCGCCCAGGCGCAATGGAGCAACGAGCGCGAATTGCTGGAGAAGCAAGCGTCGCTTACCGATGTCCGGACCGAGCGGCGCGCGATCGAGCAAAAAATCCTCGACGAGCAGTACAAGCAGCTCCGAGCCGAGCTTGAATGGACCGCCCAGTACAGCAAGGATGACGGTGCGCGGGTCGCTGCCAAGGATCGGCTGGCGAAGCTCCCCGAACTCAAGGCGCTCGATCAGCAGCGGCTGAATCGCGACACTGAGAGCCCCCTGGAACGCTATCGGCGCGAAGTTCAGGGCGTGGGCAACAACATCAACGATGAGTTGGAAGGCGTCGCCGTAAATGGGCTGGAAAAGCTCAGCGACGGTCTCGGTGATGTGATCATGAACGCGAAATCCCTGGGCGACGTCTTCAAGGACGTGGCCAAGCAAATCATTGCTCAGCTGGTTCAGATCGCCGTTCAACAGGTGCTGATCAAGCCGTTGCTGGAGGCGCTCGGCGGAAGCGGAGGCGGTGGCGGGCTATCGATCGGTGGCGGCAGTGGCGGCGGTGGCCTTGGCGGCCTCTTTTCCTCTCTCGGTAACCTCTTCGCCGGCATGTTTGCCGATGGCGGCCTCATTCCCAACGGCAGCTTCGGTATCGTCGGTGAGGCAGGGCCGGAGCCGATCTTCGCCACGTCGGGCGGGATCGGTGTGCTGCCCAATTCCGCGCTACGCGCGGCCGGAGGGAGCGAAAAAAGCGGTCCCAGTTACCTCCATGTCAGTGTCTCCGGCGCGCGCGGCAACGCCGAGATCGAGGCGATGGTCACGTCTGGCGTGCGCCAGGGCCTGGCAAGCTACGACAGCGTCGTCGGTGACCGTGTCAAAGACCATATTGCGAGGCGCCGATGAGCCATATCGACTGGCCCGCAGTGCTGGAGGCGACCAATGTGCAGGTTCGCCCGCCGCGCAAAACCTATGGGCTGAGCAAGAGCTTGTCCGAGTTCGCCCAATCGGTGCCGGCCATCCGGCCGCCGTTCGGGCTCACCCTGGAATTCGAAGGCCTGCACGGCGACGAAGTGCTTGCGTATCGTGCGCTGCTCGGCGCGCTGGAAGGCCGGGCGAACACGGTCCGCGTGCCCCTGTTCGACCTGTGGTTCGCAGCGAACGACGCTGCGTTAAGTGCTGGCGGGTCGCCGCATTCGGACGGCACCGAATTTTCCGACGGCGCGCTCTATCTGGTCAACGACCTGTCGGGCGTGCTGGTGACCGGCACCCAGGGCGGCCGCACGATCACCGCCGACTTCGGCGGATACGGCCAGCTGCTCCAGGGCGGACTCTATTTCGGGCTGGCTGACCACCTCTATCTCGCAATCGGGGTCACCTGGGAGGGAACGGTCGCGACGATCCGATTCAGCCCCAGCCTGCGCACAGACTATGCGGGCGAGCCGCTCAAGCTCCGGCCAACGATGATTGCGCGCCTGCTCGACGATGACACCGGCCAGCTGATGCTCCAGCGAGGTCGGTTCGGCAGTCCCACGCTCGAATTTGAGGAGGCGTTTGATGAGCCTCTTTCCTGAGACGATCGCGGCCAGCTTGGCCGGGACTAAAGTCGAGGCCGCCTATCTCATACATTTCGACTTCACGACACAGCCCATGCGCTTGTGGCGCGGCAACGGCCTTTTGAAGACGAAGGACAACGCGACCTGGTCGGCGATCGGCCAGCTCGGCAGCGTGACCGGTATCGAGCAGGCTGTGAACGGTGAAGCTCCAGTCGCGACCTTCACCCTGTCCGGGGTCGATCAGAGAATCGTGCGGTTGGCGCGGGACGAGTTCAAACCGGAGGTCGATGGACGACTGGCGACCGTGCTGGTCCAATTCTTCGGCGAGCCTGACGACACGGACCCGGACAATCAGCGTCCGCTGGATTTTCCCTTTCCGATGTGGGCTGGCCGCTGCCTGACGCCGACCTTCACCATAGAGCAGGGCGGCGAGCATTCGGTCTCGATCGCGGCGGAATCGGTGTTCGCGCTGCGCTCCCGGCCGAACTACGCGATGTATACCGACCGGGACCAGCAACACCGCTTTGCCGGTGATCGCGGCTTCGAATTCACCGGCACCCTGGTCAACAAGGTGGTGACATGGCCGGACTATTGAACGCGGCCGCCAATGAGCATCCCGTTGATGCCGTCGCGGGCGTCCTGCGTCGCTGGGCATCCGAGCCGTTCGACTGGGCGACGGACAATTGCGGCCTGGCGGTGCTTGCCTATGTCGAGCGGGCGCGCGGCCTCGTATTCACCCCGCCGCTGATCTTCACGGGGAAGGTGGACGCGCTGCGCTTTATCCTCGCGTCGGGCGGTCTGGAGACAGTGTGCGCGACCGTGTTTGGGCAACTCGGCTGTCCGGCGACGGACGCGCCACGGCGCGGCGATGTCGGCTTGGTCGATCTGGCGGCCGGCCCGACCGTTGCGATCTGCGTCGGCCACGTCGATGCGATCGTAGGAGGTCAGGTTCTTGAGCACCGCTCGCTTTGGGCGGCGAAGGGCGATTACGAGGTCGTGATCGTACCCGCGCGTCCCATAGCCGCGTGGTCAGTGATCCCGAGCGTGCCATGCCCCAAGCCATAGGAGCGGCCATCTCCCTTCTGGTGGGGCCGTTCGGCCTGGGCGGCGGCGCGCTGCTCAACGCGATCGGCATTCCGGTTTCCACCGGGATTATCGGGAACCTGCTTGGCATCGGGCCGAAGGGTCCGCGACCGAGCGACGGACAGCAGAACGTCAATGAGGCGATCGGCTCGCGGTGGCGCCGGTACGGGATCGTGCATAGCGGCGGCCAGCGCACCTTCCTGGAGAGTTCGAACGGCAGACTTGGCATCGTCGTGACGTTGGGAACGGGCGAGGACAGCGAGATCCTGGAACACCGCATCAACAACAAGACGGTGAGCTTGTCCGGAAACGGCACTGTCCAAGGGTCGAGCTATCACGGCGCGATCCATGTCTACACGCGAAACGGCGCGGCGGATCAGTCGGCGATTGGCCAGATTACTGCGCGGTTCCCGCAATGGACTTCGGCGCACCGTCAACGCGGCTGCGCCCATGCCGGAATCATATGTGACCCTGTGAAGGCCGAGCATTTCACCGAAGCCTTCAATGGCCAGATGCCGGTTTACAGCCAGGTGCGGAAAGCCGCGAAGCTTTATGATCCCCGCAGGGATTCGACTGCGGTCATCTTTGATGACGGCGCCGGCTTCACGGTCAACGGCACCGGGCCGCACCGCTTGAGCAATCCTGCGACTTGGGAGTGGAGCGACAGCGCCCCGTTGGTGATCGCCGATTATTTCGCGCATCCTGACGGCTATGGCCGGGGCTATGGCAGCGTGAACTGGACGAACATCGCCCAGGAGGCCGCCCACGCCGCCGAAACCGTCCTGACCTATTCCGGCGAAACCATCGCGCGCTGGCGTCTCTGGGCGAGCTATTCGCTCGTATCGACGGAGCGCAAGACGGTGCTGACTGACATGCTGAAGGCCTGTGACGGCTTTTGCTGGCAGGATGCGAAAGGCCTCTTCAACCTGATGGTCGGGCGGTTCGAGGAACCAACCGTCGTGCTGACCGACGATCATATCCTGTCCCTGACGGCGACGTTGGGTCCGGAGGCACAGCAGCGGCTGAACGCGATGAAGGTGCTCTATACCGAGCCGGCGCTAGGCTATCGCGAGCAGGAAAGCGCGACGATCTCCGACCCGAATTCGCCGGTCGATCCGAACGCCGACCCCGACGCGCTGGAAGCCTTCTACGCCCCCCACCACAATCAGGCGGTCCGGCTCGGCAAGTTGTCGTTCGCACGCATGGGCGACCGATGGCACATCACGGTGCTGACAAACCTTTACGGGCTCAACATGATCGGCGAGCGTTTCTGCCGCCTTGTGTCGGCGCAGCTGGGCGTGACCGGCTACTTCATGGTCGGCGGCCTGCGCATAAACTTCGCGGACATGACGGTCGAGGCAACGCTCAACGAAGTGAAGCCTGAGGACTGGGAGTTCGATGCGGCGACCGACGAAGGTGTCCCGCCGACCGCGCCGGGCGATTCGCCGCCGCCGCCGCCGCTTGCCGCGCCGACCGGCCTTTCGCTCAGCGCGGTTCAGATCGCCCTGGGCGGGGCCAGCGGCGTGGCGATCGCAGCGAGCTGGGACGATCCCGACCGACCGGATTTCTCCTGGGAGGCGAGCTATCGACCCAGCGCGGGCGGCGACTGGGTGCCGATGCTGGTGGACAATGATTCCCGGACGGCCCGGAGCGGCCCGGTGGACAGCGGCACTCTCTTCACCGTGCGGGTGCGAGCCTTGACGATTACCGGCCGCGCGGGCGCCTATGCCACCAATACGATAACGCCAACCGCCAACGCCGCCACGCTGGGCGCACCTAGCTTGCTGAGCGCGACGGGCGGTGTCGGCAAGGCGGATGTGAGCTTCCGCATGCCGACGAGCCCGCAGCTTGCCTATGCGCGGCTCTATCATTCCTCGACCAATGTTTTCGGGACGGCGACGCAGCTCGGCGGAAACATCGTCGGCGGCTTGGGGCAACTCATGCCAGTGACCGACACCGGCCTCTCTTCCGGGGCGCAATATTATTGGGCGCGGGCCTTTGATGGCTCGGGCGGTCAGTCGGCGCTGACCGGACCCGTCATGGCGACGATCAGTTGAAGAGGAAGGAGTGAAATGGGCAGAATCACGCAGCTGATTCAGCGGGCTTATCGAGATTTCTCGACCGATGGCGTGGCGTCCAGCGGCCTGCATGAACCGGTCAAGTCGGACATACGGGCGATCGGCCGGGAGATCGACAGCGCGATTACGGAGCTGGCGGCGGCCTTCGTCGCCGATAATGCCGTAGTCGTCACCGCGCTTAGATCGACACTCGACACCAATCTGACGCCGGCAGCCCCGGCGCTGGGCATCGTCTGGAACGATGGTATCCGCAACGGGATCTATATCAAGGTCGGCGGCACGGGCACTGGACGATGGGACCCGACCGGCTTGATGTTGAGCGGCGCGACCGGCGCCGATGGCTTGAGCTTCTACGAAGTCGCGATCCAGACCGGCTATGTGCCCGTTGGTACGACGGAGGAAACCTTCGTCAATGCGGTCGCGCTGGCGGTATCGGCTCTGGCGGCCGCGAATTTGGCGCCCATCATTACTAATATTGCGAACGTAAACGCGGTCGGCGCAGCGATCGAGAACATCAATACTCTTGTCCCGGCGCTTACCAGTGTGGCGACGGCCGTGGCTAATCTCCCCGCCATTCAGGTCCTGGGCGGAATTACCGCCTCGTTCCTGCGCTCCGCGCAGCGCATCGCGCCTTCGACAGTCCTCACCGAGGCAAAAGGACAGACCAACGACACGAGCACCGGAGCGATTGGCGGTATCTGGATCATGTTTGATGCTGCGGCGGCAGCGACAGTCGAAGGTTATCTCACCTCGTTTTCCGTCAAGCACAACACAGCCTTGGCCGGCCGCACGGTCGAAGCCTATATCATGCGCGATCTGGGCGGCGGCGATTACAAGGTCACTTGGGCATCGGGCCTCAAAGCGGCGGCTGCAACCGGCATCACGACCATCGCTATCCCGTTGACTGATGGCGGAGTCATGGCGGTTGGCGATGTGATTGCCATTTGGGACAGCGCATCGACGAATGCGAACGGGCCTGCCTATTTCGCGGTGCCAGCGGGAACTATCTCTACCAAGACTTCGAGCGTCGGTCCCGGTGCCGCGCGCCTCACTGTCGGGTTGAACTATGGTGCAACCGGATACGCATCACAGACCAATCTCCGACCGCAGATCGCCTTCACCACTACCACCACTTCGTTGATCGTTACGCGCGACTGGTATGGTGCGGCGTTCGGCGTTCCGGCGCTGGAGTCGGACGCCCGAATCAAGGGCGCGCACCTTCCGCTCTATGCGGGCAAGAAAATCTCTGTCGGCGATCTCGCGATCACACAGGAATCTGGATCACGCGTTTTCCGGGTCAACAAATTCGACAAGACCGACAATTACGGCTCGCTCAAGCCCGCAAGCACTTTTGCCTTCGGCAACACTACAAACTTCGCCGCTGCGACCTATAACGGCGCGGCCCCAGGATTTACGCGGGGCGGCCGCTTGGTCGAAATTTCGCTGGGTGCGGGGGCCGCCATTCCGGCTGGCACGCCAACGCTTCAGCTTGCGGTCTATCGACCGCGCACTGTTCCACCGGCAGGGCTGTCGAGCGCCGCGATCACCTATGATCCGGTCGCCAACCTTGGCGAGTGGCCACTGACGGCCCTTGCCGGCACCACCACGACCGAACCGCTGGTTTTCAAAGATCTGGATGCGACGGTGCAAGCGGGTGATATGCTATTTGTCCGTGGACCTGCGGGGTTTGGCTTTCCGTACGGGACGAACACGGGCGGGGGGCATGAATATGACGATGCTTACTTCGTCTCCGTCGCGCCCGTTGATCTTACCACGGCGGCGTTCGACAGATCCTTCTCCGCGGCGAGCAGTGGCGCTCACTTCCGGTTGATCTACAGCGTTCGCATCGTCGATGGCCCGCAGAACAGCGCCTATGATGGGCCTAACTCGCGCCCGCGCACGGACTCCCTGGGCAATCTCCCGAGCAGCGTCGCACGCGCCCCCGATCTGCCGCTGAAGAACAAGAAGATTGCGCTTACCGGGTCGAGTATTTCCACGGCGTCCGGCGGCGGCAATGCCGCCGATGTGGGCCACCTTCAGCAAGCGATGGCCGATCTCCAGTGCACCTATGACAATCTGGCGATCGGCGGCTCGGTCGTTCAATGGAAAACGTCCGGTCCCACGGGGCTTTCAGTTGAAAATCAGACCATCGGGGCCACCGCCGCAGAGCTGACTGACCGCTTCGGCGCGGGTGCGGCGCAATGGAGCTTCGAGAACCGGCTGATCGGCAAAGGCTATGACGGCGTCGTCATGCACGATGCCATCAATGATACGAACGTCGGCGGCGCTTTTGTGGTTGGGGCTTGGGGAGACGTTGCGCCCGACAGCTTTTACGGCGTGATGACCCGCATGATCGATGCGCTGATGACGGATAATCCGGACATGCTGATCTGGATGCAGACGCCGTTCCACCAGTGGGCAAATTATCCGGCAGCTGGTGTCTTTCCGACCCAACAGACCAACCGCTTGCTCTATCGTGACGCCTGCTTCGACATCGCGCTTAAGCTGGGGCTGCGCGATCCGATCGATTACATCGGGCGAGTCCAGTGCAACCGTACTGTGGTCAAGAACGGGTTCGGGCTGGGTGACATGATCCACCCGCACACGAAAATGAAGAACAGCGCTCGCCGCGTTATCTACGAGGCGATGAACCGTGGTTGATAGAGCGCTAGGCTTGCCGGAAGGCAAACATATTGATCGGCCCGTCATAGATCGCCGCCCTCAATCGCGGGCTCCACGCGCTGAACGGCATGCTCTGGCCCCGATGAAGGAAGGTGGCCGCATAGCCGAGCGTCGCCAGAAGTTCGACAACGGCTTCGGGGCATCCTTCGCAGTGGCTGGCCTGGGTCTCGATAAGGAGGTTCGGGCGGTCGCGTTTGATCGTCTCCCAGCCTCCGCGCAAAACAGCCAACTCGTGCCCCTCGACGTCAATCTTGATAAATCCGACATTCTGGAACTGGAAATCGTCCAGGCGCCGCACGTCGACTTCGACTGTTTGTTCGCGGTCAAACGTCACGCCGTCACTGATCGACGCATAGCCCGGCATAACGTGGCCATTTTCGCTGATCGGCATACGCAGAGTGGCCGTGCCTTCCACATCGGAGAGAGCGCATTGTTCGACCCTGATGTTTGGCCAAGCGCGCTGGAACAGGCGAGCCATTTTCGGGTTGGGCTCGAAGGCGATGACCGAGGAACAGCGCCCGATCAGCGTTCCACTGTATGGACCCCAGTTAGCGCCAATATCGATTGCGACCTTCGAACGGTCGGCAAGCGCCGGCACCAGCCCCAGCTCCGGCTCTCCCTCTCGACGCCATGCAGCGAGCTTCAATCTCGCTGCAAGTCGCGGCGCGATAGAATCTGAGCGGTGCGCAACGCGCGAGATATGGGACCACAATGTCATGGGCGGGGCGTGTATCAGCGCGTGCGACGCGCCGCAACGGAAGTGCTGTATTGCCACGATCAGAGGCCATTGAGAGCCTTCTGATCGTAGGCTCAACCATTGTTCGAGTGCTCCCGAACCTCTTGTCAAAGACTCTCGAACCTTTTGACCCGCTACAGCTGTTATGCGCGGTTCCACCCCTGCTATCGGAACAGGGGTGTTGTACAATAAGCTATTATAATGTAATGATAAATTTGCATTCCACATCCAACATAACATGGGGTGCGTTTTTCATGTCGGAATAACAGCGGAAAACAGCGGTGCGATGGAAGCCGCGACTCGCATCGGATAGCGGCTCGTCGATCCGTCCTAAACCTGCCGCGCCAGGGCTTTTTTCAGCCGGGCATGTGCCGACGCCTTGATCTGGCAGATCCGCGCCGCGCCGACCCCGAGCACCAGCCCGATCTCCTCCAGGTTCAATTCCTCGACATAATAGAGCTGCACCACTTGCGCCTCGCGCTCGGGCAGTGCGGAGATCGCCGCGATCAGCGTGTCGCGCAGATCGGATTCGGCAAGCTGTTCGAACGCATCGGGATCGTCGCTCGCGAACCAGGGCTTGTCGTCGCTATAGAGTTCGTCGATCGGCTCGAAGCGCAGCGGCTCGGCGGTCGCATAGTCGATCCTGAGTTTTTCGATCGTCACGCCCAGCTTCTCCGCAATCTGTGTCTCGGTCGGCGCGCGACCGGTTTCGGTGGTCAGCGTCTTGATCGCCTCGTTGAAGGCACGTCTTCGCTGCATCGCGCCGCGCGTCAGCGTCGCCTGGCGGCGCAGCGCATCGATCATCGACCCGCGCACACGCGTTACGAGATAGTGTTCGAACGTCACCTGGCCGCGATCCTCGAAGCCGGCGACTGCCTCGACCAGGGCGACCAGCCCGATCTGAATCAGGTCCTCGACTTCGACCAGGCTGCTCATGCTGCCATGGACGTGCCAGGCGATGCGTCGGACCAGTGGCAAATGCTTGCGCGCCAGCTTGTCGAGGTCGGGCGCAGCACCGCTGCGGCCATAGGTCAGGGGCGCGGCGTCAGCGAAGGCGGCGGGGAGGGGATGTGCGCTCATGCTGCCAGTGCCTCCGGCGCACCGATCACCGCGACCACTTCGACGGCCTTTTCCTCCGGCACTTCGAAGAAGCTCATGACGGGCGTGTCGGGCAATATAGTGCGCACCAGCTTGCGGATCGCGACGCGGATCGCCGGCTGGACGACCAGCGCGAACGGCTTGGCGTCGGCGACCAATGGCGCCGCGGCACGCTGCAGCGCATCGACGATGCGGCGGCCGAGATCGGGCTCGATCGTGTGGCGACGCGATGGATCGGAGCGCACGGCCTGGCCGAGCAGCCCTTCGAGCTGGCCTTCCAGCGTCATCACGCGCAGCGGTTCGCGCACGCCGCACAGTTTCTGGATGATCAGGCCGCCAAGCTCGGGACGAATCATCTCGATGATTTCGTCGGCATCGGGTGTCTTCTGCGCGGCGACGGCGATCGCGGCGGCGATGCGGCGGAACTCCTTCAACGGTATATTCTCCGCAAGCAGGCCCCGCAGCACTTGAGTGAGCGTGGTCAGCGGCAAGGGGTTAGGCGACAGCGCGGCGACCAGATTGGCGGCGCGATCCTTCAGCCCGTCGAGCAGGCTCTGCACTTCGTCGGGGCCAAGCAATTCGGCGGCATGCGCACCGAGCTGATGGTTGAGGTGTGTCGCGACCACGGTGCCGGGATCGACCACGAGATAACCGGCGCCGGTCGCGGCATCGGCATCGCCTTGCGCGATCCACACCGCATCGAGCCCAAAGGTCGGATCCTTGGCACGCTTGCCGTTGAGTGTGCCGACCGCCTGGCCGGTGTCGAGCGCGAGCATCTCGTCGGGCGAGACGCTGTCCTCGCCGACGGTGACGCCGCCGACATTGATGCGATAGGCAAAGGGCGGCAGGTTGATGTCGTCGCGCACGCGGACCTGCGGCACGACGAAGCCCAGCTCTTTCGACAACTGACGCCGCACGCCGGTGATTCTGCCCATCAACGGACTGCCGCGGCGTTCGTCGACCAGGGGCACAAGGCCGTAGCCGATGTCGAGCACGACCTGCATATGGTCGGAGACTTCGTCCCAGCCGATCTTCGACTGATCGACCGGTTCGACCGCGGCGACTTCGACCGGCGCGGGGCGCTTGGCCTGCTGGTTGAGCTTCCAGGCGGCGAAACCGGCGATGCCGGCGGCGGGCAGGATGATGAAGTGCGGCATGCCGGGCATGATGCCGAGCAGGCCGAGGATCACCGCAACCGGGGTCCAGGTGCGCGCCGAGGCGAACTGGCCGCCGATCTGGCCGGCCAGATCCTGGCTGGAGGTGACGCGGGTGACGATCGCGGCGGCGGCGATCGACAGGATCAGCGACGGAAGCTGCGCAACCAGCGCATCGCCGATCGCGAGGAGGACATAGGTTTGCGCCGCGGCGCCGATCGACATGCCATGGCTGACCGGACCAAGGATCAGGCCGCCGGCGATATTGGCGAACAGGATCAGCAGGCCGGCGACGGCATCGCCCTTCACGAACTTCGACGAACCGTCCATCGAGCCATAGAAATCGGCTTCGGTCGACACTTCGATGCGGCGCGCTTTGGCCTCTTCGGGCGTGATCAGGCCGGCGTTGAGGTCGGCGTCGATCGCCATCTGCTTGCCGGGCAAAGCATCGAGGGTGAAACGTGCCGAGACTTCCGACACGCGCCCGGCGCCCTTGGTCACCACGATCATGTTGATGATCACCAGGATCGCGAACACGAACAGGCCGACGATGTAATCACCGCCGATGACGAAGGTGCCGAATGCCTCGATGACATGACCCGCCGCCGCTTCACCTTCATGCCCGTGCCCGAGCACGACACGGGTTGAGGCGACGTTCAGACCGAGCCGGAACAGGGTAGCGAACAGCAACACGGTCGGGAAAGCGGAGAAATCCAGTGGTTTCTGGGCGTTGAGCGCGACCATCAGCACCGCAAGGCTGATCGCGATATTCATGATGAAGAAGACGTCGAGCAGGAAGGTCGGGATCGGCACGACCATCAGGATGACGAGCAGCAACGTCGCGAGCGGCAAAGCGGAACTGCGCAGCAGCGGCAATATGCCGCGTGGCTTGAGAGCGATGGCCATGCGTTAGGCTCCCAGGCTCGCGAGCATCATATAGGCGAGCCGCGCGGTATTCGGTGTCGGCCGCATCAGGCTGGCGCTCTGCGTCTGGCGGTTGGCGCTGCCGTTGATCTGGTCGAGCGTCGCCTTGGCCCAGGCCCCGGCATTGTCGCCGCTTTCGCCCGCACCCGGAATGACCGTCGCGCCGTCGATTTCCAGCGCTGATGCCATTGTCACCGGCTTCATTGCGAAACCGTCGCTCGCGCCGCCATTGGTCGCGCCGGTGGCGATGCTGGCGCCCTTGTCGAGCTTGGCAGCGAAGCGGCTATAGATTTGCTCGAGCGAGCGCGGCTGGCCGTTCGACGCGTAAAAGATGTTGCGGTTGGCGCGGGCGGCGGCGGGGAACATGCTCGCGCCGCTGCGGCCGGGATTGGCCTCCATCGCGCCGAGAAAGGAGCGCGCCCCGCCCAGCCCGAGGAAATGCGCCATATAAAGGTCGGTGCCGGTGGCGTCGCGGCCCAGCGCGCCTTCGATCGCATCCTTGTTGTCGGAGGCATGCTCGGCCGCCATCAGCGAGGCGGTCTGCGGGTCGTTGCGCAGATTGAGGATCGCGCGGCGCGTGGCCGGATCGGTCACCGCCATGCGGCCGTTGCTGGCCGTCTTGATGCTGTCGGCGGCCCAGCCCAGGCCGTGCTCGGCGCCATGCTGCTTCATCACGCGCAGCCAGCTCTGGTCGATGAATTGGTACAGGCCCGACGCGCTCGACGTGCTCGCACGCGCATTGGTGCGCATCCCGCTTTCGAGCTGCGCCTGACCCATCAGATAGTTGAAATCGATCCCGGTCTTCTGGCTCGCTTGCGCGATCGCCGACTGGACCGACGCGCCGGAACTCTTCCCAGAATTGTTTCCGGTGATGGCGAACGGATTGAAACTCATCGGTCCTCGGCTGATTGCCCTTATTCAGGGATCAATCAGCAAGGAGCGTGCCATTTCTGTAATTTAGGAGCGTTCAACGCGTGGCCGGCATCATGCCCTTACGCGTAGACGGAGACGCCGCCACTTGGCCGGTAACCGCCGCCGGCATCGCCGGTCAAAGTTTGCAGGCGGCGGCGAACATTTGCCGCCATCAGATTGACATAGATGCGACAGGTTTCATTGAGGCGATTGGCTTCCTCGGCCAGTTCGCGCAACTCGGGACCGACCGGCGCGGTTCCCATGGCAGCGATCGTCTCAAGCCCGGCCAGCTTGGCCTGGGTTGCGCGTTCCAGCGCATCGATGTCGTTCGCCTTCAGTGCGGCGATCTCGACATGGAGCGAATCGATCACGCCGATCAGGGCGTCACGCCGGGTCATTGCGAGTCCATTCGAATTTGGCCGCGATCAACCGGTCGGCGATCTGCGCGGGATAGATCGGAAAATGCCCGTCGGCGATCGCCTTGCGGATCTCGGCGATGCGCTCCGAATTGATAGGCGGCTTGGCGGAAAATTCCTTCGCGGCGATCGCCAGCGAGGATTGGCTGACCGCCTCCGTTTCCGGTCCGGTCGACTTTTGCACGACGGCCGGCGCCACGACGCGCGCGACCGGGGCAACGCCGCGATCGCTGGTCTGGACAGGCTTTACGCCTAGAGGATCCACCATGTTCACCCCTTTCCGGGTCATGCCACACAGGGATAAACGACCGCATCCGCCAAACCTTTACGAAAATTATTCGGGCCAGCTGGTAATGATCAATCAGCCCAGCCGGGCAGGGTCGCACGGCCGCTCGCCACCGCCACGGCCTGAACCGGTGCCCGGCCACCATCGATCTTGACCAGGAAGCGGGCGCCAGGTGCCGCATCGCCCGCTGCGACGCCGTCGCGCGTGATCGAAAAGCCCGGAGATCCGGCTTCGATCGTCACCGGGTCGCCGCGCTTGATGACAGGGTCGGCCTTCACGGCGGGAATCACCGCCGCAACGGCTTGCGGTGCGATCTTGCGTGGTTCGCTCGGGGTGAAGCGGACCGGCACGAACACGCGCCATTGCGGTCCGGTGCAGGTGATGACCACCGCGTCATGCGCGTCGGAACGCCAGGATAAAGACACGGTCGGGCATTGCGCGAGCTTGAGCCGCGCATCGACCACGCTGCGCGCGCCGCCCTCGTCACCGATTCCACGCCCGGTAAAGGCGGCAACGGCGCGGTCGAGCGAGACGGTATCCTGAAAGGCGGGCGCGGCGAGTGCGGGCGCGGCAATCAACAGGGCAGGAAGCATCGCGATAAGGCGCGAACGGGACATGGCTTTTTCTCCAAAGCGGCAGAAACGGGTTGCCGGGCGGCCAATCATTGCCGGTTTCCGGCAAAGCCGAGGGTCACGACGACCGAGCGGCGATTGGCGGTGGTGGTGTTGACGATGGTCATGCGGCCCGGCGCGACGATCTTCGCGCGCGCCAGTTCGGCGGCGACGGCGCGGGCACGGTCGACGGCGAGCACCGCGCCGCTGCCGGTGCCGGCATCGACATCGGTCGCGCTGCCATCAGTGCTGCCGCTGATCTTCAGCGTGACGCGCGGGTCGCGGGTCACTTCGCGCGCCCAGGCGATCAGGCCGGCGGGTGATGCGGGCAAGGCGGCCGAGCCGGGGGCGAAGTTGAGCATCGCGGCAGCGGCGACCGGCATCGGCTCGGCGGGTGGCGCGGGCGCCAGCGCGGGAGCGCCGAAGCCGTCACGAATGCCCTTGGCCAGCGCCTTCTGGTCGAGATGTTGCGCTGCTTGGACGAACACGAAAAAGCCGACCAGCAGCAAGGCCAGATCGGCAAGCGTCATCAGCCAGACCGGCCGGCCTGGCGTCTCTTCCGGGAAATCGTCGATCGTCATGCCACGCTGACCAAATCGACAGCGGTTGCCAGCACGCCCGTGCGCGGGCGCTCGCGTGCGGCAAGTGCGATCAATGGCGCTTCCAGCCTGGTGCGCTCGAACGCTTCGATCCGCGCGCGGCGCTTGAGGCGGGCGGCGATCGGTGCGGCGACCAGATTGGCGATGACCGCGCCGTACAGTGTGGCGAGCAAGGCGATCGCCATTGCTGCGCCGATCGCGCTCGGATCGGTCATCCGGGTGAACATTGCGACCAGGCCAATCAGCGTGCCGATCATGCCCATCGCGGGGGCAACTTCCGCCGCACCGGTCCACACCTCGACCGCGGCAAGCTGGCGCTCGATCCGCGCGCGGCGGCAATGCTGGATGATCGTCGCGACCGCTTCGGGACCCTCGCCATCGACGATCGCGGCAACCGCGGTGGCGACATCAGGATCGGCGATCACTGATCGGTCGAGCGCCATCACGCCGTGGCGGCGCGCGATCCGGCCAAGCGCGGCGATCTGGTCGAGCAACGGCGTCGCGTCGAAGCGACGGCGCACCAGGCTGCCCAGCGCCCCAACCGCACCGGCCAGGTCGCGCAGTGGCGTGCGTAGCATGACGGCGATCAGCGTACCGCCACCGACAATGGCGATCGCGGCAGGATCGAGGAACGGGCCCAGCGTCTGGGCGAGTGCGGGTGCGGATGTCATCGACGCGGGTATTGCAAGGGATGGGCCAGTTGCATCGCGGTGGTGCCGCGCTTGCCGGGCGGCGCCTGCGACCGGTAATCCTTGCCGCCAACCGGCAATGCCTTGCCGCTTTCGCTGCCGCCCGCTTGCCGTTTGGCCGCCCGGGACAGCCGCATCGTCATTTGGCACGGCCATTGCTTAGCTGTCCGCGCACAACAAGGTGCGGAGACCGATACGGTGAACGAGAACAGTCTTTTCGGGGTTCATGGAGCAGCGCTCCAGGTGCGTTCGCAACGCATGGGGCTGCTTGCCTCGAACATCGCAAACGCCTCCACGCCGGGTTTCAAGGCGAAGGATCTGGACTTCCAGGTTGCGCTCCAGGCGGCGGAGGGTCCGGGGGGACTCTCCGCCAACGGGATGAGCGACGCCGTGCGCTATCGCAACCCGATGCAGCCGTCGATCGACGGCAACACGGTCGAACTGTCGACCGAACAGACCGCCTTCGCCGAGAATGCGGTCCAGTATCAAACCACGCTCTCGTTCCTGAACGGACGCATCAGCACGATCACACGCGCGTTGCGGGGAGAATAAGCCATGGCCGATAACCCGCTCACCATTTTCCAGGTCGCCGGCAAGGCGATGTCCGCACAGCTCGTGCGGATGAACACCACCGCGTCGAACCTGGCCAATGCCGGATCGATCGCCTCGAGCGAGGCCGGCGCCTATCGCACGATCAAGCCGGTGTTCCGTACCGAATATGACAAGGCGACGGGACTCGCGACGGTCAATGTCGAGAGCATCGTCAATGCCGGGGAAGCCCCCACCAAGCGCTATGACCCGTCGCACCCCATGGCCGACAAGGACGGCAATGTCTGGGAAAGCGCGGTCGATGAAACCCGTGAGCTGGTCGACATGATGGAGACGGCACGCGGTTACCAAAACAATGTCGAGGTGATGCAGACCGCAAAGTCGCTGATCCTCGACACCCTCAAACTGGGCCGCTGATCATGAGCAGTTTCGATACCACGCTGACCAATCTCGGCATCAACCGCACGACCAACAGCAACGCCAACAAGGCGGCATCATCGTCCCCGACGCTCGGGCAAAGCGATTTCCTCAAGCTGATGACCGCGCAGTTGAAGAACCAGGATCCCTTCTCGCCGGTCGACAATACGCAGATGGTCGCCCAGATGGCGCAATTCTCTTCGGTCGCTGGCATCAGCGAGATGAACACGACGCTGAAGGCGATTTCCGACAAGCTCGCCGGCACCAGCAAGAGCGATGCGCTCGCCTTTGTCGGCCGCACCGTGCTGACCCAGGGCGATGTCGCCTTTGGCCGCACCGCGGGCGGCATTGCCGGGGCGGTCGAGCTCGACGGCGACGCGACACAGGTCAATGTCTCGATCCAGTCGGCCGATGGCCAGGTGCTGAAGACGATGCGGCTCGGCGCTCAGTCCAAGGGCACGGTCAATTACGACTGGAACGGCAAGACCGACGCCGGCGCCGATGCCGGCAGCGGCCCGTTCAAGGTCGTCGTCACCGCCGCCAAGGACAATAGCGCCGTCGTCAGCCGTTCGCTCGTCTGGGCGCCGGTCGCGGCGGTCTCGATGCCGGCAACCGGCAGCCCCATCCTCACCCTGCCCGGCATCGGCCAGGTTCCCATCACCGCCGTCCGCCAGATCGGCTGAACGACTTAAATCAGGAGTATTTCAATGTCCTTTTACACTTCGCTCAGTGGTTTGCAGGCGGCACAGACCGAGATGTCGACCATCTCGCACAACCTCGCCAACGTTTCGACCAACGGCTTCAAGAAGAGCCGCACTGACTTTGCCGATGTGATCGCCTCCAGCCTGAGCGCCGATCCGACCAAGCTGGTCGGGTCGGGCACGGTGGTGAAGGGCAACCGCCAGCAATTCACGGAAGGCAATCTGAAGACCACGGGTTCGTCGCTCGACCTCGCGATCAGCGGCGACGGCTTCTTCGCGGTCAAGACCAACGGAATCAATTCGGCCATTGCCTATACCCGCAACGGCGCATTCCAGGTCGACCCGGCGACGCACAACGTCGTCGATGCGCAGGGCAGCGCGTTGCAGGTCTATCCGGTCGATGCCGATGGCAATGTCACCGCGACCGGCAGCGACGGCATGGTCAATCTGCGCTTGCCCGAAACCAGCGGCACGCCGGCGGCAACGTCGAAGGTTGCGCTCGACGTGAACCTCTATTCCAACGCGCAGGTCCCGACCGGCACGTTCGATCCGCTCAACGCCTCGACCTATAACAACTCGACCGCGACGACGATCTACGATTCGGCCGGCAAGGCCATGACGATGACCAGCTATTATGTCCGCCAGTCCGCAACGACCTGGTCGGTTCATTCCTATGTCGGCAATCAGCCGCTGACCATCGGCGGGGCGGCCACGCCGGCCACGGTCACTTTCGACGCCAATGGCACGATGACCGCGCCGACCGCCCCGATCAGCTATGATGCGTTCACGCCATCATCGGGCGGCGCGGCTCAGCCACTCAAGCTCGATCTCGCCGGCTCGTCGCTAAAGCCCAGCGCCTTTGCGGTGATGGGCCGCAGCCAGAACGGTGCCACGGTCGGCGAACTGTCCGGTGTCTCGGTCAATGAATCCGGCGTGGTCACCGCCAGCTTCTCGAACGGCGACACGGTTGCGCTCGGCAAGGTCGCCCTGGCCAATTTCGCCAACCCGGCCGGCCTGCGCCAGAACGGCAACAGCTATTGGTCGGCCAGCGGCATTTCCGGCCAGGCGACGCTCGGCAGCGCCAACGACAATGGCTTCGGTTCGCTGATGTCGGGCACGATCGAGGGCTCCAACGTCGACGTGACCGAAGAACTGGTCGGCCTGATCGCGGCGCAGCGCAATTTCCAGGCAAATGCCAAGGCGCTCGATACCGCCAACCAGATCTCGCAGACGATCTTCAACATCCGCAGCTGAACTCGGGCACGGACAGGACATCCTGAATGGACAAGCTGGTCTATACCGCGGCATCGAGCCTCAAGGCGCACATGGCGTCGCAGGCGGCGATCGCGAACAATATCGCGAATGCCTCGACGATCGGATTTCGGTCCGATCGCGTGGTGTTCGACCGGCTCTCGGTCAACGGCCCCGGTTTCGAGACGCGCACTGCGGCGTCGGAGCAGGTGGTCGATGCCGACCGGCGCGCCGGTACGGTGATGCAGACCGGCCGCCCGCTCGATGTCGCAATCAATGGCGACTCATGGCTGACCGTCCAGGCGCCCGACGGCACTGAAGCCTATACGCGGCGCGGCGACTTGCAGATCGCCACCACCGGTGTGCTCGAAACCGGCGACGGCTTTCCGGTGATGGGGGCCAATGGCCCGATCACCATGCCGCCCGCCCAGTCGATGTCGATCGCTTCGGACGGCACGATCTCGATCGTGCCGATCGGCGGCGACGCCAAAAACCCGGAAGTGGTCGACAAGCTCAAGCTGGTCAGCACCAAGGGGTCGGTGACCGTCAAGGGTCTCGACAATCTGCTCCATGTGAAGGGTGGCGGCGTGCTGCCCGAAGATATGGAGGGGAAGCTGTCGTCCGGTGCCCTGGAGGGATCGAACGTCAACACGACTCAGGCGCTGGTCGACATGATCGAGAACCAGCGCGCCTATGAAGTCCAGGCCAACCTGATGAAGGAAGCCAAGGACATGGATTCGAGCGCCGCATCGCTGATGCGGATGCCGTCATAAGGAAGCAATGACATGACCAGCGCAGCCATGCACATCGCCCGCACCGGGCTCGACGCCCAGGACATGCGGATGCGCGTGATCTCGAACAACCTTGCGAACGTGAACACCACCGGGTTCAAGCGTGACCGCGCGGCGTTCGAAACGCTTGCCTATCAGACGATCACCACGCCGGGTGCTGCAAGCACGTCCGAATCAAAATATGCCGTCGGCCTCAATCTCGGTACCGGCGTGCGGATCCAGGGTACGGCGCGGATCGACACCCAGGGCGCGATGCAGACCACCGGCAACGCGCTCGACCTGATGCTCGATGGTGATGGCTATTTCCAGGTCCAGATGCCCGGCGGCACGCTCGGCTATACCCGCGCGGGCAATTTCTCGCGCTCGCCCGAGGGACTGCTGGTCACTTCCGAAGGCTATCAGGTGATGCCGGGCATCACCGTGCCGCAAGGTGCGACCTCGATCACCATCGGCACCGACGGAACGGTTTCGGCGAAGGTCGCCGGCCAGACCGAAACGAGCGAGCTCGGCCAGATTCAGGTCGCGACGTTCCCCAATGGTGCCGGCCTGCTTGCGCAGGGCGACAATTATCTCACCGAAACCGCCGCCAGCGGCGCGGCCAATCTCGGTGTTGCCGGCCTCGATGGCCGCGGCAATATCCGTCAGGGCATGCTCGAGGCGTCGAACGTCAACGTCGTCGAAGAACTGGTCGACATGATCGAAACCCAGCGCGCGTATGAGGTGAATTCGAAAATGATCTCCGCGACCGACGACATGTTGAAATATGTTAACCAAAATCTGTGATGGTTAACGTCATGAAGATTTTCCCACTCATTTCCGTCGCTGCGCTCGCCGCTGCCAGCCTCTCGCCGGCGCCAGCCGACGCGCGCCTGTTTGGCAAGAAGGAGCCGCCGGTCGATTTCTCCGCGACGATGCCGCCGCCGCCACCCATGGCGCCGGCACCCGCGAACGGATCGATCTTCCAGGCGTCCGACGGCTATGCAGCGCTGTACGAAGGTTGGCGTGCGCGCCGCGTCGGTGACCCGCTGAGCATTGTCCTGGTCGAGCGCACCATCGCTTCGAAATCGGCGAGCTCGAAGCTCGATTCGGGCGGTGGCGCCAGCCTGACGCCGCCGACCACCGGCGCACTCAGCCTGTTCAGTCAGACCGACGCGTCGATCAGCGGCAAGCGCAACTTTACCGGCACCGGCAGCACCGACCAGTCCAATACCTTGTCGGGCGAAGTCAGCGTCACTGTGGCGCAGGTCTTCCCCAACGGCACATTGCTGGTGAAAGGGCAGAAGCGCGTCACGCTCAACCGTGGCGACGAATTCGTCCAGATCCGCGGCATCGTGCGCATGGCCGATATCGACGCCTATAATCGCGTCGCCTCGACTCGCGTTGCCGACGCCCAGATCGCCTATACCGGTAAGGGCGATGTCGCCCGCGCCAGCCGCCAGGGCTGGTTTAGCCGCTTCTTCTCCGTGATCAGCCCGTTCTGATGATGAAAGCGCCCGCCATGCTTCGCCTGCTCATCGCTGTGCTCGCCACCCTGTTGGTTACGGCGCCGGCAAACGCCGACCGGATCAAGGATCTGGGCGGCTTTCAGGGTATCCGTTCGAACCAGCTGACGGGTTATGGCGTGGTGGTCGGCCTGCCCGGCACGGGCGATGATAATCTCGAATATACCGTGCAGTCGCTCAAGGCGGTTGCGTCGCGCTTCGGCCTGCAGCTGCCGCCGAACGCCAATCCGGGTATGAAGAACGCCGCGGTCGTGCTGATCACCGCCGATCTGCCGCCTTTCGCCAAGCCCGGCCAGCGGCTCGACATCACCGTCGCCTCGATCGGCAAGGCCAAGAGCTTGCGCGGCGGCAGCCTGATCCTGACGCCGATGCTTGGCGCCGACGGGCAGATCTATGCCATGGCGCAGGGCAATCTCGCGGTTGGCGGGCTCGGCGCCGAGGGCAAGGACGGCTCGACCATCGTCGTCAACATTCCGTCGGCGGGCCGTATTCCGGAGGGTGCCACGGTCGAGCGCGCGGTCCAGACCGGTTTCGAGAACACGCCCAATCTGACCTTCAACCTGCAGCGTGCCGATTTCACCACGGCGCAGAATGTCGCTTCGGCGATCAACGGCAAGTTCGGCATGGGCACGGCCCAGGCCACCGATGCGGTTTCGGTGGCGGTTCGCGCACCAGTCGGCGGCGATGTTCGCGCGACGATCATGAGCGAAATCGAGAATCTCGAAGTCGCTTCGGCCGAGCCGTCGGCCAAGGTGATCGTCAATGCGCGCACCGGCACCGTGGTGATCAATTCCGCGGTCCGCGTCGGCCGCGCCGCCGTCACGCATGGCAAGCTCACCGTGCGCATCGACGAGCAGGAGCGTGTGGTTCAGCCTGAGCCGTTCAGCCAGGGTCAGACCGCCAAGGAACAGAAGAGCGGCGTTGCGGTCGAAGAGGAGCGTCGTCCGATGTTCCTGATCGAACCCGGACCTAAGCTCGCTGATGTGGTCAAGGCGGTCAACGCGATCGGTGCGTCGCCGGCTGATCTGGTCGCAATCCTCGAGGCGCTGAAGGAAGCGGGCGCACTCAAAGCCGAATTGATCGTCCTGTGAGCGCGTCCACCAACCTTGGCGGCGTCGCGACGCCCGCGGTTCCGACCAGCGGCATCGGTCTCGATACGAGCCGGCTGTCGTCGCGCGCCAACCTCGAAAAGGCCGGCAAACAGTTCGAGGCGGTATTCACCGGCATGATGCTGAAATCGATGCGTCAGGGACATCTCGCGAGCGAATTGTTCGAGAGCAAGGGCATCGATACGTTCCGTGAGATGCAGGATCAGAAGCTCGCCCAGTCGATGGCCGATCATGCGCCCCTTGGCATCGGCAAGGCGATGGTCGATTTCCTCGCCAAGTCGCAGGCCGATGCGGAAAAGACCGCGGCCGCCGAAAAGGCCGCCGCTCGCGGCGTGACGACACCATGAGCGACTTGCTCGGCATCGGCGCCAGTGGGGTACGTGCGTATCAGACCGCACTGACTACCGTGTCCGAAAACATCGCCAACGCCGCGACGCCCGGATACACGCGCCGCAGCACCGCGCTCAGCGAAATCACCGTGGCCGGCGGCAGCATCACCACGCGGGGCATTAATAATGGCAGCGGCGTGCTGGCGACGGGTGTCAACCGCGTCACCGACATGTTCCGCGCCGCCGATGTCCGCTCGGCCAGCGCCGATCTGTCACGCACCGAAACCGGCATCACCTGGCTCGACCGGATCGAGGGGGCGCTGACCGGCAACCAGCTTGGCGATCGGCTGACCAGCTTCTTCAATTCGGCCAAGGCGGTCGCCGCCGATCCGTCGGCGACCACGCCGCGCACTGCAATGCTCGAATCCGCGACGTCGGTTGCCAACGCCTTTGCCGGCACGGGCAAGGCGCTCGCTTCGATCACTGCCGATCTCGATACGACCGCCGAGAACGCGGTCCAGACGCTCGATCAGCTCGGCGCGGCACTCGCCAAGGTCAATGACGGCCTTGGCCGCGCTACGCCCGGCACGACGGGTGCGGCGCAGCTTGCCGACCAGCGCGATCAATTGCTCGAACAGATGAGCGCAATCAGCGATGTTTCCGTCGCGCTCGATACCGCAGGCCGCGCCACCGTGCGCCTGGGTGGTTCGGCCGGGCCGGTGTTCGTTGGCGGCAACCAGGCCGGCCATGTCAGCTATACCCGCAACGATGACGGAACGGTGGCCTTTTCGCTGCAGCGCGACGGCACTAACGTCGCCATTGCGCCGCAGGGCGGCGTGCTGGCCGGTGTCGCCGATGGCGCGCAGCGCATCGCCGCGGCGCGCGACCAGGTCAATTCGATTGCCAGCCAGTTCGTCGCCGGGGTCAATGGCGTGCAAGCACAGGGCCGCGATCTCGACGGCAATGTCGGTACGGCGATGTTCGCGGTCGGCACCAAACCGACCGAAATCACTGTCTCGCTGACGGATCCGCGCGGCGTTGCCGCCGCTTCGGTCGGTGGCGGCCCGCGCAACAATGCCAATCTTGCCAATCTCGACGCGCTGCGCAGCGCGGGCGGCTTCGAGGCGAAAACCTCCGGGCTGGTCGCAAGCAATGCCGCGACGCTCGCCGGACGCCGCACCGTGGCCGAAGCGCAATCGTCGATCCGCGACGGCACGATTGCCGCGCGCGATGCGGTGTCGGGAGTCAATCTCGACAATGAAGCGGTCGATCTGCTGCGCTTCCAGCAAGCCTATCAGGCCTCGTCGCGCGTCATCCAGGTTGCACGCGAGACGCTGCAATCGATCCTCAACATCCAGTGATCCCAAGGTAAGCGCCATGCAGATCAGCACCAGCCAGCTTTATGACCGCTCGACCAGCCTGATGGCGAAGCTGTCGCAAAAGGCCGACAAGCTGCAGACGCAGATTTCGACCGAGACCAAGATTCTCGCGCCGTCCGACAATGCGGTCGGCTATCGCCAACTCACCACGCTCAAGACCGACAAGGCGGATGACAAGGCTTATGCCGCGAATATCAGCCTTGCGCAGGGCCTGCTCGACCAGTCCGACACCACGCTTGGCTCGGTCGAGACGCAATTGCAGCGCGCGCAGGAGCTTGCGATCCAGGCCGGCAGCGGCACCTTGTCCAATGAGAATCGCAAGGTGCTGGCGGGGCAGGTGCGGGCGCTGATCTCCGATATGGTCGGGCTCGCCAATACCAAGGATGTGCGCGGCCAGCCGCTGTTCGGCGCCGCGACCGGTGACAGCGCGGTTTCGGTCGCGGGTGACGGCACGGTCAGCTTTGTCGGTACCGGCGAACCCTCGGCCATCCCGATCGGCGACGGCAACGACGTCCGTGCGACCGACAGTGCCGCGCGTATCTTCGGCGGCATTCCGACCAGCGGCGGCGGCACGACCGACATTTTCGCCATGCTCGGCAGCTTCGCCGATTCGCTCGAAGCGGGCAGCAACCCGACTGCGACGGCGGCTGCGACCGAAGGGCTGAAAACTGCTCTGGCGCAAGTCACCCAGGCGCGTGGATCGGTCGGCGCGCGCGGCGCGCGGATGGATCTCGAGGCGCAAAGGCTGAAGGACGTCGGCACGACGCGCGAAATCACGCGCTCGGCGATCGAGGATACCGACGTCCCCACGACGATCATGGAGCTGCAAAAGACCATGACCATCCTTTCCGCGACTCAGGCGAGCTTCACCAAGCTGAGCTCGCTGTCGCTGTTCAATTATCTTTCCTGATCGGGAGGCCGGGTGAGGGAACGTTCCGGCGCCGTCCTCGAAAAACAAATGTCCTGGTTAACGGATTGGCTACGAAGTCCGGTTAACCATCATCGCGAAGGCCCGTTCCGCGGGCCGTTCTGAGCCGGTCCAGGGGGAAGTTTCGCACATATGTTTCCGGTAATCGGCCTCGTCGTCCTTCTGGTGATGATCTTCGGCGGCTTCGCGATCACCGGCGGAGCCCTCGGCCCGGTCATGGAGGCGATTCCACACGAAATGCTGATCATCGGCGGCGCCGCGATCGGCGCGCTGATCATCGGCAATTCGACCAAGGAACTGAAGGCGCTCGGCGGCAGCTTCGCCAAGATCTTCAAGGGCCCGAAATACAAGAAGCAGGATTATCTCGACACCATCTTCCTGGTGTCGAAACTGATGAAGATGCTGCGCACGGAAGGGCCGATCGCGCTCGAACCGCATGTCGAGGATCCGAAATCATCGGCGATCTTCGCCGAATATCCCCGCCTGCTTGCCGATCATACCCTAGTCAATTTGATCGCCGACACGCTGCGGCTGGTCGTGGTGTCGTCGGGCACGCTCGACGTGCATGCGGTCGAGGAGGTCATGGATAACATGATCAAGACGCACCATCACGAAGTGCAGGGGCCGCAGGGCACGCTGGCCAGCCTGGCCGACGCGCTGCCAGCGCTCGGCATCGTCGCGGCGGTGCTCGGCGTCGTGAAGACGATGGGCTCGATCGACAAGCCGCCGGCAATTCTCGGGGCGATGATCGGCTCGGCCCTTGTCGGTACCTTCATGGGCGTGCTGCTTGCCTATGGTATCGTCTCGCCGCTCGCCAACCGGTTGCAGCAAGTGATCGACGCCGATGGTGCAATCTATCATGTCGTCAAACAGATCATCATCGCGTCGCTCCACGGGCATCCGCAACCGCTGGTGATCGAAGCCGCGCGCTCGGGCATCGCGCACAGCAATCAGCCCGGCTTTGCCGAAGTGTTCGACGGCCTGAGGGGTAGGTAGGATGGCCGCGCGCGCGCCGCATGGGTCCAATCAGCCGCCCAAGATCATCTACAAGAAAATCTATATCGAGGGTCATGGCGGTCATCATGGCGGTGCCTGGAAGGTCGCCTATGCAGATTTCGTGACCGCGATGATGGCGTTCTTCCTGCTCATGTGGCTGCTCGGCGCGACCAATGAGAAGCAGCGCAAGGCGCTGGCCGATTATTTCTCGCCGACCCTCATCCAGATGAAGCAGAACAGCGCCGGCTCGAACGGCATGTTCGGCGGCTCGTCGATCACCGACAAGGACAATTACCCGCACAAGGCGCAGCAGACGGGAACGCGGTCGATGACCGTGCCGGTCGAGGCGACGGGTGGGCTGCAGGTCGGTACCGGCGAGAAGGGCTCGATGAAGAACAAGATGGCCCTCGGCATGGAGGATCAGAAGAATTTTGAGAAAATGCGCCGTCGCGTGACGATGGCCATGGCGTCCAACCCGAAGCTCGCCAAGCTCGGCAAGCATGTCCGCTTCATGCGCACCCAGGACGGGATGCGTATCGACCTGCTCGACGATGCCGATTATTCGATGTTCTCGCTCGGCACGACCGCGCTCGAACCCGAAGCGTCGAAGCTGATCGGCCTGATCGCCGAATCGATCGGGGCGATGGAAAATCCGATCATGATCCGCGGCCATACCGACGGCCTTGGTTATGGCGATCCGCTGGAAATGAACAACTGGATGCTGTCGTCAAGCCGTGCCGAAGCGACGCGCCGCCGGCTTGCCGTGGGCGGCATTCCCGAACAGCGCTTCAACCGCATCGAAGGCGTGGCCGACCGCGAACCGATGATCGTCGCCAACAAGATGGACCCGCGCAACCGCCGCGTGGCGATCACCTTGCTGTATCGCGCGGGCAGCTTCGGGCAATAGGATTCCCGATAAATGCCCGAAGCCCTCGCCCCGTTCGTTTCGAGCGAAGTCGGGAAACCATGCGCAGCGCCTATGGCCTGTTTCTCGACTTCGCTCGAAACGAACGGCGGGATTAGCTGGTCCCTGACCTGCTGGTTTTCGGTAAGACGGTATCACCCTCCGCTGCCATTCCAACGGTGAGTTGCATCGCCGGAACCTTGGGCTGCTCCCACCCGACGACAGTGTATTCTGTGGGGGAGTGGGCTGATGCCGATCAGCTCAGCTGAAAACGACTCTAGCCGGGTTGCAACTCGCGCAGGCCCTGCCATTCCGGATCGGGAATGCCTTCGAGTTCGATCGGATAGATCGGGTGGTTTTCCAGCGCAGCGCTGAACCGTGCGACGAAATTATCGCCATCGTCGGTATAGAAACGCCATTGCTTGGCGCCGTTGCCGGTGATCGCGGCGACTTCGGTTGCCCAATCCTGCTGGTCGATCGAAGCGAAGATCGTCTCCTCGAACGTCTCGATCGTATCGAGCGCCGCAGGGTCGGGCATGCCGGTCAGCGTCTCACCATAAGTCCAGGTAACACGAATCAGCAGCGGCCGTTCGGCGCGCTCGTCCGCTTCGGGCAAAGCGGACAGGACCCGGATGATGGTGCGGTTGCCGTCGACCATGCCGGTGGCGATCGACCAGTCGTCTGCGTTGCGCGTCGGCATCAGGCGGCCCAGCGCAACTCCAGCCGGCTCCAGATCTCGACCAGGGCCTGCGTCAGCTCGCGCATCATCGCTTCGTCATGCGCCGGGCCGGGAGTGAAGCGCAGCCGCTCGGTGCCGCGCGGCACGGTCGGATAATTGATCGGCTGAACATAGACGCCATATTCGGCGAGCAATATGTCGCTGATCTTCTTGGCCTTGACCGGGTCGCCGACCATCAGCGGCACGATGTGGGTGGTCGAATTCATCACCGGCAGGCCGGCTTCGGCGAACATCGCCTTGAGCTCGGTCGCGGCCGCCTGCTGACCGTCGCGCTCGACGCTCGATGCCTTCAGGTGGCGGACGCTGGCCAGCGCGCCGGACACGAGCACGGGCGACAGCGATGTGGTGAAGATGAAGCCAGGCGCATAGCTGCGGATCACGTCGATGATCGTCTGGTCGGCGGTGATATAGCCGCCCATTACCCCGAACGCCTTGCCCAGCGTGCCTTCGATGATGGTCAGCCGGTCGGCGACGCCGTCGCGTTCCGAAATGCCGCCGCCGCGCGCGCCGTACATGCCGACCGCATGGACTTCGTCGAGATAGGTCAGCGCGCTGTACCTGTCAGCCAGATCGCAGATCGCGGCGATCGGGGCGACATCGCCTTCCATCGAATAAACACTCTCGAACGCGATCAGCTTCGGCGCGGCCGGATCGACCGCGGCGAGCAATTCCTCGAGATGCTCCAGGTCGTTGTGGCGGAAGACATGCTTCTCACAGCCCGAATTGCGGATCCCGGCAATCATCGAGGCATGGTTCATCTCGTCGGAGAAGATGATGCAGCCGGGCAGGATCTTGGCCAATGTGGCGAGCGTCGCTTCGTTCGAGACATAGCCGCTGGTGAACAGCAGCGCGCCTTCCTTGCCGTGCAGGTCGGCGAGCTCGGCCTCCAGGTCGACATGATAATGCGTGTTGCCGCCGATGTTGCGGGTGCCGCCCGAGCCGGCGCCGACATCGTGCAGCGCCTCTTCCATCGCCGCGATCACCGCCGGATGCTGGCCCATGGCGAGATAGTCGTTGGAGCACCACACGGTGATCGGCTTCGGTCCGTTATGGCCGGCAAAACACCGCGCGTTGGGATAGGCGCCCTTGTTGCGCAGGATGTCGATGAAGACGCGATAGCGCCCTTCGACATGCAGGCGATCAATCGCCTGAGTGAAGATGCGCGAGTAGTCGACTCCCCGCAGCGACGTTCCGTCCGCTTCCATCCCCGCGCCGTAGCGCGCGCCAGCGCGGATTTCCAGCGACTTTGCACGATCATGGTGATCGGATTGGACCATTTCAGTTCCACCCGGTTGCGAACCGGCCCTGGATTCGCCGGGCCGGCCGCTCATCGCGGATCGGGCATCATCTTCCATGGCCGGGTCTCGCGCATGTCCAGCCGGCACAGACCCCGGAGCTTGTGGTTCTGCGCATAGGTCGCGACACGCTGGTCATAGTCCGCTGCCAGCGGATAGGCGAACTGCCAGTCCGGCGGATTGAAGGTCGAAAACCCATTGATGGTCGGCAGTCTCCAACGCTCGGCCAGGAACATCGCATCGACATTGTGCGGATAGAGGCTGTCGGTCGATTCGTTGCCGAAGAATCGCTCCGCCCTGCGCGTCGCCACGACATAAAAGACCCGGCATGCCGGCGGTGGTGCCGGGACCGCCCATAATGCCGTCCGATGCAGCGACCGGCTCAATTGCGCCACTGAAGCGCCGTTTAGCTGTTCCCCGACGAGCAGCGCGAGCAGCGCGCCCGTCAGCATGGGCCGGGTGCGTATCAGCCGCTGGGCTTGCGTGCGATAAGCCGCGGCGACCAGCAGCAACGCCGGCAGGATCAGGAACAGCTGATAACGCAGCACGACTCTGATCCCGCTCGCCCCGGGAACGGCTTCATAGACCAGCCACCACAGCGAATGGCCGAAAAGCCTCAGCGTGAGCAGCCAGCTCATGATCAGCGCCAGTGCCAGCGCGCGAAGTTCGGGCGCAACCGGTTGCCCGGGGACCGCGCCGCGTCCGGCAAGAACCCGTCCAGCCGCGACGAGGATCAGGAAGAAGAGCAGTAGCGGGAAACCCGACACATGCTCGCCATCGATGATGTATGCTGGCCCACTCCGGTTGCTGAACAGGCTGTGGAACAGGCGGAAAATCCATCCCCACAGATAATTGTCGGCACCGACATTGATCAGGTCGATCGGGTTGGCCTGGTAAAAGGCATGATCCCAATAGCCATGGCCGCCGGTCTCGCGCTGTTTCGGCAGATAGGTGACGAAAAACGGGATCAGGAAGAGGCTGAAGGCAAGCAAGCCGGTCAGTGCGGTCAGGATATGGGGTCGTACGGCGCGCAGAAATGTGCGGGGCCTGAGCGGCAATGCCAGCACGACGTAGAACAGGACGTAGATGGCCGAGAAAAGGATGCCGAACCACGCCAGATAATAGGCCGTCATGAGCCAGGCGGCGAGCAAGGCGGCCAGCCCGACCGCGGCGATGCGGCTGCGCATCCGCTGTCCCGCGCGTTCCGCCCGGACGATCGCGATCACCAATGTCATGGCGAGCGGCAGCAAGGCGATGATGTGAAGTTGCGCATGTCCCACTTGCGCCGCCAGCCCGCTGGCGATGGTGAACATCAGCGCGACGAACAGCCCGCTCCGATGACCCCAGCCCAGGCTTCGCGACACCAGGTGATAGGCAGCGAAGAAGCCGATCGTCTTGAAGGTGAAGACATTCAGCGTGTCGGCCAGAAACGGATCCGCGAACAGGCGCCAGAAGGAATAGACCAGGCCGAACAGGAAATAGCCGTCATTATAGCCGAGGGTGCCGGTATAGGGATGGAAATAGCCCGTCGTCGCCCAGTGGCTGTATCCGGTCAGCACATTGCGCCAATGTTCCAGGATGGCGATCTCGATCAGGCCGTCGCCGCGATCGCCGAAGCCAAGATCGAACCCGCTCAGCAACGGCACGCGAAAGAACAGCAGCATCGCCAGGGCATAGGTGGCAAAAAGCGTCGCGCGCTCGGGCAGGAAGGAGGGCTGCGGTGATGGCGGCCCGTGCACGGTATCGGTCAGTATCGCCTCCTCAGGATCGCGGCCCTGCGATCCGCCCTTTCGCTTTGCCAGCAAGGCGCCGGGATCCATCTGGTAACGCCAGGGGCTAAAACGGTTCCAGCCGGCTCAGCCCGTAATCCGCCAGCGCGGGCATCAGCGCGACGATGTCGGCGTCGGCGCGGGTGAATATCGCGCGCCCTTCGCCCGGATCTTCAGGCCATTGCTGGCCCTGCGTCAGTGCCGCGATCCGCCGCGCAATGCCCGCGCCGCCGTCGACGAAATGAATCGTGCGCCCGCCGGCCTTCGCTGCGGCGGCGCTCAATTCCGCTTCGACGAGCGGGAAGTGCGTGCAGGCCAGCACCACCGTGTCGATACGCTCGCCACCCGGCTGGCCGAGCAGCCCATCGAGCACCGCGGCATAGCGCGCCGGATCGGTTGCCGCGCCGCGCAGCTTGGCTTCGGCCAGCATGACTAGTTCGGCCGAGCCGTGGCGCAACACCAGGCAATCGCCCGCGAAGCGCGCGGTGAGATCGTCGACATAGGGCTGACGCACCGTCGCGTCGGTGCCGAGCACGCCGATCGCGCGCGTCACACTGATCGCGGCGGCCGGTTTGATCGCGGGCACGGTGCCGACGATCGGCAGGTCAAGTGCGGTGCGCACCGCCGCCAGCGCAATGGTCGACGCGGTGTTGCACGCGATGACGATCAGCCGTGGGTGGTAGCGTTCGGCGAGCCGGCCAAGCAGCGCGGGGACACGCGCGGCAATCTCTTCCTCGCTCTTGGTGCCATAGGGAAAGCCCGCCGAATCGGCGACATAGACGAACGGCGCCCGTGGCAGCAGCGCGCGGGTCGGGCCAAGCACCGACAAGCCCCCGACGCCGGAATCGAAGAACAGGATTGGTCGCATATCTGTCATGCTTGTCGCTTAACCTGCCAGGGGTCCGGACACTAGCCACCGGGGCAAGGCCTGTTTGAGGGAGATGTTGGCGTCGCGGCCGGTGTCGGCTATACCCGAACATAAGGGGGACGATTTGCCGACGGAATATCTGTGGATGGCGCCCGCGGGCGCGCTGGTGCTGGGCTATCTGCTCGGATCGATCCCGTTCGGGGTGATCCTGACGCGGCTGGGCGGGGCCGGTGATCTGCGCACGATCGGATCGGGCAATATCGGCGCGACCAATGTGCTGCGCACTGGGCGCAAGGGTCTGGCGGCGGCGACTTTGCTGCTGGATGGCGCCAAGGGCTGGGCGGCGGTGCTGCTGTGCGAACATCTCTTTCCCGGCACCGGCGTCATCGGCGCGGCGGCGGCATTTCTCGGGCATCTCTATCCGGTCTGGCTCAAATTCCGCGGCGGCAAGGGTGTCGCGACGATGATGGGCATCATCCTCGCGCTGCACTGGCCGAGCGCGCTGATTTATGCCGGCATCTGGCTCGGGCTGCTCGCCGCGCTGCGCATCTCGTCGCTGGCCGGCATGACGGCGGCGGCCAGCGCGCCGGTCAGCGTGGCGTTCTTCTCGCAATTCGATCTCGTGCTGCTGTTGCTGGCGCTGGCGCTGCTGGTGCTGTGGAAGCATCGTGAGAATATCGAACGGCTGCTCGCCGGGACCGAGCCGCGTATCGGTCGCAAGAGTGGCTGACGCTGCCGGGCGCGATGGCGCCACGGCGATTGCCCGCCTCCGGCTGATCCGCACTGCCCAGATCGGCCCTGTCACTTACCGTCAGTTGATCGCGCGCTTCGGCGATGCCGCGTCGGCGATCGCGGCACTGCCCGACCTTGCCGCACGCGGCGGCGGGCGGGCGCCGGTGGTCGCCGATCGGGCGATTGCCGAGCGCGAATTGGCCACCGCGATCAAATTCGGGGCACGGCATCTGTTCGTCGACGATCACGACTATCCCGCCTTGCTGGCTGAACTCGATGACGCGCCGCCGGTGCTGACGCTGCGCGGCGACATGGCGCTGCTCGGGCGAACCGCGGTGGCGATGGTCGGTGCGCGCAATGCCTCGGCCGCTGCGTGCCGCTTCGCGCGGCAACTCGCCTATCAGCTGGCGGATGAAGGCGTCGCGGTGGTGTCGGGCCTGGCGCGCGGCATCGACACCGCCGTCCATGTTGGCGCGCTGGAGGGCGGGACGATCGCGGTGATCGCGGGCGGCATCGATATCGCTTACCCGCCCGAAAACGCTGCGCTGCAGGAACGGATCGCGCGCGAAGGCCTGTTGATCGCCGAACAGCCGCCCGGCACCGAACCGCGCGCGCGCCACTTCCCCTATCGCAACCGCATCATCTCCGGCCTCTCGGTCGGCACGGTGGTGGTCGAGGCGGCGCCGAAATCCGGCTCGCTGATCACCGCGCGGCTCGCGGGCGAACAGGGCCGCGAAGTGATGGCGGTCCCCGGCTCGCCGCTCGATCCGCGCGCGCAGGGATGCAACGGCCTGATCCGCGACGGCGCGATCCTGGTCCAGTCCGCCGCCGATGTGCTGGAAACGATCCGCCCGATCGATGCCCGGATGGTGCGCGCGCCCGGCGCGTCCTTCACCGGCCCGCCGCCCCAGGATGCGAGCGATACGGAACGGCGCGACCTGCTCTCGCTGCTCGGCCCGGTGCCGGTCGCGATCGACGAACTGATCCGCCAGTCGGGCTTCGCGCCGGCGGTGGTGCAGATGGTCCTGCTTGAACTGGAACTGGCCGGGCGGCTGGAGCGCCATGCCGGCGGGCGGGTGAGCGGCGTGTGATTGAAAGGACGGGGCAATGGACGAGGCACTGACGGTTCGCGACATCTTCACCCGGCTGGGTGAGCTCGTGCGCGAGAACGCCGGGCTGGCGGCGGGCTGTGTCGTCGGCCTCGTCGCGGTCAATCTCGCGCTCGATCTGACCATTGGTGACGCCGGAGCCTTGCCGGCGGGCATTGCCAGCCTGGTGGCGCAATATGTCTTGGTCCGGACCGCGCTCGACCGGCGCGGCCTGCGAGACGCGGCGGGACGAAACGGCATCGGCGCCTTCTGGGGCGTCAACCTCCTGTCCGGCCTCGGCATTCTCCTCGGTTATGTGCTGCTGATCGTGCCGGGCGTGTTCCTCACGGTGCGTTGGTCCGTGGCGTCGGCGGCCTTGTTGGCGGAGGACCAGTCGGTGAGCGGCGCGCTCGGCGAAAGCTGGGCGCTGACCCGACCGAGCCTGTGGCCCATCCTCGCTGCGCTGCTGGTGATCTTCGTGCCTGCGGGCGTGGTCGGTATCGGGATTTTCGTTCTCCTGATCGAACTGCAGCCGCTGCTGTCGTCGCTGATCCTCTATGTCTTGTTGTTCTCGGCCTTTGTCAGCTCATGGCTGCTGAGCGTGGCGCTCTATTCGCTGCTGCGCCCGGGGCAGGGTCATTTGAGTGAGATTTTTGCGTGAGTGAAGTTGCGGCCCACATATTTCCCGCAACCCTATTTATCTTCTTTCTCTTTCTGATAGCATTTATAAGGAAAGCAGTCATAAATATTGCACGTGTCGCCGTAATTCGTAATTACCACCGTAATTCGTCACTGTATTTTCAAAATTCTTTAAAAGTCGCAGGGGCCAAATATCACGCACCTATTGACGGGTAGAAGGCCCGAAACTGGCGTCACAAGGACCAGCAAGGCTGCGGCGATCACGAGCCAGCGAGGTCGCCGGCCCCGTCGGCCTCGCGCAAAGGCAATTGCTATCCAGACAGCTACAAAGCCAACAGATATTAGCCAGGCGGCGAGCGCGCTTCGCGATAACCAATACATTTGGTCTATAAATGCGAAAGAAATGCCCGCAAGCGCCACCGCGAATAATGGCCAGCAGGGAAACTTAGCAGCCATTGAACCCATAACTCGCAGGGCATCCTTCACCATCTAACCGTTGCCTTTTAAATATTGCGATAGCTTGATCATCCATCGGCCCGTGATCAGGCAATAGGCCCAGACTTCGACATTCGCGCGCGCCGCCGCTTCGGCGAACAGGTCGAGGTACAGCGCATAGTCGCCTTCTTCGAAGAATGTTGCCTGCCGTCCATTGTCACGCTGCGTCATGTGATGCGCAAGACCGGGAACAACGAGGCGAGGCAGGCGGGCCATTCGTGGAGGCTAGGTGAGTTTGGAGTTAAGTAAACTGTCACCATAATTACGCTGTCACCGTAATTACGAGTCTGGCCATTGGCCCAGGCTAGCTAAGGGCGGCGCAGAGTAAAGGGGTTATTGCACGTGTCACCGTAACCCCACCGTAACCCAAGGCCGGTAACAACGGGGCGAGACGGGCGGGGTATTCGTGGATGACTATGTTGTCATAGGAGTTGAGTAAACTGTATTCGTAATTCTCACCATAATTCTTAATTACGTGACCTCGCCGTAGCTGCGTAATTCTATTTAGATTCTGCCTTGAGAAACTTAAAATAGCCAGTTTTGACCAACTTCTCTATGGATTTATTCACATTTTCAATAGTTATTTCTCCTTTTATTACTATTGATCCAGGATCAATAATAAACTGATCGTTTTCTCTTGCCATTATGTCGATCTCTAATTTGATTCTTTCGGCGGTATATGCTGAAACGCTATATGTTTCTCCATCGATTTCAACAATTATTCCATCAATAACACCTCTATCTTTAGCTTCGACTATATCGCGCTCTTCCATGACGTGGATGTAAGATATTTTCATATAGCTTTCATTCAGAAGTTCATGCCAAGTATAAGTGAGTTATATTCATCGTATCTCATTGGTCGAGGATTACGGTGACACGTGCAATAACCCCTTAATTCTCCTTCGGCACTGGCCCGCGCTTGCGCGGCGCAAGAGTCAGGCCGCTGCGGGCCTCCATGTCGGCGAGCCATTCCTTCGATCCGACCGGGCGACCGACGCTCTCGGCCTTGCGGAGAGCGGCATAGCTCATCGCATCATCGAACGCTGCGCCCAGGAACGTCGCAAAGTCACCGACCCGCTCCAGTGCTGGCGCGATATCCACGAAACGATCGCTCTTTCCGGCGATATGCGTGGCAGCGCTCGACCAGCGCCAGTCCTGCGCCCGCTCTGCCGCCTCGGCGAGCAGATCGAGATAGAGCGCATAGTCGCGTCCTCGAAGAACACCCGCTCGCGGCGGTTGCCGCGCTGCGTCACGTGG
Organism: Sphingomonas sp. ERG5; assembly: GCF_000803065.1. Taxonomy (GTDB): domain Bacteria; phylum Pseudomonadota; class Alphaproteobacteria; order Sphingomonadales; family Sphingomonadaceae; genus Sphingomonas. The sequence goes on from NZ_JSXI01000018.1 coordinate 356,789, forward strand.
TGCGGGATGCCAGGCAGGACGATACGGGCGAGTCTGGCCATTGGCTCAGGCTAGCGACGTACTATGCCGAGTAAAGGGGTTGTTGCACGTGTCACCGTAATCTCAATGCGACAGGGCTGGGCCACGACTCCTCCGACATGGCGCGACTGGCGGCGGTCCTCACGCCTTACTGGAAATGGAATCAGCCGCGCTTTCGCGGAGAGCCCGAACCGGATGATGGCGGCTTCACGACCGACCAGATTCGCCCGCTGCTACGCGCGTTGCTGGATCATGTGCATCGCATCACCGGGCATCCTCGTCCGCGCGGCTGGCGGTGATGATCGATCCGCATGCCCTTCGGTGCGCTTTTGATGCGCTTCCGGAGCGCACTCGCAAGGTGTTCTGGTTTTATCGCGTGGACGACCTGTCCTATGCGCAGATTGCTGAGCGAGTGGGTATCACCATTGAGGAGGTTCAGACCGAAATCGCAAATGCGCTTTATGGCATAGACCGCCTGCTCAGGGACGCCGCACGGACAGATCGCGAATTAGCGACGGCAGACCAAGGGAGCCGATCACGCGTCGATAGCTGCTGTTGGCAGAGGTGGTGGTTCCGCCATTGGTGAGCATGATTTCCCGCACCCGTCGTTCCGATGCGAAAGCTGCCTGTTAACAACAAGCTCGCGCCGCCCGGTGGATACCGGGCGGCGCACGCAGCATCGGGCTGATTTGACGGCGCGCGGCGCGCGCTTGGGTTTTGTAGTGGGGGCAGGGGCAGCCGCCGCTTTTGCCTGCCGGCCCATTCAGCAATTCAGCTATTCGACGGGCAAGAATGCGACCGACATTGCGCTCGTGATCGACGCGATGGAATTGCTTTACACGCAGAAGCCTGACGCCTTTTGCCTCGCATCCAGCGACGCGGATTTCACGCCGCTTGCGCGTGGGTTTTCGCGAGATTTATCTGCGCACACGTAATACCAATTCTGCGTCGTGTAGACGACTGAAAATGCTTTCATTTAGATCGATTGTCTTGATAATGATGTAGTGATATTATTGATATAAATAATCCAAACAACGACAGAATTAATCCAACAACAATTATAATACTTGACGCTGATATTTTTCCATTTCCTACATCATGAAAAGCTTTAACATACGGCGTAGTGTATAAGCCTGAAATGATAAGAGCTAAAT
>NZ_JSXI01000019.1 GCF_000803065.1 Sphingomonas sp. ERG5
GGGGCGCAGGGGGCGTCGCGACGCCGGCGGGCGGTGTTTGCGCCCGACCCGGCATGCCGATCGCCGCCGAGAACAACAGAAATGTCGCGATGATCATGGTGCGCACCAGCGCGGGCTATCAGCATTGATCAGGGGTGGCGAGCGCGACTCGCGCGGTCGGGATCATGAATTTTTCCAGCGGTCGGGCGAGCCAAGATTCGGTGAACGGTTCGACGCGTGATCGGCACGGTTCGTCGTGGATGATATACAGTTCCACTGTTGAATCGAAGCCGAGATCAACGCCCCTGAAAAACGGCTTTGCGGCTTCTCCGAAGAGATTTGATGGCAGGTGGCTCATGTTGTGTGAAATCAGATCATATAGTATAGATTGTTTATATTATCCTGTATTTCTATCCAGAAATTCAAGGATAACTGCGAGTTTAAGCGCATGGCATCTGTATAGCCTGGAGAGACATGCAATATGTTTAACAAAATATTGCTATATATACTTGTATTTCAGAGTAAAATGTCAATATAGATAGAAAAATAATCTGGACTGTTTTCGAACTCGCTCGTAAAAGAGCCACTGTCTCGAACAGACGGGTTCAACATGTCGCTTAAAAATATGGTACTGGATCGCTCCGCGGTCCTGCTGGTCGGCGTATGCGCGGGTGCAGCGATCGGATTTTCCTTTATCGGGCACTCCGACTCCGCCCAATCCACAGTAATCGCCGCCTCATGCACGGCCGCGAAACCGCTCGGCATCGACCGGACGCCCGAGGTTGCGGCGGCGCTGCAATGCGCCGCGCCGGCGCAGCGGCAATTGCTTGGTACGCTGAAGAAGGGCGATCCAGTGCGGGTCGCCGTGTTCGGCGACAGTTTTGGCGATGGGGTCGCCTTCGGCCTGCAGCAGCAACTGACGCGCAAGACGGGTTATGACGTGCTGAAGTACAGCCAGCCCGCGACCGGGTTCACACGGTACAAAAGGCTCAATCTCGAAACCCGCGCCGCCGAACAACTCGGCGAAGGGCCGATCGATATCGCGGTCATTTCATTCGGCGCGAACGATGCGCAGGGGATCATCACCGACAAGGGCGAATATGCCGCGCTGATGGGGCCCAAATGGCAGGATCAGATCGGCATCAGGCTCGATCGCTTCGTCGCATTGCTGCGCCGCCATCACGCAATGGTCTATTGGGTCGGCCTGCCGCGCATGCGTGAAACCGGGCTCGACAAGGATGTCGGCGCGATCAACGATTTCTACGCCCGGCGCATGGACGCGCTTGGCGTGCCGTTCATCGACACCCGCCCGGTCGCGTCGGACGCGAAGGGGCAATATGCCGCCTATCTGAACGATCCCGCGACCGGCAAGCGCACCCTGGTCCGCGAAGGCGACGGCATCCATATGTCGATGACCGGATATAAATGGATCACCCACGGGCTTAGCGAGCGCATCCGCGGCTATGTCGAGGCGACCAGGAAGATCGATGCTGCCAAGACGGCTCCGGTCGCGGCGGTCGGCCAGTGAGAAAGACCCTTGCCGCACTCGTGCTGCTCGCGGCGCCGGCAACCGCGCACGCCGCGCCCTGCACTGGCCCGATCTGTAATTTCGACACGCTCGCGCCTTATTTCGCCAGGTTGGCGATGGCGGGCGATGCGCGCGGCCTGCCGCCGGTGCACATCGTCCAGATCGGCGACAGCCATACCGCCGGCGATGCGCTGACCGGCGCCTGGCGGGACTTGCTGCAGGCCCGTTGGGGCAATGGGGGCAGGGGAGTCTTGCCGCCCGGCCGGCCCTATGACGGCTATCTCACCCGGGGCATCACCGCCGCCATGTCGCCGGACTGGAGCATCGCGGCGACGTTCGGCAAGGGCGCGGCGGAGAGTCCAGGCCAACGCCGCCCGCCGCTTGGTCTGGCGAGCTATAGCCTGACCGCGCTTCGCCCCGGTGCGGCCATGGGCCTGACCGCCGACCCGGCGATGCCGTTCGACCGGGTCATCCTGTGCGCGATGGCCGGGCCGACGGCGGGGACGCTCGCGGTGCGGATCGGCGCCGGCAACGAACAGCGTCTGGACTTCGCCGCCGACATCGTAACCCCGCGGTGCCAGACGATCCGCACCGCCACTGTCCAGTCCGTGCTGCGCGTCACTGCGCTCGACCGCCCGGTCACGATCACCTCCTGGGCGACCTTCCATGACGATGGCGGCGTGGCGGTATCCAATCTCGGCGTGGTCGGGGCGCAGCTGATGCATTTCGGCCGTACCGATGACGCGGTGATTGCCGAGGAACTGACGGCCTATACCCCCGACCTGATCGTGCTCGCTTTCGGTACCAATGAAGGCTTTGCGCCACGGTTCGATGCTGCGGCGTACGAAGTGACATTGCGTGCGCAGATCGACCGCATCCGCACGCTGGCCGGCGCGGTCCCGATCCTGCTGCTCGGCGCGCCCGATGCGCTCAGCCGCAATCCGGCGCTGCGCACTAATGCGCCGGGCGTGCTTGTCGGTTGCTCCGGCGGGCTGTTCGCGCCGCCGGCATTGGGGGACGTGCGCGCTGTCCAGCGCAAGGTCGCGGGCGATCTCGACATCGCTTTCTGGGACTGGCAGGCGCGTATGGGCGGCCAGTGTACGGCAGCACGCTGGGTCGCGAGCGATCCGCCGCGCATGCGCCCCGACCATGTCCATTTTCGCACCCCTGGCGGCGTGATCCTGGCGCGCTTGCTGCAGGACGATCTCGACCATGCGATGGAGGGTCAGTGAGATGCTTTTCCCCACGCTCAGCTTCGGCCTGTTCTTTCTGATCGTTTTCGTCGGCGCGTGGTCGTTCCGCTCCAACGACTGGCGCAAATTGCTGCTGCTGGTCGCCAGCTGGGTGTTCTATGGCGCATGGGACTGGCGCTTCGTGCCGCTGCTCATCGTCTCGGCGGTGATCAACTGGGGCACCGCCGCGCTGATCGCGCGCAGCGACGATCCACACCGTCGCAAGGCGCTGCTGATCGCCGGCGTCGTCGTCAATCTCGCAACGCTCGGCTTCTTCAAATATTTCGATTTCTTCGCCGAACAGGCCGGCGGGCTGCTCGCCTTGTCGGGCATCGCACAGGACCCCGCGCTGATGCAGGTGATCCTGCCGGTCGGCATTTCCTTCTTCACGTTCCAGGGCATCAGCTATGTCGTCGACGTGTCGAAGGGCCGGGTACCGCCGGCGCGGCTGCTCGACATCCTGCTGCTCATGTCCTTCTTCCCGCACCTCGTCGCCGGACCGATCGTCCGTGCCGCCGACCTGGTGCCGCAATTCCAGCAAGTGCCGCGCATCAACCGCGGCATGGTCTCGATGGGCCTGTTGCTGATCGTGTGGGGCCTGTTCAAGAAAGCGGTGATCGCATCGGAAATCGCGACGCAATTCGTCGACCCGGTATTCACCGCGCCGCAGCTCCATTCGTCGCTTGACCTGATCCTCGCCTCTTATGGCTATGCGGTGCAGATCTATTGCGATTTCTCGGCCTATTCCGACATGGCGATCGGCATCGCCGCATTGCTCGGCTATCGCTTCCCGCGCAATTTCGACCGGCCTTATCGTTCGGAATCGCTGCAGGAATTCTGGCGTCGCTGGCACATCAGCCTGTCACGCTGGCTGCGCGATTACCTCTATATCGACGCGCTCGGCGGCAACAAGGGCGGCCGGTTCCGGGTCTATCGCAACCTGATGATCACCATGCTGCTCGGTGGGCTCTGGCACGGCGCGAGCTGGACTTTCGTCATCTGGGGCGGGCTGCACGGCGCGGCGCTCGTTGTCGAACGGCTCTGGTCGCGCGCGCGCCTGACCCGTGACCTGGTGCTGCCGCGCTGGGCAAGGATCGCGCTGACTTTCCATGTCGTGGTGCTTGGCTGGATCTTCTTCCGCGCGGCGAGCTTCGGCGATGCGCTGGCCTATCTCGGCGGCATCTTCGTGCCCGCGCCGGGCGCCGCGACGACGGTCACGCCGCTGGTGCTGCTGCTGATCCTGTTCGGCCTCGCGATCCATGCCCTTTCATGGGACGCAATGACTCGCGCCGCACAGCGTATTCGCAGCTTGCCCGCGCCGATGGTCGCGGCGGGGTTCGCGCTGCTGATGCTGGTGGTCGACGCGATGCGCTACGAAGGGATCGCTCCCTTCATCTATTTCCGCTTTTGAAGGCCGCTTGCGATGGACAGTTATGAATTCCCCACCGATCTGACCCCGGATGCCGACAACGACGCCGATGATGGCGTCGCGACATTGCGCTGGACCGCGAGCGTCATCGCGCTGACCACCGCGCTGCTCGCTCTGTTCAATGCCCATGCCATCACCGGCTGGGCGGAGGATTTGCCGCCTGGACCAATGGTGGTCCGGCTGGTCGCCGTCGCGAATGGCTGGGAAGAAACCACCGCGGGCCTTGGCCTCGGCATGGGCCATGCGCGCTTGCACAAGGCCTGGACCCGGCTGGAGCGCAAAGGTTGGTCGGCCGATAATCGCGACGTGCAGATGGCGCAGCGCTGATGCGCGGTTACGGCGACCCGAACAACAAGTTCGGCGCGTAGCCGCTGCGGCACTGAGACGATGATCCCGTGGCGAGCCGCATTGCCGATCGCGCCGCCGTCGACAGATCGGGTAGTACGTCGATTTGCTCGACTTGCGCCCCGCCATCGGTGGTTACCGCGCCGAAACTCAGCTGGAGCGCGACTTCCTTGCCCTTGTTGGTACCGCCACCCAGTTCGCCGACCGCCAGCACCAGCGACCGGCTGCCCTGACCGGCGGCATAGCCGGTCTTGTCGGCAGCGATGTCGAAATAGGCAAAGCAGCCGATCTTGTTCAGCAGCGGCCGGTCGCGGTCGAATTCGTTGATCAGCCAGCCATCGACGCTGGTGATCGTGCCGCTTCCCCGGGTCATCAGGGCGGACGCGTCATTGAGCGTCAGTGGATAGGCGAACAACCGCTGCGCATAGGGTTTCTGGTCGCTCCACGCCGCCGAGGTAAAGGTGAGCGGCAGGACCTGATCGATGTCGGTCGCCGCCTTCATCTGCATGACGGTTGGCGCCCTGGTCACTGGCGGTGGCGGGGGAGGCGGGGTCTTCGGCGTGCGGGCGATCCCCAGCGGCGCAAGGCTGGCCCAGGCGGTTTCCATGCATGCCATATTGTCGACCTCGGCCCGTTCGGCCTTGCCCAGCGACACGCGGCGCTGGACTTGCGCCCATAACGCCAGCGCACCGTCGCGATCCGACAGGCCGACGGTATCGATCTTCTGCGCCAGACTGCCGCAGGCCAGCTCCGCCGCTTCGGCCGAATTGGCATTGGTGTAGTTGATGATTTCCGTCGAGGCGTAGCTCGTCAGGTAGCTGCCCAGTGTGGCATCGTCGGTGCCGGCGAAATTGAACGCGCTGTTGAGCACCGTTCCGGTGGTCCAGACATTGCCGGTGGGGGCGGGAATGATCGTCGCCACCGGCACGACCTGAGCGATCAGCACGATGTCGAGCGCGGCGGCATTCCGGCCCACGCCAGTGATCGCGCCCGGGATCACCCAGCGAAACTCCTTCTCCACCGGGCCCGGCTCAATCTCGAAACGGCTGACGAACGTCTGGTCGCTCGACACATCGGCGCCGTCGAGCGTCGTCTTGATCGTGGCGAGATAGGGTGCCGCGGCGACGGCGGGCACGCCGGAAACCGACGTCAGCAATCCGACCACCGATTGCAGTCCGCTGCGCACGCTCTGGCTGAGCGCATTCGAGCTGGCGAGAGTGGGAGAGACGACGAATTGCCGGTTGGGCGACCGGCGCACGAAATAGAGTGGCGACCGGTATCGCACCGCATCGACCGTCAATGTGCAGCTATCGGCCTGGAACAGGCCGCCGCTCTTGCGGCTGAAATCGAGCGGGTCGAGCGTGACCGACGGGGCATTGGGCAAATCGATCCTGAGCCCGAGCGTCTGATGCGTGTCGCCCCGGGCGATCTTCTTGAGGTTGAACCCCCAGAGCTGATCCTTGGGACAGCGATCGAGCGTCACCTGGTTCAGGCTGTTCGGAATATAGGCCGCGACGCGCAACTGGACGTAGGAATCCGCGCTGATCTGCTCGGTCGTCGGCTTGAATCCGAGCGCGGTCAGATCATCCTGCGAAAGCGACTGACCCGCGCTCTGGGCGCTCGCTGCCGATGCCGCGGCCAGGCCAAACAATGCCGCCGCAACACACGCCATGCGACCCGTTGTCATGCTTGTTCCCCCATGCCGCGTCCCCCGGGGAAATCTACGCGGGTGCAAGAGGGCTGTCGATGGATTTCGGGCGGGGCAGCCCCAGGGGCACATCGTCCTTGTCCTTTTTCCGTACCACCGCCCGGTCGATCCCCCTGAACCCGCTCAACTGGGAAAGATGGACGCGCGATAAACCGACACGGATATAGCGGGTGTCCTCTTACCGTTCGTGCTTCGACAAACTCAGGGCGAACGGGATAAGGGAGATGGTTTTGGAGAGAGCCTGATGGACACGCTGCACCTCGTCGACCCTGAACTCCGCCCGCTCCTTCAGGTGTGGCCGACAATGACGGTCACCGCCGAAAACCTTGACGCGCTGCGCAAGCGCGAATTGCCGCTGCCGGCAATCGACACCAGCCGGACGACGCTGGAGAAGCTGGACGTTCCCGGGCCGGAAGGCGCACCTGAAATCGGTCTGCACATCTACAAGCCGATCGATTCAACCGGACCGCTTCCTTGTATCTACCATATCCATGGCGGCGGTTATATCGGCGGCGCGGCGAAGGGGCTGGAGGCGGTCCATCGTCCGATGGCCGCCGAACTCGATTGCGTCCTGGTATCGGTCGATTACCGCCTCGCGCCGGAGACGATCTTTCCCGGCGCGATCGAGGATTGTTATGCCGGCCTCGCCTGGATTTTCGCCAATGCCGGAGCGATCGGCATCGATACGACGCGGATCGGCGTGATGGGTGAAAGCGCGGGCGGCGGGCTCGCGGCGGCGCTGGCGCTGCTCGCGCGCGATCGCGGCGAATATGCGCTTGCCTTCCAGCATCTCATCTACCCGATGATCGACGACCGCAGCTGCACCATTGCCGATCCGCATCCGGTTGCCGGCGAATTCATCTGGCACGCGCATAACAACCATTTCGGCTGGGCCTCGCTGCTTGGCCGCGAGCCGGGCGGGGAGGACGTCTCGCCCTATGCCGCCGCTGCTCGCGCGGAAAACCTGTCTGGTCTGCCACCGACCTTTATCAGCACCGGTGGGCTTGATCTCTTCCTCGAAGAAGATCTGGAATATGCCCGTCGCCTGATGCGCGCCGGCGTGCCGACCGAGTTGCACGTCTATCCCGGCGGCTTTCACGGTTTCGACATCCTGCCCGACACTCGCGTTGGTGGGGCGGCACGGCGCGACAGCCGCGCCGCTCTCGCACACTTCCTCAAACCGAAGGACTGACTGGCGACGGTTCGGGTTCTGCGCGTCATTTATGGCCGTTCCGGGACAAGCTATCGGATAGGTATTGCAATGGCATCGTGAAGGGTTATGGCCCGTCGACGGCCTGCGAGAGTCGAAGGGAGAGCGCCATGGAAGCCTTGCCGAAGCAAACACCGATCCAGGCGGTGGTCGTCGCTCCCGAAATGACCACGCTGATCGGTACCGGTTGCATGGAGGGCGTCGTTCTTCCCGCCGACTCCGCCCTGCTGGTGTATAATTTCGGTGGTGTCGGCGCTCCCGCCACACTGCGCATTGCGCATGATGCCGCCGCCGAAGCGCTTGGCGAGGCGATCGAAGGTCCGTCCAGCATCTCGTTCGTCGTGACGCATGAAGTGCTGGGCCGTCTTTTCGGCTGGGATGCGGCGACCGAAGATGGCCGACGCTATCACCTGACCTCGGATCAGCGTGCGATCGGCCTGGCGTTGCGCGATTATCCCGCGGGCACTTTCTGCGAGGCCTATCGCACTGGCAAGAGCATCGAATTGCTGTGCGAGACCGGCCGCCTGCTCGCCGCCGCAGAGTTGATCCCGGTCGCGGCCGACGGCGTCCTCTCGCTCGCCGACAGCCACCGGTTGGTCGATGCGCGGCGCATCATCGACGAACGCTGGTCGGAGAAGCTGACGCTCGATGGGCTGGCGCGCGCCTGCGGCATCAACCGCGCCAAGCTGACCCGGGGTTTTCGCGAACTCTATCATTGTACGGTTGCCGAGGCGCTGGCCGAACGCCGCCTTGCCGAGGCCAGCCGTCGCTTGTTGTCGACCGACTTGCCGGTGTCGAGGATCGGTTATGAAAGCGGCTATCTCAACAATGCCAGTTTTGCGCGCGCCTTTGGTCGCCGCTTCGGCGTGTCACCCAGCGAGTATCGCGGCCGTACGCTCGCGGCCTGAGGCGCCCGGGACCAGATCCTGAGGCACTGGAGTTTTGGGAGGATAACGTGTCCGACACGATGACCGATGGCGGCGGATCGCTGGTCCGCCGCGCGATGGATGCGGTCAATGCCCATATCGTCGACCGCAAGCTGCGCGTCGGCGATACATTGCCGGGCGAGGGGCAGTTCGCCGAACAATTGGGGGTCAGCCGCGCCGTGATGCGCGAGGCGTTCGGAGCGCTCGCAGCGCTCAGGCTGCTCGATGTCGGCAATGGCCGCCGCGCGCGGGTCGGAGCAATGGATGGATCCGTCATGGCGACCTCGCTCAGCCATGCGATCAGCACCGACCAGGTGACGGTACCGGAGATCTGGGACGTGCGCCGCACGCTTGAGGTGCGCACCGCCGCGCTGGCCGCCGCCAATCGCAGCGCCGAGGACGCCGCACGCATCACTGAGCTGGCCGAAGCGATGGCCGGCGACACTGTGGGTATGGCGGACATCACGCGCTACGATATCGAATTCCACGACCGCATCGCCCGCGCCGGGCGCAACGCGCTGTTCGTGCATATTGTCCAGTCCTTCGCGCCGTTGATGCAGGTCGCGGTGCCCGCCGCGTGGCGCACCCGCGTCTCGATCGAGCATCGCGGGCTGATGATCGAACGCCATCGCGCCATCGCCGTCGCGATCGCCGATCGCGATCCGGATGCCGCCGCCGCGGCGATGGAGGCGCATTTCGACACGGCGGTCGGGGCGGTACTGAGCGAGCTGGCTTAGGCCCGGCCAGGCCGTCCGCTCGATTGCGGGCGCGGGCGTTTCGCGATAGATGGGGCGCGCTACGACGGGGGTCAGCCATGCTTCGCTATGTCGCCATGCTGTTGGGTCTAGTGCTCCTCATCGGCACCGCGCCGGCCGGCGCAGCGAGCTTCGATTGCGCCAAGGCCTCGACCAGAGTCGAGAAGCTCGTCTGCTCCGATCCGCAACTGTCGCGCCTCGATGAACGCCTGGCCGCCGCATAACGCGAGGCGCTCAAGCTCTGGGACGGCCGGATTGCTGCCTATGTGAAGCTCACTCAACGCGGCTGGATGGGCGAACGCACGCTGTTGCCGGCGGGGACGGGGACGGGCGGAGTTTATTGCGAGGATGACGCGCAACGCTTGTCCTGCCTGCGCGGCCTCTACGCCGACCGGATCGCGATCCTCAAAAGCCCCGGTTTTCGGCTCAGTGGCATGTATTATCGCGGCAAGGACATGCTCAGGGTCACGCCGCGCCCGGCCGGGTTGGAACTCGGCGTTGCGCTGGCCGACCCCAATGCGGTGCAGGTCTTTACCGAGGAGGGCAAGCCGGTGCCGGTGGCGGCGGGTCAGACGATGGTGGTCTTTCCGTTGGTTGGCGAGGGGAGCGGCGCCTGTCGTCTCGAGCTGGCGTTCGCCGTCGATGCCGTGGTGATGACTCAGCAGGGCCCTTGTTCCGGTGCGCGGCTGAGCGGTCGCTGGTTACGGAATCAGGCTTTTGATCCGGAGGGTGAGCAGTTTTAGAATGATTTCGAGCTGCGTTGATCCACTCCCTTCCGTTCGCCCTGAGCTTGTCGAGGGGCTGCTCTTCTCTTTCCGATGCGGGAGAAGAAGGGCGATGCTTCGACAAGCTCAGCACGAACGGGGAAAGTGATCTCCCCATGCCGGTGGTGCTCCACGGCTAGCGAACGCCGAGGCCTGTTATCCTGTACTACGAGCTGCAAGATTGATCGCGAGCCCGGTGTGAGACCTACCGTGCCATGAGTCCCTTCTGTCCCATGCGCCATTTCATCTGCTCGAAGCGGTCCTGGCCGAAAAATGGTTCGCCATCGAACACCATTAGCGGCACGCCGTAATGTCCGCCGGCGCGCTGCGCTTCCTGCGACGCCTCGATCGTGCGGTCGAAACGGTCCGGGTCGGCGGCGACTGCGGCATCCAGTTCGGCCAGATCGAGCCCGGCGCGGTCGGCGGCGCGAGCGAGGTGGTCGCCCTCATGCCAATTGTCGATCGTGCCGTCCCAGATGATCCGGCTGACCTGATCGATGAAGCGCAGGCCGTGGCCGCGTTCGGTCGCCGCCTGGCCGAGCCGGGTGAGGCGGTGGATATGCGGCTGGTCCCGGGGATAGGTGCCCGTCGCCCGGTCCATCAGCACTGGATCGGGCACTGGCCAACGGATCGGCAGCCCGGCGAATTCGGCGCTGCGCAGCATGTCGCGCATGAAATAACTGAACCACAAGGGATCGGACTTGGCGAAGAAATCCGGCTGGCGGACGGCAATCGGATAGACCACGCGGACGGTGCAGGCGACGTCATGGTCGCGTTCCAGCCCGACCAGCCGCTGCGTGACCAGATAGGAATAAGGCGAGCGGAACGACCAGTAGAGATCATAGCCAAGCGTCACAGGGCAGCGCCCCGGGTCTTGATGTTGAGCTGTCCGGCAAGCCCTGCCTCGCGATGGCGCGCGATCGCCTGGTAGTCGGGGTTCGTGATCATCGCCTGCATTGCCGTCAGCGAGGGATATTGCGCGAGCGCGACCATGTCCCACAATTGCTCGACCTCGCCGATCATCAGCCCAGTGATGCGGCCGGCATAGCCCATCTTGCCGCCGACCGCCTCGACATGCGCGCCGACCGCCTTGCCGTAGCGCGCATAGGCCTCCGCGCCAGAAAGATGCGCATCGCCGCCATCGGGGCTGCCATCGGGATAATCGGCCTTCTCCCTGAACTTCAGCAAGTTGATCATCACGAACGGGCCATCCTCGGTCGTATCGAAGAACTGCTGCAACTGATCGGACGACGGGAGCACCGCATTGGTAACATTCATGGCGACTCCTCAGGAACGCACGAAGGAATCGATGATCGCACAGAGCTGCTCGGGCGCGTCTTCCTGCAGGAAATGGCCGGCATTCTCGATCGTCACATGCGGCTGGCCCTTGCTGCCCGGCACGCGTTCGAGGAACGGCTTCGCGCCACCCGCGGTCACCGGGTCCTTGTCGCTGAAACAGGTCAGGACGGGCTTTTCGAATTGCTCAAGCACTTTCCAGGCGGCGAGATTCTCCGTGACCGAAGCCTGGTCGGGTTTGACCGGCACCAGGGTTGGGAAGATGCGCGCGCCGGACTTGTAGCTTTCGTCGGGATAGGGTGCGTCATAGGCGGCCATTTCCGCCGTACTCAGATCGCGCACCACACCGCCGTTCACGATGAAGCCGGTAGGGAAGGGATCGACCTTCTGGCTGAACTGGCGCCATGCCTCGAACGCCTCGGAGAAGCCCGCGCCGGTGGGCAGGCCGGTATTGCCTACGATGACGCGCGCGAAGCGGTCGGGGAAGGCGGCAACCAGCCTGAGGCCGATCAGCCCGCCCCAGTCCTGGCAGAACAAGGTGATGCCGGTCAGATTCAGCGCTTCGAGCCAGGCGCTCATCCAGGCGACATGACGTTCATAACTATAACCGTCGAGCGCGACCGGCTTGTCCGATCTGCCGAAGCCCACCAGGTCGGGCGCAATGACGCGATGGCCCCTGGAGGCGAGGGTCGGGATGAAATTGCGGTAGAGATAGGACCAGCTCGGCTCGCCATGCATCAGCAGGATCGGGGCGGCGTCGGCGGGACCTTCATCGACATAGTGGATACGCAGCCCGGTGCCGTCGGCATCGACGACCGTCCGATAATTTGGGGTAAAGGGATAGCCTGGCAGGTCGGCGAAGCGCTCGTCGGGTGTTCTCAATACCAGCACGTCACTCTCCTCAATCTATTGGCACTATAAATGCCATATGTTCGAAGAAGCGTCAACGGGCCGGCGGTGGCGGTTTGCGATTATCGACCAGGCGGAAACCGATATGATCGGTGCCGAGGCCGCGTTCCTGGAACTGACGCGCGGCGGGGCGATAGCGCGCGCAATAATTGCTCGCGCAGAGATAGGAACCGCCCTTGATGACATGCATGTCGGGCGCGGGACCGGCAGGATCGCGAGTCCATTCCCAGACATTGCCGATCATGTCATGCAGGCCATAGCCATTGGCGGGAAAACAGCCGACCGGCGCACGGCCCTTATACCCGTCGGTACCGAGATCGCGCTGCGGAAAGACGCCCTGATAGTAATTGGCGGTAGGCTTGCCGTCGGCCGCCACGGGTTCGGGCAAGGCCCTTTGCCCGCCGCGCGCGGCATATTCCCATTGCGCTTCGGTCGGCAATTCCTTGCCCGCCCAGCGCGCATAGGCGGCGGCATCGTCATAGGCGATCTGGACGACCGGATCGGCGGCATGGCCCGCAATCGATTCGCTCGGGCCGGAAGGATGGCGCCACTGTGCGCCGACCACCCAGCGCCACCAGCGCGGATCCTCCTGGCTCGGCACAGTGAACACCGCCGATCCAGGCACGCCCATCTCCGGCGGAGCGCCGGGCAGCACCGGTGGATCGCGCTCGGCCAGGGTGCGGTATCCGGTCGCCTGCACGAATTTGGCGAATTCGGCATTGGTCAGTTCGTGCGTGTCGATCCAGAAACCCGGGACGGTGATGGTGCGCGGCGGGCCTTCCTCGGGATAGCGCGCGTCTTCGCCCATCACGAAGCTGCCGCCGACGATCCAGCGCATTGACGGAACGGGGTCGGCACAATGTGCGGGGGCGACGGTATCGGGCGCCCGGTCGCATGCGGCGAGCAACATGATCGCCAGTGTCGCGATGACGCGAAATGACCAGATTGCCGACGTCACTCCGTATAACGCAGCCAGAGATGATGCCGCCCGGTGATGGCTCGCGTCACATGCCGCAGCCGAGCGGTCTGCGCGCTCATCGTGTACAGGGCGCAGAAATCGGCGGCGATCGCGCCTGCCTCCATTGCATCGGGTGGCTCTGCCCGCAAGAAACCGAGATAGGACGCGCCGACACCGATCAGGTCATAGCCATGCGTTTGCCAGAAATGGCGCGCTACCGCGTTGGTCAGCGCCGGCCGGAGGTCGCACACGAAATAGCCGTTGGGAAAGGCGGCAAGTGCGTCATGGCCATGCTCGACCGGGGCAAGCAGGGCCGACAAGGGCTGGTCGAGCAGGGATAGTGGACCGTCCTGAAACTCGGTCCATTCAGTCCAGCCTTCCTCATCGAGCGTCAGGCCGTGGTCACAGGCATCGGCGAACGAGCTGCCGGCCACTGCCTTCGCAAAATTGCGCGCGCGGATCGGAAATTCGGCCTTGGTGGAGAGATACCCGATATGCTCGCCATTTTCGAAACATTGCGGCGGCAGGTCGCTGAGGTCGATGCCAGTTGTATCGTTCAGATCGAGGACTTCGCGGATATGCCCGGAGGTGTAGCAGGCCTGGGGAAAGTCATCGAGCGTGAGCAACGGCCGGAATCCCGGATGGTCGGCGGCGATCCGACGATATGCCGCGATCAGGTCGGTGAAGTCGGTGATCCCGCTCAGCCGATATTCGTCGCACAGTCCACCCGAGGGATTGGCGCGCTCGTCATTGCCGCAGAATCGGATGTCCATCGTAGCGCCTCGATCAATCGTCGCTTTGCGCCAGAACGGCATCGACCAGCCGCAGGAACACCGCACGCGCCTCCGCCACGCCGAGTTCCTGATCGTGCCGCAGCACGCGCCAGCACTGGAAGCTGAGCGACAACAGCAGCGTATTGGCCTGGACCGGATCGGCGAGCACCGCGGGCGGCAGGATCGCTTCGATCGAACTGCGCTCCATGCGCAGCATGCGGCGGTAATCCTGCATCAGGAAAGTCGACTGGAAACGCTTCAGGCTGGCGGTGATGCGATAAGGCAGGATCGCTTCGAATACTTCGCTGCGCCGTAGCGCCAGCTCGCGCATCTGATCGCGCCACTGCGTCGTGGTGAAGGGTCTGAGCATGACCGGCAGGACGCGCGCCTCGATCGCTTCGGACATTTCGCGGTAAAGCGAATCCATGTCGTCGAAATGACGAAAGACGGTGCGCAGGCCCACGCCGGCCGCCTCCGCGACGCGTGCCGCGCTGGGCTGCACGTCGCCGCCGCCGACCAGGTCGAGCATCGCCGCGACGATCTTCGCGCGGCTTGATACGCTGCGCTCGCGCCGGCCATCGATTGATTGGGCGATCGATTGGGTGGCCGAGCGGGATTTGGGGCCGGGTGCCGGGGGCGTTGCCATGCGTAAGATCGAACTCCGGCTCTGTGATAAAATGGCACTATACGCGCCAATAGATTGGTGGCAATGTCGCATCATAGAAGGGGAGGGAAGATGATGCCAGCCGCAAGCCGGCGCGTGAAGCGCGGCGTCGCCGCGCTCGCCATCGCCGCGTTGATCGCGGCGGGCGGCTATGCCCTGTTCCAGCATTACAAAATCTATCTGCCCGGCATCATCGGCCAGTGGCGCGAGCCGATCCTCGACAATCATCCGATCGTCTGGGCGCAAGGTCCGGCAACCGCACCGGCGGGCAAGCGGCCGCCCAACATCATCCTGATCCTCGCCGACGATCTCGGTATGAACGATATCAGCCTGTACGGACGCGGTGTCGCCAATGGCGCGGTGCCGACGCCGAACATCGACGCGATCGCGCATCAGGGGCTGAACTTCACCACCGCCTATGCCGCCAATGCGACCTGTTCACCGTCGCGTGCCGCGCTGATGACCGGGCGTTATCCGACGCGCTATGGTTTCGAATATACTGCGGTGCCGCCAAGCTTTGCCGCCAATCTCGCACATTCGGGCGGGCCGTCGCCCTATCCGATCATCTATCACCGCGAGCTCGATCACGATCTGCTCGATTATCCCGAGATGGGCGTGCCGGCGAGCGAGATCACCATCGCCGAGGTGCTGAAAACGCGTGGCTATCACACCATGCATATCGGCAAATGGCATCTGGGCGAGGCCAAGGCGCTGCGGCCGACGGGGCAGGGGTTCGACGAGAGTCTGGGCTTCCGCGCCGGCGGTGGCATGTACATGCCGCCGGACGATCCGAATGTGGTGAATGCCAAACTGCCGTTCGACCCGATCGATCGCTTCCTGTGGCCCAATCTGCCTTATGCGGTCTATTGGGGCGACGATCAGCGCTTCAGGCCGGTCGGGCACGCCACCGATTATTTCACCGATAATGCGCTGAAGGCGATCGAGGCGAACCGCAACCGGCCTTTCTTCCTCTACCTCGCCTATAATGCGCCACACACGCCGCTTCAGGCGCTGAAGCAGGACTATGACGCCCTGCCGCAGATCAGGGATCATACGCAGCGCGTCTATGGTGCGATGATCCGGCAGATGGACCGGCGTATCGGCGATGTGATGGCCAAGCTGAAGGCGCTGAACCTCGACGACAATACGCTGGTAATCTTCACCAGCGACAATGGCGGGGCGTGGTATACCGGCATTCCCGATCTCAACGCGCCGTATCGCGGGTGGAAGGCGACTTTTTTCGAAGGGGGCATCCGCATTCCGATGATGATGCGCTGGCCGGGCCATATCGCACCGGCGACAACGCCGGTGATTGCGGATCATCTCGACATTTTCGCGACGATCGCGGCGGCGGCGGGGGCGAAAGTGCCGAGCGACCGGCCGATGGACGGGTTCGATCTGCTTGGCCCGCCGCCGAAGCGCGACGCGCTGTTCTGGCGCTCGGGCGATTACCGCGCGGTGCGGCAGGGCGACTGGAAACTGCAGGTGTCGAAGCGGCCCGACAAGGTGTGGCTGTTCGACCTGGCGACCGATCCGACCGAGAAGCTCGATCTTGCCGCGCGCGAGCCGCAGCGCGTCACGGCGATGCGGGCGATGATCGAACGGCACAATGCGGGGATGGCGAAGCCGCTCTGGCCCGGGCTGATCGAAGGGCCGGTGCGTATCGACGTGCCGATCAACGCGCCGTGGAAGCCAGGTCAGGAGTATGTCTATTGGGCGAACTGAGGGTCCACCCATTATCGTGACCCTGAACTTGTTTCAGCGTTCGAACGAGACCGTGTTCATCGCACAGGTCTTCGGCTGGCCGGGGGGCACGCCTAAGTTCGGACGCTGAAACAAGTTCAGGGTGACGAGACTTTAGCGCTGGTGATGCGTTCGGGGTCGCAATGAAAAACCTGTGGTTCATCACCAATCCATCGTCCGGCTCCGCGACGCCCGAGAAATGCACGGCAATCGAGGCGGTGTTCGCGGAATGCGGGCTGAGCCTGGTCGGGCGAACCGGCTTTCCCGACGCGGCGCTGCCGACGCCGCAATCGCTCGATGCGGCGAAGGTCGATACCGTGGTGCTGTTCGCCGGCGACGGGACGATCAATGCGGCGGTCTGCGCACTGGCCGATTGGGACGGGGCGATCCTGTTGCTGCCGGGCGGCACGATGAACCTGCTTGCCAAGGCCCTGCACGGCAATGCCGATCCCGCCGCGATCATCCATGCCGCGCATGAGGGCGGGGAGAAGATCGCCTTACCCTTTGTCGAGGCAGGCACGCGCCGCGCGCTGGTCGGGCTGATCCTCGGTCCCGCCGCGAGTTGGGTCCGCGCGCGAGAGATGGTCAGGGCGGGCAAGATGCGCGGGCTGGGCCGGGCGATGCTGATGGCATGGCGCCGCACGTTCTCGCACGGCATCAAGCTGGAGGGCGTGCGGGGTTTGCGCGAGCGCGCGCAGGCGGTGTTCGTGCGCCCCGAGGCCGACCATCTCGATGTCGCCGCGGTCGATGCGCGTGATTTCAGCTCGATCGCCGCGCTTGGCTGGGAATGGCTCACCGGCGACTGGGTCGCGGCCGCCGCCGTCACGCAGGTTCGCGCGACCGTGATCCGCGTTGCCGGACGCAAGCCGGCACTGGCCTTGTTCGATGGTGAGCCGGTGATGCTCGAACCCGGCATCCCGATTACCGGTGGAATGACCGAACGACAGTTTCTGAAGACGGTGGACGCCTTATGATCCGGCTGTTCCACGTCAGCGACGTGCATTTCGGACGGGAGGATCGCGCCGCGATCGCCTGGTTCGAGCGCCTCGTTCACCGGGAACAGCCCGATGCCGTGATCATGACCGGCGATTTGACGATGCGCGCGCGGCACCGCGAATTCGCCGCCGGTCTCGCCTGGCTGCAAGGGCTCGGCGTGCCGACCACGGTCGAGGTGGGCAATCACGACCTGCCCTATTTCAACCCGATCGCGCGCTTCTTCCGACCTTATCGCCGTTATGAGGCGGTCGAGCGGATGATTGAACAGCCGCTCGATCTGCCCGGAATCATGATCGTGCCGCTGATCACCACCGCGCGCTTCCAGTGGCGGCTCAACTGGTCGAAGGGCCTGGTCAGCCGCCGGTCGCTGCAGGAGGCGCTGGTGCTGGCGGAGTCGGCGCCGGCGGGGACATTGGTGTTCATTGCCTGTCACCATCCGCTGATCGAGCCGCGCACCAGCGCGACATCGGCGACGCGCGGCGGGGCCGCGGCATTTGCGGCCCTGGCGCGGGCAGGGGTGGCGGCGGTGCTGAGCGGCCACGTCCATGATCCGTTCGACATCGCGCATGAGGTCGAGGGCCGGAAGGTCCGGATGATCGGCGCGGGCACGCTGTCGGAACGGCTCCGTGACACGCCGCCGTCGTTCAACGAGGTTCGCGTCGAGAATGGGCGGTTCGATGTGAAACTGCGCACGCTGGGGCCGGAGCCGGATGCGGTGTTGCCCAGGGAGCGGGTGGTTTAGTGCAGTCGCGGACGGGCGCCGCTTTTGTCCTTGAGCAGCGCCCGCCTTTCGCAACGATTATTGGGTAGACGTCGGCGTCGTTGCCGGAACCGGAGTTGCCGGAGCGATCGGCACCGGAGACACTGGAGCCTCAACCGGCGCTGAAACGGCCGCCGGCGCTCCCTGAGGCAATACGACCGGAATGGCAGCGGTCGTATAGACCTTCAGTTCGCGACCTTGTTCGACGATGGCGCTCTTGCCGGTGACGAAGGCGCCGAACACGCCGACGGCGACCACGGCACCGACGGCGGCGCCGGTATTGCCCCTGCCTTCCTGCCGGAACTTGCCCGACAGCGGCACGCGCTGGCCACCAAGGTCGAGGCTGCGAATCTCATAGGTCATCTTGGCCGATTTCCCGAATGCGCCCTTGCCGGTTCGCCAGGTCACCACGCCGCTGGCTGGAGCACCCCGCGGAATAACGACCATGTTGCCGAGCATCACATCATAGGCAACGGTCATGGTGAACGCGCTGCCTTCCTTGGCTTGCTTCGAATTGAGCTCCGAATTCATCCGGACCACGATCTCGGTATTGGTCGGCAGCAATGCCCCGTTCGCGCTGATCGATGGAACGGCGGACGACACGCCGACCGGGAATGATGCGAGGACCGGCTTGATCGGTTCGTACGGAGCCTCGACCGGAACGGCGCTCACTTTTTCTTTCTTCTTCGCCAGTGCCGGCGACGTCGCGCAGCCGAGCGCGACCATGGCCGTGACGGCCACAAATACCTTATTCATGCAATCCCCCTTCATGCTTCCCGCCAGAGCCCCCAGCGAGAATCGGTCGGATTCATAACTAGTTTGCGGACAAATGAAACCGATATGCCGGCCGGCGTCGTCCTGATGCTTGACTCCCTCTTCGATCTGTAGTTTCTGTTAAAACAGAAATATCGGAACAGGAGGAAGAAATGGCAAGCCTGGCCGCGATGCCCGCAGCAGCGCTGCTCCGCCACCCGGCGCCGCGCAACACGACGGTGGTCGACCCGCGCTTTCGCCAGATGCTGGGCGATCATGCCTGGGCATCCCTCCCGCCAAGCGTCCGCGCGCGCTTTGGACGCAAGGCGCTTGCCACGCAGACGATCAACTATGTCGGCGAAGTCAGTGCGTGCGACATGAACCTGGCCGGGCGGATCCTCGCCAATCTCTGCCGGCTGGTCGGGGGCCCCTTGCCACTGACCACCGACACCGGCGTCGCCGCGGCGGTCTGCGTGACCGAGGATGCGGCGGGCAGCGGCCAGTTCTGGACGCGGCAATATTGCCGCCGCAGCGGCTTTCCCCAGATCATTCACAGCTCCAAGCGCTTTGCCGGGCCGACCGGACTCGAGGAATATCTCGGCATGGGCTTCGGCATCGCGCTGGTGCTCAAGGTCGAGGCGGAAATCCTCTATTTCGACAGCGATCATTATTTCTGGCGCGCCGGGCCACTCCGGCTGCGCCTGCCGAAATGGCTCGCGCCGGGGCGGCTGCGCATCGGCCATATCGATTGCGACCATGGCTGGTTCGCCTTCACTTTGGCGCTCGATCATCCCTGGTTCGGGGCAATGATCCGCCAGACCTGCCAGTTCACCGAATATCGTCCAGGAGAGATGCGATGAACGATCCGCTGTTCGTCATCCTGCTGCTCGCGCAAGTCGCGATGGGCGGGTTCGATACCGTCTATCATCATGAACTGACTCAGCGCCTGGCGTGGAAGCCCGGGCAGGCGACCGAACTGCGCCTGCACGGCGCGCGCAACATGATCTATGCGCTGGTGTTCCTGATGCTCGGCTGGACCGAGCCGCATGGGCTGGCGGCGCTGCTGCTGATCGGCGCGCTGTCGGTCGAACTCGGTATCACCCTATGGGATTTTGTCGAGGAAGACCGGGTCCGGGCACTGCCGGCCAGCGAGCGCGTGACGCACACTTTGCTGACGCTCAATTACGGCGTGCTGCTGGCGATGCTCGCACCGACACTTCTGACCGGCGCGGTTCAGCCGACCGGGCTCATCATGCAGAACCATGGCATGGTTTCTCTGCTGCTGACGGTCGCGGCGCTCGGCGTGGTGGTGAGCGGCGTTCGCGACCTGGTTGCGGCGGCGCGCAACCACCAGCTCGACGCAACGCCGGCGGGCGAGCTCGCCGCCGCTCTTGGCGCGCGCAAGGCGGTACTGGTCACCGGCGGCACCGGCTTTGTCGGGGCCCGGCTGATCGCGGCTCTGGTTGCGGCGGGGCATGATGTCACTGTGCTGACTCGCGATCCGCGCCGTGCGCTTGGGCTGGCCACGCCGATACGGATCGTCACCGATCTCACCAGGTTGCCCGACGATTTTCTCTGCGATGTCGTGATCAATCTGGCCGGGGAGCCGATCGCGGCGGGGCGCTGGACGGCAGGGCGTCGCGCGTTGTTGATCGGTTCCAGGCTCGCGGTAACCGGCGCCTTGCTGACGCTGCTGGCACGGCTCGACCATCGCCCCGACGTCCTGATCAGCGGCTCCGCGATCGGCTTTTACGGGATCGACGATAGCGGCGCGATCGACGAGGGCGTCGCGCGGGGCAGGGGCTTTGCCGCCGAACTTTGCGCACGGTGGGAAGCGGAGGCGCGGCGCGCCGAGGCGCTCGGCATCCGCACCGTCCTGCTCCGCACCGGGCTGGTGCTCGGCAATAGCGGCGGGATGCTGGCGAGCCTGTTGCCGATCTTCGAAGCCGGTCTTGGCGGTCCGGTGGGCAAGGGCCGCCAGATGATGAGCTGGATCCATCGCGACGATCTGGTCCGGCTGATCGTCGCTGCGGCGGCCGATGGGGAGTTCACCGGCGCGCTCAACGCGGCGGCGCCCAATCCAGTGAGCAGTCGCGCCTTTGCGATCGCGCTTGGCCAGGCGCTGCATCGCCCGGCGATCCTGCCGCTTCCTGCGCTACCGCTCCGTCTCATGCTTGGCGATCTTGCCGACGAATTGCTGCTTGGCGGGCAGAAGGTGCTGCCGGTGAAGGCGATCTTCCACGGCTTCCGGTTCCGTTATCCGCGCATCGAACAGGCGCTTGATGAGATCGTTGGCAGGACAGTGAAGCGGGCGGCGATATCCACCCGGCCGTTTGTCGAGGCGAGACTGCTGTACTGACAGCGCAGCCATTCCCCTGCGGCTAGTCGGATCGTGCGGTGTCCTTGCCAGATGCGATCGCCTGCCCGAACACGACCAGATTGCCGTCCGGCGCGAGCACCATGAATTCGCGTTGGTGATAATGCTGATCGACCGGGCCGAACACGTCGCCCGCCGGCAGCGTATCAAGCTTCGGTTTCAGCACCCGATAGGTCGCGTCGACGTCGCAAACGTCGATATAATAGGAGAAACGGCGATTGCCTGGTGGTGCGCCGTCCTCGCCATGGTTCTGCAGAATGCGCAGGCCAGCTCCTTCCAGCTCGACATAGCCATAATCCGCGACCCGATATGGGCAGGTGAAACCGAGTATGTCGGTGAAGAAGGCGATTGCGGCGTCGACGTCCGGTGCGTGCATGAACGGCGTGATCTGCAGGACAGTCGACGGCATGATCCCGCCCTTTCTCAGCGCAGCCAGCGCTGCATATGGGGAAAGGGCAATGTGCCCTGTTCCGCGGCGCTGCGGGCATCGAGCGCCATGCCGTAATATTGCAACATCGGCAGGCCGATATAGGCGCCCCCACCATAGACGCCGGCCAGATGGCGACCGCCGCCCTGATAACCGCCGTCATGAAATACCACATCGGGATCAAGGTCCAGCGCCAGCGCCGCGGCGAAAGACCAGCACATCGCCGACATCTCCTCGCCCGGGTCGGGGTTGACCATGTGCAGGGTCGGTCGCTTCCCCGGCTCGGTCACGGCGATATGCCCCGCTTCGTGCAGCAGGTCTCCGGGCCAGATCAACTGGGCCGGGTCGACGATCAGCACGCCGTCGCGGATCGTCATGCCCGGCATGAAGGTCGCCTCGTCGATCGGCGCGATCGCGGTCGGGATGCCGACGTCTTCGATGAAGGCGAGTATCCGTTCGCTGATCGAATCCAGGGCGACCGTCGTTGGGGCTGAGCTCATGCCCTGACCTAGCCCAATCCCGCGCAACGAAAAAGGGCGGCCCGTTGCCGGACCGCCCCTTCGCGTTTGATGTCGAGAAAGCTTAGCGCTTCGAGAACTGGAAGCTGCGGCGGGCCTTGGCCTTGCCGTACTTCTTGCGCTCGACCGTGCGGCTGTCGCGGGTCAGGAAGCCGGCGGCCTTGACGGGCGCGCGCAGGATTGGCTCGAACTTGGTCAGCGCCTGGCTGATGCCGTGCTTGACCGCGCCGGCCTGGCCCGAAAGGCCACCGCCCTTGACGGTGCAGACGACGTCATAGGCACCGTCACGCTCGGTCACGCCGAACGGCTGGTTGATCACGAGGCGCAGCGTCGGACGTGCGAAATACACTTCCTGGTCGCGGCCGTTGATGGTGATCTTGCCCGAACCCGGCTTGATCCAGACGCGTGCAACGGCATCCTTGCGGCGGCCGGTCGCATAAGCGCGGCCCTGCTTGTCGAGGATCTGCTCGCGCAGCGGCATCGGCTCACGCACGACGACCGGAGCAGCCGGCGCATATTCGTCACCGGCAAGAACCGGGGCCGACGATGCGACCGGGGCCGGCTGGTTGGTCAGGCCGGCGAGATCGGAAAGAGACTGGCGATTGTCGGACATTAGTTGCCCACCTTGTTCTTGCGGTTCATCGAGCCGATGTCGAGAACCTCGGGATTCTGTGCTGCGTGCGGATGCTCTGCACCAGCGAAGACGCGCAGGTTGCGCATCTGCTGACGACCGAGCGGGCCGCGCGGAATCATGCGCTCCACGGCCTTTTCGATGATCCGCTCGGGGAAACGACCCTCGAGGATCTTGCCCGCCGCGACGCCCTTGATGCCGCCGGCATAGCCGGTGTGGCGGTAATAGATCTTGTCCTTGAGCTTGTTGCCCGTGAAGCGGATCTTGTCGGCGTTGATGACGATGACATTGTCACCGCAATCGACGTGCGGGGTGAAGCTCGGCTTGTGCTTGCCGCGCAGGACATTGGCGATAATCGATGCTGCGCGACCGACCACCAGGCCGTCGGCATCGACGATATGCCACTTCTTTTCCACTTCGTGCGGCTTGGCCGACTTGGTGGTCTTCATCAGCGCCTTCATGGGGCCAGGACCTTTTATGTTGAAACGGAACGCGCCGCCCGATGAGGAGCGGCGCGATTGAGGCGGCTAATGATCGGAAGGGGTGCGAAAGTCAAGCGATCCGCGGGTTTCCTGACGGGTATTATGATACCGGACAGTGGCTGGTCCTTATAATGCGCGTTTGCCGATCGCATGCGCCGCCGAGGTGGCGGCGATCAGCAGCAGCGCGGCATTGACCTGATGCGCGACGGCGATGTCGATCTGGACGCCACTGAGCAAGGTGAAGATGCCGAGCAGGATCTGGAACACGACCAGCGCGATCACGGCATAGGCCGAACGCCTGGCGCCCGCACTCGCCGCGCGCCAGGCCAGGACAAGCAAGCCGGAAGCGGCGACAAAGGCGAACCAGCGATGGATGAACTGCACGACCACCGGGTTGTCGACCGCGTTGGCCCAGGCGGGGCTGGTCATCGGCACGCCCGCCGGAAACAGCGTGTCGCCCATCAGCGGCCAGCTGGCAAAGGCATAGCCGGCGTCCAGCCCGGCGGTGAACGCGCCGAATATGATCTGGATGAACAGCAGGAGCAGTGCCGCCGCCGCGATCGGCACGAGGCGCGCCGGGGTGCTGAGCCGATGCCGGGCGACCGCGCGAAGGTCCATCGCGGTCCAGATGATGCCGGACAGGATCACCAGGGCGGTCACCAGATGCACGGCGAGACGGATATGACTGACATCGGTGCGCACCGACAGGCCCGACGCGACCATCCACCAGCCGATCGCGCCCTGCAGGCCGCCCAGCGCAAGCAAGGCGGACAGGCGCCAGCCATAGCCGGCCGGGATGCGCTTGCGGATCGCGAACCAGATCAGCGGCAGCGCGAACGCCATGCCGATCAGGCGGCCAAGCAGGCGGTGGAGATATTCCCAGAAGAAGATCGCCTTGAACCCAGCAAGCGTCATGCCCTTGTTGAGCAACTGATATTCCGGGATGCGCTGGTAATTGGCGAACTCCGCCATCCATTGATCGTGAGTCAGCGGCGGAATGATGCCGCTGATCGGCTTCCACTGCGTGATCGACAGGCCGGATTCGGTCAGCCGGGTGATCCCGCCGACCATCACCATCAGCACGATCAGCGCGGCGACCGCGAACAGCCAGATCGACAGCGTGCGGGGACGCGCGGGGTAGACGCTTGAGGACACTTCCAGCATGCCGAGCGCCTAGCGGGAAACGGGCGGCGCGTCGATTGCAGACCGACAGATGATTAATGTCCGTTTCGGAACGAATATTCGTCGATGATATATTGTAACTCTTGATGGTTTGTGCCACATAAGCCGTCGCAATGTCGGAACATGTTCACCCCCGCTATCTCGGCTGGATCGAGTCGCATGCGGATCGCCTGGCGATCGGCCTGTCGGGGTTATGCATGGTGCACTGCCTGACCAGTGCGGTTCTGTTCGCGCTTCTGTCGACGGCGGGCGGTTTGCTGCTCGCGCCGATCTTCCATGAAGTCGGTCTGACGATCGCCATCGGCTTCGGCATCATCGCGCTGGGCCGGGGCATCGTGACCCATGGTTATATGATGCCGGCGGCGGTCGGATCGATGGGCCTGGGCATCATGGCCGGCGCAATGTCCTTGCCGCATGACGGCAGCGGCGGCGAAACGATCTGGACGCTGGTCGGCGTGGGCATCCTTGCACTTGGCCACGACCTCAACCGCCGTGCGGTCAACTGACCTTAACCTTGCCGATTGGGGCTATAACGCCTAGATTCATGCATATGGCCGCGCATCATCACCATCACGAACCGCAAGGGGCCGATCTCGCCCGGGCAGCACAGGCGACGCTTGAGAAATCGGGCGAGCAATGGACCGCGATGCGCGAGCAGATCTTCAAGGCGCTGGCCAGCTTCGACAAGCCGGCATCGGCCTATGATATCGCCGAGGCGGTGTCGAAGGCGGAAGGACGCCGCGTCGCCGCGAACAGCGTCTATCGCATTCTCGACCTGTTCGTGGCGTCGAACCTGGCGCGCCGGGTCGAAAGCGCCAACGCCTATGTCGCCAATGCACATCCGGATTGCCTGCACGACTGCATCTTCCTGGTCTGCGATTCGTGCGGGCAGACGGTGCATATCGATGACGATCACATCACCAAGGGCGTCCGCTCGGCCGCCGCTGCGACAGGCTTTTCGCCGGTGCGGCCAGTGATCGAGGTGCGCGGCACCTGTGCCGATTGCGATACGCCGAACTAAGGCTTCGCGCGGACCTGATCGAGCGAATTTCAGAATCATCACGCCGCAACGGGCTGACATACAGCCAGGGGCAGTGCCTGGCGTCGATTCAACATCGTTGTGGACCATGACAAGGTGGCGGCGGACGGGATGCCAGACGGCATTCTGCCCCGCTCTTTCTCATGACCGGCAAAATAGTCCACGGCTCGTGCATGCTGTTCGGCGATAACGGCCTGCTGTTCCTTGCTGTTATGCGTGCTGTTCCATGCTGTTATTCAATAACAGCATATTGGCGTTGAAGCTGTTGAAAATGGGCCGAAATTTTTGCCCTCAAATCCAACTTAACAGCATGGAAAAAATTCCATCGAAATAACAGCATGAAACAGCACGCAAAGACGCCAATCGTCGCGGCGAATCGCTATCCCGCCCGCTGCTCAGCCGAGCCTCTTGCCCATGCGCACGCCCGGCACCGGCGGCCCTTCCTTCGTCATCTTCGGGACTCGCTCGATCGGCAGATAGCCGCACGCCAGATAGAGCGGTTCTCCCGCCAGCGTCGCCATCATCTCCGCGCGGTGAAAACCTTCCGCACGGGCGGCGGATTCGGCCAGCGACAGGATCAGCCGCCCCACGCCGCGCCGGACGAAAGCGGGGTCGGTGTACATTGCACGGATTCGCGCCGGTTCGGTGGCCGGGTCGAGCAGTCGATCGTCGCGCAACTCGGTGCTGTGGTTGCCGCCATAGAGCGTCGCCCGGCGGCTCCAGCCACCGCATCCCGCCGGCTGGCCATTCTCTTCGATCAGGAAATAGGTGCCATCGGCGATCAACTGGGTGTCGAGCCCCATGCTCAGCCGGCTCGCCGCGACTTCTTCGGGCGAGAGAAAGGCGTTTTGCAGCGAGTCGATCGCTCGGTCCATCAACGCGGCGATGGCGGGAATGTCTTCGGTCGTGGCGATACGGTGCGAGAAATGGGGGGAGGGGCTGGTCATCGCGCTATGTCGTAGCGCTATGCAGGGCGCGTCAAGAAGCTGTGCAGGTTGCTCTGCGGCAATCGACACGAGTTTAACGCTCGGCTAAGCTCGCGCGATGTCTGACGTTCCAGAAACGCCGTTGCTCGATACGGTACATAATCCTGCGGATCTTCGCAGACTCCCGGTGGCCCAGTTGCGGCAGCTTGCCGACGAACTGCGCGCGGAGACGATTTCCGCGGTTGGTACGACTGGCGGGCATCTTG
>NZ_JSXI01000002.1 GCF_000803065.1 Sphingomonas sp. ERG5
GCCCCGGAAACGGCTTCTCCGCCATTGCCGCCTTCCGGTTCCGCTTCGCTCCACCTCCAGGCGGCAATGGCAACGGAGGCAACAATGCACTAACAATCAACACGGACCACTCAGTGGGGGCCGGTCACCTCGATCTCCATGGTGCCGTCCTGATCGACCACGCGGGCCGCCATCATCGGCTTGTGATTCTCGTCCGGGCCCCTGTCGTGAACGATCAGGTGCAGGATTCCGACATAGGGAAAGCCCGCTTCCAGCAGGCCATTGGCCTGCGTGATCCCCAGCCGGTCCGTGCTCTTGTTCCATCGCGGAGCCTTGAGTGACAGGCGCTTGATCTCGATCGCGGCGGCCTTGCCGAGGTGGAACTTGTTGCCCTGGTGCGGGATGATGAGAAGGTCGATATCTCCCGGCTGTCCCAATCTCGACAGCCCTAGGTCGGTTCGGGGAATGTTTCCCAGGAAGACGTACTCCCATCCGTCTGCTGCCTTGAGGCCGTGCACATCGGTCATGACGAAGCCGAAAAACTCGTAAAGCCGGGCCGAACCGAACAATATCTCGCTGACCAGCTCATGTTCGGTCATGTCGTAGAGCTGCTTGCCCGCCGTCCGCTTAAACCCGCTGCCACCTTCCGAAGTCTCGCTTGCGGCCATGATCGATGCTCTCCGTTCGCCGAATTGCTTGTACCCGATTTCCCAACCCCGCGAAGGCGGCAGCAATCAAGAGAGCATATCCGACGCATTATTTGCGGAGGACAAAGGCGTCGATCATTTACAATGCAACCGGCAACCTACGTGCCGTCCAAATTCTGCTCGGCCACACCAAGACATGGCGATACCGTACGATACCTCCGCATCGATGTTAAAGATGCGTTGACCTTTGCGGAAGGTATCGAAGTCTAACGACCAAATCCCGATTCCCCAGAGAGCGAGCGCGCTGGTGCGTCTTAGAACGTCCGCTCTCCTTGTTTGCTCCCCAGAAGCTGACTGTCTCAAACCGGCCAAAAACTGCCAATTTCGAAAGCATGTTATCCCGCAGTATTATAACGCCGAATGCAGAAAGGAATTGCGGTTCACGCGCGCGAGAAGCCGCCTTACAATGTTGAGCTAGCCCGCTGCTTTCTTTCTGGCACGAAAGGTATGGAGCAGCGGTTCCGTATACCCGTTCGGCTGCCGGGTTCCCTCGAACACCAAGGCTCGCGCCGCTTGATATGCTAGGCTCTTGTCTCCCGGTCCGCTCATCGGTCGAAAGAGCGGATCGTCCTGATTCTGCACGTCAACCTTCGCCGCCATGCGTTCAAGGGCGGCCTCCACATCCTCCTTCGTGCAGACGCCGTGAAGCAGCCAGTTTGCCATATGCTGCGAACTGATCCGCAACGTCGCACGGTCTTCCATCAGGCCTATGTCGTTAATGTCGGGTACCTTGGAACACCCCACACCTTGATCGATCCAGCGGACGACATAGCCCAGGATGCCCTGTGCATTATTGTCGAGCTCTTCGCGAACGTCATCGGGCGACCAGTTTCGGCCCACGGCCATAGGGATGGCGAGTAGCTCATCGATGCTGTCGACAGGTTCCGCGGTCCGTTCGGCCTGGCGTCGGAAAACATCGACGCGATGGTAATGCGTGGCATGAAGCGTTGCGGCAGTAGGCGACGGCACCCAGGCGGTGTTAGCTCCCGATTTCGGATGGCCAATTTTCTGGTCAAGCATGTCGGCCATCTGGTCGGGTGCGGCCCACATGCCCTTGCCGATCTGGGCTTTGCCCGAAAGACCGCAAGCAAGCCCGATCTGGACATTGCGGTTCTCATAAGCCTGAATCCAAGCCGATGTCTTCATGTCGCCCTTGCGGATCATAGGGCCCGCCAGCATCGACGTATGTATCTCGTCGCCGGTGCGGTCGAGGAAGCCGGTGTTGATGAAGACGATGCGGTCTTTCACGGCGTGGATGCAGGCGGCAAGATTGGCGCTGGTGCGGCGCTCTTCGTCCATCACCCCGACCTTGATCGTGTGGCGGGTAAGCCCGAGCAGATCCTCGATCGCATCGAATAGCCGGTTTGTGAAACCGGTCTCGTCAGGCCCATGCATCTTGGGTTTGACGATATAGACGCAGCCGGCGCGGCTGTTGCCGGCATCGCGTGCCAGATCGTGCATCGCGATCAGGCTGGTGACGATGCCGTCGAGAATGCCCTCGGGTGCTTCGTTTCCGTCCGGCAGCAGGACCGCCGGCGTCGTCATCAGATGGCCGACATTGCGTACGAACAGCAGGCTCCTGCCCGGCAGCACGACGTCCTCGCCGTCTGGCGCCGTATAGATACGGTCGGGATTGAGCGCGCGGGTCATGAGCGTGCCATTCTTCTCGAACGAATCGGTGAGGTCGCCCTGCATCAGGCCGAGCCAATTCGCATAAGCTGCAACCTTGTCCTCGGCATCGACGGCAGCGACCGAATCTTCCAAGTCGCAGATCGCCGTTAGCGCCGATTCGAGGATGACATCGGCTATTCCGGCCGGATCCGTCTCACCAATCGGATGCGCGCGGTCGAAGACGACCTCGATATGCAGGCCGTTGTGGCGGAACAACCGGCCCTTTTCGCTGCGACCGACATATTGACCGGGGTCGGCCAGAACGATTTCTTCGCTTGCCAGATCGGCCCAACTGCCGCCGGCGAGAGGGATGGCGTTGTCGAGGAATGCCTTTGCCCAGGCGACCACCCGCGCCCCGCGCGCCGCGTCATAGTTTTGGCCGGCAGGGGCTCCGGGGATGGCGTCCGTTCCATAGAGGGCATCGTAAAGGCTGCCCCAACGCGCATTGGCGGCATTGAGCAAGAAGCGGGCGTTGAGAATCGGGACGACCAGTTGCGGGCCGGCCAGGCGTGCGACCTCATCGTCGACAGCGGTGCTGCCGATGGTGAAGGGCGCGGGTTCGGGAACGAGATAGCCGATCTCGGTCAGAAAATGGCGATAGGCTCCGATTTCGAATTCCGCGCCCGCCCTGTCCTTGTGCCAGCCATCGATCTGCGCCTGCAGTTCGTCACGGCGAATCAGGAGCTGCGCATTCTCCGGTGCGAAGCGGGTGAAGATTGAGGCGACGCCGGCCCAGAAGGGCTGCGGCTCGATACCCGTGCCCGGCAGTGCGCGCTCTTCAATGAAATGCGCCAGTACTGGCGAGATCCGTAGCCCGGCTTTCTCGATCATGGTCTTCGTCCTCTCGTTGCCATACGGACATAGACCCGGATCGATCCTTTCGGTAGAGAAGCAATATGAATGTCACTCATTCTCTAGATGAACGAATGATAGGCAACGAATATCGACTGTTCGCTGCCGTGGTCGACGCCGCAAGCCTCGCGGGGGCCGGCCGAGCGCTCGGGATATCGCCCTCGATGGTGTCGAAGCGTCTCGCGGCACTCGAGGAGCGGCTCGGGACGAGGCTGGTGAACCGGACGACGCGGCGTCTCTCACTTACCGAACGCGGCGCCCGCTTCCATGACGAGGTGACGGCAATCCTGGCCTCCATGCGCGAGGCCGAGCGGCGTGTGTCGGACCGCACCGACCATCCGTCCGGTCCGCTGCGGCTTTCGCTCCCGACTTCGTTCGGGCGCCTGCACGTGGTCCCTCATTTGAAGGCATTCCTCGATACCTGGCCCGATATCGAACTGACGCTCGACATGTCGGACGGGCTCAGGGACCTCTTCGCAGAGCGGATCGATGTCGCCATCCGGATCACCGCCGCGATCACATCGGGCTTGACGGCGCACCACCTCGCGCCCAGCCGCCGTCTGCTATGCGCGGCACCATCATATCTGGAAGCATATGGCGCGCCGCGCTCGATTGCGGATCTCGGACACCACCGCTTGCTCGCGGCGACCGGGCAATTGCCCTGGCAGCTTGACGGCCCGTCGGGGCCGCGGATCGTCCGCGGCAGAAGCGCCGTGAACACCAATTCGAGCGAGGCGGTGCGCGAGCTCGCCCTCGCCGGCGTCGGTATCGCGCTGCGGTCGATCTGGGACGTCGGCACGGAACTTCGCGAACGAGAACTGATTCCGGTTTTGCCCGCCTATCAGGGCTCGCTCGAGACGGGCATCTATGCGGTCTATCCGGCCGGAGCACCGCCCACGGCGGCCGCCCGGGCGTGTATCGAGTTTCTGGAAGCGCTCTTCGCCCGGATGGAGTGGGCGGCAGGTGGAGGCTGAAACGATCGCCTCGGTATCGGGCGGGTGCTGCCGTGCCCGCTGCAATCAAACGTTGGCGACCACGACGGCGCGTGGATTGATATAGTTGTCGAGCGCCTCGGGGCCTCCCTCGGTACCATATCCGGAATCCTTGATACCGCCGAAAGGCAGTTCGGCGGTTGGCGTCGCCGGACTATTGACCCACAGCATCCCGACCTCGACCCGGCGAGCAAGAATATCCGCAGTTGCGAGGGATTTCGTGAAGGCGTAGCCGGCAAGGCCGAAGGAAAGGCGATTGGCTTCGAGGATCGCTTCCTCCAGACGATCGAAGCTGCGGATACCGGCGACAGGCCCGAAGGGCTCGTCATTGAAAAGACGGGCCTCGAGCGGCACATCGCTCAGCACCGTCGGCGCCCAGAAATTGCCAACGTCGCCGACCCGATTGCCGCCGGTGAGGAGCGTGGCGCCCTTCTCGATCGCATCCTGCTGGAACTCGGCCATCGCGGCCAACCGACGCGAATTGGCAAGTGGCCCGATCTGCGTACCGTCCGCAAAGCCATCTCCGACCCTGAGGTCGCGAGCGGCGGCCGCCAGCGCGTCCGCAAACGCATGCTTGATGCTCGAATGAACGAGAAAACGAGTCGGAGCGATGCACACCTGCCCGGCATTGCGAAACTTCGAGGCGCTCAGGCTTTTCACCGCGAGCCCGATATCGGCATCCTCGCAGACGATGGCCGGCGCATGACCGCCAAGTTCCATCGACACGCGCTTCATATGTTTGCCGGCTAGGCTCGCAAGCAGCTTGCCGACCGGCGTCGAACCCGTGAAGGTGATCTTGCGAATGATCGGGCTCGAAATCAGATAATTCGAAATCTCCGCCGGATCGCCGAACACGAGATTGAGCACGCCATCGGGAAGACCGGCATCCTGAAATGCCCGGATCAGTTCGGCGGGGCTTGCGGGCGTCTCTTCGGGCGCCTTCACGATCATCGAGCAGCCAGCCGCAAGAGCCGCCGAAATCTTGCGCACCACCTGATTGATCGGGAAGTTCCACGGCGTAAATGCCGCCACCGGCCCAACCGCGTCCTTGATCACCATCTGGCGGATCGCGATGTCCGTTCTGTGCGGGACAAGCCGGCCGTACAGGCGAAAGCCTTCTTCGGCGAACCACTCGATGATGTCACCGGCGGCCATTGCTTCGATCTTGGCCTCGTGCAGCGGTTTGCCCTGCTCCTGCGTGAGAAGTCGCGCGATCTCGTCGGCGCGTTCGCGCATGAGGCCGGCAGCTCTGCGCATGATCTTGCTGCGCTCAGCGGGGGTGAGGTCCCGCCAGATTTCGAAGCCGCGTTGGGCAGCATCGAGTGCGCGGTCGAGATCGGCGCGTCCGCAGTGAGCGACGCGGCCGATTTCCAGTCCCGTCGCCGGATTTTGCACCGCCAGCGAACGGCCATCGGCTGCATCCTGCCAACGGCCGCCGATAAACAGCCGGGTGTCCGGATAGGTCATTGACAGCTCCAAATAAGGTCTTGAGGGCCGCGCGATCGTTGCCGCAAGCGCGCGGGGGACGCGGTGGAAGGGGCGGCATCGTCACAAGTTCGCCGATCCTTCGGGCTTCGCGAAAGTCCGCAGCTATACGGCCCACGCGTCGCCGGGTCGAACGAAGCGGGAGCAGAAACGGGATCGCTTCTACCCCCGCCATGCAGCCCGTCCTGCGGACAAGATGCGACGATAGCTTTGCTTCGGACCGCGCGCGGACCGCG
Organism: Sphingomonas sp. ERG5; assembly: GCF_000803065.1. Taxonomy (GTDB): domain Bacteria; phylum Pseudomonadota; class Alphaproteobacteria; order Sphingomonadales; family Sphingomonadaceae; genus Sphingomonas. The sequence goes on from NZ_JSXI01000002.1 coordinate 5,923, forward strand.
TCAGGCTAGGCCGGCTGCGATTCCTTGTTGCTCGCGGTGGCCGGTGCCTCCTTCTTCTTCAGCGGGACATGCTCTGGAACAAAATCCTTCCAAGTCTTGCCTTCGGGGACGAGGAAATGAGTTCCTGCAATCGTCATCGGATTGCTGTAAAGTGCCGATGGTTCCTCGCCGTTGGCGATGGCATCGGCGAGCCGCAGAAAGACGCGGTAGAGACGCGCGACACCGATGTCGGCGGGTGCCAGAATCTCCTTCGAGCGATCGCGGATCGCGCCCGAGGAGGAGAGGATCACGACATCTTCGGGAACGAGCGGCGGGATTCCGGTCCACGCCCCATTCTTCATCGCCTCGCGATCCTGACGGTAATTGTTCATCCGGTTCGGCTTGTCGGGAAGGAACCAGGTGTCGGGATGTGTTCCCATTTGGATCAGCAGTTCTTCGGTCAGGTTTCCGTCGCGAAGGATGGCGGAGCGCGTCGGTTCGAGACCGAGTTGCTTCTCTTCGTCCCACCAGACGAAATAGTGCAGGGTGCGCGTATCGGTCATCGGCACAATGATGCCGAGAAATTGCCGTTGGCGTTGTGATAGTGGAACGGCGCAACGAAAGTCGCGAGCCGCACTTCATCGACCGTACCGCCGTCTTCGGTCGGCACTGCGCGCGTCGCGGCGTAATAGAGCCCGAAATCGGTTTCCTGGACCTCGATTTTAGGGGCCGCGACCGCTCCGGCATTCTTCACGGCGACCGCTACCACCGTATCCGAATCCCTCGCGAAGATATCCTTGTGCAGGATCGTCAGGTGCGAACTGTCAACGAGCGCTTCACCGAGCTGAACGAAATTGCATTCGTCGACGACGAAGGCCACGGTCAATCGATTTTCGGCAGGAACGTCGAAATAGGGCCAAGGCTGGAAGGGCGGTTCGAGCTCTGCCGGGCCCATGTACATCCAGATCATGCCGCCTTCCTCGCGAACGGGGTAGGATTTGGCGCGGAATTTTTCCTTGAAGCGCGGGTCGAGGACGTTGGGCGTTTCCATGATCGTACCGTCGACCGCGAATTTCCAGCCGTGGAAGAGGCAGCGGATGCCGCAGCCTTCGACGCGGCCAAGCACGAGGCTGGCGCCGCGGTGACAGCATTGCTCGTCGAGAATTCCGACAACGCCATCGGTGTTGCGGAACGCTGCGAAGGTCTCACCCATGATCTCCAGCCTGCGAGGCGGACCATCGGGTTCGCTCAGCTGCTCGCTCAGCAGGACCGGAATCCAGAACCGGCGCAGCGCTTCGCCCATCGGCGTGCCGCGGCCGGTCTGGCACATCTTCATATTGTCGGCGTGGGACAACATAGGATTCTCCTATTCGCTTGATTTCTGGAGGGGCGTTTTCGGGCGCAGCATTCAGTCTCTCTCTTTCGCTTCTCCGACGAGCAGCACCTCTTCGACGATTTCTAGGGCAGCCCGCGCATTTTGCGCGAGCGAAGGGTCGTCGCTTCCGATGTCTGCTAGAAAGCCGTGACCGGAGCCGGGAAATAGGTGGAGCCCGAAGTCAGGTGTGCGCTCGGCAATCTCCGTCAGCCGAAGGAAATTCTCGGGTGACTGCGATTGGTCCTGATCGCCGAACAGGGCAACATGACGGTGCGGCAAGCCCTCGAGATAGTCGAACGGCACGGGTAGCGGGTCGTCGTTCGCCAGCCCTTGCGGAAATCCATAGAGGCTTACCAGGCTCACCGGAATCCCGCGCCGGGCGAGTTCGAACACGTAAAGACCGCCGAGGCAAAAGCCGGCAACGCCGGTGATGCGCTGCTCGCCTATGAAATGCGCGAAGGCATCGACATAAGCGCGATCACGGACGCGGTGCCGACGCGCGAACGCCGCCTCGCGGGTAACCTCCGGCAAAGGGCCCAGCTCGTGGAAAGGGTCCATCAAATGCACGAATGCGCCGCGCTCGGCCATGTGCGTCGCCAATTGCTGGTAGAAGGGGCCGGCCCCGTAGATGTCCGGCAAAATGGCGATCCGGACCCTTTCTCCTTCGTCGCCGAACGCGAGGCTCGGCAGACCATCGTTCATCGCAACATATTCACCCGGCGGCGGCAACGCCGCCGATGCTTGGCCATGGCACATGATCCGCTCCCGTCAGGCCGCTGCAGCGGCGTGCGCCAAGGCAGGTGCGAGCTCAAAGTCGGTCTCGATCACCTTGATGCCGCTCTCGCGCACATCGGCATGAATCAATTCCGAGTGAACGCCTTCGCAGCAATCGCTGTCCACATACTCGCCGCCCTCGAAATAGGCCTGGGTGGTCAACGTGTGGAATCCGGGTGCGCGAACCTTGTAATGGACATGCGCGGGACGCCAGCTGTGCCGTCCCATGGCTTCCAGCAATGCGCCGACCGGACCTTGATCCGGAATTTTATAAGCGACGGGCACGGTGGTGCGCACTTCATACCCCCCCGCGGCATCGGTGCGCAGCTTCCCGCGATAGAAATCGCGCGGAATATTATTGTGGAACCCGCCATAATGGCCGTCGGGTGTCGAGTGCCAGACGTCGACAACGGCGTCCGCGACCGGCGCGCCGGCGAGATCGAGCACGCGGCCGCGCAGCAGGAGCGGTTCGTGGCGGTCGTCCTCATAGGTCTTCAGCGCGCCCTCGACGAAGGGCGCATCGTCGAGGAAATAGGGACCCTCGAGCGTGCTCGTGCTCCCGCCGAAGTTGCGGTTCTCGATCTGGCAAATGGTCGTGTTCAGAAAGGCATCGATCATAAGCGGCAGCTCGCCGGCCTCGACGGTTTTCATGATGTAGCCGATGCCCTGCCGATACTCGTCGAAGGTCACGTCGTGCTTCATCAGCGCGCCGCGGATGCCCTCGACGATATCGGCCACGACCGCTTCCAAACGATTGCTCATATAACCTCTCTCCTGTGCGTCGCAGCGCCGCCACGACCGCATTCTTCCATTTTGAACTGCAAGACTATGGATTGTGGCGGATTCGGGAAAATACTTTATCGGCCGCCCGCCCATACCTCGACCGTATTGCCTGGAGGCGGATCGCATCAAATTGATCGCTGCCGAGCCGTGAAGATCAAATTGTTCGGAACCTCGATCCGTTCCCGCTCCCGTTCCCGGCCGGAGCAGGCCATGCGACCTTCGAGACATTCGATCCTTGAGGCGCTTTAATCCGTGTAAGTGCTGTGATCGGGCCGGACGCCCGCCCAGGCGTTTGCGATCAGGCGGCGCAGGAGATGCGGCTCGAGCGGGCGCGGATTGGCATAGGCATTCGCAAGCGCCAGCGCGACGGCCCGGTCGATATCGCTCTCCTCCATGCCGAGATCGCGTAGCGCCACCGGGACGCCGGCCCCTTCGGCCAGGTCGTAGATACGACCGGCTATCCCGTCGCCGCCCAGCGCGCGCTTGATGGCGTCGACGGCATCGCGTGCGGTGGGCGCATTATAGGCGAGCGCGTGCGGCAGAATGATCGTGTGCGTTTCGGCGTGCGGGAGGTCGAAGGAGCCGCCCAGCACGTGGCAGAGCTTGTGATGAAGGGCCATACTCGTCTGACCCAGGCAGATCGCGCAGAGCCACGCGCCGTAAAGCGCGTCGCGGCGCGCGTCCTTGTCGTCGGGCCACTGTGCGATTGTCGGTAGCCCACGATAGAGTGCCGCGATGCCTTCCTCGGCCATCAGCTGCACGATCGGATTGCCGTTGGTCGCATAAAGGGCTTCGACCGCGTGCGCCATCGCATTGATACCACTGGTAACCGAAAGCTTCGGGGGCAAGGTCAGCGTCAGATCGACATCGTATATCACCGTTTCGGGGAGAACCTTGGCCGTCACCTGGGTCGTCTTTTCTCCCGCTTCGGTCTGGCCGATGATCCGGGTCATCTCCGATCCGGCATAGGTCGTGGGAATGGCGATCTGGGGAAGGTCGGTTCGAAGCGCGATTGCTTTCGACAGGCCGATCGCCGACCCGCCGCCCAAGGCTACAAGACCATCGATCCGATGCTCTGCGACGATCGCCATGGCGTCGATGGTCACCTCGACCGGGGTGTGCATCCGCGCGCCGTGATAGGTGGCGGCGCACCGGTCGCCCAGAAGCGCGGCAACCTCCTCTGCTGCCGTTCGCTGGTCAGGTGTCGAAACTATGAGCAGACGTTCGCAGCCCAGTCGCTCTGCCTCCTCGGGTAACTTGCCGAGCGTCCCATGGCCGAACAGAACCCGATAGGGCTGACCTTCGAAAACAAACGGAATATTCATGCGATGACCTCGTGGCACTGGAGCCGGGTGCGACTGTCGCGCGCCTTCCGGCAACCCCGGCGCGAATGTGGATGACGACCACGCCGGCACGGCTGGAAGGCTCGCTCTTCGCCGGTCGTCATGATCCTTCGCCCCTGACGCTAGAGAGCGCTAGCCATGCGGTCCAATACTGTTGCTGGCTCCCGGCTATACGGAAGTGCTATCGCTTTCGGCCAAGCTCGCGAGAAACGCATCCACGACGGGCGGTCTGCCGTCGCGGAGGAAAACGCAGCTGATCGCGGAAACGGCTGCGGGATGCTCGATCGGCGAGAAGCAGATGCCAGGCCATGCGAGGCGGGCCACCGATTCCGGGACGATGCTGAGCGAATCGCTGACCAGCACCATGGCGAGCGCCGCAAATACATCTTCGGCGGGATCGGTCATCGCAGGCTGAACGTTTACGGTCATCAGAAACCGCAGGACCTCATCGGCGAAACCGGGACGGCCCAGCTGCGGAAATACCGTCAACGAGCGTCCGTGGATCTTCTCCAGCCCGTCAATCGGCGACGGCGGTTGCGCTGCATCGAGACGCTCGGCGAGGTACAGGCGCTCTTCGCCGATCCGCATGGTCTGGAGGTCGTGATCGACCGAATAATATCGGGCGAAGCCGATGCCCAGCTGGCCGTCGCGGAGCCGCGCGACCTGTTCGTCCTTGCTGGCTCTTTGTATCTTGACCGAGATATGGGGGCGGGCGGTCAAGAAAGTGCGCACCAGCTGCGGAACGACCGTGTAGATTGTCGCTCCGAAATAGCCGATGTCGAGGCGCCCGAGCTCGCCGGCCTGCGCTGCCCTCGATTTTTCGATCGCGGTATGGCTGATATCGAGCAGGCGCTTCGCCTCGACGAGGAACAGCTTCCCGGCTTCGGTTACCTGCACACCTTTCGAGGATCGGACGAGCAGTTCGACACCGAGCTCGTCCTCCAACTGCTTGATCTGCCGCGTGATTGGAGGCTGCGAGACATGCAGCTTGCGCGCTGCGGCGGTCAGATTGCCTTCTTCGGCGACGGCAACAAAATAGCGTAGTTGGCGAAATTCCAAAACATGCTCCCATACCGTTCACGTATTGCGTGAGCCCTGCATTAGTATTTTTCTTCATCGAGCAACAGGGGCAACATTGGCCGACAAACGGAGCTGTCGGACAAACCGGTTCGATGGCAGCCGGGAAGCGAGACGAGCCCTGGTTCGCCCCGCTTCGGCGCAGGGGAGACAGATTTCAGATGACTTTGGTGACAGAGCTCACGCCTCCGGCGGCGAGCGCGCCCCCATTTTCCGACCATCCGGATCATGTAATCGCCGCCGTCACGGCGACGATCGTCGACTTGCCCCTTCGTCGACCGCATTTTCATGCGACCGGCACCCACGCGACGCAGTCGTTGGTGATGGTGGAACTGGTCACGGCTGGCGGTGCAGTGGGCTGGGGAGAGGGTGGAACCCCCGGCGGTACGGCCTTCTGGGGCGGAGAGTGCGTCGAAACGATCAAGCTGATGATCGACCATTATCTGGCACCGGCGGTCATCGGCATCAGCGTTTTTGACCAGGAGCGAATTCTGGTCGCGATGGATCGTATTGCGGCGAACAATCATTTTGCCAAGGCGGCGATCGATATTGCCGTCCACGATGCCGCTGCGCGGTTGATGGGTATATCGGTGTCGCAGCTGTTCGGCGGAACGGCGCGTGCGACGGTTCCTGTCCTTTGGGCTCTGGCGGCGGCTGCTTATGAGGCTGATGTCGCCGACGCGATTGAACAGATCGAGGCGGGCCGCCATAGCGTCTTCAAGATAAAGATCGGCAAGGGCGATGCCGGCGCCGAAACCCGGCGCGCGCTGGACACCGCGAGCGCTATTCACGACGCCCATCCCGATGCACGGTTCGTCGTCGATCTCAACCAGGCGTGGGACGAACCTACGGCGATGCGATGGCTCGGGGCCTTCCAGGAGCGCGATTTCCTGTTCGTAGAGCAGCCAGTTCCGGCCTGGAACGTCGAGGGCATGATCCGTCTCGCGTCGCGCTTCGAAATTCCGATCATGGCCGACGAGGGGTTGTGGGATTTCCACGATGCCTACGAACTGATCCGACGCGGCGCGACCGACATCTATGCCGTCAAGATCGCGAAGGGCGGCGGCCTCCGGCGGGCTTTCAAGGCCGCCGCCGTTGCCGAGGCTGCCGGGGTTCCTCTGTACGGGGGGATGGCGCTCGAGAGCTCCGTCGGGACGGCGGCAGGACTGCAGCTGTTTAGCGCGCTCCCGAACCTTCCCTTCGGCTGCGAGTTGATCGGGCCCAGGTTGTTGGCGGAGGATCTCACGGTCCAGCCGATCGCGTATCGCGACGGGGAAGTCGTCGTCCCGTCGGGCGTCGGCATGGGGGTGGAGATCGACCGCGATCGTGTCCGAAGCTTCACCCGGCGCGTCAAGTGACGGGGGAGTTCGCCCTGATACTGGCTGCGGTGGTCGTGGGTGTGGCGACATATATCCAAGGCATCACGGGCGTTGGCTTCGGGATGGTAGCGATGCCTTTGCTTGTGCTGATCGATCCCGGCGCCGTTCCTGGCCCCGTGATAATCGCCGGGATTTTCGCTTCGGTGCCTTTCCTTATTGCCGGCTGGCGACAGGTTGCGTGGCGCGAGCTCGCCATTCTGCTTCCAGGGGTCGTGATCGGTTCGCTCGTCGCGGCGATTGTCATCAGCCTTGTCGCATCGAACACCTTGCGCGCTTTCGTTGGCCTCCTGCTCGTTGTCGTAGGAGGCGCAGCGGTGTTTTCGAAGTCCCGCGCGCCGGGTCCGGTCGCTTTCACTTCGGCTGGCTTCGCTACCGGATTCATAGGCACCGTTGCGGGCGTTCATAGCGCGCCGCTTGCGATCCTCTACCGCTACGACACGCTGGCGAAGGTGCGTCCGACTGCTGCAGCGCTGTTCGTTGCGGCCTATATCCTGTCGCTTGCGGGGTTGGCGGCGATTGCTCCGAGCCAGCTGGGATCGCCGACGATCGTGCTCGCAATGATACCGGGCGTCTTAGTTGGCCTTTTTGCTGCCAGCGGGCGGTTCGCCCGGCCGGCCGGCGGCATCATGCGCCCCATCATCCTCATGCTGTGCATTCTCGCCGGGCTACGTCTCATCGCGAGTGCCATGGGAGGCGGCATCCTTGCCGCGATGGCGATATGAGCGCGGTTCTCGATGCGTCCCGCGATTTCGAATGGTCGACGGACTCGGTTCGCGGCCCCTCGGCCCTGAGCTGCTGGATGGATCGCGTCGGGGCCTGCCTGACCGAAGTCGATATCGAGAGTCGGGCTTTCGGTGGACATCGCGCTCGCATCCAGCATTTCGAATTGGGTCCGGTGCAGCTGAATTTCCTGTCCGCCACCTCGCAGCGCATCGTGCACAGCAACGCGATGATCAAGCACAGCGCGAATGATTACCTTCTCCTGTTTTTCGAGAAGGGCGCCGGGAAGCTGCGGCATTATGATCTTGAAGTCACGGCTCCCGAACAATGTTTCATTCTCCTCGACAACCAGCAACCCTATGAGCTGCTCCGGGAAACCGGGGGGATCACACTGTCGATGCGTCTCCAGGATGCCTGGCTACGCCATTGGCTCCCCCACCCTAAGACGGCGGTCGCTACACCTATCTTTGCGGAAGACGGATGGGGATCGTCGCTGGCCGCGACGCTCAAGACGATCTCTCACCATGGCCTGGCCGACGCGATCCTGCCGCGCGGGGTCATCGCCGATCAACTCGGGGCATTTCTGGCGCTGATGATGGGTGGACGGTGCCAGGCCGTCAGCCGTCATCGGGGAGAATTGTTCGTGCGCCTCAAACGATCCATGCGCGCCAGACTGGATGATCCCGATCTGGATCCCGGAACGATTGCTGATGCTGTCGGAATATCCAAGCGTCATCTGCATGGCCTGTTCGCACAGGCGGGCACGACCTTTGGCGCCTTGCTGATCGAGATGCGCCTCGAGCGCGCCGCCGGCATGCTGCGTGATGGACGTTTCAGCGGGTATCGCGCGGCCGATGTCGCATGGACGTGTGGCTTCGCCAACGCGAGCCACTTCGCGCGGCGATTCCGGGCAAAATATGGCGAGACACCCGTCCGCTACCGCAAGGGGGACGGATCCGGATCCATTCGGGCGCGTCCCGTCGCGTCGGGCCGGACTCCTTCTTGCGCTTTGACGGCAGGGGCGCCTTCTGCCGGACACAAGGAACGCCCGGCGCCTGCCGGCGCTGCGGGGGCCGAATGAGCCCGGCTCGCGATTTCAAGCCGCGAAGGTTGCGCTCGGAGAGCATTTTTCGCGCGCTGCGAGGCGCGCAGCAAAGCCTGCGCGAAGATATGATCGAACGCAGGAGAACAAGGATTCTGGGACAGGAGACGATCCGCCGGTTGCTGTCGGAAGCGACGCGTGCCGCCCTTGCGCGGCGCCCAGCAAGAACCGGTTTTGCGCGTCGAGCGGGCATGCCCTTCGCTGCAACGCAATCTTTCTAGCTCGAAGAATGAGCACCCGGACCGAGGGGTGATCACAACAGAGGCCGATTCTGGCCCATATTTGGGGAGGTTAACTTGAAACGCAACCATGGACTGCTTTCGTCCCAGCGCGCGACCGTGTCCGCTCGCGTATTGGCCGTCGGACTTCTCGCAAGCCTGCCCGGCGTTGCAGTTGCTCAGGAAACGGAGGCGTCTCCGGCACCCGAGGCAGCGCCGGCAGATGCCGCCGAGCAGAGCGGCCTGCAGGATATCGTCGTGACCGCGCAGAAGCGGTCCGAGAATATCAACAAGGTCGGCATCTCGATCACCGCGGTCGGTTCCGAGGATCTGGCGGCGCGCGGCGTTTCCGATGTGAGCGACCTCGTCAAAGTGGTGCCGGGCTTCAACTATACGCCGAGCGCCTACGGCACGCCCGTCTACACCCTGCGCGGTATCGGCTTCTACGAAACCAGTCTCGGTGCGGCGCCCGCTGTCAGCATCTACGTCGACGAGGTTCCTCTGCCATTTTCGGCCATGGCGACCGGCGCGGCGCTCGATCTCGAACGTGTCGAGGTTCTGAAGGGTCCCCAGGGTACGCTGTTCGGCGGAAACTCGACGGGCGGCGCGATCAACTACATTGCTGCCAAACCCACCCCCGATTTTCGCGCCGGCGCCGACGTCACCTATGGCCGTTTCGATCGCGCGGAAATCAAGGGCTATGTCAGCGGCCCGCTGTCCGACACGCTCGAGGCGCGTCTTGCCGTCCAATATACGCATAGCGGCGACTGGCAGCGCAGCTATACGCGCGACGACAGTCTGGGAGAGGGCAACGTCCTGATCGGCCGGCTGCTTCTGAAGTGGGAGCCGAGCGATCGGCTGACGGTCAATCTCAACGTCAACGGGTGGCGCGACAAATCTGACACGCAGGCGGCACAGCTCGTCGCCGCCGTCAGCCCCAATGCCGCGGTCAGGGCGCTCCTCGACAATTATCCCGATGCGCCGGCGAGCAATCGCGCTGCCGACTGGGATCCGGGGAAGAATTTCGAGCGCGACAACGGCTATTGGCAGGCGTCGGCCAGGATCGATTATGAACTGGGAACGGACCTCGATCTGACGTCGATTACGGCCTTTCAGAAAATCAACCGCAAGAGCCTCGTCGAGGCCGACGGCACCGCGATCGAGACGCTCGCGGTGGCGGCGCCTGGCAGGAGCAAGGACTTTTCGCAGGAGCTTCGCCTGGCTGGCGAGAGCGGGCCGATCCGGTTCGTCCTCGGTGGCAACTATGCCTATGATTTCATCGACGATTCCCTGATCACCTCGGCGATGACGAGCAGCTTTCCGTTCGATGTCGCTCGCGCGGTTTCGATCCAGAAGGTCAATACCTATGCCGTGTTCGGGAACATCGATTTCAAGGTAACCGACACCGTGACGTTGCAGGGGGGGCTGCGATACACCGATCAGCGTCGCAGCTTCGAGGGCTGCACCTATGACTCGGGCGCGGGCGACCTCTCCGCGGTGATTTCGCGCTTCGCGACGCTGCTGAGCGGCATCCCGACGACGCTGCCGCCCGGAGCCTGTATCACGCTGTCGCCGACCTATCGACCCGGCGTCGTTTTCAACAATCTCAACGAGGACAATGTCTCGTGGCGCGCGGGCGTGAACTGGCAGGCGGCGCCAAGGGCCCTGATCTATGCCAACGTCAGCAAAGGTTACAAGAACGGGGCCTTCCCCACGACGGGCGCGACGGCGTCGCTTCAGCTTGCGCCCGCCAAGCAGGAATCCGTCCTCGCTTACGAGGCCGGTTTCAAGCTGACATTGTTCGATCAGACGCTCCAGTTGAATGGCGCGGGCTTCTATTACGATTATCGGGGCAAGCAGCTGCGCGGCAAGGTCATCGACCCCGTGGTGGGTCCCCTCAACGCTCTCGTCAACGTGCCGAAATCGCGGATCGCCGGCGCTGAGCTGCAGGCAATTTGGCAGCCGACCGAGGGGCTGAACATCAATATGGGCGGTACCTATATCGGCTCCAAGATTCTCGGCAATTTCATCAACTATGACGCCCTCGGCGTGCTGGGGCCGCTGTCCGGCGATCCTTTCCCGCTGACGCCGAAATGGCAGTTCGTCGGCGACGCGCAATATGAGTTCCCGGTCGGCAACGACATGAATGCCTTCATCGGCGGCGCGATGAACTATCAGGGGCGTACCAATGGTGGCCTGGGCGATCTCGCGCTTTTCGACATGCCGGGCTATACGCTCTACGACGCCCGCATCGGCGTGAAGTCGCCCGACGACAAATGGCGCGCGTCGTTCACGGTCCAGAATTTGACCGACAAATATTACTCGACGCTCGTGAACCTGCCGACCGCCGATGCGGTCATCCGCTACACCGGACGTCCGCGGACATGGGCCTTCAACCTGTCCTACCGGTACTGAGCCCGCGCGATGCTGGTTCCGGAATATCAGGGCGTCTGGACGCAAGCCCCGGCTACCCTGAGCCGTCTGCGTTGCGCCATCTGCCACGGTGAGGTGCGTCGATGACAGTCGGCCCCCAATCGATCGTGGTGGTTGGCGGGGGGCACGCGGGCGGCGCCATCGCGCTGTCGCTCCGTGAAAACGGAGCGACAGGCGATATCGTCATCGTCGGGGAAGAGCCGGTCGCGCCCTATGAGCGACCGGCCCTGTCCAAGGAGATGCTGCTGGCGCAGGTCGATGCTCCGGTTCCTCTTGCCTCTCCGGAGCGATGGCCGGAGCGCGGGATCGCGCTTCGCCTGGCGACAAAAGTGGCTGCGATCGACCGGACGCATCGCTGCGTTCTGCTCGAGGACGATAGCGCCTTGCCGTATGATGTACTGATTTTGGCGACCGGCGGCACAGCGCGGAGCATTTCTGGCAGTCTGGAGGCGGGGGCGTTCACCTTGCGAACGGTTGCGGACGCAGAATCGCTGCGGAGTCGCGCGCGGATCTCGCGTTCCGCCCTCATACTGGGTGGCGGATTGATCGGGCTCGAGGTCGCCGCGTCGTTGCGTCAGGCAGGTCTCGAAGTCGATCTCGTCGGCGCCGATCGGCAGGTTGCCGCGCGCAGCTTTCCTCGTGTTGCATCGGATTGGATCGCTGACGCCCATGTAAAGGCGGGCGTTCGCCTGCACTTGGGCAGTAGGGTCACCGCACTGCGGCGCGCCGAGGGCGGTATCGAAGCGCAATTGGCTAATGGGCAGCACCTCGTGTCCGACCTCGTCATCTTGGGGCTCGGTATCGAACCGAATAGCCGGCTGGCGGCAGATGCAGGGCTTCCTTGCAATGGGGGAATCCTCGTCGATGAAGACTATCGGACGCTGGGCGATCGCAGAATATTCGCGATCGGCGACATTGCCGAGCGGTCGGCGATCGACGGCGTGCGGCCCTCGCGCGACGAGAGCTGGTCGCATGCGCGTCGATCTGCTGCTATCGCGGCGCGCGCGATCCTCGCCCTGCCACCGGAACCCGAGGAGGCGCCTTGGTTCTGGACGAGCCAGTTCGGGCATATGATCCAGGTCGCGGGTACTACGGACACGCGCCTGACCGCTGTCCGCCGTGGTCCCGGCGTAATGCTGTATCTCGACGGCAACAGGCTCGCGGGCATCGCATGCCTCGACACACCCAGGGATTTCCTTGCCGGCCGGCGCGCGATCGCGTCGGGGCAGGGCGTCGATGTCGCGCGTGCCGCCGATCCGGCCACCGATCTGCGCAAATGTTTCTTCACCCATATGGCGCCCCACGCCGGAGTAATGTCATGACCGATGCCGCCAGCCTCGCCGCGCTGATCGATGATCGGCCCGAAGACGGTATTTTCGCCGTCGACAGCGCGGTATTCACCGACGAAGCGATTTTCGAGGCCGAGATGACCGCGATCTTCGAGGCGACCTGGATTTTCATCGGCCTCGAATCCCAATTGCCCAAACCCCACAGCTTCTTCACGACCTACATCGGTCGGCAGCCGGTGATCGTGATGAAGGACGGTGAGGGCCAGATCGGCTGCTTCCTCAACACGTGCCGACACCGCGGAACGCTGCTTTGCCCGCTGAAACACGGGCGCCAGAAATTCCATACCTGCCGCTATCATGGCTGGTCCTATGATTCAGGTGGCGAGAATGTCCATGTGACGGCCGAGGCGACGGGCCAATATGCGGCGAGCTTTACCGAGGCGGATCACAATCTCATTCGGGTTCCACGCTTCGAGAGCTATCGCGGACTCCTTTTTGCGAGCCTCAATCCCGACGTCCCGACGCTGGACGATCATCTGGGTGACGCCAAGGTCTTCATCGATCTTGTCGTGGATCAGAGTCCCGTCGGCGAGATCGAATATGTTCCGGGAGAGGTGACGTACACCTTCAAGGGCAACTGGAAACTGCAGTTCGAGAATGGCCTTGATTTCTACCATTTCAGCACGACGCACAGCGCCTATGTCGATATATTGGCGCAGCGCGGAAAGCGCGGCACGCTCGGGGTTCTCACGAGCGAAGACGAACCCGAAGCGCAGGGGAGTTTCAACTTCCACTACGGACATGCCGTCAATTTCTCGATCCTGCAGCAGAGCCTGTTCAGCCGACCGCTGTGCCTCGAACAGGATGCACTCGATGCGGTCCGCGAACGGGTTGGCCCCGTCCGCGCGAAATGGATGCTCCGACAACGCAATCTGACCATTTATCCGAACCTCCAGATCATCGACATCAACTCGGCCCAGATCCGGACATGGCGTCCGCTTTCGGCCAGCAAGACCGAAATGACGTCGCACTGCCTGGGCATCGTGGGCGAGCGGCCCGCGGCCCGTCGCTTTCGTATCCGGGGCTATGAGGATTTCTTCAATCCGCCTGGCCTGGCTAGTTCGGACGATAATGCGATGTATGAGTTATGTCAGGCGGGCTATGCCGCGCAGGCCGGCCCGAGGCAGGGGTATGGGCGCGGCCTCGCTGGTACGCCCGGTGCGGGCGACGCGCTAGCGGCGGAACTGGGCATCACGCCCGTCGAAAGCTCGATGGGCGTGGGCAAGGCGTTCGGCAACGAAGCCTTTGGCGGCGAGACGAACTTCTTCCCCGGTTATCGTGAGTGGAAGCGCTTGCTGCAGCGGGGAAACGGCTGATGGGCGCCGCAACCGGAATTTCGGAGGCGCCGGCCGATCCCGTTGCGCGCGCGCTCGCTTCGGATCTCCTGTTTCAGGAAGCGGATGCGCTCGACTCCCAGGACTGGACCGGCTGGCTCGCGCTTTACCGCGAGGACGCCCGCTTCTGGATGCCCGCATGGCTGGACGAGTATCGGAATACCTCGAATCCCGATACCGAAGTGTCGCTCATCTACCATGAAATGCGGTGGGAGCTAGAGGAACGGGTTCACAGGCTCGGTTCGCGCAAGTCGGTGACGACCCTGCCGCTTCCCCGTACGCTTCATATGATAGGCGGATCGAGGGTAACGGCGCATTCGGAAAACCGGCTGGATGTTCGTTCGCACGCCACCGTGCATGTCTATGATCCCAGGACCTTCGACCATCATGTCGCAGCCGTGAGATACAGCCACAGCTTTGTCCGCGAGGACGCGGGGCCATGGCTGATCGCATCGAAGACGATCATCCTCATCAACGACCGCATGCCGAGCGTCGTCGATTTTTATACCGTTTAGCCGATCCGAGAGAGATTTATGTCCATTTCAGCAGATGATGCCGCAAGCTGGCATCCGATTACGCGGTCCGAACTCATTCCAGAAGGCGAGATCTTCGCCGCAACATTCGGCGACAGGGAGATCGCAGTCTATAATGTGAGCGGTACATTCTACGCGACAAGCAACATCTGTACCCATGCCTTCGCCCTCTTGTCGGATGGATGGCTCGAAGACTGCGTTGTCGAATGTCCGCTTCACAATGCGCGCTTCGACGTGCGCGACGGCGCGGCGCTGGCAAGTCCTGCCGAAGGGTCGCTGCAATGCTACCCGGTGCGCGTTGCCGACGGGGTGGTGGAAGTCAGCTTCTGACGGCGCGGACGGCAAACTCCCCGTTTATGGAGTGGGCGCGCCCGGCTCCGGCCTCGCGGATGGTCGTATTCTGCCGGGCGCGCTCTGCTGACGCGCCCCTCACCCGATGAGAGCATTTCGAGGCACGGCTGTCTCCTCGGAACGTCGCTTCGACGGGTCTGAAGCCATACGGAAGCGCTATCGCACAGGGCCTAGCTTAGTATTGGGAAAGCATCGCCCATCGTCCTAGCTTTGTCGGGCGCAGGGCGAGTTGGCGATCAGACCAAAGGCCCTCGCGCCGAAGTGAGAGTGCATTGCGGGGAGGGGCACTTCGCTCATCCAGCGGGCCTGCAGGTCACGCTGATGACCGCACTCTCGCTTCGTCAATTGCAGCGCGCAGCGCCCGCCGGGCTTGAAGTGCTGTACGATCGAACGGGAGAGGACGATGCAGATCAAGACGATGCAGATCAAATGGATGCTCGGGTGCGCATCAAGCGTCGCGGCCCTGGTTCCGGGACTGGCGCTTGCGCAGGCCACCGGACAAGGCGTCGACGCGCCGAACGAGATCATCGTGACGGCCCAGAAACGGGCGCAGAATATTCAGGACGTGCCGATCACCATGCAGGCCGTCGGGGGCGAGCAGCTGGCGCAGCGCGGCATCCAGTCGGCCTATGATATTCCCAAGATCGCTCCGAACATCACCGTGTCGACCCAGGGCGCGGCCAATCGCCAGATCGCGATCCGTGGGGTCGGGACCAACGACTTCTTCGGCAATGCGACGGGATCGGTCGGCGTCTATATGGACGAAGTCACGATGAGCGCACCCTATCTCACCAACCTTGGCCTGTACGATCTGGACCGGGTGGAGGTGCTGCGCGGACCACAAAATTCCCTGTTTGGCCGCAACACGACCGGCGGTGCGGTAAACTATATTTCAAAGCAGCCGGAACTCGGAGGCGGGGTCGACGGGTTCGTCCGTCTCAACTACGGGAACTTCAACCGGATCGACGCGGAAACTGGCTTTAACGTGCCGCTTGGCGACGTCGCGGCCCTTCGCCTTGCAGGCATGTTTCAGCATTCCGACGGTATGTGGCATAATCTGGCTGACGGCGGCGCGCGCTACGGCAAGAAAAACCGCTTTTCGCTTCGTGGAACGCTGCTCCTCGAGCCGAGCGATAATACGAAAATAACGCTGAACGCGCATTACGGGCAGGAAGACAGTCAGATCGATCCCTTCCGGTTCGTCGGTCTGCGCGCGCCTTCTGGGTCGATCTTCGCGCCCGGCCTTTCGCCGAGGCAGCTCGATTTCGAAGGCATTTCGGGTGGCGCCAACTCGCAGGGCCGCGTGGTCGATACATCGAGATGGAGCGACATTTACCGCGTCGGCGATGACCAGCAATATGTCGAGGCCTATGGCTTTTACGCCAAGCTGGTACAGGATCTGGGCGATGTCAGCCTCACGTCGATCACATCCTACGACAAGTCCGACGTCCGATTCACATATGATCTCGGCGGTCCGGGTGCGACCGATAACGACATCACGATGATCAACGGCAATGATCAACGCTTCAAGCAGATGAGCCAGGAATTACGCCTGCAATCGACCGGCAAAGGCCCGCTACGCTGGATCGCCGGCCTCTACTATTTTCACGAAAGCTCGCTCCTCGGGCAGAATATGGGGTTCGGCCCGTTCAATGGCGGGACCGGCGCGGGCGGGGCGGCCGCACTGCTACTGCTTGCCGGCGACCCGTACAGCAATCAGGCGGCGTTCAGCATCGCCCGGCTCAAAAACGAGGTGCTGTCGCCCTATGGCCAGGTCGAATATGATATCAGCCAGACGGTGACCGTCAGCTTCGGGCTTCGCTACACCGACGACAAGAAGAGCGCGCCTTCGCTCTTCGTCGGCAACGTTGGAACCGGGACACTCGGTCGTGACCAGTTCCGGTCGAACGCAGTGATCGGCTCGCTCACGGGCGGCCTTCCGCTTTGCGACCTGGACGGCGACGGAAATCTCGCCGGCGGTACGCCCGACAATCGCGGCAAACCCTGTGCGCAAACCCTCGCGCCGGACGACATCCGCGCCAAGAAATGGGGCGGGAAGGTCGGGATCGACTTCAAGCTCGCCGACGACACGCTTCTCTATGCCAGCGCTTCGCGGGGATTCCGCTCGGGCAAGCACGACATCGAGTTTTTCCATGGTCCGCAGACCGGCTTTGCGCGGGAGGATCAGCAGGTCGAGACGCTCGATGCGTTCGAGGTGGGGCTGAAATCGGAACTGTTCGACCGTACTCTGGTGCTGAACGCGGCGGTCTTCTACTATATCTGGAAAGATCAGCAGTTCTTCGACGTCAACCCCAATACCGGTCCGGTCTTCATCAATGTCCCGGAATCGCAGCTCAAGGGCGCGGAGATCGAACTGCGCTGGAATCCGGGGAGCGGCTTTTCCGCTCAACTCTCGGGCGGATTTCTCGACAGCGAGGTGACCGACGCCGGCACCGATCCGTCGGGTTTGGTGCAGAAGGGGCACGCCCTGCCATTTGCCCCGAAATATTCGGCCAATGCACTGGTAGCCAAAGAGTTCGAGATCGGCGACAACAAGCTGCGTCTGCAAGCCGACCTTCAGTATCTCAGTAAGTCGAAGGGCTTCCTGCGCGACGTCAATTATGTCGATGCGATCGGGAGCAGCGTTTTCCTGAACACGCGGGCGACATGGTCCTTCGGTGCGGACCACCGCTACGATCTCAGCGTCTATGCCACGAACCTTACCGGGCAGACGCGCTGTGAGTATAAACGCGACCTGTTCGCCTTTTCGGGAGCCGCTTACTGCCTGCCGAATTCGGGCCGGACGCTTTTTGGCGCCGAGGCGCGAGTGAAGTTCTGAATCAAATCACTTAGGAGGATGGATGCGTGTCTGAGACGGACGTGATCACGAAGGCAGATGTATTGGTTGTCGGTACCGGCCCAGCCGGCGGAACGATGGCGTTGGCGCTCGCGAGGCTCGGCGTCGATGTCATGGTCATCAACAAATACCCCTGGACCGCACCGACGCCCCGGGCGCACATCACCAACCAGCGGACGGTCGAAGTCCTCCGCGACCTTGGTCTGGCCGAGGAAGCGCTCGCCCTGGCGGTGCCCAACGATCTCATGGGCGAGAACACCTATTGCACGAGTCTCGCCGGCGAGGAGCTCGGCAGGCTGCGCACATGGGGTACGCAGCCGCATCGGCGATCGGACTATGAACTCGCGAGCCCGGAGCAGATCTGCGACCTGCCGCAAAATCTGCTCGAGCCGCTGCTGGTTGGCGGCGCTGCCCGCCAGGGCGCGCGCGTGCGGTTCAGCACCGAGTTTTTGCGGTGCGAGCAGGACTCGGACGGCGTTACCTCTTGGGTGCGCGAACGCGATACCGGGCGCGAATATGCGATCCGCTCGAAATATCTGATCGGTGCGGACGGCGCCAACTCGCGCGTGGTCGATCAGGCGGGGCTGCCGCTCGAAGGGAAAATGGGCGTATCGGGTTCGATCAATATCGTTTTCGAAGCCGATCTTTCGCGCTTCGTCGCTCACCGCCCGAGCGTTCTGTACTGGATTTTCCAGCCCGGCTCGAGCGTGGGCGGGATGGGTATCGGGGTCGTCCGCATGGTGCGTCCTTGGCACAAGTGGCTCGCGATCTGGGGCTATGAAGATGTCGCCAATCCGCCGAAGATCGACGACGAGTTTGCCAAGGGCATCCTCTATAATCTCATTGGCGACGATCAGGTCGATATCAAGATCGAGAGCTTCTCGACCTGGACGGTCAACGACATGTATGCAACCAAACTGTCGGCGGGCCGGATCTTTTGCATGGGCGACGCCGTGCATCGCCACCCCCCGACCAACGGTCTCGGCTCCAACCACTCGATCCAGGATGCATATAATCTCGCGTGGAAAATGGCGTTGGTGCTGGGCGGCAAGGCGGGGTCGGACCTGCTCGACAGTTATAACGCCGAGCGGGCGCCGGTCGCGGAGCAGACGGTGACCCGTGCCAACAAGAGCCTTGGCTGTTTTCCGCCGATTCTCGAAGCGCTTGGACTGTTCGGTACCGACGATCCCGAACAAATGCGCCGCAACATGGCGTCGATCAAGGACTCGACCCCCGAGGCCGCCGATCGCCGCGCGGCATTGCGGACCGCGATCGATGGCTCCGACTTCGTCTATAATTGCCACGGTGTCGAGATGAACCAGCGCTACGCCTCCAATGCCGTGGTCGGCGATGGAACCGCGCCGCCGCAATATGATCGCGATCCCGAACTTTTCTACCAGCCCACCAGCTTTCCGGGCGCGCGGCTGCCCCACGGCTGGGTCGCGCGCGATGGAGCGCGGGTCTCGACGCTCGCGCTGTGCGGGGATGGTGAGTTCACCCTCCTGACCGGATTGGGCGGCGAGGCGTGGGTGGACGCGGCGGCTGCGGCATCGGAGCAATTTGGCGTGCCGATCCGGGTGCACGTCATCGGTCCCGGGCGGCCGATCGAAGATCCGCATGGCGATTTCGCCCGAATCCGCGAGGTCGGCGAAAATGGGGCAATCCTCGTCCGGCCGGATGTTTACGTCGGTTGGCGCGCGGAAGCTGTCTCGGCCGATGCCGCCGAACGGCTGTGCTCGGCGATGGCCACCATTCTCGCCTTGCCCGCCGAAACGACTTCGGAACGTGCGGACGAAATGGTCGTCTGACGGATCGTCCGGCCGCTGTCTTGGGTGAGACTCCCTTCCCATTGCTGCAGCGGCCGGGCGATGCTTAGCCTTTGCCAATGTGAAAGTTTGGAGGGTCGAATGATCGACAAGTCGGTCGTCAGCGCCGAGGCGGCGGTGGCGGACATCAAGAATGGTTCGGCGGTCATGATCGGCGGTTTCGGTACCGCTGGAATGCCCGACCAGCTCATCGAGGCGCTTATCGCGCAAGGCGCCGGCGACCTCACGATCATCAACAACAATGCGGGCAACGGCGAGACCGGCGTTGCCGCATTGATCAAGGCCGGTAAGGTGAAAAAGATCATCTGCTCCTTTCCGCGTCAGGCGGACTCGCATCATTTCGACGCTGCCTATCGTGCCGGGCAGATCGAGCTCGAACTCGTGCCCCAAGGCAATCTTGCGGCGCGCATTCAGGCGGCGGGAGCGGGACTTGGCGCAATCTTCACGCCGACAGGCTTCGGGACGCTTCTTGCCGAAGGGAAGGAGACCCGTGAGATCGACGGGCGTCAATATGTGCTCGAATATCCCATCCACGCAGATTTTGCGCTGATCAAGGCGCAGCGGGGCGATCGCTGGGGGAACCTCGTCTATCGCAAGACTGCCCGGAATTTCGGACCCATTATGGCGATGGCGGCCAAGACGACGATCGCGCAGGTTGCCCGGATCGTGCCGCTTGGCGATCTCGATCCCGAAGCAGTCGTGACACCGGGGATATTCGTGCAGCGGGTCATCGAAACGGCACCCGTGCCTCTCCACGCCGTGGCCTGATCGGAAGAGATGATATGGAACGCTTGAATCGGCACCAAATGGCCGCGCGGGTCGCAAAGGATATTCCCGAGGGCGCCTATGTGAATCTCGGCATCGGCCTTCCGACCACGGTCGCGAACTATCTTCCTGTCGACCGCGACATATTCCTGCAGAGCGAAAACGGCCTGCTCGGGATGGGGCCAGCACCGGTGCCCGGCGAAGAGGATTGGGAACTCATCAATGCCGGCAAGCAGGCTGTGACACTCCTGACCGGTGGATGCTATTTCCATCACGCCGACAGCTTCGCGATGATGCGGGCCGGCCATATCGACATCTGCGTGCTCGGCGCCTTCCAGGTTTCGGTGCACGGCGATCTCGCGAACTGGCACACCGGGGAACCCGGCGCCATTCCGGCGGTCGGCGGAGCGATGGATCTCGCGATCGGCGCCAAGCAGACCTTCGTGATGATGGAACTGCTGACCAAGCAAGGCGAAAGCAAGCTGGTCGAGGCGTGCCACTATCCGCTCACGGGGCTCGGCTGTGTGTCGCGCGTCTATACCGATGTCGCTGTCTTTGAGGTGGGCCCGTCCGGTGCCGGCGTTCTTGAGATGGTCGAAGGGCTTGCCATCGAGGATCTCCGCAAGCTGACCGGCGTCCCGCTTCGCGAGAGCATGGCGCTTCCGGCCTGACACTGACCTATCGAGAGGACTCATATGACCGACGCATTCATTTGCGATGCCATCCGCACGCCGATCGGCCGCTATGGCGGCATCCTCGCGAACGTGCGTGCGGACGACTTGGGTGCGCTCCCGCTCAAGGCGCTGCTCGATCGCAATCCCGCTCTCGATCCTGCCGCGATCGAGGAGGTCTTCTACGGCTGCGCCAACCAGTCGGGCGAAGACAACCGCAACGTCGCGCGAATGAGCCTGTTGCTGGCCGGTCTGCCTTTCACGGTGCCGGGGGTGACGCTCAACCGCCTTTGTGCGTCCGGGCTCGAAGCGGTCGGAGCGGCGGCCCGGGCAATCCGCTCGGACGAAATGGCGCTGGCGATCTCGGGGGGCGTAGAGAGCATGACACGCGCGCCGTTCGTCATGGGCAAGGCCGACGCTGCCTTCGGCCGCGGGCAGAAGCTCGAGGATACGACAATGGGCTGGCGTTTCGTCAACCCGGCCCTTGATGCACTCCACGGCACCGAGACGATGCCGCGCACCGGTGAAAATGTCGCCGAAGATCACAAGATCAGCCGCGCGGATCAGGACGCATTCTCGTTGCGAAGCCAGCAGCGCGCGCTCGCCGCGCAGCATAACGGCTTTCTCGCCGAAGAAATCGTCCCGGTTACCGTTCCGGGCCGGAAGGGCGAGACGGCCCTCGTCGCGATCGACGAGCATCCGCGGGCGGATGTGACGATGGAAGCGCTCGCGAAGCTGAAGCCGCTCTTCGGTCCCGAGGGCACGGTCACTGCCGGCAATGCCTCGGGCATCAACGACGGCGCCGCTGCCATGGTTATTGCCAGCGAGGCCGCAGCGAAAGCGCATGGCCTTACGCCGCGAGCCCGAATCCTCGGCCTCGCCTCGGCCGGCGTCGAGCCGCGCGTGATGGGGATGGGCCCGGTCCCGGCGACGCAGAAGCTGATGGGTCGGCTCGGGCTTGCCATCGGCGATTTTGACGCCGTCGAGCTCAATGAAGCTTTTGCCAGTCAGTCGCTCGCGGTGTTGCGCGCGCTCGGTCTGCCGGATGACGCACCGCATGTGAACGCGAATGGCGGTGCGATAGCGCTTGGCCATCCGCTCGGCATGTCGGGCGCGCGCATTGCGATGACGCTCGTTCACCAGCTTGAGAAAAGCGGAGGCAGGCGCGGCCTTGCCACGCTGTGCATCGGCGTCGGCATGGGTCTTGCTCTTGCAGTCGAGCGCGTTTGACGATCCCGCCGGATCGGGAGTGGACGGCGTCTGCGAAGTCTGCCCGTCACGCGGGCGGAAGGCGCTCGGCCGGGCGACGCGCTCCGAGACAATCTTTTGAACGCTGTGAGGCGCGTTTCGCGTCCGGGCCCGCGCTATATTTCAGTCGGCGCATGATGGACTGCGCCGCAATGAGAGACGCGAAGTGGGGAATGGGTGCGGTCGGTGCCCGCGCTCCCGGCTCTTCTCGGGCGATGGTTTTTGAGGGATCATATGGCAGGTCCAATCGAAGACGCCACCGTCTGGCGGCCGATCATTGCTTTGGAAGATCTTTCCGAGGGTGCCCTTCATGTCGCCGAAATCGCGGGCAGGCACATAGCAATATATCATGTCGAGGGCTCGTTCTACGTGACGAGCAATATAGCCGGCGCTTGCTTTGCGCTCGCGTCCGAGGATTTGCTCGAGGTTCGCATAATCGAGGGGCCCGCGCACATCGCGCGCATCGAGGCTCGCGCGAGGGACGAGCTCTCCGGCCCGGCGGGCGTGCCGCTCGAACGCTGTTCGGTGCGGTTGGCCAATGGTGTTGTCGAGGTCCGCATATAGATTCGGCCGGCCCGGTCTGGCCGGAAAGCGCACGACCGGAGTGGGAAAATGGACGAGAAGAATAGAGACGACAGCCCTGCGACCCTGCTTGGAGAGGTCATCGACAAGCAGTCGTGGAATATGCTGGTCGTGACCACGGTGCTTTTGTCGACGCTCATGATGTTTGTCGACGGATATGACCTGCAAACCATTGCTTTTGCTGCTCCTTCCATCATGTCCGAATGGAGTTTGTCGTCCGCGGCCTTCGGATTGGTGTTCGCGGCCGCCTCCTTCGGAATGCTGGTCGGCGGGATCGTCTTCGGCTGGATCGGCGATCGGCACGGCCGCAAATTTGGATCTCTCGTCGCGCTCGTCGTGTGCGGCTTGGGATCGCTGTCAGTCTTGGTCGCGCGCGACATTTATCTGTTGAGCCTTTGCCGCTTTCTCACGGGAATCGGAATCGGCGGCCTGACGCCGCTTCTCTATGCACTCAATCAGGAGCTCGTGCCGCAGCGATTTCGCGCGACTGTGGTTGCGGTCATCATGATGGGATATATGGCTGGCTCGGCCAGCGGGGGCGCCGTGGCGGCCGCCTTCATGCCTCATTATGGCTGGGAAGCACTGTTCTGGATCGGCGGTGTGTTATCGCTTCTTCTCGCCGGCGTCGGCTACGTCCTCCTCCCGGAATCGGTTGCGTTTCTCTCCCGGCGGTCGACCCGGAAGGCGGAACTGGAATCCCTGCTGCGCCGTATCGATCCCTCGATCGCGGCGGAAACCGTCGCCCGCATCGCGGCTCTTCCCGATGTTCCGCACGCCGCCGCATCCCGCGGCCTGTCCCCGCTCTTTTCCGGACGCCTGTCGACGATCACCCCCTTGCTGTGGCTAGCCTATGTCTGCAGTTCGGCGACTGTCTTCTTCATGATCAGCTGGCTACCGACGCTCATGCTCGGCGCGGGGTTGCCGAAAGCAGAATCCGCGCTTGGACTGTCGCTCTTCATCTTGGCAGGGTCGATTGGCGGCCTCGTCATCTCCGCATTCATCGACCGCCTGGGCTTGTCGTCGATCACGGTCATGCCGGTCGTCGGCTGCCTCCTTCTTGCCACCCTTGCGCTCCCCGACCTGTCCTCGTCGGGTTATATGATTGCGATCGGGATATGCGGGTTTTTTGTGCTGGGCGGACATCAGGGCCTCAACGGCGCCGCTGGCTTGCTCTACCCAAGTGCTGTCCGTGCCTCGGGTATCGGCTGGGCACTGTCGATCGCGAAGATCGGTTCGATTGTCGGCCCGCTCGTCGGTGGCATATTGCTGGCCACAGAGCTGCCGCGCTTGCAGTTGATGATGATCGTGGCCTCTCCGCTGCCGATTTTCGCCGCCAGCCTTATCCTGCTCGGGATGGCAAAATCGCGCGAGCGGCACGCACGCGCTGCTTCCGTCCGGGATTGAAGGACGGGAAGAGGGGCGTCGAACCGGCGCTTGGTCTTGGTGCAGCGACTCCTGCCTTCCTGTTTCTGCCGCGCGCCCATCTGGGCAATAATCCGGGCCGCTTCTGAAGGCGGCTTTAGCTGCTGGCGCGCCCGCGCAGATCGCGGTCTGCATCAGCATTCCCCTGGGTCCATCGCGGTCGAACCCGTCAAGGGCGAGACCGGCGCGTACATGGAGCGAGAACTCCTCCCAGCCACCAAGGCTCGCCGCGATGGCACCTCGGCGGACACCTCCGTGAGCTGGTGTCCGCCGTCATGAAGATTGCGAGCAATACGCCGGCGATAGACCAAGCTTCGGCCTCAAGGAGCTGGACGAGTTGGCCATGGTTTCGGCAGACTAAGTCCCTTCGGACGATCCAGAGCGCGAGGGTGGGGTGTTCGTCAAACCGGAACCCATCGGCATCGAATGAAGTTCATTTGGCGCTTCGATTCTTCAGGGCCTGAGGCGCACATTTTTTTTGCGGACCAAGAGTGAGCGCTGTGGACTGTCTTGTACGCCCCTCCCATTGCGTGCTTACCAAAAGCTGCCTGACCGCTTCCGGCCAGCAGCGGCTACGCCGGCCTCGCCAAGGGCTTGCTCGTCGGGGCGGGAGGATAGGCTTGGGTCGGTACCACCCGCAGCAGCCCGGGAACGCCGATCACGGCTTCGGCGGGAGCGCCGAACAGGAACCCCTGCGCTTGCGGGCAGCCCTCTTCGAGAACCATCTGGCGCTGCGCTTCGGTCTCCACTCCCTCGGCCACCACGGGCAGATCGAGGCTGCGGCCGAGCCCGACGATTGCGCGGATGATCGAGCGCGCCGATTCATCGTCGGTGACATGGCTCACAAAGCTGCGATCGATCTTGATCTTGTCGAACGGGAAGGCCTGGAGGTTCGAGAGTGACGAGTAGCCGGTCCCGAAATCGTCCATCACGATCCGCACCCCGAGCGCTTTGAGCTTGTGGAGCGTCAAGAGCGCGCTTTCGCGGTCGCGCAGCATCACGCTCTCGGTGACCTCGAGTTCGAGCCGCGCGGCGGCAAGCCCGCTCTGGTGCAGCGTACCCCAGCGGCACCGTGCCGCCCATCCACATGCCGCGTGCTTTCGACGCGGCAATCTTGTCGCGGATACGCTCGCCCGTCACTTCACGTTCAAATTGTGCGAAAGAGAGCAGAACGTTGAGTGTGAGACGCCCCATGCTGTTCGTGGTGTTGAACGCCTGCGTCACACTAACGAATGATGCACCATGCTTGTCGAGCACATCGACTGATCTGCCCCCTTCTGAGTGGTCCAAAATCTCTGTTATTTTGGATCATGAAGGAGTTTGGAAATGGGCAAGAGGCACAAGCCGGAAGAGATTATCGGCAAGCTGCGTGAGGCTGAGATCGTGTTGG
>NZ_JSXI01000020.1 GCF_000803065.1 Sphingomonas sp. ERG5
GTAGTGATCTTATCATGGTATAATGAATAACAGGACCAGAATGCCCAACGACACCGACAATCTGCTGGGGATTTATCTGAAAGATCGCCGCACGCGCCTCGATCCGGCCGCCTTCGGTATCCCCGCGACGCGCAGGCGCACGCCGGGGCTGCGCCGGGAGGAGGTCGCCCAGCGCGCCCATATCAGCCCGACCTGGTATACATGGCTGGAACAGGGACGGGGCGGCGCGCCCTCGGCGGACGTGCTCAACCGCATTTCCGGCGCGCTGATGCTGACCGATGTGGAGCGCGAGCATGTCTTCCTGCTTGGGTTGGGGCGCCCGCCGGAAGTCCGCTACAAGGCGGCCGAGGGCGTCACGCCACGGCTGCAGCGCTTGCTCGATGTGCTGGACGCCAGCCCGGCGCTCATCAGGAGCGCCACATGGGAAGTCGTCGCCTGGAATGCCGCCGCGGCTGCGGTGCTCACCGACTATGGCGCGCTCCCGCCGGGGCAACGCAACATCCTGCGCCTTATCTTCGGCAACTCTCAGGTGCGGGCCGCGCAATATGACTGGGAAAGCGTGGCGCGGTTCGTGGTCGGCGCGTTCAGGGCCGATGCGGCGCGGGCCGGTGCGGTGTCGGAGGTCAGTCAATTGGTCGACGAACTCTGCACGCTCAGCCCCGAATTCGAGACCTTGTGGCGCGACAATAATGTCAACGTCCATGGCGAGGGGTTGAAGCGTCTCCGCCACCCGATCGCCGGGCCGATCGCGTTCGAATATTCGGCTTTCGCGGTTGATGGCCGCCCCGATCTCAGCATGGTCGTCTACAATCCGGCCACGGAAGAGGATGCGGCAATTGTCCGGTCGCTCGTCGCCACGCGGCAGAATCGGCGCTGAGCGCCGGGGTTCCTTTGCTCATGACCGCAACTGGTCCAGTTCGTCTGCCAGGTCCCGCAAGGCCTGGACGGCCCGTTGAATGACCGCATCTGTCCGCGCCGAAGAGAAGATTGATGCCGATACCAGGGCGTCGATCGGGGCCTTTACGGTCAGCGCCACCGCGATCGAACAGACCCCCGCATGCCCGAAATCATCGTCGATCGCATAACCCATCGCGGCAGCCTGGCTGATCTGATCGGCATAATCGGACAATGTCAGCGGCTGCTCCCAGCGTACCCCGGCATAGCGCCGGGCGATCTCATCCCGATCGATATGCTGACTTGCGGCCAGGGCACGGCCGGCGGCGCCGCTGCCGATCGGCTGGCGCTGGCCTTCGGTCATGTGGATCCGGGTCGTCGCGGCACTTTCGCCCAGCGCGGTAAGGTGCAGCCTGTCTCCTTTGGCGACGCGCCACAGGCCGATCACCATATTGTGATCGATCGCGCATCGGGTGAGCAGGGGCCGTGCCAGTGCGGTGAATTTCGCATCGCCATGGAACAGGGCGCCCGGCAGCACGGACCAGCCCGGTGACCAGGCGTAACGCTTGTCGACACGTATCTCGAGCACGCCCTCGGCGACGAGCGTCTTCAGCAGCCCGTGGCAACTGGAAGGGCTGAGGCCGCACAGGCGGGCGATTTCCGACAGGCTGAGCGCATGGTTCTGCGGGAGCATGCGCAGGATCGAAAAGGCGTGGGAGACGGATTTTACCAGGGCCATCGGCCCAGTGTATTTTTCATCATACTGAAAAGCAATTCGCTATATTGAATATCTCGGGAATCCCTTTAGGCGTGTGGCTATCGGGAGAACAACATGACGGGCATCCTGGAACACAAGGTCGTGGCCGTAACGGGCGCGGGACGCGGCATTGGCCGGGAAATCGCCTTGCTTTGCGCGCGCGAGGGGGCGGCGGTTGTCGTCAATGATCCCGGCGTGGCCGGTGATGGCGCAGGATCGGAGGCCGCTCCGGCAGAGCAGACCGTGGCGGACATCCAGGCGGCGGGCGGTCGCGCAATTGCCAATTTCGCCAGTGTTGCCGATCCCGCCGGCGCGGCGTCGATCATCGCGGATGCGGTGACGCATTTCGGCCGGATCGATGTGGTCGTGAACAATGCGGGAATCCTGCGCGACGCGATCTGGCACAAGATGAGCCATGAGGATTGGCGGGCGGTGATCGACGTGCATCTGAACGGCGCCTTCAATGTGTCGAAGGCGGCGACACCGTATTTCCGCGAGCAGCAATCGGGCAGTTTCGTCCACTTCACCTCGACCAGCGGACTGATCGGCAATATCGGCCAGGCCAATTATTCCGCGGCGAAGCTCGGCATCATCGGCCTGTCACAATCGATCGCGCTGGATATGGCGCGGGTCGGCGTCCGATCGAATTGCGTCGCCCCCTTTGCCTGGAGCCGGATGACCGGATCGATTCCGGCCGAAACGCCCGAGCAGAAGCGGCGGGTCGAGCGATTGCAGGCGATGAGCGCGGACAAGGTCGCGCCCCTGGTGGCGTTCCTTGCGTCGGACCTGTCGCGGGACGTCACCAACCAGATCTTCTCGGTGCGCAAGAATGAGATCATGCTGTTCTCCAAGCCACGCCCGATCCGCTCGATGACCAGGATGGAGGGCTGGACACCGCAGGCGATCGCCGACGAACTGGTGCCGTCATTTCGGCCCAGCTTTGCCCGCGCGGACGAAGTGTCGGCGCATGTCTTTCCCTATGATCCGATTTGAAAGCGCACGCGATGTCGACGATCAATTCGGGCATGGATGCCGAAACCTTCGATCAGTTCATCGATCAACTGCGCCGCTATGTGCGCGAGCGGCTGGTGCCGGCCGAGCGCGGCATCGTCGCCACTGACGATATCCCGGCCGAGATCGTGCAGGAAATGCGCGACATGGGCCTGTTCGCGCTGACCATGCCGGAGGAGTTTGGCGGCGCGGCGATGAACATCGCGCAATATGTCCGCACCATCCGCGAGCTGAGCTACGCGATGCCCTGCTTCCGATCGATCATCTCGATCAATATCGGCATGGTCGGATCGGCGCTGAAAACCGCGGGCACCGACGCACAGCGTACCGAATGGCTGCCGCGCCTTGCCGCGGGGGAGATCGCGGCATTCGGGCTGACCGAGCCGGGTTCGGGGTCGGATTCCGCGGCGATGCAGACCAGCGCGGTGCGGTCGGGCAATGGCTGGGTGTTGAATGGCACGAAGCGCTACATCACCAATGCGCCCCAGGCCGATGTGGCGCTGATCATGGCACGCACGTCGAAGGAACCCTTGCCGAAGAACGCCCATATCTCGGCATTCATCGTGCCGATGCGGACGCCCGGCGTGTCGGTCGGCAGCTCGGACAAGAAAATGGGTCAGGCCGGCAGCCATATCGCCGACATCATCATGGAGGATGTGCACCTTCCCGCCGACGCCTTGCTCGGCACCGAGGAAGGCAAGGGGTTCGTCACCGCCATGCGCAGTCTCGACAATGGCCGGCTGTCGGTTGCCGCCGCCGCCACCGGTTATGCCCGGCGCGCGCTCGACTCAGCGATCACCTATGCCAATGAGCGCAAGGCGTTCGGCGAGCCGATCGCCAATTTCCAGCTGATCCAGCAGATGCTCGCCGAAAGCGATATCGAGATCTACGCGGCGACCTGCATGCTGGAGGATGCCGCGCGCCGCGCGGATGCGGGCGAGAATGTGCTGCGCAAGGCCGCCGCCGCCAAGGTCTTCGCCTCGGAGATGTGCGGCCGCGTGGTCGATCGCTGCGTGCAGATTTATGGCGGTGCCGGCTATCTCGCCGAATATGAAGCGGAGCGCTTCTTTCGCGACGCGCGGATCTATCGCATCTACGAAGGCACGACGCAGATTCTTCAATTGCAGATCGCCAAGCATATGCTGCGCGACTTCACTGCCGGCGGAACGGCCTGAACGCCGATGTACGACCTCCTTTCCGGACTGTCGGTGGTCGAGGCTTCGTCCTTCGTCGCATCGCCCAGCGCGGGTCTGTACTGCGCGCAAATGGGCGCCGAAGTCATCCGGGTCGATCAGATCGGCGGTGGTCCGGACTTTCGGCGCTGGCCGGTCACGCCCGCCGGAGACTCGCTCTATTGGGAGAATCTCAATCGCGCGAAGAAATCGGTCGCGCTCGACCTGGGCCGGGCGGAGGGACGCGAACTGCTTCAGCGGCTCATTCGCGCGACCGGGCAATTGATCACCAACTTCCCCGCCACCGGCTTCCTCGCCCATGAGACACTGGTGGATGGCTGTCCGCAACTGGTGACGGTGCGGGTGATGGGCTGGGCGGACGGCAGCCCGGCATTGGATTATACCGTCAACAATGCGGTCGGATATCCGCTGCTGACCGGCACCGGGCCCGACCCCGTCAATCACGTCCTGCCTGCCTGGGACCTGCTGACCGGTTCCTATGCCGCCTTCGCGCTGCTTGCCGCGCTGCGTCGGCGCGACCAGGAGGGCCGGGGCGGCGAAGTGCGTATTCCCCTGTCCGATGTGGCGATCGGTACAGTGGCGAATCTGGGCGGCATCGCGGAATTCCTCCATGCACAACAGCCGCGCACCCGGCTTGGCAATACGGTCTATGGTCTGTTCGGGCGGGACTTTGTCACGCGCGACGCGGTGCGCACGATGATCGTTGTCGTCACCCCGCGACAATGGGCCAATCTGATCGCGCTGCTCGGCCTGACCGCATCGATCGCCCGGGTCGAGGCGGAACGCGGCGTGGATTTCGCGCGCGACGATGGCGTGCGCTTCACGCATCGCGACGCACTGTTCCCGCTGTTCGAGGCGGCGATTGGCGCGCGCGATCATGCCGACCTGGCGGCGGCGTTCGACGCCGGCGGCATTGTTCATTCCGCCTATCGCACGATGGAGGAAGCGATCGCCGATCCGCGGCTGGTGAGCGATAACCCGATCTTCGCCCGCGCCGACAATCCGAGCGGGATGGAGTATCCCGCGGCGGGGGCGTTCGCCACGCTGCCCGGCCGGAACCGCGGTGCACCGCAGCCCGCCCCACGCAACGGCCGGCATAGCGAGGAGATACTCGCCACGCGGCTCGACCTTTCATCGGGCGAGATTGCCCGCCTCATCGACACCGGCATTGTCGGTACAGCAGGAACCAGATCATCATGACTCTTCGCCGCGCCGCCATCGTGTCGCCGATCCGCACTGCCGTCGGCAAGTTCGGGGGTAGCCTTGCGACTCTGACTGCCGGCGATCTTGGCGCGGTGATCCTGAAGGCGCTGGTCGAGCGGAGCGGGATCGACCCCGCGCGGGTCGATGATGTCGTCTTCGCGCAGGGCTATGGCAATGGCGAGGCGCCCGCGATCGGGCATTGGTCCTGGCTGGCGGCGGGACTGCCGCTTGAGGTGCCGGGCTATCAGCTCGACCGCCGCTGCGGGTCGGGGCTGCAGTCGGTGATCAATGCGGCGATGATGGTGATGACCGGCGCGTCCGATGTCGTCGTTGCCGGCGGTTGCGAAAGCATGTCGAACGTCGAGCATTACACCACTGACCTGCGCGGCGGGGTGCGCATGGGCAATGTGACGCTGCACGATCGCTTGTCGCGCGGACGAGTCATGTCGCAGCCGGTGGCGCGGTTCGGGGTCATTTCCGGCATGATCGAGACGGCGGAGAATCTCGCAAAGGATTACGGCATCACGCGCGATCAGGCCGATGCCTATGCCGTCCGGTCGCACCAGCGTGCCGCGGCGGCGTGGGACAAGGGACTGTTCGACGATGAGCTCGTCGCGGTGCCGGTGCCGCAGAAGCGCGGCGAGCCGATTCCGTTCGTTCATGACGAGGGCTATCGCCGCGACGCCAGCATGGACACGCTGGGCAAGCTGAAGCCGATCGAGGGGGGCGTTGTCACGGCGGGCAATGCCAGCCAGCAGAATGATGCCGCCGCCGCCTGTCTCGTCGTCGCCGAAGACAAGCTTGCGGCGCTGGGTCTTGAGCCGATCGCATGGTTCCATTCCTGGGCGGCGGCCGGGTGCGATCCGTCGCGCATGGGCATTGGGCCGGTGGCCGCCGTCGAACGGCTGTTCGCGCGCAGCGGCCTGTCCTGGTCAGACATCGATCTGGTCGAGCTCAACGAGGCGTTCGCGCCGCAAGTGCTGGCCGTGCTCAAGGGCTGGGGATGGAGCGATGACGATTCCCGCCATGACATCCTCAACGTCAATGGATCGGGGATTTCGCTTGGACACCCGATCGGCGCGACCGGCGGGCGCATTCTCGCCAATCTGACGCGCGAACTGGTGCGGCGCGACGGCCGCTACGGGCTGGAGACGATGTGCATTGGCGGCGGGCAGGGCATCGCCGCCATTTTCGAGCGCGCATGACAGGCTCGCTGGACTTCGTGGCGGCTCTCGATGCCGCGCGGCGCTATGGCGCGGCCGCGCGCGCGGCGCTCGCGAAGCGGCTTGCTGACCGTCACATCGACGAGGAACAGCGCGCGGCGCATGGCTTCGCCTGGGTCGCCACGACCATTGCGGCGCTGGAGGCGGTGAATGATTGGGCCGGTGCGGACGCGGCGCGAGAGGTCGATCTGCTGGTGCGGCGGCTCGCATTCGCCGAACTGCTGGCACAATTGGTCGGCGGATTGCCGATGGGCCAGAATGAAATCTTCCGGCCCGCCGATCTCGGGCTCGGCGATGCCGCGCGCGATCTCGCCTCGACCTGCGCCGATCTGATCGAGGTCGATCTTGCTGCCGAACGCCGCACCCTGGCCGGGGCGCTGGCGCGCGGCGACTGGCCAGGCGAGAGCCTGGGCGACGCAGAGATCGACGCGGTCCGCGAACAGTTTCACCGTTTCACCGAAGCGGAGATCGTACCGCACGCGCATGGCTGGCATCTCACCAATGCGCTGATCCCCGATGCGACGATCGCCGCGATGGCTGACCTTGGCACGTTCGGTGTCTGCATCCCCGTCGAATTTGGCGGTCTCGGCCTGTCGAAACTGGTGATGTGCGTCGTCACGGAGGAATTGTCGCGCGGCTGGATCGGCGCGGGTTCGCTCGGCACGCGCTCGGAAATCGCCGGGGAGCTGATCGCCAGCGGCGGCACGCCGGCGC
Source organism: Sphingomonas sp. ERG5 (assembly GCF_000803065.1). Lineage (GTDB taxonomy): Bacteria > Pseudomonadota > Alphaproteobacteria > Sphingomonadales > Sphingomonadaceae > Sphingomonas. The sequence continues at coordinate 6,996 of NZ_JSXI01000020.1, forward strand.
AAAAGGCCGACTGGCTGCCGCGCATCGCCAGCGGCGCGGTGCTGCCCGTCGCGGTGTTTACCGAGCCCGATACCGGCAGCGATCTCGGCGCGCTCCAGACCCGCGCGCGCCGCGACGGTGATGGCTGGGTCGTCGATGGCGCGAAGACCTGGATCACCCATGCCAGCCGCTCCGACCTGATGACATTGCTGGCGCGGACATTGCCCGATCGCAGTGGTTATGCCGGACTGTCGATGCTGCTGGTCCCCAAGGTGCGCGGCACGGTGGACGATCCATTCCCGACTGATGGGCTGTCGGGCAGCGAGATCGAGGTGCTGGGCTATCGCGGCATGCGCGAATATGCGCTGTCGTTCGATGGCGTGCGTGCGCCCGGCGATGCCCTGCTCGGCGGCGAGGAGGGGCAGGGGTTCAAGCAATTGATGCGCACCTTCGAAGGCGCGCGCATCCAGACCGCGGCGCGCGCTGTCGGTGTCGCCAGACGGGCGCTGGAGCTGGCGCTCGGCTATGCGCTCGACCGCAAGCAATTCGGCAAGGCGATCATCCATTTTCCCCGTGTCGCGGACAAGCTGGCGGCAAGCCTGGTCGACATGATCGTTGCGCGCGAACTCACTTATGCCGCCGCGCGGGCCAAGGATCGCGGCAAGCGTTGCGACATCGAAGCCGGCATGGCCAAGCTGCTCGCGGCGCGCGTCGCGTGGAGCAATGCCGACGCCGCGCTGCAAGTGCATGGCGGCAATGGCTATGCGCTGGAATTCGAAATCAGCCGCATCCTGTGCGATGCTCGCATCCTCAGCATCTTCGAGGGCGCGGCCGAAATCCAGGCGCAGGTCATCGCGCGCGGTTTGCTCGAAAGCCGGAATTGATGATGCGATTTGCGGCAGGGGAGTCGAAACGGGCATGAGCAAGCTGGACCGGCTGCAAGGCACGGATTTCCCCGATATTCGTGACGGGGTGGCGAAGCTGTGCGAGGCATTTCCCGACCCCTATTGGCGTGCGCTCGACCAGGAGCGGCGCTATCCGACCGAATTCGTCCAGGCACTGGGCGATGCCGGTTACCTGGCGGCGCTGATCCCGGAGGCATATGGCGGATCGGGGCTGCCGCTCGCGGCGGCGGCGGCGATCCTCGAGGAAGTCCAGCGTGCCGGCTGCAACGGCTCTGCGGGCCACGCGCAGATGTACATCATGGGAACGCTGCTGCGTCACGGCAGCGAAGAGCAGAAGCAGCGTTACCTGCCGGGGATCGCCAATGGCGCGTTGCGGCTGCAGGCGTTCGGCGTCACCGAACCGACCAGCGGCACCGATACCAGTGCGCTGCGCACGACCGCGGTCCGGCAGGGCGATCGCTTCATCGTCAATGGTCAGAAAATCTGGACGTCGCGCGCCGAGCATTCCGATCTGATGCTGTTGCTGGCGCGGACCACGCCGATCGATCAGGTCGTGCGGCGGACCGATGGTCTGTCGATCTTCCTGCTCGACATGCGCGACGCGATTGCCGCCGGTGGTCTGACGATCCGGCCGATCCGCACGATGATGAATCATTCGACCACTGAGATATTCTTCGACAATGTCGAGGTCCCCGCTGAAAATCTCATCGGCGAGGAAGGCAGCGGCTTTCGCTATGTCCTGTCGGGCATGAATGCGGAGCGGATCCTGATCGCCGCCGAATGCATTGGCGACGCGAAGTGGTTTACGGCGCGATCGGCGCGCTATGCGTCGGAACGCTCAGTGTTCGGCCGGCCGATCGGCCAGAACCAGGGGATCCAGTTTCCCATCGCCAAGGCCTATGCCGATATGCGCGCGGCGGAACTGATGGTGCATCAGGCGGCGGCTTTGTACGATGCGGGCGAACCGGTTGCCGAGCAGGCGAACATGGCGAAAATGCTCGCCGCCAACGCATCCTGGGCCGCAGCGGAAGCGTGCGTCCAGACGCATGGCGGTTTCGGCTTTGCCGAGGAATATGACGTCGAGCGCAAGTTCCGCGAGACCCGGCTTTATCAGGTCGCGCCGATCTCGACCAACCTGATCCTCAGCTATGTCGCCGAACATGTGCTCGGCATGCCGCGATCCTATTGATCGCGCGCGTCATACCCATCGGGCCTCCGCCTGCATCGCGACAGGCCCGTCGGGTGAGGCTGTCCAGAGCGGCATGATACCGTCCGCCAGATGACCGGCATGCAAGTGCAGCATCGTGCCGTCCGAGAGCGACGATACGCTACGGAAGTCGAAGGCGACGGGTATCGCTCCCCCGGCCTGATGGACCGCGTGATGGAAAAGCAGCGTGGCTTGCAGCGGGCCATGCACGACCAGCCCGGGATAACCTTCGACCTCCGTCGCATAGGGCCGGTCATAATGGATGCGGTGCGTGTTGAAGGTCAGCGCCGAATAGCGGAACAGCAGCGCGGCGCTCGGGTCGATGATCGAGACCGCTTCGCCTTGCGGCGCGGCCGGTGCGGCCGCCGGTGCGGATGTGCCGGCATCGAGCGTGCGATAGACGATCGTCTGGCGCTCCTGGACCGGGCAGCGATCACCCACCTCGAAACGATGGTCGACGGCGACGAAGCACAAGGTGCCGGACTTGCCTTCCTTGACGGTCAGGTCGGCGATCACCGATCGCCGGCGCACCAGATCGCCGACGTACAGGTTGCCGGTGAGGCGAAGGCTGCTGCCCGCCCACATGCGTCGCGGCAATGGCACGGGCGGCAGGAAACCGCCGCGTCTGGGATGGCCGTCGGTGCCCAATCCCGACATCGGCACCGCGGGCTGGCCCAGGCAGAAATGGATCAGGCCGGGCGCGATCGCCCCCGGCTCGGGCGGATCACCCGGCAGGCCCAGCGTTGCCTGGAATTTGCGCACCAAGTCGATCGTCAGCAGATCGTCGACGACGTCTTCGCGCCCGATCCATGATTTCAGATGCTCGATATCTAGTGGCTCGCTCATGCTTGTCTCGTACGATATCGAAGAAGGATCAGGGAAGAAATCTCTCCAATTCCCGCTCGTCCCGAAGCGCCGCGCATTTGGTTGGATTGGTTCAGTCCGATCGGAGATCGCGTAACGGCCGGTGAGGTTGGATACTCAATCAACTATATGATATATAATAATATTATATAAATCCTCGCCGAGGTCGCGGCAGAAAAGATACGTTACATACCGGTGTAACATATCTCTCGCCGCCAAACCCTTCAGCCTCCGTTCCCTCAACCCCGTCATCGTCACCGTCGGCGATTCAACCGTCACAGCGGATCGGGCAGGGCATCGCCTGCCGGATGGCGATCGGCGCGCTCTTTCTCACTGTCGGAAAACAGCATGGCCGCGGCACGACGCGCAAGATCCTGCGCGTGACCAGAGCCGCGATCAGCGCGTTCGACTGGGCGCTCGATGCTCTAGAAGAATGCCAGCGGCAGCGAGACGATCAGCGCCGGCAGCCAGGCTTGCAAGGCGCGGTCCGGCCAGCGCGACATTGCCAGGACCAGCAGGATGCCGCTGAGGCTGAGCAGGCCGATCCACGCAACACTGCCCTGGAACGGGCCGAAGCGCATGAATGCCGCGATGCACGAAGCGACGATCAACGCCCAGCCTGTGATACGTGCCGACAGCGGTGAGGTCAGCGGGCCGCGCGACGCGATATGACGGTGCCGCTGGCTCGCCCGCGCCAGACTGGCGAGGCCGGCATAGCCGAGACAGGCGATCTCAAGCGGCATCGACCATCTCCCGTGGTGCAGCGGCCTTCGGTCCGGACACGCGGCGTGTGCGTGACGCCGGAAGGGGTTTGCGTGCGGCGTGCCACGCAGCGAAGCCGAGCAGCGCGGCGGCGCACAGCATGACCAGGTCGACCGCGATGAACAGCCCATCGCCGACCATGATCGAATGTATCAGCCCGCGTCCCGTGGTCAGCGCATTGACCAATGGCACTGCCGCGCAAATGGCGGCGGCGATCGCCAGCGTCTCGATCCATGCCCGCCGTACCGGACGCAGCAGCGATGCCGCCGCCAGCCCGAACCACATCCAGAACATCGTGGAGACTTCCAAGTCAGCGCGGCCGGGCAGCGTGGCGGGGATCAACCGGTTGGCGAGCAGGAATGCGGCCATGCCCGCGGGCAGGCACGCGATGGCGCCGATATTGAGCCGTTGTACCAGGCGATAGCCGAAAAAGGGCATTGCGCCGGGCTTGCCGCGCTTGGCGGTCCACAGCATCAGCCCGGTGGCGACCATCGCCGCGCCGGTCAGTCCAAGCAGAAAATAACACCAGCGCAGCACCGGGCCGGCGAACCAGCCCATATGCAGGCCCAGCATCACGCCCGCGGTCGTGATCGCCGGACCAGGGGCGGGCGAGGCGGACAGCCGGTGTCCGTCGACTCCGGAATAGGTGATCGATTGCCCGCGCGCGTTAAGCGTGTCGGCGCCATCGCGGATAATGGCGACTGTCGCGGCCGCATCATTGGGATTGCGCACCACGATCCGCCCCGGCCGGCCGCCATGCCACTCGGCGGCGGCGGCGCGCGCCAGCGGCCCGATATCGGTCAATGGCGCGGGGCGTCCCGATGCCTCGGTCTCGTCCTCGCGGCCATAGGCATCGGCGGCGAAGGCGCTGGGCGGCTTGTAGTTCGCCGCGATCGGCCAGGGCATGTACATCAGCACCAGCGTGATCAGCCCGGTATAGGTAATCATCGCATGAAATGGCAGCGCGAGCACCGCCGAGACATTGTGCGCATCCAGCCAACTGCGCTGGCCTTTTTTCCAGCGCAGCGTGAAGAAATCGACGAAGATGCGTTTATGCGTGATCACGCCCGAGACGATCGCCGTCAGCATGAACATCGCGCACAGCCCGGCCAGCCAGCGGCCCCAGGGATGCGGAATCTGCAACTGGAAATGGAAGCGATAGAAATGCTCGCCGCCCCGCGTCTCGCGGGCGTTGAGCGTTGCACCGGTGGCCGGATCCAGCCGGATTTCGGGTGTGCGCGGGGGACGGGGCGCCTTGGGATCGGGGTTGTCGCGGGCGCGGGTGAAGATCCGCGTCGCGGTGGTCCGTTCGTCGGGCAGGTAGATGGTCCATTGCTCGTCGCGCGGGAACGCCGCTTGCATATGCGCGATCGCGGTCTGCGCGGCGTGTTCGGGCGAGACCCGCGACAGCGCGATCTCCGGCTGCATCCAGCGGGTGATTTCGGGCCGGAAATAGCTCGCCGTTCCCGTGAGGAACATGGCGAACAAAATCCATCCAGCCAACAGCCCGAGCCAAGTGTGGATCCAGGCCATCGACCGGCGCAGGCCGCTTTCCTTCGCCGCCGCCGGCGTCATGGCCGCACCCCAAGCAGCACTGCCGCGCCGATCGACAGGAGCGCCATTCCCCAGACGATTGCCGCCACGCGCCACAACCGCGCTTCGTGGAAACACCACAGGCCGATCACCGCATAGAGCAGGAAGGACAGGATCATCGCCCAGCCGGTTGCTTCCGCGCGTGCGATCGGCAGCAGCCGCGCGGACAAGGTCGCAACCCCAGCCGCCGCGGCATAGCCGCCGATCAGGGCCGTCAGGCAGCGCGCGGCCATTGCCGATCCGCGCCGGGCGGATGGTTGCCGCGCTTGCGCGCGCGATGTTCCGGCGTTCGTCAAAGCTTCGCATTCCCCATGGTTTCGACTCTTGCGCCGCGCGCCAGCCGGCCCTAGCAGCAATTGCGAATCGTTAGCAATAATAGGGTTGCCCCACATGATCACTAAATCCGATCGTCTCCGTCTGGCCGGAAATCTCTGCATGTCGCTGCTTATGGCCTCGGCGCTGTGCGCGCCGGTCGCCGCGCTGGCGCACGAGTCCGGCGATGCGACCGAAGAAGCGGAAAGTGATGATGCGATCGTGGTGACGGGGGTGCGCGAGAAGCAGACGGGCGCAGGGACCAAGACCGACACGCCATTGCTGATCACGCCGCAAAGCATCACCATCATCGATCGCGAGGAACTCACGCGCCGCAACGTCCAGTCGATCAACCAGGCGCTCGGCTATGTGGCGGGGGTCTCGCCCAACCAGCGCGGCGGCATGGTGACGCGCTACGACCAGCTGATCCTGCGCGGCTTCTCCCCGGGCGTCTATCTTGACGGAATGCGCTTGATCGCCGGCCCCTATTCGACGCCGCAGATCGACTTCAACCGCATCGACCATATCGATGTGGTCAAGGGGCCGGCCTCGGTCCTTTACGGTAACTCCACCCCCGGCGGCCTGGTCAATCTGACCAGCAAAACGCCCGAAGCCACCGCCTCCGGCCGGTTCGAGCTTCAGGGCGGAAACTTTGATACATGGCGCGCATCGGGTGATGTCAACCAGCCGCTCGATAGTGATGGCCGTATCCTCGCGCGGATCGTTGGCGGCTGGCAGAAAGGCGACGGGCTGACGTCCGGCACCTTTGCCGAGCGCTGGCATGTCAGCCCGATGCTGACCTTCGCACCCGATCCGGCGACCAGCCTGACGCTGATCGCTACCTATCAGCGGTCACCCAGCGGCGGCGGCTATTCGGGCGTGCCGGCCTATGGTTCGGTGCTGCCCAACCCCAAGGGCCAGTTGCCGCGCGACATCAATACCGGTGATCCGGGTTATGAGCGGTACGACCACCGCGCCAAATCGGTCGCGATGTTGTTCCGCCACGACTTCAACGAGCATCTATCCTACCGTTCGAGCGCGCGGTTCCAGAACAATCAGCTGAGCTATCGCCAGCTTTATATCGCGGGCTTCGCGACGACGGGCACGGATGCCGCGCGCAACAGCGATTTTGGCACGATCATTCGCGGCGGCGGCGGCGCGGACGAGGATTTCAACACGCTGACGCTCGACAACAGTCTCAATGCGAAGTTCGAAACCGGACCGCTTCGCCACAACATCCTGGTCGGAGTCGATTACCAGCATATTGCGGGCGAGAATGTTCAGCAGTTCAATACCGGCGTGTCGGCGAATCCGCTGACCAGCATCCCCAATCTCAGCCTGTTCGCGCCGGTTTATGGCCAGGCGCTGCCCAGCTTCGATCTGACCAAGCTCTCGCCTGCTTATGTCAACACTTTTGGCAAGCGCGATCAGGTCGGCATCTATCTCCAGGACCAGATCGCGATCGGCCGGCTCCAGCTCATCGCGAGCGGCCGTTACGACTGGTACGATCAGACGACGCTCAACAAGAATCCGACAACGGCGGCTGCCCGCGCCGCGCCGGTCACGACGCTGTCGCAGACCGCCTTCACCATGCGCCTCGGCGCGCTCTACGAATTCCCCTTCGGTGTCTCGCCTTATGTCAGCTATTCGGAATCGTTCGAACCGCAAGCGGGCACGACCTATCTCGGCGTGCCCTTCAATCCGGTGACTGGCCGGCAATATGAAGCAGGAATCAAATATCGGCCCGCCGGCACCAATGCGATCTTCACGCTCTCCGCTTATGATTTGAAGCGGCAGAACGTGCCGGTCGGCGATCCGCGCGCGGGCACTGGCGGGATTCCGACCAACGCCCAGATCCAGATCGGCGAGGTCCGCGTGCGCGGTGTCGAGCTGGAAGGGCGGGGTGAAATCGTCCCGGGCTTCACCGTTGTTGGCGCGCTGACCTATACCGACGCGATCATCACTCAGGGTACGCCGGCCATTGCGCCGACTGCGACCAATAGCGGCACGCCGACCACCACCGGCACGCGTCAGCTGGGTACGCCGAAATGGCTGGCCTCGTCGTTCCTTTCCTATGATTTCGGCAAGGGCGGGAATGTCGCCGGGGCGCTTGCCGGTCTCACGCTGGGCGCCGGCGCGCGTTATGTCGGGGCATCGGATGGGACGACCAATTATGCGGTGATCAGCAACGTCACCACCTTCCAGCGCTTCACCACGAAAGGCTTCATGCTGATCGACGCGCTGATCGGCTATGACCTTGGCCGCGCCGTGCCGTCGCTCGACGGCGTCACGCTGGCGGTCAATGCCGCGAACCTGTTCGACAAGCGCCATGTCAGCGCCTGCCCGTTCAACAACAGCTGTTATTTCGGCTCCGCGCGGACGGTGATGGCATCGGTGCGCTATGCCTGGTGACGCGCTCGCCCCACGCCGATCGCGGCGTGGGGCGCGTGCCTCGACTCAGAAGCGCTTGCTCAGGACCACGCCGATCGTGCGGGGATTGGGCGGGTTGTTGTAGGGATCATATCCGACCACCCCGTCGATGACGCGGGGTGGTTGCTTGTCGAAGACATTGGCGATGATGAACTGCACGTTGCTGCCGGCCAGCCAGGACGCCGATGACAAATGTCCCAGGTCGAAACCGAGGAACAGCGAAGCGGTCGTGAACGACCCGATCTCCCGGTTTTGCACGCCGGGCCGATCATCGGTGAAGCCATCGACATAATTCACTACCGAACCGATCGAAAAGCCGTCGCGTCCCCAGGCGACGGTGCCGTTCAGGCGCAAATCGACTGGCTTCGCATAGCCGTCGAGCCGCGAAATCGCGGTCGATCCCCCGGCTTTGAGCGTGAGGTTCAGAATATATTGGCCGGTCAGGTTGACGCTCGCCGTGCCGCCGAACAACTGGCCGCGATAGGCCAGGTCCAGGTCGAGGCCATCGGTGGATTCCACCGCGAAATTCTGTGCCCTGATATCGGCGATCAACTGCACCTGGGACAACAGGCTGGCGGGTACCTGGCCCGCATTGTCGAAGAAGGTCAGGTCGCCGTTATTGATCGAGGGGACTTCCGCGAACCGGCGGAAAACGTCCGGATTGTCGATGACTTGCCGCACCTGCGCCGAGCTGGGGTGGGCGGTGTTGAAGACTTGCAGATCGCTGACCGACAGGCTGTCGTCCGGCGATGGCGTGCCGACGCGGCCGGAAATCTTGATCCGGTAATAACCGGCCTTGATCGTCAGATTCGGAATGAAGGTCGGCGTGAAATCCATGCCGATCGTGAAGGTGTCGGCATTCTGGGTCTTGAGATCGGGATTGGCGCCGGCACGAAACATCACCAGCGCCTTGCCCGCGGGAAGTGCGGGATTCTGATCCTTCGGATCGAGGAATTTATAGTCATAGATTCCGAACGACACTTGTTCGGCAATACCGATCGTACTGCGGAATCGGGGCACGAGGAACGACCGGGCATAGGTTCCGCGCAACGCGATGGACCGGTCGATCTGCCAGCGGATGCCGATCTTGGGCGACAGCGCCGTGTCGAACCCCAGATCCTCATAGCGCGCCGCAGCCGACAGGGTCAGCGACCGTATCAGCGGTACGGCCTGGTCCGGCCCGACGATCGGTATATTCACCTCGCCGAAGACCGATTTGGCCTTTCGCGTACCGCCATTGCGGTTGAAGAAGATCGTCGCATCGGTACGCAGCGTCTCGGCGCGATATTGGACGCCGCCCGCCACCAGGATCGGTCCGGCCGGCAATGTCGCCAGCGCGGTCTGTCCGCGCAGCTCGGCGACGAAAAGGGTGTTGGTTTCCTGGCGCGTGCTGGGCGGGCGGGCCATCCGGCTGGAACTGCTGTCGGTGCGGTTGCGATGATAATCGACCGTCAGGTCCAGCGCGGTGCTGCCACTGCCTTGCCAGTGAACGCCATTATAGACTGACACCCCGGTGGTGCGGGTCCTGAAGACGCGGTTGAATGCGGGTTCGTCGAGGTAAATCTGCTTGGAATCCCGGTCGCGCTGAAAACGGGAGGCATCGATCGAAAAAGTGAAATCGCCGATTTCCTGCTGCCCGCCGGCATAAAAGCCGGTGAGTCGCTCGTTGGGAAGCTGCGTGATCTGCAGCGCCTCGCCCGAGACGTCGACCGGCGCGCCGACAAAGGGCGCGCGCTTCTGGTACATCGCCATGCCATAGACGCTGCCGCTACCCCATGAATGGCCGGCCAGCGCGCTGGCCTGCACATCCTTCTTGCCCGTCCGGGTCGCGGTCGCGCCGCGCACTTGCAGCTCAAGGCCATGGGTGGGCTTGCGCGTCACGATGTTGACGACCCCGGCGACCGCATCGGCGCCATAGGTCGCGGACGCGCCGTCCGGGATGATGTCGATTCGCTCGATCAGCATCGATGGAATGACCGACACGGTCGGGGCTTCGGTCATGCCGACAGAGGGCATGCGCCGGCCGTTGAGCAAGGTCAGCGTGGCGTCCGACGCAAGGCCGCGCAGCGCAAAACCCGAAAAGCCGTCGAACTGGTTATAGGTCGTCGCGTCGCCGAGCGGGCTGCCGATCCCCGCACCAGTGGTCGCGAACTCGCTCAGGTCGCCGGTGAAATTCTGCGGTATCGTCAGCATATATTCCGACACCGAACCCGATCCGGATTGCACGATGTCCGCCTGGCTATGGGAGAAGACCGGGCTGGCGACATATTCCTTCGGCAAGCCGCGGATCAGCGAACCGGTGACGACGATATCGCCTTTTTCCTTTTCGGTATCGCGCCTGTCACTGCGCTCGGCGCTGTCCGACAAAGCCTTTTCGTCGGTTTGGTCCGCCGGCGATATTTCCTGGGCGGCTGCGTGCGATGTGCAGGCCCCAACCAGCGCGACGACGGCAAACCCCTTGATAGCCGAATATTGCAAAACCATTCCCCCGATTTGATATGTTACACCATCACATAACCGGGCGCTCCTATTGGCGGCGGTTGGGGGTGTCAATCTTGCAGGGATGAACGTTTCGGCTTCGCCGCCCGCTTATGCTGGCCGTGGCGGCTGCGGGAACGGCATGACGACGCTTGCGGCTTCGCTTGCGACCGATAGCAGCATGATCCGCATCGACCGCAGCGCGATCCGCATCATCATGGCGAGGTTGGGCTGGAATGGCTCGGCCGGCGGTGCGGCGTCGTCATCTTCCAGCATGTCGAGCAAATGAAGTTCGTCGCGCGTGAAGGCGACATCCGATGGCCCGCCCGCCTGAAACCGTCGCCCGAACCGTGCCTCGAACAAGGTCATCAGGCTGTCGAGAACGGGGGCCAGCAAACCGGCGCCCAATGTTTCAAGGCGCTTGTACAGACTCTCCTGCACCGGTTCACCGGCATCGCGCGCGATGCGCCAGCTCCGTGCGCCTTCGATGATGGTCCAGACGGCGGAGGGGGCGGATGCGACACGCATGGGGAAGCCTTTGTTGACATTCCCCTTCAGCTGACTCGCTTTTTGCGACTTATTCTCAGACGATAGACCGGCTCTGTGACACCCGCAAGACAGAATGGCGGCATTTTCGTGCTCAACGCAGGTCTGTCGCGCTGCGAAAGCCGATATAAGGGGAGCGATTGAGTCCCGCGCCGCATTGCAACAGCTTCACCGCAAAATCCGCTGTGCGCGGACCCGATTCCACATACCAGTCGGAGGGGCTGGGCAGCGGTTCGCACCCGCCCTTGATGATATGGAAGCGGCTGCGGCCGTCATTATGCTCGCTGTCGGTCAGCTCCCACACCAGCGGCTGAGCCCGCTCGATCGCGCCGGCAAGTCCGGCGATTTGCCACTCGTCCTCGGTTGGTAGACGCACGCCGGCCCATGCCGCATAGGCTCTGGCGTCGGCCAGCTCGACACAGGTCACTGGCGCTTCCTCGCTGCCCGGTACCGGAAGGCCGTTCCGGAAATGCATGAGGAAGCGCTCGGAATGAACCGGCTGGTAAGAAGTGGCCGCGATGAAGCGGGCGAACTGAGCGTTGCTGACCTCATGTCGATCGATCGCGAAGCGACTGGCGCCGACATGGCGGATCACCTGTGCGCTCTGGTGCAGCCGTGGGGGCAGGGGCTTCCATTCGTCGACGAACGGCGCCTCGCCATAAAGGCCGGTTTCCCGCAGGCGATGGAGGATGGTGAGATCCCCACCCTTCCAGTCGACTGCGACCATCCCTTCAGGCGCGACTCCATGCGTTGAACGCGGGCCGGCCACGCGAACCGCGACGCGTTGCGGGAATGTGGAAGATGGCGGCGCGATCGGCGACGGGATCGATAGTTTGGCCTCGCCTGCGGTGCGAACGACCGCAGCGATAGCGCCCGATGGCAGCAAACCACCGACGGCGACTCTGTCGTCACCGCACATTTTTGTGCGCAGCATTTCTCCCGAAACTAGGTCGACGAAACCATCGTCCGCCGTGCCATCGACGACCAGCCAGTCGCCGTCTCGATCCATGCCGCGATTGACGACGCTCCACAATGGCGTGCCATCATGCGTCCAACGCGATGCGAAGATCGCCGCTGCATCGGGAGCCTGATCGGCAAGCGGTGTCCAGTCATCGCTTACGAACCAGTCGGCATGGCTTTGATAAATTCGCCGCATCGCCCGAAGCGTATCGCGATCTCGCTCGGTCCAGCCGACCCAGACGCCGAAGACAATCTCCCAGACCAGCACACCGGTACCGTTGAGCCAGGCCGAATGGAGTTCGTCGATATGGCTGCGGTTCCACCGCCTGACATGATGCAGTTCGTGGCGGCGTTCGAGCCATTTTGTGCGCAGCACGCCCGGTACCGCGCTGTCGGCAAACCATTGTGCCCATGACATTGGCTGGTCCGCGACGCGACCCAACGGCACGCGCGACTCACCCTCCAGTGTCAGCGTCGGATCGACCGTGTCGAGCGCGGCACGCAAGGCGGTGCTGCCTTCCTTGCTGCTGTCGAGGAAGACGCCATCGACGCCGAGCTTGCCAACCAGCCCCATCACCGTGCCGATCGCTTCGTCACCGATGCCGGTTTCCCACGGATAATAGCTGAGATAGACCCGCACGCCGCGCCGCTGAAAGGCCGCGACCAGATCCGGCAGGTCGGGAACGTCTTCGAAAAAGGCGAAGTGATTGCGTTCGTCGATGCCCAGCACCGGGTAAGCGTTCCACAGTGTCACGCCGTCAAAGCCGCCGAAATCGGCCTCGGCGGCATCGAGATAACGGTCGACCGTGAAGATGCCGCGCGCATGGTCGTAGAGCAGCTCGTCCCATAACCAGGCAATGTTCATGACACGCGCCAGCCGTCGGGGATCGGCATAGCGGTGCGCATCATAACCGATCCTGTGGCGGACTTCGCTACGCCAACGAGTCAGCGCCCCACGCCACGCCGGCCAGTCGGCGGGATCGTCGGGCGCCGCGAAGATCTTCGCCTCGTCGAGCACCGAAAGATCGGCATCGGGCGCGAGCGGCACGGCCATGGGCAAATCGATTGGCCGCGGCACATAAGGATTGAAGGCCAAGGAGAGCATGGGCGCCTTTTTGCGGATTGGAGGTGAGTAGCGGACTGGGAGCTGCCGTTCGGTCTCAGGCCTCGACAGGCGCACAGGCCGCCGCGCTTTCGTCAAGTAGCACGCTGACCAGACCCATGCGGATGGTGGCGCGCGACCAGACGATGCCGATGCGGCGGGCGACGCAGGGCGTGGGCAAGGGCAGCCGGACCAGATCGAGACCTTCGGGCCAGGGCGCGGCCCAGTCGGGAACGAGCGACACGCCCAGTCCGCGATTGACCATCACCGCGATCGGATTGAGCGCGTTGAGCTCGAACCGCTCCTGCGGTTTGATGCCGGCCTTGCGCAGATATTCTTCCGCCCGGCGGCCGCCCCATTGGTTGCGGTCATATCGGATCAGCGGCTCGTTCTCGAGCAGGTCGTGCGGGTGGCGATGGGCCAGGCGTCGGGGTGCGAGCAGGATCAGCAATTCCTCGCGCAGCATCGTCCAGTCGCACGTCTTGGGCAGCAGATAGGGTGCCTCCAGCACGAATGCCGCGTCGAGGTTTCCCGCTTCGACTTCGGCATAGAGCTGCGCCGAATTGCCCGACTGGATGTGGACGTTGATCTGCGGGCACTTGCCGCTCACGCGCGCCAGAATCTCCGGCAGCATCCCGACCAGTGCGGTCGTGCAAGCGCCCAGCCGCAACTCGCCGCTGAGTTCGTCGCCATTGGCGATCCGGCGCAGATCGTCGGCATCGCGGAGCAGCTGGCGTGCCTGATTCAGAATACGACCGCCCGGCTCGGTCATGCGAACGGTGCGGCCGACCCGGACGATCAGTGGTGCGCCAAGCTCGCGCTCGAGCGCGTGAAGCTGTTGCGCGATCGCCGATGGGCTGAGGTTCAGCGCACGCGCCGCCGCCGCCATCGATCCCTGATCAACTACGGCGACGAACGTCTTCAGGAAGTTGATGTCGATCGTCCCGCCTCCTGGTTTGCCGCGTCCTGGTCGCGCCCGGTGAAGATCGTCAGGCCTTGCAGCGAAACCTGAGGCGGCGGAAAGAACAGGCTCGCGGCATAACCAACCACGATCGACATCACGATCGCAATGGCCAGATAGAAATAGGGGTGAACCAGGCCGAGCGTCCAGGCGGCGAGCGTCACCAGCGACGCCGTGACGATGCCGATCGCGACTCCCTGCCAATTGGCGCGGCGGGTGAACATGCCGAGCGTATAGGCGCCGGCGCAGCTCCCTCCCAACAGGCCGAACAGTTCGATCGTCAGGTCGAGCAGCGAATGAATGTCGAGCGTCGACAGGATGATCGCGATGCCGATGCCGACCAGACCGATCAGCACGCTCATCCATTCGGCGAAGCGCACGGTCTTCTTCTGCGTCACGTTGCTGCCGAGCTTCTCGTAGAAATCAACCGACAGCAAGGTCGCGACGCTGTTGATGGTGCCCGAGAGCGAACCCATCGCCGCGGCGAACAGTCCGGCGATGATCATGCCGGTCACGCCGTGCGGCAGCTCAGTCCCGATAAAGGCGGGAAAGACCGCGTCGATCGGCAACAGCGGATCGAGCCGACCCGGATTCGCCCGGTAATAAGCGAACAATACCGTGCCCATCAGATAGAAGATGAAACCGCCGGGCAGCAGCACCGCACCAAACAGCCAGATCGACCGGCTGGCCTGCTTCGCCGAGGATGTCGACAGCGCGCGCTGCATCAGTACCTGATCCTTGGGAAAGGTCAGCACGGTATCGAATAGAATCAGGATGATGAAACCCCAGATCGTCGGCTGAGTGAAATCGAAGCTGACATTCACCAGATGCGTCTTGTCGAACTGCATTGCGGTTTCGTAGATCGGCATGACGCCGAGCGAATGGACGATATAGCCGATCGCGAAGATCGCCCCGCCCATCAGCACGATCACCTGGAAGAAATCGGTCCACACCACTGCCCGCATCCCGCCGAGCGCGGTATAGATGATGGTGCAGATGCCGAGGACCAGGATGCACAGCGCAACGTTGGTGCCGGTGATTGTGCCGATCGCGAGCGCGGGAAGGAACAGCACGATCCCCATCCGACCGCCGACATGCATCAGGATGCTCAGCGCACTGACCAGCATGCGGATTGCCGGGTGGAACCTCAGTTCAAGATAGTTGAACACCGATACCAGGTTCAGCCGCCGGAAGATCGGGATGACCCAGATCGCCACGAAAATGAGGCCCGCGACCGTGACGATCTTGGACATCATATATTCCCAGTTCGTATCGAACGCCTTCGCCGGAATAGCGAGATAGCTGATCGAACTGGTATTGACGGCGAACATGCTGACCCCGGCCGCCCAGAAGGGGATCGTGCGGCTGCCGAGGAAGAATTCGGTGGCCGAGCCCTGTTTTGAGCGGCGATAGAAATAGAAGCCGACCCCCAGCATCGCCACCAGATACAGGCCGATGACGGCCCAATCGAGCGGCGCCAGCGCGCGCCGTTTCAGCTGCAATTCGGCTGCGGCGAATTGCAGCCGGTCGCCGTGCCGCCAAGCCGAGAGCACGCCATTGCCGAATGGGAGCGTGGCGATCGCATTCCCTGCCTGGCGATGATCGAGCCGCGCCCAGGCGTCGGTTATCATGTTGTAGCTGTAGAGGTTTGTGCTGCCCGGTCCGTCGCCCAGCAGGTAAAGCATATTGGCCTGGCTGATCGGCCGTCCCGATCCCGCCATGACCGGACCAGGTGCCGGGGCACGCGATTGCCAGCCGTCCTTGGCGGTCCAGCGTAATTGGCGGCCGCCATGATCGAGCGCGAGGAACAGGCTGGTTCCTTGCGCGATCAACGTCACGGGCGCGCCCGTGCCGGGCCATGCCGGCCGCTCGACCCAGCCGGGAGACACGTCCGAAAGCGTCAGTCGAAGGAGTCGCGCTGCGCCGCTTCCGGTACGTCCGGCAACAAACAGGACGTCGCCCTGAATAGCGCCCTGTGCCGAGGACAATGGGACGGGAAGGGAAGGCAGTAGCCGCGCGCGCAATGCATTGCCGTCCAGCCGCAGCAGGGCGGCGCGATCGGCCCGGCCCGCCTGGTTGCCGAGCAGGAGCACCGAGCGCCGTCCGTCGGTAAAGCTGCCCGCGATCCGCAGGTCATGGCCGAGCTGGCGTCGGTCGAGCACAACCCATCCGCTTCTATCGTCTTTCAACACATGTGCCGATTTGTGCTGGATCACCACCGGACGGCCATCTTGCGCAACGAGTACCGCACCGGCTTCGCCACCTGACAGCGATGGGAAGCGTGCGCCGTGTACGGATGGGGCTTGCTCCGCGGCCCAGACCGGCGCGGCGGTGCAGGCGAGCGACAGCAAGCCGATGGCGATCAGCCGGTGGATGGCGCGGGTGATCGCCATCATTGCTCGCGCTCCACGTCAACGCTGTTGGCCAGCATGGCGCGCGCCTGGGTGATCGCCGGCTGGTCGATCATGCGTCCATCGAGCAGAAAGGCTCCCTTGCCCTCGGCGGCGGCCCTTTGCGCTGCGGCGACGATGCGCCGTGCCGCAGCGAGTTCCGCGCCGGGCCGCTCGAACACTGCGTTGGCGATCCCGACTTGCCGGGGATGGATGCAGCTCTTCCCAATGAAGCCCATGCTTCGTGCGAGTTCCGCTTCACGCCGGAAGCCCTCTTCGTCGGCAAGATCGGCATAGGCGCTGTCATAAGCGAAACAGCCGGCCTGGGCGCTCGCCAGCCGGACTGTCCAAAGCGCGGCATGGACATGGCTGATTTGGGCGCGATCGATCCCCAGTGGCTCGAACAGGTCATTGAGCCCGATCTGCAGTCCCGCGACAGTCGCATGCGCGCGGGCGATCTCGGCGGCACGGGCGAGTGCTTGCGGCGTCTCGATATTGACCAGCAGGCTGAGTGGTTCGGTGCGGCCGTTGCGCTTTCCGGCGGTATCGATCGCGCTGGCGGCGGCCCGCACATGGTCGGCTCGTTCGGCCTTGGGCACGTTGATGAAATCCACCCCGGGTGCAGCAATGGCAGCGATGTCGGCCGCGAAGTGCGCGGAGGCAAGGGCGTTTACCCGCACGATGATGCGTTTGTCCGGTCCGGCTCGCATCGAGTCCGAGGCGAGGAACTCGACCAGGCGTGCACGCGCCTGGTCCTTGCCGTCGTGGGGAACCGAATCCTCAAGGTCGAACGAAATGGCGTCGGCATCGCCGGCCAGCGCCCTGGCGAAGAATTCCGGGCGCGAGCATGGAACGAACAGCTTGCTGCGCATGGACCGATCCCCTTTTCTCCCCACGCTCTGGCGGCAGGGTGCGGGACTCTGATAGCGCCGGACGGCGCGCTTGGCCGCTGTCTTCAAACCACAGTAAATCTTCGGTCCCACGCGAATGCCGCCGATGCGCCGTGCACAATCGGCGGTTCTGGGAATGCGGGAGTTTATCGCCGGAAAAGGGGAGGAATGAACCGGAAACCACAAAAGCTGACGTCTGAACGCAGCACTGGGCCAATTTTATCGCGCCGTCGGTGGCCATTATTATTGGAGAGAAAATAACCGATAAGGGAGGGGAGAATGAGCAATCTTGCTCGCATGACGCTGGGGTCATTGTTACTGTGTTCCATGAGTGGCGCCGCTTATGCCCAACAGGCTGCGCCGGCTGAGCCTGTGCCGACCCAGGACATGACGACCGCCGATGCGCCCGACGAGAGCGGGGCCGATGTCATCGTAACGGCAACGCGCACTGCCAAGGCCGTCGACCGGATTCCCGGAGCGATCACGATCATCTCACCGGCCGAAGTCCAGCGGACGCTGGCGCTCACCGAAGATGCGACGGCGGTACTGGCGCGCATCGTGCCGGGTTATTCCGAATCGAACCAGTCGCTGAACACGCTTGGCGAAACAATGCGCGGGCGCACCGCGCTCTATCTGTTCGACGGCATCCCGCAAAGCACGCCGCTGCGCGACGGCAGCCGCAATGCGACCTTCACCGACATGTCGACGGTCCAGCGGATCGAAGTGATCGGCGGGGCGTCCGCTGCCGAGGGCATCGGTGCGGCAGGTGGCATCATCAACTATATCTCGAAGCGCGCGACTGAAACGGGCCTGCATTTCGGCGCGACCGGCCGCATCGGCAGCCAGTTCCGCGACGACAGCGAAGTGTGGAAGATCGGCGGCACCGTGGCGTACAAGCAGGGCGGCTTCGACGCATTCCTCGCCGCGGCTTATGTCGATCGCGGCATCACCTATGACGCGAGAGGCCGCCGTATCGGCCTGAGTATTTCGAGCTCGCTCGCCGATTCCACGCAACGCAATGTCTTTGCGAAGATCGGCACCAATTTCGGTGAGGGCGACACGCAGCGGCTCGAACTGGTCGGCAGCTATTTCAGGCTCGCGAGCAAGGGCAATTATCATTACGTCGCAGGGAGTCGGGCGCTTGGCATCCCTGATACCGCCGAGGCCGGTCCACCGCTCGGCACCGGTGGCGTGTCGCTCGCCGGAACCGAGTTCAACGATTTCAAGCAAGTCGCCCTCAACTACAGCAATACCGAGTTGCTGGGCGGCAGCCTGGTTGCGACCGCTTACTGGGCGCGGCAGGCGATGCGTTTCCCGGGCGATAACAGTGCCGACCGCCAGGATCCGGCGATCGCGCCGATCGGCCAGCTGGTCGATCAATCGGAAATCCTGTCGAAGAAATATGGCCTGCGCACCTCCTGGTCGCGGCCCGATTTCCTGCTCAAGGGGCTCGAATTGCGCATCGGAATCGACGCGGTGCATGACAACACGCAGCAGCGGCTGGCGCTGACCAACCGCATCTGGGTGCCGCCTTTGGATTATACCAGCTTCGGTCCTTACGCCCAGCTATCCTATGATATCGGCCCGGTGACGCTGACCGGCGGCTTGCGCCACGAGGACGGCAGAGTGAAGGTCGATGACTATACCACGACCTATTTCCGCAACGGCGTGGCGGTGAAGGGCGGTACGCTGAAGTACAAGAACGACCTGCTCAATGCCGGCGCGATCTGGCGCATCGGCGGCGGTTTTTCGGTGTTCGGGTCGTATAATGAAGGCTTCACCCTGCCCAATGTCGGCATTCCGCTGCGCAATGTGAACGTGGCGGGCAAGACGGTCGAAGGCCTGCTCGACCTGAAAGCGGTGATCTTCGAAAGCCGCGAGGCCGGGTTCAACTGGCGCGGCAAATGGGGTAGCGTCGGCGCATCCTATTATGTGTCGAAATCGCAGCTGGGTTCGACTCTGGCGATCGATCCGGTCACGCGCGATTATATCCTGAACCGGCGGCCGATTCGTATCGAGGGTATCGATTTCACTGCGGAGTTCCGTCCAACCTCGACCGTGAAGCTGACCGCGCTCTATTCGCACGTCAAGGGAACCACGACGGCGGCCAATAACGTCACGTCCCCGCTCGACGTGACGCTCGGCACGGTGAATATCAGTCCCGACAAGATCAACGGGGCTGTGGAATGGCGGTTCGTACCGAATGGTTCGGTGACGCTGGGCGCGAGTTCGATCCTCAGCCGTCATATCAACGAGGGCAAAGGGGCTCTCGAGGAGCGCACGCGCGGCTACACGCTGTTCGACCTGACGGTGAACTACAAGCTGGAGAATATCGGGAGGTTCGCGCTGGGCGTGGAGAATCTGACCAACCGGTTCTATTTCCTGTCCTCGTCGCAGGTCGACATCTTCCAGAACTATTTCGCGGGACGTGGGCGGACGGTGTCCTTGACCCTGCATCGCGATTTCTGATGATCGGCGCCGGATGACGATCGCCAGATCCCATGGTTCGGTGCTCGTTGCCGGTTCCGCCAATGTCGACTTCCTCGTCCGCGCGCCGCACATCCCGGCGCCCGGCGAGACGGTGCTGGGCGGCGACCTCGCGGTGGTGCCCGGTGGCAAGGGCGCCAACCAGGCAGTGGCGTGCGCGCGCGCTGGCGGTGCCGCAACCGCCATGCTGGTCGCGCTCGGCGGCGATCTGTTCGCGCCGCTGATCGAGCAGTCGTTGCGGGAAGCGGGGGTCGCGCTGCACATCGTGCGATCGGCGCGTCCGACCGGGGCGGCGCTGATTTGCGTTTCAGAGGATGCCGAGAACGCGATCACGGTCGCACCCGGCGCCAACATGGCATTGGCGCCGGACGACCTTCCCGATCTTGCTGGTATCGGCTGCCTGGTCCTGCAGCTCGAAACCGCATTGCCGACGGTTATCGCCTTTGCCAACGCCGCCCGCGCCGCGGGCGTACGGGTGATCCTCAATGCCGCACCCGCGCAGGCGCTTCCGGCGGAATTGCTCGGTGCGGTCGATATATTGGTCGCCAATGAAGAGGAGCTGGCCGCGCTCACCGGCCGCAACGGAACAATCGCGGATCAGCTCAGGGCAATCGGCGTGCCGGTTGCGGTCGCGACCTTGGGTGGGCGCGGCTGCTGCGCGTTGGCGGACGGCGCTTACTGGCTGCAGCCAGCGTTCCCGGTGACGCCGGTCGATACGACTGCTGCGGGAGACACTTTTTGCGGTGTCCTTGCCGCTGCCTTGTGCACAGGGGCCACACCGCCCGACGCATTGCGCAGAGCCAGCGCGGCGGGCGCGCTGGCGACCACCAGGCTCGGCGCACAGTCGAGTGTACCTAGGCGCGACGAGGTCGATGCCCTGCTTGCCTCATCCAAGCGGGATGAAGCTGCGCTGGTTCGGCTCGCTGCCTATTGCGGCTTGCCCGTGCCTCGCGCCCCGGACGATATTCTTCAGGACAAATGACCACCGAAATGAGCCAATCCCCGATCCGAACGAACAGCGCATATAAGGTTTCACACGCGCTGACCGGCCCCTATCTGCCGACTCCGGGCAAGGTGCCCGGCTGGCCCTTCGCCGAGATGGGGCGATGGAAGATCGACGTGAACGGCGCCGCCGACGACTGGATTCGCGGCTTCACTGAATGGCGGCACGAACATCTGATCAGGATCGGCTTCGACGACACGCTGTACCGGCGTCCCGAGCTCGCCTGGGCGCAGCGCAACTTCGTGCATGCGTTGTTGATGGTCGAGGATCGTTATTTCTTCGATCCGGCGACAGGCCGCTACACGGTCGATCGTTACCTCGACGATCTGGAGGCGCGTTTTGGTGGCGTCGACAGCGTGCTGATCTGGTATATCTATCCCAATATCGGGATAGACGACCGCAGCCAGTTCGACCTGATCGAGGCGTTGCCCGGCGGGATCGAAGGCGTGAAGGGCGCGGTCGCCGACTTCCATCGCCGCGGGGTCAAGGTGTTCCTGCCGACCATGCCTTGGGACAATGGCACGCGGGCGGATGATCGTCCTGACTGGGAACGGATGGCGGCGCTGGTCAAGGCGACCGGTGCCGATGGCATCAATGGCGACACCTATAGCGGTGTGCCGCGTGCGTTTCGGGACGCGTGCGATGCGCTTGACTGCCCGGTCGTGCTGCAGCCCGAAACGACATCGCAGGCCGGCGACCATATCCTGTCGTGGAACCTGCAAAGCTGGACCAAGCGCGTTCCCAATGAATCGATCCCGACCGTCCTCAAGCTCAAATGGCTCGAGCCGCGTCATATCATCAACATCGAGAATCGCTGGAGCCGCGACCGCAACAACGACCTCCAGCACGCCTTCTTCAACGGCGTCGGCTATACCGCCTGGGAGAATGTCTTCGGATTGTGGAATCAACTGACCGAGCGCGATGGCGAGACATTGCGCCGGGTCGCATTGGTCCAGCGGCGCTTCGCCGCGCTGATCGTCAGCGCCGACTGGCGACCCTATGAAATCACGCTGCAGGCCGGGGTCTTCGCCAGCCGTTTTCCCGGCGGCGGGACGACGTTGTGGACGTTGATCAATCGCAACGAATATGCCGTCGAGGGCGAGCAGCTCGCAGTGCCGCATGTCGATGGGTCGGATTATTTCGACGCCTGGAACGGCACCAGGCTGGAGCCGCGCATCGACGGCGATCGCGCGATTTTCACGATGGGTCTTGAAGGGCACGGGTTCGGCGCGATCTTTGCGCGTGAGCCAGGCGCACAGGTGGGCGACCTCCAACCCTTCCTCGATCGGATGCGCAACCTCTCGGCAACGCCGCTCAACGCATACTCCGCGGTTTGGACATCGGCGCAACAAGAGCTTGTGCACATTGGAAAGACCCTTCCACGAGCAGCGCTGCCGGAGGATATGATCGCGATTCCCGGCGGCGATTTCGACTTCGCCGTTCGCGGTCTGGTGATCGAAGGTTATGCGACCGACGGCGTCGATGTCCAATATCCCTGGGAGACGAGCGCGCGCCGAAGCCACCACCGGCGCATGTGGATCGATGCTTTCTGCATCGATTGTTTTCCCGTCACCAATGACCAGTTCAGGATATTCCTCGAAACCAGCGGCTATCGGCCTGATGATGCCGACAATTTCCTGCGCCATTGGCAAGGCGGTGCCCCCCCGGTCGGTTGGGAGAACAAGCCGGTCATCTGGGTGTCGATCGAGGATGCCCGCGCCTATGCCGCCTGGGCCGGCAAGCGCCTGCCGCGCGAATGGGAATGGCAATATGCCGCGCAGGGCACCGATGGCCGCTGCTATCCCTGGGGTAATGACTGGGATCCCCGTGCCGCGCCCGAACCCGGTTGCGACCGTGAAATGCCCGCACCAGCCGATGTCGATGCTCATCCTTTGGGCGCGAGCCCGTTCGGCGTCATGGATCTGGTCGGCAATGTCTGGCAGTGGACCGACGAATATGTCGACGCGCATCTGCGCGCGGCAGTGCTGCGCGGCGGCAGCAACTATCAGCCGCAAGGGTCGCACTGGTATTTCCCGCAAGCCTATCGGCTCGACGAGCATGGCAAATATCTGCTGATGGCGCCCTCGAAGGACCGCTCTGCCGGCATCGGATTTCGCTGTGCCGCTGACCTCTGAAACGCTCGAAACCCAACCGGTAATGCGTTTTCCCGATGCCGCCGCGGTCCGGCTGGGCGGGGTATTGGGCGAAGCGCTTGCAGCCAATCTTCGCGGGCGACTGTCGCACTTCATCGTCGATGAAACGAGCCCGGCGATCGCACTGTTCGCCCCCGATGTCGTGGCGCATAATCACGCCGGGGACTGGTATGGCGAACATGCCGGCAAATGGCTCGTCGCGGCGACACGCGCGGCGGTTCGGGCCGATGATGCCGAGCTGTTGTCACATGTGCGGCGCGTTGCCGATTATCTGGTCGACCTGCAGGGCGCGGACGGTTATCTCGGCAACTACGCCCCCGACCGCCGCTTCATGCACCAGCAACCGCCCAAGCCGCAGAGCTGGGATGGCGCGCCGGCCGAGCGGACCTGGGATATCTGGACGCATAGTTATTTGATCCTCGGGCTGGTCGAGTTGCACCGGCATGTCGGCGAGGACCGCTATCTGGCGGCGGCGCGGCGCATCGGCGATTTGTGCTGGCGGACGCTGACCGAGGGCGGGATCGACATCACCGATCTCGGCAATCATTTCGGCCTGTCCGCGACCGTGCTGATCGATCCGGCGATCGAGTTGTATTTCGCGACCGGCGACCAGCCTTATCTCGACCTTGCACTGCTGGTGCTGGAGCAGGCCGAGCGGGAACCGCGAAACGCATTGCTGTCGGCGGCGCTGGCCGGTGCGGATCCTTCGGAGATCGCGACCGGCAAGGCCTATCAGCTCCTCTGGAATCTGGTGGGGATCGCGAAGCTCTATCGTGCGACCGGTGAACCCCGTTTCCTCACTGCGGTTCGCAATTTGTGGAGCGCGGTCCGCGCGCATCATTTGACATTAGGCGGCGGCCCCTGGGGCGGGGTCGCGCATCGTTCGCGCGAAGTCTTCAATCCCGGCCATGTGTTCAGCCCGCAGGGCTATGTCGAGACCTGCTCGACCATGGCCTGGGTGCAATTGAACCGTGAGCTGTTCGCGATCCTGGGCGATGCCGACTTCGCGCAGGAAATCGAGCGCAGCGCCTATAATGACCTGCTCGGGGCGCAGGCGCCGAACGGCGAGGATTGGTGCTATTATTCCTTCCCCAATGGACGGCGCACGCACACGACCTATTGGCGCTGCTGCAAGTCGAGCGGCGCGATGGCCCTGGAGGAGTTGCCGGGGCTTGCCTATTCCCTCACGCGCGACGGCGGTATCGCGATCAACCTGTTCGGACCGTCCGAAGCCGATCTGGTCTTGCCCTCAACCGGCGCGGTTCGGATCGAGCAACAGACCGGCTATCCCTTCGATGGTGCCGTCGCGATCACGGTGACGCCTGGCGCCATCGCGTCTTTCCCGATCGACCTTCGCGTGCCCGATTGGGCTGAAGGTGCGAGCCTTAGGCTCAACGGTGCCGAGCATATCCCGGTGGCGCAGCCGGGTCGCTATGTACGGATCGAGCGCGTTTGGCAGTCCGGTGATGTTATCGCCCTCGATTTACCGATGTCGCCGGTCCTCCACCGCGCCATCGCGCGCAACGTCCAGGAATCATTTGCGCCCGATGGCGAACTGATCGCCCAGGAAGTCATGCATGCCGATTACCTGGCGGTCAGCCGCGGCCCGCTGGTCTATGCGACCGACCTGATCGATGGGTTCAAGGTCGAAGAGACCTTGCGCTTTGGCAGCGATGGAACGGATGCCCCACTCGACTGCGTGCCGGCGGCGGATGGCGGACCGGGCCCCGACATCCTGCTGCGGCCGGAAGGGCGGCCGGCAATCGCATTCCAGCCTTATTATCGCGCCGGCGGCCGACGCGATCGGAGCTGGCGACTGACCTGGATGACGCTGGCGCCGGAGTGATGGCTATGACGACACCGCCTTCGATATTCCGCAACCCTCAGCGCTCTGGTCCCTCGGGTCCGCTGAGCGGGGTGAACGTGCTCGACCTCAGCGCCTATATCGCTGGCCCTTATGGCTGCACGCTGCTCGCCGATCAGGGCGCAGACGTCATCAAGGTCGAAGCTCCGGGGGGCGACAATCTCAGGCAGTACCCTTCGACGCTCGCGGGGGAGAACCGCGCCTTTCTTGGCGTCAATCGCAGCAAGCAGGGCGTGGTCCTCGATCTGAAACAGGCGGAGGATATGGCGGTGCTGCTCGACCTCGTCGCCGAGGCCGATGTGCTGGTCCATAATTTTCGCCCCGGCGTACCTGAGCGGCTGGGCATTGATCATGATCGGCTGAGCGCGCTCAATCCGCGCCTGATCTATTGTGCGGTCACCGGCTATGGCGAGGAAGGGCCGTTGCGCACGAAGGCCGGTTACGATCAGGTGTTGCAGGCGATGACCGGCATGTGCGCGCTGCAGGGCAAGCGGGACGGACCGCCCGAACTGACCTATGGCTCTCCGGTCGATTATTATGCCGCCGCGCTCGTCGCGGCGGGCGTCGCTTCCGCCTTGTTCGAGCGCGAGCGCAGCGGGCAGGGGCAATATGTCGGTGTTTCCCTCCTGCGCAGTGCGCTGGCCATGCAGTCGGCGCGTATGATCGAGGCGGAAGGAGAGGGGCGCGATGTGCCTCGCGACATGCGTTCGGGTGGGATTACCGGGCTTTATCAGACCTCCGACGGCTATCTCTATCTCTCGGCCAATACGCGGCATTTCTGGGAGGCTTTGTGCGAACGGACCGGGCTCGCCGCGCTCGGCGCGGACCCGCGCTATGACAGCGTCCGCAAGCGCGCCGAGCATGCGGGAGAGATTGTACCCAGGTTGCGCGAAATCCTGCTGTCGCGACCCGCGGTCGAATGGGAACGCTTGCTCGAAGAGGCGGTGCCGTGTTCGATCGTACGGCCGGTCGAGGATATGTTCGACCACCCGCAGGTTGCGGCTGAAGAGATGATGGCCGAGATTTCTCATCCGACGCTCGGCAGCTATCGCGGCGTAACACGGCCGATCAAATTTGGCCGCACCCTAGGGCCGGAGCCCTTTGCAGCGCCGCTTCTGGATCAGGATACCGAAGCGCTGAAACGCAGCAAGATGCGATAGTTGGGCGATTTCCGGACCGGAACCTGCTGACGGCCGTGACGGTCGTCGGGCAGTACAAATGTTTCAATCCATGTTTTTGCCATAGGAAAATTACCGTACAGACGACTTAAATCCGTAACAGCCAGCAGCTAGTGCCCCGCCGACACCGATGGAAACGGATGGGGATTCTCATGTCAGCCGCTCTTCGCAAGACCGTACATTTGTTCTGTTGGGGCTCGTCGAGAGCCCTTGTCGCCGCCATGGCGCTCCCCGGCATCGCTGCCGCGCAATCGAACGATACTCAGGCCGTACCCGTTATAGCGGACTCGGCTGCGGCATCGACCGAAGATCCGAACGCACTGCCCGACATCGTGGTCACGGCGCAGCGCCGCAGCGAAAACAGCCAGCGCGTTCCCGTTGCGATCCAGACGATCACCGGCGACGCCATTACCAATGCAGGCTATACGTCGGTCACTGACCTTCAGTACCTGACGCCGGGCCTGCAATATGATCCGACCCAGGGTGCCGCGTTCCAGATTCGCGGCGTCGGCACCACCTCGTTCGACTTCTCCAACGCCAAGTCGGTCAATGTGGTGGTCGATGACGTGGTGATGGACGGTCAGCGCGCCAACGGGCTGATCGGCATGGTGGATATCGCCCGCGTCGATGTGCTGATGGGACCGCAGGGCACCTTGTTCGGCAAGAACTCCACCTCGGGCGTGATCTCGGTCGCCACGACCCAGCCGTTGCTGGGGACTACCTCGTTTCGCGGTAGCGCGAGCTATGGCCAGAATAACGACCGCATCCTCAACGCGACGGTCAATCTTCCGCTCGGCGATCTCGCTGCGCTACGCGTCTCGGCATTCGATCAGGGGCAGGACGGGTTCGGGCGCAACGTCACGCTCAATCGGCTGGTCGGCTCGACTCATGAATATGGCGGTCGCGCACGGTTGTTCCTGCAGCCCAATGAGCGTTTCGACATCACCCTGTCCGGCGATTATGCCCATCATTGGGACAGCAGCGTCCGCACCCCCGTGTCGGGTCAGCCAGCGGCTGTCACCGCGATCCTGAATTCGCTTGGCGTCTATCCCGGGCCGCGCAGCGCCGATACCGCCGACAGCCAGTTCGGCGAGATCGAGACCGAGGAATGGGGCGGGTCGGTCCGCGTACATGCAAAGATCGGCAGCAACGATCTCACCTCGATCAGCGCCTATCGCTCCACGCTCTACAACAACAATACGCCGGCAGACCTGACGCCGATCGATAAGTTCGCTTATATTCCGTATAATTACGGCCATCTCTATACTGACAAGATCAGCCAGGAGGTCCACCTCGCCTCGCCCCAGGGGCGGCTGATCACCTATCTGGTCGGCGCCTTCTACAACCGGCTCGAAGCGACCCAGACCCAGTTGCAATGGGCGACCCTGGGTGCGCCGGTGTTCACCAATGGCGTCCCGATCAAGACGCTCTATGCGCTGACCGGCGCGATCGGGAAAAGCGGCAACACCTCCCTGTTCAAATCGGTCAACGAAACCGGGGCGGTGTTCGGCCAGGTCCAACTCAACCTGTCGACGCAGTTCCGCATCGCGCTGGGTGGCCGCTATACCCATGACAATAACTCGCAGAGCCTGTCATACATCTATACCGATCCGGCGCGGGTCACCGGATTCACCCCCAATTTCATCGCGACCAGTGCGCCACCGGTCGTTCCGTTCGGCCGGGTGAAGGGCGACAATTTTTCGCTGCGCGTTTCGCCTGAATTCCAGATCACGCCGGATGCGATGGTCTACGGCACCTATACCACCGGCTATAAGCCGGCCGGGATTGCCTTTGTCGGCAATATCTACAGCCCGTATTTGCCGGAAACGGTCAAGGCATGGGAGTTCGGCCTGAAGTCGGAATGGTTCGGGCGCCGGCTACGTTTCAACATCGATGTTTTCCGCTCCGACTTCACCAATTTCCAGGCGACCATCCTGACAAAGGTGCCGGATGGCGGTGGTGGTTTCCTTCTCACCACGGCGATCGGCAATGCGGGTGGTCTGCGCAGCCAGGGCGTGGAGGCGACGATCGCACTCAAGCCGAGCCGATCGCTCTCGCTAAGCGTTTCGGGCGCTTATACCGACGCCCATTTCACCAACTACGTCTATAACGCGACGACCAATTATACGAATACGCGCCTGCCCAACTCGCCCGAATGGGCCGGAACGGCGTCGGCTGATTACGATCGCCCGATATCATCGGCCCTGCGTGTGCGCGCTCATGCTGACTACGCCTATCGCAGCAGTTATTGGACGGTGGTCGGTCAGCCGTCCTACTCCTTCGTGCCCGCCTATGGCCTGGCCAATGCCCGGCTGAGCTTCGTCAGCGAAAAGACCGGGATCGAGGCGGGCGTCTACGCCCGCAACCTGTTCGACACCCATTTCTCGACCGGTTGGCAGCTCTACGGCGCGCTTGGCCTGCTGCACTATACCTCGCCCAATGCGCGCCGGACCGTGGGCGGTTTCGTCAACTTCAAATTCTGACCCTATGCACAGGAGAGGGTATTTCATGGTCCGCCATTCCCTTCATATCGTTTCTGCCGTGGCGCTCGCCACGGCCGCCTTCACCGCCGCAGCCGCCGGGCAACAAAAACCCGAGGCGAGCGAGATTCCCGATTCGACCCCGATCAACCGCCTCCAGGTGCTGGGAACCCACAACAGCTATTCGGCCGGGGTCGATCCGCGCGTGCTCGCTCTGCTCGACCAGCGCTTGCCATCGATGGGCAAACTCCTGACGTCCATGCCGGAGGACAAGCGCAGGGAATTCCAGATCGCGCATCCGAACGACGTTACTTTCTCGGAGGCATTGAGCTATCGCCACCCGGGTCTCACCGAACAGCTCGATCTGGGCGTGCGTGGGCTTGAGATCGACGTTAACGCCGACCCGGATGGCGGCGCTTATGCCGATCCGGCGGCCTATCGCTTGCTCCGGTCGCAGGGCGTCAAGGACCTGCTGCCATTCGATCCCGCCGCCCTCAAGGCGCCGGGGCTCAAGGTGCTGCATATGGCCGATGTGGATTTCCGCAGCCATTGCCCGACCTTTCGCGGCTGTCTGGCCGAGATCAGGGCCTGGTCGGACGCGCATCCCCGCCATGTCCCGATTTTCGTGATGATCGAGGCCAAGGTCCAGTCGCTGCCGATCCTGCCCGGTTCGACCAAGGCACCGCCATTTACCGACGCGACCTATGACGAGATCGATCGCACGATTGCCGAGGTGATTGGCGAGAAGAAGCTGATCAAGCCGGATGATGTACGGGGCAGATACTCGACGCTGGAGCAGGCGGTTCTCGCCGGTAACTGGCCGACGCTGGGTCAGGCACGGGGCAAGATCATCTTTCAGCTGATCACCGCCACCGGGCATGAGGGCGCGTCCGACTATCTGAAGGGCCATCCGGGACTGAAAGGGCGGCTCGCCTTTCTCGATTCGCAACCGGGCCAGCCCTATGCCGCGTTCATTCTCGACGACAATGCACTCGCGCGCGGCGCCGAGATCCGGGACGAAGTCCGCAAGGGATATCTGGTCCGCGCCCGTTCGGACATCGAGAGCTATGAGGCGAAGATCAACGACATGACTCGCGCGAACGCCGCCTTCGCCACCGGCGCGCAAGTGGTGTCGACCGATTTCGAGAAAGCCGGCAATGCCTATGGCACCCCCTATGTCGTGCGTCTGCCCGGCGGTAGCGCCGCCCGGATGGCGCCGGCAGCGAAATAGCGGCCGATTTCCGACAATGGGCCCCAATATCGGGGCCCATTGTCGGCGGAGTCGCCAGCCTGTCATCACTGGTCGATAACGGCGCAGGCATGGCCTTGCCTGCAACACCTGGTTCCGGCGGCTGGCCGATGCTTCTTGGCTATAGCTGCGTCCATGTCGGCAAGAGCTTGCTCTGGGTCGGTGAGGACGCGCTTACCCTCTACATCTTGGTCCGCTTTCTCGCGCTGCCGCCAGCGTTGGCGGGCATGATCTTCCTTGTCAGCGCCTTGTGGAATGCGCTGTGCGACGGGTTGATCGGAACGGCGCTGCACCGCTCGGCATGGCTTCGGCGCTGGATACCGCTATTGTCGGTGCCCGCGATCCTGACCAGCGCCCTGGGGTTTGCGGCATTGCCGCTGGTGGCCGAGCATTCAGCCTGGATGGCGGCCGGTTTGCTGTTGTTGTTCCGCACCGGCTTCAGCCTTGCCGATGTGCCGCATAACGGGCTCACACGGCTGCTTGCGGAAGGCGGGCAGCATTTGCGCGCGGCGCGCATCCGAGCGATCGGCTCGTCGAGTGCGGCATTGATCATCGGCCTGGTATGTCTCGCCATGCTCGATCCCGGTAGCAACGCGCGATCGATGGCGGTGATGCTTGCTGGCGGTATCGCGATCGCGGCGCTCGTGCTGATGAGCCCGCTGCCTTTCCTCCTGGTGGCCGATCGCAGAATCCGGGAGGCATCGTCGGTCGACGAACAAACCGGTTCTTTCGGCAATCTCCCGCTCTGGATCTATTGCGTTGCCACGATGCTCGGACTGGCGGGGCTGGGTGCGACCGGCAAGGCGCTGCTTCATATCGACTTCGTCGCCAGCAGCATTGGTCCGGCGGCGTTGCTGCTCGCGACCATGGGGCGGCTTGGCGCCATCTGGGTCTGGGCGCCTGTCGCGCGACGGATCGGCAACCGTTCTGCGCTGGGCCTGGCCTATGCCATAAGCGGTGCGACGGCGCTGTGCCTGCCATGGCTTGCGGGCGGGGAGGGCATGAGCGTGGTCATCCTGCTGATTCTGTTCGGCGCGGCAGGCGGCGGCGTGGCGTTTCTGGGTTGGGCGGTATTGACCGAGACAATCGGCGCTGGCCACGCATCCGGCCCGGCTGCGTTCACGGCGGGGTTTGGCGTCTTCACGATGAGCATGAAGGTCGCGCTCGGTCTGGCGGCCGCGCTGGTGGGCGGCTGGCTCTCAGCGAGCGATGCGGGCGTCCATGCCGACCCGGCCACGTTCCGATCGCTGGGTATCATGATCGCTGTGGCGTCGGGGCTGGCCGGAGCGATCATTGCACTTTCAGGCACCGTCAAGTGGCGCGGTTCGCGTTCGCCGGTTCTGGTACCCGGATCGCTGGCGCGCATGGCTCAGGACGGCTCGGCCTGAAGGCCCTCAGGCTGTGGCGAAACTTGCCCGCAATGCCGCCAACCGGTCGAGCGAGAAGGCATTCCGATCGTTACCGCCATGTGCCTGTACCGCGAAGGATGAGCCGATCATCACCAGTATGGCTGCCTGGGTCGCTGCGTCGTCAAGCCCCGCTGGACCGCCAATCGTCGCGCCGACCAGCGAGCGCACATTTTCTGCTCGGCGACGGCGCATATCAAGCGCAAACGGAACCAGCGCGGGATCGCGCGCGGCCGCCAGCGCAATCGAATGGGTTGCGCGGATGACCGCCGGGCCGTGACGGCGCGAGAGATCGCGATCGACGCCGGAACTCAGTTCTTGCCGCATGTCCAGGACCAGCGCCCCCATGCCGGCATCGAGCAAGTCGACGCGTGTGCGGAAGTGATAGGCGATGCTTGAATTCGGCACGCCGGCCCGCGCCGCGACCAGACGGTGGGTAACGTTCGCGACGCCCCGATCGGTGATGATCCCGGCAATATGGCGGGCCAGTTCCGCTTTTTTCGAGCCCATGGGCAGGTCGATCGTCAAGGGCGTCATTGCCTGGGGACTGCCGCAGGCAGCGACGAGCGTTTCGAAATGGCTGGCGAGGCCGGTGCCGCTTCCCGCCAGCCCGGCGGCGAGCCGATCAATGGTCGCCGCGCGCAACAGGCGATAATTGGGATCATGGGGTGCCGCGATCGAAAAGGGCAGTTCGTCGCGGCAGTAACAGGCGATGGCCTGACCGAACGCCTGCGCCCGCACGCCATGGTCGCGCGCCAGGCATGTGCTCCAGAAACCCTCTTCTTCATCAAGCAGGTCGGCGATTCCCGGGTAGCTCGCCGGATCCAGGCCCGCTTCGAGCAGGAGCTCGCAGCCGGTCAGCGCGGCGTCACGCCGCATGGTCGCCGCTTCGTCGAGATAGGCCGCGACGATCGCCGACAATGTCTCCGGAACGGCGAGATCGAGCTCTTCCGTGCGTTCGAGCCATATGCCGTGCATGGCGCGGCGCTCTGCCCGCTCTTCGTCGATGAGTTGGGCAATCAATGCCGCCTTGTCGCCAATGCTGTAATTGAGCGCACCGAGTGAAGTCCCCGCATCCTGTGCGACCGAACGCAGGCTGAGCCCCCGAATGCCGCTGGCGGCGATCCGTGAACGGGCTGCATTCAGGAAAGGAAGGGTCGACCGGCCCCGCATCTGACGGCCTATGCCCGTGGGATAGTGGAAATACAACGCCAAGCCGCAGGAGCGCCGTCACGACCGACGTCTTCGGAAGCACCTGCATGATATTAACAAACGGAGCTACCACCGGCACCCGGCGTCGCGGTTAGGCGATGCCGGGTGCCGATCTATTCTTGCTTCATTCAGCAGCGGCGTCGGCTTTTTCATGCTGAAATAGCGCGGTGCCAATCCGATCCGAGCGCGCTGGAGCAGCCCTGAACACTGGACCCAAAGACGATCCGGTCGTTCGGCGATCACTTGTCGGTCAGCGCTGCCGCATCTGGCGCGCGGACCCCACTTCGCCCTGCTCCACGGCGAGAATATATCTATGTCAAATGGGCATTGGAACAATCAGGGCAGTTTTTGGACAGTGTGGATAGAGCGGCCCGTCGAGCCGGCAGGGGAGACACGTAATGGGACAGGGATTCTTCCAACCAGCTGAGGCCAAGCTGAAAACGTCTCATCTCGCCGGCCTGGTCGCTGGCAACACGCTCGAGTTTTACGACTTTACGATCTTTCTGTTCTTTGCCCCGCAAATCGGTGCCAGTCTGTTTGGGGGGAAATCGGATGGCCTGCTCCTGGCCCTGGCGGCGTTTGCGGTGGGGTTTCTCGCCAGGCCGCTGGGTGCTGCGGTCATCGGCCGCTACGGCGACAGGGCGGGCCGCAAGCCGGCCATGCTGCTCAGCTTCTCCCTGATGGGCGGGGCGCTACTGGTGATCGGCTTGACGCCGCCTTCTTCCGTATTGGGCATAGGGAGCGCAATCATCGTCGTGCTGGCGCGCCTCGTTCAGGGGTTTGCGCTCGGTGGTGAAGTCGGCCCCACGACAGCCTTGCTGATCGAGGCTGCTCCCGCCAATCGTCGAGGCTCCTATGGCGCATGGCAAATCGCAAGCCAGGGCGTGGCGGTGCTTTCCGCAGGGATTATCGGGCTTGTCATATCCTGGATTCTGCCGGCCAGCGCAGTGACGGACTGGGGATGGCGTATCGCAATCCTGCTGGGGGCTGTCCTTCTGCCGATCGGCTTCTATTTGCGCCGGATCATTCCGGAAACGCTTCACCAAGGCTCCACGTCCGAACTGGAAAGCGAGGAATTGCCGTTTGCCCGCGTCGTGACCGCCGGGCTGGTCCTGATCCTTTCGGGAACCATCACCAATTACACGCTGCAATATTTCAACACCTATACGGTCAGCATATTGAAGCTCGATACCGTCACCGCCTTTACCACCACGGCCATTACCGGATCCTGCCTGTTCGTATTCGGATTGCTGGGTGGGTGGCTTTCCGATCGCCTGGGCCGGCGGCCGTTGATCGTGTGGCCGCGGATCGGCCTGTTGCTGCTCATCTATCCGATCTTCGTTCAGATCACGCGATATCCGTCGCTTACGACGCTTGCGGTGGGGGCCTTCATCCTGACTGCGCTCTACGCATTGTGCACCGCGCCGGCCAATGTCTGCCTGGCGGAAGGATTCCGTCGCGATCGCCGCAGCCTGGGTTATGCGCTGACCTATACGCTGGCCGTGTCGATCTTCGGCGGCAGCGCGCAGTTTCTGATCGCATGGATGCTCAAGGTAACGGGGGACCCGCTGGTTCCGGCCTGGTGGTTGATTGCCGCCAGCCTGGCCGGTGTGGTGTCGGGTCTGGCGATGCCGATAGCGTCGCGTCACCAGGAAATACGGGAAGGGGCGCACGCCACGGCGTGATAGTCATCCGCACCCACTAACTCATCGTCGACGAGGCAAGGCTTTGACCATCGATCTTTCCATTCTCGAGCCGGAACTGGCACGCTGGCGCCAACATCTCCACCAGCATCCCGAGCTTGGTTTTCAGGAGCACGGCACCGCAGCGTTCATCATCGGCAAGCTGCGCGAGTTCGGGATCGAAGACATTCATACCGGTATCGGTGGAACCGGCATCGTCGCCACGTTGCGGGTGGGGCAGTCGGACCGCGCGATCGGCATCCGTGCCGATATCGACGCGCTGCCGATGACGGAACTGCGCGCCTCGGACCATGCATCGGTCGTTCCGGGTGTTATGCATGCATGCGGCCATGACGGGCACACCACGATGCTGCTCGGCGCTGCCAAATATCTCGCCGCAACACGCAATTTCGATGGCGCGGTTCATTTCATCTTTCAGCCCGCCGAGGAAGCGCTTGGCTATTCGGGAGCGGATGGCGACCCGGCCGGCGGCGCCAGCGCCATGATCCGGGATGGCCTGTTCGATCGTTTCCCGATGCAGGCCATCTTCGGCATTCATAATCGCCCCGGTCTGGCCGCCGGCAAGCTGGCCGGCCGGGCGGGGCCGATGTATGCGGCGGCCGATCGTTTCGAGATCGTCATTACCGGCCGTGGTGGTCACGCTGCTCGCCCGCACCTTGCGGTCGATCCCGTGCTGGTCGCGGCGCATATGGTGATCGCGCTGCAAAGCATCGTGTCGCGCGGGGTCAATCCACTCGACAGCGCCGTAGTGTCTATCTGTACGGTAGCGGCGGGCACGGCGTTCAACGTCATCCCCGAAACCGCCACATTGGCAGGAACCGTTCGTACCCTGTCCAGGGCGACGCAGGATATCGTGCAGTCGAGGCTGGAGGAGATCGTGACCAGCGTCGCATCGACCTTCGGTGCCCATGCGGAACTGAGCTATGACCGGGGCTATCCCGCGATGCACAACCCACCCGATATGTTCGCGCGCGTCCGCGAGATCGCCATCTCGCTTGTCGGCGAAGACGGCTTCGTCGATCTCGACGAACCGACGATGGGGGGCGAGGATTTCGCACGGTATCTGGAGGAGAAACCGGGCTGTTTCCTGCTGATCGGCAATGGTGACCAGGGGGCCGGCGCCGTGATGCTGCACAACGCGCATTATGAATTCAACGACACAGTCGCGCCGGTGGGCGCAGCGCTGTGGGCGACACTTGCCGAACGATTTCTTTCAAAAACATCCTGACGAAGGGCGCATCATGCGACTGGCAAATTTCGTGACCGTAACCGGCAAAAGCACGGCTCTTCTTGCGGCCCTGTTCCTCGCCTCGGCGGTCGACGCTCAACGGCAGTCGGCCAATGCCGACAGTGCTCAGCACGATCAGGTGACGATCTACCGGGATGCGAAGGGCGTGCCGCACATCTTTGCCAAGACATCAGCCGAAATCATGTTTGGCGCAGGTTATGCCGAAACGCAGGATCGCCTGGCGGCAATGGAGCTTGCCCGGCGTGGCGCGACCGGTCGGCGCGCCGAAATCCTGGGTAAATCAGCGATCGAATCGGACAAGACCGGCCGCGATCGGCAGCTTTCCAGCGCCGAACTGATGCGCATGTACCGGGCCATTCCGATCGAGCATCAGTTGATGATCCAGGCGTTCGTCGATGGGGTCAATCGCGCGATCGGCGAGGTCAACGCCGATCCCGAGCACAAGATGCCGTTGGAGTTCATCCGCTGGGGCATCAAGCTGACGCCGTGGACCCTGACCGACTATCTCGGTTACATCGCGTCCGTCCCGAGTGGGCGCGAAGGCTCCGAGTTACAGAACCTCCAGTTTCTGAACGCGATGACCACTCGTTATGGCGAAAAGGTCGGACGCCAGATTTTCGACGACGTCGTGCCGATTTCGGATCCTGATTCACCCACGGCGATACCCCGGGGCGAGGATTTGGCGCCGGCCCGGCCAATGCCCGTCGCAACCCATTTGTCGTTACAGGCCGGAGCGGTCGATCTCCGATCGCTGCAACAGATCGCGACCGTTCCGGCGGAGCTGCCCAAGGAAGCCAGCCGCTGCCTGGTCATCGGCCCGAAAAAGTCGGCGAGTGGTCATGTGCTGATGATGGAGGCCACCGCCGATGGTCCGGAAATCCATCTCAATGGCGGCGGGTTCGACAGTACGGGCTTCAGTTTCAACGGCTGGGGGCCGCCGTTCATGGGACGTGGCGTGCAGCATGGCTGGCTGCTGACATCGGGCGTGGCGCAGGCGAATACGATTTTCGCCGAGCGCCTGAACCCGGCGAACCGATATCAATATTGGTTCAAGGGCCGCTGGAAGACCATGGAGCATCGGACCGAGACCATCATGGTCAAGGGCGGCGATCCGCTCACGCATGAGGTCGCCTGGACGATCCATGGCCCGATCGTGAACTGGGATGTGGAACATGGCGTCGCCTACTCCCATCGTTTTGGTCTCCGCGGGAAGGAACTGGATACCTGGGTCGGGATCGTCGAAATGGCGCGGGCGAAGAGCTTGTCGGATTTCGAAACGAAGGGCGTGGATCGCGTCGGCTGGAATCTGGGCATCTGTTATGGTGGCGAGGATGGCCAGATTGCATTCTGGGAAGCTGGTAACTTGCCGAAGCTGGCACCTGGGGCGGATCCGCGCCTGCCGACGCCAGGCACCGGCGAGTATGAATGGGCCGGCTTCCTGACGCCGCAGGAGCGGCCGCACATGCTCAACCCGCGCCAGGGCTATATCCATAGCTGGAACAGCAAGGCCACGAGCTGGTCGACCGAAGGGAATGATGCCCGTATCGGCGCGACATTCCGGACCTGGCTGGGCAATCAACTCGCCGCCTCGAACAATGCGATCACGCTGCTGGACATGCGCGAGTTCAATCGCAAGATTTTCAATGCGATGGGCGCGCAGGATCGGACGCAGACGACACCGGCATTCTTTGCGCCTTACATTCGCGCGGCGATTGCCGCCAGCGACGATGCGGAGGTGAAGCAGGCCGGCGAGCTCATGCTGTCCTATAACGGCCTCTACGAAGACCTTGATGCCGACTATCGATATGACAATCCCGGGCTGACCTTGTTCCGGACCTGGCTGAACGTCGCGCCCGCCATGGTCTTTGGCAAGGATCTCGGCGACTGGTGGAGCAAGGTCGATGAAGGACGATATCTGCGATATCAGACCAGCCTGTTGTTGCGCGCATTCCAGGGCGACAAGGCCGGTGCTCCGCTTGCGTTCGATTATTTCCACGGCCGCGATCGCAATGCCGTGCTGGTCGAGACGATCAAGGCGACCGTCGGGCAGATCAAGCCGCAATTTCCCGGCAAGGCGATGACCGATTGGCGGATGCCGGTTTTCTGGAAATATTACGATGTAGCCGCGAAAAGGGCTGATCGTCCGGAACTTCCCGATGACGACAACCCATCGAACCGTTTGTCAGCCATCCTTCGGATCGGGCCGACAATGGCCCCGCACAATGGCGGTGAGGGCTGGGTCGGATTGATGGAGCTTAACCCCGATCACCCCGCGCTCTATTCGGTGGTCGATGCCGGCGGGCAAAGTCGGTTCATCGATCCGCATGGGGTCGGCAACCCGCACCTCTCGGACCAGACGATGATGCACGAGACCAACGAGTTGAAGAAGATCGTCATGAATCCCGACGATGTGCGCGCGGCTGCCGTGTCGACGCAGATACTGGAGTATAAGCCGGCAAGATAGGGCAGGATCACGACGGGCTCCGCCCGGCCCCGGCTATGCGCTTCGGGCTTTCAGCATGTCCCAGAATGCCTCGACTCTCTGGCTCCGTCTCGCTCGCGGCCTGAATATCCGTATTTCGATTGGGATATGCCAGCGATCGTCGCCGGCCAGCGCCAGTCGTCCTTCGTTGAGGTCGGCTTCGGCGAGGCTCAGCGGGGTCCAGCTGACGCCGCGTCCATCGCGCGCCATGGTCAGGAGAACGCTGGCCATATGCGATCTGAAGACCGGTTGCAGCGCGGTGATCCCGCTGCCGACCACTTTCGCCGCCTGTAAAATCCGCCCCATGCCTGACCGGTCCTCGAGCTCGAGATAGGGCAGTGGATTGGCGTCGGTGCCCGGCAGGCGATGAATCGGGGCGCCATCGGATGTCGTAGCAGAAACGGGCAGCAGGACATCGTCACCCAAATGCAGCGATGAAAAACCCGAGGGATCGAGCCGATGGGATGCGGCCGGATGATGGTGGCACAGCAGGAAGTCGGCCTTACCTTCGAGCATGAAACGCTCGCACGCGGTCATATGGTCGGCAACGAGCGTGACGGTGCCCACATCCCATCCGTCCTCCAGGCTGCGAAGCCAGGATGGGAAGAATGTCACTGAGAGAGCGTGAGTGGACGCGAAACGCAATTCGCTGACTTGCGCCCGCCCGATCTCACGGACCTGATCGCGACCGAGCGACAGCCTGCGCAGGATTTCCTCGGCAATGCCGCGAAAGGCGAAACCCGCTTCGGTCAATGCGATCCGGTGCGTGTCACGATCCACCAATGTCGCACCGATCCAGTCTTCAAGCGCGCGGATCCGGCGACTGAAGGCGGGCTGAGTCATATTGCGCGCTTCGGCCGCCCGCGAGAAGTTCATCTCATCGGCGAGCGTGATGAAGTCTTCGAGCCACATTGTGTCCATGTTACCGCGTGTGTCGCATGGTTTGATAAATTCCCGGCATTGGTAACGGACGTTACGCGCACTGTAAGTCCCGCTTTCGCAAACCGCCAAGAGGGAATGATATGCCAGCGTCGCGAACGCTCTACGACAAGATCATCGATCGGCATCGGATCTTGTCCTTCGGCGAGGCCGAAGGCGCCGGAGAACGGATGCTGCTGTATATCGATCGGACGGTGTTGAACGAATATACCAGCCCGCAAGCGTTCAGCGGGCTGCGCGATGCCGGACGGCGGGTCTGGCGGCCTGAAGCCGCATTGGGCGTGGTGGATCATGTCAATTCGACCGATCCCGCGCGCGGTGCCGGCAGCAGCGACGGCGGTGCGCAGCGGCAGATCGATTATTTCGTGCAGAACGGTCGCGATTTCGGGATCGAGATCTATGACGTGCTGCATCCTCGGCAAGGCATCGAACATGTCGTCCTGCCGGATCTCGGCTGGGTTCTGCCCGGACTGGTCATCGCCGCCGGGGATAGTCACACCACGACTTATGGCGCGTTCGGCACCGTCGGGTTCGGCATCGGGACGTCGGATATCGAGCATCTGCTGGCGACACAGACGCTGATTTACCACCGGCTGAAGAATATGCGCGTGACGATCGACGGGCGCCTGCCAACGGGTGTGACCGCAAAGGATGCGGTGATGGCGGTCATCCGGCTGATCGGGGCGGGCGGAGCGGCCGGTTATGCGCTGGAGTTCGCGGGCGAAGCCATTCGCACCCTGGGGGTCGAGGCGCGCATGACCATGTGCAACATGGCGGTCGAATGTGGCGCGCGGGTGGCGTTGATGGCCCCCGACGACAAGGTGCTCGACTATATTTCGGGCCGCCCGCGCACGCCTCCGGCGGCGATGTTGGAGCGGGGGCGTGAACAATGGGCGGAACTGGTGACCGATGCGGCGGCGCATTTCGATGCCGAAGTCGTGCTGCGCGCCGAGGATGTCCCGCCCATGGTCAGCTGGGGAACCAGTCCGGATCAGGCTTTGGCAATCAGCGATCGCGTCCCTCATCCCGACGATATGCCGATCGACCGCCAGGCGGACGTCGCGCGCGCGATCGCCTATATGGGACTGGAGCCGCATATGCTGCTGCAGGGTATATCGATCGATCGGGCCTTTATCGGGTCCTGCACCAATGCCCGGATCACTGACCTGCGCGATGCCGCGCGCATTCTCGACGGACGGAAGGTCGCACCTGGGGTTCGCGCGATGATCTCGCCGGGCAGCAGCACCGTGCGGCGTGAGGCGGAGGCCGAGGGCCTGGACCGGATTTTCATCGATGCCGGTTTCGAGTGGCGTCAGTCGGGATGCTCGCTGTGTCTGGCGATGAACGATGACATGCTGGCGCCCGGCGAGCGGTGTGCGTCGAGCACGAACCGAAATTTCGAGGGGCGGCAAGGCATTGGCGGACGAACGCATCTGATGAGCCCGGCAATGGTGGCGGCTGCGGCGGTCACCGGCAAGCTCGTCGATGTGCGGCGCTTTCCATCGCCGGAGACAATGTGATGGAGCGCTTCACGCAGTTGACCGGGCGTATCGCCGCGATGCCCGCAGCGAACATCGACACTGATGTGATCATGCCGAAAGCATTTCTGAAGGGCATCGACCGCGCCGGTCTGGCACTGGGTCTGTTTCACGATCTGCGGTTCGATGCGGAAGGCCGACAGCGTCCGGAATTCCTGCTGCATCGCGCAGATATGGCGGATACCCGCTTCCTGCTGGTCGGGCCGAATTTCGGCTGCGGCTCATCGCGCGAGCATGCCGTGTGGGGGATGCTGCAATATGGGATACGCGCCATTATCGGCACTGGCTTTGCCGGCATATTCGCGGACAACGCCGCCAATAACGGGCTGCTCCTGATCATACTCGATCCGATTGAGATCGCGTCGCTCGGGGCCTGCCTGTCCAACGATACCGGCCTGATCTCCATCGATCTGGAAAAGCGGATTATCATCGCCGGGGACGTGTCGATCGATTTCGGGATCGACCCCGATGTCCGGCGTGCGCTGCTGCTCGGGCTGGACCGCATCGGCGATACGCTCACTCATTCGGCGCGAATTCATTCCTTTCAGCAAGCCTATCTTGCCGAACATCCCTGGCTGGTCGAGGAATCGGCCCGATGACCGGGATCGTCGGGTATCCCGCCCTGATGCCAGGGTTTCGCTGGTATGACATCGACGCGGAAGGGGTCCGTATCCGCACGGCAATTGGCGGCTCCGGCCCGCCGCTTCTGTTGCTGCACGGGCATCCGCAGACTCACCTCACCTGGCATAAGGTCGCGCCGGCGCTCGCCGAACGATTCACCGTGATCGCGACGGATTTGCGCGGCTATGGCGACAGCGCAAAGCCGCCGGGTGGCGACAATCATGTGAATTATTCGAAAAGGGCGATGGCCGCTGACCAGGTCGCGGTGATGCGATGGCTGGGATTCGACCGCTTCGCCGTGGTTGGTCACGACCGGGGCGCACGCGTGGCGCACCGTATGGCGCTGGATCATCCCGAACAGGTGAATCGTCTCGTCCTGATCGACATCGCGCCGACCGCGACGATGTATGATCGGACCGACAAGGAATTCGCGACACGCTATTTCTGGTGGTTCTTCCTGATCCAGCCCTTCGATCTTCCCGAACGGATGATCGCAGCCGATCCGGACTTCTTTCTCGATCGCCATCTGACCGGGCAGATCAAGGTCAAGGGCGTCGTCGATCCACGGGTTCTGGCGGAGTATCGGCGCTGCTATCGCGATCCCGCCACGCGTCACGCGATCTGCGAGGATTATCGCGCCGCCGCCGGCATCGATCTGGAACATGATGCCGAAGACTGCGATCGCCGGATCGAAGCCCCGCTTCTGGCGCTATGGGGTGGCCGCGGTACGGTTGGCGCACTGTATGACGTGCTCGCCACCTGGCGCGACAAGGCGCGTGATGTCAGCGGCCGTCCGATCGACTGCGGACACAGCCCGCAAGAGGAGGCGTCGCAGGATTTGCTGCAGGCGCTTGGCGCATTTCTTTGATCCGTGACCGGTGACCGCGTGCAGCAAAGGCCGGGCATGGCAGCTTTCCGCCACAGCGAATTCAGCCGCTGCCCTGCATGATTATATGCCGATCCGGCATTGGGCTGGCATGATCACTTATCCTAATGTGCTTTATCGAGAATGGATTTCGTCAAAGTATAATGGCAACACCAGTAAGTAATGTGGCGCATATTTCTGTAAAATACGTGGGCTTGGTTGATAGAAGTAAAATTAAACAACCATAAAAATGGTGTTACGGTCGGCTTGAGGGAAAGTGATAGCCGTTCCGCGGGATTTTTAATTCAGTGAGGATGCTAGGGATGTCAAAGAGGATTTGTACTCCGGTCCGATTGCTTAAAATTGTCGGGTCGACGATGGCCATGGCGGTCTTCTTGCAGAGCGGCGTCGCGATGGCGCAGGATGTTGCGAGCCAAGGTCAGGACGAGCCTGCGGCCCCGGCCGAGCAGGGGGACATCGTCGTCGTCGGCAAGCGCGCGCAGAATATCCGCGACGTTGCGGGTACCGTCAATGTCGTGTCGTCCGAGGATCTGACAAAGGCGGGCGCCAAGGACGCCGAAGACATCTTCAAACTGACCCCGGGCGTTCAGTTCAACAAGGGATCCGCTGATGGCTCATTGCTGTCGATCCGCGGTATCGGCACGAGCACGTCGTCCGACAATACCAGCGTCGGGCAGTTGCCGACCGGAATCTATATCGAAGACGTGCCGTTCACCGATCCGTTCCAATATGTGTCGACGCCCGATATTTCGGCGTTCGATCTTGATGCGGTGAAAGTGCTGCGCGGGCCGCAGGGCGCGCTTTATGGTTCCGGTTCGCTGGGCGGTGCGGTCAACTACACGTTCAAGAAGCCTGACCTCGCCGACACGGGCGGTTCGATGATGGTGACGGCGGATGTCGCGCAGGGCGGCGAAGCTCAGGCCTCGGTTTATGCCGCGCTGAATCTGCCGGTCGTCTCCGACACGTTCGCACTGCGGTTCGTCGGGCAATATCAGAACGACCCCGGCTATCAGGACAATATCGGCACGAACGAGAAGAATGTGAATGGCCGATCGGTAAAGGGCGGCCGCGTTCTCGCGCTATACCGGCCCGACGACCGGCTGACGATCGACGGCCTGTATATCTATCAGGAATCGCATCAGGGTGATACGTCGGCCTCGGTAGGGCCGGATGTGCGCTATTATAACTCGCGCCATCCCTCGTCCTACAATTCGCGCTTCAGCATGGCGAAGCTTGAGGTGAATTATCTCCTCGGGCCAGTGAAGCTGACTTCGTTGACGGCGCATCAGAGCAAGACGAGAAATGCGAACGGCGATCTCACCCGGCTCCTCGTGCCGGATGTCACCACCGGGATCGATGTTCCTTCCGAAGATTTTCTGGGCTTCGGGCCATTTCCGCAAGTCACCGAAGCGCGCAACATCGAGGCCCGCAACTCCAACGGTTTTTCGCAGGAATTTCGTGCGGCCTCAGCAAAAAAAGGTCGTTTCAACTGGTTGATCGGCGTTTTTGGTCAGGATGTGAATTTTCACCGGACGCAGAACGTCTTCCTGGTTGGTGCGAACGATCCGGTCCATGACGATTTATACTTCAACGTCTCGCGCGACGGCATCGCGAAGGAGCGTGCCGTTTTCGGAGAGGTCGAACTGGATATCGGCGGGCTGGAACTGGGCGCGGGCGGACGGTATTTTCATACCAGCGTCAGTTTCGATCAGGTCCGGACCGCCGCGCTGGCATCCAGTGCCAATACCCGGTCGCTGACGCACACCGAGAGCGGCTTTACGCCGAAGTTCCAGGCCAGATACCGGCTGCCCGGTGACACGGTGCTTTACGCGCTGGCCGCGAAAGGCTTCCGGTTCGGCGGGGTGAATACTGCGCCGGGCGCGGCGGAATACAAGTCCGACAATCTCTGGAATTATGAAGCGGGCATTCGCCTGGCCCCGACGTCGACGCTCAATGTGGATGTCGGCGCCTTTTATATCGACTGGAAGAATCCTCAGATCACATCGGCCGATCGGAATGGCTTTCTGGTCATCTCGAACGTGGGCAAGGCTGTGTCGAAGGGGGCTGAACTCGCGATACGCTGGCGCCCGGTCGAGGGTTTGCGGTTCAACGGCAGCATGACCTACACCGATGCCAAGACCAAGGCGCCGTTCCAAAGTACGCGCAACTTCGCGACGGATGTCGCGGGCGGCTACACTGGTAATTTCGAG
Organism: Sphingomonas sp. ERG5; assembly: GCF_000803065.1. Classification (GTDB taxonomy): domain Bacteria; phylum Pseudomonadota; class Alphaproteobacteria; order Sphingomonadales; family Sphingomonadaceae; genus Sphingomonas. The sequence continues at coordinate 51,035 of NZ_JSXI01000020.1, forward strand.
GTTCCGGCGGGCACACGCTTGCCGGGCACGCCGAAGCTGCAGGCAAGTTTTCAGCCGGAATTCGTCACGGCGGGGCCATCCGGTACGGAACTGAGCTTGTCCGGCACGCTGACCTATACCGGCAAGCGCCAGGCCCAGATCGACAGCGCGCTCATGTTGCCGGCTTACACTACGGCCGATCTGCGTGCGAAAGTGTCTAAGGGGCGCTTCGAGGTTGGATTGGGTGTTTCGAACCTGTTCAATTCGAAGGGCGTTTCCCAGGCCAGCTATGGCTATTATTCGACCGGAACCGGGACGGACGGGTATGCGGATTATTATCTCATCCGGCCGCGGGTCTACTCGCTCTCGCTTCGGGTCGATATGTGAACGGCATTCCAACCCGGGCATCGCCGTGATCCCCGGAGCTTGCTGGATTGCGTCTATAAAGGCGGGGCGTCATGTTCTCGGATCGGGTGTTGCGCAACCCGGTCAAGAGCCGCCTGCCTTGCGGGATCGTCATTCATTGACGGTATCGATGCGCGTATGAGGGGAAGATAGATGGCGGCGTTGCGCACACTGGTTGCGACGGGTTTGGCTGCGATGTCGGGGGTGGCGATGGCGGGAGCGCCAGCGGCGCCGGTCAAGTTTCAGGCTCAGGACATTTTTCGCCTGACCCAGGCGAGCGATCCGCAAATCAGTCCTGACGGCAATCAGATCGCCTATGTCCGGATCAGCAACGACATCATGGCCGATGAGGGGTTGGAATCGATCTGGCTGGTCGACACGCATAGCGGCGTGCAGCGGCCGCTCGGCGGTGTAGCTGCCACCGGCGCGCAGCCGCGCTGGTGCGCGAACGGCAAGTTGCTGGCATTCACGGCCGCGCCGAAGGGGCAGGCGCGGGGCCTGTTCACCTATGCGCTGGCCTCGCGCAGCATCGTTCGTATCGCCACGCTGGTCAGCCCGGCCTCGGCTTTGTCCTGGTCGCCGGATTGTGCGAAGATCGCTTTCATCATGCATGCCTCGGCGCCGCCCGAGACGCTTGGAACGACACTGGTCAAGCCGGTTGGCGCCGACTGGGCCAAGCCGATCACGCTCACGACCCGCGCCATGTACCACAAGGACGGGAAGGGCGATCTCGATCCCGGTTATGATCATGTTTTCATGGTGCCTGCAGCTGGCGGGACGCCCCGGCAACTGACCTCTGGCCCATATGATGACGCCGGACCCGTGTCATGGGCAAGGGATGGTCTGTCGCTGGTCTTCACCGGTCGTCGCGACAAGGGTTGGGAAACCGACAGCTATCGCAGCGCGATCTATCGGGTCTCGCTTGCCGCACGCGCGCTGACACGATTGACGCAGCTTGACGGTCCGGCGGCCTCAGCGGCTGTCTCGCCCGATGGCCGGACAATCGCCTTTAGCGGTTATGACGATCACCGCCGCCGTCCCTACGAAAATCGCAAGATCTACGTCATGGATGCCGATGGCGGTCATGTCCGCGTCGCGCACGAAGATCTCGACCGCAGCCTGAACACCCCGGCCTGGGCGGCGGACGGGCGCAGCCTCTTTGCTGCGCTGGAGGACCGGGGCGTCAACAAGGTGGTCCGGTTCGAATTGGGCGGCATCGTTCGCCCTCTCGCGGAAGGGCTGGCCGATAGCGGCCTCGATCTTCCCTATAGCGGTGGTGCGTTCTCGGTCGCGCGGGACGGCACCGTCGCCATCCCGCAGGGCGGTTTCGATCACCCCGCCGACGTGACGATCGTTCGCGACGATGTGGTCAAGCGGTTGACCCGGCTCAACGCTGCATTGCTGGACAAACGATCGCTGGGCGCGCTGGCGCCGCTAAAGGTGACCGCATCCGACGGCACACCGATCGACGCCTGGGTATTGATGCCGCCGGGCTTTGACCGCTCGCGTCGATATCCGATGATCCTGGAGATACATGGCGGCCCGTTCCTGCATTACGGACCCTATTTCTCGACCGACGACCAACTCTACGCGGCGGCCGGTTATGTCGTCGTTTATGCCAACGCGCGCGGTTCGACCTCCTATGGCGAGAGGTTCGCCAATGCGATCAGTCGCGACTATCCCGGTATCGACTATAGCGACCAGATGAGCGTTGTGGATGCTGCGGTCGCGCAAGGATTTGCCGATCCCGACCGCCTGTTCGTGACCGGAGGGTCCGGGGGTGGAATCATGACGGCCTGGATCGTTGGCAAGACCGACCGATTCCGCGCCGCCGCGTCCCAGCGCCCGGCGATCAACTGGACCAGCCTCGCGCTGACGTCGGATGCCGGATACAAGGTGATGAGCAACTGGATCGGCAAAGCACCCTGGGAGGATCCGGAGGGCTATTGGAAGCATTCGCCGCTGTCGCTGGTCTCCAATGTCAAAACACCGACTCTGGTGGTGGTTGGGGAGAAGGATGTGCGCACGCCGATCGCGGAAGCAGAGCAATTCTACGGCGCGCTGCAATATCGTGGTGTCCCGACCGGCCTGCTCAGGGTTCCGGGCGCATTCCACGAAATGGCCGCCCGTCCAAGTCAGTCCGCGGCCAGGGTCGAGGCCATTATCGGGTGGTTCAACCGATATGATCGACAACCGTGATACGCTCTGGCCGGGGGCGTCGGCCAATGAATGAACCTCCGTATTGGAGTGGGCGTTCATATTTTTCCGTGAGGGCGAGGCTGACATCATAGCTGAGTAAGCCGCTTCTGCGGATGTTTTCCGATAACGAACTTGGCAGGTATCAGGCGACGCTAGACCATCAGGATGATTGTGACCATTGTCACGCCGTGGCTTGACAGAAGCACGCCAAGGCACTGTAATCAGGGTATGGGGATTGCGATCTCCCCACGAGGCGGCACGCCAAAGCATCGCGTCCCAACCGTATGAGGACGCACCATGCCCGCCATTAATTCGATTTCTCCTGACAAATTGCTCAAGCTGATCGGGACGCCTGGCGGCCCCGCGATCATCGACGTTCGGACCGCCGAAGATTTTGCCGCGGATGCCCGGTTGGTGCCGGGCGCGGTCCGCCACGATTTCGCCACCGTCGCCGAATGGGGACCCGCATTCGCCGGACAGAGCGCGGTCGTCATTTGCCAGAAGGGTCAAAAGCTCAGCGAGGGCGTTGCCGCATGGCTGCGTCAATCGGGGGTCGGGGCTGAGGTGCTGGATGGCGGCGCGCTCGGCTGGGGCATTGCGGGCTATCCGATGGTGCCCGAAGCGGCGCTGCCACCTCGCGATGCGCGAGGCCGAACGATCTGGGTGACAAGAGCAAGACCCAAGGTTGATCGCATCGCCTGCCCGTGGCTGATCCGCCGCTTCGTCGATCCTGACGCGGTGTTTCTGTTCGTTACGCCATCGGAAGTCCCGGGGGTTGCCGAGCGATTCAGTGCGACGCCGTTCGATATTGAAGGTGTTCGGTGGAGCCACGATGGCGACCGATGCACTTTCGATGTGATGGTTGAAACGTTCGGATTGGGAACGCTTCCCGCTCTTGCACATCTGGCCACCATCGTGCGCGGGGCCGACACGGCGCGCCCTGACATCGTGCCGGAAGCGGCGGGGTTGCTCGCCATGTCGCTGGGCTTGTCGCGCATGTATGCCGACGACCTCGAACAACTCGATGCCGGAATGCTGATGTATGACGCGCTCTATCGCTGGTGCCGCGATGCGCGCGGGGAAACGCATGACTGGACGGCGCATAAGGCGCGCGGAGAGCGCCCGTGACCGCCGTGGTACTCGACGCCGCGCCCCAGCGTCCGCAGCCGGTTACACTCGGCGAAGCCTTCTGGGTCTGGCTCAGAATTGCCGCGCTGTCGTTCGGTGGTCCTGCCGGTCAGATCGCGGTGATGCACCGCATATTGGTCGAGGAGAAACGCTGGATCGGCGAGCATCGTTTTCTCCATGCGCTGAACTATTGCATGTTGCTGCCCGGGCCGGAGGCGCAGCAGCTTGCCACCTATATCGGCTGGCTGCTCCACCGGACGCGTGGTGGGATCGTCGCGGGGGTGCTGTTCGTATTGCCCGGCGCGCTGTCGATCATGGCGCTCAGCTGGGTCTATGCCCTCTACGGTAAGCTGGGGATCGTCTCCGCTCTGTTCTTCGGCCTGAAGGCGGCGGTGCTGGCAATCGTGCTTCAGGCGGTGATGCGCATCGGAAAGCGCTCGCTCAGGAACACCACCATGCGCGTGATCGCCGCGTCCGCCTTCGTCGCGATCTTCTTCGCGGGTGTTCCGTTCCCGGTGATCATTCTTGCGGCAGGTATCATCGGCTTTGTCGGCGGGCGGCGCGGCGCCACAGCATTCAAGGCAGGCGGCGGCCACGGATCCAGTGGCGGCGAGATTGTCGCCGACGCCGATACCTTGCTTGGCGAAGAACTTCCCGCCCACGCCAATCCGGGATTCAGACAATCATTGCGGGTCGCGCTGATCTGGCTGGCGCTCTGGCTGTTGCCGGTCGCAGCACTCCTGCTGCTGCTTGGCTCCGGCAGCGTGTTCAGTCAGATCGCGACCTTCTTCTCGACGATGGCAATGGTGACGTTCGGCGGAGCCTATGCCGTGCTCGCTTATGTCGCTCAGGAAGCTGTGCAGTCTTACCACTGGCTCTCTCCCGGCGAGATGCTGGACGGGCTGGGCATGGCGGAAACGACGCCGGGTCCACTCATCATGGTGCTCCAGTTCGTCGGATTCCTCGGGGCCTATCGTCACCCCGGATTGCTCCCACCGTTGCTGGCGGGAACGCTCGGCGGGTTGCTCGCGACGTGGGTGACGTTCGTGCCCTGCTTCCTGTGGATTTTCCTCGGGGCCCCCTTCATCGAACGGCTGCGCGGCAATGCCGCACTTGCCGGTGCGCTATCGGCGATCACGGCGGCTGTGGTTGGCGTTGTGCTCAACCTCGCGATCTGGTTCGCGCTTCACACATTGTTTCGGGCCGTCACCCCGTTGTCGGTCGGTGCGCTCCGTTTCGACTTGCCCGTGCCATCAAGCCTCGACCCCTGGGCGCTGCTGCTGTCGGCCGGTGCCATGGTCGCGATGTTCAAATTCAATACCGGCGTGATCGTCACGCTTGCGACCACCTCCGCGCTTGGCGTGGCTTTCTACGCCGCTGGTTTCATTGGATAGGAGAGGGACGATGATCGATCTTGTCGCGCGAGGACACGCGCCGCCGTCACCCGATCATAGTCCTACGGTGATCGTATAGCCGCCCTATGGAAACGGTAATGTTCAGCGCGGCGTCGAAAGCCGGACCTCGACCGCAAAGCCGCGACCATCGCGCAGGCGCGCGGCGCCATGATGCGCTGTCGCGATGGCCTGGACCAGTGCAAGACCAAGTCCGTGGCCGTCCGACGACCGGCTGCGTTCGGTGCGGCTGAAGCGCTGGAACAATCGACCTGCATCGTCCGCGCCGACACCAGGGCCGTCATCGGCAACGGTCAGGATTACGCCGTCATCGTCGGTGGTCAGCGCGACGCTGATCGTCGTGCCGGGCGGCGTATGCCGCAGGGCGTTGTCGAGCAGATTACTGGCCAGCTGGAGAAGCAGTCGGCGGTCGCCGACCAGGGTGACCGCACGATCGACCGAATCCACCAGCAGATGGCCGCTTGCCTCGACGTCGGGACGATAGGTGTCGAGCAGGTCGCCGATCGCGTCACCCAGCGCGACACGGCGGAAATGACGCCGCACACCCATCGCCTCGACCTCGGAGATACGCAGCAATGCCGCGAATATCTCGAGCAGTTCTTCGGCCTGTGCGGCGGCTGCGGTGATTGCGTCATCGCGCGCCGCGCCGTCGCCGGTGGCCAGCGCTTCGTCGAGTCGATGGCTGAGCCGGGTAAGCGGGGTACGCAGGTCATGCGCGACGTCGCTCGACACCTGGCGCAGATTGTCCATCAGTGCGCCGATCCGGTCGAGCATGCGGTTGAGCGTCGTCGATACGCGATCGAATTCACTGCCCGATCCATCGACGGGCATGCGTCGCTGCAAGTCTCCGCCGATGATCGCGAGCGCTGCACGATCGATTCGGTTGAGGCGCGAGGCGGTAATGGCACCGACCGTCCAGGCTCCGCCCGCGCCGAGCAACAGCATCGCGCCGAATGCGACCGCGAACAGGATCAGCAGGTTGCGGTCGGTCTGGCCCAATGCGCCGCGATCGGCGGCAACCACCAGCCGCCCGCCTCCCGGCACGGCGGTGGTCAGCGACTGTGCGATCCGCCCGTCGGCATGATGGAGAAATTCCTCATATCCAAGCCCTGTCGGCGCCGCGGCATCAAGCGATCCGGCGATCCGACGGCCATGCGCATTGATCAGTATATAACCGAGATGGTCGATCTCGGCGACAGCTTCGCGCCGGCGAATCGCGGCGGCCAGTGCGGCGAGCCGATCGGCGCCGGGTTCGGCCAGCAGGGCGCGTGTCTCGGTTGCGGTGCGATGATCGAGCTGCTCCTCCAGCGCTTCATGCGTCACCTGATAGGCGATGCCGCCGATCGCCAGCGTTGCCAGGGCGAGCACCGCGCTGACGATCGCCGCCAGCCCGAAGGTCGAGCGCCAAAGCCGGCTCAACGAGCGCCGCATCAGCCGCTGCGGATCATGTAGCCGGCACCGCGGATCGTTTCGATCGCATCGTCATCGAAACCGGCGTTGAGCTTGGAGCGCAGCCGGCTGAGATGCGTCTCGACGATATTGGTCTTGGGGTCGAAGTCGAAGTCCCACACCCGCTCGAGCAGCATGGTGCGCGTCATCACCCGCCGGGGATTGCGCATCAGCTCAGCTAGGAGCGCGAATTCGCGCGGCTGGAGCACGACTCGACGACCAGCGCGCTTGACCGTCCGGCGTTCGAAATCGAGTTCGATGTCGCCGACGCTTAGCCGATTGGGTTCGGCCTGAGACGTAGGACGGCGACCCAGCGCGTTGATCCGCGCGGCCAGCTCGGAAAAGGCGAACGGCTTGACCAGATAATCGTCCGCGCCGCTATTCAGCCCCTCGACCCGGTCCTCGATGCTGCCCATTGCGGTCAACATCAGAATCGGCGTGGCGCTGCCACCGGCGCGCAGCATCCTTACCACTGACAGGCCGTCGATGCCGGGCAGCATGCGATCGACCACGATTGCATCGAACGCTCCGTCAGTGGCTAGGAACACGCCCTCGCGCCCATCGGCGGCGGCGGCCACATGGTGCCCCGCTTCGCTCAGCCCACGCATGACGAAGCTGCGTGTTTCGGCATCGTCTTCGACGATCAGGATTCTCATAGTGTCTCTACTACCGCAACCGGCGCGTGCTGCCACCCGCCGCCGAGTGCGCGGAAAAGGGCGACTTGTCCTTGCGCCAGCAACAGACTCGACTGCGCGCGCTGGAGCTGTGCCGAGGCGAGAGAGCGTTCGGCGTCGATGCGCAGCAGCGGTGCTGCATCGCCAAGCCGCACCCGGGCGGCGGCGCGGCGAGCATAATCGCCGGCCTGAACCGCCCCCTCGTCCAGTGCGCGATGGCGTCGTGCCTCGGCATCCTGCGCAGCGAGTGCCGTTTCCACTTCGCGAAGGGCGCGCAGGATCGCGACGTCCCAACCGGCCAGCGCAGCCCGTTCAGTGGCGCGGGCCTGCTGCAGGCGCGCGCGGGCCGGCCCCTGGTTGGGAAAGGCCCAGGAGATCAGCGGCGATGCGGTGGCGGCAAAGCCGCCGCCAAGCAGGCCAAACGCCCCGCCAAGGTTGAGGCGCGGGTAAAGATCGGCGCGCGCGACGCCGATCCGCGCGGCGGCTGCGGCAAGGCGGCGTTCGGCTTCGCGGATATCCGGGCGACGCAGGAGCAACGCGGCGCCATCGCCAATCGGCAGCCGGCCGGACAAAGTCGGGACCGCCGTGCAATCGAGGCGCCATTCGCGCGCGGCGGCCGGCGAGACACCTTGCAGTGTCGCCAGCCGATACAGCGCATTGGCACGTGCCGCTTCGAATGGCGGCACACCCGCTTCCGCCGCCGCTAGCAAGGTGGCGGCCTGTGACAAGTCGAGTGGGGAAACCTCACCCGCTCGCAGTTGATCGCTGACCATCGTCACTGCACGCTGCTGAGCCGCAACGACGGTTCGTGAGACGATGAGAGCCTGATTGGCACCGCACAAATCGACATAGGCAAGCACGGTATCGGCAACCACGGCCACGCGCACGCCGTCATACGCCGCCGCTACGGCATCGGTATCGGCGCGTGCGGCCAGCGCGCCGGAACGCAGGCGGCCGAACAGATCCACATCCCAGCTTGCCGTTGCCGCGATATCGTAATCGCTCGCGGGAACATTGGCCGCGCTTGGTTGAGCGGAAGGATTGTCGATCCCGCCGCTGCTTTCCACAATCACCTGTGGCAGGCGAAGCGCCTTGGCCTGCCGCTGCGCCGCGCGCGCACCATCGAGATTGGCGAAAGCAATGCGCAGATCGGCATTGGCAGCGATGCTGGCCCGGACAAGCCGATCGAGCACCGGGTCGTCATAGAGGCGCCACCAATCGTCCGGCACTGGCTCGATCGAGGCTGTCGGCGGGCCGGCAAACGGGCCGAGTGCGGCGGGTGGCGCAACGGTCGGCGGCGTTGCGGGGGTGGTCATACAAGCACTCGCCAGCAGTGCGGCGAGCGGCATCATTCGGCGCATCGTCATGCCGGCACTCCCGCCAATGGCGCATCTGCCGGCGCGCGCTCCTTGCCGAAGCGGGTATAGAGCGCCGGCATCAGGAACAGATTGAGCACGGTCGAAGATACCAGCCCGCCAAGGATGACGATCGCCATCGGATGCTCGATCTCATGTCCGGGCGCATTGCCGGCGAGGATCAGCGGCAGCAGCGCGAGGCCAGCGCAGGCGGCGGTCATCAGGATCGGCACCAGCCGTTCTTCCGCGCCGCGCAGGACCAGGCCGGGGCCGAAATCCTCTCCCTCCACCCGGCGCAGATGGTCATAGTGCGACAAGAGCATGATGCCGTTCCGCGCCGAGATACCGATGACGGTCACGAATCCGACCAGCGAGCCAAGCGACAACACGCCACCGGTCAGGGCGACGCCAATGACGCCGCCGACCAACGCAAACGGAAGGCTGAGCCCGACCAGCGCGGTGATCCGCGTCGAACGAAATTCCAGCCACACCAGCAAGAGCACGCCGACGAGGCAGAGCAGCCCAGTCGCCCAGAGGCGCTGGCGCGATTCCTTCAGCGCCGCATATTCGCCGAGCACGCGCGGATGATAGCCCTGCGCAAAGGGCATGGCGGCGACTGCCGTCTCGACCGCGCGTGCGGTCGAGCCGAGGTCGCTGCCTTTCACGTTCATCGTCACGTCGATGCGGCGCTGACCATTCTCGCGCTTGATCTCGTTAGGGGCAGGGACGATGCGAATATCCGCCACGCCGCGTAGTCGAGCGGGTGCGCCGGTCGGTGACTGGATCATCAGATCGGCAAGTGCGTGACGATTGTCGCGGATCGATGGTTCACCCCATAGCGCGACGTCGAACGCCTTCTGATCGCGGTAAATCTCTCCCAGTTTCTGTCCCGCGACCAGCGTCTGCGCCTGGCGCCTGACCTCACCCGGTGTGAGCCCGAATGTGGCGAGGTCGGCCGGGCGCGGGCGAATCTGGATTTGCGGGACGAGGACCTGTTGTTCCACCTTGAGATCGGTGACGCCGTTCAAGCCGGAGACTTTCGTTTTGACCCGATCGGCGGCCGCGCGCAATTCGACCTGGTCCGGGCCGTAGATGCGGACCACCACGCTTGCCCCGGCGCCCGACAGCACTTCCTTGATGCGTTCCCGCAGATAGGTGAGCACATCGCGGAACAGGCCGGGATAGCCATCGATCACGGCTTTGATCCTGGCCACGCTGGTGTCGTAATCGGCTTGCTGGTCGAGGCTGATCCACAATTCGGTGAAGTTGGGGCCGACCACTTCGTCGGCGGCTTCCGCGCGGCCGATATGCGCGCCGAAATTGCGCACGCCGGGTATCGCGCGCAACTCCTTCGAGACGCGGATCGTGATCCGGTCCATCGCCTCGATCGAGGTGCCGGGCTTCTCGACCCAGTGCATCAGGAAGTCGGTTTCCCGAAAATCGGGGAGGAACTGATCCTTGAAACTCGCATAGCCAATGCCGGCGGCGAGCAACCCGGTCGCAATGATCCCCATCGCCAGACTCGGCCGTGCCACCATTCGGGGCAGGACGCCCGTGTAACGGCGCTTGAGTGCGGCGACGAGGCGGGTGTCGCGGGCTTCCTTTATCGGCGCGTTGGGGAGCAGGAACAGGCACAGTGCCGGCGTTACGACCAGCGCGACCAGCAGCGACATGCCGATCGCGAGCACATAGGCGATCGCGAGCGGCTGAAAGAAGGTACCAGCGACTCCGCCGAGGAAGAAGATCGGCAGGAACACCAGCATCACGATCAGCGAGGCGAACACCACTGCCGAGCGAACCTCGAGCGAGGCCGACAGAACGACGTCGAATGCGCTGCGCGGATTGCCCGCCTCGTGGTTGAGGCGCAGGCGACGGGCGATATTCTCGACGTCGATGATCGCATCGTCGACCACTTCGCCGAGCGCGATGACCAGGCCGGCGATGACCATCGTGTTGATCGTCGCACCGCTCCACAGCAGCACCAGCCCCGCCCCGAGCAGCGACAGCGGAATGGCGACGAGGCTGATGACTGCCTGTCGCCAGTCGCGCGTGAAGACGAACAGGATGACCGCGACAAGCAGACAGCCGATCATCAATGCGCGGGTCAGATTGTCGATCGAGCGTTCGATGAAGGTTGCGGGGCGGAAGATCGTCGTGTCGATCCAGACATCCTTCAGGCCGGGGCGGAGCTCGGCGATTGCCGCCTCGACCTTGCGCGTCAGTTCGAGCGTGTTGCCGGTCGGTTGCTTTTCGACGATCAGCATGATGCCCGGACCGTCATCGATGATCGCATTGCCGATCGGTGCGGCATGGCCATCGACGACCCGCGCGACATCGCCGACCCGGATCGAAGCCCCGCCCGCCACCTTGATCACGGTGCGCGCGAGGTCATCGGCGTTCTGCACGGCGCCGGCTTGCTGCACTGCAATCCGCTGATTGGGCGTGTCGACAAAGCCGCCGCCACCGACGAGCACGGCATCCCCGGCGGCGGTGCGCAACTCGTTCAACGTGACGCCGGCGGCGCGAAGCCTGTCCGGATCGGCCAACACCTGGATCTGGCGGTCGCGCTGACCCCAGACCGCGATATTGGCGACCCCCGGTACCGCCATCAATCGCGGGCGGATCGTCCAGCGGACAAGTTCCGACAATTGCATCTGGTCGAGGGTCTTCGACGTGATGCCGATCTTCATCGCGCGGCTGGTGGAGGATAAGGGGGGCAGCATCACCGGCGCGCGGGCGGCGGCGGGCAGCCGGCCCTGGATCTGCGTCACACGCTCCTGCACCAGCTGCCGCGCGCGGATGACATCAATACCGCGATCGAACAGGATCGTGACCGACGACAGGCCGAGCACCGATTTCGACCGCAATGTCGCAAGATCGGGGACGCCGTTGACGGCGGTCTCGATCGGCACGGTGATCAGGCTTTCGACCTCTTCGGTCGACAGGCCCGGTGCCTCGGTCTGGATTTCGACGATCGGCGGTGCGAATTCGGGGAAGACGTCGAGCGGAACGTCGGTGGATGCGCGAATGCCGAGCAGGACGAGCAGCGCCGCCATTACCAGGACAAGGACGCGTTGGGTCAGCGCTGCGCGGACGAGCCAGGCCAGCATCTCAGTGCGCCACGCCGAATTCGGTGCCGAACAATTCCGCCGCGCCTGCTGTCACGATCTCATTACCGCGCGACAGGCCACGGGCCAGGATCGCGCGGCTACCCGACATTGAGGTGATCTCGATCCGGCGACGCACGAAGGTGCTGGAGCCAGTGCGCTGATAGACCCATTCGCCACCATAGATGTCGCTGACGATCGCCGCGGCCGGTACCGAAATTCCGAAGGCGTTGCCGTCGCCCATCGGCAGCGCGACGGCAACGCGCTGGCCGACGCGATAGGCACGGTCGCGATTGTCGAGCGCGAAGTACAGGTCGACCGTGCCGGCGGCACCATCGGCAGATGGAGGTGCCTCTATCGGCCTTGCGATACGGGGCGGACCGGAGTCGCCGAGCGGGCGTATTTCAGCGGCACGACTGCGTTCGACGGTCGCGATGTCGGTGCCGAACACGGGGACGCGCACCCACAGGCTTGACTGGCGGGTCATCGCGCCGATTGCCGGACCAAGCAGGCGCCGCTGCGCGATCGCCGCCGCGACCGCGGCCTGCGCCGTTGTCAGCGCGGCGGCTGCCTCATCGCGTGCCCGTACGCTTCCTGCCTCTTCGCGCACCAGCGCGTCCGCACGGGTCAGTGCAGTGCGGGCAAGGGTCGCTTGCGCGCGGGCGCGGACGATCTCGCCATCGGCGGTGACCTGTTGCATGCCGATCAGCGCAATATTGCTCAGCGCGCCCGTCGGTACGCCGCCTGCACCGGCCGGAATGACGATCTCGCCGGCAGTTTCGCGCCGTGCTGTTATGCTATCCTGCCCGACGCGCTCCGTCTTGATACCGAGCCGCTGTGTCGCTTGCGGCGTCAGAGTGAGGCGAAGCAATTCGGTTTCATGGCCGACGGCCTCGGCATGCGCGGGCTTTTCGGGTGATGTGGCGCTGTTTTTGCCGCAGCCACTCAACAGGCCGATGATTGCGCAAAGGAGAAAAGCTGGTCGCATGGCTTGGCCCGTTCGAGTGACGGGCCCGTGCTAGCGTGGCGGCGTGGACTGAAGCTTCCCGCCGCTATACGGTTTGTCCATCTCGCCGCGACAGGCCGATGATTGCTGCCGGCAGGAACAGCAAGACCAGGGGCACCGCGGCGATCAGGCCAAAGATGATCGCGGTGGCCAGTGGCTGTTGCAGGCCGGCCCCGCGGCTAAGGCCGAGCGCAAGCGGTGCAAGCGTCAGGATCGCGATCAGTGCCGACATCAGGATCGGGCGCAACCGTTTCGCGCCCGCCTCGCGCAGGGCGGTCAGGTCAACCGGACGCTCGCGATCAATTTCGGCGAGGAAGAAGATCACCAACTCGGTGACCATGCCGACCACCATCGTCAGGCCCATCAACGCAGAAATGTCGAGTTCGATGCCCGTCAGCCACAGGCCGCCAAGGACCGCGGCGGCGGAGAGCAGGACGGTGGCGATCGCCGCCAGCGTCCACGCGATGCGTTCGAACAGAAAGGTCAACAGCAACGCGGTGAGCAGCAGGGCGGCAGCGAACACCATCGACAGATCGGCAAAGCTCCGCAGCTGCTGCGCATAAAGGCCGCCATAATCGACCCGGATCGCGGCAGGCAGGCCAAGGGCCGTGACGGTGGCGCGCACGTCCTTCATCGTCGATCCCATATCGCGCCCCTCTAGCCGTGCGGTGACGGCAATGAACGGCGCGAGATCCTCCCGGGTCAGCTGCTGCTGTCCGGCCACGATCGTGACGGTGGCGATCTGTGCGACCCGCACGACATGGCCATCGGGCGCCACCATCGGCAAGCGCCCGATTTCGTCGGCACGCGCGCTCAGGGCGACGGGGGCGCGGACGCGAACCTGCACTAGCTGCTCCCCGACCCTGATCGAAGTCGCCGGCGTACCCGCGATCAACGCTTCGATCTGGCCGGCAACGGCACTTGGATCCAACCCCTGCTGCGCCGCACGGGCAGGATCGATCCTGACGCTGATCGCATCGCCGGCGACGCGCAACCCATCGACCACCTCGACCACACCGGAAACCTTGCCGATCGCCGTGCCGACCTGCCGCGCAGATTTTGCCAGCAAGGGGGGATCATCGCCGAACAATTTGACCTCGATCGGCTGGGGCACGGCGGTAAGATCGCCGATCAGATCTTCCATCAGCTGCGCGGTTTCGATCGCCAGTCCCGGTACTTTCTCCTGCACCTGTTGACGCAGATCGGCCATGACGTCGTCGATATGGCGCCGCGAGCCGCCCTTCAGGCGGATGAAATAATCGCCTTCATCGGCTTCGCTCAACCCGCCACCCAGCTGCGCGCCGGTCCGCCGCGAATAGCTCGCCACCTCGGGTGTGGCGGTGATGATCGTCTCGACCTGGCGGAGCAATCGGTCCGTGTCGCTGAGCGCCGCGCCGGGCTGCGCTTTGTAATCGAGGATGAAACCGCCCTCGTCCATCTTGGGCATGAAGCCGGAAGGCACATGGTTCCAGGCAAGCCAGCCGACCAGCGCCATTGCCGCTGTCAGGACAAGCGCGAATAGCCCAGGCCGCAGAAATACGCGGTCAGCGGCACGATGATAGACAGTACCGAGCCGGTCGGTGAATCGCTGGGCCCGCTCAGCAGCCTCGGTATCCTTGTCGCGCAGCCAATAGCCCGCAGCGAGCGGAATGACGAAGCGCGCATAGAGCAGCGACAAGCCGAGCGCTGCGACCATGGTCAGCGCCAATGCCTTGAAGAACCCGCCGGTAACGCCGCTGATGAAGGCAAGCGGCAGGAACACCACGATCGTCGCCGAGGTCGATCCGATCAGTGGCGTGCCCATTTCGGCGGCCGCCGCAAGGACGCCGGACATGCCCTTCGCCGCACCCTCCTGCATCCGGCGCATGATGTGTTCGAGCATGACCACGGCATCATCGACGACCAGCCCGACCGCCGCCGCCATGCCGCCCAAGGTCATCATGTTGAAGCTCATGCCCAGCGCGAACAGGATCAGGCAGGTGCCGCCCAGTACCGCTGGCAGCATCAATCCCGTGATCATCATCAAGCGGCTCGAACGCAGGAACAGCAGCAACACCAGTCCGGCGAGCACTGCGCCAAGCAGGATCGCGTCGCGTACGGCGCCGGCCGCTCCGGTCACCAATTCGGACTGATCATAAAAGGTGGTGACCTTGACGCTTGGCGGTAGGCCAAGCGATTGCAGGCGCGCGTCGATGTCGCCCACGATCCGGACGCTATCGCCGTCCGGCGACTGGCGCAGATTGACCAGCACCGCGTCGCGCCCGTCCGATGTGACGCGCGTATAGTTGGGCGCGGCGGCCGGCGTTATCCTGGCGATCTGGCTGAGCGTGACCAGCCCCGCGCCGGCATTCTGCCCGGCCTTGACCGGCAGTGCCATCAGGTCCGGCAACGACGCGATGCGGTTCTGCGCCAGCACGAGGTAGAGCCGGTGGCGGTCCTCCAGCCGGCCCACGCCCTGGACGATATTGGCCTTGCCCAGCGCCGCGGAAATATCAGCGAGGCTGAGGCCGAGCGCCTGTGCGCGCGCCGGATCCACTTCGACCATGATTTCGCGCGGGCTGCCGCCAAACACATCGACCCCGGCGACGCCGGTCACCGCACTCAACGCGGGGCGAATTTTCAGTTCGGCGATCTGGTGCAGGGCTTCGCTGTCGAGCGATGTCGAGGTGAGCGCAAGGCCAAGCACTGGAAAGATCGTCGGATCGGAACGGCGTACGTTGAAGCGCGTGCCGGCCGGTAGGTCGGGCAGGATCGTCGCTAGCGCACCCTGCGCCGCCAGTGTCGCGGCGACCATGTCCTGACCCCAGGGGAAATTGAGCGAGACCTCTGCCGATCCCCGGCTCGTGGTGGCCCGGATATGCTCCGCGCCGGGCACCGCGCGCAGCGCGATTTCGGCCGGGCGGGTGATTTCGGCCGCCATCTGGTCGGCGTCGCGCTCGCCGGCATCGATTGACACGACGACCCGCGGATAGTCGATATGTGGGAACAGGCTGACCGGCAGCCATGTCGCGGCGATCGCGCCGCCCAATGTCAGCAGGAACGCGGCAAGCCAGAAAGAGCGAGCATGCGCGGCGAGGAGCCGTGTCACTTGGTGCGCACTTTCATGCCGTCCTCGATGGCGGTCCCGCCCTCAGTCACGACCTGCTCGCCGCGCCGCACGCCCTTGAGGATCGCGACGCGGCCGTCCTGCGTCGCGCCGATTGCGACATCGCGGCGACGCGCGACCCCGGCGGCCACAACATAGACATAGGGCTGCCCGCCATCCTCGAGCAGCGCGGCATAGGGGATGGCCGGCGCCTCGCTGGTGGCGGTCATCGCAAGCGTGCCCGTCAAAGTCTCGCCAATGCCGAGACCGGCTGCGGCGGGAAGGCGCACGAACAGCGCGGCGAGTTTCGTCTGCGGATCTGCCACCGGCATCACCGACTGGATCGGCACCGCAAAGGCGGCTCGGCCAGCAGCGGCTTCGATCCGTAGCGATGTACCGGCACGCGCCACGCGCGCGACGGCAGGATCGAC
This sequence comes from Sphingomonas sp. ERG5, assembly GCF_000803065.1. Classification (GTDB taxonomy): domain Bacteria; phylum Pseudomonadota; class Alphaproteobacteria; order Sphingomonadales; family Sphingomonadaceae; genus Sphingomonas. The sequence continues at coordinate 67,265 of NZ_JSXI01000020.1, forward strand.
ACCAAAGCGCCCACGCAGATCGCCGCGGCGAGCGATCGTCGCGATGGTGGCGCCGGCCGGAACGAGATCGCCGGGATTGACCGCGACGCTTTCGACCAGGCCCGATGCCGGTGCGCGCACCATTAGTGCCCCGGTGCGTCCGGCAAGGCTGGTACGTGTCAGGTTGGCGGCTGTCGCCACAGCTTTCGCGGTTTCCACTTCAGCATCGGAAACCAGGCCATCGGCGCGCAGGCGCCTGGCGCGCGCAAGCGCAGCATCGGCGGTCCGGGCATCGGTCGTTGCCTTGGCGAGGTCCAGCCGGGTTGTCGGACTGGCAACGAGTCGTACGATCACGTCGCCTTGCGAAACCGCAGTGCCGACCGGCGCCAGGATTGCTGCGACGCTTGCCTCTGCCGGGGCGGCCAGAGCTGCCTTCGCACCCGCACCGCCCTCGACTATGCCGTAAAGCGTCACGCTCTGGGCCAGTGCACCTGGCTCCGCTGACGCCAGCGCGACCAGCGCGACAGGCGTTGGCACTGTGTCTGCAGGTGTCGTGCCGGAGCAACCGGCACAGGCAAGCAGTGCGATCGGGAGCATATGCTTCATCGTGGCCAGCTTTCCATCGGTGTTCCGGTCAGCAATTCGAGGGCGATCGTCTGCTCGGCCAGATCCTGCTCGGCTTGGGCAAGCAGGCTTTGTTTGTCGCGGACCACTTGCTCGGCCGTCTCGGCGGTCACCGGCGAAAGATCGCCGCGCGTCGCCGCCTGGCGGCTTGCTGTGGCGAACCGCTCCAGCACCGGCAAGTCGCGCAGCACCGCGTCGCGCTGACCGCGCGCAACCGCGAGTCCGCCGACTGCGGCGGCGATCTCTGCGCGGGTCTGGAACAGGCGTGCATCATATTCGGCCTTGAGTGCGGCGCGCGTCGCTTGTTCGACGGCGATGCCGCCGCGGTTGCGGTTCCATAGCGGCAGGGTGAAATCGATCGCCGGACCGACGATCAGATTGCCGGCAGTGTCGCGATTGGCCGTGACGGTCAGGTTCAGCGAGGGGAATTGATCAAGGATCGCCTTGCGCACGGCCGCTTCCTGCGACTGATATCCTGCCTCCAGCGCCCTGATGTCCATTCGGTTGGTCCGCGCGGTCGCAAACAGCCGCTCGGCGTCGGGCGGTGCGTCCGGCTGGGGCGATGGAGCGAGTTTGAGCCCGGTCGCCGGTGGCAGGCCGAGAAGACGTGTCAGTTCGAATGTTGCGGCATTGAGCGCGTTCTGCGTGGTCCGGGCCTTATCCTCCGCATCGGCGGCCGCAACGCGTGCCGCCTGCACCCGGTCGCCGGCGATATCCCCGCGGCCGGCGGCACTCTGGATTCGCGTCAGGAGTGATCGGGCAGTGTCGCGCGTCGTTGCGGCCAGCGTGAGGCTGCGGGTCAGCGCGCCGATCCTTATCGCTTGAATCCGCGCCTGGCCGGCGGTCTGCCATTCACTCCATGCAAGGTCGAGCCGTACCTGGTCGGCGGCGGCCTTCGCCTGTGCAATCCTGACGCCGCGCATGCGCAGTGCGTTCAGGTCGAAGCCAAGGGCGCCGATCAGATCGATCATTGGATCGGGCCCGCTCAACACCTTGCTTGCGCCGAAATTGAACGTGGGATCGGGCAGCAGTCTTGCCGCGAAACTTTGCGCGTCATTGATCCCGGCGCGTGCGCGCAATGCTTTCAGGTCGGGATTGGCAATCACCGCCAAAATCGCGATCGCGTTGCCGTCGAGCGGCCTGTCGAAGTCAATTGCGACTGGCCGCAGATAGGGGCGATCAATCGTCTCCGCTGCCTGCGCCAGCGTTGCACTGTCTGGCGGCGCAAGGACATCCGGGGAAACCGACAAAGGCGACGGCACATAGCTTTGGCAACCGCCAAGCAGCAACAGCGGGAAGAGCCAATTGCGATGCTTCATGTGGCGCTCGGCAAAAGGATGGTAACCTGCAGGCCTGATTTGCCGGTATCGACCACGACCTCTCCACCGTGCGCGGCCGCGACCGCAGTAACCAGGCTGAGCCCCAGCCCATTACCCGGCGTCGTGCGACTGGCCTCGGTCCGATGGAACCGCCGCAGGATCGCCTGGCTATCGGCGGCCGGCACGCCGGGCCCGTTGTCGGCGACCGACAGCCGGATCCATTCGGGGCTGGTCTCGAGCAACAGGATCACGTTGGTACCGATGGGCGTGTGAATTCTGGTATTGTCGAGCAGATTGGCGATTGCCTGGGCCAGCAATTCGCGGTCGCCGCGGACAATGATATCCGGCGTGACGGTCCAGCAGAAATTGCGCCCGCTATCGCTGAGCGCCGGCAGGAAACTGTCGGCGACATCCTCGGCCAGCGCGGACAAGTCGATGCGCGTGAAGCCCTGCTCGAGCCCGCCGCCCTCGACCTCCGCGATGCGCAGGATCGAGCCGAACAATTTGAGCAACTCTTCGCCTTGGTCGATCGCGCGCTGCGCGGCGCCGTCGACCTTGCCGACTTGCTCGAGCTGACTGCGCAGGCGCAACAGCGGCGTGCGCAGGTCGTGCGCCACATCGCTTGATACCTGGCGCAGATTCTCCATCAGCCCCGCGATGCGATCGAGCATCGCGTTGAGCGCGAGCGCGGCTGTGTCGAATTCGTCGCGATTGGGGCCAACCGGCATGCGCTGGGCAAGATCGCCCGCGACGATCGCGTTGGCGGTGACCTCGATCGCGCCGAGCCGGTGGCGCAAATAGCGGCCGAGCAGCAACGCGCCGGCCGCGCCGATCACCAGCACGATAACGAAAGCGGTACCGAACAGGGTCAGGATCGTCGCGTCGATCGTCTCGATCGCTTCGGAATCGACCGCGACGACCAGGCGCTCACCGCTTGGCAGGTCGATCGCCTTGGCCCGCGCGGCGTCCGGCCCCTCCACGGGGTCACGGAATATAATCATGCTGAACCCGGTCGGCGGTCGCGCCGTGTCGAGAGCGCCGCTGATCCGTTTGCCGTTGGAGTCGAAGAGCGCATAGCCGAAAGAGTGGGTGGTGCGCCCGGCCTCTCGCTCGGCGATTTCGCGCGCGAGTTTCTGGCCGCGGCCTTCCTGCGCCAGGTCGGCGATTTCGTCGGAAATCGTCTGGTCGCGTTGCTGGCGGAATTCAGCATCGGCCGCGAAATATACCGCGACGCCGAGCAGCAGGATCGCTGCCGCGAACGCTGCGGCATAAGTGAAGGCGATGCGATAGGCCGCGCTGGTTCGCAAATTAGCCATCTACGCGCATCCGGTACCCGGCGCCGCGGATTGTTTCGATCGGATCATCGGCGAAGCCTTCGCGCAGTTTCGACCGCATCCGGCTCAGATGGCTTTCGACGATGTTGGTCTGGGGATCGAAATGGAAGCCCCATACTTCCTCCAGGAACATGGTTCGCGTGACGATTCGGCCGGCGTTGCGCATCAGGAACTGGAGAAGCGCGAATTCGCGCGGCTGTAGAAGGACAGGGTGGTCGCCGCGCGTGACCTCCCGCCGCAATATGTCGAGCACGATATCGCCGACCTCCAGCCGGGTGACGACGTCGCTGATCGGCGGTCGCCGCATCAGCGCATTGAGCCGCGCCACCAGCTCGGCCATCGCGAACGGCTTGACGAGATAGTCATCGGCACCCGCATTGAGCCCGTCGACGCGATCGACAATCCCGCCCTTGGCGGTCAGCACCATGACCGGGACCCTGACCGTCGCGGCACGTAGGCGCCGCAATATGTCGAGTCCTTCGATCCCCGGCAGCATCCGGTCGAGGATGATCATATCGAACGTCTCGGTCGCCCCGAGGTGAAGCGCATCCTCCCCATTATCGACCCGCGTCACGACGTGACTCAGTTCGGCAAGTCCGCGCTGAATGAATGCGGCGGTCTCGGCGTCGTCTTCGGCAAGGAGGATGCGCATGCCTGGTGTCAGTCCTTGGCGCCCGGGGCTTCGTAAATGTCTTCGACAATGGCGCCGGTCATCGCATCGACGCCGATCTCGTGAATGCGATTGGCCTGGACGATATCGAATGAATAGCGCCAGCCACCCTTCTCCTGTTCATATTCGGCATCCTTGATTTTACCGGGCGCGCGCTTGAGCGCGATTATACGGGCCTGCGCCATGGTCAGTTTGGGCTTCGGCCCGGGTTTGGCGGCGATTGCGGGTAGGGCGGTCGCACCGCACAGGGCGAGCACACCGAGGGAAAGAACAGCGATCTTCATCTTCTTGGCTCCTGAACTGGCGATCGAAGCGTGATCGCTCCTCTGTTTCTGCACCCGTGAAGATTGGCTGCGCATTGTCCGGCACTTTTCCTTTCCCAATCTTTATTAACGCAGACGAGCAGGGACATGGATTGAATTATCCCAATGTCCCACGGCGTTACTGGCGTGCTCCTTCGCACAGGCGCAGAACTCGCTGGATTCATCAGGGAGTTCGTCCATGCGCCGCCCCATTTTCGCTCTGCTCGCCTCCGTTTCCCTGTGCTTTGCCGCCGCTGCCGTCTCTGCCGAAGCGCCATCCTATACGGTGACCGGGCGTATCGCTGGCCCTGACGGATCCTGGGACTATGCCCGCGTCGATCCCCAGGGGCGCCGGCTCTATGTCGCACGATCGGGGTCCGTGACCGTGGTTGAGCTGGAGAGCGGTGCGGTCTCGTCCTGGGGAGACATTGCGCGGGGCCATGCCGTGCTGCCGATATCGGGTGGCCATTTGCTGGTAACCAGCGGCAACGACGCGACGGTGCGATTCTTCGACACCGCCAGCGGCAAGCAGATCGCCAGTATCTCGGTCGGCAAGAAGCCCGACGCGGCGATCGATGACGCAGCGCACCACCGTGCATTGGTGATGAACTCGGACAGCGGCACGGTATCGGTGGTCGACACACAGGCAATGCGCGTGACGGCAACGATCGCGGTCAAGCCGGCGCTCGAATATGCTGCGCTGGTCGGCGATACGGCGTTCATCAACAACGAGGATGCCAATGAGATCGAGACGGTCGATCTGGCTCGCGGCAAGGCCGGTGCGCCGATTGCGCTGCCGGGTTGCGAAGCACCGACTGGCCTTGGCTACGATGCGCGACACGGTCAATTGATCGGCGCTTGCGCCAACGGCAAGGCGGTCGTGGTCGATGCCAGAACGAAGCGACTGGTTGCCCTGATCGACATCGGCAAGGGGCCCGACGCGGTCATCATGGATGAGGCGCGGCGGCTGGCGTTCATCCCATGCGGCAAGGATGGGGTGCTTGATATCCTGTCGCTTGATGCACCGGGCGGGGTCGCGCGGGTCGGGCGCGTGACCACCGAGGTCGGTGCGCGCACTGGAGCGCTCGACCCCGATACGGGCGCAATTTACCTGCCGACCGCGCGTTTCACGCCGCCTGCAACGCCGGGCGCGCGGCCGGGCTTGGTCCCGGGTTCATTTCATATCCTGGTGGTCAAGCCGTCCTGAGCAGCCCGGCCTGCATCAGCTCGACACGTGACGCCTCGAACGCTGTGGCGAAAGCGGGCTTCGCCATCAGCCGGTCGGCGATCATCAGGCCAAGCGCCTCGCCGGCGGTCACGTCGCTGCGGAAATGCTGTTCGCAGACGATGCGGCTCTCACCATAGCGCGCGGCGCGCGCCAGAATCGCGCCGGCTCTGTCGGGGACCAGCCGCGCGAGTACACCCGCCATCGAGAACGCCATCGAGGCATGCCCGCTGGGATAGCTTGACAGCGGCTGGTCGCTCTTCGAACAGCTGTCGATCGAGACATCAATGATCCACGGACGCTGCCGCTTGAACTCCTGCTTGCCGTGATCGACCACTTGTTTCTCGGTGGCGCGGACCATGTCGAACAGTTTTTTGGTCGCCGGTAGCTTTGTGAGATCGAACGACGGACCCAGCGCCTCGGCGAAGATCGCGGCGTTCTTCGTTGCGCCGTCGAGTTTTGCCGCCGCGATTTCCGCGGGCGAACGGCGCTGCTGCATGGTGTGCAGTTCAGCGAGTTCGGCCGCCGCTTGCGCACTTCCCGCCGCCGGTGGCGGCGGGAGCATGGCTTGTGGATCGAGATCGGTGGCGGACAGGAGCGGGACGCGATCGTCTCGTTCGGCCGCGCCCGCCGCCATAGAGCCGAAGGTCAGTCCGATTGCTGTCAGAAGCAACAGGCGCATGATCAGAGCTTTACCGTGATGTCACCGGTGAACGCACGGCCGGTCTGATAATAATATTGATCGAAATTCGTTGGTGTCGCGTGACCGATATCGCCAAGCGGCGTCTTGCTGCTCGGGCCGATATTGGTCACCGGCCGCGAATTGAACAGGTTGTTGACTTCGACGCCGACCGTCACCGGCCCCAATGTGTAGCGCGCCGACAGGATTGCGGTGTTGTAGCCGTTGCTGCGATACAGATTATATCTGGTGGGATCGGTTGTGGTGGGATCGGCGAACCACTGACGCCCGACATATTTGTCGATCAGCGAGAATTTGATCGGGCCGTTCTTATAGAGCAGGCCACCTGCCGCGGTCCATTCCGGCGCGTTCGCGACCTGGAGGTTTGGCGTGCCGGGATTGTCGGTCTTGGCATAATTGCGCGAGCCGTTGGCGAACACCGCCAAGCCCCTGGGCAGGGCGTAGGTAATTTGCCCTTCAACGCCCTTATACTGCACCGAACCTTGGTTGAAAAACACGGTGCCGACTGCCGGGTCATTGGTGGATGATGAGAATTTGTTGGTGAAATCAATCTTGTAGACATCAGCGTCGATGCTGAGGCTGTGGCCGTGATAGACTAGGCCAGCCTGATAGTTGGTCGATCGTTCGGGGACGACGGTCGAGGCGCCCGGATGCGCTACATAAAGCACGCCGAGCGCCGGTGCGAGGAAGCCGCGGGCATATTGACCATAGACCGCTAACGTATCGTTGACGGCATAGTTGACCGTCAGGAACGGCAGGTCGGCGCTATAGGTCTTGCTGAGTTTCTGCGGGACGCGCGTCGTCTGATTGAACAGTGCGTCGATCTGGCGATTGAAGTCGACATGCTTGAAGCCCGGGGTGATTTTCAGGCCCGGGATCGGCCGCAATTCGAGTTCCACGAATTCCTCGGTGTGGTTGCTGTGCGAATTCTGGTCGAACTTGATGTCGGAAGGGGTGGGATTCAGCGCGGGTAGATAGGGTTTGCCGGTTGTCGGATCATTGGGGATTTTCTCGGCATAGTTGCGCGCGCCGGTCAGCAGGTTGACGTCGCGTTGTTGGCGATACGTGTTTGACCATTCCAGCCATGCACCGACGGTGATCGCGCCAAAGCCGAAATCGATTCGCGTTTTGGCGATGTCGCCAAACATGCGATATTTGTTGGTCTTGGTGTAGCCGGGAACACCCGACACCTTGGTGCCGCCCTGAGTCAGCGTAACCATATTGGCGCCGGCAATCGCGTTGGGCGAGGCCGTCGCATAGAGCGTGACGTCGCTGCCGCTCAGCGTCTCATTGTCATAGCTATAGGTATAGGCGCGGTTCTCAAAGGTCGAGTTGGGCGCGATGTCGGCCTCGAATTTCACGATCTCGAAATCGGTCTTTTTGTGGGTGGAATTATACCCGAAATAGCTCTGCGAATTGGGGTCGTTGTTGAGGCTGAAATTCCTGCCGAACTGCGCGATCTGCGACAGCGTCGCGCCGTCCTTGTCGGGCTGGTTGAAGCGGTTTTCGTTATAGGTGCCAAGCAGCGTCAGCCGCGCATCCGGGCCGATTGGAATCATGATCTTGCCGAATATGTTCGTTGACTTGAAGGGGCTGAAGGAGCGTGCGCCGTCCGACCGGATGCGCTGTGCGCTGAGCGCTACCTCGGTCCCGCCCAGTGCATCGATCGCGCCGCTCTGTGCCACACCGCGCAGCAGATAGGTGTTGTAGCTGCCATAGGTGCCTTTGAGTTCGAGGCCGACATCGTCGCGGGTGGCACGGCTGAACAGGTTGATATTGCCACCGAAGGTCGCCTGGCCGAGCTGGCTCGCATTGCCGGGGCCGCGATCGACAACCAATGTCTCGATCGTGTTGGACGGAAAGAAAGTGTTCGAATGATGCGTCGGGTCGTTGGTGTCGCCGAACGGCACCCCGTCATAGGTGACGTTGTATTCGCCATCCTGGAAGCCGCGAATCTGCGCCTTGGATTCCGACAGGCCGTTGCCGTTGTAATTGCCGTAGCCCGAAACGCTGGGGGAAATGAGCGCGATCTGGTTGAAGTCCGATGTGGCGGGAAGCGAATCCTCGATGAACGAACGCGAGATGACCGACTGCGGCTGAGTCGCCTGCAGCGATGCGGTCACTGGCGCGATCTCGTTCGCCTTGGTGGCGGTGATGATGATGTCCGATCCCTCGGCAATGTCGCTTTTGGGTGCCGTGTCGCTTGTCTTCTCGATGTCGTCCGCGGCCGGGATAGGGTCGCTGGAGATCGCCGGGCGCGTCTCCGCATGCGCAATGCCGGCGATCGACGAGAAGATAAGCGAGAGCGCGGTCGCGCGCAGCCACCGAGTATGCGGAACGGAATTGGTCATGACTTGATCCCCGGCATCCTGAGCGACGCTCGGCCGAGCTATGAATGGGTTGTGACAGTTCCGTTGCGCGGGTGTTTCAAAATCAAGATTGGGAAAACATAATGTACGGGAAAGTGGCTCCATATCGCTGTCCTCGTGGCGATACCCAGGTGCTTTGTAGTTGTATTGATTGAGTTTATGACGACCCCGACAAAGCCTGCTATTCGGTATCGGAATGCAACGCGGGCCGGATAAGGAGCTGTTCATGGCCGAACCGGTCGAACCGTTGATCGACAGCCACAATATCCTCCTCGCAACGCTGCTCGATCAGACCCATGAATGCATCGAACTGCTCGACCGCGATGGGCGCATCCTGTTCGTTAATCGCGAAGGTGCAAATTCGATGGAGCTGACATTGCCGGCTGATCTCATCGGCCAGCTATGGGTTGAGCGATGGCCAGCGGCTGTACGTACAGGAGTCGAGGCCGCGCTTGCATCAGCACGTTCCGGTGAGGTCGCTCGCGTCAGTGCGGCTCGTCCGGGCCCGGATCAATCGCTCCGCTGGTGGGACATTACCGTGACGCCGGTCCGGAGCGATCACGGCGAGCCGTCGCGTTTTCTCACCATTGCTCGCGATGTGACCGCTGAAGTGACGGATCGTCAGCGTGTCGCCGCGATCAGCGCGGAGATGCGCCACCGGCTCAAGAATGCGCTTACTGTGGCATCCGGCCTGGTGATGATGTCGGCCCGGTCACGACCGGAAGCTCGTACGTTCGCCGAGCATGTTACCGCCCGGTTCGCACAGCTCTCGACCGTCCAGGACCTCATCCTCGATCCCTTGTCGAGCAAGCGTTTCGCCGATATCATCCCGTTGCTCGCTTCCGCCTATGGCGACGCGTCGCTGCTCGAATTCGGTGACCTGCCGGATGTCCGGCTGACTGATGCGGCAATGCAAGCGCTCGCCCTTGCGTTCGGAGAACTCGCGACCAATAGCCTCAAATATGGGGCTTTGAAGCTAGGCAGGGCGATCACGATCGGCGGTGAAGCCGATGGCGAGGTGCTTCACCTCACATGGCGCGAGCAAACCGATTTCGGGCCGGTGCGGGATGGCGGTCAGGGTTTGGGCCTGGTCGAGCGACTGGTCCGCGCATCGGGCGGGACATTTGAACGACAGCACGACAATGGCGTGTTCGTCGCCCGGCTCTCGCTGCCAATCCTTGGCTAAAATTTGACCCGGCGGGCTGGCCCCGCGCTTCAACGTAGCCGGATCAAACTCTGGCAGGGTGCCGTCGGTCTATCGCAACCGCGAACTGCCCTGAACAATCGCTGCCACTCGATCGCCGCACTACGCCGATAGGTCTGACGCTATTTGTCGCAGGCTCCGGTGGGATGCAGGAGCGCCAGCGCCATGCCGTGGACGATGTCCACGCCCGCTATCGCTTCCGCCACCCAGCGCTGGACCGAATCCCACAGCTCGTCCCCTATTTCGATATAGAGGCCTGGCGGGTCGCTCGCGCGCAACCATCCGCGATCGGCCGCACCTTGTAGCACGTTGCGTGCATGAGTGCGCGATACGCCGCCCAGTGTTGCTGCGCGGGTATAGAAACCCGGCCCGGTGCGGCGATCCGACGCGTCGCGTACCTCCTGGATCAACAGCATCAGCAACCGCGTGCCGACGCTTTCGCGGATGAAGTAATCGGCAGGGGGATTGCCGCCGACGATCCGGTCCGCAATCTCGAGTGTGGTGAGCGAAGCAATACGATAGGCGCGCTGATAGGCCGGGTCCTGCCGCATCGCGCCATGATAGTCGTCGTCGGGATACAGCAAGGCGAGCGGTGCATGGAATATCTGCAGCCACTCGCGGTCCGCGGCGAGCATCTTCTCAGTTGGCTGCAGGATACGTTCGCGCGTGTCGATCGGCGACCGGCGCGTGGTCAGGAAAGCTTCGTCCTGCAGGCTGGTGACGAGGTCGTTGATCCGACGGCCCGGCTCGACGCACAGCCGCGGCAGGAAGGCGTTGAGCCGTTTCATGGTCAGCCAGGTTTCCGGCTGGTCGCCTTGCTCCCCCGCGGCGAGGCAGACGATAAGCATGAAGGTGACCGCGCGATCATATTCGATCAGCGACCGCAGCCGGCGATCATGGCTGTACAGCGACACCAGTCCATCGACGAGACATGCCGCAGCCTCGGGGAAGCGAGGATGCGCGCGCAACGCCTCCGGGGTATGAAACGGGGGAATCGCGACGCCTGGGTCGATCGACTGCTCGATCGGCGATGTCTTCAAGGCTGATATCCTCCCTCGGACGCGTCGCACGCTGAACGGTCGCGCCGCCCAGGTTGCGTGAACATGCGCCCCCGATAACGGGAGAGGGGGGATGCTGACAGAACAAAGTAGGGAGACGATATCACGGATTTGTTTCGTCGGCTTCGCCATAAGCGGCCGATCGAGTACCGCTCAAGGTCTGCGGAAGCGTGGCGGGCCATGATCCGGACTGGATCCGCCGTGCCGGATTGATCCGTTTTTGTTGCGTTGAGCGGAGGCGGGGTTCGCATAGTTAAGGTTCCCTTACGGCGCAGGCATGCGCCCGGTTTTCCGGTGGGGGATTCATGCAGCGTCATTCCTTGGTCCACTCGACCGCGCGTCGTCGCGCGCTTGCGACAAGCATTCTGGCACGGGGGACGGCGTGCGCTTGTCTGATCGGCCTGGGCGCGACAACTGCGCAAGCGCAGACCGAATTGCCCTCGGGCGGGGTCGTGGCGTCGGGCAGCGCGACGATCGCGACCGCACCGAACGGCGTGACAGTGACGCAGACGACATCGCGCGCGATCGTCAACTGGAACAGCTTCAACGTCGCATCGGGCAACAGCGTGGTGTTCGATCAGCCGGATGCGGGCAGCGCGACGCTGAATCGTGTGACCGGCACGATGGGATCGCAGATCGCCGGACAAGTTCGCGCGAACGGTGCGGTCTATCTGGTCAATCCGAACGGTATCGCGATCACCGCGACCGGCGCTGTCCAGACCGGCGGCGGCTTTATCGCCTCGACGTTGGCGATCAGCGATGCGGATTTCGAGGCCGGGCGCCTGAATTTCATCGGTTCCGGCGCATCGGCGCGCGTATCGAACGGTGGCGCGATCAGCGCTGGCCGGGGGAGTTATGTCGCGCTGCTCGGCGGATCGGTCGGCAATAGCGGGACGATCGCCGTACCCTATGGCCGTGTCGGGCTGGGATCGGGTGAGGGCATTGCGCTTGACCTCAACGGCGACGGCTTCATGCAAGTGGCGATGCCGACCAATGCCGTCGCTGGCGAGGATGCCTTGATCGGCATGAGCGGCTCGATCAGCGCCAGCGGTGGGATCGTGGAGCTCAGGGCTGCGACGGTGCGCGATGCGGTGCGCAACGTGATCAACCTGACCGGCGACATCAATGCCGACAGCGCGACCGGCAAGGGCGGCACGATCATCCTGCATGGCGGTGATGGCGGTTCGGTCCGCTTCACCGGCACGCTTTCCGCGCGCGCCACGGGGACGACGGGCGATGGCGGCTTCATCGAAACTTCGGGTGCCGACATCTCCGTCCCCGGCCTGCGCGTCGATACGTCTGCTGCGGGCGGCACGACCGGCATGTGGCTGGTCGACCCCGTCGACCTGACCGTCGATGCGGAGGCCGCGGCGGCAATCAGCGCCAATCTCGCCACCAGTAACGTCACGCTGGAAACCACCGGCGACAGCGCAAGCGGCGCGGGCAACCAGACGCCCGGCGCCGGCAACATCAATATCGATAGCGCGGTCACCTGGACCAGCACCAACATGTTCACGTTGCGTGCTTACAATGATATCAACATCAACGCCGCGATCACTGGGTCCAATGGCGGACTGACGCTTAGCGCCGGCAATGCCGATCCGCGCATGGGACTGATCAGTGCGACCGGCACGGTCGATGTCGGCCTGTTCAATCTGGTGAATGGCGGCTGGTCGCAGAACATGTCCGCATTGCCGTCGTTCCGCGCGACCGACTTCCGCTTCAGCTTCGACAATGCCAGCTTCCGGCGCGTGACCAGCGGTGACGGCACGACCGCCACGCCGTTCACGATCGAGGATGTCTATGGTCTGCAGGGGATGGCCTCGGCTAACCAGATCGCCCGCAGGTTCGTGCTGACCAGCGATATCGACGCCAGCGGTACCGCCTTGTGGAATGCCGGTGCCGGCTTCGATCCTATTTCGCGGGCTGCCCCGGTCTTTTTCACCGGCACGTTCGATGGCGGCGATCACGTCATCTCGGGCCTGACGATCAATCGCCCGACGAGCGATTATGTCGGTCTGTTCAGCGGCATCGACAATTCGGCCATGATCAGCAATCTCACCCTGACCGGCCTGAACGTCGTGGGCCGGAGCCTGACGGCCGGTCTGGCCGGCTATATGGGGTCGACCAACAACCGGATCACCAATGTGCATGTCGCCGGCACCGTGAGCAGCAATGCCGGCAATATTGGTGGGCTGGTGGGCCAGCAGCTCCGTGGGACAACCAGCAATTCGTCCTCCACCGTGAATGTCTCCGGCGTCACCCGGGTCGGCAGCCTGATCGGCACGGTCACCGGCACGGTGACGAATTCCTGGGCCAGCGGTACAGCCAGGGCCAC
>NZ_JSXI01000021.1 GCF_000803065.1 Sphingomonas sp. ERG5
ACCCCCGGCCGATCATCGACCAGCGCAAGCTTCTTGCCGACAAGACGGTTGAACAAAGTCGATTTGCCGACATTGGGGCGGCCGATAATCGCGACCGTGGGAAGTTTGGACATCAGCCTGCCTTACGACCCCCCGAGCCAAACGTCATCCCATCCCGCAATCCAGGAGAGGAGCGTAGCAAATGACAGCACAAACAAAAGTCCGGAGTGCGATTTCCGCTTCGTCGCTGACACCGAGCTAATTGGCTTGTTTCGAGAGGAGGTCGGGCGCGTCGCGGACCGCCTTGACACGGCCCGCGCCCGAGGCACTCGACCGGCTTCCAGCTTGTTTCGACGCGAGCAGCATATCGACCATCCCTTCGGGCGCCGGGGCGCCGGTCAGGGCCTCATAATAATAGGGTGCCAGCCTGGCCCGTTCGGCGAGACTCTCACTGATCGAGAGCGCGAAATAGCCGACTTGATGAAAATACATGATCCGAGCCCGAACGAAACTCTCGGGGGCAACCATGCCGCTGCGTTCAAGATAGGCCTGGAACAAGATGATCCAGGCGCCATCAACCTCGCGTACGAGTTTGGCTGCGCTCTTCGACTTGCGAGCCCAGCTGCGAATCGCAATATCGAAGGCGGGAACAGACGAATCTTGTCCAAGCCAAATTCGAAAGAGCTCAATAAGCGTGCTCCCCTCTTCGGCGACCAGCGCTTCGATCGCGGCCATCTCGCGACGATTACTGGTTTCCCAATCTTCCAGCAGCGCATTGAGCAAGTCCTGGCGATCCTTGAAGTGCCAATAGAAACTGCCGCGCGTCACCTTCAGGCGCCGCGCCAACAAATCTACCTTCACATCATCGACGCCCGATCCGATTAGCACCTTACGCGCGGCCGCGATCCAATCGTCACGAGTCAATCGGCCAGTGGCCACCATTCCATGCTCCTCTTCGTCCATGCCAGCTCGCCAGCCTGGCCCTTGCTCGCGCCCTGCCCCGCAGTATTGCCAACCTCTTTTCCCGGAAACATCGAGTACTGATTTCCCAAAGGATTTTTTGCGGCATCTCGCTGAGCGCCGAACGGCCGGACAGATGCAACGCCCGATGCCTTGTAGCACGCGAGTTGGGGGAGAAATGTATCATCGTCCGGTCGTAACGGCATGCAGCCGTGATGCCCCACACCAGGCTTGTGTCGAGCAGGGCACGAGCAGTTGAATGATCCATCGCATTCTCCACGGGACCGGCTTCTACCAGCACCCATCATGACACAGGTCGTTATCGCGCCATACATGAGTGTGTGGAAACGACCGATCAAGAAACTTACGATACGGCGTTGTACCATACAATTCTGTACTGTATTGAATGGGCACAGGAGAGGCGAGCGTGACAACACGATATTCCGCATTATCGCTGGTCCGCGAAGGACTTAACCGCCAGCGGGGATGGACTCCGGCATGGCGCGATGCGGCACCGAAGAAACGCTACGACGCAATCGTCATCGGCGGCGGCGGCCACGGCCTGGCGACGGCCTACTATCTTGCCCGGAATCATGGCGTGACCGATGTCGCGGTGATCGAAAAGGGTTGGATTGGCGGCGGCAATACCGGCCGCAACACGACGATCATCCGGTCGAACTATTTTTTCCCGGAGACCGCACGCTTCTTCGAGTTCGCGCTCAAACTCTATGAGGGCCTTTCGCAAGACCTGAATTACAACATCATGTTCTCGCAACGCGGCATGTGGATGCTCGGTCACGATCGACACGGCATGGAAATGCTGCGCCGGTCGGCCAATGCAATGCGGCTCAACGGGATCGACGCGGAGTTTCACGACGGCGCATCGGTACGATCATCCATTCCCGGCCTTAACGAGTCTCCACGCTTCCCGATCCTCGGCGGCCTCAACCAGCCGCGCGGCGGCTCGGCGCGCCATGACGCAGTCGCCTGGGGTTATGCACGCGCCGCATCCGCACTCGGTATCGACATCATCCAGAATTGCGAGGTCAACGACTTCATCACCAGCGATGGGCATGTCCGCGGGATCGAGACCAATCTGGGCACAATCCGGGCGGATGCGATCGGCATGGCCGTGGCAGGTCATTCAACCGTCCTCGCCGCGAAGGCGGGTATTCGCCTGCCGATCAGTTCGTATGCGCTTCAAGCGTTCGTATCGGAACCGGTGAAACCCTGCCTTGACACGGTGATCCTGTCGCCAGCGACGGGAACTTATCTCAGTCAATCCGACAAAGGCGAGCTCGTGATCGGTGCTGGCCTCGACCTGTATCTTTCCTATGCGCAGCGTGGAAACCTACCGTGGATGGAACGTGCCGCGGCGGGGGTGGTGGAACTCTTCCCGGCATTCTCCCGCATGCGTTTTCTCCGGCAATGGGCGGGAATTGTTGACGTCGTTCACGATTCAACGCCGATCATCGGCGAAACCGATCTCGGCGGATTCTATGTAAACTGCGGCTGGGGTACAGGCGGGTTCAAGGCCATTCCAGCTGGGGGATGGTGCCTGGCTCATCTCATGGCCACAGGTGCGTCGCATCCACTGAGCAGGGCCTTCGGCCTTGAAAGATTCAGGACCGGCGCACTGATCGACGAGGCATCCGCCTCCGGCATTGCGCACTGAAGGCGGCACGGCATGCTTCTCATCACTTGCCCGCATTGCGGCCCTCGCTCGGAAATCGAATTTCGTTACGGCGGCGAAAGTCACATCCAACGCCCCGGACCATATGGCGATGTCACCGATGAAGCGTGGGCGGATTATCTGTTCTACCGGTCGAATCCGAAAGGCGAGCATCGCGAACGCTGGATGCACGCGGCGGGTTGCCGCCGCTGGTTCAATATCGTGCGCGACACCGTGACACATCGCATCGTCACGATATATCCGATGGGCGAAGCCCCCGATGCGGCGCTGCCGCGATGAGCGGGTGGCGCGCCGCAGGCGGCAGCATGATCGACCGCGAGAGGTCTATCTCCTTTACATGGGCAGGCCACTCCTATCGCGGCTTCGCCGGGGACACGCTCGCTTCGGCTCTGCTTGCCAATGGGGTTTCAATCGTCGGCCGCAGCTTTAAATATCACCGGCCGCGCGGCCTGCTCGCTGCGGGACTGGAGGAACCCAACTGCATCATCCAGCTGGAGCGCGGCGCCGTCACGGTTCCGAACGTCAAGGCCACGCAGGTCGAACTCTATGACGGGTTGATTGCGGAGCCCGTCAACGCGAAGCCGAGCGCCGAATTCGACCTCCTGGCAGTGATTTCGCTCTTCAAGCGATTCATTCCCGCAGCCTTTTATTACAAGACATTCTTGTGGCCCAATTGGCGCCTGTTCGAACCGACGATCCGCAAGGCCGCCGGCCTCGGAGTCGCGCCGGGTGATCGCGATCCCGAATCGTACCAGCATCGCCACGCGCATGTAGACGTGCTTGTGATCGGTTCCGGAGCAGCGGGCCTGGCTGCCGCTGAGGCGGCCGCGGCGGACCCTGCAAACATGCGCGTGGCTTTGGTGGAAACCGATGCGGAGTTTGGCGGCGGACTGCTTTCGGGCACCGCCATGCTGGAGGGACTTCCCCCGCTCGAATGGCGCGACCAGACGCTGGGACGCCTTCGCGCGGCGCCGAACATGCTCCTCCTCAACCGGACCATGGCGTTCGGCTTTTATGATCATGGTCTCGTCGCCTTGCTTGAACGCATCAACGACCATCTTCCTCCGCCGGATCGCAACGGCCCGCGTCAGCGACTCTGGAAGATGCGCTGCAAGAAGGTCATCTTCGCAACGGGTGCTTTCGAGCGCCACATACCCTTTGCCGGAAATGATCTGCCAGGCGTCATGCTCGCCTCGGCGGCGCAGGCCTATGCGTGCCGTTACGGTGCACTTCCTGGTCGCCGCGTGGTGATCTGCACCAACAACGACAGCGCTTATGCTGCGGCGTTCGCGCTGCAAGATGCCGGATGTGACATTGCGGCCATCATCGACTCTCGCTCTGAACCCTGCGGTCATGCCGCAATGGCCCGGCGCAGATCGATCGAGATCATTGGCGGCGCGGCACCACTGCGCGCCAAAGGAAGGCGCGGCGTTAACGGTCTGGAGCTCATCACGCTCGCCGGCGGTGCCAGACGTCTGTTGGCCTGCGACGCTGTCCTGACTTCCGACGGCTGGAATCCGGCAGTGCATCTTCATTCTCAGTCCGGCGGGTCGCTTGACTATGATATGGACCTGCAATCCTTCCTTCCACTCAGTCCTGCGCAGGATGCGATTAGCGTCGGTGCGGCGGCCGGCGTCTTTGCACTCGATCTTGCCATCGCCAGCGCCCGCGCGGCAGTGCGCGGCGAAGCAGCCGCAACGCCGCAGCCGATGGCCGTCGGCCCGACCCGGCAATTCGCAGATGGTGACAGTGCCGCGCAGGAGGCGTGGGTCGATTTCCAGAACGACGTGACGGTCGCCGACGTCCAGCTTGCCTCGCGTGAGAATTTCCGGTCGGTCGAACATCTCAAGCGCTACACCACACTTGGCATGGCGTCCGACCAGGGCAAGACGTCGAACGTTTCGGCTATCCACATCCTATCTGACTTACTTCAGAAACCTGCTCGAGCAATCGGCACGACCAAGTTCAGACCGCCATTCGACCCTGTGACAATCGGAGCCTTTGCGGGCCGAGCAATTGGCGATGACCTGATGCCACTGGCCCAAGCCGCAGCCCATGCGAGGCAAGTTGCGCTTGGCGCACGGATGGAGCCCTATGGCGCATGGTCGCGCGCGGCCTTCTTCCCCCGCCGGGGCGAAACCGAACGGCAGGCGATTGATCGCGAAGTGCTCGGCGTCCGTCAATCGTTAGGGCTGTTCGACGCCTCCCCCCTCGGTAAGATCGAGGTGAAGGGACCGGACGCCGCCGAGTTCCTGCAGCGTATCTATGTGAACAACATGCGCGGTCTGAAGTTGGGGTATTGCCGTTATGGGCTCATGCTGAACGAGCATGGGATTGTGTATGACGACGGCGTGCTGGCCCGCATCGGCGAGAACCATTTCCTCGTCGGCACCACGAGCGGCCATGTCGCGGCGATCGCTGACATGCTCAACGAGTGGCTTCAGTGCGAATGGCCGACGCTTCGCGTGATGGTCGAGAATGTTACCACTGGCTGGGCGGTGATGAACATTGCCGGACGCCATGCCCGCACCGTGCTCGCAGCGGTTGGAACGGATATAGATCTTTCGGCGGAGGCTTTTCCACATATGACCTATCGCGCCGGCCAGGTTGGCGGCGCGCGCGCGCGGATCGCTCGTGTCAGCTTCACCGGGGAGCTGTCCTATGAAATCGCCGTACCCTGGGCATATGGTGCGTCACTGTGGGACGCGCTGATGCGCGCAGGTCAGGCACACGACATCATGGCATTCGGGATAGAGGCCCTGATGGTGATGCGCGTGGAAAAGGGTTTCCTTCACGTCGGCTCCGACACCGATGGCACGACCTACCCGCAGGATGTGGGTTTCGCTGCCGCTATCGCCAGGAAACCCGATGATTTCATGGGCCGGCGTTCTACGATGCGAAGCGAGGGGCAGCGCGAAGACCGACGGCAGTTGGTGGGACTCGAAGTGATTGACGGCCAGGGTTTGCTGGAAGTCGGCGCACATATCCTGCCGCGCGACGCGACCGAACCGCGGGACACACAGGGATGGGTCACATCCAGCGTATATTCGCCGACGCTTGGGCGACCGCTCGCCATGGCTCTGGTCGAGCGCGGTACCAACAGAATGGGCGAAGAGGTTCGGATCTGGGATCTGGACACTTGGCGATCGGCGCGCATCGCCGATCCGCGCTGCTTTGATCCAACAGGGGAGCGAATCCATGGCTGAGCCAGATTCATCCGTAGAACTGCGCCGCCTACTCCCCAGCGGCTCCGGCATGGCACGACCAGGTTTGGCGCTGCGCTTCGAACGAGAATTGGGGATCGGAAAGATACAGATCTTCGGTACCGCTCCTGATGCACACTTCCGCCGCATCGCGGGAGCTGCGGCACCGCATGCTTGCGGGCAAACCGAGCAGGGCGGACTGACCATCGCGTGGCTTGCCCCGGGAGAGTGGCTGTTGACCGGTCCGGAACCCCAGGTGATCGCCCGACTCGAGCAGATCGACGAACATGAAGATGACGAAGTACTCGCGATCGACCTGACCCATGCGCGCTCCTCGTTCCTCATCAGCGGAACCGACGCCCGGGATACGCTGGCCGCACACTGTCCGCTCGATCTATGGTCCGGCACTTTCCCGGTTCACGCGGTCGCGCGCTCGTTGCTGGGCGACGCCAGTATGTTTATCGCCCGGCTGACCGATGTGGCAGACGGGCCGCAATTCCGAATCATCATTGACCAGACGATGGAAGACCATGTCGCGCGCATGCTCGCCGGCCCTCAACTTCATTCAGGAACCCCTAAATGAACAAGTATCTCGTGCTGCGCTTCCGCGCGCCCGATCGCCCCGGAATCGTGGCCGCCATCGCCGCTCTGGCCACGGAACATGGCTGCGACATCCGCGCGGCGGCAGTCTATGGTGACGACGACACGGGCGGCTTTTTCTGTCGCATGGAGCTCGCCAGCCCGATCGATCGCAAAGCACTCGTTACATTTCTCGCACCGGTAGCGGACCAACTCGCGCTGGATTGGGAACTCAAGGACCTCGCGCGAAAAATGCCCGTGCTGATCGCTGTCTCCAGGTTCGGCCACTGTCTGATCGACTTGATCCACAAGCAGGAGATCGGACAGCTTCCGATCGAGATCGTGGGCGTGGTCTCGAACCATGACACGATGCGCAAGACGGCCGAATGGCACGGCCTGCCCTATCATCACCTGCCAATGATCGACGGCAAGGCTCAACAGGAAGCACGCTTCCTCACGATTATCGAGGAAACCGGTGCCGAACTCACCGTCCTCGCGCGCTACATGCAGATCCTGTCCGATGACTTCTCAACGCGGCTCGGCGGCCGCTGCATCAACATTCACCACAGCTTCCTGCCCAGCTTCAAGGGCGCAAAGCCCTATCATCAGGCGCACGCCCGCGGGGTCAAGATCATTGGCGCCACGGCGCATTTCGTGACGGCCGACCTCGATGAAGGTCCCATCATCGAGCAGGATGTGCGTCGGGTGAACCATGCGATTACCGCGGACGAAATGGTGGCGATCGGCCGCGAGATTGAAGCCTCAGTGCTTAGCCGCGCCGTACGATGGCACGCGGAACATCGCATTTTCGCGAACGGCTCCAAGACCGTGATCTTGTAGTCCCGGGCATGTGCCGGCCGACTGGGTGCGGATCCGATCAAACCCTTTCGACAGGAGCAATCATGACAATTTTGCGCGTCGGCAACATCGCTCGCCGAGCCGTGCGATCCGGCTTCCATGCCAGTTGCCGACCGGTCGGCTATCGTTTCGCCGACAACGTCTAACCGACGGGCGCTTCCCTTTCCCGAATACCTTTACCTCTACAGCGCCGCGCCCTGCTGGGCCTGATTGATCATCGCCGCAAAACCGCCAATATCGATGTTGGATCCGCATATCAGTACCCCAACCCGGCGACCGGCGAGTTCATCGCGTAACGGACCAAGCAGAGCCGCGGTGGCGACGGCACCCGCGGGCTCTGCCATCAACTTCATCTCGCGCGCCAGCAGCGCCATCGCCTCACGGATCTGATCGTCATCGACCTTTACGAACCGGTCGACATGTCGCCGGCAGAGCTCGAAGCTGTACGGAAGGGCGAAGGGCGGCCCCAAACTATCGGCGATCGTCGAAACAGTCGCCTGCTCGACAGGTCGACCGAGTGCAAGGCTCTGGTGCATGGAATCCGCGCCGGCGGGCTCGACGCCATATATCCGACAATTGGGGTTCGTGAGCTTTACCGCCGACGCGACACCCGCACACAAGCCCCCACCGCCGATCGGAATGATCACTGCCTCAAGGTCGTTGGCCTGCGACATCCATTCAAGTCCGAGCGTCGCTGTCCCGAGCGCGGTCAGCGGCCCTTCAAAGGGGTGGATGAAGCTGCGTCCTTCGTCACGCGCAAGGGCCTCGGCCAGTTCGAACGCGGCCTTTCCATTTTCCGCGATGAGAATCTCTGCGCCATAGGCGCGGCAACGCGCTTGGCGAGCGAGATTCGCGGTCGGCAACATGACGACCTTGGCCGAGATGCCGAGGCGGCTGGCCGCATAAGCGGTCGCGATCGCGTGATTGCCTGCGCTGACCGCCGTCACGCCATTGCGGCGCTGCTCATCGGTCAGGCGCAGCATCACTGAAAGCGCACCGCGCGGTTTGAACGTCCCGCTATGCTGGAACAGCTCGAGCTTCAGGTTGACGCGCGTTCCGGGTGCCAATCGCGCTGCTATTTCGCGGCCTTGCCAGTCATGCACAGGGGTGGTCATTACATGAGGTGCGATAAGGGCGCGGGTTTCCTCAATGTCCACAAGACGAAGATCTTCGATCATATAGATGCTTCTCCCGAAGGGCTTTCCCTTCTGACGCGGCGCGCCTTGCGCATGCCGAAGGTCAGGTAGATGATCAGACCGGTCGTCGCCCAAACAGCGAAGAGCCGCCAGGTCTCCGCGGGCACGCCGACCAGCATATATGCGAACACCATGATTCCCAGCGACGGCACCAATGGTCCGAACGCAACACGAAAAGGCCGCGGCAGATCGGCATGGCGTCTGCGCAGCACGAGCACGCCCACGCATATCGCGATGAAGACAAGCAATGTGCCCAGCGAAACCAGTTGCACGAGCAGCGAAACAGGAAACAGACCGGCCAGTGTCGCGATTGCCAGCGCCGCCAGGAGCATCGCGCGGTCAGGGGCATGAAAACGGGGGTGAATACGGGCGAGGACCGCTGGCAGCAGGCCGTCCTGCGCCATGGCGAGGTAGATGCGCGACAGCGCCGTCAGCAACACGAGCAACACCGAGGCGAGGCCGCTCATCGCAACGATCTCGATGAGGGGCGTGAGCCAGTTCAACCGACCGCCGGCAGCACGGGTCGCGACCGAAAGCGGATTGGCGACGTCGAGCGCGGTATAAGTCACGAGCCCGGTCATCACGAGCGAGACCGCGATATAGAGCAACGTACAGACTGCGATCGCGGCCAGAATACCCCGCGGCACATTGCGCTGCGGGTCGCGGGTTTCCTGTGCAAGCGTGGACACCGCGTCGAATCCCAGAAATACGACGAAGACGACGACAGCGCCACGCAGGACTCCGCTCCACCCGAAATGGCCGAACGCGCCCGTATTGGCGGGAATGAACGGCGTCCAGTTGGTAGGATTGACGTAGAAGGCGCCAGCCAGAATGAAGAGTAACAGTACCACCAGCTTGGCGGCGACGAGCACATTGTTGACGACAGAGGAAACACCAATACCGCGGCGTGCGATCGCGAATGCCGCGAGAACGACGAAGATCGCCGGCAGATTGATCGACGCGCCCGCTTCAATCTTGCCCTCGACAGTTGACAGGGCCGGCGTCGTCAGCACCGACGGCAAATGAGCACCGAATGTCGCGAACAGCGCAGTCACATACCCGGACCAGCCGACCGCAATGTACGACGCGGCGCAAAGATATTCCACGATGAGGAACCAGCCGACGAACCAGGCGAAGATCTCGCCCAAGGTGACATAGCAATAACCATACGCGCCGCCCTGAACCGGAAGCGCCGCCGCAAGTTCGGCGTAACAAAGCCCCGCCAGCGCACAGCCGAGCGCAGCCAGCAGGAAGGACAACGTGATCGCGGGCCCGGCGAATTGCGCTGCCGCGGTTCCGGTGACGATGAAGATTCCGCCGCCAACGATCACGCCGATCCCGATGAGTAGGAGATCGACCCAGCCCAGGCGACGTACCAGCCCACCATTGCTCGCTCCTGCCGGGCCCGGACCATCGCCGGTAACAGATTTACGGTGCAGCATGCGGCCGACGCTCAGAAGCTGTTGTTAACGCTGGCCAGGTTCTGGCTGACCAGGAACCAGGCGACGTAGAGCGCGAGCAAGGCGCCCACAATTTCGACCGCCCATCGCAATTTGCGCTTCGATTGCTTTATCGCGAGCCCGGCATGGAGCGCGGGTAACGCTGCAGCCAGCACTGCGATCATGCTCGCACCTCGCAGAATGTTCAGGAGCGACAGATCGTCGCTGAGCCCACCAAGGACCGCCGCTGCAACCCAGCCGATCATCACCAATGCGATCCAGCCATGTCCAGCACGCGACGCGATCCAGGACCGCTCGCATTGCTCGTGCCGCTTGCGACGGCGCCGCCAGGTGATCATTCCAGCGGAGGCGAACACCGCGCAACCTAGCAAAGCAAACCAGAATAGCGGCTGCACCAGGCCTGTTGCGAAGATGCCTTCGACCCTTTCGAACACCATAGCCGGCGGATAATCGTCGCTAACCCAGTAGAGAATCTTCCCATCTTTGCCGGCAACGAATGAGAGATGCGCCTGTCCACCGACCTCGCGATAGGTTAGCGGCCCCACCTGTCGCCAGCTTTTGGGTGCGCCGTCAGGCGCGAGCCGGGACGATACGGTGATCGTGCCGTCGGCCGCCGCCTCGACTTCATCATCGCCTTCGAACAAGCGCATCAATTGCGGACCGGACTCGTTCCGGCGCGTCGAACGATAGAATCCCGCGACGCGCCCGGCATCGAATAACCTCGGTTCCACCGTCGGTTCATTGACCATATTGCCCGCGACAAAACGGTCGAAGAAACCCCGTGCGATAGCATCACGAACGGTGTCGGACCCAAGCTTGCGGCCCAGCGTACCCGTACCGTTGAGCGTGACGAAAATGCCATAGCCACTCTCCGGTGCGAAATAGAGAAGCGAATGAAAGTCGGTCCAGTCACCGCTATGGCCGATAAGGCGATAGCCGTTGCGATTGGCCTCCCAGAAGCCGAGCATGAAACCGTTGCGGCCAGGCGCGGCGCGATACTGCACCCGGTGCATCTCGGCGATGCTTTCGGGTCGCAGGATCGCCGCATTGCCGAAGCGCCCTCCCTGCAATTGCGCGATCAGGAAATGCGCCATGTCTGCCGCGGTGGATGCCACGGCGCCCGCGGGGGCTGCGGAAACCGTCGCATATGCTACCGGTTCCGGCTCCGCGAGCGAGACATAGCTTTTGGCTGCCATCGTCGCGAGCGCACCTCGCGGCGGCTGGGCGAGAGTCGTTCGTGTCATGCCGAGCGGCGTGAGGATATGCCGCTCGACATAACCGGGATATGTCTCGCCCGAGACACGCTCGACGATATAGCCGGCAAGCGCTGCGCCATAATTGGAATAGGCGATGCGTTCACCCGGCGCGAAGATCCGTTTCGGCACGTGGTCGCGGATATAGCGGCCGAGACTGCCGGGGCCGGCGCCATATTGCGTCATGCCTTGCGACACGTCCTCAAATCCGGCGCGATGCGTCATAAGATGACGCAGCGTGATCTTGCCCGGATAGGTGTCCGGAATGCGAAAATCGAGATAGCTGTTGATATCCTGGTCCAGGCTGACCTTACCTTGCTCGGCGAGTTGCATCACCGCCGTCCAGGTCAGCAGCTTGGAGATCGAACCGATGCGAAACAGCGTGGCGTCCGGCGTCACCCGTCGACCCGTTTTCAAGTCAGCCACCCCATAGCCCTTGGCGAAGACGACGTGATCTCCCTTGACGACACTGATGGCCGCACCCGGAATTCCGGCCTGCGCGAGCGCATAAGGTACGATGCCGTCGAAATAGAGTTCGAGTTCGGCGGGGGTCGCCGAAACCGCGGATTGGGCATTTGAGCTGGACGGTACTATCACCGCCAGCATCGCCCATAAAATCAATATAATGCTGCGCATTTTCGGTTCGCCCTGTCTATCTGATCAATATTTGAACGATGCGCCCAGTGAGAAATAACGGCCGATCACATCATGGAAGACGGTGTTGGTCGGGGTCGCGATGAGGTCGGGCGTCGGCACGATCGGCGGATCGCGGTCGAACAGGTTGCGGACGGTTGCTGTAACCGAGAGGCTTTTCTTGCCCGAGCGCAGCAGATCGTGGCCAATCGTCGCATCGACATAAAAAGCGCTATCGACCGTGTTGTCATCGTAGAAACCGGGATTGCTCCGATCATAGCTGCCGCCACCGACATAGCGGCCGGCAAGATAGAGATTGAAATCATTGACTTCGAGCGCGGCGCTGGCGGTGAAACGCCATTGGGGAACGCCGCCCAGCTTTGGCCCGAGCGAGCCCGCGCCTTCGGAAATTGATGCGCCATCGCGGGATTCCAGCTTGTCGACATGTGCCGCGATCAAACGGACGGTCGCGCTGGCGTCATCACCGAGCCCCGCGATCGCGGTGCGATAGCTTAGGTCCAGATCCTGCCCTCGCGTATGCAGTTGAGCCAGGTTGTTGAGCGTCGCGCTCACCTGCTCGATCGCATTGGAGGTCGGATTGCGCCTTATATACGCGCAGATCGCCGTTTCGCCATTTGCGCAGCGGTTGACGAGGTTCTGCGCGCTATTCGTGCCAATCGCCCCGCGTAGCTTGATATCATAATAATCGAGGGAAAGTTGAAGACCCGGCAAAAAGGCGGGCGTCAGAACTGCCCCGAAAGTCAGGGTCTTGGCCACCTCCGCATCGAGGTTGCGGTTACCGCCCTCCGCCACCGTGACCAACGTCTGGGCATTGTTGAAGCGAGGGTCATTGATCGTGGCAAGACCAGTGCGGCCAGCGCTGAACAACTCGTCGGCGTTGGGCGCGCGGATATCGCGGGAATAAGTGCCGCGGAACCGGATGCCGGAGATCGGTTCGTAACTGAGTCCGAGCTTCCAAGTGGTCGCGGACAGCGACGAGGTTCTGCCTCCTATATCATATTCGGTATAACGGATGGCCCCATTGACATCGAGAGCCTCACCCAGCGATGATTTGTGCAACAACGGCATGATCGCCTCGAGATAGGCTTCCTTTACCTTGACCTCGCCCGAATAGGACCGGCCATTGCCGGTGAACCAACCATTGGCATTGGCGATGGGGTCGGTTTCATACACCGTCTTGTCGCGACGATATTCCGCACCAAATGCCAGCGCCACAGGCCCTGCCCAGGTCGAGAACGGCTCGCCTCGCATATTGGCGGCGACCACATCCTGGCTCATCCGCGTGTGGCGCGACGAGGTTCCGAGAATATAGCCGAGCGCAGCGGCCGACGGCGCGCCTTCGCCAAACAGGTTGAGTGGGACGCACCTGCTCAATGGGTTGGCAAGACTCGATCGGCAGACGATCGCGCCGGTGACCGGGTTGACCACCGCGTCGACAGCAGCGGCGAACACGGGGTTGCCGGCGGCGTCATTCTTGATGCGATTGTTGAGCAAAATTTCGGCGCGCCGCGCCTCTCCGCGCTGATAATAGACATTCCATGTCCAGTCGGAGATCTTGCCTTTGGCCCCGGCGACTGCGCGATAGACGCGATCCGTGTTGACTGGCTCGACAAAGCCGAAATCATAGTTGATCCGCCCCATGTCGATCGTGTCCAGTTGATTACGATCCATGACGGCAGCGATCGAGCCGGGGAGAAAGGCATTCTCTCGACGAATCTCGATCGATCCGAAATCGAAGGTTGGCAGGACTTTGAAGCGGCTGCGCGATTCCGCGTAAGACCCTTCGGCGAACAGCGTCACATCGTCCGCGACTTCATAGGAAGCGCGTGCGAATACGCTGCCATGACGTTCGGGAATGACGAGCTGATTGAGCCGCCCCGGATTAACCCCGCTGCCGCCGACCTGATAAAGCGATCCCATGTCGGCGCCCGGGATGAACGGGATTGGTGTGCCCCCGGGACCGAATTCCACATTACCATCGGGCAGGAAGACCATGCCACCCGGCGTTGCGACTGCGGTGTGCACATTGGGCCGGATCAGATTGCGCGGCTGACCGTTACCCGGCGCAAAGCGCGGGTTGGAAATAACCTGCCAGTCCCTTTGTCCCCAGCCACGGCTGCCCTGATCGTCGATCCCCTGGCTGTCCGCGAAATCGCCGGCGATCATGAAGGATCCCCGATCGCCGGCAAATTTCGTGCCCCAGGCAAGCGACAGCTGATAATTCTTGTTATCGCCGCGCCCGGAAATACCTGCGCGCACTTCACCGATCAATCCGTCGATATGATCCTTGAGAATGAAGTTGACGACGCCGGCAACCGCGTCCGAACCCCATGCCGCAGAAGCACCGCCGGTGACCACATCCACGCGGTCGACAAGCAACTGCGGCAGGACATTGGCGTTGACCAGCCCCGCATTGGTCGTCGGCACATGGCGACGGCCATCAAGCAGCACGAGCGTCCGCGCCGCGCCCAGTCCACGCAAGTCGAGATAGTTGCCGGCGCCTGCCGTCCGTGTCGTCGCCGACGACGGGGTCGCGGATGCGCGAAAGGA
Organism: Sphingomonas sp. ERG5; assembly: GCF_000803065.1. Classification (GTDB taxonomy): domain Bacteria; phylum Pseudomonadota; class Alphaproteobacteria; order Sphingomonadales; family Sphingomonadaceae; genus Sphingomonas. Next base: position 14,386 of record NZ_JSXI01000021.1, read on the forward strand.
TGGGATCTGCGTGTTGAGCAGGTCGGCAATGTTCGACACGCCACTATTGGTCAGTTCGGCCTTGCTCACCGTTGTGACGGGAGTCGGCGCGTCAAAGCCGGAACCCGCCGCGCGCGACGCGGTCACCACGATATCCTCTGCGGGAACCATGTCCTCCCCGCTCCCCGCGCCTTTTTCCGTGGAGGATGTCTGGGCAAGAGCGGACTGCCCCACCCCGGCCAGAAGCATTGCGAGGACGCAAAAACCTTGTCCGCGCCGACGGCGCGCCTTGCTGATCATTTTCATTTTTTAAACGGGCCGAAACCCGCCCCTCTCCTTGTGGTATCAGCATCCTCAAGGAGATTTTCCATTTAGTCAACTACTGTCCTCATTGGATATAATTATCCTAAAATGACATGCCATTACCCTTCTTTGGAGCAGATGCTTAAGATATGGCAGGGCTCGTCGCCGGAGGCGACGTAGGCGTGCGCCATCCTTCCGTCGAAATAGAGCGAATCGCCGGCCCTCAATATCGACGGCGCATAGGTATCCGTGTGAAGCTCAAGCACGCCGTTAAGGACGTAGATAAACTCATCGCTGTTATGCGTGCTGAATCCGCCGCATTCCTCGACAGAGCGCGCCACGATCTCTCCCCAGATTGGCGTAAAGCGCTTGTCGAGCAGATCGACACCCAGATAGCGGTACAGATACGCTCCCGTCGCAACCTCGCGACCTTCACCGCCCCTGGTAAGTATCCGGCGCCCCCATCCCGACCGCCCCCCGTCGTCATCCGTGGCAAGCAGTTCTGCGATATCGATACGCAGCGCCATCGCAAGAGCGGCGAGCTTGTCATAAGTCAATGAAATCTTACCATTTTCTAGCTTCGATAGAAGTGACACCGAGAAGCCGGTCGCCTTTTCAATATCCGCCAATGTCAGCCCGCGCTCGATCCGCAGGGCCCGCACACGGGCATGGACAAGATCCCGCGCCGCCGCTTTGCTATTCATGCTGTGCTTTCCCGCCCCAATAAGGCCGTATGCGGCCGGAGACCCAAAGGATAGAAACGCGCCCACGGATTGGCCATAGGAGAAAATCACCCCCACACTTTGCTTGACATGCCCTACTGGTTCTATATTTTCCATATTGGATATATATTTCCATAATGGACAGCCGTGCTCAGCCCTTGCCTCCCCCGCCATACGACTCCAGAACCATCGCACGTTGCCGTGATCAGCGAAGCCGTCGCGGCGCGATTGATCAGCATCGAGGATGCCATCAGCGTGGTCGAAAGCGCCTTCGCCTCGCTCGACTCTGGGCTCAGCCGAGCCTTTGTCTTCAGCGCGGGGCCTGGCCCGGGACCCAACACACGTCTCGGCGTCAAAGCCGGCTATGATGGCCTTTCGCGTCATCCGGGTGCCAAGCTGGGCAGTTATTGGTCCGACAACAGCCTTGCGGGGCTTGCCAATCATGGCTCCACCACGCTCCTGCTCGACGATCGCACCGGCCGGCCCTGCGCTTTCATCGCGGCCAGTTACCTGACGGCTTTGCGCACCGCCGCGGCCGACGCCGTGGCGGTTAAGCATCTCGCCCCTCTCTCTGCATCGCGGCTGTCGATCCTGGGAAGCGGGCATCAGGCCTATTATGAAGCCTTGGCTGTCGCGCAGGTGCGCCAGCTTGAGCAGATCCTGATATGGGGTCGAGATCCGGCAGCGGCCGCACAGCTCGCTTTGCGACTTTGCGAAGCCGGGCTTCCAGCGCGCGCCGCGAAGATCGAAGAGGCGGTGGAGCAGGCCGAGATTCTCTGCACCGTAACGGCCTCGATCCAGCCCCTTTTCGACGCCGCGCTGGTTGCGCCCGGCACTCACATCTCTGCGATGGGCGCCGACGGTCCCGGCAAACAGGAACTGCCTGGCGCACTTGTCGAATCCGCACTGCTGTTCACCGATCTGGTTACGCAGTCCGTGATGATCGGCGAGTTCCAACATGCCTGTCGCGAGGGTCGTGTTGCACTGAATCAAATCGTTCCGCTGGGCGCCGTCATCAACGGGACCGCCCTCGGCCGAACCAGCGATCGCCAAATGACGATTTTCGACAGTTCCGGTGTAGCAGTTCAGGACATTGCGATCGGAGCACTCGTGCTGGAACGCGCTCGAGCCGGCGGCCTGGCCCTCGAAATCGAGCTTTAATCGTTTCTCACACGGCGGTCGGTGGCGATCGTTATCGTCGAACCGAGCAGTATATCTTCCAGCGCGACAGCTCATGCGCGATATTTCGCCTTGCGCGCCGAGCGCAGGTTTTGCTCGCGCGCTGTTACGGGCTACCAGCCGCATTGGAGGCCGGCATCCCGCCTACGGGGCCAGGTTTCCAGCGGCTTGAAATAGCGCAGCATCGCTCCGGTACTGATCTCTCGGCTGCCCGTGAACGCCTCCAGAGCGCCTGGCCAAGATCTGCAGGTGCCCATTGTCAGCATCTTTTTCATGCGCTCGCCGGTGGATTTGCTGTCGCAGACCGAACAACGGTGAAGCCGCCCCTTCCAGCCGATCTAACGGCAGGCCGCCTCATGAAACTGGCATTGAAGAAAACGACCAAGAAAATAGCGGATGTAGGCAATGCCGGCCGACACGTGAGCGTGCCGGGATCGAACTTCTTGCGGACCGGCTGCCCAGTTCCTCAACAGCTCCCAAGCGGGACGGGGCCGGCAGGACTGTTGCCTGCTTGATGAGATGGAGCTTCCTCGCCAAATCGTCAGAAAGTCCCGGGATGCGATCGAAGCGCGTCGCCGATGCCGCCAGGCTCGACGCCAGGCGGGATACGTCGGCAGCGGCATGCGCGGCGAGCCACCCGGTGCCTGCGACATATAGGTCCAGTTCACCCACTCAATGCGCTGCCTGTAATCGCTAGTGGCCTCAAGCTGGCGCTCGGCGTTGATGATGAACTCTTCCACCTGGCCGATGGTGGCGCATCTTGGCCACAGCAGGTACGGCGCCGGCCATCGCTACGACCAGCATCACCATCGTCATGTGATGTCCTCTCTGATCGTTCGACCGGCAGCGTAATAGTGCCAGGCGCCCCAGACGCCGGTGAAGCTGCATGCAACCAACACCCAGCGGAGCGATTGGTGCGGATCATTAAGAAACGGCCCGACAAAATCGGATGCGGAGCCAATCAGTTGCGGCGCGACCACCAGATTGGCGATGTTTGCGGTGAAAAGCAGAATGGCGACCGTCTGGCCCCGCATCTCGGCAGGGACGAGGCTTTGGCAGAGCGCCAGGGTCGGGCCGATATAAATGCAACTCGCGGGTACGAAAATCCAGAGCGCGAGCGTCGCGGCATTGAACGAATTCGTCGAGTAGGCAACGACTCCGGGGACGATCGCCGCGATGCTGACCAGCGCCACCAGCCAGACTTGCCAACGTGGATCGTGAGACACGAGACGCGCCATGACCCAGGCGGTTCCCAACATGGCTATCGATCCGCCGACCGCACTCATGATCCCCAGGGACATGCCGGCTTGGCCGGCGGAGAGGCCGTGAAAGCGCATGAGAAAAGCCGAGGTCCACCACAATAGCCCCGCGCCCGAGAATGTGACGATCGTCGCGCCAACCAGTACGTGGAAGACGGCTGGATGCCTGCGGATGAAACGGAGCGTATCGACGATGCCGGGCGCACTGACGGCTGGGTCCGGCTGGACTTCGTCCGTCGCACCGCGCACCGGCTCTCGCAGCGAAAAGCGGACCAGCAGCGCGAGTGGCAGGCCGATCGCACCGAAGACGATCAGGCCCTGGCGCCATCCATAGAGATCGGTGAGCCACCCCGCGCCCGCCATTCCGAGTGCGGCCCCCATTGTGGAGCCGATTGAGAAGATCGACATGGCCGGACCACGGCTGGCGGCGGGAAATTCATCCGCCAGCAACGATTGCGAAGGCGGTGTCCCGCCAGCCTCTCCCACCCCGACCCCGAGGCGAGCGAGGAGAAGCTGCCAATAGGTCTGGCTGAAACCGCACAACAAGGTGAAACTGGACCAGATGAGAAGTGCCCAGGCGATCATATTACGACGATTTGTCCGGTCCGCCAGGAGGCCGAGCGGAATCCCGGCCGTGACGTAGAAGATCGCCAGAGCAACACCAGTCAGAAACGCGACCCCGCCGTCGGATAAATGAAATTCAGCCTTTATCGGTTCAATCAGCGTACCCAGGACAAATCGGTCAGCGATGTTGAGCGCATAGACTGTTGTCAGTATCAGCAGCACATAGTTGCGGCGATTCAACCAGCGCCTCCGTGGCGCGTCTATGGTCGTGCCGCTCATTTGTTAAGGTGCAACATCGTGCCCCTCCCTAAAGTTATTCATTAATTGATTCTGTCACTTAAGGACAGTTTTCCGTCAGCACGGACCCGGTAGGGCAAGGGCAAGCTCAGTAAGGAGAACGACTTCGGAATGAGAGATCGCACATGTCGAATAATGCCGCTCCGCCCCTAACCATGGAGCGACTCTGCAGGTCACCCAGCCAGCGCTCAGCCATCCCGCGCAACACCGGCCACCGCTGCTTCCAGCGCGACGCGACCCGCGCTGAGCGTCGCGCTTCGCCACTCGACATCACGTGGCGCGAGGCAGGCGTGCATTTCTTCAAGGATCGGCGTCGCTACCGGACTGTCGAAAACGCCGTACTTCTCGAGCCATTTGCGATTGCGCAGAGCGCCGAAGGCGCGCGCCACCGGTTCTGTGCCGACCTCAAGCGCGGCGACCGTAAGTTCCGATTCCAGACCGAAGTCCCAGACGGAGCCCACGAAAGTCCCGACCGGTGCAAATGGAAAATCAGCGCTCGGAACGAGAACCAGATTGTCCCACCAGGAAGAAGCACGATCGGCGGCAGATTTGGGAGCGTTGATGCACAGCATCAATGCCGCCCCGCGATCGCCGAGACCTGTATGTACGTCGATGACGGCAACCCGTCGCGCACCCTGAGTGTAATCGCGAAGGATTTTGCGCAAAGTGAGATTGGACCAGACAGGAGCGTGTCCGCCGTAAAGATAGCCTCCAGGCCGATGATGCTGACCGTCGGCGATCGCTCTTATGAAATTATCAAAGCCCCTGTCTTCGATATAGGCGTTCATCGCGGCATCCGCGACCGCTCGCCCGTCTCCTTCCACGTCCCGGCAGCATACGAAGCTTTCGACTTCATCATAGAGCGGATTGTGGCCAGGCGTCTGAGTGAAATCGAGGAAGTTGCGATTGAGGTCAACGCCATCCTCATTGTCACTGCCGGTCCAGGCCATGCCGTAGGGATTGACGAAGTGGATCAGGAGCAGGCTAGGTCCATCGGCGGGCCAGCCCCGGGTCAGCGTGTCAATTTGCACCGCCGAACCCGCATAGCCTTCAACGCCATGAACCCCCGAAGAGATGACGACAATATCGGGACTTTCGCCTTTGATATACGCGACATCCATCATCAGCGCTTCCCCGGAAGGTCCATTTGCGGGGCATTGGAAATGGGCAATTGTCGCGTCCGACGCCTGTGCGGCAGCGAGGAAGCGCTCTCGCGCCTCAGCATAGCTGGCCGAAAACGAGCGCAAAACCGCTTCATTCAAATCCATGATCTCTCTCACTTTCCAGCCGCGAATTGACGAAAGGGCTCCGCGAAGCAGGCCATGCCGGATGGGGCCGCTGCTCGCCCCGGCCTGTTTTAGGACGCGAGCGCATGAGCCCGCCGCACCAGCTCTTGCTTGTCGATCTTGCCAATGGGAAGCATCGGCAGATCGAACTCGATCACGAAGATCTTCGGAATCTTGTAGTTGGCGAGATGCTCGCGACAATGCGCCTCCAGCTCTTCCACATTCACCTCACCGGATGGATGAACATAGGCGACGCCAACCTCCTGCCAGATCGGGTCGGGTCGCGCGACCACGGCGGCCAGCGCTATCGCGGGATGTCGCTCCAGAACGGTCTCCACTTCCCTTGGATAAACATTGTACCCCCCCGATTTGTACATTTCCTTGAGCCGGCCCACGAGACGATAGCGACCATCGGGTCGGCGCACGGCCAGATCGCCGGTGCGGAAAAAGCCGTCCGGCGTGAAGCACGCCTCGGTCGCATCCGGTCGACGCCAATAGCCAAGCAGATTGAGACCGGACCGAGTCTGCACCTCTCCTTCAGTACCATCGACGACTTCAATACCTTCGGCATCGGCCAGCCTGATCTGCACATTCGGGAAAGCATGGCCAACGGTGTTCGAGAGAATGTCGACATCGCCGGTCGGCTCCACGACCGTGATCGCGCTCGTTGCCTCGGTCATTCCGTAATTGGTCGCCAGCTTGGGGCATATCTGCAAAAGGCGTGCGATCATGTCGGCGGGCATCTCAGCCCCTTCCCAGACGATGAGTTGAACCGCCGAGAGGTCGTAGTCAGCGAAGTTCGGCAATCCGAGCTGCATTTGAAAACCGCTTGGAACGGAAATCCAGAATGTGACCGCCTCGCGTTCCATCAGCGCCAGGCACCCGGCGGCATCGAACTGCTCCATGAAGACGACCGTGCCGCCCGCCGCGATACACGGCAATACGGTGTCCACGACACCACCGATATGATTGATAGGGAAATAGCTCACCACCCTGTGTGGATCGAGCGGCCAGAGCCGGTTCTGCTCCATGCAGAATTCAGCAATCCCCGCATGATGAAGAACCGCCCCTTTCGGCTGGCCGGTCGATCCCGAGGTATAGACGATCAGACATGGCAGGCGCGCGCTGACCCCCTGTTGCGCCTCCCGAAGTCGTTCACCGGAGATCATATGACCACCGTGAAGGAACTCGGCCATCATATCCGCACCTGGCACATCAGGGTCGCCATCAAAGATGACGAGCTTCTGAATTGTCGGAAGATCGCGGCACAGGCCGACCAGCTCCTGCTCGTAGCTGCGCCCTCCCACCTGGCTGCGGGCGAGGAATAACTTCGGTTCCGCATCCTCCAGGACATGCCGGAGTTCGGCGAGCTGATACTTTGGATTCAGTCCAACCCAAATGCCACCGATGGAGGCAGTTGCGAGAAGTGCGATCAGGTAATCCGGATGCGGAGTCTGCAATGTTGCGACACGATCACCCCTGACCAGGCCGGCTGCAATCATGGCGCGTGCCAGAGAGTCTATAGCCGAAGCCAAAGCCGCATAAGTCCAGCGGCGGCCATCGAGCACGAGCGCAATGGCGTCCGGCTGATCACGTGCGCGAAGAAACACGAAATCGCTGATCCGTCCGGCGTACCGACCGTCATCCGGCATGACTCTCACGCCCCTTGATGTCCCTTGGGAGGAACCCATACCGACAGCCACTCCGCCACCAACGCCGGTTTCTCTCCATTCTCTATCTCGACGGTCGCGCCAATCGTCATTTGCGAGCGTCCCCGCTCATCCGTGCGGCGATCCACCAACTCGAACCGGCCGCGCACGGCACTGCCCGTCGGTACCGGCGAGATGAGCCGCAAGCGATTGAATCCGTAATTGAGATAATAGCCGGCGGTCGCAACGTGCGAACGTCGGTCCCGCGGCTGCACCGTATGAAGCATGTGAGTCAGCAATGACATGGTGAGAAATCCGAAAGCAATCGTGCCGCCATAAGGCGTTTCCGCGCGTGCCCACTCTGGATCAATGTGCATCGGGTCGTCGTCAAACGTCGCTTCGGCGAAGCGATCGACCATAGCCTGGGTTATCGTCATCCAGTCCGACACTCCGATCAGACTACCCGGTTCGGCCAATAGAAAGCCATTTGTATGAGATGCTTCGTTCATTATAAGTTCCGGGCTTGGGAGAATTAATATGAGAACTATCTCAGTTTTTAATCAAGTCAAGCCCCAGCGACCCCGGCCGATTCCATGATCCCCGAGAATCCTTCCTTCATCACCTTCCTCAAAGAACGGCTCGCGCAGAACCCGCCGCAGCAAAAGGGCACGCGCACGCGTGAGCGACTGAAGATCGCGGCCGCAGAGGTGCTCGAGGAGAAGGGCTATCTCGCCACCAAGGCAGGCGACATCGCCGCGCGCGCGGGTGTTGCCGAGGGATCTTTCTATATTTATTTCAAAGACAAGACCGATTCCACAATCACGGTCCTGACGACCCTTCTCGACGAATTCATACTGCTGCCTTCGGAGGCGGCGGACACGTCCGAACATCCTTTCAAGGCAATCCGGCGCGCGAACCGCAGATGGATTGCCGTTGCGCGGGCAAATCCTGGACTCATGCGATGCGTCCTTCAACTCGGTGATGAAAATGCCGATTTTGCAGCGGTCGTACAGCGGACGAATCGCAACTGGTTCGGCCATGTGGCTCGCCGTGTCGTACGGCGACGCGGGGTGATCGATCAGGCCCCGACCCTTTTCGCGGTTTACCTGCTGGGTGCGATGATGGACGAGCTGCTCCGAAAGCTGATCGTCTATCCGGATCGGGATTTTCTCACGCTATTACAAAATCTTCATGGCGATGATGAGATGGTTGCCGATGCCACGAGTGTCATGTGGCTGCGCGTGCTCTACCCCAATGAATCTCTGCCCCGAAACCTCCCGCGCGCCGTCAAGGCATTTGCGGATGCCATCTTGCCTGGTTGAACCGGCCGCCGGACTCGCCGAATTTCGGCAAAGTGAGGGGTGGTTGACAAGATCAGAAAATAGGTAAAAGTTGAGATGGTTCTCACTTTTATCTCGAGGTCGAATCATGCGCACGGCAATGAAGATGGGCATTATGGCTACAACGGCCTTGCTGATGACCCAGGCCGCCGCAACCGCCGCCTTTGCCCAGCAAGCGGAAGAAGGCGGGACATCGCAGACGCAGGATACGGGCCTCGACGACATCGTCGTCACTGCCCAGAAAAGGGCCCAGAATGTTCAGAAAGTGCCTCTCAGCATTACTGTTCTGGGTGCCGATCAAATCGAAAAGGAAGGCTTTCGTTCGTTCCAGGATTACGCAACGCGCGTCCCTAATCTCTCCTTTTCCCAAGGAGGATCAAGCATCGGAGGCCTTGGCCAGGCGATCTCGCTGCGCGGAATCTATGGAACCAACACAACGGGCGTTTATCTGGACGAAACGCCGCTCCCTGGCAGCGTAGATCCTCAGGTTATCGACCTTGAACGCATCGAAGTGCTTCGCGGTCCACAGGGGACTCTCTATGGTGCTCGCTCAATGGGTGGGACGGTCCGGCTCATCACGCATCAGCCCGACCTGAATGACTTTAGCGGCAGTGGTCATGGCATAATTTCATCCACGCACCGTGGCAATGTGAACAATACTCTCGACGGCTCCGTGAATATTCCGCTGGTGACCGACACGCTTGGCATACGCGCCTTCGGATTCTGGGACTATCAATCAGGCGTATTCACGCGCGTGCCATCGGCCGATGCTCCAGCACAATTCAGCCGCCGCAACAATGTCGGTTCGACGCAGCGCTATGGCGGCGCGATCGCAGCCCGTCTGCAATTCCTCGATGACGCGATCAGCATCACACCGCGAGTGGTTCTACAGCGCACGAGAACCAATGCCCAACCCTATGCTGATGTGGTTGCCGACAATTTTGTCCAGAAGCGCCTGTTCGATCTCGACGAGGGCGGTTCCGACGATTGGGAGCTGTTCAGCCTAACCAGTCGCTATGGCGCTGATTTCGGGGAATTCATCTCCGTGACGTCCCAGTTCAACCGCGACGTATCCGACTCGGAGAATGCTTCCGAAGCTATCTCCAAGCTATTGGAGTCCACCACGCCCTCGCTCTTCCGCGGATTGAACCGCGCGCGAACCTTTGCGCAGGAATTCCGTTTCACGTCCGACTTCAAGGGCCCCCTCCAGATCACCTTGGGTGCCTTTTATCAGAAATCGTCGGGACGGGTGCAGATTCCACCAAACATCATCGAAGGTCTTGGAGATCTGTACAATTACAGAGCGGACAACAGGACCGTCGAAAAGGCCATCTATGGCGAAGCCAATTTCGACATCACGGACAAACTCCAGGTGATCGCCGGCCTGCGTTATTTCCGGAATTCGGTGAATTTGACGGTGAGTCAGGGGGGGCTGGCTGTCGGTTCCGGCGCAGGCACATTCAATGAAGTGCAGCGTGAGAGCGGCTTCAATCCGCGGTTCGGAATCAAATATGCGGTAAGCCGCGATATCAATCTGTTCGCCAACGCGGCAAAGGGCTTTCGCATTGGCGGCGCGAACGGATATTCCGAAAGCGTATGTGCGGCCGATCGGCAGCCTTTGGGAATAAGCGCCGAGGCCGCCCGCTCCTATCGATCCGACTCCGTCTGGAGCTATGAGGCCGGCGTCAAATCCTCCTTCATGAGCGGTCACCTGGTCGTCAACGCGACGGCATTTCGCGTCGATTGGTCCAATATCCAACAGAATGTTGCGCTCGCTTGCGGTTTTTCAATCGATCAGAATGGTGGCCGGGCGCGCAGCGAAGGGTTCGAGCTCGAGTTGCAGGCCAGCCCCGTAGATGGCCTCATTTTCGGTGCCGGCATAGGTCATACCAATGCCCGGATCACAGACCCCGGCGCGCTTGCGATCCTGGCGCCCGGGACGCGCATTCAACAGGTTCCGCGCTGGAATCTTACCGGTTCCGCCGACTATAAATTCGCAATCGGCAAATTGCCGCTTACGTTTCACGGCGACGTCTCCCATGTCGGCAGCAGCCTCAGTCGCAGCAATTTGCTGACTGGCCGCACCCGCCCCGCCTATGAACTGGCGAATCTGCGTTTCGGCACCGATTTCCGGCGTTTCAACATCACATTCTTCGTCGAGAATGTCTTCGACAAGATCGCTAACCTGGCCGACGTTCCACCGCTCGCTATCGAGGATCCCAATCGGCCTCGGATCGCAGCAGGACGTCCCCGCACGATAGGGATCGATGCGCGGGCGAAATTCTGAAGTTGACGCGCGCCACTGCACCGACCGGCTGTTTACGACCTGCCTTTCACACCAGAGCAACGGGATTAATCACGCGATGGGACGTCAAGTTTTTCGGTTCCGACCATATCTGGCCGCGGGATTCGCACTCAGCCTGATCAGCGGTGCGACCGGCGTTATGGCCAACCCCGCCCCGGACAGTGCCACACGCCTGAGCAAGGCCCTCCCCTTCACGAGCGGCAAGTTGCGCAAGAAAGTGCTCAATCATGCAATCAAGGTGAACTGGACCGGTTCCGGCGATAGCTTCTGGTTCCGGCACGAACTTGCGAACGGCAGTGAATATCTGCTGGTCGACGCGTCCACCGGCGTCCGCCGACCAGCATTCGATCATCGAGCCCTGGCGATGGCGCTCAGCAAGGCGACCGGCGAAACATTCGAAGGAAACAGCCTTTCGCTCACGTCACTTGAACTGTCGAGCGATCCGCGACAATTGACCGTGCAGATAGAGGATGCGCGGTTTCGCTGCGATCTCGAAAAGATCGTGTGCGCGCGTCGCACCGATGCGGATCGGCCTGGCAATCTAATTCTGTCGCCTGACGGCAAAAATGCGGTTTTCCGGCGCGACCACGATCTTTGGCTACGCGAGCTTTCCACGGGGCAGGAGCGGCAACTGACGCACGATGGTGTCGAAGACTTCGCCTATGGTGACACCGACGCCTATATCGACGAGGCCAAGGTCGAACTCCGGCGCGCAGGGGCACCAGCACCGCTCCTTGGCGTACATTGGTCTCCGGATGGCCATTACATATTGGGCCTGCGGCAGGATCTTCGCGCCATACCCGCGCGCCTGGTTCTGACCGAATATCTTCCCCCCGATCGGACTGATCCGGTCATGCATGTCCGGCACGCGGCAGTACCGAACGATCCGCAGCGCGCCAACAGCGCTATGACGATCATCGATGTTCGCATGGGCACGACGACGCCCGTGAAGCTCGATCCTCAATCGATCAACGATTGGGCGCTCCCTTATTTCACCCTGGGCGGTTTCATTCGATGGGATACCGCCGGGGATGCCTTCATCATCTCCGCAAATCGGGGCGGCACGCGCTATCGGCTCACCCAGATCAGCACGAAAACCGGCGAGGTTCGCGACGTCGTGACGGAAACGGGGCGCTTCAGCCTTCGCCTCAACCCCTATGACTATGCGCGCCCCAATGTTGATGTCCTGAAGAACGGGCGAGAAGCGATCTGGTATTCCGAACGAGACGGCTGGGGGCATCTGTACCTCTATGATGTCACCACCGGTACTGTGAAGCGCCAACTGACCAAAGGCCCCTGGGTCGTCGCCGATCTTGTTCATATCGATGAGGCGAACCGGCAGGTCTATTTTACAGCAACGGGCCGCGAGAGCGGGCGGAATCTCTATTACCGCCATCTCTACAGGGTCAGCCTTGATGGCGGCACGCCACAGCTTTTGACGCCCGAAGATGCCGATCACGAATTCGACGCGGATCATGATTTCTGGGAAGGCCCGCAACCCGGGTCGGATTTTTCCCCCAGTGGCCGATATTTTGTCGACAGCTTTTCGACAGCGATGACCTCGGCTCGATTTGTCATTCGCGCGGCATCGGGGAAACTGGTGAGCAAGCTGGCCGAAGCCGACGACAGCGCCTTGCGCGCCACCGGCTGGGCGCCACCGGAGCAATTCGTCACCAAGGCCGCGGACGGCAGGACCGATCTTTACGGCGTCATTTACAAGCCAAGGGATTTCGATCCGAACAAGAAATATCCCGTCATCGAACAGACATATCCAGGACCGCAAGGCAAATTCGCTCCCTCGACTTTTCGCGGTTATCTCAACTACATGCAGCCTCAGGCGACTGCGGAACTCGGTTTCATCGTGGTCTATCTCGATGGCCGAGGCACCGCCTACAGATCAAGAGAGTTCCGCGATGCATTTCGTGGAACCGACGATCCTTTCGGATCAGCCGATCACGCAGCGGCGCTTCGCAATTTGGGCAAGACGCGACCATATTTGGATCTGGACCGGGTCGGCATCACCGGACAGTCTTTTGGCGGCTACGGATCCCTTCGATCAATGCTGCTCCACCCGGATCTTTACAAGGCTTGCGTATCGAGCGTCGGCCCGGGGGAATGGATCGATTTCCCTGGCGACACAAGCAATGAGCGCTTCTTCGGCGTTCCGTCACAATCCAAACAGGCACGAGAGTATTTCGACCTCATCAGCAATGTTCGCATGGCCGATCAATTGAAGGGAGATCTCCTTCTTATCTATGGCGGAGTCGATGAGATCGTACCCTTGCGTTCGGGCTTCAAGCTGATCGACGCCCTGGTTCGCGCAAACAAACAATTCGATTTGCTCGTCGTTCCCGACGCTCCGCATCATGTGGGCGCCGAACCCTATGGCGTGGAGCGTATCATGCGCTTCTTCATGGATCGTTTGGGTGGTCCGGTGGATCGTTGATCACCCGTTCCAAAAATCCATCGCCCGGTACGCCCGTCGGCATCCGCAGGTCGAGGCGGGTCGGTATGTCATGCCGCTTCGCGGATCCGGTATCGCAACACTGTGATCGTGCCGTAAAAGAGGGTGAGCAGCAGGAGATTGATTAACTCGCCGCGCTGCTCACCCAACGTCGCGCCCATCTGGTTGACGCCCACCATCAATTTGATCCCAGGGGTCGTCGGCAGGAGCCGCGCCAGGAGCGACAGCCAGTGCGGCGTGGCTTCTCCCGGCCAGGACAGGCCGGACAGAAAGAAGATCGGCACCGAGGTGACGATCCATAACTGGATCGGACGCTCACGCGTGCGAAAGAAGCTGGCCAGCGCTAGTGCGCCGGCAACCGTCGCGGATACGAACAATGCGGCCGATACGACCAACGTCAGCGGATCGGCGGCCGCGCGCGGGTAATCCTGGAACCAGAACACAAAGCCGGTGACATAAGCGATGTCCGCGCAACCGATGAGGAAGAAGGCCAGCGCGATGCCAAGCAGGCTGCGCGGCGCGAAGCCGAGTGGCCCCTGGGTTTCCCGGATCGTCGCGGCAAGTGTCGCAAGGCCCATCAGCAAGGTCTGCTGAATGATCAGAAACGCGACACCGGGAAAGATAGTGCTGCCATAGCCTTCGCGTGTGTTGAAGAGCGGGCGCTGGATCATCGTCAACGGCACCGGGGCGGGCGCACCGCTGGCCATTGCCTGAGCGAGCGCGGCATCGCGCCCGATCGATCCCAGCGCAGCACCTATGCCGGCCAGCGCGGTCGAACTGCGCAGCAGATAGGCCCCGTTACCGTACAGTGCGACCGTACCCTGGCTTCCGGTCAGGATGCGCCGCTCGAACCCTTCCGGGATAACGACGATAGCGCTCACCCGCCGCCCCTTCAGCCAGCGTAGCGCGACTGCGGGGGAAGGAAGCCGCGCGATCACTTCCGCCTGTTGCAGCGCGCCGATCCGGGCCTCCAGCGCGCGGCTTGTACCGCTGTGATCCATATCGACCACCGCGACCGGCATCCTGACCGGCACTTCACCCGAATAGGCGGCGGGGTAGAAGAATGAATAGAGGATGCACGATCCGATCAGGAGCAAGAGCACCGAACTGTCGGCAAAGATCGCGCGGAAGGTCGCGAGGAACGCCCTGCCGATCATCGCCGCCCCCATGTTTCCGGCCGCCGCGCGGCCGCCAGGTAGCGCGGCAATCCGATACCCGCCCCGACGATCAGGAAGGCGAGCATGACGAGCACCTGCCACAGCGAATCCATCACTGACGCACCCATGATCCATTGCTCCGCCAGCAGCTTGGCGAATGCCGAATAAGGCAACAGCAAACTCCACAATCGCGCGAAGGCGGAAGCGGATTCGAGCGGAAAGATCGCACCGGCGAAGGCGAAGGATGCTCCCGCGTAAAGTCCGGCGATCGATAGCGCCCTGCCCATCGACAGGGTGAGTCCGACGACCAGCAATGTCACGCCGATATACGCGAGGTACATCGCGACGTAGCCGACGAGCAGCAGCAACACGCTGCCCACGACAGGCCAGCCCCGCACCCCGGCGAGATAGCCGGTCGCCAGCAGTCCCCAGCCTGTGAATATGACGAGATACGGCGTCAGCTTGCCCATCACCGCCAAGACCGCCCGCCGCCTACTATTCCCGCCGATCCATGCGCCGATCGTACCGTCGCGCAATTCGCGGCCCAGAGCACTCGACACGGCAACCATGAAAATGAGGTGCAGCAACGCCGGGTGGATCAATGCCACGAGTTGCAGTTCGTAGCTGCCCTGCGGATTGAACAGGACGATACTCCGGGCGGCGACCGGCGGACGACGCACTTTACCCGGCCCGACGACGACGGTGCTTTGCTCGGCGGCAAGTGTCGCGGCATAGCCCTGCACGACATTGCCCACCTCACGCAGCGCGGCCCCCGACGCGGTCGAATAACTGGCGTTGTAGAAGGTGATGATGCTGCCGGTCGTCCCACGCAACACAGAGCGTTCGGTATCCGTCGGGATCAGCACGACCGCATAGGCGCGATTGGAGCGCACAATCCGTTCGGCCTCTTTCATGTCCGTCGCCTGTGCCACAACGTGCAGCCCCGGCGCGGCGTCCAGCCGGCGGGTCAGTTCGCGCGAGACGGTGGTGCCATCCTGATCGACCACCGCAATTGGCAGGTCGCGCATCACGCCCGCGGAAAGCTGGATCGCCACCGCTGCCATCAACAGCAGCGGCACCCATGTCACCAGCGCAAGATCCCAGAAACTGGCAGCGAGGAAACGCATTTCCCGGCGAAGCGCACTGCCGAAGGCGCCCTCCGCCATGTTTACACCGGCCAGTCGAATAGCACGGTCATACCCGGCCTTAACCGCTCGACCGGCGCAACGGGCACGACACGTACCTCAAAGCTCTTGATATCGAATCCGCTCGATTGCCGCGTTGCGCGCCAGGTCGCAAAGTCACCCGCCGGCGCGGTATAGATCACGCGAAAACGCGCTCGGCGGTTGCCAAGCGCCGGGATCGTGCCGTCCAATTCCTTGCCGCGCGCGAGGCCCTGGAGTTGATCCTCGCGCACGTTCAGCGTCACCCATGGATGCGCAGTGTCGGTAAGGGTGAATACGGGGAAGCCCTGGGGTACCAGTTCGCCAGGCTGGGCAAGGCGCTTGCCGACCTCGCCATCCGCTGGGGCGATGACGCGGGTTTCGTCAGCCGCCGCCTTCACTTCCGCCACCGCGCCGCGCGCTTGCTGCACCTGCCCAGTCGCGGCCGCCTTGTCCTGCTGTCGCGCGCCGGCCAACGCGAGATCATATTGCGCGCGCGCCGCCTTGGCCTGCTCGGCGGAGGCGATGGCATTGGTGCGCGCCTCATCCGCCTTCTGGCCGGCGAGCACACCCTGTTCGAAGAGCCTGCGAGTGCGCGCATCGGTGGTCTGGGCAAGGGCCGAGGCAGCCTGCGCGCGGCGCCATTGCGCCTCGGCCGCGCGGATATCCTCCGGCCGCGCGCCTTCGTCCGCCTTGCTCTCCACCGCCTGCGCCGCCGCGAGCGCACCACCCGCCTGTTCGGACTTTGCGGCGACTTCGGGGCTAGCGACCGTGTAGAGCAATTGCCCGGCCTTGACCGGCTGCCCTTCCTCGACATGAAAGTCGGCGATCCGACCGGTCACCTTGCTGGTGATCCGTATCTCGCGCGCGTCGACCATGCCCTGGATCTGGACCGGCGCCGGTCGGTAACTGAGCCACAGACCGAGGGCGAGCAGCACCACCATCACGACCGCCACGACGATCATCACCGGCCGGCGCGTCGCGGGCGCTGGCAAGTCTGCGGACGGCGGCACTTCGTCGATTTCGGTATCGGTCATGGGATCACCTTGTCGGCCCGCGCGAGATAGTCCGGTATCCGGGATATCTGTCCGCTCATGCTGAGCAACTGGGCGAGCGCCTGCACATAATCATTGGCCGCCTGCGCGCGCTGGATGCGCGCGCGGCCAAGCCCGAGTTGGGCGTCGATCACGTCGAGCGAAGTCGCCTGCTGCTCTCGATAAGACAGTGTCTGGAGTCGTAAATTCTCCGTGGCCGAGGCTTGCGTGCTATCGAGCAGCAAGAAGCGCCTGCGGGCCGCCTCCACCTCGCTCCACGCCTTGGTGACGCCGATTTCGATCTGGGTGCGCGCCTCGCGCAACCCGGCATCGGCCTGCGCCGCCGTCTCGCGCGCTGCCTCCACCTGTTGTTGCCGCCCGGCACCCGACATCAACTTGTATTTCAGACCGATCCCTACCGACCAGTCGGGATCGGTGAGAAGCGAATTGCGCCGGTCGAAATTATACTGCCCGAAGCCGTAGATCGTCGGCCTGAGCTTTGATTGCTGGATCGTCACCCCGGCCTCCGCTTGTCCCTCCAGCGCCTTCAGTCGGGCGAGCTGTGGGTGCATGTCGAGTGCGGCGGCCTTGAACGTGACGAGGGGCTCAAGCGGACGTGAATTGACTCCTAGCGGACTGATCGGGTGCACCCCCGCCGGCGCGCGCAGCATCCCCGCGAGCGCGGCATTAGCGGTGGCGAGGTCGGCGATCGCTTTCTCATATTCGCGCGCCGCGTCGTCGCGCGCGACCTCGGCCTGCAAGCGCTGCGCGCGGCTGATGAATCGCGCCTGTTCGAGCTTCACCGCATCGGCAACGTGCCGGTCGAGCCCGGCCAGCACGTCGCGGCGGATACCCAGAGCGCGCTCGGCGAGTTGTTGCCCGTAATAGGCCTGGACAAGTTGGATGAGCACATTGTCGATTGCGATGTCGCGATCCGCCTTTGCCTGCGCGACCTGAGCGCGCGCGCCGGCCTGCGTGCCGCTGATCTGCCCCCCGGTGTAGATCGGCAAGGTGGCGGTAACGATCGGCCGGGTGCTCGTGCGTTCCTGGCTGAACTTCAGCGGATCGCGAATGCCGAAGGATTCCGCCACAGGGGCCAGTGAGCCGAGCGGAAGATAGAGCGTTTTCTGATATTCCAGCAGTTGCGCCTCGATATCGACATCAGGACGGCCAAGCGTGCGGGTAGCGCCTTCCTGCGCTTCCTTGCTGCGCAGGGACGCAGCCGAAGCTTCGATCGCGTCGGAGCGCTGGAGCAGCCGCTCCTGTGCCGACCGGTAGTCCAGCGCCAGCGGTTCGGAGGTTTGCGCGGCGATCGGCGATGCGAAGGACAGCATATATAGCAGCGACAACGCCCGAATACGCATCGACGAAACTCCCGCCACGCCAAGCCCCGAGTGATGCCGATCATTTTTATTTTGTAAAGAGTGATTTCTCTTCAATCGTTTGGCGGGACTGTCCACCCGCGGCCTTCGGTCGACATTGGATTACTTATCTGGGCAATACAAAATTCCCGGCAATCGCGCGCAAGATACCTAGAGCTTATTCTTCAATATAGTCCATTAACGCTGTTTTTCATTGTAGAATAACTTACACTGATCTTCTATAATATTACCAATAGCGGTTATGTGCAATCAATGGCCCTCTGCCCCCCCGTGGAACAGTTGATGGCGGGGCGGGGATAGATCGTCGGCTACCTCACGACCAACGGCTTTTGCCATTCACACCAACCAAGCCCGCGCTGATTGAATTGCTGCATGTGGTTCAAATGGTTTCCGCATTGTGCTCGGCACCTGACCATGGTCATGTGGAGAAACACCATGACCGAACCTTCCGAACTCTGCGCGACCGATCTGATGGCCGCATATCGAAGCGGACACGTTTCCCCAGTCGACACCATGCACAGCCTGCTGGCGCGTCTCGAGATTGCCGAGCCACTTCTGGCGGCAACCTGGGCGGTCGACGCCGAGGCGGCCCTTGCTTCTGCGCGCGCGTCGGAAGGTCGGTGGCGTGCCGGCAGGCCAATCGGACCACTCGACGGCATACCGGTCAGCATCAAGGAAATGATCGCCACGCGCGGAACCGCGAAACCGATCGGCACCGCGGCGGGAGACATGACTCCGCAACCTCGTGACGCGCCGCCCGCCGCCCGGGTTCGCGAGGCCGGCGCCATTATCTGGGGCAAGACGACCAACCCGGATTTCGGGATGCTGTCCTCCGGGTTGTCGAGCTTTCATCGGCTCTCACGCAACCCCTGGGACCCGACATTGACGCCCGGCGGGTCGAGCGCCGGGGCGGCCACGGCGGCTGCCGCCGGTTATGGTCCGCTTCACGTCGGCACCGATATCGGCGGATCCGTCCGGCTTCCGGCGGGATGGTGCGGGATCTTCACGCTCAAACCCAGCAATGGCAGAGTGCCGATCGATCCGCCTTATATTGGCCGGATCGCCGGACCGATGACCCGTACTGTGACCGATGCGGCGCTGCTGATGGCAGTGCTCTCGAAACCGGATCCGCGCGACTATATGAGCCTGCCGGCCGAATACCTCCCCTGGGAGGATCTCGGGCTCGATCTGCGCGGCGTGCGCGTCGGGCTGATGCTGGATGCCGGCTGTGGCTTGCCGGTCGATCCGGAAATCACCACTGCGATTGTCGCGGCGGCGGCATTGTTCGAGGCGCAGGGTGCAGTCATCGAGGCTGTTCCTCCACTGATGACCCGAGACATGCTCGACGGCCTCGACCGGTTCTGGCGCATCCGCTTCTTCGAGCAGACGCGTGACCTGCCGCCGGACCGCTACGCCCTGATCCTGCCCTATATCCGCGCATGGGTGGAGGCGGCTCGAGACTATGACGGCATGCAGGTCTATACCGGGTTCGACCAGATCATGAAGATGCGTGAAGCGGGGCGCGATGCGTTCGAAGGCTATGATTTCTTCCTGTCGCCGACCGCTCCCGTATCCGCTTTCCCGGCCGAGTTCGCCAGCCCGCTCAATGATCCGACGCGGCCGTTCGAGCATATCGCCTTCACCGCACCCTGGAATATGACGGAACAGCCTGCGGCCTCGATCAACTGCGGCTATACGAGTAAGGGCTTGCCGATCGGTCTGCAGATTGTGGGCAGGAGGTTTGACGATATGGGCGTGCTGCGAATGTCCCGGGCCTATGAACGAATACGGCCAGCCCAGCGGCCATGGCCGACACCCTGGCTGAGAGAAGCGGCGTGACGATCTTTTGCCCCGGCCCACGCAACCTGATCACCGATGTGGCGGGCCTGACGGTCGGCCATGCGACCGACGAAATCGCCCAGACCGGTGTGACGGTGCTGCTGACCGACAGCGCCTGGACCGCGGCGGTGGACATTCGCGGTGGCGGGCCAGGCGTGCGCGAGACCGAGACGCTCAATCCCGAAAATGTCGTCCCGGGCATCCACGCCATTGCACTCTCTGGCGGATCGGTGTTCGGCCTCGCGGCAGCCGATGGCGTCGTCTCCCGACTGTCCGAAGCCGGCATCGGCATGCGTCTGCGCGCCGGCGGCAAGGCGATTCCGATCGTGCCGGCAGCCGTGCTTCATGATCTCAATAATCCGGGCGACAAGGATTGGGGCGAGCTCTCCCCCTATCGGGCGCTGGGAATGGCCGCGGTGGAGGCAGCGGCGGCCGGATTCGCGCTCGGCTCGGTCGGTGCCGGGCGGGGCGCGATGGTCGGATATCGCAAGGGCGGGATCGGATCGGCATCGCTCGACTGTGGCGATGGCATCATCGTCGGCGCTTTGGTCGCCGCCAATTCGGTCGGATCACCCTATATGTCTGACGGCGAGACCTTCTGGGCCTGGCCGTTCGAAATGGATGGCGAGTTCGGCGGCAAACGGCCGGCCGCCGACGTCATCGCGCACGATCCGGTGCCGGCATTGTCGCGCCTGGATGCGCTGGGGAAGCTGGCGCCCGGCGGCAACACGACGCTCGCGGTGATCGCGACGAACGCCCGGCTGACCAAAGGAGAGGCGAAGCGCATCGCGATCATGGCGCAGGACGGCATGGCGCGCGCGATCCGCCCGCTCCATACGCCGTTCGACGGCGACCTGGTCTTCACGCTGGCAAGCGGTGAGATTGTGCTACCCGACGATGCAAGCCGCAACGTTGCGATCACACGGATCGGATCGGCCGCCGCCGACACGCTTGCTCGCGCCGTCGCGCGCGGCGTCCATCACGCCTGAGCGGTTCGGCTGGCAATCACGCGATCCAGGTCGGGCGTCGCCGCCACGAGCGCGGTGGTATAAGGGTGCCGGGGCGTGGCAAGAATGGTGGCCGTGGGGCCTTCTTCCACGATCCGGCCATCTTTCATCACGATGAGCCGGTCGGCCATCGACTTCATTACCGACAGATCGTGCGATACGAAAAGATAGGATAGCCCCAATGTCGCCGAGAGCGTGGCGAGCAGGTCGAGAATATCCGCCCGCGTCGACATGTCGAGCGCCGAAACCGCCTCGTCCAGCACAACCAGCGACGGCGCGATGATCAGCGCGCGCGCAATAGCGATACGTTGCCGCTGCCCCCCGGAGAATTGGTGTGGAAAGCGATCGGCATCGGCAGCGTCCAGTCCCACCCGTCGCAAGGCCGTCTCAACCCGCTCCCGTCGTTCGGCCCGCGCAACAGGAACATCGAGCAGATGCAGCGGCTCCGCCACCAGCTGTTCCACTCGCTGGCGGGGATCGAAGCTTCCCTTGGGATCCTGGAACACCGCCTGCACCTGTCGCCGCAGCACGCGCAGGCGATGTCCGCGCGCCGTGGCGATCGCCTCACCATGCAACAGCACCGCCCCGGCCTGCAGTGACCCCAGCGCGAGCACGGCGCGCAACAACGTCGTCTTGCCCGATCCCGATTCACCAATCACGCCGACGGTTTCGCCAGGACCGACGCGCAGGCTGACGCCATCGAGCGCCGCTGCCTTCGCACCCCGGTAGCGCTGCGTGAGGTCGCGTACCTCCAACACCGGTGCGCCCACGCTCGGGCCAATTCGGCGCGCCGGTGCGTGGCGGGCCTTGGCGAGCAGCATCCGGGTGTAGAGTCCGCGCGGCGCGGCCAGCACTGATCCGACCGGGCCCTGTTCGACGATCGTGCCATCCTGCAGCACGACGATGCGATCGGCGACCTGGCCGACCAGGGCCAGATCGTGGCTGACGAGGAGTAGCCCGATGCCGCGTTCACGGATCAGGCCCGTCAACAAGTCCATGATATGTGCCTGGGTCGTCACGTCGAGCGCCGTCGTCGGCTCGTCGGCCACGATCAACTTCGGGTCTCCGGCAATGGCGATGGCGATCGCCACGCGCTGGCGCTGGCCGCCCGAGAGCTGATGCGGGTAGCGCGAAGCCGGCACCCGGTCAGGGAGAAGGCCGACCCGCGCAAGGACTCCTCCCGCCTCGCGCAGTGCTGTGCGCCGGCCCAGGCCCTTGTGGAGCCGAATCACCTCGGCGACCTGCGTGCCGATCGTCTGAAGCGGGTTGAGCGCGCTCATCGGCTCCTGAAAGATCATGCCGGCGACGTTGCCGCGCAGACGATCGAGCTGGCGAGGCGGGAGAGTGACGAGATTCGCGCCGTCCAGTACGACCTGACCGCTGATGGCGGCAGTGTCGGGCAACAACGCCATCGACGCCAGCGCGACGGTGGATTTCCCCGAACCGGATTCCCCGACCAGGCCGACGATCTCGCCGGCAGCCACCCGAAGCGAAACGCCGCGCAAGGCGATCTGGTCGCCATGGCTGACAGTGAGATGGTCGATCGCTAGCAGGGTCATGACGCTGTCCGGAAACGTGCGCCAAGCCCGTCACCCGCGAGCGTCAGGCCGAACACTGCGACCATGATGGCCAGTCCCGGGACGATTGCCAGCCGGGGCGCCGATCCGATCAGCGTCTGAGCATCTGCCAGCATACGCCCCCAACTCGGCACTGGCGGCTGCACGCCGAGCCCGACATAGGACAGGCCAGCCTCCGCGATCAGGGCCAGCGAAAACTGGATCGTCGCCTGCACGATGATCGGGCCGGCGATGTTCGGCAGGATATGTTCGAGCGAAATCCGCATACGCCCCTTGCCCGCAACGCGGGCCGCCGCAACGAAATCCCGATTCCACAGGCTCTGCGCTTCGCCCCGGGTCAGCCGTGCGAAGACCGGCAGGTTGAAGATCGCGATGGCGATGATCGCATTGGACGCGCCTGGCCCCATCACGGCGGCGAACAAAATCGCCAGCATCAACGAAGGAAAGGCG
This sequence comes from Sphingomonas sp. ERG5, assembly GCF_000803065.1. Lineage (GTDB taxonomy): Bacteria > Pseudomonadota > Alphaproteobacteria > Sphingomonadales > Sphingomonadaceae > Sphingomonas. The sequence goes on from NZ_JSXI01000021.1 coordinate 37,342, forward strand.
AATATGACGTCACCGGACCGCATGAGACTCTCGTCCAGCCAGCCGCCCCGAGCCGCGGCAAGCAGGCCGAGCGGCACACCCGCGAGAATTGCCGCACCCACCGCGAACAGCGATACGGCGAGCGAGGTCGTCGCGCCCGCCATGATCATGGCAAGCATGTCGCGCCCGAGCTGATCGGTACCGAGCCAATGCGCCGGCGACGGGGACTGAAGCCGGCCGGCGATATCCACCGCACCGACATCATAGGGTGTCCAGAGCAGCGCCAGTAGCGCCATCGCCACGAACAGGCCAGTGATGACAAAACCAGCCGGAAGCGTGATCCGATCTCTCATGCTGAAATCCCGTCGCGCAATCGCGGGTCGAGCCAGGCGCGGATCATGTCGACCATGAAACTCGCCGCCACCGTGATGGCGACGAGCAGCATCACAACCGCCTGGACGACGATGAGGTCGCGTTGCGCGATCGCCTGCAACACAAGGCGCCCCAGCCCCGGCAGGAAAAAGACATTTTCGATGATCGCGCTTCCCGCGAGCAGAAACGGCACCTGCAGGCCGAGCACCGTAAGGACCGGCCCCAGCGCATTGGGAAGCGCGTGACGGCGCAGCGCCGCGTCGCGGCTCAAGCCCTTGGCGCGCGCCGTGCGGACATAATCCTCGTTCATCGTGCCGATCAACGCCTCGCGCATGACACGGGCGAGAATCGCCGCCTGCGGCAAGGCCAGGGCGATCGCGGGAAGCACCAGCGCGCCAAGCGCCGGCCAGAAGCCTCCATCCCAGCCCGGAAACCCGCCGGCAGCGACCCAGCGCAGCGTCACGGAAAAGACCAGCACGAGCAGGATCGCCAGCCAGAAGCTGGGCACCGCGATTCCGAGACGGGCGATCCAGGTCAACGCGGTGTCGAGTGCGCGCCCTGTCCGGCGTGCGCCAGCATAACCCGCCGGTATCCCGAACAGGATCGATAGCCCCGTGGCGAGCAGCGCGAGCGGCAGGGATACCGCAAGCCGGTCGGCGAGCAATTCTGCGACCGGCACGCGATAGGTATAGCTGATGCCGAAATTGCCCTGGAGCAGGCCAGTGACCCAGCGCAGATATCGCGTCATCGCCGAGCCGTCGAGACCGAGATCGGCATGCAATGCGGCGATCGCCTGCGGGCTCGCGTTCAGCCCCATCATGAAAGCTGCTGGATCACCCGGCACGATCTGCACGAGCACGAAGATGATGAGGGTCGCCGCCAGCAGCGTGCCGACGAAAATGCCAAACCTCGCGGCAAGGTAGCGCAGCCCAAAGGCACGCCCCGCCGCCACGAGGAGCACGATTGCCAGCACCGCGACGAGGAACGGCCAGGCCCGACCGCCATGCCGAGAAACGCCGCCCCCGGCCGGCCCATCCGCCGCACCATCGCCAAAATGCGCGGTGGCATAGTCGAGGCCCTGGTTGGGTGTGTTGACCCAGATGTCGCCGAGCGTTGCATCCTGAACACCCAGCCGCGGAAATTCGAACAGAAAGCCATTGACGGCATCGTCGGCCAGCTTGCGTTGGATATCCCCGAACAGGCGATGGCGGCCTGCCGGATCCTCGGTGCGCTTCAATGCCTCTAGCAGCGCGCGATAGGCAGGGCTCTCATATCCGAAATAATAGCCTGTGCGGCCATAGATATCATAGTCGAACGGCTCGGCATGGTTGACGATCGTCATGTCGAACTGGTGCCGCCCAAAAACCTGATCGAGCCATTGCGCCCATTCCAGATTCTGGATCGTGACACGGATACCGGCCGCACGCAGTTGCGCCGCCACGATCTCTCCCGAGCGCCGCGCATAGGAAGGCGGGGGCAATTTGAGGGTCAGGGCAATGCCGTCGGCATAACCGGCCCTGGCGAGCAGCGCCCGAGCCGCCGCCACATCGTGCGGATAGCGCCCGGTCAGGTCGACATAGTCGAGGCTCTGCGGCGGGAAATGGCTGCCGATCGGCACGCCATAGCCGAACATGGCGCCATCGATGATCGCGCGCCGATCGATCGCCATCGAGATGGCGCGGCGCACCAGCAGGTTGGCGAGCGGTCCGCTGCGCTGATTAAGTGCCAGGATCACCTCACCCTCGGTCGGTCCGATCGCCAGTTTCAGAGAGGGATCCGCACGCAGCTGCGCCAACGTCTCGGGCGCAGGAAAATCCGGAAAGATGTCGACATCATGCGCCTTGACCGCGGCATAAGCGGCAGTGGGGTCGGCAATGAAGCGGAAGGTGACCTCGGCCAGCCGCGCAGACGTTCCCCAATAATGCGGATTGCGCACCAGCCGCACTGCGTCGCCGCGCCGCCAGCCGGCGAACCCGAACGGTCCCGTCCCGACCGGCGCGGTCGCCAGCGCCCCTGCAGAGCGCGGCGAGACGATCACGCTGTCGCCGAGGCTGAGGAGCGCCAGGAAACCCGAATCCGCATGCCCGAGCGTGATCCGCACTGTCAGCGGATCGAGCGCGCGAATATCGGACATTACCGACAAAGCCTGCGCCTGCGCATTGCTCGATCCAGGTGCGATCGCGCGACGCAGGCTGAACACCACATCGGCGGACGTCATCGGACGGCCGTCCTGGAAGCGGACATTGGGCCGCAAAGTGAAGATGTAGGTCAGCCCATCAGCCGATACAGTCCAGCGCGTGGCCAGCAGAGGCACCATCGATCCGTCCGTGCGTGCGCGAACCAGTCCTTCGAAGATCGTCGCATAGACGATTTCATCGACCGCAACGGCAGCGCCGGATGTGGGATCGAGATTGGGAGGTTCGAGCTGCAGCGCGACGGTCAGCCTGTCCCGGGCGGATACTGCCTGGAACGGTCCCATCAGCAGCAGCAAGGCGAGCAGCGCCCGCGCGATCTGTTTCATGCGGCAAGCCGCCGGGTGACGCGAGCTTGCGCCGCGTCCGCCTGGACCGGCAGGTCGAGCGCTCGATAGACCGTCGCAAGCAGTCGATTCAACGCGACGCCATCCGGGTCATGAGCGCGGCGCAGTTCCAGCATCTGCTGCGCCAGGATCAGTTCACCGCTGCGGATGGTAGCGTCGAGCAGGATTTGTTCGAACAGATCGCGCTGCGCATGGCTACCGCCGAGACGCACGATATGCGGCAGCGCCGCCGTCAGGGCCGACACCGCGTCTTCATGGCGGCCGCGGGCATGAGCAAGCAGGCCGCGCGCGAGCGGCACGGCCACGTCATGCCACACCGCCCGGCTGTGCGCCGGACCATTCACTGCTACCGCCTCGATCGCCACCATGAGACGGTCGGCTTCGGGTCGCTCCGCCCGGGCGAGCCCGTAAAGATACTGGACACTCAGGAACGGCTGGACGACGTCCTCCGCGCGCGCGGCGAGATAGCCGGCCAAGTCGGTCCATCGCGCGCCGACGTCCAATCCGGCGAGTTCGAGACGCGCGAGAAGCGACACCGCACCAATCTGGTCCTGCGAATAGTCCTTCGCCGCCGCCCAGACATGGTCGTCATAGGCGCGAAACGCGTCCACCTCCCGCCCCTGGCTCAAATAGAAGAGCGCAAGATGCCACCAGAGATGCGTGAGCATGAAGCTGTTGAGCGTTACCCAGCCACCGGCCCAGCCCTCAAGTAAGGCAACGCCCTCGTCGATCCGTCCTTCGGTCAGCGTCACATGCGCCAGTGCGTGCTGCGCCCAGGGATCGTCCGGGACAATTGCGAGTGCGCGCCGTGCGGCGTCCTCCGCATCCCGCAACAAGTGGAGCTGCTCATAAGCAAAGGCGAGCATGCCCAAGACATAGGGCAGCGCCGGATCAACGCCGGCCGAGCGAGTGGCAACGCGGAGCATTGCTGGGAAATCGCCCCGATTGAATTGATGATAATGAAGCAGCTTAAGCGTCGCGAGGTCGCGCGGATGATCGCGCAGGACATCGTCCAGAATCCCTGTCGTCGCATCGATATCGTCTGCGACCCATGCTTCGAGCGCGGCGATCAACTGGCGCTCCCGCGGCGTCGCATGGTCGGCAGTGCGCTTCGCCGCAGCGACAAATGGTCGCGCCGCCGAGACGGCGTCCTGTGTTTCAGCAAGGAGGTGCAGAAAACCAGCATAGGTCTGGACGAGCGGCACATCCGGCATGGCATCGACCTGCTTCAGCAAGTTGACCGCCCGGACGTCATAAGCAATCAGTCCGCCAACGAAATCGTCGATCACTGCGACGGCCGTCGCATCGGTGCCGGTGACGACATTGCCCAGGAAATCGGTCGGCATCAATGCTCCGTATGCGCAGCCAGAAAGGTGGCGACATCGATTGCCGACCGGTCGGGCTGATCGACCATCAGAAGATGGCCGGCGTCAGGGTAGATGATCATTTTCGATCCGGGAATGGCATCCGCAAATCGATATGCGGCACCGACCTCGATCAACTGATCCTGCCGCCCCCACAATATCAGTGTCGGAGCCTTGATCGCGGCCAGCGTTTCCTTCGACGCGGCGAGGCTGCCCGGCCGCAACGACATGAGAATCTGGCGATGTCCCGGCATGCGCTGCACATCGGCCCAGCGCTGGATGAAGGGCTCGGTCAGTACCGACTGGTCGACCACGTCTTTTTTCAGGCCTTCGCGGATCAGCGGCAAATTATCGATCGAGGCGAGGAGATCGCGGCCGAGTTTGTACTGCATGACGCGAAAGGCAAGCGGCGGATTCTTGTTGAGGCTTTGCGTCGGCCATCCTGCGGCATCGACAAGGATCAATGCGGAGACGCGGGCGGGATGTCGCAACGCGAGCTGCCACGACACGCCACCACCCATGGAATTCCCGGCCACGGCGAAGGATTTGAGACCAATTGCCCCGGCAAAGGCATCCACTAGATCAGCATAATGATCGGCGGAGGCGGGAAAATCGATCGGTGAGGTCGTCAGTCCATGGCCTGGCAGGTCGATCGCGATGACGCGATGATTTTTGGCCAGGACCTTCGTCCAGCCATCCCAGGAGAAGCTGTTGTCGCCAAAGCCATGGATCAGCAGCAGTGGGGGCGCGTTCGCGGGTCCGGACTCGAGATAATGCAACTGCACGCCACCCGGCAGAGCGACAAAGTGCGAATTCGGCCGGCTATATTTGGCGACCACCGTCTCACGCGGCAGATCCGGTGCGCGCAGATAGAGCCAGAAGCCGATCGCGACGACGACCAGGATTGCGAGAATTCCGCCAATGATCTTGATTGCCGTCGCCATCAGAACTGCCTTTCGTTTCAGAAATTGAAGCCGACACGACCGCCGAAGCTCGCCGGCCGGCCCGGTGCCGCGACTTTCGCGTTGGGCAGGAAATAGTTTCGCGTCAGGTCGTATTTTTCGCCGAAGATATTGCGGCCATAGGCGCCGACCCACCAATTGCCATTGTTGGGACGGAAAGTGATCGTGGCATTGGCCAGCCAGCGATCCGGCAAGTCGAAGGTGGAGCCCAGGAACGAAGGCAGATTGTCCCGGAAGCTATAATCCGCCTGCGTCTCCAGCGAATAGCGGTCTCCGATCGGGAAGGCGTAGCTGATCGAGCCCTGATAGCTCCAGTTCGCGATCGGCAGGCGCTGCCCCGATTTGTCGATCGTATTGCCGACATAGAGCCCACTGCCTGGATCGACATGGACGGACGCCGCATCGACATCGAAAAAGTCGCGGTAGCGCCCGAATTTATAACCGATCGACTGAGTGAAATGGAGCCGCGGCACGGGCACGATCTCTACCTCCAGTTCGCCGCCATAGATTTCGGACTTGGGCGCGTTGACGATTCGCCCGATCGCCCCACGCTGCGGATTGATCACCACGCCAAGCACCTGCTGGTCGCGATAATCATAGTAGAAGGCGGAACCATTGATCCGCACCGATCGCGCGACATCCGCCTTGAAGCCGACTTCATAGGCATAGAGGATTTCAGGCTTGAACGCGTCTATCTGGTTCGCATTGGGCGAATTATAAACGGTGAAGCCCCCTGATTTCACGCCGCGGCTGGCATTGGCATAAAGGAGCAGGCCGCTTGCCGGGCGGATCTCGATGCCCGCCTTGCCGCTGACTTCGTCCAGCGTCGCATCGCGATTGCCATTGGTGAAGGTCGGCGTACCGTTGATCGCGGTCCGGAAGTCGCGCAGCTTGCGCGTCTCATGCTCGTAGCGCAGGCCACCGACCAAGCTGACGACGTCCGTGAGCTTGAAGTTGAGCTGACCAAAACCGCTGATCGAGTCCGCCGTCTGCCGGTACGAGGTATCGGTGACGAAGCCGAGGCTCTGCGAAAAATCGGTCAGGAACTGCTCACCGAGTTTCTGGTGCGAATAATAAACCCCACCAACCCAGCCGAGCCGCGTATCGCCGAGCGAAGACAGGCGCAGCTCTTGCGAGAAGACGTCGATCTTGCTGCCCCAGAAGACATCGGACTCATGGCTCGATGAGGCATCCCAGTCGGCCAGTTCACGTCGCTTGAGGTGATCATAGGCGGTGATGCTGGTCAGCCGCACGGCCGATCCGAGATCGACCGCCGCGGTCAGGCTGCCGCCGATCGAGTCGTTGCGACGCTCGGGCTTGGCGTCGGCGCTGTAGCCTGCGAGCGCGGCGAAGCTTGGCGAGAGGCCCCATCCGGTCTGCTTGCCGGTCTGCGGATCGGCCGGGATGATCGGTCCCGAACCGACGCCATAGCCGCTCGTCTGGAATGGCTGGAAGAGATAGAGGCCAGTCTGCTCCGAATGATCGCGGCCGCCGTGCAGGTTCAGCGTGACATCCACGCCAGCTGATGGCGTCCATTCGAGCAGCGCGCGGCCGAACAGCCGATTGGCATCGCCAAGCGAGTCTCCGGTCACGCGGTTATGCTGGAATGCCCCGCCCTGTTCGGTGACGCCCGACAGACGAAACTTCAGCGTGTCGCTGATCGGGCCGGAAATATGGCCCTCCGCCTTGAACAGATTGAAGCTGCCATATTCGGCATCGATTCCGGCGGAGAGCCTGTCGGTCGGCTTGCGGGTAATGAAGTTGATCGCTCCACCGGTCGTATTGCGGCCGTACAGCGTACCCTGCGGTCCGCGCAGCACTTCCACGCGATCGACGTCGAACAGCGCGCCCTGCGTCATCACCGGGACAGGATAGGCTACCTCATCGACATAAACGCCGACGGTCGGCGTGTTGTTGGTGGCATAGTCTTCAAACCCGACACCGCGTAGGCGGAACTGCGGTTGTCCGCCACCAAAAGCGGGCACGACCTCCAGGCTGGGCGTCTGGAACTGGAGTTGATTGACGTTGGTGACGCCGCGCTTGGCAAGTTCGTCGCCCGTCAGCACCGAAAGCGCGACGCCGACATCCTGGGCCGACTGGCTACGGCGCTGCGCCGTCACGATGATGTCGTCCAGATTATCACTTTTTTCCGCGACAGGCGGCGAGTCTGCCGGCTGTGCCGAAACCGCGGATGGCAGAAGCGCCGAGAGGGCGAGCGCCAGCGACGATGAGCGCAGGAGCGTGGACTTGGTCATGATAATGGTCCCCTTGAAGCGAAGATGTCCCTCGCCGATGATGGTGTTCGCGCTCAGGCTGTCGGGCCGGCGGGGTGCGCGCCCCGCCGGTCCTCGACCGGTCCCACTCCTGCAGTCTTATTGAAGAGCATTCAGCAGCCCCTTGATCCGGTCGGCGATCTCGCCGATCTGGTCTTCGGAAATGATCAGCGGCGGTGACAGCGCGATGGTGTCACCGGTCACGCGGATCAGCAGGCCGCTGTCGAACGCGGCATGGAAGATGTCCTGCCCCCGTTCGCCGGCCTCATTCGGCCGGCCGGCAAGCTCTATACCGGCGACCAGGCCGATATTGCGGACATCCACCACATGCGGGGCAGACTTCAGCGACTGCACTGCGTCCTCCCACACTGGCGCGAGTGCGGCGGCGCGTTCGAACAGGCCCTCGTCGCGATAGAGATTGAGTGTCGCCAGACCGGCGGCCACAGCGAGTGGATGCCCTGAATAGGTATAGCCATGGGCGAACTCGATCAGCCCATCGGCGCCGTTCTGGATCGCGTCATGAACCTCGGACGACACGCCCACCGCGCCCATCGGCACGGTCGCATTGGTCAGTCCTTTGGCGACGGTAATGATGTCGGGCCGTACCCCGAAACGCTGCGCGGCGAACGGCGCGCCCGTGCGGCCAAAGCCAGTGATGACTTCATCGAAGATCAGCAGGATGCCATGGGCATCGCAGATGGCGCGCAGTCGTTCGAGATAGCCCTGCGGCGGCACGAGAACCCCGGTCGAACCCGCAACCGGCTCGACGATGACCGCCGCGATCGTTGAGGGATCATGGAGTGCGACCAGCCGTTCCAATGCATCGGCGAGTTCCGCGCCGTGCGCCGGTTGGCCATGCGAAAAGGCGTTTCGCGCCAGATCGTGCGTATGCGGCAGATGATCCACCCCGGCGAGCAGCGTGCCGAACTGCTTGCGGTTACCGACAATGCCGCCAACCGAAATGCCTCCGAAGCCGACACCATGATAGGCGCGTTCGCGGCCGATCAGGCGGGTGCGTGTCCCCTGCCCCTTCGCGCGATGATAGGCCAGCGCGGCTTTCAGCGCGGTATCGACGGCCTCGGAGCCGGAATTGCAGAAAAACGCGTGATCGATGCCGTCGGGCAAGATGTCGGTCAGACGCGATGCGAACTCGAAGGCAGCCGGATGAGCAAGGTTGAACGACGGCGCAAAATCGAGGGTCGCCGCCGTACGCTGAATTGCCTCCACAATCGGCTGACGGCAATGACCGGCATTCGAGCACCACATGCCGGCCGTCGCATCGAGCACCGGATCATCATTCGGTGTGAAATAGAACATTCCCTCCGCCCGGGCGAGCAGCCGCGGGTTCGCCTTGAATCGCCGGTTGGGCGTGAACGGCATCCAATAGGCATCCAGGGTGTTGGGCAATTTGAGCGTCGTCATAGGGTCACCTTGTCGTCATGGAGTGCACCGCAGCATATCGCCTTGGGAGGCAGTTCGCATGCACGACATGGCGATTCCCAATATCCCCTAATTTAGTAGGGTAAAGCCAAGCATATCTTGTGCTGACCGCAGAACCGCTTTCGCATCGCACGCACGCACCAAGACTTCGCTGCACTGCAAAACTAACTATTGCGCTCGCCGGGCTTTTGGGCTGTTGCGCGGACCATGGAAAGCAACGGCTACTCGATCTTCACACGCGAGGAGTGGAGCCGGTTGCGTTCCAGCGTTCCCATGACGCTGGGTGAAGACCAGCTTGCGGCACTGCGCGGCGCCAATGAACCGATGTCGCTTGCCGAAGTGGAGGCGATCTACCTTCCGCTCGTACGGCTGATCAATCTGCACGTCTCCGCCGCGCGCGGGCTGGCGACAGTGACGGACGAATTCGTCGGCCGCCCGCCGGTGCGCCGCCCCTATGTCATCGCGATCGCCGGCAGCGTGGCGGTTGGCAAAAGCACAATCGCCCGGCTGCTTCAGACACTACTCTCGCGCTGGAGCGAACATCCGCGCGTAGACCTCATCACCACCGACGGCTTTCTCTGGCCACGCGAAAAACTGCTCGCCGAAGGACTGATGGAGCGCAAGGGTTTCCCGGAGAGCTACGACGTTCGTACAATGATTGATTTCCTTGCCCGGGTTCGCTCGACCGGAGAAGGCAGAGCGCCCGTCTACTCGCATCAAAGTTACGATATCGTACCCGGCATGTCGGACACGGTCGACCATCCCGACATCCTGATTTTCGAAGGACTGAACGTTCTGCAGATCGGCGATGGCGTCTCGCGCCGTCATGCGCCAGTCTTCACTCCCGCTGACTTCTTCGATCTCTCTCTCTATGTCGATGCCGATCCGGCCCATATCGAACGCTGGTATGTGGATCGGTTCCTCGTGCTTCAGCAGACCCGGATGCAGGATCCGGACAATTATTTTTACCATCTCGCCCGCGCATCGCGAAAAGAGGCGCGCGCCTATGCCGAAGGGCTGTGGCATAAGGTCAACCTGCCCAATCTCCTGGAGAATATCCTGCCGACCCGTAACCGCGCCGATGTGGTGCTGCACAAGGATTTCCTCCATGCTGCCGACTCGCTCTGGCTGAGACGCACCTAGGGACTCGAGCGGCAATGGCCGACGCCTGGGGTTCGAGGCTGATCGACATGCTGGACTACGACGCCCTCACGGCGACGGAAACATTCAGGCTCGCCTTGTCGGATTGAGCGGCCATATCTGCAGTGGCGCCAGGGTGAACCCGGCCAACGACCAACTCGGTAGCCGTGCCTGTGCGGATGAAGAGGTAGCACAGTCCAGAATATTCTTTGCAGTTCATCCCGGCGCGGGCGCCCGAATCAAGATGGGCCTTCCCATGACCGTCAGTCTCCTGCCCAAGCAAGTGGAGCTCGTTTCTCTGCACACAACGACAATAAGGCTGCCTGAGAGCACGGCCTGTTATGCGCGCGATAACCGACATTTTCCCACGGCTATCAGGTACAGAGGGTTTGCGCCACTGCCATCACGGCGATCAGCCCGTTTTGCCGATTGAGCCAGCAGCGCGAACGCCCCGCCGCACAATATGCAAGCGCGCTGCCATCAATGATGACGGTTTCGATCGTCTCCGGCGTGACGCTACTGGCATTGCCGACGCATTTGGCGTGCGCTTCCTTCATCACCCAACGCAGCAGCGCAGCGTCGCCATCGGCAGGGTCAAGCGCCGCGCGCTCCGCCACAGTCAATGCGTCGCGCGGTGGCGGCAAGGCATCGGCTGGCTCGAGATCGACACCCAGCGGGTCACCGCTGACCCCAATCAGAATATGCGGCCATCGTCCCGCAACGCTGATATGCCGGCCCGACGGTGACAGGACGAGCGGTGCACCGCCGCTTTTTCGCCCGAGCCGGACGCGATCGGGATGAATCGCCGCGAGCGTCGCCAGCGCCGCCTTGACCAGTTGTCGGCGCACCGCGCGCGTGGCGGAGTCCGGGCGCGGGGCGAGATCCTGCAAGTCCTCCGGTGTCAGCCGGACGCGCGCCGCAGTCGCTGCGATTGCCGGATCGTCGAGCCGGACATGCCAGGCCAGCGGGCGATCGCCGGCTGTATTGAGTGTGTCGAGCGATCCGACATGCCAGATCGGCTCTGGCGACGCTTCCGTCATCCGTTGCGGGCAAGGCGGGCGGGCGATCCTTCCCACGAAGTGCCTGGCGGCAAGGTTTCACCCTTCATCACGACCGACAGGTCTCCGATCTGTGCATCCTCGCCGATCTCGGCATCATACAACACAATGGCATAGGAGCCGATCGTGGCGCGATCGCGCACGGTGACGCCGCTGACCTTCATCACCCGATCCTCGAACAAATGAGTCTGGAGACCGGCGAAATCGTTGAGCGCAACATCGTCGCCGATATCAACCAGATCCTGTTCGGTCACGTCGGTGGTGTCAAAATAGCAGCGCTTGCCTATCCGGCAGCCCAGTAGCCGCAAATAGGCGGGCAACCACGGCGTGCCGCGTAGCGGTTCGAGCAGATTGGGTACCGCAAGATTCTCATAGGTCGCCGTCACCAGTTCGGTGCGCCATACAAAGGTGCTCCACAATGGCTGCGTCGTTGCTTGGTATCGCCCCATTACCAGCCATTTCAACGCCACGACGAACAGTCCGCAGGCGAGCGCGAACCCGATATACAGGAACGGAAACGCGACGAGGATGATGAAGCCGCCATCGCGCAAATCGTCCAGTTCCCCGACGATCGACAGCAGCACGCTGAACAACGCGACAAAGACGGTCAGTGACAGGGTCACGCGGATAGCCTCGATCGCCAGCCGGGTTGCAACCAGGCGCGGGCCCGGATTGAACCTTGCCCCTTCGTCGAACAGCCCGACGGTTTGCCGTACCGGCAGCGAAATCGGCGGCGAACCGAACCATGTGCCATCCGGGCGCTCCGCCGCACCATCCGCCGGCGGAGTCGATAGCACTCCGATCAGCACGCCATCGCCAATTGCCGCGCCAGTCGGCAACAGCGCCGAATTGCCGATAAAGCTTCGCCGGCCGATCCGGGTATGCGCCAGCCGGATTGCGCCCGGTTCGACCCGCGCCGCGCCGAACAGCACCGCGTCGGCGATAAAGCTCTCCGGCCCAATATCGACCAGATCGGGTACGATCGCCGCCGCTGTCGAAATCTCCGCGCGTCGTCCGACCTTTACGCCCAATGCCCGGTACCAGGGGATGACATATAGCGTCGCGTAGATTGGATGAAGCAAGCGCAAGGCAAGATCGTTGATCTGCTGCACGAACCAGAAGCGCACGTAGAACCAGCTGTCCATGGGATAACGGCCCGGCTTGACCCGCCCAAGGAACAGCCGCTTGGCCGCGACCGTCAACAGGCACATCAGGATGATGTAGGTGGTGGCAAGCAATGGGGAGATCAGCAGATAGGTATAGCTTTCGCTGCGCCAGTCGATCTCGATCATCGCGATCAGACCCGGCGCGATCGGCAGGATCGCGATGAGCGGCAAGACCGACGCAGCAAGCGTCAGTGCAATGTTGACCAGCACGCGGCGGGGGCCCGAAACCGCGTCACGCGGCGCAACCTGATAAAGGCCGTCCATCTTTCGCGCCGGCGAGCCGCTCCATCGCTCACCGGGTGAGATGGCCTCGCCTGCGGGCAGGGAAGACAGATCCTCCAGCGCGGCGTCCGCACCGATCACTGCATTGCGGCCGACCACCGCCATCGAACCGACGAACGCGTTCGCGCCGATATCCGCCCGCCCGAGGCGCAGAAGGCCCCGCTCGACCGAACTGGTTGCCAGCATTGCGTAATCACTGACGATCGCGCCATCGCCGATCGTCACCAGATCCGCGGTATCGATATTGCCGCGTCCGATAAAACTATCCTTGCCGATCCGCGCGCCGAGCAGGCGGTAATAGGCGCGGATCATCGGTGTTCCCGCCAGATAGGGCGTTGCGATGACCTCCGAAAAGCGTCGCACAAACCACCAGCGGAAATAATAACTGCCCCACAAGGGATAGTCGCCCGCCCGGAAGCGCCCGATGACCAGCCACTTGACCAGCACCGAAGCGAGCATCGCCAGCGGCGGGATGAACACGAAGGCAAAGCCGCTCAGCAACAGGGCCGTCACGCGATCGACCTGATCGGCCATTCGCGTATAAGCCACATAGGGGAAGAACCATTGCAGCCCGGCGATGGTGAAGATGGGGATCAACGCGATCGTCTGCGCCACGGCGCAGGTCCAGCGCTTCCATCCGGCAATCCGGTGGAACGGCAGGTCGTCCGCTGGCGCGGCCGGCGCGGTATCGCCGAGCAGCGCCGCCAGCCCGCGGATCGTCGGTGCGGCATACAGGTCCTGGATCGACACGCCGGCCAGTCCCGGCGTCTTGCGGATCGCGGAGACGAGGCGTGCCGCCTTGAGTGAGTGGCCACCAAGATCCTCGAACAGGTCGTCGAGCACCGACACGGTCTGGGGAGAGAACGCCTCGGTCCAGATGGCGTGAAGCTGCACCTCCAGCGGTGTCGTCGGCGCGACCTTTTCCCCTTCGGTATCGGGAACGATGCTGGGTCGGCGGAGTGCTTTGCGATCGACTTTCCCCGATGCCGGCAATGTGGGCAGGGTCGGCAGAACCTCGTATCCGGCGGGGCGCATATAATTGGGGAGGCGTTCACGCACGCGCGCCTTGGCTGCAGGCAAGTCGATCGTCGCGCCTGCTCGCGCGACCAGGAACGCCGCCAGGAATTCCGCCCCGTCATCGTCACGGAAGAGGTGCACCACGGCCTGGGCCACCGCCGGATCATCCGCGACCACCGCCTCGATCTCGCCGAGTTCGACGCGGAAGCCGCGAATTTTCACTTGCGTGTCGATGCGGCCGATGAAATCGATGTCGCCGACGGCATCGAGCCGGACGAGGTCACCTGACCGATAGACCAGCACCGGTGCACCATCCGGGCCATCGAACGGCGTGGATACGAATTTCTCCGCGGTCAGGTCGGGCCGGCCGACATAACCCGCGCCGACACCCGGACCACCGATGATGAGTTCGCCTTCGGCTCCCGCCGGGACCGGCCACAAGGCCTCGTCGACGATCCAGGCTGTGTAACCGGGCAGCGGCCGCCCGATCGTCACACGCCGGCCGCGCTGCACCTCGGTCCATGTCGCGGTCACCGACGTCTCGGTCGGACCATAAGTGTTGAGCATGCGCAAACCCGGTCGGGCCCAGCGCTCGACCAGCTCGGGCGGACATGCCTCGCCGCCCAGATTGAGCAGGCGCAAGTCCGGCATATCCTGTTCGACCAGGGCGAGCAGCGACGGCACGGCATGCCAGATCGTCACGCCCGCTTCCGCCAATATGGCGGCCATGTCGGGACCTGCCTTGGCCAGCGCTTCATTCGCCACCAGCAGTTCGGCGCCGACGAAGAACGCGCTCCACATCGTCTCGACGGACATGTCGAACGCAAGGCTGAACCCGCCGAACACCTTGTCGTCGGGCATCAATGCCAGGATCGCGCTTTCCGAGCGGACTAGATGGCAGGCATTGCGATGCGTGATCATCACGCCCTTGGGTCGCCCCGTCGTGCCCGATGTGTAGATGATATAGGCAAGGTCTTCAGACTGAGCACCCGTTTCGGCTCGGCTGATCGGCTTGGCATCCTGCGACGCCAAGTCCCCCAGCATCGTATCGACCGCGAGCACCGGCGCGGTCATCGCGGCGGCCCGCTCGCTTTCCGTCACGATCAACGCGGCACTGCTATCCCCCGCGATGTAATCGATCCGATCCTGCGGATAGCTCCAGTCCACCGGTACATAGCAAGCCCCGACCCAGAGCGTGCCGAGGATCGCCATATATTGGTCCAGCCCGCGCGGCAGACAGATGACGACGCGATCGCCCCGCGCGATACCCATTGTGCGCAACTGCTGCGCGAAACGCAGCGCGCGATAGCGCAGTTCGTCATAGGTCAGTGTCGATCTGCGGCTGTTCTCCGGATCGAAACCCAACAAGCGCAGGGCATCCCGCGAGGCGCGATCGCGACAGGTCGCGTCGAAGATCTCGTGCAGAAGCTCATCACGCGCATAGGGTTCATCTTCGCGAAGCGCGGGTGCCGGGGCGATCGGCGCGAACAGCGTCGGCATTGCCGTCTCGCGGTTTCGCAATGATTCGCCGTCCAGGATGGTCTGGGTCGACATGACGTAATACGCTCCTGGTACTCACTTGAACATATGCGGTCCGAGCCGTGCCTGCCGCGCCCGGCCTCGTTCCGATATTTACGGCGGGATGCGGGACTGACCGATATCCGTCAACCTGCACGATGCTCGCGGCGTATCAACGTTCGATTGACCGCGCAGTGCGGCGGTTGGCTAAACTGGCCGGTGCCGTCCTGCTGGATCAAACTCTAGCCGCAGTTTCCGGAGGATCGGTGCCGGCGGTCAGGACGAGCGTGACCTGCAAACCATGGCCGCCGGGGCCCGGCGCGATCGAAAGGAAGCCGCCATGCGCCCTTGCGATGCGGTCGACGATCGACAAACCGATGCCGGAACCTTCCGACCTGGTGTTGTCCGCCCGCCAGAAACGGTCCTTCAGGCGCGCCATCTGATTTGCCGCGATCCTGTCTCCATTATCGCTCACCGAAAGCAGTGCTCCGGGGCGGACCTGCACAACGATTTCCGTTCCCTGCGGTGTATGGTGTGTCGCGTTGTCGATCAGATTTTCCAGGGCAAGCACGATCTGCGCAGCATACCCGTAGACCATCGTCCCAGCGTCCGGTGCTTCAAGTGCGATTGAGCGTCCACCGGCGATAATCGTCGGTGCTCGGTTGGATACGACGGATTCCGCCAACAGGCGTAGGTCGATCGTCGAGCCGACATCCTCGATCCGCTGTTCGAGATCGGCAAGCGCAAGAAGCTGTGCGACGACGCGTGCGGCGCGATCGATCGCCTCAAGCAGCGCACTGCGCGCCTCGGCATCCCGGACCGCATCGGCGCGCAGCCGGATAACGGCAAGTGGCGTGCGCAATTCATGCGCGACATCGGCAGCGAAGGCGGCCTGGATGCGAAATCCTTCGGCAAGGCGGTTCAGCGCACGATTTGTCGCCATGGCGAGCGGCTCCACTTCGGATGGCAACAGGCCAGTGGGGATGCGTACGTCGATCGTGCGTGGGCCAATTCCTTCGGCGATCCCCGAAACCGTTGTCATCCGCCGCGTCAGCCGCCGCATCAGCAATACTCCGATCAGTGGCACCAGCGCGGCGATCGGCAGGCTGATCAACGCGAAGCGCTTCAGAAAGGCCGTGACAATATCGTCGGTCACCGCGTCCGGGGCGGTATTGTCCTGCGAGACGACGACCCATCCATTGGCGGTCGGAAAGCTGACACCGACCACGACGCCGCGCCGAAAGGCACGCGCAACCTGATCCATCGGCGCCGCGGCGATCATCGCCGGGCGCGATGGCCCACGCACGACCCGGGCCATGCGGCGGCGATCGATGACGGCGACCGCGATGCCGCTCGCCAGCATGTCTTCGTCCGCTTGTATTCTGCGATCACCCATATTGCCCGTGTCGAGCGACCGGGCGATGCGTTGGGCCTGCTGCAGCAGCAGATTGTGCTGATAATGGTCTGCGGTGCCGTGGAGCAGCGCCGATGCGCCCAGCGTCAATGCGATCGCCGCAATCAGCGCTGTCGCGACATGCAGTGCGATGAATTGACCGAGCAGCGACCGCGGCACCGCGATTTTCATGGTGTTGGGACAATCATATAGCCAACTCCACGCACCGTTTCGATCCGCGCACCGGTATCGGCATCTTCCAACCGTTTGCGCAGACGATGAACGTAAACCTCCACGGCATTGGAACCGAGATCGCCGCTCAGGCCAAACAGATGATCCTCGACGATGCGTTTTGGCACGACATTGCCGCTGCGGCGCAGCAGCAGTTCGAGCAATTCGGTTTCGCGCGCGGACAAGGCAAGCATGGTCGTTGCGACGTACGCCGTGCGCGTCTCGACAGCGAAGTGCAGCCGGCCACAGCTCAGCGAGCGGCCGAGATATCCACCCTGACGCCGCAGGATCGCGAGCAGCCTGGCGTGCAGTTCGTCGATGTCGAACGGTTTGACCAGATAATCATCCGCGCCTTCGTGCAGACCCTTGATCCGCGCATCGACCGTGCCGCGCGCCGTCAGCACCAGCACCGGACGGGTGTCGCCCCGCGCGCGGAGACGTTGCAACAGGCTCAATCCGTCTTCGTCGGGCAGGCCGAGATCGAGCAGGATCGCAGCGTAATCGAGCCCCTTGAGATAAGCATCAGCTTCTGCAGCATCATGCGCGATGTCGAGCGCCAAGCCGCGCTGCAGCAAGCCCGCTGCCAGCGCCTCCGACAGGTCGCGATCATCCTCGATGAGCAGAACGCGCAAAATTCCTCCCGCAGTGCAGCATCCGTAAGCCGCCTGTAAGGCAGCGATCCTATCAGCTCCAGTCGAATCCCGACAGAGAGCACCGATGCACGCTTCGCCCGTTATCGAACTCCTCCCCTCTGGGCCGCGACTGTCCCGGCGTGCGCAACTGCGCTGGCTTGCGATCACGGCCGGGCTGGTGCTCGCATTGGTCGTGCTTGTTGCGCTGATCGGCTCGTGGCTGCATCGGGAACCGCCGCCGCCTGCGACGATCCCGCCCGGCATGTTCCGCCCGACCCCCGATCAGTTCGCGACGCTGACGACGATACGCGTGGGCTATGAAGCGTCCGATGCGCGTACCTTGGCCAGCGGAGCGATCACGGTCGACGGTGATCGCAGTACACCCGTGCTCATGCCTTATTCGGGCCAGGTCGTGCGCGTGCTGGCCGATGCCGGACAGCGCGTAGCGCAGGGGCAACCGCTGTTGCTGGTCAAGACGAACGATTTCGTCGATGCGCGCAGTGGCCTGTTCGCAGCCCGCGCCGCGCAGCAGAATAGCCAGGCGCAGCTCGCCGCCGCCCAACGTAACGCCGAACGTCAGCGTCAGATCTACGAAACGGCCGGCGGCGCGTTGAAAGATTATCAGCAGGCGACGAATGACCTCATCGCCGCGCAAGCGGCCGCACGCACGACAGCGGCCGCGCTCGGCGCGGCGCGCGACAAGCTGGCGATTCTTGGCAAGAGCCCAGGCGAGATCGGGCGGCTGGAACATGTCGGCGAAGTCGCCGGCATCCACGACCGAACGACGCTGCACGCGCCGATCGGCGGCCTGATCGCCTCGCGCGATGTGTCCGCGGGGCAATATGTCACACAGGGTGGTGACAAACCGGTGATGACCATCACCGATCCGTCGCGCGTCTGGCTGATCGCGCAGGTGGCCGAGGGAGATGCGAGCGCGGTCCAGCGCGGCGACACGGTAACGGTAACCACGCCGGCTCTGCCGGGGCGCAGCTTCCACGCGACGATCGATCTGGTCGGCGCCGCGCTCGATCCACAGACTCATCGCCTGCCGGTGCGCGCTACGATCGCCAATCCCGATGGCGCATTGAAGCCACAGATGTTCGCGAGCTTTTCGATCCGGCGACCACAGGCTGGGCAGGCGTTGCGCGTGCCAGCGGCGGCGGTGATCCATGAAGGCGATGAAGCGAGAGTATGGATCGTGCGCGGCGACGGACTGCTTGCGGCGCGCAGCGTAAAGGCCGGCGACGAGCAGGATGGCAAGGTGGCGATCCTTGCCGGGTTGAAACCGGGCGAGCGGATCGTCACGGCCGGCGCGCTGTTCGTCAATGAGGCCGGCCTCGGCCAATGAACCGGATCGTCGAATTCGCGCTGCGGCAGCGTTTGCTGATTGTCGGCATTTTCGCTGCCATGCTGGTCGCCGGTGGGGTGGGCTTCTGGAAGCTCAATATCGAGGCCTATCCCGATCCTGTCCCGCCGATGGTCGAGGTCATTACGCAGACACAAGGTCTGTCGGCCGAGGAGATGGAGCGCAATGTGACCATCCCGATCGAGGTGGGGATGGCGGGCATCCCGCATCTGACGGCGATCCGCGCGATCTCGCTATTCGGCCTATCCGATATCAAGCTCCAGTTCTCCTACGACCTGACCAACGACGAAGCCAAGCAGCAGGTGATCAATCGCCTGTCGCAATTGCCGCCGCTGGCGGACGGCGCACAGCCGACGCTGTCGCCGACCAGCCCGGTGGGCGAGATCTTCCGTTACAAGCTGACCGCACCGGCGGGCTATTCGGTGATGGATCTGAAGACCTTGCAGGATTGGGTGCTGCAACGCCGCTTCAAGCGCATACCGGGGGTGATCGACGTCACCGGATGGGGTGGGCGGCTGCGCACCTATGACGTGATCATCGACAATGACCGGCTCGCCGCACACAATGTGGCGGTCGGGCAAGTGCTGGCGGCGCTGGGCAAGAGCGACGGCAATGTCGGCGGGCAGACGATCAATTTCGGCAGCCAGGCGGCAATCGTACGCGGCGTCGGTTTGATCCAGTCAGTATCGGGCATCGAGAACGTCCTGGTCGGCAATGCCGGTGGCCAGCCGATCCTGCTGAAGGATGTCGCCCATGTGCGGATCGGCAATGCGCCGCGACTCGGCATCGCCGGTTACAACGACGAGGACGATATCGTGCAGGGTATTGTCCTGATGCAGCGTGGTGCGCAGTCGATCCCCACCATCCAGGCGGTGCAAAAGGAGGTGGCGGATATCAATGCCTCGAATATCCTGCCGCCCGGCGTCCATCTCGATCGGATCTACGATCGTTCCGACCTGATCCACCTGACGATCCACACCGTGCTGGAAAACCTGCTGACCGGGATCGCGCTGATCTTCATCCTGCAATGGGTGTTCCTGGGCAATCTGAGGAGCGCGGTAATCGTCGCGGCGACGATTCCATTCGCGCTGGCCTTCGCGATCCTGATCCTGGTGCTGCAGGGCGAGAGCGCAAACCTGCTGTCGGTCGGCGCGCTCGATTTCGGGCTGGTCGTCGATGCCAGCGTGATCATGATCGAGAACATCTTCCGCCACATGGTCGAGCGATCGGCGCATGTCGAACGCGGTCATGGGCATTTTACCCTCGCCAGTCGCTTTTCCGCAGTGCTGGGCGCAAGCCTGGAGGTAAGCCGCGGCATCTTCTTCGCCGCGGCGATCATCATCGCCAGCTTCCTGCCGCTGTTCACCTTGGCCGGGGTGGAGGGGCACATCTTCGGCCCGATGGCCAAAACCTATGCCTATGCCATCTCCGGTGGGCTGCTCGCGACCTTTACCGTGGCGCCCGTGCTGGCGACGATGCTGCTGCCCGATCGCCTTTCGGAGGTCGAAACATGGATCGTGGCACGCCTGCGCCGCCTGTACGAGCCGGCCGCCGCTTTCGCGCTGGGCAACCGGGTGATCACACTCGGCGGCAGCGCGCTGCTGATGGTGCTGGCGATCGTCGGCATCCGCTCGCTCGGCATCGAATTCCTCCCGCATCTCGAGGAAGGCAATATGTATATCCGCGCCAGCCTGCCGCCATCGATCAGCCTGGAGGCGGGCGAGCCGGTGGTGCACGGTGTGCGCCGGATGATCCTGCAATATCCGGAAGTCGAATCCATCCTGTCAGCGCATGGGCGCCCGGATGATGGCACCGACTCCACCGGCTTCTTCAACGCCGAATTCTTCGTGCCGCTGAAACCGTTCGACACCTGGCCATCGGGAGTAACGAAGGAAACCCTGACCGCCGAACTCTCCAAGCGGCTGCAGGCACGGTATCCCGGTGTCGATTTCTCCTTCTCGCAATATATCGAGGACAATGTCGAGGAAGCGGCGTCGGGGGTGAAGGGCGCCAATTCGATCAAACTGTTCGGTCCCGATCTCGCCACGCTGGAAAAATATGCCGACGCGATCAAGGCGGAGATGGCCAAGGTGCGCGGGATCGAGGATCTCGGCGTCTTCCAGTCGCTCGGCCAACCTACCGTCAGAATCGACGCCGATCGCGCGCGCGCCTCGCGCTATGGCCTGACGCCTGACGACATCAACGCGACTGTCGCCGCGGCGATCGGTGGCAAGTCGAGTGCCGACCTTTACGAGAAGGGTACCGACCGGCATTTCCCGATCGTCGTACGGCTGCGTCCGGAGCAGCGCGATACGATCGACGCGATCCGCCGCATCACGGTCGGCGCGCCTGCCCCGGACGGTGTCGGCACGATCCAGGTCCCGCTGTCAGCGGTCGCCGACGTCCGTCTGACCTCCGGGGCATCGTTCATCTACCGCGAACACCAGGAACGCTATATTCCAATCAAATTCTCGGTTCGCGGTCGCGATCTCGGCGGTGCGGTGGACGAGGCGCGTGCACGGATCACGCGCAACATCCACCTGCCGCCGGGCTATCACCTCGAATGGGCGGGAGAACTCGACAACCTCAACAATGCCGTTGCACGGCTTGAAGTGGTCGTGCCGATCAGCCTGTTACTGATCCTGCTGCTGCTCTATGCCAATTTCGGATCGATCCGGGATAGCCTGCTGGCCTTTTCGGCCATTCCGATGGCGATCGTCGGTGGCGTGCTGGCGCTCGCATTGACCGGCACAGCGTTCAGCATCTCGTCCGCGATCGGCTTCGTCGCCTTGTTCGGTATCGCGGTGATGGACGGCATCCTCGTCGTGACCACCTACAACCAGGCAATCGACGAAAGCGCGACACGGCAGGGCGCCCTTGCCGTCACCGTGCGGCACAGCCTGCGTCCCGTGGTGATGACCTGCCTGGTCGCGGCGATCGGCCTGCTGCCGGCCGCCTTGTCGCATGGCATTGGCAGCCAGGTGCAAAAGCCGCTCGCGCTGGTGGTGGTCGGCGGCATGACGCTGGCGCCGATTCTGATCCTGCTGGTGCTTCCGGTCCTGATCGACTGTTTCTCGCGCCGCGTGCCGCCGGAGGATCGCGGCGCGCATGGTCGCGATGTCGGCCATCACACGTTGCCGGGCGCCATGGGCGAGGCGGGCGCATGAGGCGCGTGCTCATCCTTCTTCTGGTAGGAACCGCCACGGGTTGCACGCTCGGCCCGCGCGACCTCGATGCGCAGGTCAGCCTGCCGCCGCCGACGGCATCGCTGCAGAGCTTCGCGCCGACCAGCGGCCCGATCCAGGTAACGACGCCGGCACCGGCACATGCCGACTGGTGGCGCGCGTTCGACAACACCGAACTCGATACGCTGGTCGCCGAAGCGCTGGCGCATGCGACCGACATCGCAGCCGCCGATGCTGCGCTGCGCCAGGCGCGCGAACAAGCCGGCGGGATCGCGGCGTCGGCGCTGCCGCAGGTCGACGCCAGCTATCAGGCGGAACGAGCACGCGTATCAGGTGCGCTGTCGACACCGGTCGCCGATCCGAACCAGCAGCTCTATTCGCTGCACACCGCACAGGTGACGGTCAGCTATGCCCTCGACCTGTTCGGCGGCACGCGGTCACGCATCCGGTCAGCGCGGGCAGCGGCGGATGTCCAACGCCACCGGCTCGATGCCGCGCGAACCACCGTCGTCGCAAATCTCGTCCAGGCCGTGATCCAGCATGCGTCGCTCGCCGATCAGGTCGTGGCGGCACAGACCACCGTTTCGGTCAATCGCGACATCCTGCAAAACCTGCAGAAACGTGAGCAGCTGGGGGCGATCGGCGCCGCCGACATCGCCGCGCAGCAGACCGCCCTGGCAACGGCGGAAGGGGCGTTGCCGGCTCTGGTCCGAGCCGAAGCGCATCAACGCGTGGTGATCGGTTCCCTGCTCGGGCGCGCCGCCGGATCGGATCTGCCGCCACTGCCGCCGCTTTCCGCACTGACGCTACCGCACGATCTGCCGAACCTTCTCCCATCCGATCTGGTGGCGCGGCGACCCGATGTCGGAGCGGCGCGGGCCGGACTCGAAGGGGCCGGGGCGGATGTGGGTACCGCGATCGCCGCGCGCTTGCCAAGCATCCAACTCAGCGCGACCGGCGGCGGTGCGGCCGGGCGCTTCGGCGACATGTTCAGCGGCGGCAATCCGTTCTGGACACTGCTCAGCGGTATCACCCAACCGATCTTCCACGCCGGTGGACTGCGTCACCAGCAACACGCTGCCGAGGCCGCGCTCGATGGTGCAAAGGCGCAATATCGCGCTGCTGTGTTGCAAGCCTTCGCCGATGTGTCCGACGCGCTGACAGGCTTGCGCACCGATGCCGACGCGCTCAGCGCGGCGACGCGCGCGGCCGATGCTTCGGGGCGAGCGCTGGGTTTCGTGCGGCGCCAGCTCGCGCTCGGCGATGTCGGGACGCTGGCCTTGCTCAACGCCACCGCCGCTGATGCTCAGGCGCGTGCGCAAGCGGTGCAGGCGCGTGCCGCGCGCCTTTCAGACACGGTGGCGCTGTTTCAGGCCGCCGGTGGTGTTGTCCCCGGAGGTACAGAATGGGTGGAGTAGTCGGCGCAACGAGCGGCAAGTTCATCCTGATCGCGGCGACATTGTTGCTGCAAGGCCGGATCGACAACCGACGAACGCAGATCGAGATCGTTCCTGGGGCGCGATCGTCGACGATCAGCTCGGCATTTGTCGACGAATCTGCCCGCAAGGGGATGCCCGGGTCTTACAAGATCGGTCTTCGCGCTTCCTATTTCTACGCGTCGATCCCCGCTGTCGAGCCAATGCCGGCTTCCGGTTCTCAACTTCGCATCGGTCGTGACATCCTGGACACGCATCCGATCGAGATCGACTTCGTTCATCGACAATTGAGGATTTTGCTGCCTGTCGAGATGCGCCGCGCAGAGCTGCGATCGGCAACCATTCCAATCACGCGCGAAGCCGACGGCACACTCGAGGTGTTGGTTTCGGTCGATGGTGGACCAGCCTTTCATGCTGCGCTCGACCTGTCCCGTCCAACCGGCCTTGCAACAATCGGAGGAAGCGGTGTCCATTCCGTGCGGGTCGGCGAAGCCGTGTTGAAGGAGATCGACGTGGATGCGAGCGCGACGCCGGCGATCGGACTGCTTGCCTTCGCTCGATCCCGAGTGATCTTCGATCTTCAGCATGATCGCATCTTGGTTGGTGCGTGACAGACGCATTCCACCGCGGTGGAATGTGACCTTCTCATCGAGCAGCCATCAGCACTTGTTCCTTAATGGTATCGTCGAAGCGCCGCCGTTTCCCCCAAAAAAAGCTTGTCTTTCCGACGCGATCCGGGATCCCACTCCGATAGGATGGATCGATCTTCGCTCGACCACCACGCTTTTGGTGGGGGCATTTCTGAAGTCGCTTAAACGATGTGGGGAAATTACCACCGTTCAGGGCATAAAGGCGTGGCCAAGACCGCCGTCCACTGCGATCGACTGCCCGTTGATGAAGCTCGATCTGTCCGAGGCAAGCCAAAGGGCGGTTTCAGCGATGTCGTCCGTTTTGCCCAGGCGACCGAGCGGGGAACGTTCCAGGCGGCTCGCCATCGCCTCCGGCGTGAGCATCGCCAGCACGCCATCGGTGGCGATGGTCGATGGTGCGATCGCGTTGACGCGGATGCGGTGCTGGCCAAGTTCGATCGAAGCAGACCGAGTCAGGCCGTCCACGCCCGCCTTGACGCCGGCATAGACGAGCGCGTTGGGGCTGCCGAGGCGACCGGCCATTGAGCCGATATTGACAATCGAGCCGCCCCTCTCCCGCATCGCCGGTGCAGCGGCCTGGATGCCCCAGACAATGCCGCCGAGCCCGATCCGCGTCATGCGATCGAAGGTATCCGGCACGATATCGGCTATCGGCTCATACTTGTTCCACATCGCGTTGTTAACCAGCACGTCAAGCCGCCCGAACGTCGCCAGTGTCCGGGCGACGGCGGCATGGACCGCATCGCGGTCGGATACATCGCAGCCGATGCCGATCGCCTGACCGCCCACCGCGTTGATCTCATCGGTGACCGCATCGGCCCAGGGTTGCTTGAGATCGAGGATCGCGACGCTTGCGCCTTGGGACGCGAACAGCGCGGCGATCGCCCGGCCCAGCCCGCGCGATGCCCCCGTCACGATTGCCACACGACCCGCAAGTTCGCCCGCCATTATCCGTCTCCCGCTGGTTTGACTTCGATATATTTGACTTTGATGTATCAGCCGCGCGTTCGGCCGGTCACGCGCTCGGGAGCAGCGGCGGCGCGTATCCCATCTGCGATAACCGCTCTCTTTGGACAGCACACTTTGCTCAGGGCGAGCGGCGCTGTTGTCTGGTGGCCAGGCGTAGAACAGGAGAGTCTGATGTCCGTCCCCCCTGCCCCCACATCCCGCATCGTGATCATTACCGGCGCTGCCGCCGGGATCGGCTTGGCTACCGCGCGCGCCTTCGCCGACGCGGGCGACACGGTGGTGCTGACGGACCTCGACATGTCCGCCGTCGAGGCGCGCGCGACCGCATTGGGTAACCGCCATGTCGGGCTGGCGATGGATGTCTCGGACGAAGCGATGGTAATCGCCACCATTGCGGCCGTCGCCATGCGGTTCGGGCGCATCGATGTGCTGATCAACAATGCCGGAATCGTCGATCCGAATGCGAGCAAGGTGCTCGACAAACCGATCGGCGAGGTGCGACGGTTGATCGGGGTGAATGTGGATGGTTGCTATGTTGCCGCGCGCGAGGCGGGGAGGATCATGATCCAACAAGGGTCGGGATCGATCGTCAACCTGTCCTCGGGAGCGGCGCTGTCGGCACTGCCGGGGCGCACGCCGTACAGCATGACCAAGGCGGCGATCCTGGGGCTGACGGACGCGCTGGCATGTGAGTGGGCGGCAAGCGGTGTGCGCGTGAACGCCGTGCTGCCTGGTTATGTGCGCACCGAAATCCTCGCCTCGCTGGAACGTGCGGGCAAATTCGACCCGAGCGTGGTCCGCGCCGCGGTGCCGCTCGGGCGGATGGCCGAGCCTGAGGAGATCGCCGCCGCGATCCTGCATGTCGCCGGCGCACGCCATATGACCGGCGCGGCGTTCCGCGCCGATGGTGGCGTGGCGGCCTATGGCGGGCGGGCGGCGGCGTCGAGCGCACCGGTGAGCGGCCGCGCGCGCCGGGGCACGGTGTTGGTCACCGGCGGTGCATCAGGTATCGGCGCGGCCGTCGCCGATCACTTCGTGCGGCGGGGCGCGAAGGTGGTGGTGGCGGATGGTGACCGGCATGCCGTTGCCGCGCTGCCCGGCGATCGCACCGGCATCATACTCGACCTGACCGACGAAGATGCGGTGGAGGCGGCGGTGGCGGAGATTGCCACGACGATCGGCCCCGTCGCGGTGCTGGTCAATGCCGCGAGCGTTGACGACACAGTCAGGCCGACAATCGATCGGAGCCTCACCGATTTTCGGCGTACATTCGATACAGGGCTGACGGCCACGATGATCGCCGCGCGCGCGGTAGCGCGGGCAATGGCCGCGACCGGGCATGGTGGCGCGATCGTCAACCTGCTTTCAGGCGGAGCAACCGGTGGGATTTCGCGGGGCCCCGCCAATTCGGCGGTGGGGGCAGCCGTGACGATGCTGACGAAGAGCCTGGCGTGCGAGTGGGCGGAACATAATATCCGCGTCAACGCCGTGGTGTCCGGCCATGTCGAGGTGCTGGAAGCAGCTGGGCTGGGGCTGGCAGACCAACGCGATCTGGACCAGACACGAGGTCGCATTCCGCTATGGCGCCTTGGCGATCCGGCCGATATCACCGAAGCGGTGGCCTTCCTGGCCTCTGACGCGGCAAGCTATGTGACGGGCATGAGCCATGCCGTCGCTGGACCTTACGGCGCGTCGGTTGCATCCGGCGATTTCGTAAGGGCAGCTGATATATAGGATCATGCGTATCGCTCTCGACCGATCACGCGGACCTGGTGGCTGGATAGAAAGTCTGTTCGCGCGGAGCCGGAGAGGGCAGAGAGATGGTTCTCACTGCCCGGGCACCAGGTCCGCGCCACGTCTTCGCGGCGCCGCGCGAACCGATCTTTTTCCGCTTATTGCCCGGTCGCCTTGACGATCTGTCCGCCCTTCATGACGAACGCCACGCGCTGCAATTCGGTAATATCGGTCAGCGGATTGCCGGTGGTGGCGATGATGTCAGCATAGCGGCCGGGCTGGATGGTGCCGATATCATCGGCGTCGCCGATCAGGTCGGCGGCGGCCGATGTCGCCATCAGGATCGCGTCGATCGCGGGAATGCCGGCCTTGACCAGCAACTCGAACTCGCGACCATTCTGGCCATGCGGATACACGCCAGCATCCGTCCCGAACGCCATTTTGACGCCAGCCTTGTAGGCGTTGAACGCGTTCTGACTCATCACCGGGCCGACCGCTAGCGCCTTGGCAGCAACCGACGGCTTGAGCACTTCGGGATGCTTCTTGGCATATTGCACCACCGTATCGCCGGCGATCAGCGTCGGCACCAGATAAGTGCCGTTGCTCTTCATGATCTTGTAGCTCGCATCGTTGGCGAATGATCCATGCTCGATCGAATCGACGCCGATCTGCGATGCATGGTCGACCGCGACGGCGCCATGCGCATGCGCCGCGACCTTCATGTGCAGCGTGTGCGCCGTCTCGACCACTGCCTTGATCTCGGCATCGGTCATCAGCTGCGCGTGCGGATCGTCGCCGACACTGGCGACGCCGCCCGACGGCACGATCTTGATCAAATCGACCCCGGCACGGTGATGCGCACGCACCACCTTGATCGCTTCTTCCGGCCCGTCGATGATGCCATCGGTCCATTCCGGCTTGGACAAGGCCTCGTCGAAACCCGTGCTGAAATCGGCATGGCCGCCGGTCGGCCCCAGGATGCTGCCCGCGACCCACATGCGCGGGCCGGTGACCGTGCCCGCCGCAACCGCCTTTTTCAACGCGACGATCGCCGGCGTATAACCGCCGACATCGCGGACCGAGGTGAAGCCGGCGAGCAGGGTCTTGCGCGCATAGCCGGTCCCGTCGAGCAGCTCGTCATAAGCGGTGCGCGTCACCTGATTGAGCATTGGCGAGCCCGAACCGAGTTGCAGCAACAGATGCACATGGGTGTCGATCAAACCGGGCAGGACGGTGCTTTTCGACAGGTCGACCACTTCGGCGCCGGCCTGTTCAGTAAAGCCGGGCGTGACCGACACGATCCGGTCGTCATGGATCAGGATCGAAACATTGCTGCGCGTGGTGCGCGACACGCCGTCGATCAGCTGCCCGGCATGGATGATCACATCCTTCGCCAGCGCCGCCGGCGCGGCGAGCAGGCCGATCGACAGCGCAACCATCGCCGATCCGCGCCTGATGCTCCTGATCACGCTGCTGTTGGTCATCGCGCTGTTCCTCTTTCCCGCCATGGTCAGAAATGCTTCATCAGGTCGATGCCGATGGTGCGCGGGGTGATACTGATCGCGCGCACCTTGTCGAGCCCGCCAAAGGCATTGGCGCTAAGCTTGGCGACGATCGCCGCGCTGTTGGTCAGATTGTTGGCGAACAGCGCCACGCTCCAGTCATCGTCCGCGTCGCTGATCCCGGCACGCAGCCCGATCGTGGCATAAGCGGGCAGTTCCCGCTGGAACGCGCTGGTGTGGCGGAATTCGGTCCAGGACGAGCCGCTATAATAGACGTCCGACCGCAACAGGCCCTTCAGATTGGGGCTCAGCGCCCAACTATATTGCACGCTGCCCTGTACCGTGGCCTTGGGCACATAGGGGATCGGATCACCCTTCAGCCCCGGCGCGACCAACGTCTGATTGGCTTGGTTCTCCAACAGATGGGCGTCGATATAGGAGCCCGATGCCTGGAGCTGGAGCCCGGTCAGCGGCACCAATGTCGCCTCGACCTCGGCACCGCGCACCCGTGCCTTGCCGGCATTGGCGATGAACGCGAAATTGGTCCCGGGCAGCGTGCCCGACGTCTGCATATTCTGCCAGTCGATCTGGAAGATATCCGCATTGAAGGTCAGCATGCGATCGAAGAACATGCTCTTCAGCCCCAGCTCGTAATTCCACAAATGGTCGGAGCTATAGGTTTGCAGGCTGGCGGGCAGGCCGACCGTCTGATTGACGCCGCCCGGCCGCTGGCCGCTCGATGCGGTGGCATAGACCATCACCCGGTCGGCCAGCTTGTAACTGGCATTGGCCTTGTAGAGCCAGCCATTCTCGCTGCTCGACTGATCGGTCGCCGGGCCAGCGACAAAGCCGACGATCGGGTCGGGCACGGTCACCGCGCCGGTGACGCGGCGGCTGTAATGGAAATAACGGATGCCGCCGGTCACTGACAGGCGATCGGTGATCTCATAGGTCGCCTCGCCGAACCCGGCGGTCTGCTTCAGCTGATCGGTGATCACGCGCTGGCCGAGCAGGGTGCTGGCCGTGATCGGCAAGATCTCGCCATTGCCCGGATTGACCCGCACGATGTTGCTCTGGAAATCGCCGTCGCGGTTCGAATAATAAAAGCCGGCCGTCCATTGCAGCGGGCCATGGCCGCTTGATGAGATGCGCGCCTCGGCGCTGTCGGTCTTGGTGATCTGCGGCGAATTGGCGACGGACGGCGCTTGCGAATTGAACGCGATATAATTGGGCGACCCAACTGGATAGAGCGCACCAAACGTCCTGAAGAAGGACGAGAAATCATAGCTATAGTTGAAATCGCGATAGGCATGCGATCCGATCGCGGTCAGCGTCACCGGCCCCAGATCCCAGTTGATCGTGCCGCTGTACAGCCGCGTCTTGTCCGATAGCGGCTCCCGCGCCTCATAGGTCGTCTTATAGGCGCCGGCCGCGAGATAATAATCGTTGAGCGAGCCGCGCTGATTCTGGATCACGGCGAGCGCGTCGATCGTCAGTCCCTCGATCGGTTCGGCGCGCAGCATCAGCCGCCCGCCCTTGCTGACCTGGCCGTTAATGTCCTTCTGGCCCAGCGTGATATTGTCGATATAGCCGGGCGCGTCCTGATAGAAACCAACCGCGCGGATCGCCAGCTTGCCATCGATCAGCGGCACATTGACCATCGCCTGATTCTGGAAGCCAATGCCGCCATGCGCGACATCGGACATTTGCCCCGCCACGGTGGCGGAGATGGTCTCCAGGTCCGGCTTGTTGAAGATCATCCGCACCGTGCCGGCCATCGATGATGATCCGTAGAGCGTGCCCTGCGGACCGCGCAGCACTTCGACCCGCTCGACATCGAACAGTCGGATGGTGGGGGTCGTGCCGCCCGCATCGGCATTGACGCCGGCCGATCCGATCACCGGTGTTTCGTCATAATAAAGGCCAACCGTCGCTTCGCCTGCCGCGCGGATGTTGCGAATGGTCAGGCGCGATCCCGAAAAGCCGCTTTCGCGCACCACGAGCCCCGGGCTGACCCGGGCGAGCGAGGTGGAATCGGTAATGCCCATGGTGCCGAGCGTCTGGCCGGTGACCGCGGTGATCGCGAGCGGCGTATTCTGAATGCTGGTCGACCGCTTCAGCGCGGTGACGACGATATCGCCGCCCTGCTCCGTTTCGGCCGGTGTGGCAGCCGTTTCGTCGGTCGCGGTCTGGGCGTGCGCGGTCCCGGTCATGCCGGTGATTGCCGTGGCGAGTAACAGCGCCTTCAGGCCAGCATGGAAACGGGGGTGGCGCGGTTCGGTAGGCATAGTCAATAACCCCAGCTGGCGTTGCGCCCGGTGCGGACCTTCCCGCGACCCGCCCCAGGCCATGTGCCTGTTTCAGGAGTTCCCCGCCGCGCGATTTCTGTGCCGGCATCTTCCGCGTCGATATGCGACAACGCCATGGCAAGGCCGAAAATGACCCGCCAAATCATATTGGTGATTTGGCAATTTATAGTGGTTTTGCTCTACCACGGGCGATGAAGCTGATTAATGGGTGTCGATTCACCCGCGAATCGTAACCGTCATTCGCCTTCCTCGGGCGCGCGGGGCTCAGGGACATGAAGTGGGCGCAGATTGCCCGTCTCCAGCGGCGTGATCGCTTTCAGCGCGAAGCTCGACTGAATATGTGCGACACCCGGTATGCGGGTCAGCTCGGCCAGCAGGTCGCGATAATGTTCAAGGTCGCGCACCGCAGCATGAATCACATAGTCGGACACGCCGGTGACCAGAAAGGCCGAGACGATTTCGGCCTGCGCGCCGATCTTCGCCTCGAATGCGCGCAGCACATCGTCGATCTGGCGCTCCATCGTCACGGTAATGAACACCGTCATCGCCCCGACCAGCCGGTCGCGATCGAGCCGCGCACTATAGCCCTTGATGATGCCGCTCTCCTCCAGCCGGCGGACGCGGCGCAAGGTAGGGGTCAGCGACAGGCCGATCCGATCCGAAAGATCGCGCCAGCTGATCCGCCCATCCTCGCTCAGCGCGTTGAGAATTCTGACATCATGATCATCGATATCCGCCGCTTTGGTCATAGCGCGCTCCATCCTCTCGTCCGGGCGGTCGGGCTATCAGGGGCGGAGCCGCTTAACGAGAGTTCCGGTTTGCACGAGCGGTTTAACAGGGATGTGATTCAGCGGGGGTGCCGGGGGGATACTATGAGATCAGCTGAGATTTCGGACATCAAAAAAAGCGCCGATCCGAGAATCGGCGCCCGAGGCGTTGGAAGAGACTTGTGACGGCACCGGAATGCCGGGAGCGGCAATCCTCCGCTCCCGGCGCGACTATCAGAATTTATACTGAAACTCCGCGCCCACGACGCGACCCTTGTTAAGCGCCGAGAAGGTACCACCCGGAATGAACGGCAGCGGACCGGAAATACCGTAGGTCACCTGGTTCAGCAGGTTGGTACCGAACACCGAGAATTTATATGGCCCCTTGCTGTACGACAGGTTGCCGTCCACCATTGTCGCGGCAGGCAGGATGCCGTTGTTCAGTTCGTTATAATAAGCGAGGCTGCGATAATTGGCGCCGGCGCGCGCATCTACCGTCCCTGTACCGACCGGGAGCGAATAAGCGATCGAGCCACCATATGTCCATTTCGACAGCCGCGGCAGCACGAGCGCGTAATCCTTCGCGTTGATCACTTGATCGTTGTTCAGATCGGCGAAGATCTTGTCGTAATTGCCGTCGGTATAGCCAAGCTGTCCGGTGATCGTCAGCCCCCGGGCGGGCATGAAGACGACTTCCGCATCCACGCCCTTGATCGTCACATTGGCAGCGTTGGCGACCACCTGCAATGCGCCGACGCCAGCGACTGGCGTAACGATCTCGCGCTGCACATTGTCGATCTTGTTGTAGAAGCCGGCTAGGTTGACGCGCGCGATGCGGCCAAATTCCTGCTTCAGGCCGATTTCGAACGAATTCTGCGTTTCCTGGTCGAACGGCCCCGGAGGCACTGCGGTGTTGATGCTGCGCAGGTTGTAGCCGCCGCTGCGGAATCCCTTGGCCCAGAAGGCATAAAGCTGCGTGTTGCCAGTCGGCTTGTATTGTACGCCGAGACGCGGCGTGAAACCGTTCCAATCCTTCTTGCTGAAGAAGGTATAGTTGCACGTCCGCGCATCGAAGTTGCAACCACCCGCGACGATGTTCGCGATGCGGACCTTCTTGTCCTCCTTCGAATATCGCCCACCGACGTTCAGTGTGATCTGGTCGTTCACATGCACGTCGAACGACGCGAAGGCGCCATAGCTATGCTGGTTCTGCACGCCGCCGCCGGCGATGGTCAGCGCGCCGCCGGCCAGCAGGCGTTTCTCGAGATAATTGATCTCCTGACCGAAATAATACAGCCCGGTGGTCACGTCGATCGCCCCGAACGTGCCGGCATAGCGCAGTTCGTTGCTGAACTGGTTCTGCTCGGTTCGTGTATAGAAGTGATAGTTGGTCACTGGCTGAGAATCGATATCGGTGATCAGATCGCCCTGAAAATTGCGGTAGCCCGCGATGTTGGTGATCTTGCCATTGCCCAAGCCGACGTCGAAGTTCGTCTCCAGGCTCGCCATGTTCCAATTGTTGCGCGACAGCCCTTCTTCGTTGACCGAAATCTTGAAGGTGTCGCGGCCGAACAGGCCGAAATTGGTCGGTCGCGCGCCATCGCCGAACTGATGGCCATGTTCGTACCGTGCGATCATCTCGATCGTCTCGGTCGGCGTGAAGCGCAACGCCGGACGGATGATGATCGTCTCTCCCTTACCGAAATTATGGTTATTGTTGTACAGGTTGGTGAACCAGCCATTGTCCTTGTCGTAATAGACACCGAGCTTCACCTGGAGCTTATCCTTGATGAGCGGCCCACTTATCACACCGCTGATGTTCTTCTCGAGACCAGTCGACAAGGCCGCCTTGAAATCGACATGCAGCACATTGCTGGGCACGGTCGAGCGGATCACCACCGCACCGCCAGTCACGTTGCGGCCGAACAGGAGGCCCTGCGGGCCGCGCAGCACTTCCACGCCGGCGAGATCGAACGTGTCGAGCACGACGCCGCCGCCGATGCCGAGATAGATGCCGTCGATGAACGTGCCGACGGTGGGGTCAATCGACGGGATCGAGCTGTTGATACCGAGGCCACGGATCGAGAAGTTGGCATAGCCAGGGCTGGTACCGAGCTCGGTCAACTGCACATTGGGAATGTCGTAGCTGAGACCGGCGATGCTGCGGACATGCTGATCATCCAGCTGGTCGCTGCCGAATGCAGTGACGGCGAACGGCACGTCCTGCACGTTCTGCGCCTGGCCCCGTTTGGTAGCGGTGACGACGATATCGGTGAGGCCGCCTGGTTCGTTCGCGGGAATTTCCGCGGATTGCTGCTCCGGTGTGTCCGCAGCGGCGGGCGGGCTGGCGGGCGTGGTCGTCCCGGGCACGGTCTGCGCTGCAGCCGCCTGCGGCAAAGAAATCAGCGCCGCGCTGCCAAGCAGTAAAACGGTCTTCAGACCACTGATGTGCATCAAAATCCTCCCCTGTATCTGTCGCACGACGTTGCATGCTTGCTGTTGTTGGCTGTCAGGCGCTGCCTGCCGAGACGTCCGTGGGACGTGGCGCAGTGCTGTTCGGCCCCGCTTTGTCGTCGCCGATGCAATCTTTACTCAATCGGCAGACCGGTCGGGGATCGGAAAATCACAACCGCGATTAGGCGTCAGCGCCAATGCCGCGCAGCAAATCGCGTATGGGATTCTCCGCGCCGGCTCGATCCACCACGCAGGTCCGATGCCCGTTTCGTTGGAAGACGCGCGCTAGAAATCAAACAGGAGAGTAGCGCCGTGAGCCTGATCAAGCTGGAAGTCGCTGACTATGTTGCCGTCGTCACATTGGACAATCCGCCCGTCAACGCGCAGCCGATGGAGCTCATCCAGGAACTGATCGCGATCTTCGACACGTTCAACGACCGCGACGACGTGCGCTGCATCGTGCTGACCGGTGCCGGCAAATGTTTTTCCGCCGGCGCGGAACTGAAGAGCCGCATGGACCTGTCGGCACCTGGTGCGCGCTGGGGGCGCAACCGCTGGGTGCGCGAAGTGGGCTATTGCATCGCCGACAATTCCAAGCCGACAATCGCCGCGGTGAACGGCCCGGCACTGGGTGCGGGCCTTGGCCTGGTATCGGCGTGCGACATCATCGTCGCATCGGAACGCGCGGTGTTCGGCCTGCCCGAAGTCGATGTCGGGCTGATGGGCGGCGGCAAGCATGCGGCACGGATCCTGCCACATTCGCTCGCCAGGCGCATGATGCTGACCGGCTATCGCGCGCCGGCGGAGGAGCTGTACCGCCGCGGCGTGATCGAGGCGTGCTTGCCGCATGATGAACTGATGCCGTTCGTCATGGAGATGGCGGCCAGCATTGCCTCCAAGAGCCCGCTCGCAACACGCCTGGCCAAGGATAGCATGCGCACGATCGAGAATATGACACTGCGCGACGGCTACATCTACGAGCAGGGCAACACGGCAAAGCTGGCGCAATCGGAAGATGCCAGGGAAGCGGTTGCGGCGTTCGTCGAAAAGCGCAAGCCCGTCTTCCAGGGACGCTAAGGCAATGACCGGGGACGACGCGGCGCCGCGCCGGACGGCGATGGACTGGAACTTCGGCGACCTGTTGGATGCGACCGCCGCCAACGTCCCGGGAGACCGGCCGGCGCTAATCTGCGGCGCACGCGTGGTAAGCTGGGCCGAGTTCGACGCGCGCACCAATCGCGTCGCGCACGCGATGCTTGCCGCCGGGCTGCCGACCGGCGCCCGCATCGCGATCCTGGCGCGCAACATCCCCGAATTCATTGAGATCGCATGCGCTGCGTTCAAGGCGCGGCTGTGCCACGTCAACATCAACTATCGCTATACCACCGCCGAGATCGAATATGTGCTGGCCGACTGCCAGGCGCAGGCACTGTTCTACCAAGGTGAGTTCGCAACGCTGGTCGCACCGTTGTTCGCGGGCTTGCCCGGCCTGAAACTTGACGTGCGGATCGACCAGGACGGGCCATATGAAGCTATGGCGCGCGAGGGTGATGGCAGGCCGCTAGACATCATGCGATCGTCCGAAGACGGCTACCTGCTCTATACCGGCGGCACAACGGGCAAGCCCAAGGGGGTGATGTGGCGATCGGGCGATGCGCGCACCTCGCAGCTGGAAGCGCCGACGATCAAGACGGTGGTGCGCGACATGGCGGATCACGTCGCGATGGTCGCCGGCGCCACCGCGCCTGGCCGCGTCATTCCCGCCTGCCCGCTAATGCATGGTGCGGGCCTCAACAGCTCGATGGCGGAACTGGTCGGCGGCGGTACGGCGATCCTGCTGCCCAACACGCGCTTCGATGCAGAGGAATTGTGGGACGAGGCGGCGCGAACGCGCGCGACGCGCATCCTGATCGTCGGCGACGTGTTCGCGCGGCCGATGGCGCAAGCGCTGCGGAAGTTTCCTGGCCGGTGGGACCTCACGGCGATGCGCGTCATTTCCTCCGCCGGGTTGATGTGGAGCCGCGAGATCAAGCAGATGCTGGTGGCGGCGCTGCCGCAGGTGACGTTGGTCGACATCCTGGGGGCGTCGGAGGCGTCGGGCTTCGGCTATGCCATCACGACGGCGGCGAGCGAGACCCCGACCGGATATTTCGAGCCGGGCCGGCACACCGTCCTGATCGAGCCGGAGACGGACCGCGTGCTGGAGGCCGACCAGCCGGGCGAAGGCTGGCTGGCGCGGCGGCCGCCGTTCGCGCTCGGCTATCACGGCGATCCGGCGAAGACCGCCGCGACCTATCGTCGGATCGGTGGTGAGACGTTCGCGATCCCCGGCGACATGGCGGTGCGCGAGGCGGATGGGCGGCTGCGGCTGATCGGGCGCGGCAACATGGTGATCAACACTGGTGGCGAGAAGGTGTTCCCCGAGGAGGTCGAGGAAGCGATGAAGCGCGCGCCCGGCATCGAGGATGCGATCATCGTCGGCGTGCCGGACCCGGTGTGGGGCAAGAAGGTGATCGGCCTGGCGCGCACCTCCGATGGTTATGACGAGCGCGCCGCGCATATCGCGATGCTGCAAGAGCTTGCGGCGTACAAACTGCCCAAGCGGATCATTGTGCTCGACGACCTGCCGCGGCATGCGAGCGGCAAGAGCGATTATCGCCGCGCGCTGGAGATCGCGCTCGAGGAACTGGGGCTGGCAGCGGCCTGACATCAGTCAGCGGCGGCGCGCCTGACGAAACTTCAGGTTGTTGCCGCCATCGACCAGCACCGTCTCGCCAGTGATCGACAGGGCGTCGAACAACGCTGCGGCCTGAATCGCCGCATCCGCAATCACCGGTTCGTCTGCGGCCGTCGTGCCGAGCGGCAGCGCGACCAGATTGGCGCGCACGCCGTGACGGCCATATTCCATCGCCACACTGCGCACGATCCCGACCAATGCGGCGCTGGCCGCCGCCTGCCCCGTGGCGTGCCAGCGGCCAAGATGCGCGTCGGTGCCGATAACGACGATGCTGGCAGCGGGGGCGAGGTGCTCGAACGCTGCCTGCAGCGCGGCCACGCGGCCGAGCGTCGCGTCGATCAACTGGGCGGTGAAGGCGCTATCGGCGAGATCGAGAAACGGTGTCTCCACCGCGCTGTCGGTGCCGTCGATCAGGACGGCATCGACGTCGTGCTCGGCCGCGACGTAAGCGCCACCCGCGATCAACCTGGCGGCGATCGCCGCGACGGCTCCGGCGGGTCCGACGGTTAGCAGGCGGTGCGGTGCGGTCATTGGCGCCACGTTCAATACAGTCCGACGCCGATGGTCTTGCCGCCATCGACCAGCAGCACCTGGCCGGTCATCGACCGGCCGGCGGGCGAAGCGAGATAGGCGACCGCGCCGGCGATCACCGCGGGATTGAGCGGGCCGCCGCCCGGCTCCATTTCGATCAATTTCTCGCGCAGGGCGGGCGAGAAATTCTCGATCATCCGCGTCTCGACCATGCCAGGCGCGACCGCATTGACGGCGATGCCGCGCCAGCGCAACTCGGCGGCCATCGCGCGGGTCATGCCGACCACTGCCGCCTTGGACGCGACATAGTGCGCGCCGCCGATCCCGCCGAGATAGCCGCGCGAGGCGATGTTGACGATCGCACCGCTTTGCATGCGCCGTGCGGCTTCCTGCGCGACGATGAAGCTGCCCATCACATTAATGCGCAGCGCGCAGGCGAAATGCCCGGACGTCAACTCGGCGAAGGGCAGCATGTCGGCGGGAATCGCCGCATTGTTGACGACCACGTCGAACGGTCCTCGTTCCTCCATCAGCGCCGCCACCGCCGCACGGTCGGTCACGTCGAGCGCCACGCCGGTGATGCGAAGGTCGGGCTCGGCATCGGCGACGGCGGACGCGTCGATGTCGGCGGCGGTCACCTGCCAGCCCGCAGCCGCCAGCGTGACTGCGATCGCCCGACCGATGCCGCGCGCACCGCCGGTGACCAGGGCGCGCTTGTCCGTCGCCGGCCCGGTCACCCGAACAGCGCGTAGACGGGGTCGTCGGGATAGCGCCCGCCGACCGGCTTGCGCGCGCCGAAGCGTTCCGCCTCGCTGCCCGGGGGCAGTGGCATCTGCTCGACCCAGTCGTAGATCACGACGCGATTCAGGATCCGCCACTCATCACCGCGCTTTTCAAACCAGTCGATATAGCGACCCTTCAGGTCCCATTGTTGCAGCCCGTC
This sequence comes from Sphingomonas sp. ERG5, assembly GCF_000803065.1. Classification (GTDB taxonomy): domain Bacteria; phylum Pseudomonadota; class Alphaproteobacteria; order Sphingomonadales; family Sphingomonadaceae; genus Sphingomonas. The sequence goes on from NZ_JSXI01000021.1 coordinate 75,291, forward strand.
CGGGCCCGGCTGGCGCTGGAAGGCGGAGAAATATGTCTCCACCGCCGCGCCGTCATCGCGCAACTCGATCAGCATGTTGTGCAGTTGATGGATGCCGCGATCGATTTTTGGCAGCACGCTCATCGCCCAGTCGCAAAATCCTTCGGCACTGCCCTTGTACTGGCCGTGATCGTCGGTGCCGTCGGGCCAGTAGGCGGAGCGCAGCGCGGCTTCGTCCATGCGGTCGATGCCGCGGCAATAGCGCAGCAGACTATCGTGGATTGCCGCGCGGTCGATCAGGTCTTGCAAGGTCAAAACGGCTCTCCTCAGGCAGGGATCGCGGCGAAGCGCGCGCGGTGATGCTCGGCGGGGCCGAAGGCGAGGTTGAGCATCATCTGGCGGCGCAGGTGATGGCTGACGATCAGTTCCTCGCTGATGCCAACACCGCCGTGCAGCTGCACCGCCTGCTGCCCAACATAGATGCCGCTTTCGGACACGCGCACCTTGCCCGCCGCCACCGCGCGCGCGCGCTCGGCCGCGTCCCGCTGCAGGTTGAGCGTCGCGTGATAGGCCATCGACCGCGCTTCCTCGCCCGCGACGATCATATCGACCATGCGGTGCTGCAACACCTGGAAGCTGCCGATCGCCACGCCGAACTGCTCGCGCGTGCGGATATAATCGAGCGTCGCAACGGACGCCGCCTCCATCGATCCGACAGCCTCGGCCAGCTGCGCGGCAATCGCGCGATCCACCGCCGCCTCGATAACCGGCAGCGCGCTTTCAGCATCACCGACTGGCAGGCCAGCGACGTTCTCCAGCGTCAGCCTGGCGTGGCGATGGCCATCGATCGCGCGGAAGGCATCGACCGTCAGACCGTCCGCTGCGCGGGGGAGCAGGAACAAACCGATGCCGTCGCGTTCATCGGTGGCGCCCGCGGTGCGCGCGGAGACCAGGAACCAGTCCGCGTCGGCGCCGTCCTCGACATGGGCCTTCGCGCCCCACAGCCGCCAGCCTTCCGGCCCCCGTTCGGCACGGGTGGCGACACGGTGGAGATCGTAGCCGCCATCGGCCTCGATCAAGCCGGCCGCCGCCAGAGCCTCGCCGGTAGCGACGCGCGCCAGCAGTTCAGCGCCCGCCTCGCTGCCCGCAAGCAGTGCTGGTACGAGAACGCAGCAACTGACATAGGGCACCGTGATCAGGTGGCGGCCAATCCCTTCCATCACCGCCATCACCTCGGCCGGGCCACCGCCAAGCCCGCCATCAGCTTCGGCGATCGGCAGCATCAGCCAGCCCAGGTCCGCCATCTCGCCCCAGCGCCGCCTGGCGGCCTCCGGCCCAGCGGCCAGGATCTTCAGGCGATCGGACGCCGCCCATTTCTCCGCGCCGTAGCGATCGACGCTGTCTCGCAGCATCTGCTGTTCGTCGGAATAGCTGAAATCCATCGGAGCGGCCCTCCTTACAGGCCGAGCGCGCGGCGCGCGATGATATTGTGCTGGATCTCGCTCGACCCGCCATAGATCGAGGTGACGCGCGCATAGAGCGCGCCCTGCATCGCATACGGCATGTCGGCACTCGCGCCGGTGTCGCCAAGGGCGGCGAAATGCGCCGCCTCCGGTCCCAGCGCCTCAACCCACAAGGCGGTGCCGGCTTGCGTCAGTTGCGACCAGCGCAGCTTGACCATCGAGCCGCGCGGGCCGGAATCCGCGCCGCGCGCCGCATCGTCCATCAGTCGCAGAACCATGGTCTGCAGCGCAATCACTTCGATCTCATATTGCGCGAGTTTCGCCGCGAAGCCCGGCGTCTCGATCAGCGGCATGTTGCCGATACGCCGCCAGGTCGCCGCGTCGCGAATGCCCCGTACCGTCTGGGTCAGGAAGATGGCGGTGGCGGCGCTGACCATGCGCTCGCGGTCAAGCAGCACCTTGCCATAGCCCCAACCCCTGCCCTCTTCGCCAAGCAAGTTTCCGACCGGAACGCGCACATCGTCGAAGAACAGTTCGTTGGTATGGTATTTCTCGTCCATCGTCGGGATCTTCTGCACGCGCAGGCCCGGCGTGTTCATGTCGACCAGGATCAGCGAAATGCCCTGCTGGCGCTTGGCCTCCTGCGAGGTGCGGGCAAGCACGAAGACGTGGCTCGCGACATGCGCATAGCTGGTCCACATCTTCTGCCCGTTGATGACATAATGCTCACCGTCGCGATCGGCGCGGGTGCGCAGCGCCGCGAGATCGGAACCGGCGCCAGGCTCCGAATAGCCCTGGCACCACCAATCCTCCAGCGTCAGGATGCGCGGCAGATAGCACGCCTTCTGTTCCGGCGTGCCATAGGTGAAGATGATCGGCCCGATCAGTTCCAGCCCTTGATGGAACTGCGCGGGAGCATCGGCGCGTGCCGCCTCACTCCAGAAGATATATTGCTGCGTCGGTGTCCAGCCGGTGCCGCCATATTCCTTGGGCCAGGTCGGCGCGCCCCAGCCGCGATCGTTGAGGCGCCGCTGATAGTAGATCAGGTCCTCGGGCTCGAGCCGGAGCCCGCTGCGCACCTTGGAGCGCCAGCCGTCCGGAATGCCCCCGGCAAAAAATTCCCGCACCTCGCTCTGGAAGGCGAGATCGGCGGCGTCGAAATCCAGGTTCATGGTTCTTTTCGATCCTCTCGGGCGAGACGGTGCGGTGCCGCTCCCGGCCGGGCAATGCCGGGCGCGACGCTTGCCGGACTATTCGCGGATGTGATTGTCCTGGTAGCGGCCTTCCTGCAGCCCGCGCGCGCCCAGCCCGGTAATGGCGACGATCCGCCCGGCATTGGGATGATCGCTCTTCAGGCGCTGACCGGAGTCCGCGATGGTCGTGACGTACAGCGTGGCGAGTCCCGGCCCGCCAAATGCGGGACAGGCCGGGTACGGGATCGGCAGGTCGATGCTGCGCAACAACATGCCGTCCGGCGCGATGCAGACGATCCGCTGTGCGAGCACAAGCGCGACCCAGAGATTGCCGTCGGCATCCACCGTCGCACCGTCCGGGCCCGAGCCGCACGGGCGGCAATCGATCAGATCGCGACGTGGCCCGATCGCACCGGTTGCGGAATCGTAAGGATGAGCGCGGATCACGCCTTCCAGGCTGTCGGCGAAATAGAGCGTGCCGCCATCGGGCGAGAAGCAGATCGCGTTGGTCAGCTTCAGCCCGCCGACCAGATCGCGTGCACGCCCTGCGTCCAGTTGCCACAGCAAGGCGTCACTCAACTCGGTGCCAGCGCCGTGCACCTGCATCTGGCCGCTCAGAAAACGACCGGCGCGATCAGCCTTGCCGTCGTTGAGTCGCAGCGTTGCGTCTTCGGGCAGCAGCGCGATGGCGCTCGCGCCGCCCGTATCGCCATCGATGCGATAGAAGCCGTCCGCCAGCGCCGCGACCAGCCCGCCATCGGCCAATCCGATACTGCCGACTGGCCGATCCTGTGGCAGCGTCGCGCGCAGCGTGCCGTCGCCGGAGGCGGCATGAATGAGCCCGGCGAGCGAATCCACCCACCACAGGCAGTGCCGTGCATCGTCCCATACCGGGCTTTCACCCAGCCTGCAGCGATGCTTCCCGAAAAAGGCGATCTCCATCAATTCTCCCCCGCGATGCGATAGATGCGCGCCGCGGTGTCGTGCCACAGCGCCTGGCGGTCGGTGTCGGGCAGGTCCCGGATGGCCGAGTCGAAGCGCGCGACGATCGTCGGGTAATCCGCCATCACCAGATCGACCGGCGCGTTGCTGCCGATCATCAGCCGATCGCTGCCGAACAGGCCGAGCAGGCGCAGGATCAACGGCCGGATCGTGTCCGCCGACCAGTCGCGCCGCACCAGCCCCGGTCCCGAAAGCTTCACCACGACATTGCGACAGGCGGCGAGTCGCGCCATGCCCTCGGCCCAGACGGGATCGCCATCCGCAAGCGCGAAATGCTCGATCACGATCGGGGTGCCGGGGAAGTCGCGCGCCAGCGCCGCAGCCTCCGCCAATTGCTCCGGCCAGAGCATGATATCCGCCACACCGCCCGCCGCGTCGAGCGCCGCATAACCACGTCGCCAGCCGGCATCGGCGAACGGCGTGCGTGCCGGACGCTTTAGCGCGGGATCGCCCGGCCATTCGGTGGTGATGCGGATGCCACGCCAATTGGCGAAAGCGGCATCCGCCGCAATCCGTGCCCCGGCATCCACCGCCGCAAGATCGATCCGGGTCAGGAAGGCGTGCGGAAAGCCATGCGCATCGGCGATCGCCTGCATCGCCCGCGCTTCGCCGTCCGGCGGCGTGAACGCAGCCTCGACATGCACGGAAGCGACCACGCCAGCGGCACGTGCATCTGCCATGAACGTCCCGACATCATAGTGCCGGCGCAGCTCTGCGCTGTTGCCCCAGAAACGCGCGACTGGCGCGGTGGACAGCATCGGATGATGCCCGCTGTCCACGTCCCACAGATGATGATGCGCGTCGATGCGCCGCATGCGCCGCCTCTCCCGTCGTTTATCGGCGCGGAGAGTGACGCGGCGAACGCGCAATATCCCGCATCCGGCGGAACGGTCGCGGCAATTTACATAGGTGATAATCGGCAGGTGGCGGACGTGGCGATAAACATGCGTGGCCGCCCCCCTATCATCGGCATTTCGCCCCGACGGCAGATCGGCGGCAGGAGAGCGACGTGACGGATCAGACGATAGCCCGGCTTACGCTGACAACCCCGGACGGCATCGTCGCGCCGGATCCGCTCGCCGGCGATCCCACCCCCGCTCCGATCGTGGACGCCGCGTCAAGCGACGATGACAGTCCGAAGGTCTTCCCGCTCGGCGTCATGCTGCTGATGATGCTGATCTACACGCTCAATTTCTTCGACCGGCAGATCCTGACCATTCTGGTCGAGCCGATCAAGGCGGATCTCGGCCTGTCCGACAGCCAGATCGGTGCGATCAGCGGCCTCGCCTTCGCGTTGCTTTACACCGCCGCAGGCCTGCCGCTGGCACGCTTCGCGGACAAGACCAATCGCGTGCACATGATCTCCGGCGCGCTTGCCGTCTGGAGCATCTTCACCATCGCCTGCGGCTTCACGCGCAGCTTCGGCCAGATGCTGCTGACGCGCATCGGCGTCGGTGTGGGCGAGGCGGGCTGCACCCCGGCCGCACACAGCCTGATCACCGACTATGTGCCCCGCCATCGTCGTGCACTGGCGCTGGCCATGTACCAGATGGGAGTGCCGTTGGGATCGCTCACCGGCCTGGTCGTTGGCGGCATCCTCGCCTCCACGCTCGGCTGGCGCTGGGCGTTCTTCATCGCCGGTGCGCCGGGACTGTTGCTGGCGGTGATCGTGCCATTCGCAATGAAGGAGCCGCGGCGCCAGGCCAGCGTCGCCGCAGCCGCAGTGCCCATTCCGCTGCGCGCCGGGCTCGCGGTGCTGTGGCGCAAGCGATCGTTCGCATATATCTGCGTGGCGTCCGGCTTCTCCGCCTTCGGCTTCTACGGGCTCAGCGCGTTTTCGGGATCGCTGTATATCCGTACGCATCCCGAACAATTGGGTACCCTGGCGAGCAGCGTCGGCATGGCGCCGACCGCCTTGCTCGGCGTCCTACTCGGGCTGATGGTCGGCATCTGCGGCGGGCTCGGCACCTTCCTGGGCGGCTTCCTTTCGGATCGGTTTGCGCGCTCCAGCATCGCCAATTACGTGTTGTTTTGCGCTGTTGCGATCACGGCTGCCGCGCCCTTGTTCACACTGGTGGCGCTGGCCGGCGACATGCGCGTGTCGCTCGGCCTGTTCGGTGCAGCCCTGTTCTGCCAGACGATGAGCTACGGCCCGGTCTATGCCGCAATCCAGACCGTCGCCGAACCGCGAATGCGCGGCATGGCGGTGGCGATCCAGATTCTGTTCGTGAACCTGATCGGACTAGCGCTTGGGCCGTTGTTCGTCGGCGTGATGAGCGACCTGTTCACCGGCTGGTTCGGCGCGATCCAGGGCCTGCGCTTCGCCATCTCGCTGGTCGGCGCGCCAATGTTGCTGAGCGGCCTGATGTTCATTCACGCGACCCGCCTCGTCCACCGCGAGGATGCGGCGACGGCCTGAACCCAACCAAGATCCGGAGAAAGACATGATCGGCCTGATGCAACAGCAGCAGCTGACCACCGGCGCGCTGATCGACCATGCCGCGCGCAACCATGGCCGCACGGAAATCGTCTCGCGCCGCCCCGACGGCGGCCTGGATCGGTCGGACTGGAGCACGGTCTCGCGGCGGTCGCGGCGAGTCGCGGCGATGCTCGCGACGCTCGGGGCGCAGGCCGGCGACCGCATCGCCACGCTCGCGTGGAACCGGCTGCCCCATCTCGAACTCTATTACGGCGTCACCGCGGCCGGCATGGTGCTGCACACCATCAACCCGCGCCTGTTCGCCGATCAGATCCGCTACATCGTCGATCATGGCGGCGCGCGCATCCTGTGCGTCGATCCGGATCTGCTGGCGATCGTTGAACCGGTGATCGCCAACCTGGCCGGGATCGAGCAGATCATCATATTGTGCGCCGACCACGAGATGCCGGAGAGCACCCTCCCCGGCCTGCTCGCCTATCACGATCTCGTCGCCGCGGCCGAGCCGATCACGGCCTGGCCCGCGCTTGATGAGAACACCGCCTCCAGCTTGTGCTACACCAGCGGCACCACCGGCAACCCGAAAGGCGTGCTCTACAGCCATCGCTCGACCGTGCTGCACGCATTCGCGGCGTGCGCGGCGGATTCGATGGCGCTGTCGGCGCGCGACACGGTGCTGCTCGCGCCCCCCTTGTTCCACGTCAATGCCTGGGGCCTCCCCTTCGCCTCGGCGATGTCTGGCGCGAAGCTGGTGATGCCGGGGTCAGCGCTGGATGGTGCGTCAATCTACCAGTTACTTCGCGATGAGGGTGTCACCTTCTCACTCGGCGTGCCGACCTTGTGGTTCACCGTGCTCGACTATATCGAACGGCAGGTGAGCGAGGCGGACCGCGCCGCGTTGAAACTCAACCGCGTGTTCATGGGTGGCGCCGCGACGCCCCGCGCGCTGATCGAGCTGTTCCGCAACCTGCTCGGTGTCACCGCCAACCAGGCCTGGGGAATGACGGAGACCAGTCCCGTGTCCACCGTGTGCCAGCCGCTCGCGCATCAGGCGGGGCTGACCGGCGATGCGTTGACCGATATATTGGCGTGTCAGGGGCGCGCGGTGTTCGGTATCGAACTGCGCGTCGAAAACGACGATGGCAACGCATTGCCGCATGACGGTGCGGGCTCCGGGCTGCTCAAGGTCCGTGGGCCGTGGGTGCTCAACGCCTATTATGGATCGGAACCGGGTTCGGCGGTCGATGCCGATGGCTGGCTCGACACCGGCGATGTCGCGCGGATCGACGCGGACGGCTTCCTCCACCTTACCGACCGCGCGAAGGACGTGATCAAGTCGGGCGGCGAGTGGATCAGCTCGATCGACCTGGAAAACGCCGCCACCGCGCATCCCGCGGTGGCCGAGGCGGCGGTGATCGGGGTACCGCATCCGCGCTGGCAGGAACGGCCTTTGCTCCTCCTGCGCCTGCATCCAGGCGAACGCGTCGAGAAGCTGGCGATGCTCGATCATCTGACTGGCCATGTCGCCAGATGGTGGCTGCCCGACGACGTGCTGGTCGTCGATGACCTGCCGCACACCGCGACGGGCAAGTTGCTGAAGACCGAATTGCGCGCGCGTTACCGCGAACATCTCGGCGGCGTGGGATGACGATCGGCCGACGCTGATAATCTGGCGCACCGCGCGGTCGATCCGGCGCGCGTCAAAACCCGTGTTGATGTCGGCGAACCCGCCGACCCGCCGGTCAACGGGCAAGCGGCCCTTCAGCGTGCGTTGCTCGCCGACCAACGCGACGACGTTGACCGCGGCGTTGGTGCCCGGCACCGCTCAGGCGCTCACCAACGCGCCGACAGGTTCGAACACCAACTCGGCATAGCCGCTATCGACCACCGCCTGGCAATGCTCGCCATATTTCGCGAACCCCCCCGTAAACATCGTCAGCCCGCGTGTCTTGCCCTCGACGTTCGCCCCGACATACCAGGTGTTCGCCTTTGAGAGCAGCGTCTTCTCGGCGAGCATGCGGACGATTTCCATCCAGCGTTCCTCGCTCTCGCGGGTCGGCTCCGCCGTCACCATGCCGGTTGCCTCCATGTGATCGATCAGCGCGCAGATCCAATCGACATTCTGTTCATTGATCGAGATGATGTTGGCAAGCGCCGCCGGGCCGTTGGCACCGCAAACCATGAACAGGTTGGGAAAGCCAGCCAGCATCAGGCCGAGATAGGATACGGCACCATCTTGCCACTTCTCACGCAGGTCCAGCCCGTTGCGCCCGCGCACCTCGAAGGCCATCAGTGCACCGGTCAGCCCGTCATAGCCGGTCGCGAGGATCAGCACGTCGAGCGGCACCTCGCCGCTCTGCAGCTTCACGCCAGTCTCGGTAATCTCCGCGATCGGATCCGCGAACAGGTCGATCAGATGCACGTTCGGCTTGTTGAACTGTTCGTAATATTCGGTGTCGAGGCACGCGCGCCGCGCGAAGATCGGGTAGCCGCGCGGTTTCAACGCCTCGGCGATCTTCGGATCTTCCACCACTTGGCCGATCTTGTCGCGGACGAACTCCGCGACCTGGTCGTTCGCATCCGGATTGCTCATCAGGTCGGAGAAGGTTCCGAGAAAGGCATGGCCGCCGGCCTTCCAGGCATCCTCCATCAACTGCAGACGCTGCGCGCGCGGCAGGCTGAAGAACGGGCGGGTCGATGAGGGGCGCACGCCGCCCAGCAGGCTGGCGCGCGCTGCGGCGCGCAGGCCGGCATAATGGTCCTTGATCTCGCTCACATGTTCCAGATCGAGCTTGTCGTTGCGCATCGGCATGGTGAAGCTCGGCGTGCGCTGGAAGACGTAGAGTTCGCCCACCGCCTTGCCGACCTCGGTGACGATCTGGATCCCGGTCGATCCGGTGCCGATCAGGCCAACGCGCCGGCCGGAGAAATCGACCTGCTCGTGCGGCCATTTCTGCGCGCGAAAGATATCGCCCTCGAACCGGTCGAGGCCGGCGATCTCCGGATCCTTGGGGATCGACAGCGGCCCCGTCGCCATGATGCAATAGGTTGCCTCATAGGTGTCACCCTGGTCGGTCTTGACCGTCCACAAGCGGCGATCATCGTCCCACACCGCGCTGGTGACCCGCGTGGCAAAGGTGAAGTCCTTGCGAAGGTCGAGCTTGTCGGCGACGAAATTGGCATAGGCAAGGATTTCCGGCTGCGCGGCGAACTGCTCGGTCCAGGTCCATTCCTGCTGGATCTCGTCCGAGAATGAATAGCTGTAATCGACGCACATCAGATCGCAACGTGCGCCGGGATAGCGGTTCCAATACCATACGCCACCGACATCGCCGCCGGCCTCGATGCCGATCACCCGCATCCCGCGCTCGCGAAGACGATAGGTCATGTACATGCCGCCAAAGCCGGCGCCGACCACCACGGCATCCAGCGTTACGACGCCGCCCGAGGCCCGCCGCCGCAATTCTTCAGTATCGCCCATCTTGAAAACCTCTCCACATTCGAGCGTGTGGAGCGACAATGGGGCGGATACCGGCAGAGCGGCCATCAAACCGCCGTCCCCTTGCGAAAATCACATATGCGGATCGTGGGCCCTGGGCGAACGCGCGATAGCGCCCGATCCTGTCAGTCGTTCTCGACGCTCGTCTCGACCGCCGGCGTCGCATGCGAGCGTTCGTTGAACGCGGCGATCATCTCGCGCATGATCGCCAGTATGTCGGACTTGTTGCGCGAGATGCGATCCGCCAGCCCGCCAACGCCGATCGCCAGCGGGATGCCGTGCAGGTCGGCATCCAGCGCGATCGAAATCGACGACACGTCGGGCGTGGGCCAGTTGGGGAAGTAGCAATAGCCGACCTGCCGGATCCAGGCGACGTCCTTCATGATCCCCTCGTAACTGACGCGGTCGTCCTTCATCTCGTAATGATTGGTGTAGCGGCACAATTTATCGATCGCCCGGTCCGTCATCCGGGCCATCATCGCACGCCCCCCGCTCGAATCGACCAGCAGCCGCATCGTGCCGTCGGGGGGCACGTTCTTGAATTCGTGGTCTGGGCCGCGCAGAAACAGATACTGGACGAACAGATCGTTCTGCGTCGATAGGCCGACGGTCTCGTCGGTGCGGCGCTGCATCTCGTTGACCAGATCGCGAAAGCCGCCTTCGGCCTGGATATAGCCTGCCACCCAATTGCCCAGTTGGTTGAGTCGCATGGTCGGCAGATACGTGCGCTTGACGCGATTATAGTTGAGATAGCCGAGCAGGACCATGCTCTTGAGCAGGTTGGTCGTGCTCGATTGCGGATAACCGAGCTCCGAATAGATTTCATGGAGCGCCATCGGGCGCCGGCGTTCGGCAAAAAGCTCCAACACCTCGAATGTCCGCATTGCCGATTTCACGGCGCGTCGCTGCATCGTCTTCTCCGTGGCGCCACATGATCGCTACCGGCGCTGCGTCGGCACTAACACCGATGTTTGGCTAAATCGACTTGGCGTTGGCACGATACGACAAGATCGAACTGAACGCCTATCGCCGGATCGCTCCGGCTCAAATCACAAAATACGCAAAGCGCATTTGGCCAACCGCTGAGGTCGCGTTCCGCTGCCGGCACCGCCGGGCTCGCGTCACACGGCGCCTGAGATGCCCTGACACGACATAGCGGATTCCATCCTTCTGTAGCGATAACCCCCGACCAGGTGGCGGAGCGGGAGGGATTCGAACTGACGAGCCAAGCAGCTGGTTTAAAGCAACCGCTCGCCCTTCAGCCTTTTCCGAGAGTCCGATTACCCAATGCCGGCATGATCCGCCAAATGCTCATACCGCCCTATCGGTGGGAGTTGTTGCCGCCGATGGTTCAAGCTGAATCAGGAGCCGCAAGGGCAAAAGCATCCCCTTGGGCGGTGGTGTCGTAAGACTGTGTCCGACGATAAGCCCGCGCAAGTCGGCATTCGCGGTCGTATCGGCAAAGGGAGCGAAGTCAGTGCGTGAGATACGCCCGTCCGGCTCGATCCAGATTTTCAACTCCAGCGGCTGGGTCGGCTTGTCGGACATTGGGCGGGTCGTCTCGAGATAGGTACGCAAACGGGCCGCGGCTTCGCCTTCCCCCTGAAGCCAGCTGGCGATGGTGACGGTTGCGGCTTCGGCATAGGTTACCCACTCCACCGGGGCGGCCGAGGGCGAGAGGCTTTGCGCCCGCGCATCGGGCGCGCTGCCGCAACCGAAGATGCCGACGGTGATCGCAGCGAGCGCGCCGGAGAGGCGCCTCATTGCGACCGCTGCCCCTGGCCATTGGTCGCCGGCTGCGCGGGCAAGCGCTCACGCTCGAAGCTGATGGTCCGGATACGGGCGTTCAGCCCTTCGACGACACCGGCGGTCAGATCATTGGCATAGTTGCCGCCGAGCGCAGCACCACGGTCGAGCAACAGGCCGCAATTCTTGCCCGCATAGACCTGAGCGATGACCGGCTGGGCTTCGGTGGCGATCCGGTCAAGCGCCTTGGCGCGCGTTGCCTCGATCTCGCGTCCATTATGTGCGGCCTTTTGCTGGAGCGCCTGCCAACGGTTGGCCATCGCTTCGCTGCGCTGGCGAAGCTGGTCGGCCGACAGAGATGCGCGCTGGGTCTCCAGCGTACGGGCCTCGGTTTCCAGTGGAGTCCGCTCGTTGTCGATTTCGGCCTGCGCCGCCTTGGTCAGTTCCAGAAGCCGTGCGGTCGCGACCTTGCCGACTTCGGCATTGGCGAAGATCGCTTCGCGCGAGAGCAGGCAAATACCGGCGATGATCGGCCCGCCAAGAGGTGCCGCCGCCGGCTGAGCGGGTGCGCCACCGACCCGCGGGGATGCTGTCTGGGCGGAAGTCATCGTCGCAAAACCGGTGAGAACAAGGGTCGAAGCCAACATAGGCATGAACGTGATTCGGGACATGATTCGGGATCTTTCCGGCTTAAGGAGAAATTCGGCTGGCGGGTATCATCGCAAGGCTACGACCGGGTGACGGCAGCGCGGGCCTCCTGACGCGACAACAGTGCGGAAAAACGCTCGAGCGAGGTAAGATGGAAATGGACGAGCGCCAACCAGCCGCGCTTGTGCCAGTCGAGCACGACGTCATCCGCCAGGCCGGCGAATTTTTCGGCATCGACGATCTGGAAACCCTCCAGACCAACTGTACGGCCATCCGGCAAGGTGGCGTCAGCACGGCGGTCAATCAACATATCGGTTGCCACCAGCGCGGCGCAAAAGGCCTGCGTCGCGGCGACCTCACCTTGAAATGCCTCGCAAAAGGCGAGCGCCTGCACGGTCAGGTCGCTGGGTCGACCGTCCTCGAACAATGCCGCGCCGACATCCCCGGCCTGCGTCACCCGACCGGACCCGGTGTCGACCGCAAGCGCAAAACCATCGGGGTTCTCGGTGGCGATGAATCCAAAGGGATAGCGGCGAACATAAGCCGGGACATAGGCGTCGGCGGTCCAGGCCCCATCGGCGACGAACAGATTGTCATGCTCCAGGCCAAGCAGCGCGACCGGTGCGACATCGCCCGCCGCGAAGACGATGGGATAGTTGCGAGCGGCAGCGGCCAGTTCGCCCACCACGATCGGTACAAAGGCGGTTTCAGCGGCGAAAGACGCATCACCATCCTTTAACCGCCAATCGGCATGAGTGATGGAAGACAGCGGTACCGGCTCGCGGTAAAACAGCGGCAGACGGCGTGCCGCTTCGGGCGCGTTCTGCGATCGGGACGACATTCGAAAGCTCCTGACAAATGCGGCGGCGCGACGCCCGTTCAAAGCTTTATTCACCGAAACCGAGCAGTCGGACGGTGAAGATGATGGGTACGTCCGTCCGGATCGGCGGCCGGGCGCGTTCGGCAAGCCGAGTGGCTTCCGCGACGACCGAACTGGTTGCGGCGGAGGCGGCCGACAACGCCCCGGTGTTCACCACCGGGGGCAGCGGGATACCCTTGGCGTTGCCCTGCACCTCGATATTGGCGGCGTTGAGGACCTGAAGCGCGGCGAGGTTGATATTGCCCGAGACGCGGATACCGGCTTCACCCGCGTCGATCGTGCCGAGCGGCGCGATCAGATCGATATCGCCGGGTGCGACTTCCGGGATCGGGTTGAGCGTGGCGATGCCCGCGCCCGACGACGGCACTTGCGGCGCAAGCGCGACATTGCCGTATCGGTCGCTGGTACGCCGTGGCGGGGTGAACAATATGCTGGTCTTCGACCCGCGCCCGGCATTGATGTCGCCCTGTTCGGACCAGGCGAAGATACTGCCGCCAAACGTGGTCATGATCCGCGACAGGCCCAGCAACAGGCTCTTTTCGCTGAACAGCTGGATGTTGCCCTGGCCCTGGGTGATCAGGCCGGAGGATGCCGGCGGCACCACGCCCTGAACGCCAACCACGATCTGCCCGCCAGGCGCCATCATCTGAATATCACCGCCGAAACTGGTGCGGACCCCCGAACCGCCGAACATGATGATGTCGCCGGTGCGGACAATGTCCTTGCCGTCCTTGTCCTTGTCCGGGAACAAGGTGCCGATCATCTCTCGGCCGCGCAGATAGGAGGCGAAGCGGCTGCTGTCGGGTTCATTATATTCCCGGCCGCCTTCGCGCAGTTCGGCGTAATAGACATCGCGCAGGAAGACGCGCTGCTGTTCCGGCGCCAGCGCGTCGAAATAGGCCAGCGCTTCGGTCGTGGTTCCCTTGAAACCATAGCGACCGTCGAGCCAGCCGGCCAATTCCTTCTCATAGGTCTTGGCGACCTTGCCGTCCTGATCGGCTAGCGGACGCTTCGGATCAGCGAGATTGGCCGGATCGAGATAGCGGGTGCGTATGGCCGAGAAATTCGGCCCGTTCGCCCCCATTCCGGCCATCAGGGAGATGCCGGCGCCGGGACGGGTATCGCCGATCGCGACTGGTCCGATCGAGATGAATGAGCCCCTGCCTTCCTGCAGGATATTGCGGCCCGCCGACACTTCCAGCGTACCCGGCCCGGCGATCTCGAAATTGGCGTATAATATGTCGCGGCCCGCCTGGACGATCGAAACATCGGTGGCATTATTGTGGACGATCAGGTTGGTGCGATAATTGGCCCCCGATACGCCATAGGCGACCTCCCCGGGCGGGGTTCCGACACTGACGATGTCCCGCCCCGCCTTCATCCACACCGGCGCGCTGGCCTCGTACAAGGTCAACAGGTCGCCGAGCAGGATTCGGCGTCCAGTGCCCAGGCCGACAATGTCGCCTCTGAGCGCGTAGAGCCGGATTGGCGGAGCGTCGAGAGGACGATCAAGGCCGTTTTCCGCGGTATTTCGCCCGAATGCGAACAGGCTGGCATAAGATCCCGGCAAGCTTTCGGGAGAAAGATTGCTGACCAGTTCCGGCCCTCCGTCAATACTCCCGAAAAAGGCCGGATTGAAGGGTGTCGGCAGGGCAATTGCCGAACCGGACAGCGCAATCGTATGTCGGCCGACATAAGGCTCGAACGGCGTCCGTTGCCCGGCATGGATCGAGCCGGCCGCCAGGATTTCGAGTTCAGCCGCTGCGGACGGGCGCAGCGTGTCGAAGGTCGAGCCGGGAATGCTGTTCACCCGTGCCGAGGTGCCGAAATAGAGGTCGCCGCTCAGCGCCGCGACCCGCAGGATCGAGGGAAGTGTGTCCGCAATGTCGCTGGCTCCGCCGTCGAGGTTCGGTTCATCCCCTCCAGTGCCCGGCACCATGTCACCGCCGGCAGAGACCAGATTGATCGCGGTGTGATCGGTCCAGAGCGAGAACCAGCTCTGCCCGCCCCGATCATAAACAGTTCCGCCCGACGAGAAGCCCGACAGGTTCGGTGTCCGGCCACGCCCCGGATCGCCAACGCCGCCCAGGACGAGATCGCCCAATGTCTCCAGATAGACCGCGGAATCTCCCGGCACCAGAACCAGGCCCGCACGCGCATCGGCATAGACGCGTTCAAAAGGATCGACGACTCTGGGGTCGATCTCGCCGACACCGATAACGCCGGTATACTGCGCCTTCACGACACCCATCGAGGCTGCGCCGATCCGCGTCGCGCCGCGCAGATTCGTCACAGTACCGTTGATCGAATGCCGCTCATGCTGCGTGCCGTTGAGATCACCGATGGGATTGAGCGCACCGGCGATCCGCATATCGATGTCGCCGCCGCCGGTCAGCGTCAGGGCGCCACCCGCAGTGACCCGGCCTGTCCCACCGACCGCGACCACCAAAGCCTGGCTGCGCGCCGCCGGCCCATTCATCGCGCCCTGATAGCCGCGGAAGTCGATCGCTCCGGCATCCCCGCCGACCCGGATGGTTACATCACCGCCGCCAAGCGCGCCAATGCCGGTGAACCCGGCCAGTTGCGGGTGGATCGCGCCGCTCGGCTCCTTAAACGGCACATAGCTGCCGAAGTTGATCCACCAGGCGGTCGGAATCATCTCATCCAGCGCCGCCGTTCCCGATCCCTGACGCCAGAGCCAATTGCCCACCGCGGTCATTCCCGCGATGCCGTTGCCGGGTGTGCCCTTGACGTCGCCAATCAGATTCCGGCCTGCCGAGATCAGCACATTGCCGCCTTGGTCGGGATACCAGGCATGGTAGGTAGCAAGCGCCGGGGCATAGTCGACGGGCTGGTTCCCCAGCGGCGTTCCGTTGCCCCCCATGCCGCGCGGTCGATCGAACACTGCATCGACGCTCGTCGCGGCCCCGGCGGTATAGATGCCGTAGAGGGAGTCCATGCGAATATCGCCCGCGGCGATCACATCGAGATCGGCCGCGCCCGTCCGAATGACGCTGAACGCCGGTGCCGCCGGCGCGCTACCCGTCACGATCACCCTGGCCTCGACCACCTTGCAGAATTCTGGATTGGAGTCACACCAGAACAGGTCTTTCTCGGCGATCGCTGAGCCAGCCGGGCGGCCAAGCGAATTCTTGTCAGTCCAGACATAATCATTCTTGATTACGCATTGGCCGGGATCAATGTCGCACCACATGAGATCTTCCGGAGAGACCAGAGTGTTGGCTGGATATTCGAAGAAATTGCCCTCCGCCCAATAAGCGGTTCCACCGCCGATCGTTTCGGTCGTGAAACCAAGGATATAATGGGCATCGGCCAGCTTCACCGAACCGGACGAAGCAGGATTCAGCGCGCGCCGATCGGCCGATGCCAGGTCCGCGCCGGCGGTCAGCGTGAGATTCCACGACGTCGCGCCATCGCCCAGCATCGGCGCCACCGCCCAGTTGCGTCCCTGAACGCCATTCACGATCGGACGCAGGTCGACCGGCTGATTCCCCAGCAACTCGACATGCGTCATCGCGGGAATCAACGACCCTTGTGCCAGGGTAACGGGTGAGGTGATGCTCATCCCCACGGGCAACGCCACGCCCTTTGGCCAGGTGAGCGCCGCGATGGACGTCGCCGCGCGCAGTGGCGTGCCGGCACCGAGCTTCATGCCCGCACCAAGCGTGACAGCGGATTTCATCACCGACCCGGCGGCATAGGCCAGGCTGCCATCGGCATTGTAGATGTTGGCGGCGACAACAGTGCCAGCCGAAAGGTTGACATCACCCATCAACACCACGTCCACCGGCAGCACTGTTCCCGCCGGCAGCGTCATCGCGTCGACCGGCACGTCGTAGTTGAGTGTCGTTCCGGGCGGGAAGCTCGTGCCGACATCCAGCACGACGCCATCGATCGGCACGACGATGTCGCCGCCGAACGGGTCACCGATGTTCGACTCTGTCAGCCTCCAGCCCTTGTCGTCCGGCGTTTCGGGCGGTGGCGCGAACCCGTCATTGATGCTGCCATGGATATTGACGTCACCGGCGGCGCGGATCTGCAGCATCCCGGGCTCGCCAAAGCCGCGCCGCGCGGGATTGTTGCGATCGGCTCCAGGACCATAGCGATAGCCCGACAGGTCGAGGTCGCCCGATACGGTCAGGTCGCCATTGGGATTGTCGGCACTGACCTTGCCGATGATCTCGACGCCCGGCCGGAGATGATAGGCACCAAGGCCCGTCAGGCGCGCACCGAGCGCGGCGTTGCCCAATGCGGCGTTGATATAGACCTGGCTATCCATATCGATGCCGTCGAGCAGCGCCTGAGTGATGATCTGGGGCCGATGGCCCGTTACATCAGGCAGCAATGCCAGCGGCGCGTCGTCATAGCTGCGCAGGCCATAGACGGCGACGGTCTTGGCTCCCACAACGTCCAGCGTGCCCAGCACATCGACCGCCAGGTCATTGGCCCCGATACGCGGTGCAATCAGATCCAGCGTGCCACGTGCCTTGCCATCGCCGCGTGTCGATTCCGTCCCCGCGCGCAGGTCCACCCTGGCGCTGTCGGCCAGAGTCAGCCGGCCTTCCCGCGTCGTCAGCTCGACGGCGGCACGATTGGGGCTGTCGATGATCTTGCCATAACTGTCGAGCCGCAGCCCGGTCCCGTGCGCATCGAGCGTGCCGTTGATGGTCAGGTCACCCATAGCCGCCAGTCGGATCGATCCGACCTGGGCGCCGCTGGCGTCTATCTTGCCATTGATCGTCAGATCGCCGCCGTCGAGCACGATCTCGACGGCATGCGCCTTGACCTCATCGCCAACCGTCAGGTCGCCCTGCTTGATCTGGAACCGGCGTGCACCGAACACACCGCCCTCCGTCAATCGCCCATTCAAGCCCGAAAAGTCGGCGAGGGTCTGGGCGCGAACGATGATTTCAGCCGCGTCATAGGGAACGAACGTGCCGCCGGCGTCATAATTGCCGGTGGCCGCACCGAGAACCCGGCCTGCCAGAGCGACATGGCCCGCTCCTGCGCCAAGCGCCGTCAGCGTCAGGGTGCCGCCACGGTTGTTCTTCGCCGACAGGTCGATGACCGATCCCGCCGTCTGGGTGATGTCGCCGCCGGTGCTGGTCAGCAGCAGGTCGCCGCCCCAGCTATATTTCTTGACGTCGAACATCGTGACTTCGCGACCCGACAGATCGAGCCGCGCCCTGCTGCCCAGCACGATGTCATCGACCGCCGTCAACGCAAGGCGTCCCGACGGCAGCACCACAGCGGTATCGACGCTGATGCTGCGCCCGGACAGTTCCAGGGTCGCACCCAGCGCATTGCTGGTCGCTGGTGTCGTAGCGCCCGCCGGGGCCGTCACTGTGACCGCGCCACCGGCAGCGATGCGATTGACCGACCCGGCCTCGCCGGTCATCAGCGCAGTGGTGATCGCGAGGTCGCCGCCAGTGTGGCTGTAGCCCTTGCCGGTGACATAATCGCCCTGGCGATGATAGACCGACAGCGATCCCTTGCCGCTCGACGTGATGCGCTCGCTCGCGGTCAGATTGACTCGCGAGAAGCCCAGGGTCAGCCGGTCGTCGACTGCGGTACTGCTGGGTTGAGTATTGGGGCCATAGCCGAACAGGATCGATTTGGCCGCAATGTCGAGCGTGCCGTCGCCGAGCATTCCGGCCATCGCGGCGCCGGGCGCACCCGGTGCGCCGGTCCAGATGAACTCGCCGGTGCGGATGCTGGCGACATCACCCGCCGCGCCATAGCCGTAGATGGCGGGCGTGCCGAGAACCAGCCGCCCGAGCGAAGATATGCCGGTGGCGGGATTGATCGTGTCGAGGCTGACCGAACCGAAGATATTGACCGCATCGCGCGCGTTCAGGACCAGCGTCTCGAGCTTCGGCGCCCCCGTTGCGGTATTGCCCGCCAGCAGTTCCGCCAGCCGGCTCTGGTTCAGCGCCAGACCATCGGGAAGCCGTCCGGCGGCGGCCGCCGCCGCGAGGCTGGCATTCTCGCCAAGATTGACCGCCGACAGGCCGAGCACGAGATTCTTCGTACCGTAGGAAACATTGTCCGCAATGGTCAGCGCGCCCCTCGACGCGACTGCGATCGTCCCTTCGGAAAGAAGCCGGGTGGTGCCGTCGCACGCCAGGGTCACGCAAGCACCGATATTGATTTTGGGAACGATACTCGATTCTCCCGCCGGCTGACTCAGGATCAGATTGAACCAGCCATTGGAGACCGCCAGCACGCCATTGCCGGTGAACACATAGCCGTTGCTGGAATCAAAGCTGGTCGCGCCATGGCCGATGGTATCGATCGATGCGCCCTCCTCGATGGTGATATCGTTTCCAACGAGAACGACCTCGGCAGCCTTTAGACTGGCACCGCTGCGCAAGACGAAATCGCCATCGCCCATGGCGTCGAAAGACACAAACCGCCCGCTCTGACCATAGGCCGAGGCGAAGGAACCGTTCAGCACCAGACGCGGGGCATTGAGGGCGTTGAGGGCGTCTGCGCTGATCGACACACCAGCCAGGCCCTCGGTTGCGACCTGACCGGGTGCCAGGACCTCGCTCACCCCGCGCGCCAGGACCACGCCGCCATAGCCGTTGCTCTTCGCCTCGGCATTCAGGCGCACCGCACCATCGAGCGTCAAGACGGGCCGATGATCGGCGGCATCGGGCTTGGCCAGATAGAAATTCAGGTCGAGCGTCTTCGCGTCCGACGTCAGCAGGGCACGCGGCACGCCGATCCGCGCCGCATCAGCCATAACGAAGGCATTATATCCCATCTCGTTATAGCCCGAATGGGTGCGCACAATCGCCCCAGGGGTGATGACGACCTGGCTGGGCAGCACATCGCGAATGGTGGTATTTGCGATGCCGAGATGCCCGGCGGCGACGTAGGAACCGTTGCCAAGCGCAGAAACGCCAGACAGACCGATCCGGTCGCCCTTACCGATCTCGACGCGGAACGCACCGGGCAGCAGGGCATAGGTAGAGGGCATCAGCGTATAGGTGCCGGCCGGCAGGCCGGGCACGCCGGCTGGAATGGTGATCTGCCGCCCGATCCCCGGCGCGCCGTAACCGGCTTCGGGTGTGACCGGCGCATAGCCGACGGTGCTCGACGGCACGATCGCATAGACGGCACTGTCCGCTGAACTGAATTTATAGCCTGGCCCCGCATTGGCCAATGGTGTCTTGAGGATATCGACCGACCCGCCCCGGCCAGTGATGAAGCCTGCACCAAGCAATTCGCCGCCGCCCGACAGGTCGAGGGTCGACCCCTTTTCCGCGTTGACGTGGCTGGCCTGGAAGGAAATGACCGCAGCAAGTGGATCGCCGACGCCGTTGAGCTTGACCTTCGCGCCATTGTAGAAATAGCTCAATCCATCGACCGTACCGCCATAGGGTATGACCAGCCCTGCGCCACTGACCGAGGTCAGGCTGCCCGCCAGCAGATTCACGACGTCCGGATAGGCAAATTGCCGAACGCCGCCGAACCGGATCTGCCCCAGCGGCGCTCGGACCACACCACCCTGATTGATGGTTTCAGCCGAAAAAATCAGTGACCCGAAAACCGAATAGGGCATGGCGGCCTCGCCATTGCCATAGCGACGAATGTTGAGAACGCTGCCCGCGGCAAGGCCGCCCTCCACGGTATAGCCGGCGGTGATATAGCCACCCGCGCCAGTGCCCGGATAGATTTGCGCGGCGGTCAGGTTGATGTCGCCCGGCGTCGCCAGTTCAGTGGTGGTGGCGCCGCTCAGCCCAAGCCCGGCCGTGCCGCCAAGTATGCGCAGATCACCGCGGCTGGTCAGATCGACCAACGCGAATCCCCGGCGGTCGACAGTATAGGTCGATGACAGGATATTGACGTCCCCGCGAGCGCCAAAACCGACACGGTCGCGAATATCGACCATGTCCGCCGTGATCGAGAAGACGGCGTTGCTTTCCTGTTGTGACGGCCCGCTCCGCCAGCCAACGAACGGCAGGAGGTGATTATCCAACTTATAGCGCGTCACGCCGGCGAGCCGCACATAGGAAGCGGACAAGGATACCTTCGTAGTCGCCGAGGCTCCCTCGCTCAGCGCATAAGCGCCCGCATAGAGCCGCAGGCTTTGCCGCATATCAAGGCGGACGTTGCCATCGAAACTGAGCGGACCGTCCACCAGCAGCGACAGATTGTCGAACCCGCCGGCTGCGATGCGGTCCACGCCGACACGCGTCGCGCCCACCGTCAGATTGCCACGGACATCCAGGGCAGTCGCGGTTGCCGGAATCAGGCTGTCGCCTTGCTGTTGCGCAAGAATGAATTCGCGGTGCCGCAATATATAGCTGGTCGCGAGATAGGTCTCGTAATTGGGGCTTTCGAGCGCCAGCGCCAGCGTCCCGCCAGCGGCGCCGTCGCCACCGGCCGCCGCGCGCAAGCTGCCATCGAGATGAAGTCCGATGCTGGATTTGATGATGATCGAGCCGCCATCACTGGCCACCGCCACCGGCGTGGATGCCATGTTCCCACCGCCGCCTGGAATATCCAGGATCGCCCGCGTTCCCGAGGCGTCGAGCAAGGCGCCGGGGCGAATGACGACAAAGGCGTCGGGCGCCGCGGCCTGGCCCGTTTCTTCCCAGTCCAGCCCCCCGCCGATGCTGATCGTGCCTCCATCGGCCACCAGCCCATAGCGGCGCCCCTGCTGATCGATCGCGGTGACGGCGCGCGCCGCGGCATCGAGCACTGCCGTTTCCCCGATCCACACCAGCCCCGGATGAGCGACGTCGCGATAATCGCCCCGCAGAGCGATCGTTCCGCCCCACGCATTCAGCGTGCCATTGATCGCGACGGTGTCACGACCCGACAGGCTCATCCGCTGTCCCGGATCGACCGTGATCCTGGCCCCGGCACTCACCGTGAGCGGGCCGTTCAATGTGGAGCCAAGTGTCAGGCTGGCACCGGCGCGCTGTGTCAATTGCCCCGCGACCGGATCGGCCTGATAAGTCGGCGGGGTCCATAGCTCCAGCGCGTCGCGCGGATTGGCACCGGTGGCGATCGTGCTGGCCGCTGCGGTGACGCGATAGACCGGCATGGTGACATCGAGCGTCGTGTCTTTGCCGACGACCAGACCATGTCGGCCAGCGACGTCATAACTGGAAAAACCGGTCTGGAAGAGAGCCGGATCGATCGACAGGGTCGGCTTGACGGCCAATGCCTTGCCGAACGCCGCCCCCGCCTGAACACGCGTGCCGCTGCTGATCGTGAAGTCGAACAGCGCGACGGCACCTCTCGGCAATGTCGCCGGTTGCGGCAAAACGGTTACGCCGTTGGGAAAGGCGTCCCGCGGCAGAACATAGCCGGGCGGCATCGGTGCATCAAAACTGTTGGTGCCCAGACTTTCGATAATCGACCCTGCCCGAAATGTCGGGACCGGCGATCCGGCGTCGCTCTCGACGGCGTAGAATCCTGCAGATGCTTGTCCGGGCTGCCTCACCCGCATGGAGTACCGGCCACTCACTGGCCTTGGCGGTGTCCAGTCCGCTGCCAGCGTAACGCGTGGATAAAGTCGAGAGCCGTTGATGAAGATGTTGCCGCCAATGGCCTCGCCGGGAAGCACACGCGTTCGGGTATAATTGTAATCGACCGGGAGAATGTCACCGACCTTGACCTGATAATCCTCCATCAGCACCAGATCGACCAGCGCCTGCTCGCCCGCGCCGAGGACGCCGTCCGTCTTCACTGCTTTGCCGCCGATCACGACGGCAGTGCCCGATTCCAGTTTCAGCGTGCCGCCGCCGGCGACACCATAGGCACGGATGTCGCCATCCAGCCGCAACAGGCCGTCTGCGGTGACCACCGAGGAGTCCATATCGGCGATCAGGGTGACGTCGCCGCCGCGCCCGCCCCGCGTGGCGCCCTGACCCAGCATGGCGCCGCCCGAAGACACGTCGATCAGGCTGCCCTTTTCGAGCGTCACGTCATGGGTGGATTCGAACCGCACCGAACCGCCGTCGATCAGGCCAAGCTTGTTGGCATCCGCGGCATTCAGCGCCGTATTGACCCACAGTCCGCGCAGGTCGAGCGTGGCGCCCTTGCGCAGTGTGATGGTCGAGCCGCCATTCTTGATCAGCGTGTCCGATCCGCCCTGATCGGGGCCGCCGCGGAAGAAATTGCTCGCCAGCACGCTGCCGCCCCGCGCCGTGACATTGGCGGCGATATCGATCACCGGCGCGAACAGCTTGACCTCACCGGCGTCGGCCAGCACCAGGTCGCGCTCGATCCTGATCGTCCCGCGCGTGCCGAGCTCGATCCCACCCAGCCCTTGCGCGTTCAGATGCCTGGCGTCGAACCAGGCGGTGTTGGTCCGGTCGACGGGAAGCGCCGCGCCAGCCGCCAGATCACCCGTCACATTCGCGACATCGCCGATCCGGACATCGGTGTTGTAAAGCGCCGGCCCGAGCAAGCCAAAGCGGCCGAGCACCAGCGTGCCGGCCTTGGCGACCGTATGCTGGCCCAGCGCATAACCGTCGGTGACGCCATCGGCACGCGCCCGGGTCTGGCGATCGCCATTGATCACCTCGGCATGGATGTCCCCTTCCATGATCGCGGTCGGTGTCGAGAGGATCAGCCGGCCGGCATCGCGACCGACGGTGTAACCCTCCTCCCAGCGTGTCGATGTGCCGCGGCTGAAGAAGGGGTGTGAATAGACCTCGGTATATTGCGATCCCCAGCGATCATGCTTGGCCATGAAGGCGTTGCCGACCGCGACCATCTTCATGCCGGCGGGCGCGTTGCGGATGTCGTACATCCGGCCGTCCGCGCCCATCACCCGGGTGGAGCGGATCAGGCCCGACCGATAGTCGAGCGAGCCGCCGGAGATGTCGAACTGCGCACCCTTCTGCGCGATCACTTCATTGCCCGACAGCGTGATGGTGCCGCCAACCGCCGTCCATTCACCAATGCCGTGCGCCGTATTTGCCAGATAGCCACCCACCTCCAGCAGGCCGCCCGGCGTGTACCAGCGATCACCCGCATAGCCGCCGGTGCCGTCGGGCAGCAGGACGAGGTCACGAACGTCGATCCAGACATTCTGGCTCTTGATGCGGGAATCCTCGCGATTGCCCGGGCTGTCGCGCAGCTCATTGCCCTGGACATTCACCTTGATCGCGTTGCTGCCCATATCGAGCGACACACCCCTGACACCCGAGACGTCGATCGACGCCCCATCGGCGACGGTAATGCGGCCCCGGCTGGCCTGCACGGCGACCTGGCCGCCCTGCGCCATCGTCTGCGACCCGCCCTCGAACCGCACCGTGCCACCGGTGACGATCTCGACGCGGCTCTGGTCGAGCCGGTCGGAGAGAGTCGATCGATCATCGAATCCGCCCAGTGTGACATCGACCGTCTGGGCAGCGGGCTTGGCCAGCGCATCACGCTGGCTGTTGAGCGCGGTGGCATTGCTGTCGAGTTCGGGCAGGATCAGCGTCAGGCTGTCCTTGCCCAAAGTCACTGAGCCCTTGGTATCGGCTGCGGAGTTGAGCAAATGGATCGAGCCGCGTTGATTGACGCTGGTGGTCGATACCAGCACGCCGTCCTGGCGGATTGTCCGCCCGCCAAGAGTGATGTCCCCTTCGCTGGCTTCGATCTGGCCGATATTGCTGACCGCGCCGGTGGTCGAGGCGCTGGTGATGAAACCACGCACTTCATTGCCGCGCGTCGTGGAAGACTGCCCTTCATTCGTGCCGAAACCACGCCGCAGGATGAAGTCGTCGCCAGCGACAAGCGCGGTCTGGCCGCGCGGCGTGGTGATCGATCCGGCATTGGTGACCGCGGTGCCCATCAACAGCACGAACCCGCCGCCCGCCGTCACCGATTTGGGGGTATGGGTGGTGATCTGCGCGCCGGCCTCGACCGTCACCGCGCCGCCCGCCCCGGTAAAGACCGGCACATAGCTGGGGCCCGACAGACTCGAATAAATGCCGCGATTGAGGAACTGATCATTGGCGATATTGGCGGTCGACGCGATCAGATTGCGGGTATTGACCTGAGACGCGCCACCGAAAATGATCCCATTCCGGTTGATGATGTAAACCGATCCGTCGGCCTTGATGGTCCCGAGGATCTTGGTCGGATCAGTCCCGGCACTGACGCGGTTGAGCGCTACCCAGTCGGTATTGCCCTTCTGATTGAACACGAGATCGGTCTCGCGCCCGACATTGAAGCTGTCCCAGGTGAGGATCGCCTTGCTTTCGGTCTGGCCGATCGTGACCACGGTGCGGCCATCAGTGCCCGTCGCCTGTGTCGGGCCGTTGGCGCCGATCCACAGGCTGGGATCCCGCGGGACACCGCCTGCGACCTGCAGCCCGCCCTGGCCGAGGCCGTTGGGAACGGTTGATTGCGCCGCTTTCGCCGCCGCCCGCGCCGCTGCCTGGGCGTCGCTCATCGCCTTGCGCGTCGCCGCTGCCCGCCGGAAGCTGTTGACGGCGCGCTGGCTGGCGCTGCTGGTCTGGGCCTGGCTCGCGGCCTGCTGCTGCGCCTGACGAATGGCGTTGTCGACCGGACTGCCGCCGCCACGATTGCCGAAGCCGCGCGTTTGCGCCGCAGCCACGCCGGCGAGCATCAGCGACCCGAGCGAGACACCGATCAGCAGGCGCTGGCGGATCGAGGGAGCATGGGGCGAGCGGCGTTTGGCGTTGGTCATCGAGCGGAACTCCAGCAAGACGGTCGGCCGCTCCGGAAGAGAGGCTGGACCGCCGCATCCTGTGCGAAAAAAAGGAAAGCGATGTGACGGCGCGTGCCGTCGGAAGGGATGAGCACGCTCATGGCCGGCCTCCCGGACGGACTGGTGGCGGGATACGATTGGGGCGCGACGGATAGGCAGAATTGCCGAGATTGCCGCCCATCCGCAGGCGCGACCCCGGCAGGCTCGACACGCCCACTTCGACATCAGCCGAACCTGCGCCGGGAACCGGCGCCTCGATCGCGGCACGCGCCTGCTTCTGTGCGGCGCGCGCCGCCGCCTCGAGCTTCTGCGTCGCGCAATCGAGATGCCCGGCTTTGCGGCCCGCGATATCGACCTGGACGCACAGCGCAGGCGACGGCGCCACCTCGCCGATCCGGGACGACGGCTTCATCTGGTCCGCTTCACCTGCTGCCTCCTGAGCAAGAGCAACACGCCCGATGAAAAACGCGATCAGCGCAACGAACCATCCGCAGTCTCGCACCATCATGCGATGACGGCTTGGGGAAGCATGGCGCAACCGCGCTCGACAGGTCAGCAGATGCGCGGTCATTCTCGTCAGAACCGCGTCATCAGATCGACGAATATTCGATCGACCGAGAAGGGCGCGTCGGCGATCTGATCGGCCGACAGCCAGCGCACGCCGAAGATGGTATTCTTACCGAACGCGTAATTGCCGCCGACCGTCCAGCCCTTGTTGTTGGTGCCGCCGATATGCATGTCGCTATCGGCGAACGCGTCGATCACCGCGTCGGATTCCAGATGGCGGTAGCCGGCATAGGCGTTCCAGTCGCCGGGCTTCGCGGTCCAGTCGCCATACCAGTTGAGGTTAAGGACCGATCCGACGGTCACCCGTGACGACCAGCCGATACTGCCACCGTCATAGGGCCCGTCGATAAGAAGGGTCTGGCCGGGCTTTGCCGGATCGGGAACGCTGATCTGCGGTCCCAGATTGTTCCAGGCGCGGGCGGCAACCTTGCTGCGATTCCAGGCCAGGTTCTTGACGAAGTCGCCCTCAAACCGCACGCCAAAGCTGTCGGACGCCTTATAGTCGACCGCGCCGCGCAGGTTGAGAATCCGGAACCCCGTTGCCAGGCCGAAATACTGATTCTTCGGGCTACCGACCGGATCGTTGGGATCTGGAATGATGTTGCGGATCGGGAACATGGTGTTGCCGAATTGCTGAAAGGCCGGCCGCGTGGCGTCAGTCGAGCAAGTGAGTTCATACCAGTAGCAAGGCGCGGACACCTCGCCCTCGACCCCGGTATAATGGAAATAGCCCGCGCCCAGCCGGACATTGATCCGGTCGGTCGGCTTGAAATCGAACCCGGCCTGCGCGGCGAGCAGATATTTGTCCTTGCTCTTATAGGGGCCGCCCTTGCCTTCAGGGGCGTTGCGCGAGCCGAAATTGAGGTCGGTGTTGAACACCGGAAACGCACCGGCGGCGCCGAACAGCGCAAAGCGCTTACCGATCGATGCACGGCTCGACACTGCGACGCCATCGAAGTTCATGTCATTGTCGAACATAAGGTCGCTCACCCAGAACGGGTTGGCGAAGCGACCGAAATCGACATT
Organism: Sphingomonas sp. ERG5; assembly: GCF_000803065.1. GTDB lineage: Bacteria > Pseudomonadota > Alphaproteobacteria > Sphingomonadales > Sphingomonadaceae > Sphingomonas. The sequence continues at coordinate 102,443 of NZ_JSXI01000021.1, forward strand.
GACGTCCTTCATCGGCGTCAATCGAAACGAGGCGCGGTCGAGCCAGAGCTCATACTTTCCGGTGCCATCCGCACCCAATGTCTGGTTCAGCGAGATCGGCGAATTGTCCGCACCCGTGGCGATCCGCACATCGGCCGTGATCCAGTCGTCGATACGCGCCTTGACGCCCAGGCGCGCGCGTAACCGGACGCGCTGACGATCCTCCAGCGTGTTGACGAAAGCGGGCGGAATCCAGCCCGGCGTCAGATCGTTGACGTTCTGCGGACTGCCGTGATTGATCGCGCCATAATTGGTGAAGATGTCGCCGTTATTCTTGTCGTAGAAGCGCGCCTCGCCGCGCAGGCGGACATCGCCGTACAGCGTAATGCGGCGCGTCCATTCGGGCGTCTCGCCGGGCTTGGACCAGCCTTCGCTCTGTGCCTGGGTGCCGAGTTCGGCGCGCACTTGCTGCACGATCTGATCGCGCACCATCTGCGGCACATAAGGCACGATCTGAGTGCCATCGGCAGCGACGCCGCCCGGCGGGATGGCAGCCTGGGACTGTGGTGCGGGCGTGACCACCTCAGCCTGGCTGATGATCGCGTCGGCATCGCCTCTGCTGATCACGCCCTTGGCGACCAGCAGTTCGAGGATCTTCTCGCCATCGACCCGGCGCTCCTGGGCCAGGGCGGGCGACGCGAGCAACGTGACGCCGGCGGCACAGGCCATCAGCGCAGGTTTGAGGCGGCGGCGTTTGAGCATGATATCGGACACGTGATTTTCCCCCTTGGGAGTTCGGGCTGGCATGACGGCGGCCGTCATGACCGGGCGTTGAGTTCGATGCGCATGACCGGCAGGCCAGCGGGCGGACGCTGCGAAAGTTGCAGGCCGGAGAGACGGCGTTCGATCGCCGCATCGCGCTTCGTATCCCCGGTACCGGAGAGCAGCCGGACAGAGACGATCTGCCCTTCCGGCGACACGGCGACCGCCAAGCGGACGGTGAAACGCCCCTTCAAGGCAGGATCGGTTTGCGCGGCGCGGCGGATGTCGCTCATCGCGATATTGGCATAGGCACCGAACGGATCGCCGCCGCCCCCCGCCTTGCCGCCGATCCGCGAGCCACTGCCGTCGCCTGCCGCCAGCCCATAGTTGGACGGCCCTGCGCCTTCGCGCGCGGTGAGCGCGTCATTGCCGGGCGCGGGCTCGGCCTGCGGTGTTGGCGGGGGTGGGCTGTCGACCGGCTGTTCGACCGGCATGGGCTTTGGCTCGGGCGGCTTTTCCTCCGGCTTGACC
>NZ_JSXI01000022.1 GCF_000803065.1 Sphingomonas sp. ERG5
GGGGTCGACATCGGGGCGGGGGTCATTGGACGACTCCGTTGAGAACCCGATGATCGTCGCGTGTCCGTTATTGCAAGTCAATAGCAATAAGAGCTAATCCGGTGCTTCATCGTTTGCGGCGAGCACTTCACCGGAAAGGTAAAGCGAGCCGAGGATTAGGACGGTACGCGGACCCTCGGATTCGCCGGCGATCGCGGTCAGTGCGGCAACAGGACCTGACGCGACAAAGGCGGGAATGTTCATGCCGCGCGCGAGGGCGGCAAGCTCTTGCGGCGCGTGGCACTCGTGATCGGGCACAGGCACTGCGTAGAGCGACGCAATGAACTCCCGGATCGGGGCGAGCAGTCCTTCCGGGTCCTTATTGGCGAGCATGCCGAGAACAAGCTGGATGCCCGGTCCGGTCCCGACGATCTCGCGAAGCGCCGCTGCGACGGCGATACCCGCCGCCGGATTATGACCCCCGTCGAGCCAGAGCTGGCTGCCGTGCGGCAACAGCGCTGTCAGCGGCCCCTGGCCCAGGCGTTGCATGCGCGCGGGCCAGCGCGCTGCACCCGCTGCGTCCCGATACGCTTCGGACGGGATCGGCAACGCGCGCTGATGGCGCAGCATCGCGATGGCAAGGGCCAGGTTTTCTGGTTGATGTGGTCCGGTCAGCGCGGGGAGCGGCGTCTCGATCCGGCCGGCTTCGTCCTGATAGGTAAAATGCGGGCCAGCGACGCTGAACCGCCAGGTTCCGCCGGCGGGCGATACTGGCGCGCCGGCTGCACGCGCGACGCTTGCGACGCGCTCCGCGATCGAGGTCGGATAGCGCATGGTGACGAGCGGCACGCCAGCCTTGGCGATGCCCGCTTTCTCGCCGGCAATCTCCTCGGCGGTGTTGCCGAGAAAGGATTGATGATCGACGCCGAGTTGCGCAATGCCGGTCGCGACGGGGGTGGCGATGACATTGGTCGCGTCGAGCCGCCCGCCCAACCCGACCTCGATGATGCAGGCATGGGCGGGTGTGCGTGAAAAGGCCAGAAAGGCGGCGGCGGTGGTGACTTCGAAGAAGCTCGCACCGATGCCGTCGGCATGGTCGAGCACTTCGCTCAACAAAGCGGCAAGCGCATCGTCATCGATCAGGCGTCCGGCAATACGAATGCGTTCATTGAAGCGGACGAGATGCGGGCTGGTATAGACATGAGCGGTCAGCCCGGCCGCCTCGATCGTCGCGCGCAGAAACGCGCAGGTCGACCCCTTGCCGTTGGTGCCGGCGACATGGAACACCGGCGGCAACCGGTCCTGAGGATTGCCGACGCGCGCGAGCAACTCGGTAATGCGGCCAAGGCCGAGAATGTCGGCCCCGGGGGAAAGCGACCAAAGGCGGTCGAGCTGGGTCTGCACCGCCGGAGAGGCGGAGATCGCGTGGTCGGGCATCAATTCCCCTCCGGCAGTGACAAGATTGGGTCGAAGGCTAGGCGGCCTTTTTCACACAGAGATAGTCGATCACGCCGGCAAGCGTTTCGCGCAGATCCTTGCGGTGCTTCACCATGTCGAGCATCCCATGCTCGAGCAGATATTCGGCACGCTGGAACCCTTCGGGCAATTTTTCCCGGATCGTCTGCTCGATCACGCGCTGTCCGGCGAATCCGATCAGCGCACCGGGCTCGGCGATCTGGATGTCGCCGAGCATCGCATAGCTGGCGGTGACGCCCCCGGTGGTCGGGTCGGTCAGCACGACGATGTACGGCAGGCCGGCATCGTGGAGCATCGCGATCGCGACCGTCGCGCGCGGCATCTGCATCAGGCTGAGAATACCCTCCTGCATGCGCGCGCCACCGGCGGCGGTGAAGATGATATAGGGGCAATTATCCTCGATCGCGTTCTCGACGCCGCGCACGAACGCCTCGCCGACCGCCAGGCCCATCGACCCGCCCATGAAGGCGAAGTCCTGCACCCCGACCACCGCCTTGTGACCACGGATCGTACCGCGCGCGTTGATCAGCGCATCGCCCTCGGAGGTCGCCACGCGCGCTGCCTTGATACGATCGACATAACGCTTGGTGTCGCGGAACTTCAGCGGATCATCCTGCACCTTGGGCAGCGGGATGATGGTATAGCTGCCCTCATCGAAGACATAGGAAAAGCGCGTGATCGGCCCGATGCGATCATGATGGTCGCAATGCGGGCAGACATGGAGATTCTCCTCCAGTTCCTTGACGAACGTCATCGTCCCGCATCCCTTGCACTTGTGCCAGAGATTGTCGGGCGTGTCCTTCTTGGCCGGGACGACGAACGAGAGCGCGTTGCGGACGTTGGTCAGCCAGCTCATATGAGTTCCTTCCGTGCGGCGCGGATCGCCGTCGACAGACTTTCTATATAGGCGCGAACCGGGCCGGGTGCAGCCTCGCCATGTTGCGCAATGAGATCGACGATCGCCGAACCGACCACGACGCCGTCCGCCACTTTCGCGATGGCGGCGGCCTGTTCGGGCGTGCGGATGCCGAAGCCGACCGCGACGGGCAGGTCGGTCGAGGCCTTCAGCCGGGCGACCGCTTCGTCGATCGACACCTGTGCTGCCTGTTGCAGGCCGGTGATGCCGGCGACCGAGACGTAATAGAGAAAACCGCTTGCGCCATCGAGCACGGTCGGCAAGCGCGCCACGTCGGTGGTGGGGGTGGCAAGGCGGATCGGATCGATCCCGGCGGCGCGTAGCGCCGGGCCCAATTCCTCATCCTCCTCGGGCGGAATATCGACGCAGATCACGCCATCGACGCCCGCATCCTTTGCCGCGGCAGCGAACCAGTCGGCGCCGCGGATGGTCATCGGATTGGCATAGCCCATCAGCACCAGCGGCGTTTCCGGATGGCGTGTGCGAAACGCCTTGGCGATGGCGAGGATATCGGCGGTCCTGGTGCCGGCACCCAGGCTGCGCAGATTCGCGGCCTGAATCGCCGGGCCATCGGCCATCGGGTCGGTGAACGGCATGCCGAGCTCGATCACGTCCGCACCGCCCGCGACCAGCGCGTCGAGGATCGCGCCCGTGGCGGCCGGCGTCGGGTCGCCGGCAGTAACGAAGGTGATCAGGGCGGGATGGCCCTTGGCGAAGGCAGTTGAGAGGCGGGTCATTCGGCCCACCCCAGCATCGGCTTTGGCCAAATTCGGGCAAAAAGCCTAGGTCCGAAGAAGGCGAGCGCAGCGCTGACCCCCGCTATCAAATAGGAACGATTGTCCGGAGACAAGTTTGTCATCGCTGCGATGACCCTGACTGCCGTCACAGCTAAAGTCAGAGCAGCAAGCCAAAAGCCTATTAGAGCAAGTGTGCGCTTCACATCGACACTCCCAGCGCTTCGGCGACGGTGAAGATGTCCTTGTCGCCACGTCCGCACAGGTTCGCCAGGATGATCTGGTCGCGATCCATTTCGCGCGCGCGTTTCGCGACGGTGGCAATGGCATGGGACGGTTCGAGCGCCGGGATGATACCTTCGGTCCGGCACAGCAACTGGAATGCGTCGAGCGCCTCGACGTCGGTCGCGCTGGTATATTCCACGCGGCCGATCGAGTGCAGCCAGCTATGTTCCGGGCCGATGCCGGGATAGTCGAGACCGGCCGAGATCGAATGCGCCTCGGTGATCTGGCCGTCCTCATCCTGCAGCAGATAGGTCTTGTTGCCGTGCAGGATGCCCGGTGCGCCGCCGGCGAGCGATGCGGCATGCTCCTTGTCGAGGCCATGCCCGGCCGCTTCGACGCCGAGCATCTTGACCTCGGCATCGTCGAGGAACGGGTGGAACAGGCCGATCGCATTGGATCCGCCGCCGATCGCCGCGACCAGCAGGTCGGGCAAGCGGTTGATCCGCTTGAGCATCTGTTCGCGCGCCTCGCGGCCGATCACGCTCTGGAAATCGCGCACCAGCTCGGGATAGGGATGTGGGCCGGCAGCGGTGCCAATGATGTAGAACGTGTCGTGGACGTTCGCGACCCAGTCGCGCATCGCCTCGTTCATCGCATCCTTGAGCGTATGTGCGCCGCTCTTCACCGGGCGGACTTCGGCGCCGAGCAGCTTCATGCGGAACACATTCGGCGCCTGACGCTCGACGTCCTTCGCGCCCATATAAATGACGCAGGGCAGGCCGAAGCGGGCGCAGACGGTGGCGGTGGCGACGCCGTGCTGGCCGGCGCCGGTCTCCGCGATGATCCGGGTCTTGCCCATGCGCATCGCCAGCAGGATCTGCCCGACACAATTATTGATCTTGTGCGCGCCGGTGTGATTCAACTCGTCGCGCTTGAACCAGATCTGCGCGCCTTTGCCGTCGGGCGCGGCCTCGCGCAGCGCCTCGGTCAGGCGTTCGGCGTGATAGAGCGGACTCGGCCGGCCGACATAATGTTCGAGCAGGTCGTCGAACTGTGCCGCAAAGGCCGGGTCAGCCTTGGCCGCGCGGTACGCCTTGTCGAGATCGAGCACGAGCGGCATCAGCGTTTCCGCGACATAGCGGCCGCCAAAGTCACCGAAATGGCCGCGTTCGTCGGGCTGAGCCCTGAACGAGTTGGGCATGGGAGTATGAGAAGCGTTCATCGTCGCGCGCTTTACCACCCTCTCCGGTCGTGTCGAGCGCGTTAGAGCGCAGCGACCGCCTTCAGGAAGGCGGCGATCTTCGTCTCATCCTTGACGCCGGGCGCGCTTTCCACGCCGGACGAGACATCGACCAGCGTCGCTCGCGTGCGGCGGATCGCTTCGGCGACATTGTCGGGGTCGAGACCGCCGGATAGCGCCCAGGGCATCGGGTGCCTGAATCCTTCAAGCAACGCCCAGTCGAAGCGCACACCCATCCCGCCGGGCAGTGCCGCGCCGTCCGGCGTCCTGGCATCGTACAGGATGCGATCCGCCGCGGCCGTATAGCTTGGCGCGACGTCCAGATCGGCACGAGTCTTCACCGCGACCGCAGCCCATAGTTCGAGCCCGGTGCGCGCCTTGATCGCGGCGACGCGGGTCGGGCTGGTCTTGTGGAGTTGCAGCGTGTCGAGCCGGCCGGCGTCGATCGCGGATTCGACCAGCGCATTATCCGGGTCGACGAACACGCCGACTCGCGTGACATGGTCGGGCACGCGTGCGGCAAGCTGGGCGGCGCGCTCACGCGACAAATGGCGCGGTGAGGGCGGGAAGAACACGAAGCCGACATGGCTCGCGCCGCCCTTGATGGCAGCGTCGAGAGTTTCGGGCGTCGACAGGCCGCAGATTTTGGCGGTGATGGGCATGGTTGCTCTTTACCGCCTCCCGCGCAAAGGCGGGAATAGCGCTTGAGGTTGGCGGTATAGAAGAAAAAGAAGCGAGATCCGTGCCGGCGCGAGAACAGCAGTCAGAGCGTCGCGCCAATATCGCGCGCTGCCTGGTCGGGGTCTTCGGCTTGAGTGATTGGCCGTCCGACCACCAGGATCGAGGCGCCGGCATCGATCGCCTCGCGCGGCGTGACGACGCGTTTCTGATCGCCGATGCTGCCATTGGCCGGGCGCACCCCGGGAACGACGAAGAAGCCCTTGGGCCAGAGCGCCTTGGCCGCGGCAACTTCGGCACCCGAGCAGACCACGCCGTCGACACCCGCCGACATGGCGAGTTCGGTCAGGCGCAGCACCTGTTCATGCGGGTCGCCGACACAGCCGATCGATGTCAGGTCGGCGCCGTCGAGGCTGGTCAATGTGGTCACCGCGACAACCTTGGTCCCGGTTGGCGCGGCTGCCTTGGCATCCTCGAGCATCGCGCGGCCGCCGGCGGCGTGGACGGTGAGAATCGCGGGTTCGAGCGGGCGCAGCGCCATGATCGCCTTGGCCACGGTATTGGGGATGTCATGGAATTTCAGATCGAGAAAGATCGGCAGATCGAGTTCGGCCATTTCGCGCACGCCGGCGCGGCCATTGGCCATGAAGAACTCCAGGCCGAGCTTGATGCCGCCGACATGGTGGCGGATCCGCGTGGCGAGAGCATGAGCCTTCGCCATGTCTGGCGTGTCGAGCGCGGCGAAGATGCGGTTGCTCATGCGACACCCGGCGGGACGGCGGTGGGAACGGCGGCAGGCGGTACCGAGGGTGCTGGCAATGGCGGCTCCGGATCGGGGGTAAGGGCTGGCGGGGGCGGCGCGGCGGTCGCGTCGCGCAGGTCGGTCATCGCGCGCTGCGAGGTCGAAAGCCGGTTGCGCAGGCGCCAGAGTATGGTGCGGTAATAGGCCATGGCCGGCACGAAGCCGATCAGGAAAGTGACGAACAACAGCAGCGGTAAATTCACTTCGGCAACCAGACCGCCCCACAGCTTGAGCGACACCGTCGTCCAGTTTCCGATCGTGAACAGCGCCGCGATGAAGGCGAGCAGGCACCAGAAGAGGATTTTCAGGAATTGCATATGCCCACGCTAACGCGGGCATCGGCTCTTGACCAGTGTCAGCCGACTTCGCGGCGCAAAGTCTCGATCAGCGCCGGGATCGCGGTCAGTTTGGGTGCTTCCTCGTCGAGGATGGCATGGAAGGTGGCGCGCTTGATCGCGGCGATGCGGCCCGGTTTGAGACGATTTGCCTCGGGCAGCGAAGAAACGACGATATCGATCACGCGCTCGGCGCCGTGGAGGCGGCCCCAGAGATAGTCGTTCTCGCGGTAAGCGCGGCTGAAAAAGGCACCGAACGCATTGAACTGGATGCCCTTCAGCGTGGCCTCCGCTCCGCCGCCGCGGATCGATTTGGCGTCGTCGGGCGCAATGCGATCGACCTTGACCGGGTCGAACTCGTCCAGCCCTTCGCCTTGCAGCAGCGGCAGGGTCGCGACATCGAAATAGGGGAAACCGAGATAGGTCAGCAACATTGGCCGCTTCACTTCGCGCTGCAGGCCGGCAAACGCATCGGCCAGCCGCTGTTCGGTCTCCTCGTCGAGCGTCTTGAGATCGAGCGACGCGGCGAGCTTGTCGAGCAACGGGCCGGCATCGCCGCGCAATTGCCGCACGTCGCGGCGCAGCGCGACATGACGTTCGGTGCGCTTGACGTCGAGATAGGCCGACAGCGAAATATAGATCGCCTCGCGCAATTGCCCGATGTCGGCCTCGGCATTCTCTTCTTCGAGCGCGGTCAGGCGGCGTGCCATCAGGCGCAACCGGCGGATGCGGAAGCCAAGATCATAGGTGCGCAGGAAATCGATCGTCGTCTTGCTTGCGCCGTCGCTGAACGATGGCGTCATGTCGTCGAATCCGCGTTCGCGCACGGCGGTGGCGATATGCTCGCGGATCGTCGCCCAGCGCTGCGGTCCGGGCTCACTGCCGACATGGTAAAGCATGTCGGTGATCGCCTCGACCACGCCGGTGATCTTGAGATGGCCATAAGCGACATAGCCGTAACCGGCCTTGCTTGCAGCGGCAGCCTGAGCGCGCCGCCGCCAAGCGCCGAGGCGTGACGGCGTCGGCGAATCGAGGAAGAGCGTGTAGTCGAACAGCGATTCGACCTGTGCCTCGACTTCAGGACGGATCGCCTCGACGATCATGCGCATGCGTTCGATCCGGCGCGAGCGGCCCTCGATCGCTTCGAGATTGTCGCGGATCGGTTGCTGGCGGGGCAATTCCGAAACCGCCCCGAGAATGGTCTGGAAAAAACTGGGCGCGGCCTGCGCCTTGGCGCCAAGGTTGAGCTTCATGCCGGGCGAGGGGTCGATATAGACGAAGCGGCGGTCGATCTGGCGCCGCGCGGGGCGTTCGCGCAACGCGTCGATCGCAGGTTTGAACGGGGCGTTGGCGAGGACCGATCCATCGATCAGCACAGCCTGCTCCTCCGCGCCGATCGCCGCCTGGCGCGGCAGGATGCGCTTGAGGAATTCCTTGCGGCTGGGCCAGTCGACGCCGCGTTTCTTGAGGACGCGGTCCATTTCCTTGACCGTGAAGGGCGGAAAGGCGCCGGGAAAGCTCGATGTGGCACGGCCGGCAAAGGCGAGCTCGGCCGGGTGCGCGAGGGTTTCGCCGGCGATGCCGTGATCGGTGAAGTTCACGATCAGACGATGCTCGGTCTCCATCACCTCGGCTGGTGAATTGAGACTCAGGCGTTCGGGATGGCCGCGGAAATCGGTGACGGTGACGAACAAGTCGAGCGGCTGGCCGATCGGCAGCAAGCGGTCGCCCTTGGGGCCTTTTTCCATCGCGTCGAGCGCATCGAGGATCAGATTGGTGAACCGCTCGCCGCCAAAGGGTGGGGCGAACCAGCGCGAGCGGATGAAGTGCGACAATTTCGCGCGAACTTCGTCGCGCGCGCCGGCCTCGACTGTTTCGTCGATCTTGTCGCCGCTGCGCCGCCCCGCCATCCAGGCGATCGGCAGCGCCCAGACCTTGGTCAACTTCGATGCCGGTGCGGCATCCTCCGCGATCAGCGCCTCGACATCGGCGGAATCGAGCCAGAGCTGAGTCAGTGGCTCGAGGCTTTGTCCGGTGGTGATCGCCTGGGCGAGGAACACGCCGTTGAGACCGCCCGCACTGGCGCCGGCGATGATGTCGACCAGCACGCGCAGGCGAATCCCGGTTTCGTCCTCGATTTCCTGCAGCAGGGCGCGATAGATGCCCTCGCTGCCACTGGCGGGGGCCCGGCCGTCAAGGAATGAACGGCTGGCGCGGGCGAGCCGCCAGATCTCCTTGGAGATGCCGTGCATGTACACCGCAAGGCTGATGCCGCCATAGCAGATCAGGGCAAGGCGGAGTTCCTTCTCGCGCATCAGGCGGGCTCGATCACGGCCCAGATCGGCAGATGATCCGAGGCCTTGCGCGCCGATGCGCTGTGATGGACGCCGCAATCGACGATGCGCAGGTCGCGCGACACCATGATCTTATCGAGCCGGCCGACCGGGCGGCGGGCATGGAAGCTCGGCCCGGTCGCGGCAAAGGTGAAGTGGTGCGCGAAATCGCGCAGGCAGCCCGACCCGGCACTCCAGTCGTTGAGATCGCCCATCATGATCGTCGGTCGTTTCGTGACGCAGGAGTCGACATGGGTCAGGATGGCATGCGCCTGACGCCGACGCCACAGGCCTGACAGGTCGAGATGCATCCCGACGAGCCGAATCGGCGCGCCATCGACCCGCACATCCGCCATCACTGCCCCGCGCGGTTCGAGCGTGGGCAAGTGAATCGCCTCGCAATCCATCACCAGCGCCTCCTTGCGCACCAGCAAGCCATTGCCATGCCAGCCCATGCTCACCGCGCGAATGCCGAACGGGACCGCTTTCCACGGACTATGTTCCTCGAGCAGATGCGTGCCGATCACCGCGGCCTTGCCGCCGAAACGACGGTCGCATTCCTGCAGCGCAACCACATCGGCATCGATTTCGCGCAGCACATCCAGAATGCGTTCGGGGCTGCGGCGGCGGTCGGTGCCCACCCCTTTGCGCATATTATAGCTGGCGACCTTGATCATGCGCGTGGGTAACGCCGCCCTTCGAAAATGGTGCCCCGGTCGGACGAAACCGGAACCGGGTGCTGCCGCCCCTCTTTCCCCGGTTGACCGCCTAAATCAAGCGGTCGCGCTTTCGGGAAAGCGGAATAGCGATCGGGATGGTGCATGCGAGCCGGGTTACGGCGCGATGGGAAAGTTTTCGGCCTGGCGTGAGCGCTGCGTTCAACTGCGCTGCGTGGGGATACCCTTGTTCATTAACCGAGTCGCCAGCCCAATCGCAGGAAAATCACAGCTGTTTTCCGCTTCGGTCAGCGCGAAAGGCCGGAAGAATTGGTTCGCTCTCGGTCCGGTTATCGGAAAGCATATGCGCATAGCCGTCGTTGAACGTGCCGACCACCGCGCCTGCCTTGCCGGTCAGGTGAAGCTCAGCTGTCAATCGAATGAGGGTTGTTGTTGCCTTTGACCATCCAGACGAGTCCCACAATCGCCAGCCCGATGAAAATACCCGTGGTAGCGCCGAGTATATAGTCCGGAACCTGGAGGGTCCGCAGCGCAGGCAATAATATGGCCGGCATGATTGCAGACAGCACGACAATCGGCAGGAAACGAGCTTTAGGGTTCTTCCGCATCGCATCACCTCTACGGCGCTTCCTTTCCAGTGTCTCACTCTTGCAGATCACACGCAAGGTCTGCTTTCGGAACGGATGACCCGCGATCATCAGAGCATCGAGTGCGATTGACATGCCCGATCTTGCGTGACGATTGAATCGCCATTGGCGACCATGTCGTGAGGGCGAGCGGGGAGATATGTTACACCGCAATGTAACATATTCCTTTCCACCGACGCTTCGGGGTGTGTCGATATTATCGATTATATATCAGATAGTTAATATGAAGTGCTTGCTCTGGTTATCAATCGCCGCCCCGGGTCGCGATTTGACCGGTGACCTATGTCCGGGCTTCTTTCCGGCAGATTGCCATGAGCGTTTGGCGTAGCCAGCGATGTGCCGGATCGGCATCCAGCCGCGGATGCCACATCGCGCTGATCGCCAATTCCGGCGTCGCCACGGGCAAGTCAAACCCCTGAAGACCCCGCGCCGTCATCTCCCCGTCGCGAAGGCAGGTGCGTGGCACGAGCGCGATCAGGTCCGAGCGACGTGCGATGTCCAGGGCGTCCGGGAAGCTTGGCACGATCACGACGATCTCACGCCGCAAGCCCATTTCGCGAAGGGCGTCGTCCACCGGACCTGTCGATGCGCCCCGACGCGATGTGACGACGTGCCCGCACGCGGCATAAAGCTGCGGCGTCACCGGATGTTCAAGCAAAGGATGGCGCAGGCGTGCCGCACCGATGAAGTGGTCGCGGAAGAGAAGCTGACTGCGCATCTCGGGTGCGGACGTGCCCGTTGTGCCGATCTCCAGGTCGATCCTGCCGTCGCGCAACGGCGCCACCTCCTTATCGGGCTTGGGGGCGAAGCGAAGGCGGACATGTGGCGCCGCCTTGGTAATTGCCGCGACCAGCGCTGCGGCAAACAGCGCCACGAACCCTTCATTGGCGCGGATCGTGAACGTCCGCTCCAGTAAAGCCGGGTCCATATGATCCGTAACCGGCGCAAGTACCTCGCGCGCTTCCCGGGCGAGCATGTGAACGCGCCCGGCCAATTGTTCCGCATAGGGCGTCGGCACAAGTGAACGCCCAGCCTGGACCAGCAGCGGGTCACCTGTTGCCGATCGAAGTCGCGTCAGCGTCCGGCTTGTCGCGGAAACGCTAAGGCCGAGGCGTCTGGCGGCAATCGTCACGCTGCGTTCGGTGAGCAGGATGTCGAGTGCCGGGAGCAGATTCAGATCGATGGGAGGCATGCGTAACAATAGCATGGTCGTCACCCGACATATAGCGTTGGACGCAATCATGCTTTGCATGCCGCGCGTCTGGCGCATTTCTGGACTCACGCCCACATCCGAAAAAGGAATTGGCGAAAGGTACACGGCATGAAGCTGATCGGCATCGAGGAGCATTATCTGACGGCGGACGTGCGCTGCGCGTGGGATGCGATGGGGCTGGCCGCAACGGATCCCAGCGCCGGGGTTCATTCGGCCGAGATAGAGCGGCGCCTGCTTGATCTCACCGGTGAACGGATCGCCCTCATGGACGAGACGGGCCTTGATGTTCAGGTCCTGTCGTTGACCACGCCCGCGCTGCATGATCTCGGGCCGGAAAGCGTTGACCTGGCGCGCCGCGCCAATGATGCCGTGGCCGAAGCCATTGTTCGATGGCCCCACCGGCTCCAGGCGCTGGCCACGCTGCCGGTCGCCATGCCCGATGAGGCGGCGCTGGAGCTGGAGCGCTGCGTCCGGACGCTCGGCTTCAAGGGAGCGATGCTGTCCGGCCGGGTCGGCGATCGAAACCTCGATCATGCGGACTTCTTCCCCATCTTCAGCAATGCGGAGGCACTCAAGGTGCCGGTCCTGCTTCACCCCCGCACACCCGCCAGCGCGGTGCGGTCCGTTTATTATTCCGGCTTTGCGCCCGAGGTGGATGCCGCGTTCGCCATGTACGGCCTTGGCTGGCACTATGACGCCGGCATTCAGTTCCTCCGCCTCTTGCTTGCCGGCACATTCGATCGCTTGCCGGACCTGCAGGTGATCCTGGGCCACTGGGGCGAAGTCGTGCTGTTCTATGCCGAACGCCTCGCGGCCATGGACCGGGTGTCGGGGCTGAAGCATCCAGTCGCGACCTATTTGCGCCGCAACCTTTATGTGACCGCCAGCGGCATGTTCCTGCCCGGCTATCTGGCGCAAGCCGCCGCCATCGTCGGGGCTGATCGGCTGCTCTTCTCGACGGACTTTCCTTACCAGTATCGCCCGGGCGGCGATGCGCGGCGGTTCCTGGCGGAATGTGGGCTGGACGATGTCGACAAGCCCGACTTCGCCCATGGCAACTGGCTTCGGCTGATCCAGGGGAGCACGGCGGATTAGGTTTCATCCTGCCCGAAACCGACAGGCGGCCCGGGCGGAGCGATGGTATGGATGGCCGCCAAACGCGCAAGAATCATCGCAAGCGAAGGGCTGGCGGCTTGCGTCCCGGGGTTCAGACTTTGAATCGGGAATGGTGCCGGTTGCAGGAATCGAACCCGCGACATCCAGTTTACAAAACTGGCGCTCTACCAACTGAGCTAAACCGGCCTACCCCGGAGGCTTGGCCCCCGACTTGTCGTGTTCGGCGCTAAATGCGTCAGGACACGCCGAAGGTCCAGCCCTCTGTGCGCGCAATTTCGCGAGTCATCGCAATTGGTCGCCACAGCGCGTCGCGATGCACATTGGCGCGGAGCCAGGCGGCGGTGAGGATCGCGTCGGTTGCGTGGTCGGTATAGCGGGCGAGCGGGACGTGCGGCTTCGATCCGGTTGCCGCCAGAGCCGTATCGAGTGCGGACGCGTCGCGCAGCTTGCTCAGGCCCTTGCGAAGTCCCGAGGCGCGAGCGGCGATCGCGGTGTAGATCTCGACGATGCACGCGCCCGTTGCCGGAACGGGATCGAGCGGCCAGACGGGAATCGCCGCGCCCAGATGATGCAGCAATCGCATTCCAGCAAAGCTTGCCTTGGCGACCTGCGCCGCGCCGATCGCATCGTACACGGTGGTCGGTTTGCCGCCGCCATTGGCCTTGTGATGCGCCTCGACGCGGCGGAGGTGCATGAAGTCCGCCTTGGTTCCATCGGCCGCGCCGAGATAGAAATGCGTGCCGCGACGGGTTTCGAGGAACGATGCGGCGCCAAGGTCGGCATCGGGGCTCTGGGCGTCGACATAGGCCCAGAAATCGCGTGGATTGGTGGTGACGGATTCGCCGGGCAGATAAGCGCCGCGCTCGAGAAAGGGCGGCGAGAAGCTGAAGTCGAACCCGACCAGTAGCGGTGCGTCGGCGCGGGCGCGAAGCCAGTCGAGAATTTCGGTGCGCGACCAGGCCTTGCCTGGCGGATCGACGATGACCGGCGCGGTATCGCCCGTCTCGCACAGCGCCAGTGCGATACCCGGATGGCTGCTGCCTTTGGCGCCCGACCAGTCGATCGCGACGAAACGGGTGAAATGATCAGGGGCGATCGCCACCACGCTCCGCCCGTTGCGCTTTCGTGGCGCGATCCCACCAGGCGCGTTCGATCAGCGTTTTCAGCCGGTCCGGATCGGCCGCGTCGGCTCGCACCAATACCGTCGGCCAGCCTTCATATTGCGGCGTCTGCCAGAAACAGTCGGGATCGGTTTCCTTCAATACCTCGATTTCCCCGCGCGTGGCGCGCAGCACGAAGCTGTCGGGCGCACGACCTTGCGAGACAAGCTGTTGTCCGCGAATTTGTGGCGAGGTCGATCCCTTCGCGCCGGCGCCCATCGCGACACCGGGAAGCGACACCGCAAAGGCAACCGCGTCGTCCCAGCCAAAGCTCATTGTTTCGCCCTGTTTGATTTTGCCCTGGGGCGCGGCTTCACCTTGGGCCTTGCAGCGGCCCAGTCGCGCGCACGTTCGATCATCGCATGGACCCGCTCGGGGTCGCTGCTGTCGTAGCGCACCAGCAGGCCGGGCCAGCCATGATAATGCGGCGTTTGCCAGAAAGTGTCTGGATCGGTCTCGATCAGCACCTCCTTGGTATCCTGATCGATCGCCAGCACGAAGGAGTCCGCCTCGCGGCCGGTATGGATGAAGGCGCGCCCGTTGGAGACGATCTTGACCGCCGGACTGCCATAGCTGGTCGACATTTCGGTATCGGGCAGGCCGAGCGCGAAGGCGGTGACGCTTTCCCAGTCGAGGCTCATCGTTCGCCCTCCCTGGGTCCGTTGTCCTTCATCTCCCGCCACCACGCCATGCGCTCGGCAATGCGCTTTTCCATGCCGCGATCGGTCGGTTCGTAAAAGGTCTGCGGGCTCATTTCCTCGGGCCAGTAATTCGCGCCCGAAAAGCCGCCCTCGGTGTCATGGTCATAGGCGTAGCCCTTGCCGTAGCCGATATCCTTCATCAGCCTGGTCGGCGCGTTGAGGATATTCTGCGGCGGCATCAGCGAGCCGGTCTCCTTCGCACTGCGCCACGCCGCCTTTTGCGCCACATAGGCGGCGTTCGATTTGGGTGCGGTGGCGCAATAAAGGCACGCCTGGGCTATGGCGAGCTCGCCTTCCGGGCTGCCGAGGAAATCATAGGCGTCCTTGGCGGCGAGGCACTGCACCAGCGCATTGGGATCGGCGAGCCCGATATCTTCGCTGGCGAAGCGGGTGATGCGGCGCAGGACGTAGAGTGGCTCCTCGCCGGCGGTCAGCATGCGCGCGAGATAATAGAGCGACGCTTGCGGGTCCGACCCACGCAGCGATTTATGCAGTGCGGAGATCAGGTTGTAATGCCCTTCGCGATCCTTGTCATAGACCGCAACGCGGCGCTGCAGGAACGCGGACAGCCCGGCCGGATCGAGCGGTTCGGGCAACTCGACCGAGAATAATGTCTCCGCCTGATTGAGCAGGAAACGGCCGTCGCCATCGGCGCTGGCGATCATCGCCTCGCGGGCCGGGGGCGTGAGGGGCAGGGGGCGGTCCTCGACCTGTTCCGCGCGGTCGAGCAGCTTGCCCAGCGCCGCCGCATCGAGACGGCGGAGGATCAGCACTTGCGCACGGCTGAGCACCGCGGCGTTGAGTTCGAAGGACGGGTTTTCGGTCGTTGCCCCGACCAGAGTGACGGTGCCATCCTCGACATAAGGCAGAAAACCATCCTGCTGCGCGCGGTTGAAGCGATGGATTTCGTCCACGAACAACAAGGTGCGTTTGCCGATCTTCGCGTGCTCGCGCGCCTCGGCAAAAGCCTTTTTGAGATCGGCCACGCCCGAAAACACGGCGCTGATCGCGACGAAGCGTAAATCGACCGCATCGGCAAGCAGTCGCGCGATCGTCGTCTTGCCGGTGCCCGGCGGCCCCCACAGGATCATCGATGACAGGCGGCCGGCCGCGACCATCCGCCCGATCGCGCCTTCTGGACCGGTGATATGTTCCTGCCCGACGACATCTCCGAGCGTGCGCGGGCGCAGCCGGTCGGCGAGCGGCGCATTTTCCGCGATCGTTTCGCGGGCAGGGGGATCAAACGTCGCGAACAGGTCGGCCATGTGCGCCAAGATAGGAGCGTACGCGCGCGCTAACCACCCCGTTCGACACTGGGCCTCTTCCCCGGCGAAGGCCGGGGCCCAGTCGCGATGCAGAAGGGAACCGGCGTTGTGCTCCGTTACTTCGGCCGTCCCAACTGGACCCCGGCCTTCGCCGGGGAAGCGAGGAAGTGAGATGCGAGTCTCAAGCGGCGAAATTTTTTCGCCCTCCCTATTGTCTAAACTGTTTCAAGATATATCTTAGCGCCATCATGACATATGAGAGGTATATGATGTTCAATACACAAAGAGGCGGCTGCCATGGCCGTATGGGCGGCCATCACATGGGTCCGCGCGGCGGTTCGCGCCGCTGGGGTCCGTTCGAGGTCCGCTGGGAAGTCAGCGATGAAGGTCGCGGTGGTCGAGGCCGGGGCCGCGGACGGATGTTCGATGGCGGCGAGCTCAGGCTCGTACTGCTCAAGCTGATCGCCGATCAGCCGCGTCACGGCTATGACCTGATCCGCGAGATCGAGGAACTGACCGGTGGCGCTTATGCACCCAGCCCGGGCGTGGTCTATCCGACCATCACCCTGTTGTCCGACATGGGTTTGATCGAGGAACAGGTCGCCGAGGGCGCCAAGAAGCTGTTCGCGGTGACCGAAGCCGGGACCGCGCATCTCACGGAAAACCGGGAACAGGTCGACGCCCTGTTCGCGCGGCTCGCCGAAGTCGGCGCACAGCGTGAGCGGACTGACGTCGCCCCGGTACGCCGCGCGATGCACAATCTTCGCTCGGTTCTGCAGCATCGGCTGATGCGCGAGGATATCGAGGGCGATACGCAACATGAGATCGCGGCATTGCTCGACGAGGTCGCGCAGAAGATCGAGCGGCTGAAATGAGCGCGGTAGCGGCTGTCGCTGCGGTTCCGACCGCGAACGGGAGCCGCTACCTCCAGCAATTGTGCAAGCATTGGCAGCATAATCTGGAGGTGGCGTTCACCCCTGAGCATGGCACCGTGGTGTTCCCGAAGAACGCGCGCGGCGCCGACTGGCCCGGCGACGGGCTGGTGACGTTCGATGCCGGCGCCGAGGCGCTGGAGGTGCGGATCGATGCAAGTTCGCCCGCACAGCTCAACGGCTTGAAGGATGCGGTTGCGCGCCATCTCGACCGCTTCGCGTTTCGCGAGGCGCCGCTGGCGTTCGACTGGCGATAATCTCACCCGCCGCACGCGGCGTTAAAGTCCCCGGCGTGCCATGACCTCGAGATAGGTATCGATCATCGTCTGGTTGATCGCGTCCCACTCATAGGCCGCCGCCTTGGCATGGCCCGTCGCGCCCGCAGCGCGGCGGGCCTCGTCATTCTGGACCAGCCGCGCGATCGCGTCGGCATAGGCATTCACGTCGCGTGGCGGCACGAGATAGCCGTTCACGCCCTCCTCGATCAGGTCGATGGCGCCAGTTGCCCGCGCCGCCACCACCGGAACCCCGACTGCCATAGCCTCCAGCGTGACATTGCCGAAGGTCTCGGTCACCGAGGGATTGAACAGCACATCCATCGACGCCACCGCGCGACCAAGGTCGTCGCCGCGCTGGAAGCCGGCAAAGGCCGCATCGGGCACGCGTTCCGCGAACCATGCCCGTGCCGGGCCGTCGCCGATGACCAGCACGCGGTGTTTCACGCCGCGTTCGCGCAGCGTCGTCACGACGTCGGCGAAAATATCCAGGCCCTTTTCCAGCACGAGCCGGCCGAGAAAGCCGATCGCGACTTCGTCATCGGCAATGCCGAGCGACCGGCGCCATGCCAGGTCGCGCGCGCCGGGCCGGAAGCGCTGATGATCCACCCCGCGCGACCAGATCGAAACCGGCGTTGTCACCCCCCATTGGCGGATCAGCGATGCCATCGACTGGCTCGGCGTCACCACCTGGTCGAAACGATTGTAGAAGCGGGTGAGCAAGCGGATCATGACCGGTTCAAGGAAACCGAGGCCATAATAGCGGGCATAGGTTTCGAACCGCGTGTGCAGCGAGGCGATGGCGGGAATATCGTGCTGGCGCGCATAGGTCACCGCACGATGACCAAGGACTTCCGGGGCGGACACATGAATCAAATTCGGCGCGAATTCGGCGAGGTCACGATGCACGCTGGCCGGCAGACCGCGGGCGATCTTGTATTCGGCTCGTCCGGGCAATTTCAGCGACGGTACGCTGACCAGGTCACCGGTCGCGGGAAAGGCTGGTTTGCGGCTGGTCGGCGAATAGACGCGGACTGTAATCCCTTGTTTCAGCAGATACCCGACAAGCACGTTCAGCGCCTGATTGGCGCCGTCGCGGGTGTAATTATAGTTGCCGCTGAAGAGGGCGACGCGGAGGTCGGTGGCCTGCATGATCGGCGGGCCATAGCGAAGCCGGGGCCGCATGACTATCTCCCCGGCGAAGGAGAGCTTCATGACCGATCTTGCCGATTTTCCGATCACGACCCGCTGGCCGGCGCAACACCCCGACCGCATCCAGCTTTACGGCCTGCCGACGCCCAATGGCGTCAAGGTATCGATCATGCTGGAGGAGACAGGGTTGCCCTATGAACCGCACCTCGTCGACATCGGCAAGAATGAGAGCTGGACCCCGGAATTCCTCTCGCTCAACCCCAATGGCAAGATTCCCGCCATCATCGATCCCGACGGTCCGGGCGGCAAACCGATCGGCCTGTTCGAATCCGGCGCGATCCTGATCTATCTCGCCGAGAAGAGCGGCAAATTCCTCTCCGCCGACCCGGCCACGCGTTACGAAACCATCGCCTGGCTGATGTGGCAGATGGGCGGGCTGGGTCCGATGTTCGGGCAGCTCGGCTTCTTCCATAAATTCGCCGGGCGCGAGTTTGAGGATAAGCGCCCGCGCGACCGCTATGCGGCGGAATCGAAGCGGTTGCTTGGCGTGCTCGAACAACGCCTCGAAGGGCGGAATTGGATCATGGGTGACGCGTACAGCATTGCCGATATCGCGACGCTTGGCTGGGTCAGGAACCTGATCGGCTTTTACGAGGCCGGCGAGATCGTGGAGTTTGCCACGTTGAAGAATGTGCCGGCGTGGCTGGAACGCGGCCTGGCGCGGCCAGCGGTGGAGAAGGGGCTGGCGATTCCGGCGCGGGGTTGAGCCTGGCTCAATTATAGTGCGGCACTCTCTTATTCCCTTCCCTTTTTGGGGAGGGGAATAAGTTGCCTGTTCCCCTCTCGTTCCGGTTCCGCTAAGAGGCGCGCATGGCAAAACCTCAGAAGCGCTATGTCTGTCAGGCCTGTGGCTCGGTCTCGCATCGCTGGGCCGGGCAATGCGCCGATTGCGCGGAATGGAACACGCTGGTCGAGGAAGCCGGCGGCACCGTCACGCCGTTCCAGGCCAAGCATAATCTCCAGTCGGGCGGGCGGGCGTTCCAGCTGGTCGGGCTCGATGCCGAGATCGCCTTGCCCGAGCGGATGCCGAGCGGGATCGCCGAACTGGACCGCGCCTTGGGTGGCGGGTTCGTCGAAGGGTCGGCGACATTGATCGGCGGCGACCCGGGAATCGGCAAGTCCACCTTGCTGTTGCAGGCGGCGGCAAAGATGGCGCTTGCCGGATTGCCGGTGGTTTACGTCTCGGGTGAGGAAGCGGCGGATCAGGTGCGGTTGCGCGCGCGCCGGCTCGGGCTTGGCAATGCGCCGCTGCAGCTCGCCGCGGCGACATCGACGCGCGACATCCTGACGACGTTGGGGCAGGGGCGGCCGCCCGCGCTGCTGGTGATCGATTCGATCCAGACGATGCATTCCGACCTGATCGAAGGCGCGCCGGGCACGGTCAGTCAGGTGCGCGCGTCGGCGCAGGAACTGATCCGTTTCGCCAAGGAACGCGGCACCGCGGTGGTGCTGGTCGGGCATGTGACGAAGGATGGCAGCATCGCCGGGCCGCGCGTGCTCGAGCATATGGTCGATACGGTGTTGAGTTTCGAGGGTGAGCGCAGCCATCAATATCGCATCCTGCGCGCGATCAAGAATCGCTTCGGCGGCACGGACGAGATCGGGGTGTTTGCGATGGTCGCCGAAGGGCTGGCCGAAATATCCAACCCCTCCGCGCTATTCCTGACGCAGCGTGACGAAGGCGTGACGGGGACGACCGTGTTCCCGGCGTTGGAAGGAACGCGACCGGTGCTGGTCGAGATTCAGGCGCTGGTCGTGCGCCTCGCCTCGGGCGCGACGCCGCGCCGGGCCGTGGTCGGATGGGATTCGGGCCGTCTCGCCATGGTGCTGGCGGTGCTTGAGGCGCGCTGTGGGCTGAGCTTTTCGACGTCGGAAGTCTATCTCAACATCGCCGGCGGTTATCGCGTGCAGGATCCGGCCGCCGATATGGCGGTCGCCGCGGCATTGGTTTCGGCGCTGAGCGAGCGGCCGGTGCCGGTGGATGCGGTCGCGTTTGGCGAGATCGCGCTGTCGGGCGAAATCCGGCCGGTCGCGCATGGCGCGCTCCGGCTGAAAGAGGCGAGCAAGCTGGGGTTCGAACGCGCGCTGGTTCCCGCCGCGATGACCGAGGACAAGAGCGGCCTGAAGCTTGCCGGGTTCAAGACGCTCGGCGCTTTCGTCGATCATATGCTCGGGCGTGGGTAGCGCCGACCGGCTCCGCGCTCTATCTCCGTCACTCCGGGACACCACCCCGCCGTTCGTTTCGAGCGACGTCGAGAAACAGGCCGCAGATGTTGCGCCGGATTTCCTGACCTTGCCCGACGCGACGGATCGGGGGTGGGACGCGCGCAAGGGCATGAAGGCATTTTGATGGGACTGACCGCACTCGACATCCTGGTGCTGATCGCGGTGATCGGTTCGGCGGGCCTGGGGCTGATGCGCGGCTTCGTGACTGAAGTGCTGTCGCTGTTCGCCTGGGTGGCGATCGTGTTCGCGCTGAAGCTCTTTCACATGCCGGTCTCCGCGATCCTCTCGCCGATGGTCGGCACGGCGTCGGGCGCGGCGGTGCTGGCCTTCGCGATCATTTCCGGCGTGACCTATTTTGCCGGCCGCATGGTGGCCAATGCGATCGGCAACCGGACGCGGACTTCGGTGCTTGGCCCGGTCGATCGCGCGCTCGGCTTCGGCTTCGGCGCGATCAAGGGCCTGATCCTGGCCAGCCTGGTCTTCCTGCTCGTGGTGCTGGTGACCGATACGATGAGCGGTGGCCCGTCGCGGCGCCCGCTCTGGCTGACCGATTCCCGCACTTATCCGTTGCTCAACAAGACCAGCGCCAGCATCGCCGATTTCGTCGACCGGCGGCGCAAGGGCGAGCCGGTCTTCGGGGCGGACAACAGCATGACCGGGAGCGAGGCTAATATGACCGAGAGAGCGCGGCGATGAACGCGCCGCTCTACAATACCGAAATCCTGCGGCTGGCCGCGACCATTCCTTATCAGGAGCGGCTGAGCGATCCGATGGGATCGTCGGAGAAGCGCTCGCCGGTATGCGGCAGCCGGGTCACGGTCGATATCAATCTCGACGCCCGGGGCCGGGTCAGCGAAGTCGGCATGCTGGTCCGGGCCTGCGCCCTGGGCCAGGCATCGTCGTCGCTGCTCGCGGCGGACATCGCCGGCAAGACGCCCGAGCAACTGGCCGAGGCGCGTGATGCGCTGACCGCATGGCTGGCGGGCGAAGGGCCATTGCCGGACTGGACCGGCCTCGACCTGTTCGTCCCGGCCTTGCCGCACAGCGCGCGGCACGCCTCGATCCGCCTTGCCTTCGAAGCCGCGGCCGAAGCGGCCGCGCAGGCCGACCTTGGGGTGGTGCGCTGATGGAGCACGGCCCCTCCCTGCTTCGCGACGGCGT
This sequence comes from Sphingomonas sp. ERG5, assembly GCF_000803065.1. Taxonomy (GTDB): domain Bacteria; phylum Pseudomonadota; class Alphaproteobacteria; order Sphingomonadales; family Sphingomonadaceae; genus Sphingomonas. The sequence continues at coordinate 21,304 of NZ_JSXI01000022.1, forward strand.
GATGATGCTCGGCTTCGGCCTGGTCTTCGTGCTGATCTTCCGGCGCTTCGGCCTCGGCGCCACGCTCGGCTATCTCGTCGCCGGTGCGGTGGTCGGGCCGCAACTGCTTGGCCTGGTCGGCGGGGCCGAATCGAAGATGGGCATTGCCGAACTCGGCATCACGTTGCTGCTGTTCATCGTCGGACTGGAGCTGAACCCGTCGCGGCTCTGGCGGATGAAGCAGGAGATTTTCGGGCTTGGCGCGCTGCAGGTCGTGTTGTGCGGCCTCGCTATTTCGGGCGTGGTATGGGTCGCGACGCGCTCGTCATTCGCCGCGACGCTCGCGCTTGGCTTGCCGCTCGCTTTGTCGTCGACCGCTCAGGTCCTGCCGATGCTGCAATCGGCCGGACGTATGCGCACGCCGTTCGGCGAGCGCGCCTTTTCGATCCTGCTGTTCCAGGATTTGTCGATCGTGCCGTTGATCACGATCATCGCGGTGATGTCGCGCAACCCCGCGGACGCCAATGGCCCGCCGGGCTGGCTGCTGTTCATCTATACCTTGATCGCGATTGCCGGGCTGATCCTTGCCGGACGTTTCCTGTTGCGTCCGCTGTTCCGCATCATCGGCAATATGGGTGAGCGTGAGATGTTCGTCTTTGCCGGACTGTTCACGGTCATCGCCAGTGCGGCAGTGATGGAATCGCTTGGCCTGTCGACCGCGCTCGGTGCGTTCGTCGCCGGCGTGATGCTGGCGGATTCGCCTTATCGTCATGAACTGGAGGCTGATGTCGAGCCATTCCGCTCGATCCTGCTCGGCCTGTTCTTCCTGACCATCGGCATGCTGCTCGACTTGCATGCGATTGCCGAGCGGCCATTGTTCGTCGCCGGGATGGCGCTCGCGCTGATCGCGACCAAGGCCGCGATCATCATGAGCATCGGATTGTTGTTCAAGATGCGCTGGCGCGAGGCATTGGCGCTGGGCCTGTTGCTCAGCCAGGGCGGCGAATTCGCGTTCGTCCTGTTCGCGCAGGCGCAGAATGCGCTGCTGATCGCGCCCGAAGCGGCAAGCCTGTTCGGCGCGATTGTCACCTTGTCGATGGCGACGACGCCGTTCCTGATGCGCATAACGCAGCGCATCCGGACCGAACCCGTTCGCCTGGAGGATCGCGAGGGGCCGACGTCGGACGGCGCCAATGCGCTGATCGTCGGCTATGGGCGGTTCGGCCAGACGGTCGGGCAAATGCTGGTGGCGCAGGGCATCCCGGTGACGCTGATCGACATGGATATCGAAATGATCGACGTTGCCGGGAATTTTGGCGCCAAGGTCTATTATGGCGACGGCACGCGCATGGATCTGCTGCGCCAGGCCGGCGCGGCGGAAGCCGAACTGATCATGTTCTGCATCGACAATGATCAGATCGGCCCCGACCTGGTCGAGGCGGTGCATGAGGCGTTCCCCAAGGCGGAGATTTTCGTGCGCGCCTATGATCGTCGCGCCCTGGTCAAGCTGAGGGATGCTCCGACCGCGGGCGTGGTGCGCGAAGTGATGGAATCCGCGGTCAAGATGGCCAGATTGGCGATGCGCAGCCTGGGCATCGAGGAAGAAGAGATCACCCGGACTGAGGACCACTACCGCGCTCGCGACAAGGAACGATTGAAGGCGCAATATGAAAGCGGCGACGTTCGCGCCGCGCGCGACCGTATCATCACGCAGGATGCCCGGAGCGGCATCGGCGAGTCCGGCGCGAAATGAAGAATCGCCCGCTGCGCGACCGGCTCGGTTTTGCCGTGGCGGGCTGGCAGGCGGCATGGCGGCGCGAGCGCAGCTTCCGGACTCAAGGCTGTCTCGCGGCCCTGGCGATCGTCGCGCTGCTGATCCTGCGCCCGTCGCCGGTCTGGTGGGCCTTGGTCGCGGTGACGAGCGCGCTGGTGCTGGCGCTCGAGCTGATCAATTCGGCGGTCGAAACGGTGATCGACCGGCTTCACCCGGAGATCCATCCCGAGATCAAGGCGGCGAAGGACATGCTGGCGGGAGCCGTGCTGGCGATCAGCGTCGCGGCGCTGGCGGTGGCGCTGGCGCTGGTCATTGCGCAAGCCTCGGCATGGCTATCGACCTTGGCGCTATGAGAGTGGGCGGGCTGATCGTGGCGACAGTCTTGTCGGCTTGCCTGGCCGGACCGGTCTGGGCTGGGAGCGGTGAGGGCGCCGCAAGGGCATTTCGCCACGTCGATTCCCGCACGATCAAGTCCGCTCGGCTGATCTTGTCCGAAATCTGGCCGGCCAGCGACATCGTTCGGGATGATGATGGGGATTATTACGCGAAGCGGAGCGAAGGTGTCGTTGCCGACCGTCCCGAAAAGACGTGCTGGCTAAAGCGCAAACAGATCGTTGCCGCGATCGCCGCGTTGAAGCGGGCACGACCACGCCGTGGCGATTGCAAGGGAATCGAGGCGGACATCGCGATCCATTTTCGCACGGGAGCCGGAAAGGAAATCGTCGCGGTGATCGGCGACCCGAACAAGGCGCTTGGCGGGGCCACGCTGATCTTCTTCGATGGTCGGCTGGCAGTGCTGCAACGTTCCGATAGAGACCAGATCAAACGCGTTGCGGCGCAAGCGGGGTGTGGATGACACAGATATTGATGATCTTCGCGGCGCTGTCGGGCGCGCTTGCGGTCGGGGCCGGCGCGTTCGGTGCGCATGGCGCGACCGGTGCCGCGGCGGAGTGGCTGAAGACGGGCGGGCAGTATCAGCTGATCCATGCCGTGGCCGCGCTTGCCGTGCTGCGCCTGGACGCGAAAGGGCCGGCCAGCCTGTTCCTGATTGGCGGCGCGATCTTCGCCGTCTCGCTCTATCTTATGGCGCTGGGCCTGCCGCGCTGGCTTGGCGCGGTCACACCCATTGGTGGCGCGCTGCTGATTATTGGATGGTTGTGGCTGGCCTGGATCGCGCTGCGCACGCCTGGCTGAGCCCGCCGAAGCAAAGGCGATGATGGTGTTCAGTCATGGTTTGTGAAGAACTCGCTCGCGATTTTCCACCGGCCATCGACCTTGAGCAGCTGAAGCGTTTTCCAGCCCCAGTTTGAGCCTTGAGACGATGTGTTCACGAACACGAGCGACACATTGGCCAACGGCCCGTCCTGCTGGATGTGGATGTCCTGGAAGCGCTGCGTGAATTTCGGCCCTTCGAACACTCCCTTGCGGAAATCGTCATAGTGCCGGGTGCTCTGTTCAGTGGTCCCGGCCTTTATCGCCGAGCTGGCGGACGAAAACGGAATGGCCTTGTTCAGCAGTAGCGATTCGAACAGCGCCTGATCTTTGGTCGATACCGCTTTGGTATAGCTGTCGAGCAACGTCTCGATTGCTGCCTTGTCCGTACCAGTGCTGTCAAAACTGGCGGGAACGGGGGTAGCGGAAACCGTCGATGCGATCGCCGAGATCAGCACCAAAAACGAAACAAGCACACCCTTCATCACGACATCCTCGCCATATGCGCTGGGTCGAACTCAGGCAGCGGCCATCTCGCGCTGCTCGTCGAGAAAGCGCGTTACGTCCGCCAGCTCGACTGACTTGTCGACAAAGGTCTTCCCGATGCCGCGCGCGAGCAGGAAGGGCAGGGTGCCGGCGTCCATTTTCTTGTCATGCAGCATGTGCGCGACCAGCGTTGTCCCATCGGCATTGATGTTCGCCGCCGGCGCGCTGTCGGGCAAGCCGATGGCGCGCAGATGGGCGGTGACACGCGCGACGTCCTGACCCGTACACAGGCCGCGCCGCGCCGAATAACCAAAGGCCAGCGCCATGCCTGCGGCGACGCCCTCGCCGTGCAACAGCCTGTCGGAAAAACCCGCCTCCGCCTCCAGCGCATGACCGAAGGTATGGCCGAGGTTGAGCAATGCCCGCTTGCCGGTCGTTTCATATTCGTCCTCGGCAACGATGCGTGCCTTGGCGGCGATGCTGTGGGCGATCGCATAAGTTCGGGCGTCGGCATCGCCCGCGAGCAAGGCGGCGGCATTGGCTTCGCACCATTCGAAGAACTCGAAATCGTCGATCAGGCCATATTTCACCACTTCGGCATAACCGGCGCGAACCTGGCGCAGCGGCAGCGTGTCGAGCGTGGTCGGATCGACCAGTACCAGTGCAGGCTGATGGAACGCGCCGACCAGATTCTTGCCGGCACGCGAATTGATCGCGGTCTTGCCGCCGACCGACGAATCGACCTGGGCAAGCAATGTTGTCGGGATTTGCACGAAGCCGCAGCCGCGCTTGACGATGCTGCACGCAAAGCCGACCAGATCGCCGATCACGCCGCCGCCAAGCGCGATGACATGATCGCCGCGCTCGATGCCGAGATCGAGCAGGCGATCGGTCAGCAATTCCAGCGTCGCCCAGCTCTTGCTGCCTTCGCCGGGAGGAAGGATGATCGCTTCGCTCGCGACGCCCGCAGCGCTCAGCGACGCTTGCAGCGTGGCGAGATGCGGCCGGACATTCTCGTCGGTGACGATCGCCATGGTGCGTCCGCGCGACAGCGGCGCGAGATGCTCGCCGGCCCGGGCGAGCAAGCCATTCTCGACGATCACCTTATAGCTTCGCGCACCCAGCTCGACGGTGATGATGCTCATGTGCCGAGGGCTTTCAGGATGGCGTTGACGGTAACTTCGTGCGGCGCGTGGTGGCTCGGCACGCGGATCGGCGCCATCGCGTAGAACGGGTTGCGCACCTTGGCGAGTTCGATCAGCACGTCGCGCGGATTGCGCCCGCGCAGCAGCGGACGGGAATCGCGCCGCTGTACGCGATCGGCCAGCACATCGGCATTGGCGTCGAGCCAGATCGCGATCGTCTGGTCGAGAATCAGCGCGCGTGTTTCGTCATTGATAAAGGCGCCGCCGCCGGTGGCGATGATCTTTGGCGTGCCATCGATCAGCCGTGCGATGACGCGGCGTTCACCGTCGCGGAAGTGCGCTTCACCGAATTTCTCGAAGATGTCGGCGACCGACATTCCGGCTGCGGTCTCGATTTCCGTGTCGGCATCGACGAAGGGCAAGCGCATGCGCGCGGCGAGCCGGCGGCCGACGGTCGATTTGCCTGCACCCATCAGGCCGACGAGAACGATGGGCAGGCCGGTCCAGGGCTCAGGAGGCGAGTGGCTTTGCAACATTGCGCCGGGGCTATACAGCGACCCCGCGTCTGCGGCAAAAGGTCGCTGCGCCCGGATTGTAATTCGTTTTCACCCATTGGTTTTCACAGGGTTTTTTCATGTCCCGCTTGATGGTTACGCTCATCGTCGTTCTTGTCGTGCTGGTCGGCGGACTATTTTTGCTCGCCGGAAGCGCCAAGGAAAAGGCGCCGGTTCGGGTCGAGAAGGTGGTTCCGCTTGCGAATCTCTCGAACTAGCGCTTCGCTCGGCGCAATTGCGGTGATGTTGCTCGGCGCGGGAATCCCCGCGCTGGGTCAGGACAAGCCTGAATCGCTGCTGCCGCCCGGGTTCAACGAACCGGTCACGACGCCCGCGCCGACGGCTCCCCCACGCCCACGTCCGACAACGGCTGTGCCGGTGCCGCGCCCGACGGCCTCCGGGGCGGTTTCCGCGCCGGCGTTGCCGGACTCGCCCGACGCACCGGATGTTCCGGTTACGGCGGCGACGCCGCCCGTCGTGGATCCCACGCTGCCGCAAGTCACGACGAGCGTTCGCTATGAGATGCCGGACTATGCGCGGCGATCGCTGGCCAGTGTCGGCGCCGCCGGCCCGGCAGAGGGCGCGCTTGGGCCGACCGCGTTCCGTGGCGCCGATGGGCTCTATCTCGAAAATCTGATGCGGCGCCTGGATGGGCCGATCGCCTCGCGCTGGCTGTCGATCGGCTTGCGCCGCGCGATTGTAGCGCGAATCGACACGCCGGCGCGCGTCAATGGCGCCGATTTCGCTGCCGAGCGCGCCTGGCTGCTGGTTCGGATGGGCGAATCGGTTGCGGCACGCGCGCTCGTGCAGAATGTCGATTCGGACAATTACACGCCCAAACTCTATCAGGCGGCAATGCAGGCGGCGCTGGCGACCGGCGACCCCGGCGGGCTCTGCACACTTGCCGATGAGGGCGCCAGGGTCGCGCGCGAACGCGCCTGGCTGCTTGCGCCGGGCATTTGCGCCGGGCTGGCCGGATTGCCGGCCAAGGCGACCCCGGCGCTCAACGCCGCGGAGAAAGCGGGCGTTGCGCGCGGCATCGACATGCTGCTCGCGAAGAAGGTCGCCGGCTCCGGCTCGCGGGGACGCCAGGCGATCACGATCGAGTGGGACAGTGTCTCGCAACTGACGGCGTTTCGCTATGGCCTGGCCACGGCGACGGGAACCGTGATTCCCGACAGCTTGCTGAAGACCGCCGCACCGCATGTGCAGTCGTGGCGTGCCTTGTCGCCGATGCTCGATACGCGCAGCCGTATCGCGCCGGCGGAGTATGCCGCGGCACGGGGTGTGCTGTCGAATGCGGCTTTGGTCGATCTCTATGGCGCGCTCGATGGCGGGGACGATCAGTCGATCGCCGAGATCGCAGTCGCCCGCGATCTCCGCACCGCCTATAATGGCGCGACCCGGGCCGAGCGGATGACCGCGTTGCGCAGCTTGTGGGACGAACCCAAGACCGCCGATGGCCGCTTCGCGCGACTGATATTGACCGCACGGGCGGTGGCGCGGCTGCCGCTCGATACGGTGGATGCCGATGTCGACCGGGTCGTCGCGTCGATGTTGACCGCCGGGCTGGACAGTTTTGCGCAACGCTGGCGGAGCCGTGCGGAGAAGGGCAGCGATGCCTGGGCGATGCTGGTGCTGGCCGAACCCGACGCGCCAAGGGCTTACAGCTATGGCGATGTCAGCGCTTATTCCGGCAAGAATGACGGCAGCGGCCTGAAACGGCGGATGTTCTTTGCCGGCATGGCGGGGCTGGGCAAGATTCCCACCGGCGATATCGAGGGTGGTGCCCGCTCGCTTGAGGTATCGATCGGCACTGAGAATAGCTGGACCCGGGCGATCGACCGCGCCGCGCGGCAGAACCAGCCGGGTCTGGTGCTCCTGCTTGCGGCGATCGGCATGCAAACCAGTGATTGGCACGGGGTTCCGCCCGAAGTCCTGTTCCGGACGGTCAGTGCGCTACGGGCCGTGGGCCTGGACGGCGAAGCGCGGATGATCGCCGCCGAGGCGATCGCCCGGCTTTGACCATGCCGGCGGACCGGTCGCTGTCGGATAAGGGTTTGGCCGATAGGGATTTGGTCGAGCGGTTCCTGGAAATGATGGCGGCTGAGGCGGGGGCGGCGAAGAATACCGTCGCCGCCTATCGCAGCGACCTGATGCTGGCCTCCGAGTATCTCGAATACCGGCTGACCACGGCATCGACCGCTGATCTGGGCCGGTTGGGTGAGCATTGGCTGACGCTGTCGCGTTCCAGTGTGGCGCGCAAATCGGCGGCGTTGCGTCGATTCTATGCCTTTCTCGCCGATGAAGGGCACCGGGCTGACGATCCGGGGGCGGCGTTGCCCCGTCCGGGCGCGCAGCGCGCGCTGCCCAAAACGCTCGGGCACGGCGATGTCGATCGGCTGTTCGCCGCGATCGCCGCCAGGATCGCGCGCGATCCGCCTGATCCGAACGACTTGCGGCTGCTGGCGCTGGTCGAACTGCTTTATGGGTCGGGCTTGCGCGCGACCGAACTGGTGTCGTTGCCGCGGAACGCCATCGCCCCCGACCGGCCCTATCTGATTCTGCGCGGCAAGGGCGGGCGTGAACGACTGGTGCCGATTTCCGACCGGGCGCGGGCGGCGGTGGCGGTGTGGCGCGATCTGGTCGCCACCGATCGCGCATGGCTATTCCCCTCGGGCAAGAGCCATTTGTCGCGTGTGCGGCTTTATCAGCTGTTGAAGGCGCTGGCCGCCGAAGCGGGCATCCCGCCGGATCGCGTCAGCCCGCACGTCCTGCGTCACGCCTTTGCCACTCATTTGCTTGAAGGCGGTGCGGATTTGCGCGCGCTGCAATCGATGCTTGGCCATGCCGACATCGCCACGACCGAGATTTATACCCATGTCGACAGCGCGCGACTGGTCGAACTGGTCAACAGCCGCCACCCGTTGACCGATGCGAAGCACCGCGCCGACGCGAAGGAGCGCGTTGACGTGAAAGGGCAGGGGGCTTAACCGACGCGACCTGATGGCAAGCTTCCTCGATTTCGAAAAACCGATCGCCGACCTGCAAGGGCGGATCGATGAACTGCGTGAGACCGCTGCCGATGGCACGGTCGATATCGATGCCGAAGTGGCGCGATTGCAGGCCAAATCCGACAAGGCGCTGCGCGATACCTATGCGCGGCTGACACCATGGCAGAAGACGCAAGTCGCGCGGCATGGCGAACGGCCGCATTTCCTGACCTATGTCGCGGGGTTGTTCGACGATTTCATGCCGCTCGCGGGCGATCGTGCGTTTGGCGATGATCAGGCGATTCTCGGCGGCTTTGCGCAATTCCGCGGGCAGCGCGTGATGGTCATCGGCCATGAAAAGGGCGACGATACCGCCAGCCGGCTGCGGCATAATTTCGGCATGGGCAAACCCGAGGGCTATCGCAAGGCGATCCGCCTGATGCAGTTGGCCGATCGATTCGGCCTGCCGGTCGTCACCCTGGTCGATACGTCGGGCGCTTTCCCGGGCGTCCAGGCCGAGGAACGCGGCCAGGCCGAAGCGATCGCGCGCTCGACCGAGCAATGCCTGGCGCTGGGCGTGCCGATGGTCGCGGCGATCGTCGGTGAAGGTGGCTCGGGCGGCGCGATCGCGCTCGCGGCGGCCAACAAGGTGCTGATGTTCGAACATGCCGTCTATTCGGTGATTTCACCCGAAGGCTGCGCGTCGATCCTGTGGCGCACCGCCGACAAGGCTGCCGATGCGGCCGAGGCGATGAAGGTGACGGCGCAGGACCTGAAGGGGCTTGGCGTGATCGATATGATCGTGCCGGAGCCGCTGGGCGGTGCGCATCGCGATCCGGCAATGGCGATCGCGGCGCTCGGCGATGCGATCGGCAGCGCATTGGGTGAATTGAGCGGACTCGATCCCAAGCAGCTACGTCAGGCGCGTCGCGAAAAGTTTCTCGCCATGGGGCGGCTTTGAGAATCGGAACAATACAGCGTTAACCATCTTGTCGATGGCGATAAGAAAAAGGCGGCAAAACCGGAGTTTCGCCGCCAAATTCTTACAAGTTGTTGAAAGCTTAGGTAGCCTTCATGTTCGACGACACGTTGGTGAACGTGGTCTTCAGCTGGTTGCCCAGGCCCTGCATTGCGGCGATTGCTGCGACTGCGATCAGCGCTGCAATCAGGCCGTATTCAATGGCGGTCGCGCCCTTGCTGTTCTTGATGAAATTGCGAATCTTCTTCATTTCCGGTCTCCAGTTAGCAAGCTTCAGTTACCCGGCTGAACCGGAGGACCGGGACAGCAAAGACAGGTTTAGGAGCGCTAGGTTGATGAAAGTTTAAGCCGGACCGAAAAAACGTATCGAAAACCCGATGGCGGGGAACTTTTTAGTTTCCCGCGCGTGCATTTTCCATTTTCGTGTTCACATTGCCCCACATCGACGTGGTGGTGTTGGCAACCTCGATAAAGGCGGCGATCATCGTGATGACGACGAGTGCGGCAATCAGGCCGTATTCGATGGCTGTGCCACCCCTACGATCTCCCGCGAGCCTTTTGATCATCCTCATCATCGTCATGCGGGTTCGCCTGAGCCATAAATATGACTTCAAACTAGGACAAGAGAGTTAACCAATGGCGAACGCCGTCACAAAAACTGCGGGATCGGATCTATTTCCTGTGGTTGCCGCAGCCTTGATCGATGGCGCGGGTCGGGTCCTGGTGCAACGACGTCCGCCGGGGAAGATGATGGCCGGGCTGTGGGAGTTCCCCGGCGGCAAGCTCGAGCCGGGGGAAACGCCCGAGGCCGCGCTGATCCGCGAACTGGAAGAGGAACTCGGCATCATCGTTTCGCCGGCGGCGATTGCCCCCGCGGCCTTTGCCAGCGAAGCATTGGGCGAGCGGCATCTGCTGCTGCTATTGTATATCTGTCGCGACTGGAGTGGCGCGCCGCGCGCGCTGGACGCGACGGCGATCGACTGGGTCGCACCGGCTGACCTTCATGCGCTGGCCATGCCGCCCGCCGACCTGCCATTGATCGGCCTGCTTGAGCGACTGATCTGACATGATGGCTTTTCCCCGCGCGCATGGGATATGACCGGACACAGCGAAAAGGGGAGCGGGCAATGAAGCGGGGACTGGTCGGCAATTTGCTGCGCGATCTCGAGGCGCCGATCGAGGCGCGGGGTTTCGGTACCGGCTGGTTCGCGGGGTTCTTCGCGCTGGTCTTCGCCGTGGCCGGGCTATGCTTCGTCGCGGCGCTGCGCTGGCCGGAATGGTTCGCAATGCCGCAGCTGGAGCTGGTCCGCGGGCTGAGCGGCTTTCGCGCCTTTGTCCATATCACGTTGCTGGCGGCCTATGGCCTGGCGCTGCTCAGCCTGTTGCTCCGGCCGCGCAAGGCGCTTGGTGCCACCGCGCTGATCATCGCGCTGCTCGCCACCCTGCTTGGCGGCGCGGCGGTCCAGCCCAGTGAAAGTCACAATTGGGGGATCTTTTTCGGAATTGATTTCTTCGCGCTGAACATGATCGCGACGGGGTTGATGTTCGCGCCGATCGAACGGATCTTCCCGCATCGCAGCAACCAGCGCCTGTTTCGCACCGAATGGCGCGAGGATTTGTTCTATTATCTCGTCAGCTCGATGATGGTGCAACTGATCACCTTCCTCGCGCTGGCGCCATCGACCTTCATCATGGCTTCGACGAGCAATTTCGGTCAGTTCCGCGCCTGGGTCGGCGGCTTGCCCTGGCTGGTGCAGTTCGCTGCGGCGATGTTCCTCACCGACCTGACGCAATATTGGTTTCACCGCGCCTTTCACCGTTGGCCCTTCCTATGGGGTTTCCATGCCGTGCATCATTCGGCCAGGTCGATGGACTGGCTGGCGGGATCGCGGATGCACTTTGTCGAAATCATCCTGCTGCGCGGGGTAACCTCGCTGCCGCTGCTGACCTTCGGCTTCGCGCCGTCGGTGATGCAGGCCTATGTCGCGATGGTTTATATCTACGCCTCGCTGGTGCACGCCAATCTGCGTGGTGATTTTGACCGGCTCGGCCAGTTCCTCGTCACGCCGCGCTTCCACCATTGGCATCACGGGATCGAGGATGTCGCGATCGACAAGAATTTCGCGATCCACTTCCCCTGGCTCGACCGGCTGTTCGGCACGCATCATTTCCCCAAGGGTGAATGGCCCACGGGTTATGGCGTGGTGGAGGAGGTGCCGCGCGGTTATCGCGCGCAATTCGCCTATCCGTTCCGCAACCTGTTCAAGCGGAAATCGGGCTAATCGACCGCCTTCGGCAATTTCAGGAAGTCGACATCCGACCAGCGATCGGCGGGATTCTTCGATCGGTTCATCAGCGCCGGGCTCGGCCGTTTGAGTCCGTCTCCATCGTTCATTCGGGACAGACGTCCACACCCATTGCGGTCAGCAATTGAGATGCCTGATCCATGGACACCTTTATCTCGTTGAAGCTTGCCAGCTCAGTCAGGTTCATACCCGTCAGGTCCGCTCCCCGAACATCGGCGCGGGCGAACCTGGCGCCGGCAATGAGCGCCTGCCCGAAATCGCAACCGCGCAGATCGGCGCCTTCGAAGTCGGCATCGAAAAGGACCGCCTCCCGAAATCGACTGTTGCTGAGATCACAGTCGGGCATGCGCAGCCCGGCGAGGTCGGCCAGTTCGAGATTGCAGCCCCTGATGGCGCCTGCCCATCTGAGGATCTTCTTCCCGAAGCTGCGCGCGAAATCGACATTCTTGAATGTCGCGCCGCGCAGATTGCAGGTTTCCATTTCCAGGGCATGAAGGTCCGACCGTTCGAACGCCGCGAACGAAAGGTCGCAGCGGTGAAAACGGGCCTGCCCCAGTCGCGAAAAGGCAAATTGCGCGCCGACATGGCCCTGATCGTCCGCGAAGGTGCATTGTTCGAAAATGGCATCGCGGAAATCCGCGCTGGCGAACCGGCAACGGATGATGCGGCATTTCGAAAAACGGGCGTCCTCGAAGCGCGTGCCCGACATGTTGCGATCGGCAATGGTGCAGTCTTCGAAAACCGCGCCGGAGAGATCAAGGTCGCTGAGCTCGGTGTCCGACAGATCGGCGCCGCGCAGAACTGCTCCGGGTTCGAATCTCATCGCCGCCTGTCGCTCGCTCCGGTCTGGCCTCGGGGCATCTCGCCATGCCCGTGCTGTTGGTCAGGGGGTCTTATGCGACCGCCTGAAACCGGCTGTTGGAGGCCCGACCGGGAATCGAACCCGGGTGCGAGGATTTGCAGTCCTCTACGTCACCACTCCGCCATCGGGCCCCGATGCGAGGGGCGCGAAATGCACAGGGGGCGGGGTGCCTGTCAACCGCCACTGTGAACATCGGCGAGAAAATCAGCCACAGCGGCTGCAACGCTCGCTTGGCGCGGAGCCTGTCGCGCGATACAAGCCCGCCAGAGAAACAAGTGTATTGCGCGACTAAAACAGTTGTGCGACAAGGTGGCACAATGAAACTGACGGCAACCGATTCCGACCGCTTCGTAACCATGCGCCATGCGATGGTGGCAAGCCAGTTGCGCACCAACGCGGTGAGCGACCCGCGCGTGGTCGCGGCGATGGCGCGTGTCCCGCGCGAAGCATTCCTGCCGGTTGAGGCGCAGGCGATCGCTTATCGCGATACCGCGCTGCCGTTGGGACAGGGGCGTTTCCAGAATGTGCCGATCGCGACCGGGCGGTTGCTGACCGAAGCCTATCTGCTGCCCGCCGACAAGGTGCTGCTGATCGGCGCGGCCGGCGGCTACACCGCCGCGGTGCTGGCCGAGATGGTCGCTTCGGTGGTCGCCGTGGAAAATGATGCCGCGCTTGCCGGGCTGGCGCGCGAGGCGCTGGCCGACACGGCAAAGGTGACCGTGGTCGAAGGGCCGCTTGAGGCCGGGCATGCCGATGGCGCCCCCTATGATGTGCTGATGATCGACGGCGCGGTCGAACAGCTTCCCGAATCGCTGGTCGCGCAGCTGCGCGATGGCGGGCGCGTCGTCGCCGGAATCGCCGATCGCGGCATCACTCGGCTGGCATCGGGCCGCAAGAGCGAGGGCGGTTTCGCGCTGCTCGATTTCGCCGATATCGATTGTGTTCCGCTGCCTGGTTTTGCCCGGGCCAAGACCTTCACCTTCTGAAAGATGCCGCTGACTATGCGTCGGACCTATTTTCTCGTCGGAACCGCCATGACGCTGATCGCCGCACCCGCGGCGGCGGAGACGCTGCGCGACGCGCTGGCCAAGGCCTATAATACCAATCCGACGCTGTCGGGAGAGCGTGCGCGAGTCCGGTCGGAAGATGAGAATGTGCCGATTGCACGCTCTCAGGGCCTGCCGTCACTGGATGTTACGGGCGGCTATTCCGAAAACGTCCTGAAAGCCTCCAACAACTTTGTGTCGCCGGACCGACAGCTCGTCGCGACGCCGAATTTTTCGGTGCCGATTTTCAGCGGCGGCGCGGTGCGGAATTCCGTCGCTGCGGCGAAAACGCGGGTCGAGGCAAATCAGCTTGGGCTGCGCGGCACCGAATCGTCGCTCTTCACTGCCGTGGTCGGCGCTTACATGGATGTGATTCGCGATGCGGCGATCGTTTCGCTCAATCAGCAGAATGTGAAGGTGCTCGACGTCAATCTGCAGGCAAGCCGCGATCGCTTCCAGGTTGGCGATCTGACCCGCACTGACGTCGCGCAGTCCGAAGCGCGACTGGCGCTTGCGCGCAGCCAGTTGCAGACCGCCCAATCCAAGCTGATTTCGAGCCGCGAAAACTATATTCGCCTGGTTGGAGATGCGCCGGGTACGCTGGAACAGCCGCCCGCGATTCCGGATACGCCGGCCAATGCCGAAGGCGCCGTCGATATCGCGCTGGAGCGGAATCCGACTCTGCTCGCCGCGAAAAAGGCGCGCGATGCCACCAAATTCGATGTCGATGCGGCGCGCGCGGGCAGGCTGCCGAAGCTCAGCGTCAATGTTGGCGGCAATTATTATAACTATTTTGGGTCATTGGGTGGCGGGCCGCTTGCCACTCAATCGGGTAAATCCGCCACGGTCGGTGTTGGCGTCAGCGTTCCGCTATACCAGGGCGGGCGCCCGGCGGCACAGATTCGTCAATCGCAGGAGCGCCGCGGCCAGGCGATCGAACAGGCTACCGAGGCTGAGCGTACGGTCGTCGCCAATACCCGGTCCGCCTATGCGGTATGGAAATCATCGGAGGAGGTCATCGCCTCGTCCGAGGTTGCGGTAAATGCGAACAAATTGTCGCTGGAAGGCGTTCGCGCCGAAAACAGCGTCGGTAACCGCACCATTCTCGACATTCTCAACGCAGAACAGGAATTGCTCAACTCGCAAGTCACTCTGGTGACGGCGCGACGTGATTCTTATGTCGCGCGCTTCGCGCTGCAAGCCGCGATGGGCCGTGCCGAGGCGCGCGACCTCGGTCTTGATGGCGGCGCGCTGTACGATCCGGTCACCAACTACAAGCGCGTGAGCGGAAAATGGTCCGACTGGGGTTCGGCGCCCGATGTGCAGGCGGTGGGTACGAGCACCCGCCAGACTCCGGCGCAGACCTCCGAGGTCACTGGCCAGCTCGACCCGATTCTCGACGCGCCGGTTGACAGGGGTACCGCAAATCCCGCAGGTGAGCCGAAGTAGGACCGCTCCAAACGCGGTCGCTCGGGTTTAAGGGTTGCCGATGGGGGATGTCAGCGCCGAACCGTCGATGGAGGACATCCTCTCGTCGATCAAACGCATCATCGCCGAAGAGGGCGACGCTGCCGCATCCGCACGCGGCGTGCGCAAGCCGGTAGGCGCTCCAGTGCCGCTGCCCAGCACCGCTACCGACGATTTCGGCCATGGCGCGATTCTCGAACTGAGCGATCCGTTCCAGGCGGCCGACGAGGAAGCGCCGGTGGCGGAATTTCCCCCTGCACCGATCGAACCGATCCTGTCGCCGCACACCACTGCGGCCAGCCGCAGTCCGCTCGAAGCCTTGTCGCGCATGGTGATCAAGCCGGAGGTGGCTGGCTCGGACACACTCGAAGGCATGGTGCGGGAGATGATCCGTCCGATGCTGCGCGACTGGCTCGATTCGCATCTGCCCGCGATGGTCGAGACGATGGTCGCGCGTGAGATTGCGCGGATCACGGGACAGCCTCGCTAGGCAGTCGCTTGCGCCGCGGGCGACATGGTATCGCAACGCTCCCAATGATCGACCGTGGCGCGCGCCACCGCTGAACCGTCGCGTGAAATCCATCGAGCGCTGGCGGAGAGTCGGCAAAGCATTGCGCGCCTTCGCGCGGGTTGCCGAGTGGCGAGAAAGCGGATGAACTGCCCGCGCCAGGACCTGTTTTCAGGATATGAATGATGGCGCAGTGTCGCCCAATGGCCACGGTCGGGCCGTTGCTCAGGCGGCGTCATCTGCTCTATCGTTGCGACCATGAAGATGATCCTGTCCGCGAGCCTGATCGCGATCGCCGCAGCCTCCAACCCAGCCGCTGCCCGCCAACTCACCATCGACGATGTCACGATGCTGTCGCGCGTGTCGTCGCCCGACGTGTCGGCCAATGGTCATTGGCTGGTCTGGCAACAGCGCGAGACCGATCTCGCCGCCGACAAGGGGCGCTTCGATTTGTGGCGGCTCGACCTGACGAAGAAGAATGCCAAACCAGAAAAGCTTGTCGCCGAGGCTGATGTCAACGAAACCGGCCCGCAAATCTCCGCTGACGGCTCAACGGTCTATTTCCAGTCCGACAAGGGTGGCGACGATGCGATCTGGTCGGTCGCGATCACGGGCGGCGAACCGCGCAAGCTGACCGGCTTCCAGGGCGGATTCGGCGGCTTCAAGGTTGCACCGACCGGGGACAAGATCCTGGTCTGGGCCGATCGCAGGCCCGGTGCGCCGAGCCTCGCGCCGGCCATGGTCAAGAAGGACCCGAACGCCGGCGCGGCGCGGACGTATGACCAGATGTTCGTGCGGCACTGGGACACATGGTCAGACGGCAGCCGTTCGCAATTGTTCGTGCTCCCGCTCAATGCCGATGGCGCCAGCGGTGACGGTGTGGCGATCGGCGGAACGCTGGTCGGCGATGCGCCGTCCAAGCCATTTGGCGGCGGTGAGGAAGTATCGTGGAGCCCTGACGGCAAGACCGTCTATTTCGCGCTGCGAGAGGCGGGGCGGATAGAGTCCATGTCGACCAACCTCGATATCTTCGCTGTTCCCGCCGATGGCTCAGCGGCGCCGGTCAACCTGACCGACGCCAATGACGGCATGGACAATCTGCCGACCGTCTCGCCCGATGGCCGCAGCCTGGCCTATTTCGCCATGAAGCGTCCCGGCTATGAGGCCGATCGCCAGGTGCTGATGCTGCGCGATCTCGCGACCGGGCAGGTCCGTGCGCTGACAGAGGCCTGGGACCGCTCGGTCGGCTCGATCGCCTGGGCGGCGAATGGCAAGACCATTTACGTTACCGCCGACGATACGCAGGAAACCCCGGCCTTTGCGGTCGATACGGCGAGCGGCAAAGTCACGCGCCTGACGCAATTGGGGCATGTGTCGGGTGTTGTGCCGACCGCCAAGGGCATTGTCTTTGCGCTGAACAGCCTGACCGCGCCGGACGATTTCTGGTTACTCTCGGGCAAGAAGACCACGCGGCTGACGGCGGTCAATGCCGGCAAGCTTGCCGGGATCGATATGCCCGACGTCTCGCGCTTCAGCTTCGCCGGCGCGAATAACGACACGGTATGGGGCTATGCGGTGAAGCCCGCCGGCCTCACGGCGGGTGCGAAGGTGCCGGTCGCCTTCATGGTCCATGGCGGACCGCAGGGGTCGAGCAACAATAGCTGGTCGTACCGCTGGAATCCGGCGGTGTTCGCCGGCGCCGGTTACGGGCTGGTCGCGGTCGATTTCCACGGCTCGACCGGTTACGGTCAGGCCTTCACCGATGCGATCCGCAACAATTGGGGCGGCTGGCCGCTGCAGGATCTGCAAAAGGGCCTTGACGCCGCGACGACCAAATTCGGTTGGCTCGACGGCAACAATGCCTGCGCGCTGGGCGCATCCTATGGCGGCTATATGATGAACTGGATCGAGGGGCAGTGGCCCGATCGTTTCAAGTGCATCGTCCAGCATGACGGCGTGTTCGACGCCCGCGCCATGGCGTACGAGACCGAGGAATTGTGGTTCGACGAGTGGGAACATGGCGGCAAGGCCTATTTCGAGGATCCCGCCGCATATGAAAAATGGAACCCGGTCAATTTCGTCGACAAATGGAAGACCCCGATGCTGGTGATTACCGGTGAAAAGGATTTCCGCATTCCCTATACTCAGGGGCTGGCGGCCTTCACCGCACTGCAACGGCGCGCAATCCCGTCGCGGCTGGTGGTCAATCCGAACGAGAATCACTGGGTGTTGAAACCGAAGAACAGCCGCCAATGGTATGGCGAGGTGCTGGGCTGGATGGGGAAATGGACAGGGTCGAAGTAAGGCTCTCCTTGCTTCCTCTTGCTTCCTATCTAGGTCATGGAGAAATATGATGACCAAGGCCAAGCAAGTCCGTCCGAGCGATCTGCCGACCAAGCGCGTCCGGGCGCCGGATGGGTCGGTTATCCAGATGAAGGTCGTGCAAGCGGACAGCGCAACCTTCGCTGAGGATATTCTTGCCGCTTTCCGGTCCAACGTGCGGCGGATTACGAGCGATCGACGAAAGCGCGCGCGTGCCGTCGAAGACGCCGCGCAGGCCTGATAAACCCGTTTTCTGGATCGTTGCCGGGCCGAATGGCAGCGGCAAGAGTTCGCTCTATAATCGCACCGATATCGAAGGATGGGGTGGCTCGGTCTGGATCATCAACCCTGATCTGCTGACTGCCAAGATTGTCGAACAGGAAGGGCATCTGCCCGATGCTGCCAATCTCGTCGCCGTTCAGCGATCGAGGCATGGCTCGATGCATCGATCGACACCTATCAGACGATCGGTGTCGAAACCGTGCTCTCCTCACCCAAATATCGGCGGCTCGTCGATCGGGCCAAGGATCGCGGGTTCGAAGTGCGCATGATCTATGTCGTCCTCGACTCGGGTGACCTGCAGCTTCGCCGCATTCGTAATCGCGTAGCGGACGGAGGGCATGATGTGCCCGCCGATAAAGTGGCGTCGCGCCGAATCAGATCGTTCGAACAACTTGCCTGGTTTATCAACCGCGTGGACGAATGCCTCATATTCGACAATTCGACGGGGCAGCCGGCGCTGGTCGCTGCCCTCGCGCCGCGCGGGCAAATGACGGTTTTCGAAAAGCTTCCGCCGGACTTGGAACACGCTCTTCGCGCCGATGTGCCTGCGCTATTCCCGGATCGGCAATAGCGGCCTGAATGAAGGTGGCAGCGGTGCGATCATGTCGCTAAAGCCGCCACATCATGACCGAACTTCCCAAAACCTTCGACCCCGCCGAAATCGAATCCCGCTGGTACGCCCATTGGGAGAGTGAAGGCCTGTTCCGCCCCGATCGCCCCGGTGCGGAGCCCTGGACGATCGTCAACCCGCCGCCCAATGTGACGGGCAATCTGCACATCGGCCATGCGCTCGACAACACGTTGCAGGACATCCTCGCGCGCCACGCCCGGTTGAAGGGCAAGGATGCGCTCTGGGTGGTCGGCACCGACCATGCCGGCATCGCCACGCAGATGGTGGTGGAGCGCAACATGGCGCTGCACCAGCAGAAGCGCACCGACTTCACGCGCGAACAATTCGTCGAGAAGGTCTGGGAGTGGAAGGCGGAAAGCGGCGGGATCATCACCCAGCAGCTGCGCCGCCTCGGCTGCTCGATGGACTGGAAGAACGAACGCTTCACCATGGATGAGGGCTTCAGCAAGGCCGTGCTCAAGGTGTTCGTCGATCTCCATAACCAGGGCTTGCTGTACCGCGACAAGCGCTTGGTGAACTGGGATCCGGGTCTTGGCACCGCGATCAGCGATCTTGAGGTCGAGACGCGCGAGATCAACGGCCAGTTCTGGCATTTGCGCTATCCGCTCGAGGACGGGTCGGGTTTCATCTCGGTTGCGACGACGCGCCCGGAAACGATGCTCGCCGACATGGCGGTCGCGGTGAACCCGACCGACGAACGCTATACCGCACTGATCGGCAAGAACGTCAGGCTGCCGATCACGGGTCGCCTCATCCCGATCGTCGCCGACGAGCATGCCGATCCCGAACTGGGCTCGGGCGCGGTGAAGATCACACCGGGTCACGACTTCAACGATTTCGAAGTGGGCAAGCGCGCAGGGTTCAAGGCCGGCGACATGCTCAACATGCTTGATGCCAAGGCACAGGTGACACAGACGTCCGACGGGCTGATTCCGGCCGAACTGATCGGTCTGACCACGGCGGAAGCACGCAAGGAAGTCGTCGCGCGGCTGAAGGCGGGCGGCTTTCTCGTGCCGCACATCGACAAGGAAGGGGCGGAGCACGATTCCGAACCGCGCACGATCCAGACGCCTTATGGCGATCGCTCGGGCGTGGTGATCGAGCCGTGGCTGACCGACCAATGGTATGTCGACGCGGCGACGCTCGCCCAGCCGGCGATCGAGGCGGTCAAGTCGGGCGCTATCAAGGTCGTGCCCAAGACCTGGGAAAAGACCTTCTTCAACTGGATGGAGAATATCCAGCCCTGGTGCGTGTCTCGCCAGCTCTGGTGGGGACACCGTATCCCGGCATGGTTCGCCGAGGATGGCCGTATTTTCGTCGCCGAGAATGAGGCGGGCGCGCAAGCGCTGGCGGGCGAGGGTGTTGCGCTGACTCAGGACAGCGACGTGCTCGACACCTGGTTCTCGTCAGCGTTGTGGCCCTTCGCGACGATGGGGTGGCCCGAGAATGGTGACCCGACCCTGCATGGCCGTTATCCCAATGACGTGCTGATCTCCGGCTTCGACATCCTGTTCTTCTGGGATGCGCGGATGATGATGCAGGGGATGCACTTCATGAAGGACGTGCCGTTCCGCACGCTTTACCTGCACGGTCTCGTCCGTGCGGCCGATGGCGCCAAGATGTCCAAGTCGAAAGGTAATACCGTCGATCCGCTCGGGCTGATCGACCAGTATGGCGCCGATGCGCTGCGCTTCTTCATGGCGGCGATGGAAAGCCAGGGCCGCGACATCAAGATGGATGAGAAGCGGGTCGAGGGCTATCGCAACTTCGCGACCAAGCTGTGGAACGCGGCGCGCTTCTGCCAGTCGAACGGCATCGGCGCGAGCAAGACGCTCGAAGCGCCCGAAGCGAAGCTTGCGGTCAATCGCTGGATCATCGCCGAGACGATCCAGACGGTGCAGGCGGTCGATATCGCGCTGGCCGATTACCGCTTCGATGGTGCGGCCAATGCGATCTATCAGTTCGGCTGGAGCCGATTCTGCGACTGGTACATCGAGCTGATCAAGCCAGTGCTCGGGACGATGGATGCACCCGCAACCGGTGCCGAGGCTGACGAGACTCGTGCGGTGGCCGGCTGGGTGCTCGACCAGCTGCTTGTCCTTCTTCACCCGTTCATGCCCTTTATCACCGAAGAGCTTTGGTCGAAGCTCGGCGCGCGCGACACCGATCTGATCGTTGCCAGATGGCCGATGGCCGATGCGCGCTCGATCGACCCGGCGGCGAGCAAGGAAATCGACTGGCTGATCCGTCTGGTCAGTGAAGTTCGCGCGGCGCGCAACGAACTCAACATCGCGCCCGGTGCTCGGATGAAGGTGCATGTGCGTGACGGCGGCGTGGCGACGATCGACCGGCTTGCCCGGCAAAAGGCCGTGCTCGGCCGTCTCGCCCGGGTCGATTATGTCGAGGCGGAGCCGACCGCCGGTGGTGCGATCCAGATCGTCGTCGACGAAGCGACCTATATCCTGCCGCTGGAGGGCGTGATCGATCTCGACACCGAACGCGCCCGCCTGACCAAGGCGATCACGGCGGCGGAGAAGGAACGCGATGCGCTGGCGGGACGGCTCGGCAATGCGAGCTTTGTCGAACGCGCCAAGCCCGAAGCGGTGGAAAAGGCCCAGGCCGACCATGCCGAGAAATCGGCCGAAGCCGAACGGCTGACGGCGGCATTGGGGCGACTGGGTTAGTGGCGACACGCCCCGGCCAACGTGACCTGACGACGGGGCCGATTCGCCGTACGTTGCTGCTCTTCGCGCTGCCCACGCTCGCGTCGAACATCCTGCAGACGCTCAACGGCGCGATCAATTCGATCTGGGTCGGGCGTTTTCTGGGGGAGGGCGCGCTTGCCGCAACCTCCAACGCCAACATCATCATGTTCCTGACCTTCGGCGCGGTGTTCGGGTTCGGCATGGCGGCGACGATCCTGATCGGCCAGAGCGTCGGTCGGCGCGATATCGAGGGCGCGCGGCGTGCGTTCGGCTCGGCGGTCGGCCTGGTTGTTGGCGGTGCGGTGGTGATCGCCGCGCTCGGTTGGGTCTTCGCGCCCGACATCCTTCACTTGCTCGCCACGCCGAGCGGCGCGATGCAATTGGCGCTCGATTATCTGCGCGTCATCTTCCTTGGCTTGCCCGCGTCGATGCTGCTTGTCTTGCTCAGCATGGGGCTACGCGGGTCGGGCGATTCGATGACGCCGCTCTGGTTCATGGCGCTGACCGCGCTGCTCGACACGGTGCTCAACCCATTGCTGATCATCGGCGTGGGGCCGTTCCCGGCACTGGGTATCGCCGGCTCCGCGCTGGCGACGCTGACGGCCAACCTGATCTCGGTCATTGCCCTGCTCTTCTATATCTATCGGCGCGATCTGCCGATCCGGTTGCGCGGGCCGGAACTGCGCTTCCTGCTCCCCGAGGCCGCACTGGTGCGCACGATTGTCGGCAAGGGCCTGCCGATGGGCGCGCAGATGTTGGTGATGTCGACCGCCGGCCTGGCCATGGTCGGGCTGGTCAACCGGCTCGGCGTGGATACCGCTGCGGCCTATGGCGTGACGCAGCAGCTCTGGGGTTTCATTCAGATGCCCGCGCTGGCGATCGGCGCGGCGGTCAGTGCGATGGCGGCGCAGAATATCGGTGCGGGCCGTTGGGACCGGGTGTCGAGCATCACCAATGCCGGCTTGCTGACCAATTTCCTGCTGACCGGGGCGATGGTCGCTGCGGTGATCCTGTTCGACCGGCCGGTCATGGCGCTGTTCCTTGGCGATCATAGTCCCGCCATGCCGATCGCGCGCCATATTCAATTGATCGCAAGCTGGAACTTCGTCCTGTTCGGCATGACCATGGTGTTGTTTTCGACCGTGCGCGCGAATGGCGCGGTATGGGCGCCCCTGCTGTCGCTGATCGTTGCACTTTACCCGGTGCGGATCGGCTTTGCGGTTCTGGCCAAACCCCATCTGGGTGCGGATGCGCTATGGTGGAGTTTTCCGATCGGCTCGTCCGTTACGCTACTGCTGGCGTTCCTCTATTACCGCTATGGCGGCTGGCGTCGCGGAGTCCTGGCCGTGCCGCCGGATCCGGAAGAAACCGGCGAACAGGCGCATGCCACGACCGAGCCGGCCGGGCGGCAACATCCCACGGGCTGAATCCCGATCGATTCAATCGCGGTACCGGGCGGTCCATCATGGAGTCGGCGATAGGCTGATCGGGCCCCGTCCGCTCTTTCACATGACAAGTAAAAAGACGCCGTGCCGGCCATGCTGTTCCGGGCCAAACGCATGCTGTTATCGTGCTGTTTTCATGCTGTTATTCAATAACAGCATATTTTCGCATAACATGTTGGAATAGTGTGATTAAAAACGGGGAAAAATCCAACATAACAGCGGGGAAAAATTTCTGCCTCGATAACAGCATGGAACAGCAAGCGACTCGGCGGGCACGAGGAGTGGGCAATCACCATGACCGGCCGGTAGGCGAGATCTTCATTGGCTGAATTCGGCGACTTGTCTGGTCCGTAACGCTTGCGCGACCATGCGCGATCCACCACAAGTCGCGCCATGTCCGCTCAATACCCAGCACTCCGCTTGCGCCGTACCCGCGCTTCCGCCTGGAGCCGCCGGCTCCACGCCGAAACGATCCTCACCCCCGCCGATCTGATCTGGCCGCTGTTCATCGCCGAAGGGCAGGGGGTGGAGGAGCCGATCCCGTCCTTGCCGGGCGTGTCACGCTGGTCGGTAGACGGGATCGTCGCACGGGCACGCGAAGCACGCGAGCTCGGGATCGCCTGTGTCGCGCTGTTTCCGAATACGCCGCCAGCATTGCGCACCGATGACGGCCGCGAAGCGCTCAATCCCGACAATCTGATGTGCCGCGCGATCCGCGCGATCAAGGATGCGGTGCCCGATATCGGTGTGCTGACCGATGTCGCGCTCGACCCCTATACCGCGCATGGCCATGACGGGTTGGTCGACGACTCCGGCTATGTCATGAACGACGCGACGGCGAAGGTGCTGGTCGGTCAGTCGCTCAATCAGGCGGCGGCGGGCGCGGACATTATCGCGCCGTCCGACATGATGGATGGCCGCATCGGCCTGATCCGTGACGCCTTGGAAGGCGATGGCCATCACAACGTCCAGATCATGTCCTACGCCGCCAAATATGCCAGCGCCTTTTATGGCCCGTTCCGCGACGCGGTCGGCTCGCGCGGACTGCTGAAGGGCGACAAGAAGACCTATCAGATGGATTCGGCCAACGCCGAGGAGGCACTGCGCGAAGTCGCGCTCGACCTGGCCGAGGGTGCGGACAGCGTGATGGTCAAGCCGGGCCTGCCGTATCTCGATATCATCCTGCGGGTGAAGGCGGAGTTCCAGATACCCGTCTTCGCCTATCAGGTGTCGGGCGAGTATGCGATGATCGAGGCGGCCGTCGCGGCCGGTGCGGGCGAGCGCGACCCGCTGGTGCTCGAAACATTGATGGCGTTCAAGCGTGCGGGCTGCTCCGGCGTGCTGACTTATCACGCGGCGCATGCCGCGCGGCTGTTGCGCGCATGATTGAAACCGAGCGGCTGATCCTGCGTTGGCCCGTGCCCGCCGACCGCGCCGCGCTGCACGCGATGTGGGCCGACCCCGCGGTGATGATCGACCTTGGCCCGATCAAGTCGCCGTCCGACAGCGATGCGGCGATTGCGCGCCATGCCGGATATCGTGACAGTCACGGCCTGGGCTTCTGGACCGTCGAACTGCGGCAGGACGGCAGTGTGATCGGTTTTTGCGGCCTGAAGCCCGGCGCGGAGAACACGCCGGCTGAAGGCGAAATCGAGATCGGCTGGATGCTGGCCCAGCCCTGGTGGGGCAAGGGCTATGCGCGTGAGGCGGCGGCGGCGAGCCTCGACTGGGCCTGGAGCAGGCAGGCGGCGCCCCGAGTCGTCGCGATCACCGCTGCCCGGAACCTGGCGAGCCAGCGGCTGATGGAGCGTCTGGGAATGACGAAACGCCCCGGAGATTTCCTTCATCCCATATTTGCTGATGACGACCCGTTGCGTCACAGCGTGATTTTTTCGATCGACCACCCGGCAATCGCATGATCACGACTGAACGCCTGATCCTGCGCCGCTGGCGCAGCGACGATGTCGCGCCGTTCCACGCCATGGGCCAGGATCCGGAGGTGATGCGCTACCTCGGGCCGATCCAGTCGCGTGATGACGTCGTCGCGGCGATCGGGCGCCACAATGCCTTGCAGGATCGGGTGGGGCATTGCTTCTGGGCGCTGCAGCGGCGCGAGGATGGCGCCTTTCTCGGCTTTTGCGGGGTCAAGCTCGGCCCGCCCGGCACGCCGATCGCCGATCAGCTTGAAATCGGCTGGCGGCTGGCGCGCCCGTTCTGGGGTCTGGGTTACGCCAGGGAGGCAGCCCAGGCGAGCCTGGATTGGGTCTGGGCCCATCTCGACGCGGCGGACGTCGCGGCGATGACGGTGCCCGCCAATATCGCCAGTTGGGGCCTGATGGAGCGTCTCGGCATGACGCGCATGGTGGATGAGGATTTCGACCACCCCGCATTGGCTGAGGGCGATCCGCTCCGGCATCACATTCTGTACAGGATCTATCGACCCTGATGGCAATTTCGGCGTTACCCGCCCGCTTTGCGCGGCCTCTGTTCGTGATCGCGATCCTGGCCGGGTCGTTCCTCTTGTTCCTCGTCCAGCCAATGATCGCGCGCATGGCGTTGCCCCGCCTCGGTGGTGCGCCGGCGGTGTGGAATTCGGCGATGCTGGTCTATCAGGCATTGCTGCTTGGCGGTTATGCCTATGCGCACTGGCTCGGCCGCGTCAGCCCGCGCAAACAGGCGGCGATCCATCTGGCGGTGCTGGTCGTTGCGGCGCTGTGGCTGCCGATCGGGCTGATGTCGATGCAGTTGCCGGCCGACGCACAACCCGCGATCTGGGTGCCTTGGTTGCTTGGCGCGTCGATCGGGCCGCTATTCTTCGCAGTCTCGGCGCAGGCCCCGCTGCTGCAGCGCTGGTTCAGCATTTCGAGCAAGGGCGGCGATCCCTATGCGCTTTACGCAGCATCGAACTTTGGCAGCTTTGGCGGGTTGATCGTTTACCCGCTGATCGTCGAACCCGAGCTGGCGCTGCGGGGGCAGAGCGCGCTGTGGAGTGCGGGTTACATACTCGTCGTGATCCTGGTCGCGGCTTGTGCCTTCACCTTGCCGAAAAGGGCCGTGGCGCTCACCGAGGAAGCGGTCGCGCCCAGCACGCCGCCGACACGCCGGCGCGTCGCGTTGTGGATCGCGCTGGCGCTGGTGCCATCCGGGCTGATGCTCGCCACCTCGACCTATATCACCACCGATGTTGTCGCGATGCCACTGCTCTGGGTCATGCCGCTTGGTCTGTATCTGTTGAGCTTCACCATCGCTTTTGCCGGCAATCGCGCGCTTGCCGACCTGCTGACCCGGATCGCGCCGGTCACGATCCTGCTGTTCGGTGGCGTGATGGTCGGCGGGTATCAGGAACGGCCTTACCTCAACGCCGGGCTTGCGTTGATGCTGTTGTTCATGACCTCGGTCGCGCTGCATACTGCAATGTACCGGTTGCGGCCGGCACCCGATCGGCTGACCGGTTTCTATCTCGCCATGTCGGTCGGCGGCGTGCTGGGGGGTGTGTTTGCCGCGTTGATCGCGCCCCTGGTGTTCGACTGGACCTATGAATATCCGTTGTTGATCCTCGCCGCGGGCGCCTTGGTGCCGCAGTCTTTTCTGATCGATCCGGTTCGGCGCCTCTGGCACGGCACGGCGCAGCGGCACCGTATCGCGATCCTGACGATCGCACTGACCATGGCGCTATTGGTGCTGGCGGTGATCAACAACGCCGCTGGTGGTGGTCCCGACGGCAAGCCGACGCCGCCTTTCGTGTTCCTCATCATCGTCGCGCTCGGGCTGATCGTTACTGGCGTGCGGACGGCGTTCGTCATTGTCCTGGCCGGGGCACTGATCGCCTTTGGCGGGTATCGCTCGATCGTGATCTCGCTGGAGCCCGGCGCGCGCGTCCGGAGCTATTTTGGTGTCTATACGGTGCGCGGCAACCCGACGACCCAGCAGCTCGCGCACGGCACCACGGTTCATGGTACGCAGCTGATCGGCAGCGAGCGGCGCGAGCGCACGCCGACCGCTTATTATATCCGCCAGTCAGGCGTCGGACAGGCGATGATGGCGCTGCCGGTCCTGTATGGCGACAAGGCGCGGGTCGGCGTTGTCGGGCTGGGGGCGGGCACATTGGCCTGTTACGCCCAACCGGGTCAGGATTGGCGTTTCTACGAGATCGATCCCGTCGTCGTCCATATCGCACGCGACACCGGCCAGTTCAGCTTCCTCTCGCGCTGCCTGCCGAACCCGAAGATCGTGATCGGCGATGCGCGACTCAACCTTCTCGCCGAACCGACCGGTGGGCTGGATATCCTTGCGCTCGACGCTTTCTCGTCGGATTCGGTGCCGATGCATTTGATGACGCGTGAAGCGTTCGACACCTATGGCCGCGTGCTGGCCCATGACGGTGTACTGCTGGTTCACATCTCGAACCGCTTCCTCAACCTCGAGCCCGTCGTATCATCGGCCGCGGTTGCGGGAGGATGGAGTGCCGCAAAGCTGGTCTATTTCCCGGGCGCGGGCGCTGACCAGGCGGAAAGCGCCTCAGCCTGGATCGCCCTGTCGCGCGATCCGGGCACCATCGCCACGCTGAAGAGGCGCGATGCCGCCTGGGCGCCGGTGCCGCGCTACCCGCGCTTCACACCGTGGAGCGACGATTATTCGACGATCCTGCCGTTGCTCAAAGGCTTGCGCTGATTATCGGGCTTCGGGCAGCGATGTCTGCAGCGTTGCGATCCGTGCCGTCTGCACATCCAGTTCTTTCTGCGTCGCGGTCCGCGCGGCTTCCAGACTCGGATAGGGCGGTTTGCCGTCCGCTGCCCGAGTCATTGCTGCGTCGTCGAGGTCGGACAGCGCCGACACGGTCGAGGCGCGGTACACGTCGAGGTCAGCCAGCGCGCTTTGCGCTTCGATCCAACGATCGCTGCCCACCGGTTGTCCCTGAGCGGCCTTTGACAGCGAATCGGCCTTGGTTGCCGCGATGGCGAAATCCTTTTGCGTGCTGTCGATCGTCGCGCTGATTCCGGCAACGCGCTTGTCGAGCGCCGAATCGGCTTCGACCATGACGGGTGCGATCTCGGGTTCGGCATCGCTGCGCGATTCGATCGGGCGAGGCAGCAGCGAGGGGTAGGGCCCCTTGCTGCGCTCGCCACACCCCGTGACAATCAGGGCGGAACCCGCGAGCAGGGCCAGGCGGGCAAGCCGCCGTACGAGGGAGCGAGCGGGAGTTTGGCGGTGCGTCATCGCCTATCGCTCTATGCGTCGCATCAAGCATGCGCAACGCACTTGCGCCCTGCGCATCACGCCTCTATGAGCCCCCTTCCAGTGCGCACCCGTAGCTCAGCTGGATAGAGCATCAGACTACGAATCTGAGGGTCGGGCGTTCGAATCGCTCCGGGTGCGCCAATTTTTCCAAATGATCGAATCACCCCTTTGGGGGCCCCAACATGTTGCGCATGCTGCCTGTGTCATGCGCGGTGTGAGCGGCCATGTGCTGTTCGGGGCGCCGCTTGGGCTGGTCGCGATGCCTGCTCCGGGCCGCGCTCGTCCGCTGGCGGTCGATGACCGGCAAGGTCAGTGCGGCACATTTCAGCATTTCAGGCCACTTTTGAAAAAATATATAAATTATCGAACAAATAATCTCATTGGCCCATTCGTTTCTTTCAAGAAACAAATAAAGATAAACCCCGAATACTGAACTGATGTTGAGAGATATACTGATGTAATGAGAATGTATGTGATGATATATTTGTCCGCAGTGGGTCATCGGGCTCGGCTTGTGGCCAATCTTGACGATAATCTTGATCCATTGAATGACATGCCCGCGTGCTGAAAAGCTCCGGTGAACCGGGGCGGCCGCAAGGGCTGGCCCCCGCCGGTCCGTCAACAGGAGCAAATGTCTATGCGTACCAATTCATTGTCGGCCTGCGCGATCGCCGGCCTCTTCCTGCTCGGCGCCTGTTCAGGCGGCAACAAGGCGAACGATACCGCCAGCAAGGATGGCGGCGCGCCCGCAGCGCCTGCTGCCGCGGCGGCGGTCAAAATGCCCAAGGCAGGCCTGTGGGAGATCAAGACCACATCGATGGGGGTTACGGTACCGGCGGTGAAGGGATGCGTGGGTGAGACCAAGCCCGGCGAGAATCCCTTCATGGCGAAGCAGCCCGGCATGAACTGCGCGAAGAACAATGTGACCTCCACTGCCGGCGGTTATGACATCGATGCCGAGTGCACGATGAACGGCATGACCGTCGCGACCAAGGGCAGCGTGACGGGCGATATGTCGAGCGCTTACAAGGTCGAGATGACCTCGAAGATGAGCGGCGCCAACCTGCCGGCCGCAGCGCAGCAGGAAACCAAGATGGTCATGGACGCGACCTATCAGGGCGCTTGCCCGGCGACCGTGCAGCCCAAGGCAGGCTGAGTGCGAAAGGGAGGGGAAGGGCAGTCCTTCTCCTCCCGAACGGCCGGCGCGGGAGTCGGTCATCCCCTCGGTCAGCGCTGAGCCAGATATTGGTGGATCTGGGCGACTACCGCCGCTCCTTCACCAATCGCGCCGCCGACGCGCTTGACCGATCCCGCCCGGACATCGCCGATCGCGAAGACCCCCGGGACACTCGTCTGTAGCGTCAACGCATCCTGGCCGGTTGCGACAAAGCCTTTTTCATCCGGCAGCACGGCGCAGGCGCCAAGCCATTCGGTCGCCGGATCGGCGCCGACGAACATGAAGACATTGCGAATCGGTGCCTCAGTGGTTTCCCCCGAATCGCGATTCTTCCATGTCACCCGTTCCAGTCCGGCGGTGCCGCCATCGAGATCCACGACTTCGGTCCGGTTCATCAGTTCGATTCGCGGATTGGCGGCAATACGATCGATCAGATAGCGTGACATGGTGGCGGCAAGCCCGTCACCGCGCACCATCATCCGCACCTTGGCGGCATGGCCGGCAAGATAGACTGCCGCTTGCCCTGCGGAGTTCCCGCCGCCGACCAGGACGATTTCCTGCCGGCTGCAGAACTGCGCTTCGACCGGTGAGGCCCAGTACCATACGCCGCGCCCCTCGAACTCTTCGAGCCGGGTCAGGGCGGGGCGACGATAACGTGCGCCTGAGGCAATGACGGCGCTGCGTGCGCGATAGACGCGGCCGTCATCGATATGCAGCCGGTGAATGCCATTGGCGTCGCTGCATTCGAGCGTGGTGACGCATGCCGGAATGGCGATCTCGGCACCGAATTTCTGCGCCTGCACGAAGCCGCGTGCGGTCAGCGCCAAGCCAGTGATGCCGGTCGGAAAGCCGAAATAATTCTCGATCCGCGCACTCGCCCCGGCCTGCCCACCAAAGCCGCGCGAATCGAGCACCAGCACCGACAGGCCTTCCGATGCGGCATAGACCGCGCTGGCGAGGCCTGCCGGCCCGGCACCGACGATCGCCACGTCATAGACGCATTGGTCGTCGGGCTTGCCGATCATGCCCATCGCGATCGCCATATCCGTGTCGGACGGCGCCCGGAGGACTGTGCCGTCGGGCAGGATCGCCAGTGGCCAATCCGTCGCGGCGGGATGGAGGTGCGCGACGATGTCGGCTGCTTCCTCGTCGCTCGCCGGGTCGAGCGAGCGGAAGGGCAGGCCGTTGCGGCGCAGGAAGCCAGCAATCCTCACGCGGCCGGGATCATCCCCAGGCGCAATCAATATCGGCCCGCCCGCCGCCGCGTCGATCAGGCTGGTCCGGCGCAGGATCAGGGCACGCATGATGCGCTCGCCCAGATCGGCTTCGGCGACGATCAGCGCGCGCAGGTCGACCGGTTTGAGGATCAGCGATTCGACCGGCTCGGCGGCGTCCGCATCGACCAGGGCAGGGCGGCCCGACAGGCTGGAAATCTCGCCGATCAGCGACCCGGGCCCGTGTTCGGTGATCGGGCTGACATTGCCGGCGCCATCGTGCTGGACGATCGACACGCGCCCTGACAATATTACGGTCAGGCCGATGCCGCGATCGCCGGTCGCAAAGAGCCGCTCGCCCGTCGCATAGGATCGCCGCCCGCCGAAACGGGCGACACGGGCAATATCCTCGGCCGAAAGAATGGGAAACATCTGTTCCCGGCGCTGGACCGGTGGAAAGGGGGCGGGCGGAGCGGCGTCAGGCTCTTCGGGCATCACAGCCATTTGACGCGCCGGAACCGGATATAGAGCGCGCTGCACAAGGTCAGGATCACCCCTATGATGACGAAATAGCCATATCGGGTCTTGAGCTCCGGCATATATTCGAAGTTCATCCCGTAAATACCGGCGATCGCCGTCGGTACGGCGAGGATTGCTGCCCAGGCCGCGAGCTGGCGGGTGATTGCCCCCTGGCGTTGCTGTTCGAGCAGGGTGCTGACCTCAAACACCGATGTCAGCACGTCGCGCAGACCACCGACCATATTCTCGACTCGCCTGACATGGTCGAGCACGTCCTTGAAATAAGGCTTTGTTTCGACATCGATGCACGGCACGTCGAGGTTGAATAATTTGCTCGTCACCTCGCCCATCGGGCCGATCACGCGCTGGAACCGGATCACTTCCCGACGCAGCGTGAACAGGCGCTTGGTGTCGTCATAGGACAGCGAGGCGTCCATCGTCTGGGTCTCGATCTCGAGCACTTCCTCCTCGATCGTCTCGACGATCGGCAGATAGCCATCGACAATGAAGTCGAGAATGGCGTGCAGGACATAATCGACGCCGTGGCGCAGCAGCCCAGGTGCGGCCTCGAGATGCGCACGCAGGCCGCTATGCGCCCGGGCGGAGCCGTGGCGGACGGTGATGATGTGATTGGGGCCGACGAAGATCGCCGTTTCGCCATAATCGATATGGTCGTCGTTCAGATGCGCGGTGCGCGCGACGACGAACAGCTGGTCGCCATAAACGTCGATCTTGGGCAATTGATGCTTGTTCTGGGCATCCTCGACCGCCAGCGGGTGCAGGCCGAATTTCTCCTGCAGGGTTTCCAGCTCAGCATTGGTCGGCTCATGCAGGCCGATCCACACAAACTCCTTCTTGTCGCCATGGCACGGCGTCGGCTCATCGATCTCGATTGGCCGGATGCGCTGGCCATCGTGGTAGAGATAGGCGGCGATTACGCTCACGGGCACCTCATTCGACGTCTCGGTGCGCCGGAGGTAGCAAAGCGCGTGCGAAACGTCGCGCTCCGAAATGCGCTCAACCGCGCACCTGTCAGCCGCCCGGCGACAGGCCGGCCTCCTGGATTGCCGCCAGAACCCGGTCGGCCAGTTCCTCGCGGCAGATCAGCAGGTCGGGCAGGAGCGGATCGACGCAATTATAGACCAGGGTACTGCCGTCGATGCGCGAGGCGTGCAGCCCGGCGGCAAGGGCGACCGCGACCGGCGCGCAATTGTCCCATTCATACTGGCCGCCGGCATGGAGGTAGATGTCGGCGCGACCCTCGACCACCGCCATCGCCTTGGCGCCGGCCGAGCCCATCGGGATCATCTCTGCATCGAGCGCAGCGGCGACAGCGAGCGCGATTTGCGGCGGGCGCGAGCGGCTGACCACCATGCGCGGGCGAGTGCCGAGCGGCGGGTATTCGGGCGGCGCGTCGTCAGTCACGAAAACCTTGTGCGCGGCGGGAAGGGCGACCGCGCCGGTGACCGGCACGCCATCGATCGCCAGGCCGATATGCACCGCCCAATCGTCGCGCTCCTCGGAGAATTCGCGCGTGCCGTCGAGCGGATCGACCACCCAGACGCGCCGCGCCGAACAGCGTGCGCGGTCGTCAGCGGCTTCCTCGGACAGGATGAAGTCGTCGGGCCGCGCGGTGCGCAGATGCGCAATGATCGCGGCATTGGCGCGCTCGTCACCGCGCTTGCCCAGCGTCGCGCCCGAGCAATCCCCGGTCGCGCACAATGTGCGGAGCAAGTCGCCCGCCTCCAGCGCCACGGCGCGCGCGAGTTCTGCATCGGTTTGAGCAATCTGGGTCAAAGGTCCGGACTCCATACGCCCATGATATGCTCAACGATCCGCTCGGCCGCCGCTTCCGGTGATTCGCGCGTCGTATCGATGCGTATGTCGGGATTGACCGGGGCTTCATACGGGCTTGAAATCCCGGTGAAGTTGGCAATCGCGCCGCTGCGCGCCTTGGCATACAGGCCCTTCACATCGCGCGTTTCGGCAACTTCCAACGGCGTATCGACGAAGATCTCGACGAATTCGCCATAGGGAAGCATGCCGCGTACCAGGTCGCGCTCGGCCCGGAACGGCGAGATGAAGGCGGTCAGCACGATCAGCCCGGCGTCGGTCATCAGCCTGGCGACTTCGCCGACCCGCCGGATATTCTCGATCCGGTCGGCATCGGTGAAGCCGAGATCCTTGTTGAGACCGTGACGGACATTATCGCCATCAAGCAGGAAGCTGTGCCGGCCAAGCGCGTGGAGTTTCTTTTCGACCATATTGGCGATGGTCGACTTGCCCGAGCCGGACAAGCCGGTGAACCAGAGCAGCTTGGGATTCTGCCCCTTTTGCGCGGCATGCGCGGCGCGCGTGATGTCGACCGCTTGCCAATGCACGTCCTGCGAGCGACGCAAGGCGAAGCTCAGCGTGCCCGCCGCGACCGTCGCATTGGTCAGCTTGTCGATCAGGATGAAGCCGCCGAGATCGGTCGAGTCGGCATAGGGTTCGAACACGATCGGGCGGTCGGTATAGACTTCGGTCACGCCGATATCGTTAAGCCCGAGCGTCTTCACCGACAATTCAGCCAGCGTGTTGATGTCGATCGCGTGGCGCGGCTGCTGGATCGTCGCGCTGACCGTCTGGGTCGCGAGCTTCAGCCAATAAGCGCGACCGGGAAGCAGTTGTTCCTCGGCCATCCACACCAGGGTCGCCTGGAACTGGTCGGCGACCTGCGGCGGCGCGGCGGCCGTGACGATCACATCCCCGCGCGAGCAATCGATCTCGTCGGCCAAGGTGAGAGTCACGGATTGTCCGGCGACGGCTTCGGTCAAATCGCCGTCCATCGTCACGATCCGCGCAATGGTGCTGGTCCGCCCGGACGGGAGCACGCGAACCGCATCGCCCGGCCTGATCACGCCCTCGGCGATCAGGCCGGCAAAGCCGCGAAAGTCGAGATCGGGGCGATTGACCCATTGCACCGGCATGCGGAACGCACGCGCCTGCGCGGCGTCGCCGTCCAGGTCGATCGTTTCGAGATGCTCGATCAGGGCCGGTCCATGATACCAGGGCATCGTCGCCGTGCGGGTGGCGATATTGTCGCCGGCAAGGCCCGAAAGCGGGATCGCGGTGAAGCTGTCGATGCCAATCGACGCCGCGAAGGCGGCATAGTCGGCGACGATCTCATCGAACACGACCTGGCGATAATCGACCAGGTCCATCTTGTTCACGGCGAGCACGATGTGGCGGATGCCGACCAGATGGGCGAGGAAACTATGACGGCGCGTCTGGGTCAGCACGC
The DNA here is from genome assembly GCF_000803065.1 of Sphingomonas sp. ERG5. GTDB lineage: Bacteria > Pseudomonadota > Alphaproteobacteria > Sphingomonadales > Sphingomonadaceae > Sphingomonas. The sequence continues at coordinate 55,431 of NZ_JSXI01000022.1, forward strand.
CCTTGCGCGCGTCGATCAGGATCACGGCGCAATCGGCGGTCGAGGCCCCGGTGACCATGTTGCGGGTATATTGTTCATGGCCGGGCGTATCGGCGACGATGAACTTGCGCTTCTCGGTCGCGAAGAAGCGATAGGCGACGTCGATCGTGATGCCCTGTTCGCGTTCGGCGGCGAGGCCGTCGACCAGCAGCGCGAAATCGATATTCTGACCCTGCGTCCCGACGCGCTTGCTGTCGGCTTCGAGCGCGGCGAGCTGATCCTCGAAGATCATTTTCGAATCGTAGAGCAAACGCCCGATCAGCGTGGATTTTCCGTCATCGACCGAGCCGCAGGTGATGAAGCGCAACAGAGACTTGCGTTGATGCAGCGCGAGATATTCGCCGATATCGGCGGCGATCAAAGCGTCGGGAGTATAGAGATGGTCGCCGCTACCTTCGTCATCCTCGCGAAAGCGGCGCGCGCGCTGGCCGGTCTCGGTCGCGATAGAAGAAACAGAAGAAGAAGCGGGATTCCCGCTTTCGCGGGAATGACGGTTGAGGGGGGTGTTGGTCATCAGAAATACCCCTCCGCCTTCTTCTTTTCCATGCTCGCGCTCTGATCATGGTCGATCGCGCGGCCCTGACGCTCGCTTGTAGTGGTCAGCAGCATTTCTTGAATCACTTCGGGCAAGGTCGCCGCTTCGCTCTCGACCGCGCCGGTCAGCGGGTAGCAGCCAAGCGTACGGAAGCGGATCGAGCGTTCCACCGGCACCTCGCCGGGAAGCAGCCGGAAGCGGTCGTCATCGACCATCAGCAACAGCCCGTCGCGCTCGACCGTCGGGCGGGGGGCGGCGAGATACAGGGGTACGATCTCAATGCCCTCGGCAAGGATGTATTGCCAGATGTCGAGCTCGGTCCAGTTGGACAGTGGGAAGACGCGGAAGCTTTCGCCCTTCGCCTTGCGCGTGTTGTAGAGCCGCCACAATTCGGGGCGCTGGTTCTTCGGATCCCAGCGCTGGTGTGCGGAGCGGAAGCTGAAGATCCGTTCCTTGGCGCGGCTCTTTTCCTCGTCGCGCCGCGCGCCGCCGAACGCCGCGTCATAGCCCCCGGCCTCGAGCGCCTGTTTCAGCCCCTCGGTCTTCCACAGATCGGTGTGCAGGCTGCCATGATCGAACGGGTTGATCCCGCGCGCTTCGGCATCGGGATTCTTGTGGACGATCAGCTCCATACCGGCTGCCGCCGCGGCGCGGTCGCGCAGCGCGTACATGTCGCGGAATTTCCAGGTCGTATCGACATGGAGCAGCGGAAAGGGCGGCCGTGCCGGGAAGAATGCCTTCCGGGCGAGGTGCAGCATCACCGCCGAATCCTTGCCGACCGAATAGAGCATCACCGGGCGCTCGGCCTCGGCGACCACTTCGCGCATGATATGAATGCTCTCGGCTTCGAGACGCTGCAGATGGGTAAGGGTGAGGCTCATTGTCGCCCCAGATAGTGGCGAATTGCCGCCGTGCGATCAACTTATGCTGTTGGGCATTAAAGCTCGACGTCAGTCGGCCTGTTGCCGCTCGATCGAATCGAGGATTCGCGCGCCCGCCATGAACACCGCGATCGGGCAGACCGAGAAGAGCAGCCAGCCCCCGAAGCCGGGATATTGGTGCAGATAATGTTCCCCGCGTTCGACCGCGCCCATGCCCAGGCCATAGATGACCAGAAAGGCCTCGAACTTGGTCTTGATGACGAACAGCTTGGCGAATTTGGTCCACATGCCAATCGTCAAGCAAAGCGCGGGCCAATGGCGGAAATGCGTCTTTTCGTCTTAACGGAAATGGTTAGCTGTCAATTAATCCGACAATCCCGAGTTCATCGAGCAAGGCGCGCCGCGCGCGTTCGATCGTCGCGACCAGCACGGAATCGGCGATCATCGACGAATCGATCCGCTCGGGCCAGTGCGCCGCGACGATCGCCGCGATGCGATCGAGCTTCGCATCATCGACCAGGAAGCGGGGATCGACTGTCGCCGGATCGCACACCACGCGCAGCCGCAGACAGGCCGGGCCGCCGCCATTGGCCATCGACTGGCGGACATCGACCACTTCGAGCTGCCGGATCGGGCCGTTGCCGGCGATCATTTCCTGCAGCCAGGTCCAGACCGCGACGTTCTCGCGCGCTTCCTCCGGCAGGATCAGCGCCATGCCGCCCGACGGCAGGGTGACGAGCTGCGCGTTGAACAGATAGGACGACACCGCATCGGCCAGGCTGACGCGCGCCGCGGGGACTTCGACGATCTCGACCCCGGGCAGGCGGTCGTGCAGATCGGCGTAGAAACCATCCTTGTCCTCGAACGCCAGTTCATGGGCGAACAGGACGCGTTCATTGGCCACCGCCACCACGTCATTGTGGAACGCGCCCGCCGCGATCGCCGCCTCCGATTGCGCGACGAACAAGGTGCGTGCGGGATCGAGGCGGTGACGCCGCGCCACGCTGGCGCTCGCCTCGCGGTGCTGGCGGGCGGGGAAGGGGCCGCCCGACACGCCATAGACGAACACTTCGACCGCCGGCTGGGCATGGTCGAGGCACAGACGCATATGATTTGCCGCGCCCTCGTCGCCAAACGGCGCCGGGACCGCTTCATGGATCGCGAATGCCGGATCGGCAAAGGCGATGCGCAACTGAGCGAGCGTGCCGCGCCATTCATGGCTGCGATGCGGCATCGTCACCAGATTGGCCGCGCTCAAATGACACAGCCCATCGACGGTATCGGGCGCCGGCGACACGGTTGCCGCGTTCGCCGCCCACATCGCCGACGCCGACAGCGCCTGCGCCTGGAGATGCGGTGCGGCGTCGGCATAATTGGTGGCCAGGCTTTCGAGCCAGCCATGATCGGGCCGGGCCAGCGGCAGCAATATGCCCTGAGTCAGGCCAAGCGCGATATTGGCGCGCATCTTGGCGATGCCCTCCAGCGCGGCAGCGCGCGGTTGCGAGACCTTGCCGGCATTGTTGGTCGCCGCGAGATTGCCATGGCTGAGGCCGGCATAGTTATGGCTCGGGCCGATCAGCCCGTCGAAGTTGATTTCGGTCAGCATCACACGCGCCCCGCATAACTGATCATATCATCCGGCCCGACACCAAGCGCGGTCGCGCAGGCCGGGTCGATCGCGACGCCGTCGCCGCAGGGCCGCACACGGGCATGCGCGCAGCGGAAGTCGGCGAGCCGGCCGGTCGCGACCAGGGCTTGCTCGCCACCATCCGCATCGACCGCGATCACCTTCGCAGTCACCGCTTCGCGGATGGTGCGGACATTGTCGGTCTTGGCGGTCATGGTCGGGCCACCGTCAAAAATATCGACATAGCGTTCGAAGGCGAAGCCCTCATTCTCGAGCATGCGCATCGCCGCGCGGCCGGACGGATGCGGCAGGCCGATCGCCGCCCGCGCGCTTTCGGACAGCATCGCGGTGTAGATCGGATGCTGCGGAAACAGGTCGGCGATGAACTGGTGGCCATGGATCGCATTGAACTGATCGGCGTCCTGGAAATTCATCCCGAAGAAGCGCCCGGCAAGGCCGTCCCAGAACGGCGACCCGCCGGCTTCGTCGATGATGCCGCGCAATTCGGCCAGGATGCGGTCGGCAAAGCGCGCGCGGTGCTGAGCGATGAACAGATAACGGCTGCGCGCGAGCAGCATGCCGAGCCCGCCGGCGCGCTCGCCGGGATGGAGGAAGAGTCCGCCGACTTCACTGCATCCTTCGAGATCAGTGGTCAGTGCGAGATTCTCGGCGTGGAAGGTCCGGTTCAGCTCCTTGCTGTGCTGCGTGAGGGTGCTGAGCCGATAGCTGTAGAATGGATAGCGCTGCCCGACCTGGGAGAAGAGCTGGCAGGTGCCGCGTACTTCTCCGGTGTCGACATTTTCGAGCACCAGCACGAACAGGTCGTCGCCGAGCAGGCCGTCGTCGCGCGCAAAGGCGGTGGCCGCGCGGTCGAGCTTGATCTGCAGCGACGCGCGGTCGGGCGGCAAATTGGTGAAACCGCCCCCAGTCAGCTTGGCCATTTCATAGAGCGCCTGAAGGTCGTTCTGACCAGCGGCGCGAATGCGAAAATTCATGAAAGTCCCCGTTCGGCGATACGCATGATGGTAAGGGTGGACAGCGCGGCGCGTTCACCCAGGCTGTCGATGATGAGGAATTCGTCGGGCGAGTGAATCGCGCCGCCGCGCGCGCCCATCGTGTCGACCACCGGTACGCCGCAGGCTGCGATATTGTTGCCGTCGCACACGCCGCCCGAATGCCGCCAGGCGATATCGAGATCGAGATCGGCGCCGGCGCTTTTGACCAGCTCGAACAATTTCGCCGCGCCGGCGTCGATCGGCTTGGGCGGGCGATTGAAGCTGCCATGAAGCTCGATTCTGACATCATGTTCGGCGGCGACCGCAGCAATGGCGGTATCGATATGCGCCTTGGCGCGGGTGATGTCCTCAAGCGTCGCGGGGCGGAAATTGACGCGGAGGATCGCGAGGTCGGGCACGACATTATTGGGGCCGCCGCCATCGATTCGCGCCGGATTGACCGCCAGCCGCGGACCGCGCGCCTGAGCCAGGCGCAGCGCGAGATCGGCCGCCGCGACGATCGCGTTGCGGCCGTCATCGGGATTGCGGCCGGCATGGGCGCTCAGGCCGTGCACGACGATCGAGAAATTGCCCGTGCCGCCGCGTGCGCCCGCCAACGTGCCGTCGGGCAAGGCGGGTTCATAGGTCAGCGCCGCGATCTTGCCGCGCGCGGCGCGCGCGATCAGGCCGGCGGAGGAAAAGGATCCGGTTTCCTCGTCGGAATTGATCACCACCTCATAACCGATCCGGTCGCGCAGCGGCGACGCCTCGACCGATTTCAACGCCGCGAGCATCAGCGCGAGCCCGCTCTTCATGTCGGCGACGCCCGGGCCGTTGAGCGTGCCATCGTCGCGAAAGGTCAGCGATTGAAACGGATGATCGACCGGATAGACGGTGTCCATATGGCCGGTGAACAGCATTTGCGCGGGCGCATCGGGCCGCACCCGGAGATGGAGATGCTTGCCATGCGCCAGCGGCGTCACGCTGCCGTCGATGCCGACGCTTTCCGCCGCCTCGGGCTCGACCAGCAGGATATCGCCCGGGAGCGCGGAGAATGCGTCGGCCAGCAGCGCGGCGACTTTCTCCAGACCGGCAAGATTGCGCGTGCCGCTGTTGATTTCGCTCCAGCGTTCGACCTGCGCCAGCATCGGCTGGCTGCGTGCGACGTCGAGCGCGTCTGATTCTGCAGTTGAAAGAACGGACATCGGCCTCGTCTAGCGAGTCCCATGGCCCCGCTCCACCCACTTTGGTTGCGCTTCAGAAACTATAGACGAGCGATGCGCGGCTGGTGGTGTCGGTGCCGACGCGCCCGATCGGCGGCATGCTTTCATATTGCACGCTGTACGACAGTTTCGCGGCGAGCGGGCCGATCAGCTTTGCGTTGAGCGCAGTGGTGCCGGTGATGCTGCTGTTGAAATGCTGGATATAGGCCGAGGCATCCTGGCTGAGCGAAATGGCGCTCGACAATTTCCAATCGAAATCGATCGAGCCGCGCGCGGCGATGCTGCTTTCGACCGTGGCATCGGTGAAATTGGTGTGGCGATAGGCCGGGCCCAGTTCGACATCGAGCGTCATCCCCGGCCGTTTGATCGCGCTGTATCCGGCGCCGAGCGACGCCGAATAGCGGTCGGTATAGCCGAGGAAACGATCGCTCTCATATTGCGTCGCGCCATAGACATAACCGCGATTGCCGAACTTGAAGTTGGGCTCGTACGCCGCGAGATAATGTTCGCGGCTGACCAGCCCGAGGCTCTCCTGATAATCGGCGGCGAGCCGGATCTTGTGGCGCCAGCGCAGTGTCTCGCGCTGCAGGTCGAGCGCGCCGCTGATGCCGATATTCTCGGTATTGCCGGTGGTGAAATAGCCGCCAATCTCGGCGCGGCCTTTCCACAGATCGAACACGCCGGCTTGGCGCAGCTTTTCCTGCCGTTTCGCCAGCCGCTCGGCATGCCAGGCATCGACCACCGCGACGATCGCGTCGGCGGTGTCGGGCGCGGCGGCGCGGGCATATTTGGCGATCGTCGCGACTTCGGCTTCATTGCCCGATGCGAGCGCCGCGTCGAGCATTGCCTTCACGTGCGGCGGAATCGCCGCCGGATCGGCGTTCGCGAGCAGAAGCGGGGCGGCGAGCAAAAGCGGGGCGACGGTCAGGATGGGGAGGATGCGCACGAGCCGGGCATAGCGTCTTGGGCGTTGTTTCGGAACCGGGGGCATCAACAAAATATCGCCGGTTGGGACCGTTCGATCGCTGGGGTTGTCATGCCTGTCGTCCTTTGCGGTGGTGAGAGGAAGGGGCGCGGAGCCGTGGGAATCTTGCGGCGCAAGAAGCGGATGCGGGAATATGGCTCGGTGAGCATTCCGCAGGAGGCGTTCATTGCCGCGCTTCGCATGGGGGATGATAATTAAGGGGTGAGTGATGTCGTTCCTCCCCGGCACGGGGAGGGGGACCGCGACGTGCAGCTGCGTGGTGGAGGGGGCGTGCCAAGCAGTGTTGCGCTTGTGAAAGGAGAGCTTCTCCAAGCGGAGCGTTGCCGGCACGCCCCCTCCACCAGCTTCGCTGGTCCCCCTCCCCGTGCCGGGGAGGATCTTGCGACGGTCAATCATCCGCTTGAATCCCGCTATAGGTGCGCTCCCATTCCTCCTCCGGCGAGAGCGCGCGCGGGCGGCGCTGCGCGTCGGGCCACATCAGCGTCGCCCGCGGCATGACCGGCGCGGCGAAGGTCAGCGCCAGCGCATCGGCATCGTCGGGCGAGGCAAGGCCGCGTGCCTTCATATGCTGCTTCTTCTCAAGCAGGATCGAGACCTGGTCGGCAGCATAGCCATATTCGACCCCGGTCAGATCGGTCGCCAGCGCATCGTCATCGGGGATCGCGCCGCTCTCGAGCCAGCCGCGCATATTGGTCCACATTTCCGAACGTTTGTTGGCGGTCTTGACTCGCATGTCGCCCGACCAGGCGGCGTCCTCGCCGCGTGCGCCGAACCAGATCTCATGGACATTCTCCACGCCCAATTGACGCAGGCGGTCGATCACCGCAGCGCCGATATTGCCGGCATCGACAAAGATCGCATCGGGGCGGTGGGTCTGAGCGGCCAGCGCGACATCGCCGGCGAGCGTCATCGCATCGGTCTGGCGCCAGCGCTGCCACGACCGGCTACGCGCGTCGCGGCCGCAGCGGATCGCCAGCGTCGAATGATCATCGCCAAAGCGTGCGCAATCGAGCCCGAAGATGATCGGGTCGCTGACCAGATTGTGAAAGTCGCGCACCCGCGCCGCATCGACCAAAGCGCTGGCGATGAACTGCATCGAGGAGGCGCTGGGGAACTGGCCGCGTACCCGGACCCGGACGATGTCGCTGTCCGCGCCATAGGTTGCGACCAGCTCGTCGAGATAGGCTTTGTTGGTGCCCTCGACGCTGCGGCTGTCGATCTGGGCGGTGTTCCACAAATGGCGGTGTGCGCCGAAGCAGTCGCGGAACGGGCCTGAGTTACTGGTCGGGTTGCCAAAGGCGAGGAAGAGGATCTCGGTCGCGTCATCGGTCAGCGCGCCGAGTGCGACTTCCCACACCCTGGCCGGGATGCCGCTGGCTTCGTCGAAGATCAGGATCAGGCGCTTGCCCTGATTGTGCAGGCCCGCGAACGCCTCGGTATTGGTCAGGCTCCAGGTGACCAGATCGGCGCGCCAGCTTTTGTCATGGCCGGGGCTGGTCGAGACCAAGGCTGTCGCATGGGTGCGGAACCAGTCGCGGGTGAGCGACAGGTTGGACCATTTGGCGAGTTCGGGCGCAGTCTTGGTGAGCAGCTGGTTCTCGGTATTGGCGGTGATGACGATGCGGGTGTCGATGCCGGTATCGAGGCCCCATTTGACCAGCATGGCGATCAGCGCGGACTTGCCGATGCCATGGCCCGAGGCGCGGGCGATGCGGCACGGTGTGTGGCGGGTCGCGGGGTTTTCGAGATGGGTCTTGATCACCTCCATCACCTCGCGCTGCCATTTGCGCGGGCCGGTGACGCCCGTCAGCGCGCCTTCGCCCCAACTATAGGCGAAGCGGGCGTGCAAGAGCGGGTCGCGGGCGAAGGTGGGCATTTGGTCGGCGAGCGCGAGGGACCAGGGGGCGGGGGCAAGGCTAGCCACGACCGCGTGTCTATTCCCGCGCATGATAGCGTAACGCTTCACGGAGCTGCGGTACCGCGTGGTCGCCGATCCGCTCCGCCGCCTTGCGCATCCGCTCGGCTAAATCATGATTCTCCTGAGGCGGCGGGGCGAAGCAGGCCCAGATCTTAGGGCGGCGGGCGCGCATCCATTGCAGCGCGGCAGTGGTATCCGCGCGGACTTCGCGCTTGTAGCGGACGATCACCGGTTCTTCGGCGCCGGTCGGGTGATAGACGCGGACCGCTTCCTCCTCATAACCGATCGCGCGCTCGTACAGCGCGCGCTCGACACGGTCGTCGGCGACCTCCTTGCCGAGCTTCGTCGCTTCGGCAAACTCAGGGTAAGCGGCGCGCCAGCGAAAGATGGTGGTGCGCGAGACGCCGAACGCCGCGGCCAACTCGCGATCGGTCAGGCCTTGGGCGTAAAGTTCCTTCGCCTGACGGACATAAGCGGGTTTGAAGGCCGAGGGACGCGTTTCCATGCTCGCCCGGTAGCGAGGGAAGCGTGAGGTTTGAATCGAGGCCCCGGATGAAAGGCAGGGGAGAGGAGATATGTTACACCGGATTGTACCATATCTTTGGTGCCCGGGGTCGTGAGAGATTCTACATTATGTATTTGAA
>NZ_JSXI01000023.1 GCF_000803065.1 Sphingomonas sp. ERG5
GGGCGGGGACAAGTCGGGGGCAGCCATTTCGAAGATGCCGTCGGTCGACGCGGCATTGAGCAGCGACGTCACATGGGCCAGAAGCCCGGGGGCAAGTGTTGAGCGGCGCAAGCGCTTGTCCCGTTCGTAGGGTTTGAGATCGACCAGTTCGTCAAAAAGGGCCTGGACGCTGGTCCATTCCTCCCCGCTTAAATCCTTCATGCCTGCCCCCCCTTAACGGACTGGAGAATCACCCCAATCGGTGTCGGAACGCCAATCCTGATCCAGCGGGTACGCAATTGATAGAGCAGGCCGGCGTGTGGGCGGCGGGTGCTATATTTTGCCCTGTTCGAGCCTGTTATCCGGCAATAATTTTTTATCCCGGTAATGTTGGGAATTTCGGCAGAATTTACGATTGTCTTTCAATGAGATAAGTTCATTTCACCTGTTATTGCATAACAGGTGCGATAACAGGTGATAACAGGTGACGAAACAGCGCCTGTTCCGGCCGGAACAGGACGCCGATTGTGATTGTCCAGACAATGGAAAGAGCGGGGCGGAGGCCTGGGCTTCCATCCGGGGGCGACGTTGCCATGATCGACGCGGGCATTGAATCAGGTCGACACCCCGGCAATTTCGGCAACAAGCTTTTTCGCGGCGATCGTTGCCCCGTCGGTGCGGATCGTGCCGGCGATGGCCGCCGCCCGGTCACGGGTCTCACGGGCGAGGACGGTGCTGAACCCGGCCGACAGGGACTCGACGGTCGGTACAGGGCCATCATGCGCCGCGCCGATGCCCAGTTCGGCGATCCGTCGCGCCCAAAAGGGCTGGTCCGCCACCTGCGGCACGATCAGTTGCGGCGTGCCCGCCTGCGCGGCCGTCGTCGTCGTGCCCGCGCCGCCATGATGCATGACGGCGACGACCCGGCGGAACAGGGCCTGCTGGTTGACCTCACCGATGACCAGACAATCCTGTCTGTCGTCGATCGCGGCGAGTTCCGCCCAGCCGCGCGCGAGGAGCGCACGGCGGCCCTGCGCCCGGATGGCCTCGATCGCGGTCCGGGCCGCGTCCGGCGCCCCCTGCATGGGCATGCTGCCAAAGCCGACATAGACCGGCGGCGGGCCGGCATCGAGGAATGCCTCAAGATTCGCAGGCAGCGGGCGCGGGTCGGGCAGGATCCACGCGCCGGTCTGTACGACATCAAGTTGGCTGGTCGGCCGCCATGGACTGAGGATCGGGTCGGACGCCAGCCAGGGACGATTGGTGAAGATATGATCGCGGACATTATCGACCGTGGGCAAGCCGATCCATGTGCGATGGGTATTGACCGCTTCGCCGAACAGGGCGTTCATCGCGCGGGTGTTGAAGTCCCACAGTGCCAGATTATCGGTCATTTCGGGTGGGTGCGGCCAGCCGGGATATGCCATTGGCGGGTGGTGTGGCGACGGCAGGCTGAACGGGTAGAAGGTCACCCAGATAAAAGGGATGCCCATCGTCTCGGCCACCGATTTCGCGGCGGCAACCGAGGGGAACAGGCCGGTCGCGACGATCGCATCACAGCCTTGGGCCGCGGCGGCGAGGACATCGAACTGGGCGGCGATCATCTCGGTCGCAAACTCAGGCAAGCCCAGTTTCGACTCCCTGGCCCATGCGATCCATTGGTGTATTGACGAGAAGGCCGGCAGCAGCGGCACGCCGGTGCGGGCCAGCAGCTCGGAAAATTCGGCATCGGGTGGTGCGCAGACCGGTGCCCCCACGCCGAGTCCCTGCAACCCGAGGCTAAGCCCCGCCAGTGGCTGCACGTCTCCGCGCGATCCATAAGTCGATAACAATATCCGCATCGTCATTGCTCCCTCCGGGTTCGAATCGAGGGCAGCGTTCATGGCGCATGATGGGGGGCTTGCCGCAAGCCCGGGGGTCGGCTACACGATAATAGTGGAAGGTGACGGTCACTTTTCTATCCCCATACAGGCTGTGAAACAACGATCGCGCAGCGAGGCTGCGGTGCGGGCGTTTCCCCGCGACTGCTGGCGTCATCCGCGGCTGACCTGGGAATAGTTGCGAGTCATTCGCATATTGCGCTAAAGCGTCTTGTGCTTCCTTGATCCAAGAATCGATGCCGACCAATACTTTGGCCCTGACTCGTTTGCTGCTGACCGAGCGGCCGTCGCTGATGCGGCTGGTGCAGCGCATCGTCGTTGGCGCCAGGGCCGCATTCATGCGCCCCCATGATCCGGTCGATACCAGTTTTGGCTGAACAGCCACCAGACAGGGAACCGCCGGATCGGACACACCCAATTCGCGCACCGCTTGCCAGGGCCGTGCGGACCGGTTGGCTTTTGCTTGGCCTGTTCTTCTGCGCGCTGGGAATCATCGGGGCGCTGGTGCCGTTGATGCCGACCACGATCTTCATCATCCTGGCGGCGGGTTGCTTCACGCATTCCTCGCCCCGGCTGGAGGCCTGGCTGCTCGACCATCGTCGCTTCGGTCCGTTGCTGCGCGCCTGGCGACGGGAAAAGGCCATTCCGCGCCGCGCGAAGATCGCCGCGCTGACCGGTATGGCGCTGGGCTTCGCTGTCTTCCTGCTTGGCATTCACCCGTCGCCGGTGCTGGCGCTGCTGGTCGCATTGCTCATTGGTAGTTGCGCGCTTTATGTTGCCACTCGCCCGGAGCCGCGCGAACGACCATGAGTTACTCGCGCTGATCGCTGGGCCTGAGCTTGAGGCGATGGCCGATGGCAGAGCGCCCTTTCAAGCCGCGCGCTGGCCGTATCGCGCGAGGGATCTTTGCTCCCACGGCGATGCCAGACCTGGTTCGGCCCCCAGATCGGCCGTCAGTCGGGCCAGGCCGAGCCCAGGATGATGCTGCAGAAGTTCAGACGCTGATAGGTCGGATCCTTGAGCGCAAGCACATCGGCCTTCACATTGCCGAAGGTGGTCAGCGGCTTGCCGATCGTGCCCTGCGCGAAATGGTCGATGATGCCGTGCTTGAAATCAGGCTCGCGCGGATGGTGCGCGCAGACATGGTCGCGCTGTGCAGAGGTGAAATCGTCATAGGCGATGCCGAGCACATCCATTTCGACCCCGGCTGTGACCAGCGCGATCGTCGGCCGCATATGTTCGGAAATGCCAGGCGTGGTGTGGAGTGCGATCGACGCCCAGACATCCTCGATGTCGCGTTCCGCCACGCCATAGCCGCTGAGGAATTCTCGCGCCGCGTTGGCGCCGTCGACTTCGAAGCGTAAATCCTTGCTGGCATGGGCTTGCGTCAGGCCCATGTCGTGGAACATCGCGCCGATATAGAGAAGTTCGGGATCATATTCGATCTCGCGCCGCGCGCCGGTCAGGGCGCCCCACAGAAACACGCGGCGGCTGTGATGGTAGAGCAAATCGTCCTCGGTATCGCGCACGAGTTGCGTCGCCGCGCGCGCCATGGCGCTGTCGGGGATGCGGATGCCGGCAATATTGCTGGTCATGAAAGGCTCCTGTCACGGGCATGACGAACGGTGGCGCGACCGGGCACGCGGCAGCCCATCCTGCGGTTTTGCGGACTGCCTGGATCGCCGGGAAGCGAGCAGCGCCGTCGCTCCTATCTGCGGTCTGACCCGACGCGCGGCAATGCCGCTTGCCCATCGGATCGGGACAATGGCACATGATTTCGAGCCATCCTCTTCATGGCGCGGGAAATAGGCAATGGCGGTTCAGACGGTCGCGGTGGTGATCCATGACGGCGTGCAGGCGCTTGACGTTGCCGGTCCGGTCGATGTCTTCGTCGAAGCCAATGCCTTCATCTCCGAGGCGGATCGCTACCAAATCTCGCTGGTGGCGGCCGGTCGCGACCCGGTGCGTACGTCCAGCGGGATGCGGATCATGGCCGATCTCCGCTTCGCGGACGCGTCACCCGAGTCCGCCATCGTGCTGGTCGCAGGCGGGCCGGCATTGCCCGATGCCGCGCCGGATGTGGCGATGTCGGACTGGCTCAGGGCGGTATCGCAACGCGCCGGGCTTTACGGGTCGATCTGCACCGGTGCGTTCGCCCTGGGCCATGCCGGTTTGCTCGATGATCACCGCGTGACGACGCACTGGCAGAATGCGTCCCACCTCGCCGCGCTGTTTCCCCGCGCGCGGGTCGAGCATGACCGGATTCATTTGCGCGACGGCCGGCTGGTGACGTCGGCGGGCGTCACTGCGGGAATCGATCTGGCGCTTGCGCTGGTCAGCGAAAGCCATGGTCCCGCGATCGCGTTGCTGGTGGCCAAGCGGCTGGTGGTGACGGCGCAGCGCCAGGGCGGGCAATCCCAGTTCAGCCCGTTCCTGACCGCGCCGGCCGATGATGCGTCACCGATCGCCCGAGTCCAGTCGCATGTGATGGCGCATATCCGGGATCGCCACGGCATGCGGGCGTTGGCGGATGACGTCGGCATGAGCGTGCGCAACCTCGCGCGTCTGTTCGTTCAGGAAACCGGCATCACGCCGCATGAATTCGTCGAGCGCGCACGGGTCGATGCCGCGCGCAACCTGCTAGAGGGCAGCCGTCTCGCGCTGAAGGCGGTGGCGTTCGATTGCGGCTTCGGCACGGCGGACCGGATGCGGGCGGTGTTCGTCCAGCGTCTGGGCATTTCGCCCGCGCAGTATCGGGCAAGCTTCCGCCGGGAATGAGGTGGCGGCCGGTCGCCTTGGCCCGTGTGGCGGTCGATTTCCATGCCGGAGGGCGCGGAATAGTTGCGCAGCGCAGGTACGCTGGGCGTATAGCGGCGCGTCGCGCAGAGCGACGGGATCAGACGATAAGCCGGCGGAGGAATGATGGCGGGACTATATTTCGAGCAGTTCGTGATCGGGCAGAAATTCGTGCACGAAATCCGGCGCACGGTGACCGATATGGACAATATCCTGTTCTCGGCGCTGACGCATAATCCGGCGGCGATCCATATCGACCATGCCTATGCCGCGACCACCGAGTTCGGCAAGCCGCTGATGAATTCGCTGTTCACGCTCGGGCTGGTGATCGGGTTGAGCGTTCAGGATACGACCTTCGGCACGACCATCGCCAATCTCGGGATGAGCGAGACGAGCTTTCCCAAGCCGGTGTTCGCGGGCGATACGATCCGCGTGGAAACCGAAGTGAAGGCGTTGCGCGCGTCAAATTCGCGGCCGGGGCAGGGGATCGTCACCTTCGACCATATCGGCCTCAACCAGCGCGACGAGATCGTCGTGCGCACTTTGCGCGCGGCGCTGATGATGGCGCAGCCCGGCTAGGACAATCGGGAGGGCGGCTGGGCAGCGGCTCAGGACGATGGCTCGCGCGGAGCCGCAGAGATGGTCTGCCCGCGGCTGGCGCGAGCCACCATGACCTTGATCACATAATATTGGACGCGACGGAGCGGGCTGACCGCGCCGGTAGCGCGGCTCCGCGTGAACCCTTCTGCGCTCGCTGGCCCGCGCGACGACGGCGATATCGATTCCGCCCTGCGCAATATTACTAAACCGTTTGGTTGACAATTAGCGCGATGGGTCGATATGCAACCATATGGTTGAACGACTCGACGCCACTTTCGCTGCACTCTCGGACCCGACGCGCCGCGCCATGCTGGCCAGCATGGCGGGCGGGGAGCGCAGCATCGGCGAACTCGCCGCGCCGCATGCGATGAGCTTTGCCGGCGCCTCCAAACATGTGAAGGCGCTCGAACGCGCCGGGCTGGTCGAGCGCCGAAAGGCAGGGCGGACGCAACTGTGCCGGTTGCGTACCGAGCCGCTGCAGGAAGCCCAGGCCTGGCTGCGCCAATGGGAGCAGTTCTGGACCATCCGCCTCGATGCGCTCGAAGCGTTGATTGCGGCTGATCCCAAGACTCCCAAGGAGAGATAAGATGAATGAGGACGCGAAATGAGCGCGCCGATCATATTGACGGTGACGCGCGACTTCACCGCGCCGCCGGAACGCGTGTTCGACGCCTGGCTCGACCCGGTTCAGGCGGGCAAGTTCCTGTTCGCGACACCGGATGGCGAAATGCGGACGGTCGAGATCGATGCCCGGGTCGGCGGCCGCGCGCTGATCGTCGAGCGGCGACCGGCAGGCGATGCCGGGCATCGGCTCGAATATGAGGTGATCGATCGCCCAAACCGGTTGGTGTTCCTGTTCGCCGCCGATCCGGCGGAAGACGGTGAATGGACCCGCGTATCGATCGCGATCGCCGCCACCGCGCAGGGATCGACGCTGACGCTGACTCACGAAATGGACCCGCAATGGGCCGCCTATGAGGATCAGGCCCGTCAGGGCTGGACGATGATCCTCACCAGTCTCGCGACGCTAATGGAGAAGAATGATGATTGATCTGGAACATCCGGCCGCCGATACGATCCGCATGGAACGCATGCTCGACGCGCCGATCGAGACGGTGTGGCGTTGGCTGGTCGAGCCGGAACTGCGCAGCCAATGGTTCGCCGGCGGTGCGATCGAGTCCCGCGAGGGCGGGGCGGTCGAACTGGTGTTCGACCATGACAATCTATCGACCGACGACGTGCCCACTCCAGAGCGATACAAGGGCAGCAAAGGCCATGTCGCGCGCGAAACGGTGGTGGCCTATGATCCGCCGCACCGCCTCGCCTTTACCTGGGACGGCGGCAAGGAGGGGGTCGCGACTTTCGATCTTTCGGCGGATGGCGAGCGCACCAAATTGGTGCTCACGCATAACGGTATCACCGGGCCGGCCGGGCTCGTCAGTTTCGGTGGCGGCTGGCACTCGCATCTCGCGGTGCTCCAGGCGAAGCTGTCGGGTGGATCGGTGCGCGACTTCTGGGCGCTGCACGCTCAGTCCGAAGCTGTGGTCAAGCAAGCCCTGGCCTGAACCCTGCAGCCGCCCGGCCCTTCGCCAGGGCCGGGCGGTTCTTCTCACACGATCTCGAACAGTCCCGCCGCGCCCATGCCACCAGCGGTGCACATCGACACGACGACATAGCGCACGCCGCGCTTGCGGCCCTCGATCAGGGCATGGCCGACCAGACGGCTGCCAGTCATGCCGAACGGATGGCCGACCGCGATCGCGCCGCCATTGACGTTGTATTTTTCGGGATCGATGCCGAGATGATCGCGGCAATACAGGCATTGCGACGCGAACGCTTCGTTCAACTCCCACAGCCCGATATCGGCCACCGACAGGCCGGCGCGGTCAAGCAGTTTCGGGATCGCGAAGACCGGGCCGATGCCCATTTCCTCCGGGCCGCATCCGGCCGCCTGGAAGCCGCGATAGATGCCGAGGATTTCCTTGCCCTCGGCCTGAGCGGTGCGACGATCCATCAGGATCTGTGCCGCCGCGCCGTCGGACAATTGGCTGGCATTGCCGGCGGTGACGTTGCTGCCCGGGCCGGTGAATTCGCCGCCGGGCCAGACCGTCTTCAGCGCGCTGAGTCCTTCCAGCGTGGTTCCGGCGCG
Source organism: Sphingomonas sp. ERG5 (assembly GCF_000803065.1). GTDB lineage: Bacteria > Pseudomonadota > Alphaproteobacteria > Sphingomonadales > Sphingomonadaceae > Sphingomonas. Next base: position 7,405 of record NZ_JSXI01000023.1, read on the forward strand.
AATGCCCTCGTCATGCTCCAGCGTCACCGTCTCGGTGCCGGTGCGATTGCCTTCCTTGTCGAACAGCGCCTTCTCGACCGTGATTGGCGCGATTTCCTCCCTGAAGGCGCCCGCGGCGAGACCCGCGGCGGCGCGTTGCTGGCTTTGTGCACCATAGGCGTCCTGTGCGGCGCGGGTGATGCCGTAACGCTCGGCGACGATCTCGGCGGTTTCGATCATCGGGATATAGGCAGCGGGCTGCTTCGCCACGACCGACTGGTTGATATAGCGCGGCGCATCCTTGGTGACGGTGAAGCTGATCGATTCCATGCCGCCGGCCAGCGCCACATCGACATCGTCAGCCATGATCGAGCGCGCGGCGAGCGCGATCGCGGTCAGCCCCGATCCGCATTTTCGGTCGAGCGTGAAGGCGGGCACGCTTTGCGGCAAGCCGCTGGCGAAGATCGCCATACGTCCGGCATTGCCGCCTTGCGTGCCCCATTGCCCACCGACGCCCCAGAACACATCGTCGATCCGGGCGGGATCGATTCCGGCGCGTTCCACCGCTGCGTTCATCACATGCCCGGCGAGCACCGGCGCCTCAGTGATGTTGAACGCGCCGCGATAGGCTTTGCCGATCGGAGTACGGGCAGTGGCGACGATCGCGGCTTCACGCATGGCAATAACCTTTCGAGACTCGGGTATGGCGGCGACTTAAGGCCGCCGGCCCGATTTGGAAAGATCGATCGGCGAAGCGCGAACCATTCCGGGCATCGATGATTCGATCCGAATCGGCAACGCCTTGTGTTGCGGCCCCCCGTCGCGATGCGGCAGGCTGGATCCCATACCGATCGTCTCTTTGGGGGGAATGACGATGAACGGAAATACCACGGCGAACGGAAGTACCACGGCGCCCGCACCGAATCCGGACAAGAAGCATGCCGACTGGGCGGCGCTTTTCGTCGCGGCGCTTGCCCTGGTCGTCAGCATCTGGACGGCATGTCAAACCGAACGCGAAATCAGGGAAAGCGAGCGGGACCGCGCGCGTCAGGAGCGCGCCTATCTCGCCGTGGAGGATGTTCGGCTTGTACAATATGAAACCGGCAAGCCCTGGAAAGTGGCCTATGCGATTGAGAATCATGGCCAGACCCCGGCATTCGATGTGGTGGATTCGTTTCAGGTCGGTGTTTTCGACGCGCCGATCTCGAGCACATTGGAGCGACAGTTCGCAACGCTGGTCGATCGGCCGGGGAGTTCAACGATCAACAAGCAATTGAGCAGGGCGATCGTCGGTCCGGCTCTCCCCTGGAGCAAGGTCAGGGACATCGCCCAGGGACGCAAGGCGTTCGTCCTTCTCGGCCGAGTGAAATACAAGGACGTCTTCGAACAACCACGTGTCGTTCGATATTGCTTTGCCCTGCGGACATTGGTCGGCGGCGAAGTGATGCAGGCGCGCTGCCCTGTCGGGAATGATGGGACATGAGCGCATCACCGTCGCCATGCACTTTGTCATAACGACATAAAGATGTCTTTATATCTTGCTTGACGGCGCTGCCATTCGCTGGGATGCTTAGGGGTCGAGGTTCTCCACGGGCATGTCGTTCGTGGAGCTAAGACGGGAAGCCGGTGCGATCCTGGAGCGATCCAGGGTCAATGCCGGCGCTGCCCCCGCAACTGTAAGCGGCGAGCGGCGGCCATTATGTGTCACTGGCGGCGTCAAGCCGCCGGGAAGGCCAGGCCGACGTGACGACCCGCGAGCCAGGAGACCTGCCTCGTCACGATAACGTCCACCGGCGGGGTGTCCGGGCTGGTCGCTTGCATGCCGCGGCCGGGCCTTTCCGGACGCGCGTCCTGCCTGTGTCCGTGCCTGGCCGGTCCGCCCTTCATCGGGGTATGAAGATCATGACCGTCACGATTGCCACATTGGGTTTCCCGCGCATTGGCCCGCGCCGCGAACTGAAATTCGCGCTCGAACGCTTCTGGTCCGGCAAGTCGAGCGAAGCCGAGCTGCTTGAGTCCGCCGCCGCCCTGCGCACCGCCGCCTGGGCGCGGCAACGTTCGCTCGGTGCCGACTGGCTGCCGTCCAACGATTTCTCGCTCTACGATCACGTGCTCGACACCAGCATCATGCTCGGGGCGATCCCGGAGCGTTATGCCGCCCCGGAAGGCACCGCCGACCTGGCGACCTATTTCGCAATGGCGCGCGGTTCGACTGGCCATGACGCAGGCTGTGGCCATGCTCATGGCGCGGGCGAGACCGCGCAGGAAATGACCAAATGGTTCGACACCAATTATCATTACATGGTGCCCGAACTGGTCGCGGGACAGCGCCTTTCGCTCACCTCGGCCAAGGTGGTCGACGATTATCGTGAGGCCAAGGCGCAGGGGTTCGAGACGCGCCCGGTGCTGCTCGGCCCGGTCACCTGGCTATCGCTCGCCAAGACGCGCGACGTCGATGCGTTCGACTTTCTCGACCAGGTCGTCGGCCTGTATTGCGCGGTGCTCAGCCAGCTGGCCGCCGCCGGCGCCGAATGGGTGCAGATCGACGAGCCCTGCCTGGTGCTCGATCTCAGCGATCGCCAGCGTGATGCGCTGACCCGGGCCTATGACCGGCTGTCGCGCTATGGCGTGAAGCTGATGCTGACGATCTATTTCGGCGGCCTGGAGGATAATCTTTCCTTCGCCACGACGTTGCCGGTCGCAGGTCTGCATGTCGATCTGGTGCGCGCGCCGGAGCAGCTCGACGCTGTGCTCGCCGCCGCGCCGGAGAGCCTGCTGCTCTCGCTTGGCGTGATCGACGGGCGCAACATCTGGCGTGCCGACTTGCCGGCGTTGCTCGACCGGCTCGAGCCGATCGCCGCGACCCGCGACCTGATCCTCGCGCCGTCCTGCTCGCTGCTCCACACCCCGATCGACCTGGCGCTCGAAACCGGTATCGATGCGGAAGTCGCACAATGGCTGGCCTTCGCGGTGCAGAAGATCGAGGAACTGGCGACCCTGAAGGGCGCGCTCAACCAGGGGCGCGACAGTGTCGCCGAACCGCTGGCCGCATCGGCGCAGGCCGCCGCCAACCGCCGTACCTCGCCGCGCATCCATGATGCGGCGGTCGCGGCGCGGATCGCGGCGGTGACGCCGGACATGCAGCAACGCCGCTCGGGTCATGCCGTCCGTCAGGCCGAACAGCATGCCGCCCTTGGCCTGCCGATGTTCCCGACCACCACGATCGGTTCCTTCCCGCAAACCCCCGAAGTGCGCCAGGCGCGGTCGCAGCACGGCAAGGGCCTGATCGACGACGCGGCCTATGAGAGCTTCCTGCGCGAAGAGACCGAACGGGCGATCCGCTGGCAGGAAGAGGTCGGGCTCGACATGCTCGTGCATGGTGAATTCGAGCGCAACGACATGGTGCAATATTTCGGCGAGCAACTGTCCGGCTTCGTCTTCACGCGCCATGGCTGGGTGCAGAGCTATGGCTCGCGCTGTGTGCGGCCGCCGATCCTGTTCGGCGATGTGTCGCGGCCAAAGGCGATGACGGTCGAGTGGTGGCGTTATGCGCAGGATCTCACCGCACGGCCGATGAAGGGTATGCTGACCGGTCCGGTCACCATCCTCAACTGGTCGTTCGTACGTGACGATCAGCCGCGCAGCGCCAGCTGCCGCCAGATCGCGCTGGCGATCCGCGATGAGGTGACCGATCTCGAAGCGGCCGGCGCCAAGGCGATCCAGATCGACGAGGCGGCACTGCGCGAAGGGCTGCCGCTGCGCCGCAAGGACTGGCAGGCCTATCTCGACTGGGCGGTCGAATGCTTCCGGCTCTCCGCTGCCGGGGTCGGCGACGCGACGCAGATCCACACCCATATGTGCTATTCGGAATTCAACGATATCCTGCCGTCGATCGGCGCGATGGATACCGATGTGATCTCGATCGAAACCGCACGGTCGCAGATGGAGCTGCTCGCCGGCTTCGCCAGCTATCGCTACCCCAGCGGGATCGGGCCGGGCGTGTATGACATCCACGCGCCCCGCGTTCCCGGCGTCGCGGAGATGGTCGATCTGATGAAGCTCGCCCGCACCCACCTCGATGCCAATCAATTGTGGGTCAATCCCGACTGCGGTCTGAAGACGCGCAAATGGGCGGAAGTGCGTCCCGCGATCGAGGCGATGGTCGCCGCCGCGCGGGAGCTGCGCGCGGCTGCCTGATGGTTTGTCCCCGGACGGCGTTGGGGCCGTCCGGGGGCATACTCACCGCAGCTTTCACTTATCCCGGCCGTACACGTCCTTGCGAAAGGTGACGCCGGCATCGGTCGCGGTCGCGGTGATATAAGTCAGATAGACCGGCACCTGCGCCGGCAGCGGCACTGCCTGTTCCGGTTTGCTCGACGCCGCGCCGATCGGCCTGGCGAGCAGCCAGCGGCCGAGCTCGGCGGCATTTTCCAGGCGGATGCAGCCATTGCTGAAATGACGATCGTCCTTTTGCAGCAAATTGCGATTGGGCGTGTCGTGGAGATAGATGCCTTCCTTGTTGGGGAAGATGAATTTCACCCGCCCCATCGAATTTTCCGCCCCCGGCAGTTCGCGCAGGCGCAGCACTTGCTTGCCCGATGCGACCGCCGGCCAGTCGATCGATGCGGGATCGAGCTTGTGCGCCGCTGGACCCCAGTCCGACAGCGCCTCCATCCGCAGCGACGCGAGCGACTTGCCGCCGAGTATTTTCGGCGCCACGCTCTTCTCGGCAAGATAATCGGGTACATTCCAATAGGGATTGAGGATCGCCCATTGTAGCGTGCCCGCGAGCATCGGGGTCTGCGTCTCCTGAGCGCCAACCACGACGCGCATCGTGCCGACTTGCTCGCCCGCTTCGTAATACCAGAGCCGGCCCGAGGACGCATCGACCACGATGTGGCGGGTCCATGGCCCGGGGAGCAGCCGGGCGCGGTCGAGATTGAGCTGCAGGCGCTCCATCGTCTCTTTCGACGCACCGGCCTTCTCGGCCCGCGCCATCAGGTCGCGCAGCCGGACATAGAGCGGGCTCATCCAGCCCATGTCGGCGATATAATCGCCGAACGATTTGGGAAAAGCGGCCGCGCGCAGCACCCGATCGGTCGCGAGCTTTTTCGGCTTCAGCGTGCGATCGGCATAGATCATCCGCGCGCCGCCGCGACGTTGATCCTGTACATAGCGCGCAAAGGCGTCGGACAGTTCGAGTTCAGCGCGCGCCACCGCGCGGGGATCGCCAGCGCGCGCCGCGCCGACGGCGTCGCTGAGCTTGTCAATGTTGTAGGAGGACGATCTCAGGCCATCGAGTTCGGCGGATTTGAGGAAGCGGATCAGCGTGTCGGCCTGGCGCCCGATCTTTCCGCCCGGCGCCCAAAGCGGGCGAAAGCCGCGATCCGCGTAGAAGCGCTTGAGCGCACCGCCCGCCTCGTCACGGATGGCGAGGCCGACGGGGCCGGTCGGCCCGGCCTTTGCGCGCGCCGGCTCCGCACGCGCGGGGGCGGCCGTCGCTGGACTGGCGGTGACCGTTGCGATGATCAGGCAGGCCGGCAGGCAGTGGGGAATGCGGCGTGGCCGCATTCCCCGGCGTGAAGCGATCAGCCTCTTTCCCCCCGACGCGTCGGCGCGGGCGGCGGCGGGAGCTGCGGCACGGCGTTGGGGTGGTAGATGCCGTCGGCGGTGTAATAGCCGTCGATGATGCCGTCGCCGTCGCGATCGGCGGCGGTGCTGCCGGCCACCGCGCCCGGTGGGGGTGGCGGCAATGCCGCGACTTCCTCTTTCTTGGCGCAACCGGCGAGCGTGACGGCGCCGAGGGCCGCCAGCATGATGGATTGGAAACGCATACTATTCATCCCTTTAAACGCGTGCCGGAAAGCTCCTGCACACGGGTCCGCCCACCCCGGCGGGCCAAGACAGAGACCGCCGCGATGCGCAGGTCATCCGTTCCGCGATAAATTGTGCGACGTGCGCGATGACTGCCAAGGCCGTATGGCGAGGGTGGTGTGAAGCGCCCCGTGCATAAGATGGGTTGAAAAATACCTCGCGACATTGTCGCAGGATCAGCGATCGCAATTCGCCAACAAGAAGATTGCGCGGCTGAAGCTCGCCATGCTGTTCGACGAACAGCGCCGTGCAGGTGAGGCAGGTGGCAAGCGCGCACTATGGGGGCAAAATCGCGAACTTGAACGCGGCAATGCCGTGCGCAGCTATGAGGGGGCGGGGTTCCGGCTACGCCCGGGGTGACGCTTTTTCACCCCGGTTTGCGAAAGCGCAGGATGAACTGGTCGGTCTTGCCCCGGATCGAGGGGTCGTAGACATTGGCGCTGCGCGGGTCGGCGGGGTTGCGCAGCGCCTGCGATTCACCGTCGAGCACGAAGCCGGCCGCCAGCACTTCCTGCTTGACCAGCGCTTCGTCGATGCGGTGCAGCTTCGCCATGCCGTCCGCGTCGAGCCCGGCTGCGCCAGCATGGTCGAGCACCACGTAAAGCCCGCCGGGCTTGAGCGCCATGAACGCGGCCTTGTTGAGCCGCGCGGCACCTGCCGCGCCAGTCCAGTTATGGACGTCGTGATAATTTTGCGAAGTCCAGACCAGATCGGCCGGTGCCGGCGCATTCAGCATGTCGTCGCCGGAGACGATCTCGCTGACATTGCTGAATCCGCTTTCGCTGGAGACAGCCGGGGGCAAGGCGCGTCCTTTCAGCCGGTCGATGTAGAATTGCGGCGTCGCCGCATAGACCTTGCCCCGGTTGCCCACTGCGGCGCTGAACACCCGGGTGAAATAGCCCTTGCCCGGCAGATAATCGATCACGACCTGGCCGGGTTTGATCTTGGCAAAGGCCACCATCTCATAGGGTTTGCGGTCGGGAGCGGCCGGGGCGGGATCGACCGGCGCGGGCATATGTGGTGGCATGGCGTGAGCCCTGGCAGCCCCGGCTTGTGAAATCGATAGAGCGCCGGCAATGCAGAGGAGGCCGAGCGTCGCGCGGTGGATCGGGGTCATCGAGTCGTCCTTTGGGGAAGGAGGGAAGCGCAAAACCGGTCGGGCCGATCAACCAATTCGCCGCCAGATCGAGATCGGCACATCGCCATTGGGCCGCGCCTCGACGGTATAGCTGAGCTCGCCGCGCTTCAGCTCATAATGGCGCTGCTGCTTCGCGCCGTTCCAGTTGGCATAACTGGCCTGATCGACGGCGAAGGTCAGCGTCTTTGCCGCCGCATCGACCGCGATGGTGCCGAAATGCGTGCTCATCCCCAGCACGGTGTCGCGATACTCCTCCGGCGTGCCTTTGGCCTTGTCGCCCAAGGCGAATTTCGGCCGCTCGCTCTTGTAGATCAGCAGCGCATAACGCCCCTGGGCGTCGATCATCAGGCTTCCCCTGGGCGCTTCGCCATAGTCGCGGCCGACGCTGCCATCAGGATGCCGGACATCGGCGGCGACCAGCGTCCAGGTGCCGACCAGTTCGCGCGGGGGCATTGTCGTGCGCGCGTTCGCGGGCTGGCAAAAGGCGAACAAGGAGGACGTGGCGAGCACGGCGGCAGCGGCGACTTCGATCGTGCGGGGCGGTGGCATAAGCTTGAACATGGAATCCTCGCTGGTTGGGCCATTTGTCCTAGCGTCGCGGATTGCTTTCAAAAATTCGATAGTTTTGATCTAATACTTTCGATAATATGAAGTGATGCAATCGCCCAATCTCGACATGGATGTGCTGCGCACATTGGTGCTGGCAGAGCAGCTTGGCGGCTTTGTTCATGCCGCCGGCCGCATCGGCCGCTCGCAATCGGCGGTCAGCCAGCAGATCCGCAAGATCGAGGAGCAGGTCGGCCAGACGCTGTTCCGCAAACAGGGGCGCGGTCTGGTCGCCACGGCCGCGGGCGAGACCTTGCTGGCCTATGCCCGGCGTATCCTGGAGCTCAACGACGAAGCATTGGTCGCGATCAACGGGCTGACGGCGGGCGGTACTGTCCGGCTCGGCTTGCCCGGTGATTTCGCCGATAGCTGGCTTCCGGCCGTGCTTGGCCGGTTCAACCGCGCGCTGCCGACGGCGCGGCTGGAAGCGGTGGTCGACCGCAACCGCGCGCTGATCGAGCGGCTCGATCGTGGCGAGCTCGATCTCGTGCTGGCGATCAACCAGGGCAATCGCCCCGATGCTCTGGTGCTGGAACGACTGCCGGCGATCTGGATCGGGCCCGCGCCGGGACGGCTGGCCTGGAATGCCGGCGAGCCGCTGCCACTGGTCCTGTCCGACCCGCCTTGTTTCTTTCGCCAGCGCGCATTGGCGACACTGGAAGAAGCGGGCATCGCGTGGCGTGTGGTGCTGACCAGCCCCAGTGTGCAGGGCATCTGGGCGGCGGTCGAGGCGGGGCTGGGCGTCACGCTGCGCATCGCGGTCGGGATTCCCGCCACATTGCGCCGGATCGGCACCGTCGATCGAGTCCCCGACCCGACCGGCGACCCCTTCACGCTGTCATTGCATGATGGCGGGCGGTCATTGACCCCGGCTGCGCGGCAACTCCACGATTTCATCGGCGAGGCGGTGACGACGAAGCTGGGCGTCAGCGCCCCGGCCGACCCTTATGAGCCGGAGCGCTGATCGGTGGTTTCACCTACAGGTTGGTCATCGTTTCAAGCCGATCGGGATAGCGCTCGCCCTCGGCGGTGATGGCATCCGCCGCCTGTGCGATGCGGCGCAGGTCGTCCGCGTCGAGGGAGAGTGCCGCGGCGGCGATATTCTCTTCCAGCCGGTGCAGTTTGGTCGTGCCCGGGATCGGCACGATCCATGGTTTCTGCGCCAGCAACCAGGCCAGTGCGACCTGCGCCGGCGTCGCCTGTTTGGTCTCGGCGACCTCGCTCAGCAGGTCGACAAATGCCTGGTTGGCCGTGCGCGCCTCGGGCGTGAAGCGTGGCAGATTGTTGCGGAAATCGCCGCTGCCGAACTGCGTCGTCGCGTCCATCGCTCCGGTCAGGAAACCCCGGCCGAGCGGGCTATAAGGGACCAGGCCGATACCCAGCTCCTCCAGCGTCGGGATGACCTCCGCCTCGATCCGCCGCCACCACAGCGAATATTCGCTCTGCAATGCCGCGACCGGCTGTACCGCATGCGCGCGCCGGATTGTCTGCACGCTCGCCTCGGACAAGCCGAAATGCTTCACCTTGCCCTCGCGGATCAGGTCGCGGACCGTGCCTGCGACATCCTCGATCGGCACGTCGGGATCGACGCGGTGCTGATAGAACAGGTCGATCACATCGGTCTTCAGTCGCTTGAGCGAGGCGTCCGCGACGGCGCGGATATTCTCCGGTCGGCTGTTGAGGCCCGGCCCGCTGAGCGGGTCGGTGCCGACCTGGAAACCGAATTTGGTCGCAATGACCACCCGGTCGCGCACCGGCGACAAGGCCTGGCCGAGCAGATCTTCATTGATGAACGGACCATAGATTTCGGCCGTGTCGAAAAAGGTCACGCCACGATCGACCGCTGCGCGCAACAGCGTAACCATTTCCGGCACGTCGTGCGGCGGCCCATAGGATGCGCTCATGCCCATGCACCCGAGGCCGATCGCCGAAACCTCAAGGCCGCTCCTGCCGAGTTGACGCTGTTGCATGTCCTGCACTCCTGCTGCTGGCGATGACGGATGCCGTCACGCTCGCCGCCTATCTAGGGTCCGTCCGGCTATGCGATTAGACGGTCAAATCGGCATGCAGCTATGATCTGTGTTCATGAATGGCTATACGGCCGGATGATGGTGGAGAACCCCGGTGCGGCGTGAAGACCTGAGCGACCTGGTTGCTTTCCTGGCCGTAGCGGACGAGCGCAGCTTCACCCGTGCCGCGGCGAAGCTCGGCGTGTCGCAATCGGCCCTGAGTCATACATTGCGCCGGCTCGAGGCGCGGCTCGGCTTTCGCTTGCTGACACGCACCACGCGCAGCGTCGCGCCGACCGAGGGTGGCGAGCGGCTGATCGAGACGCTGCGCCCGGCGATCGACGAGATCGACGCGAAATTGACCGCACTGGGCCGGTTGCGCGACAAACCGGCGGGCATTGTCCGCATCACCGCCGCGGAACACGCGGCCCGATTGATCCTGTGGCCGGTAATCGAGCGGCTGCTGCCCGATTATCCCGACCTGACGATCGAGATTCATGTCGATGCCGGGCTGGCCGATATCGTCAGCGACCGGTTCGATGCCGGAGTGCGGCTGGGCGAGCGGCTCGACAAGGACATGATCGCGGTGCCGATCGGGCCGGAACTGCGCATGGCCGCGGTTGGCGCGCCGGCCTATTTCGCACGCCATCCCGCACCGCGCACGCCGCAGGACCTGTCGAGCCACCGCTGCATCAACCTGCGCATGCAATCATCGGGTGGGCTTTATGCCTGGGAGCTGGAGCGCGACGGACGCGAGGTGCGCGTGCGGGTCGATGGCCCGCTCATCTTCAACAGCTCGTCGATGATCCAGGCGGCGGCGGTGGCCGGCCTGGGACTCGCTTCCGTGCCCGAAGACCAGGTCGCCGGGCGCATCGCCGACGGCACTCTGGTGCGCGTATTGGAGGATTGGTGCGGGCCGTTCCCCGGCTATTATCTCTACTATCCGAGCCGGCGACAAATGTCGCCGGGCCTCGCGCTGCTGGTCGAGGCGCTGCGCTATCGGGGTTAGGGGGCGATCACCGCTTCGTAGCGGGAATCCAGCTCGATCGCGCGGTCCTCGTCCGCCCTGGCCCGTTTGACGTCGCCATTCTGACGCAGGACGAGGCTGCGATGATAATGGTTGCGCGCCGTGTTCGGCGCATAGCGTACCGCCAGATCGAGATCGGCGAGCGCTCGCGTCAAATCGCCGAGGCGCTGATAGGCCAGTCCGCGATTGAGATAGGCAAAGGAGAGTCTGGGCGAGACCTGGATCGCCTGGCCGAAAGCCGTCACCGCACCATCGAGTTCGTCTCGCCAGGCTTGTGACAGGCCATCGGCAAGATAGGCGGCAGCGCGCCCCGCGGGGCCCGGCGCGGCGGGGTCGATCAGCTTCTTGCAGCGACCAAGGTCCCGACCCGGATCGTCCATCGTGCAGGCGTTCCAGTCCCCGCGCGCCGCGCGCTTGCGTGCCAGCCGCTGGGTGGATGCGCTGATCTTCGACCCCGTCACCACGATGTTGCTGGAATCATCCGAGTCCGCCTCCGCCGCGAGACTCACGACAGGCGTCGCCATCATTGCCGGTGGCGGCGGTGGTGG
>NZ_JSXI01000024.1 GCF_000803065.1 Sphingomonas sp. ERG5
CGCTCGTGATCGACCACCATACGCACCGCGCGCTCGCGCACTTCCGGCGCAAACTTGTTCGTCGTCTTGCTCATACAGGCTCCACCTTCTCAGGAGTTGGAGCCTCCGGCAAACCCGGCGCGGTTCATTGAGACACAGCAGTTGCGATTACTCTCGCCATAGTCGCCGATCACATAAATGGAGGTAGCATCGTTCGGTTCGAACAGGAATTTTCCGCGAACGCCCCAGTTGTTGGTGTTGTTGAGTTTCTGGCCGTTAAAGGTGTTGGTGATGATGCCGTCCGCCGTGGAACGGAATCCCGAAAGACGAAACGCCGCGCGGCCCTTGTCGAGCACGAGCGACCCCGTTCCTTTCAATCGAACGTCATTGAAGCTGCCATAGCTCGCCGAGGCTTCGAGGCTTGTGTCGTACAGGCTCGGCTTTTCCGTGACGACATTGAGCGCTCCGGCCGAAGAGTTCTTGCCAAAGAGAGTTCCCTGCGGCCCGCGCAGCACCTCGATGCGCTCAATATCGTTGAAATCGAAAAAGGACGCCGCGGAGCGGCCGATGACGACTCCATCGATCACAGTCGAAACCGAAGGTTCGACGCCATCGGAGAAATTGAGCGTGCCGATACCGCGGATCGAAAGGCCCTGCCCTCGCGTGTTGGCACTGTTGGTGAAGCCGATCGATGGAGATACCTGTGACAATTGCTCCAACCCGTTAACCCGATTGTCGGAAAGCGCCGAAGCCGAAAGCACTGAGACGGAAACCGGGACTTTCTGGAGATTCTGCTCTCGCTTCTGCGCCGTCACGACAATGTCGTCGTTTGCAGCGTTCGCATCTCCCTGGGGTTGCCCGTCCTGCGCTTGAGCGACCGCCGATACGGACATCGCGATTGCGGCGGTGCACAGCCAAAGCCCTTTGCGACGATAGTTCATTCTGATCCTCCCCCAGATGTCCTCCAATCGTCGCCTCGCATAACTCCAGGGCTTAATCCCTTTGACTCCGAGTCGAGACAACGTTGTCCCGATCACCTAAAGAAGTGCGGAGCGAGCGTCAATATTGAGCAATCAAATGAGTCGGTGACCGCTCGACCTACTTGCCGGGCGCGCGCGCAAGCGTTTGACGAAACGTAATTTCATAGGGGACGGTCACCAGCTGATTCCAGTCCTCGCCAGCCTGCCCCCCGTGTGCGATGAGTTTCTGGCCGGCGATGCGGGCAATCTCAATGGTTGGCTGGCTGACCGTTGTAATACGCGGCAAGGTATGTTCCGCAATGGCCAGGCCGCCAAATCCCACCAGCGACAATTCATCCGGGACAGCGATGCCGTAATCGACCGCTGCTGCCAGAACGCCCGCCGCCATCTCATCATTCGCCGCGAAGATGGCGGTCGGACGCTCCGACAGACGCAGAAGCTCCCTGCCCTTTTCCAGCCCCGAACTGAACAGGAAATTGCCTTGACGCACGTCGACGGTGACACCAGCAACATTGGCGACAGCTTCCAGCAAGCCGGTTTTTCGCTGACGTTGGGCGGCATGATCCTCCGGCCCGTCGATAAAGCCGATCCGCCGGTGTCCATGAGACAAGATTGCCTCACCCACTTCGCGCGCGGCGCTTCGGTTGTCGATGACCAGACACAGCGCCCGCTCCAGATTCAGGCCTGGATTGATCCGCGCGAACGGCAGACCCCGGTTTTCCAGCACATCGAGAATCCAGCCGATGTCGCACAATGGAGGAACAAGAATGACCCCATCCAACTGCACCATGTCGAGAAATCGTTCCAGTACGGCCGGGTCAGCAGTTGGTGCGACGCTCTCAATCACAAGATGATATTCGGCCGCGTGACACGCCTGCAGCAAGCCAAGGATGACATCCGCAGCATAGCTTGGCATGCGGCGATCAGGCTCCGGCACCCCGTCAATCCGTGCCTGCGATCCAATAATGAAACCCAGTGCATGGGCTTTTCCGCCCCGAAGCAGACGAGCGGCCCGATTAGGCGTATAACCGAGCTCGCGCATCGCCGCCTCCACCTTGGAGCGTAACGCCTCGGCCACGGTGGGAGCCCCGTTAACCACCCGAGAAACGGTCTTGAACGATACGCCAGCGTGCTTTGCGATATCGATGATCGTGACTGACCGCTTCAAAAAGCCTCCCTTTGCCGTGGCAGTTGAGCTAACCAGCTGCGACGATAGACAGTGCCAGGTGCAAATCAAACCGCATTGGTAAAGCGTTCAGGCTCGTTGAACCGACACTGCCCAGACCGTGCCGGCTATTCTGCCGGAGGCAGTGAAGCGGACATGGGGAATAAGGAACGTGACCGACCAATGACTTCCGCCAAAACGCTTGCCGGAATGCGTTTCATTCCGGGTGGCACCTTTATCATGGGGTCGAACAATTTCTATCCCGAAGAAGCACCGCTCCGCAACGTGCGGGTCGATCCCTTCTGGATCGATGCCGCCCCGGTCACGAACGGCGACTTCTGCCGCTTCGTCGCAGCGACGGGCCATGTTACCGAAGCGGAAATGACACCCGATCCTGCGGATTATCCCGGGATGTCGCCCGGTATGGATCGTCCCGGCTCGCTTGTCTTTAGAAAGAGTTCCGGACCCGTTGACCTCAGCGACCCGAGCAATTGGTGGCGTTTCGAATTCGGCGCCGACTGGCGTCACCCGCTCGGCCCGGAAAGCTCGATCGAGGGAAGCGAAGATCATCCCGTCGTCCATTTGGCCTATGCCGATGCTGAGGCTTATGCCCATTGGGCCGGCAAGGCGCTGCCGACCGAGGCGGAATGGGAATATGCCGCGCGCGGCGGGCTCGAAAGTGCCGAATATGCGTGGGGAGACGAACTCGCCCCAAGTGGGGCGATGCTTGCCAATTATTGGCAGGGTTTGTTTCCTTATGCCAACCAATGCCTCGACGGCTGGGAAGGAACATCGCCGGTGGGTAGCTTTCCTGCCAATGGCTTTGGTCTATACGACATGATCGGCAATGTTTGGGAATGGACGCAGGACTGGTGGTCCGCGCCTGCGGCACGCGCGAAGAAGGCCAGACAATCCTGCTGCATGACTAGCAATTCGCAGGAAAAATATCGTTCGCGCAGTTACGATCCCGAACAGCCCGGAATCCGTATTGGCCGCAAAGTACTGAAAGGCGGATCCCATCTATGCGCCGCCAACTATTGCCAGCGCTATCGCCCCGCCGCACGGCATCCGGAAACGGTCGATAGCTCCACGAACCATATCGGGTTTCGCTGCCTGGTTCGAGAACCTATCCTGACCTAGAGACTATGCGGCGGTGGCGTCATAGAGCCAGATCGAAACGTTGCATTCGACCAGAAGGTCTCATTTCAAAGATACAGAAAACTGTCTCTTTTCAAAATTGGTTTAACAGATTGAACTGACCGTACGAAGACACCGGCCAAGATATTGCCCTCTTTCACATCCTTCAACGCGTAGTCATCACAATTGCAGGCGCAGCTTGCGCAACAGCCCAGCGAGCTCGGCGCATTCATTCTCGCTGAGACCGGAGACAGACTGTTTAGCCTGTTCAAAGCGCAGAGCGATCGCCCCATCGATCAGCCTGACGCCTTTGGCGGTAAGCTCGGCACTCAGCGAACGCCGGTCGCTGGTCCCGTGGCTACGCTCGATCAGCCCGCGTGCTTCCAGGCGGTTGAGACACGCGGTCATCGCGCCGGAGGTCAGCAGTACCGATTGCAACAATGTGGTCGGCGACAGTCGGTAAGGTGCGCCTGAGCGCCGAAGCGTGGCGAGCACATCCAGTTCGGTGTAGCTGAGCCCGACCGCGTGCAAGGATTTGCTCACCTCGCTTTCCAGCAAATGCCCCAGATGCAGCACGCGACCGACCACCGCCATCGCCGAGGCATCCAGATCCGGGCGCTCGCGACGCCAGTCCAGAAGCAGTTGATCGACGATGTCGCCGCTTGGGTCGCCCCCCTCTCGGCCTATTGAATCTTCTGGCATCGATATAGTATCTCAATATCAAGTATCTTGACATAAAGGTATCTTAATGGAACCCTGCACGCAATCCCCGAACAAAGGTGCGTGCATGCGATCGATCCTTACACTGGCTTTCCGGCGCTGTGTGCTGCTGTCGCTGATCTTCACAGCGCCCGCGTTCGCCGCGCCGCCGCACCGGGCCGGTGAGATCGTCGTTGAACATAACACGACCCGGAATGAGGCTGGAGCGGTCGTTCATTACGAGATCGGCACCTTGTACGTCCGTGAGAATCGCAAAAATGCCGACAGCAGGATCATTGGCGTCGGGTTCGCGCGCATCAAAGCGCCCCACCCCACCGGCGCGCCGCCAATATTCTGGCTACCCGGCGGCCCTGGGCTGAGCGTATTGGGCGCCTTTACCGACACGGACAATGCCGCCAAAGGCCGGCTGCGATCCTGGCTTGCCTTCGGGACCACCGCCGACCTCGTCATTATCGAGCAGCGCGGCTATACCCGTGGCGGTGAAATGCTCGAAGCGATGGGTGAGGCCTCCCCGCTCGACCAACCCGCTTCGCTACGCGCCGAAGCGCTGGCGATGCGCGAACTGGCGAAAAGGGCGGTCGCGGAAAACCCTGACAAGGATCTGTCCGGCTACAATATTGCCGAGTTCGCCGCCGATGTGGACGATCTTCGCGGTGCATTGGGCTATGATCAGATCAGCCTGTTTGGCGGCAGCTTCGGCTCGCAATGGAGCCTGGCCGTCATGCACTTCTATCCCCGGACCATTGCGCGCGCCGTGCTCTCCGGAGTCGAGCCATTGAATAATGGCTATGATCTGCCGTCACATGTGTTCGCGGCGCTGCAGCGCATCGCCTATGACGCCGATCGCGACGCCGCGCTCGCGCCCTATCTTCCCACGGGCGGCATGATGCAGGCGGTGCAGGCGCTTCGCCACCGCTTAGCCGCGCGGCCAGTGCGAGCAGTGATCCACGATGAATCGGGCAGAAGCCGGACAATCGTCCTGGGACTTGGTGACCTTCAACTCGCCCTGCTTTCACACACGCAGGAAGCCGAGCAATGGCCGGCGTTCATCCTGTCGCTCTATCACGGTCATTACGAAAGTTGGGCGCAAGAGGTCGCCGAGGCGCGCGAGGCCGGTAAGGTCAAGCTGATCGGCCCCCTGGCAGATTCGAGCCTGGGCGTCACCGCAGCCCGAGAACATCAATTGCGGTCCGATCCAGCGCTGGATTTTCTCGGCAACTGGAATTTCGAAGCGAACATCGCTTCGGCGCCCGACTGGCCCACCCCGGACATGGGCGATGACGTCAGAATGCCGGTCGAAAGCAGCATTCCCGTCGTCTTCGTGCATGGCGATTGGGACACCTCGACACCGGTCGAGAACACGCTGGGCCTGTTGCCTTATTATCCCAACGGCCATGCGATCCTGGTCCATCGTGGCGGCCATGACGGAACCTTCTATCAGTTGCGCGAAGATCCGATCGCAAAACAGGCAGTCTATGACTTTCTGAAAACAGGAAAAATGACCGGCCTTCCGGTCGCGATCAGCCTGCCCGCACCGCGCTTCGCCATCCCGTCCTTCGCGCCGCCGGCTGGTGGCGGAAAAGGGCGAGCTCCGCATTGATCGCGCCCTGCGCGTTGCACGGATGGCAGCATTGCTGCTACGCGAAAGGGTGGCTTTCAAATCAGATAGAGCGTCCGCGAGCGAGGCCATCGCTTTCCCCGGGGGAACGGCTATGGACCGCCTCGTGGCGATCATGGCACGCCTTCGCGATCCTGCCACGGGGTGCGAATGGGATTGCGCGCAGGATTTCGCGACGATCGCTCCCTATACGATCGAGGAAGCCTATGAGGTCGCCGATGCGATCGCGCGTGGCGACATGGCCGATCTAAAGGACGAACTCGGCGATTTGCTGCTCCAGGTCATCTTCCACAGTCGCATGGCGGAGGAGGCCGGCCTGTTCGCGCTGGACGATGTCGCGACCGCGATCAGCGACAAGATGGAACGTCGCCATCCCCATATCTTTGGCGGCGCGGCCGAGGGTGGCCATTACCTATGGGAAAAGATCAAGGCCGAGGAACGCGCCGCAAAGGGTGAGGCGAGCACGCTTGACGGCGTGGCGATCGGCCTGCCTGCCCTTCTTCGCGCCGAGAAACTGCAGAAACGCGCGGCGCGCACCGGCTTCGATTGGCCCGATGCGGACGGTCCACGTGCGAAGGTGATCGAAGAGATTGCCGAGATCGATGCGGCGGGCGTCGATCAGCGTGAAGAAGAAGTGGGCGACCTGCTCTTTTCCGTGGTCAATTGGGCCCGGCATCTCGGCGTCGATCCCGAAACCGCGTTGCGCGTGGCCAATGCCAAGTTCGAGGCGCGCTTCAAGGCCATGGAAGCAGAAGCGGGCGAAGGATTCTCCGGCCTGAATCTCGATGCCAAGGAAGCATTGTGGCAGGCGGTCAAGCGCCGCGCTGGCTGAACCGATCATAATCGCGCGGCGACATGCGCACTTCATAGGTCGCCTGGTCATTCTCGACGTCCTGACCAAGCACCTCGCCATGCGCGTGCAGCCAGGCGGCGCCGGCACCATCAGCTGAATCGAGCGTGATGCTGTAGCGGCGATGATTCTGCGTCAGCATCGCGGCCATGGTCTGGATCAGATCATCGACCCCTTCCCCGCTCAGCGCCGAAATCGCCACGACATCCGCGCGTCGTTCCGCTTCGCCGATCAACTCCGTGCGCTCGTCATGGTCGAGCAGATCGAGCTTGTTCCACGCCTCGAGCCGCGGCGTTTCCAGCGCCACGCCAATATCCTGCAGCACTGCTTCGACATCAGCGCGCTGCGCGGCGGTATCGGGATGCGCGATGTCGCGGACATGGATCAGCACATCGGCCGAAATGACTTCCTCAAGCGTTGCCTTGAACGCCGCGACGAGCTGAGTCGGCAGTTCGGAGACGAAGCCAACCGTGTCGGACAGGATCGCCTTGTCGAGCCCCGGCAAGCTGATTTGCCGCAGCGTCGGGTCGAGCGTCGCGAACAACAAATCCTCCGCCATGACGTCAGCACCAGTCAAGCGATTGAAAAGTGTTGACTTTCCGGCGTTGGTATAGCCGACTAGCGCGATCACCGGCCAAGGTGCACGCTGGCGCCGTTCGCGGTGCAAGCCACGCGTGCGGCTGACCTGTTCGAGTTCGCGCTTCAACCGCGCCATGCGGTCGCGGATCAGGCGCCTGTCGGCTTCGATCTGAGTTTCACCCGGGCCGCCGAGAAAGCCGAAGCCACCGCGCTGACGTTCAAGGTGAGTCCAGCTGCGCACCAGCCGGCCGGCCTGATAATCGAGATGCGCGAGTTCGACCTGCAATCGTCCCTCGGCGGTCGCGGCGCGTTCACCGAAGATTTCGAGGATCAGCCCGGTACGGTCGATGACCTTGGCGCCGAGTTCCTTTTCGAGATTGCGCTGCTGCACCGGCGTCAGCGACGCGTCGAAAACGACAAGTTCCGCTTCCTCCATCCGCACCACGGCGGCGAGCATCTCGACTTGCCCGCTGCCGAGCAAGGTCGAAGGGCGTGCGCCACGCACCCGGTAGGAGATCTTTTCCGTGACGACGACGCCGATCGCCTCGGCGAGACCGGCAGTCTCCTCCAGGCGTGCAGCTACATCGCGTGAGGAGGCACCATGTTCGGGAAACACGACAACGGCACGGGCACCACGCGAAAATTCATCGCGATCACGTTCGAAACCTGTGGTCAACCTTCGTCGCTATCCGCTGTTTCATCAGCCAAATTCAGCGGATTCGCCGGCTGGATGGTGGATACGGCATGCTTGTAGACCAGTTGCGACATGCCGTCGCGCTGCAGCAGCATGCAGAACAGGTCGAACGCCGCGATCTGTCCCTGCAACATGACGCCATTGACCAGGAACATGGTCACATTGTCGTCCGACTTGCGCACGGCGTTGAGGAATATCTCCTGCAACAGGGGGGCGCGCTTCTGCGCCTCACCCACCGCATTGACGATCGCCGCGACATCGACGGTACCGGAGGGCATGATGGTCGAAATGGCATGTTTGTAGATCAGCTGCGACTGGCCGTCCCGGCGCAGCAGCACCGAAAAATTATCGAACCAGGTAACGATACCCTGCAGTTTCACACCCTTGACGAGAAACATCGTCACCGGTGTCTTCGAGCGGCGCAGGGCATTGAGGAACAGGTCCTGAAGGGAGGTTTGCTTGTCGGCCATCGGTCGATCCTTTGTTCTTGGCGGGTTTTCCCGCTGTGCGCCGGTTCCCGGCGTCGGAATGGGCGCTATCGGGCGCTTATTGCTAATCTAGGGATGCGACAGTCTCGCGTCTACTGTCTGTTAGCATGGGATAATCGGTGGCGGACCGCCAGGGTGCCCAAAGTGGTTCGCGCCGGCCGCATCCGTGCGCCGCCGCTTTCCCTATTCGTCGCGCGTTTCGGTAATCCCGAGCAGCTTCAATTTTCGATGCAATGCCGACCGCTCCATGCCGATGAAGTGGGCGGTGCGCGAGATATTGCCCGAGAAACGCCGAATCTGGACGCGCAGATATTCGCGTTCGAACGTCTCTCGCGCCTCACGCAGGGGGGATCCCATGATCGCGTTGGTACCACCCATATCGCCCGGCTCACCCAGCACTTCGGCGGGAAGCAAGTCGAGATCGATTCGTCCGATCCGGTCGCCCGGTGCGAGAATGACCGTGCGCTCGACCACATTGCGCAACTGTCGGACATTGCCCGGCCATTCATAGGATTGCAGCGCGACCATCGCGTCGGGCGCGATCTCCGGCGTCGGCACGCGGCGTTCCGAAGCGTAATGCGCCATGAAATGATTGACCAATGCGGGAATATCCTCGCGCCTTTCGCTCAGACCGGGGATCAGCACCGGCACCACGTTGAGGCGGTAATAGAGATCCTCGCGGAAGCGTCCCTCGGCGATTTCGGACATCAGGTCGCGCGATGTCGCCGACACGACACGCACATCGACCTTGACGATGCGCTGCCCGCCAACACGCGTGAAGCTCTGATCGGTCAGCACACGCAGAATCCGTGCCTGAGTCGCGATCGGCATGTCGGCGATCTCGTCGAGGAACAAGGTGCCGCCATGTGCCTGTTCAAGCAGCCCGGGGCGAACGATGCCGCCGCTTTCCTCGGCGCCGAACAATTCCTCCTCGACGCGTTCCGGGGTCATGCGCGCCGCGCTGACGATCACGAACGGCGCGTCGGCGCGCTGACTCCAGCCGTGAAGCAGACGCGCGGCGACTTCCTTGCCGACGCCAGCCGCGCCCATCACCAGCACACGGCTGCCGGTTGACGCGACGCGCTTCAGTGTGGCGCGGACGCCGTTGATCGCGGTCGAACTGCCGGTGAGGTCATTGTCGCGACCAGCGCTGGCGCGCAGCGAGGCGACTTCGCGGCGCAGGCGTTCGGTCTCGGTCGCACGCGCAACCATCAGCAGCAAGCGCTCGGCCTCGAACGGTTTTTCGATGAAATCGGCGGCGCCGCGGCGGATCGCAGCGACAGCGGTGTCGAGATTGCCATGGCCCGAGATGACCAGCACCGGAATCGACGGGTCGCGCCGCTTCAATTCGTCGAGCAATTCCAGCCCGTCGAGCCGCGATCCCTGCAGCCAGACATCGAGCAGCACCAGCGACGGGCGCCGCGCCGCGATCGCCTCCAGCGCGGCGTCGCTGTCGGCGGCGCTGCGGGTTTCATAACCTTCGTCTTCGAGCACGCCCGAGACGAGTTCGCGAATGTCGCGTTCGTCGTCGACGATGAGGATATCGAGTGCCATGGTCAGGTCCGATTTCGTGTGAGTTCGGTGGGGCGACGATCGTCGCTGTCGACGACGGCAGCATCCGCACCGCTGCCGGCATCCATCGCCGAAAGTGCGGCGGTGTCGAAAGTCATGACAACGAGAGTCCCCCCGCCCTCGCGGTCGCCGAACGAGATGGTGCCGCAATGTTCCTCGACGATCTTCTTCACAATCGCGAGGCCGAGACCGGTGCCGCGGGCGCGTGTCGTCATATAGGGTTCGACAATCCGATCGCGCGCGGCGGGCAGGCCGACGCCATTGTCGGACACGGTGATACGGACGGTACGCGCCGTGTTGCGGCTGACCGTCATGGCGACCTCACCAGCGCCCTCCCCATCGATCGCCTCGATCGCCTCGACCGCGTTCTTGACGATATTGGTCAGTGCCTGGCCGATCTGACGACGATCGCAGACCAGTTCGAGCCCGGGATCGTCATTGGTCATGGCGAAGCGGATGGCCGGATGGGCAACCTCATGGAGGAACAATGTCTGCTTGGCGATGTCACCGATCACCTCGTTGCGAAACAGCGGCTTTGGCATGCGCGCGAAGGAGGAGAATTCATCGACCATGCGGCGCAGATCGCCGACCTGGCGAATGATCGTCTCGGTCAGGCGCGCAAAGGTGCCGTCGTCGCTGGCGATCTGTTTGCCATAACGGCGCTGCAGCCGCTCGGCGGCAAGCTGGATCGGGGTCAGCGGGTTCTTGATCTCATGCGCGATACGGCGCGCGACGTCGGACCAGGCGGCGCGGCGCTGATCGAGCAATTGCTGCGTGATGTCGTCGAAGGTCAGGATCGGCCCATCCTCCGAGCGCGCGATCTTCACCGCCAGCGTCTTGGCGTCACCGCCGGCATCGATCTCGACGATGGCATCGCGCGCATCGCTCTCGATCAATGTGGCGAGTTCGGGCGAGATATCGCCAAGCGGGCGGCCGACCGGGTTGCTGTCGCCGATATTGAGGAATTCGACCGCGGAGCGGTTGATCAACCGGATCGTGCCGTCGCCGGCAATCGAGACCACGCCGGCGGAAACGCCCGACATCACTGCCTCGATCAGCGCGCGGCGACTTTCCAGCGCTCCGGTCTGTTCCTCAAGACGTCCAGTCATCTGATTGAAGGCGTTGGCAAGTGTGCCAACCTCATCCTCGGTCTTCGGCGCGGGCACGCGCGCGGTGAGGTCACCATCGCTGACCCGACGCGCGGCGGCAACCAGTTCTCCTACCGGCCGCACCAGCCGGTCGGCGACCGCGAGTGCGATCCACACCGCGATCCCGACGATCAGCAGCGAAATGCCCAGCAGCGCCGCATTGAAGCGCAATTGCAGCGCACGCGACCGCGACTGCAGCACGTGATAATCGGCAAGGATGGCGTCGCCACGCTTGAGCTGTGCCGCCAGCTGTTCGTCGAACACTTTGGCGGTGTAGAGATAGGCGTGGCTACCATAGTCCAGCGCGACAACGGCGCCGGCGCGATCCTTGTTCTGCACTGTCACGAAGGGCGCGCCGTGATCGATATCGTCCATCATCTGCGTGGTGACGATATTCTCCAGGGGGCGGCCATAGGGATTGAGGACAGCCAGCGGATCCTTGTCATTGCGCCGCAGGATCATCGCTTCGGACAATTCGCGGTTAAAGGTCTGCAGGAACAGTTGGTCGCCGAACTTCGGGTCGTCGATCCGCCAATGACGCAAGTCGCGAGCCAGATCCCCGCTCATCGCCCTGGTCTGATCGGCCACGCGACCCAACTCGCGCTGGTAATTCTCGCGCACCAGGGCGCTGGCATTCTCCAACATGCCGCGCGCACGATCGGACGACCAGAACTCGACGCCATATTGGAACAGCAGCGACGCGAAAATTACCACAAGCAAGGTGGGGACCGCGGCAACCACCGAGAACATCGCCACGAGTTGCACATGGAGCCGCCCACGTCCGCCAAGCGGCGATCGAGCGGCGCGCCGCATCGCGACTCGCCGGCCGAGCAGCACCATCAGGGCGATACCCGGGAGCAGATTCGCGACCAGCAGCAGAGCGATGATGGTGGGGGTCAGCGACCGCTGCGGCGCCTCGCCACCTGTGACCACGAAGTAAGTGGTCACCGCGATCGCAATCGCGCCACCGAGCACCAGCAGCTCGACAAACGGTGTGACACTGAACCGTCGGCCCTGTGTTTTGGTTCTGATCGTAGGTGCCAATTCGGCGTTCATCGTGTCTTATCTACAACGACACCGTTGCAAATAGAACACAGAATCGAACGGGTCAGCCCGCATCCGCCTCGGTCGAACGCCCCGCCGCCGGGTCGATGCCCAGCATATCGAGACGCTTTCTCAGTGTATTGCGGTTGATTCCCAGTGCGCGCGCGGCGCGCAACTGGTTCTGGCCATGGCGGGCAAGCATGGCTTCGATCAGGGGGCGTTCGACCTCGCCGATGATGCGATCGTACAACGATCCGTCGTCGAGCGTCGCGGGTTCCTCGCGTGCCATGCGTTCGAGTCGCGCACGAACCGCGGCTTCGATCCCGGGATCGCTTTCGAAGACCGTCGGCGCGGCCGCCCGGGCGCCGAGCATCGCCCTCACCTCATCCGCGTCGATTCGCTCGTCACGGCTGAGCACCGCCATGCGGCGCATGATATTCTCGAGCTCGCGGACATTACCCGGCCAGTCGTAATTCTCCAGCGCAACGATCGCGGCTGGCGCGAGTTGCTTGCGCGGCAGGCCGCTTTCCGCCGCCCGGTCGAGGAAATGACGCGCGAGCAGGGCGACGTCTTGACGTCGTGCGCGCAACGCCGGCAGCGTGACCGGCACGACATTGAGGCGGTAGAACAGATCCTCACGGAACTGCCCGCCACTGACGAGTTGCGCGAGATCGCGATTGGTCGCGGCGACAATGCGCACATCGGCGCGGATCGTTCGGGCTCCACCCACCGTGGTAAACTCGCCTGACTGAAGCACCCGAAGCAGCCGGGTCTGCGCTTCCATCGGCATGTCGCCGATCTCATCGAGGAACAATGTACCACCAGCGGCCTGTTCGAACCGGCCAGCCGACCGCGCCTGCGCGCCAGTGAAAGCGCCGCGTTCATGACCGAACAATTCTGCCTCGATCAGCTCGCGTGGGATCGCCGCCATGTTGATCGCGATGAAGGGTGAGCGGCGGCGCGTGCCCAGATCATGAATCGCGCGCGCGACCAGTTCCTTGCCGGTGCCGGATTCGCCCGAGATCAACACGGTGAGGTCGTTCGACACCACGCGCGCGATTACGCGATAGACATCCTGCATCGCCGGGGAGCGGCCGATCAGCGGCAGGGTATTGTCGTCCTTGTCGATAGCGTCGAGGGGCGCGCCCTTGTGGCGGGCGAGCGCGCCCTGCACTGCGCGCGACAAGGCATCGAGATCGAATGGCTTGGGCAGATAGTCATACGCACCCACCTCGTTCGCACGAACCGCGGTGTTCAGCGTATTCTGCGCCGACAGCACGATGACGGGAAGAGTCGGGTGTTCGGCAGTCAACCGCGCGACACGGTCCAGCCCATTGCCGTCGGGCAGAACGACATCGGAAATCACCACATCGGGCAAGCGGATCGCTAGTTGCACATCGAGCTCGGCCAGCGTGGCGGCCGTGGTCACGGCATGCCCCGCCCGGCGCAGCGACTGCGCTACCACGGTACGGATCGCGGCATCGTCATCGACGACCAGGATGGTGCCGTTCTTCATGACGATCCTCTCGGCAACAGGATGCGGAAGACGGTCGCTTCAGGCATCCCTTCACGGGCATATTGGATGATGCCGCCCATATCACGCACCAGCTTGTCGACCAGAGCGAGGCCAAGCCCCTGCCCCTCCGGTTTGCCCGAGATGAACGGGTCGAACAGATGTTCGGCGATATCGGCCGGCGCACCGGGGCCATTGTCGATCACGCAGATCTCGATCGGCAGCGGCTGGCGCGGACGGCCCGGGGCGGCGCTGACCGCCATACCGTGGCGATAGGCGGTGGCGAGCGTGATGCGCGCATCGGCCTGCTGCGCCATTGCCTCGGACGCGTTCTTGAGCAGGTTGAGAATTACCTGGAGCATCGCGTCGCGATCGACCAGAGCCGGCGGCAGCGAGGGATCGAAGCGCTCGTCGATGGTGACGTCACGCGCAAAGCCGGCCAGTGCGACGCGCCGCGCATGGTCGAGTAGCGGATAGATATTCTCCGGTGCCGGGTTGAGCGGTCGCGTGTCGGTGAAGTCCTGCATGCGGTCGATCAGCGCGGCGATGCGGTCGACCTCGGTCGTGATCAGTGTGGTGAGTTCGTCCGCCCCCTCCCCGCCGGTCGCAAGCAATTGCGCCGCACCACGAATGCCCGAGAGCGGATTCTTGATTTCGTGCGCGAGCATCGCCGCCGCACCGACCGCGGCGCGTGCGGCGGAAGCGCGATCAGCGCTATTCCCCATACGGCGCGAGGCCGCGGCATGGTGAAGCGTGATGATGCGCCAGCCGGGATGATCGGCGACAGGAGCTTCGATGAAGTCTACCCGCATGCGGCCACCGCGCGCGGTGTCGATTTCGGTATCGAACGCGGCAAAGCCATGACTGTCGCGGCCATTATCGTCGCGCGGCGATTGCAGCACCGCGTCGACCGGCTGGCCGATCATTGCGCGTTCGGAAAGATTGAGCAGCGTTTCGCACTCGGCATTGGCGTGCGCGATGCACCCCGCCGGGTCGACCGTCAGCACGGCCACCGGTAGCGCCGCGAAGAGATGCGCGAACTCCGGACCGGGCCCCATACCCGATGGGGCGTCCGGCACCGTCATGACGTCACGCCGCGACCGCTTCCGGCGCCTGGTCCCGCCAGGGCGCGTAGAATTCGGCGAGCATGGCCTGCACTGTCTTCGGATCGGCGATCTGGTTGACGCGGTTGCGGAACTCGGCCGAACCGTGCAGCCCACGCGTGTACCAGCCGATATGTTTCCGCGCCATATTGACGCCGGTTTCGATGCCATAATGCGCGAGCATTTCATCATAATGCTCTGCAATAACGTCATATTGTTCCGAAACGCTTGGGTCGGGAAGGCGCTGGCCGCTGGCGAACCATTCCATAACCTGGGCAAGCAGCCAGGGCCGGCCATAAGCGCCGCGCCCGATCATGATGCCATCGGCGCCGGATTGTTCCAGCGCGGCCTCTGCATCCTCGATCGAGCAAATATCGCCATTGGCGATCACCGGCACCCCGACCGCATCCTTCACCCGACGGATGAAAGCCCAGTCAGCATTGCCCTTGTACATCTGGTTGCGGGTTCGACCGTGCACGGTGATCAGCTTGACGCCAAGATCCTCGGCAATGCGCGACAATTCGGGCGCATTGAGGCTATCGTGACACCAACCCATGCGCATCTTGAGCGTGACCGGCACGCTGACCGCATCGACCACGCCGCGGATGATCGCCCCGGCATTGTCGAGATCGCGCATCAGCGCTGACCCGGCATCGCCATTGGTCACCTTGCGGACCGGGCAGCCCATATTGATGTCGACGATCGCCGCGCCGCGATCCTCGCTGAGCTTGGCCGCTTCGCCCATCTCATAGGGCGTGCAGCCGACCAGTTGCATCGACACCGGATCCTCGATCGGATCCCAGGCCGCTTTTTGCAGCGACTGGCGTGTTTCGCGGATCGCGGCCTGGCTCGCGACCATTTCGGTCACGTTGAGGCCTGAGCCATAGCGGCGCACGAGCTTGCGGAACGGCATATCGGTCACGCCGGTCATCGGCGCGAGCACGACGGGGCGTTCGATCCGGACGGGCCCGATCTGGATGGGGGACAAGGTATTTTTCATGGAGTGCCTGAAAAACGGGCAGTACGCGAGATGCCCCTAAATGGCAAGCCGAGCCGTCAGGCAAGTGGATCACGGATTGCGTGCCTGTTCCTGTAATTTCGAAACAAGGGCCGCAGGCCCATCAGGCATAGCGTTCCGCCACCTTGGACTTCTGCAGCTTCTGCAGCGCGGAATAGACTTCAGACAGCATCGCGCGGACCATGTGCTCGGCGGCGACAGGATCGCGGCTGATGATGATGTCGAGGAGGTCGAGATGCGCGGTGACGATGTCCGCCATCGCGCCTTCGCTCGCGACATGCGTGTGAAACAGCCAGCCTGAGCGACGATAGAGTGTCTGTAGCGGCATCAGCGTATTGCCCAGCATCATCTCACCCGAAGCCGCCAGGATCACCGCATTCAACTGGCTGTCGACGACGTTGAACTCGGCCAGCGTCATCCCATCGCGACCTGCGCGCAACGCCTCGGCCGCGGCCGAAAGTTGCTCGATATGGTCGGCGTCAGCGCGTTGCGCGGCCAATTTGCAGGCGATCGCCTCCATTTCGATCCGCACCGGCAGAAGCAACCGCTCCTCTTCCAGATCAAGCGGCGCGATACGCAATCCCGATCGCGGCTGAACATGGATGAGCCGCGCTGTCGACAGCCGCTTGACCGCGTCATGGACCGGCGTGCGCCCGAACCCGGACAGCCGTTCGAGTTCGCCCAGCGTCGTCCGCGCGCCGGGTTGCAGATCAGTCGTGACAATCAGTGATTCCAGCCGGTCGAAAGCCTGCTGTGACAAACTCATATTCGGCAACGCTGATCCCGATCCCCCTGCCGCCCCGGTCGCGTGGGCTGGTTATGAACCTGTTGTGGCCCATCCGGGCTTTACAGCCAAGCAGCGAGCATCTAGTTCAATCTGAAATTTCAGATAATGACGATGGTAGCGGGAGAGTTGGGGGACATGGCAACGGTGACGCTGGTCACGCAGAAACCGGCAGGCCGGCGGCGCTGGATGATCGCGGTGCTGCTCGGCGTCGGCGTGATCGTCAACTATTTCGACCGCGTGATCCTGACCGTTGCGGCCCCCGCAATTCAGAGTGATTTCGGCTTCGACAGCCTGACAATCGGACTGTTGCTCGGCGCATTCGGCTGGACCTATGGGTCGCTGCAGATCCCGGTCGGGCTGCTGCTCGATCGGTTCGGCGTTCGTCGGGTGATGACGATCAGCATCGTGCTATGGGCGCTCGCCTCGTTCGTCACCAGCGCGGCGATCGGCGTTGGCAGCCTGTTCGTCGCCCGGCTGCTGCTCGGCGTCGCCGAGGCTCCCGCTTTTCCCGCCAACGCCAAGGCGATCGGTTACTGGTTCCCGCGCGCCGAGCGCAGTTTCGCGACCGCCCTGTTCGATGCCGCAGCCAAATTCTCCAACGTCATCGCCATCCCCGTGGTGGCTTTACTGGTCGTTTCGCTGGGTTGGCGGGGCGCGTTCATCGCCACCGGTTTCCTGTCGCTGCTCTATTTCTTCCTGTTCCGCCGCCTGTACCGCGAACCTGCCGAGGATACTCGGCTAAGCGCGGAGGAACGCGCCTACATCATTGCAGGCGGCGCGACGGCCGAAGGGCTGGCGCACACTGGCGGGTTGTCCCTGCTCGGTTATCTGCTGCGGCGGCGCAAGGTCTGGGGACTGAGCATCGGCTTTGCCTGCTACGGCTACGCCTTCGCGTTCTTCATCTTCTGGCTGCCCGGCTATCTGGTGCAGGAGATGAAGATGGACCTGCTCTCATCCGCGGGTTTCACCATCGTTCCATGGATGTGCGCGACCGCGTCCGACCTGCTCGTCGGCGGCTGGTTGATCGACCATCTCGTCGGGCGTGGCTGGAACGAGACGCGGGTGCGCAAGTCGATCATCGTGTCAGGTATGGTGACTGGCCTGTCGGTTGTCGGTGCGGGGCTGACGCACGATCCCTATTGGGCGATCGCCTGGATCACGCTGTCGCTGAGCGGCCTGGCCGCCGCTGCACCGGCGAGTTGGTCACTGCCGTCGCTGATCGCGCCACGCGGCGGCGCCGGAACGATCGGCGGCATCATGAACTTCATGAACAGCATCACCGGGATCGCCGCGCCCGCGGCAACCGGCTTCATCGTCGCCACGACGCACTCGTTCAGCGGCGCGTTTCTGCTCGCCGGCGCGGTGCTCGCCATCGGCATCTTCTTCTTTACCGTCGTCATGGGAAACGTCGCGCCGATCCCTGAACCGACCCTCCATACCGTCTGATTCCAGGATCCGTAGAGTTATGAAAATTACCAATGCGCAGGTGTTCGTCTGTTCGCCCGGCCGCAATTTCGTCACGCTGAAGATCGAAACCGACGCCGGCATCTACGGTATCGGCGACGCAACCGTGAACGGGCGTGAACTGTCGGTCGCCTCTTACCTCACCGATCATCTCGTACCCGCCCTGATCGGGCGCGACGCCAGTGCGATCGAGGATATTTGGCAATATTTCTACCGCGGCGCGTATTGGCGTCGCGGGCCGATCGGCATGGCCGCGATCGCCGCGATCGACGTGGCGCTGTGGGACATCAAGGCTAAGGCCGCCAATATGCCGCTATACCAGTTGCTCGGTGGCGCCAGTCGTGCGCGAATGCTCAGCTACAGCCATGCGGCCGGCGAGACGATCGAGGAAACCGCCGACAAGGTCATCGCCCTCACCGAACGCGGCTTCAAGGCAGTGCGCGTGCAAAGCGCGATTCCCGGAATGCCGGTGACCTACGGCGTCGACAAGGCCGGTGTCGCACCGCAAGCGCATGAGCGTCCGCGCGAGACATTATGGGACACATCACGCTATTTGCGCCATGTGCCCAAATTGCTCGGGCATGTCCGCGATATGGTCGGCGAGGACTTGCATCTGCTGCACGACGCGCACCACCGGTTGACCCCGCAGGAAGCCGCGCGGCTGGCGAAATCGGTCGAGCCCTTCGATCTGTTCTGGCTCGAGGATCTCGTGCCGGCGGAAAACCAGGAGGCGTTCCGCCTGATCCGTCAGCACAGCACCACGCCACTTGCCGTCGGCGAAGTGTTCAACTCGATCCACGACTGCCGCACACTGCTTGAAGAGGGGCTGATCGACTATATCCGGACCACACCGGTTCATGCCGGCGGCATCACGCATGTGCGGCGCATCGCCGATCTCGCCGGGCTGCACCATGTGCGCCTCGGCAGCCATGGCGCCGCCGACATGTCGCCGATCACGATGGGCGCGGCGCTGCATCTCGACCGCTGGGTGCCCAATTTCGGCATCCAGGAATATGCCTTCCATCCGCCCGAGGCGCAGGAGGTGTTCGCGCATGAGTGGCGGCTGGAGGACGGTTATCTGCTGAGCGGCGAAACGCCCGGCCACGGCGTTGATTTCGACGAAAAACTCGCCGCCCGCTACCCATATCAGCGTGCCTATCTCGATGTTGCGCGCCTGTCGGATGGAACGCTGTGGAATTGGTAGGCCCAAACGGTCTCAATCTGAAATTTCAGATTGACATGCTGCGGCCAGCGAATACACGGAACGATGAAAGCCGACCCTGTGGGAGTCGGTGCACAAGGGAGACAACTCCGACACTGCGACGATATCGGCATTAGGCTTCCAGCAACCTGCCCCGTGTCGAACGGACAGGCCCGCAAACCACGCATGTCGACACTGCTTTTTCGCCCAATCGAAGACCCCGCCGTGATCGTGCGCAGACGATCGCGGCGACTGAAACCGTGCGCCCAGAACAGAAAATCCAGGAGAGGAATACGACATGCTTAACGGACATTTGATCGCACGGGCCGGACTCGCCGCGGTGTTGCTTGGCACAACATGCCTGTCGAGCGTCGTTGCGGCGCAAACACTGGCCCCGCCGCCCGCAGA
Organism: Sphingomonas sp. ERG5; assembly: GCF_000803065.1. Taxonomy (GTDB): domain Bacteria; phylum Pseudomonadota; class Alphaproteobacteria; order Sphingomonadales; family Sphingomonadaceae; genus Sphingomonas. The sequence continues at coordinate 19,469 of NZ_JSXI01000024.1, forward strand.
TAGCGCCGCCGCGCCGCTCGCAACACAGGACACGCCAGACGCAACGCCAGTGGTGGCGAACGACGAAGGCCCCGACATCATCGTCACCGGCACGCGCCGGTCGGAACGCCTGCAAGACGTTGCGGTCGCGATCACCGCGGTCAGCGGTGAAGCGCTGGCCAAGACGGGTTATACGTCGGCTTCCGACCTGCAATATGTCGTGCCCTCTCTCACCTTCAACAATTCGCAGGGCGCAGGCTTTTCGATCCGTGGGTTCGGCAGCCAGAGCTTCGATTATAATCTGGAAAAATCGGTGTCGGTCGTGCTCGACGATGTCGTCCAGGGCCTGCCCCGCTCGATCGGCTTCAACACCTTTGCCGATGTCGAGCGCGTGGAGGTGCTCGAAGGCCCGCAGGGCACCCTGTTCGGCAAGAACGCATCAGCCGGCGTCGTATTCGTGGTGACGCGCAAACCAGAGATCGGTGTGGCCAGCGTTCAGGGTTCGGTGCGCTACGGCACCGACAACGAGACGCAGATCGAGAACACCGTCAATTTGCCGATCAGCGATACGCTCGCCGCGCGCATCTCAGGCACCTATCAGAAGCGCGACGGCTATCTGTTCAATGCCTTCACGCAAAGCAAGGAAGGTGGCTATCGCGATGTGGCGCTCCGCGCCAAATTATTGTGGCAGCCGACGGCCGACATCCAGGCGATCACGACAGCGGAATATTTCGATCATCGCGACGACGGTTACAATATCATTGAGAATGTCCGCAGCCTGACTCCTTATGCGACGCCCCCTTCGTCGACCTCGCAGACCAATCTCGATTACGCGACGATCTTCGCGCAATACGGCTTCGCGGCCGGGACGAAAAACCAGACCTATCTCGCGAACAATCCCTGGTATGGCTATGTCAAACAGAAGGGCATTTCAGAAAACATCACCGCGTCGCTCGGAGACTACACGCTGACTTCGATCACGGCCTACAAACATCAGAGCAGCGGTAACTTCAACGATCCCGATTACACCGCGACGGACTTCTACACGCTCAACCGCAACCGGCTGAAGGCAAACCAGTTTTCGCAGGAGTTGCGGCTGAATTCGCCGACCGGCAGAACGTTCGACTATATCGTCGGCCTGTTCTATTATCGGCAGAATGCGAGCGCCTTCGAAGCGCAGGCCGGCAAGCGAAACCGCACCGATCTCCCTCCCCTGACTTATGTCAATCCGGTCGGATCGGGTTCGGCCTATGGCTCGCAGCAGCGCAGCTATGCAGCGTTCGGCGAAGGCAATTTGCACCTGACGAGGAAGTTGTCGCTGATCGGTGGCCTGCGTATCACACACGACAAGGTTAGCGGCGATTACGCGCCGACCACCGATTTCCCCTACACCTATATCGGCACCATCCCACCGGCGATCGCCGGTTCCGCCAAGGCGACCGACCTGACTGGCAAGGCCACGATCCAGTACAAGCCATCGCCCGATATCATGGCCTATGCCACTTATGCGCGCGGCTACAAGTCACCGGCGATCGGCACGAGCCGCGGTGTTCTGCGTCCCGTAAAACAGGAGAATGTCGATTCGTTCGAAGTGGGTATCAAGTCGCAATTCTTCGACCGCCGCCTGACGCTGAATCTTACCGGCTACGTCACCAACTTCTCCAACTTCCAGGCCAACACCTTCATCCTCCAGCCGAACGGCGATTATCTTGGACTGCTGGGCAATGCGCCGAAGGTCGAGGCGCGCGGGTTCGAGATCAGCACATCGCTGCGCGCCACGCCGGATCTGACGCTCAGCGGTAACTTCACCTACAACCATTCGAAATATCAGGGCTTCCTGGTTGGCTGCTACGCCAATCAGCCGGTCAATGCGGCACCGGGGCCGGGCTGCTATCGACAGGGCGCGTCGCTGGTCAATGATGCGAGCGATACCGACGTGATCCTGGCGCCGCGTGTCGTCTACAATCTGGGCGCCAACTACGAACCGCGACTGACCGAAACGCTCAAGCTGTTCAGCAGCGTCAACTGGTCGCACCGCGCCAGCACGCTGAGCGTGGCAGGCGATCCGGGGACGCGCATCCCAGCGTACGGCCTGCTCAACGGCACGATCGGCGTGGGCGCGATCGATGGTCGCCTGCGCCTCAGCGTTTACGGGCGCAACCTGCTCGACACACTGTTCATCGCCCGACTGCGTCCACTGCCGTTCGGGCCGACCGGCAGTTATTTACAGACCGTCGCGGGCGAAGGACGTCGCACCATCGGCGTGCGTCTGGATTATGCGTTCTGATCGGACGATCAATCTGGATGGGAAGCCTCTGCCGCGCACCGGCGGGGGCTTCCTTGGCCGGCGCCCCGGGCAAAGGTGAGTCAAAACCTACAGGCGGTTGCTGACTTTCGGTAATTGCTGGCTACCGCCACCCCGTGATCAGCGCGCGCCGTTCATGGCAGCCTGAACCCGCAAGCGGGGAAAGACTTCCTCAAGCGACTTGGTGTCGGGCAATATGTAGACATATCCGCCTCTTTTCTGGAAAAGCGGGCGCAGGCTCTTGTTGTAGAAGGCCAGGGGCACATTGATGCACCCAAAGGTTATGCGGTTGTCGTCGGTCGTCGGAGACAGCATACGCTGGCGGCGCCGTTCCTTCTTGCTAACCTCTGTCGGGATCGGGTGGAGCGCCACGGACGTGGCATAATCGACCCAGAGCACTTTCTGCTTGCCGGCTGCCAACCCATATTTCGCCAGGAAGCGTCCCGCAGGCGTCGTCTTCTCCGCCGGGCCGATCTCGGCAAGGTTTTTGCTGCCGATGCCGGGGCTGGCGTCATCCCCGACGGCAACCCCGATCAGCACCGGCACCTTGGCCAGCGCTTTCCCTTTTGCATCGAAGAGCATGAGGGAAGGAGCGTTCTTGTCGATGATGACATAAGGCAGGGAATTATTGTCCCCGGACGCAGCCACCCAATCGGCGACGCGCATCGCCGCCACCGATTGGGTCGCTTCATCTTCCACTTCCGTCATCGCCGGATGCGGTCGCGTCGATCTTGACGGGTGAGCAGCTTCCTTCGCCCGTGCAGGCACGGAAAGAGTCAGCGAAAGCCCGGCAAGCGCCAGAAAGACATTGATCATCGCTTGAGGCGCTCGACATGAAACGGCAAAAATGAACGGCCGTCGCCCCGAGGGTAGACCGACGCGGAAAATCACAGCTTTATTAGCATACGCTGCCTTGCGGCATCAATGGCGCGGCTTTTTACGCTGATTTTCCTGCATGCGCTGCTCGACGCCATCCACCCGGGAATTGAGCTGATCGAGACGCTGACCATTATTCTGCGCCTGACCGGATGCGGCCTGTGCCTCGGCCAATGCCGCCTTGGCCGTGCCGTCGGTCTGCCCAAGCCTGGCCTCGAGCCCATCGACGCGTTGGCTCACGGGAGCGATCTGATCCCTCACATATCCCTTGGTGGCACAGCCACCCAAGCCCAACGCTCCAGCCAGGATGACAATGGCAGGGGCAAATTTGGTTACAGATGGCGACATCGCATTCTTCCAATGGTTAACGAAACCGTCGCAACCCAGGCACCGCAGTCAAAGTTCCACCAATTCGGTTCTATTCTGTCCGACTGTGCATCTCCTCGGATGAGATGAGTGGATCAAGCAGGTGCGCCGACGCGAGGATCAGCGCACCTTTTGCCATTCCATCAGCAGGAAATAGGGCGCACGGCGATACCGCGCCGTGCGCCCCGCATCGGCCCCGACCGGCGCGGGTTCGGCAAAATGCCGCAAGTCGAAGCCGGCATCGAGCAGCAGTGTCATGTAGGTGCCGAGCGGCCTGTGCCAGTTCTGTACGCGAATGCCATTCCACGCCTCCCAACTGACGCGCTGGTCGAGATAATGATCGACGCGAGGTAGTGGCGACCGGCCGAGCAGCCTGAGCCAGCGATCGGGCGTGCCCGCCGTGTGGAAACTCTGCAGATTGGCGATAAGCAACGCGCCGCCCGGACGCAGGACACGGTGGGTCTCCGCAATCGCGGCGGGCAAGTCGGGTATATCGATCAGCGACAGATAGCTGACGGCCAGATCAATCGTGGCATCAGGCAGGTCGAGCGCTTCCGCGCGTCCGACCCGGTAATCGCCGTCTGGATCAAGCTGTCTTGCGCGAGCGATCAACGCCACGGTCGGGTCGACACCGATCGGCACGATGCCCAGATCGCGCATCATGCGGCAGAACCTGCCTTCACCGCAGCCGATGTCAATCGCGGTGCCAAAGCCGCGCCCGGCGATCCGCGCGATCATCGGCGCGTCTAGCACGAAGCGGCGTCCCCAATCGCCCTGCAAGCCGACCGCATCGATCCAATCTTGCGCCGATTCCTTCCATCCATCGGACATGCCGTCGCGCTCCCCATCTATCGGCACGCCCCATAACCGATCGAATCGACCGAAGCCGAGCGGAATAGCGGGTGGCGAGGCGGTCGGGCATGGGCTAGGCGAACGACATGACGGCCCCCAGTCCTACGCACCACCCCGCCCGCCCCCGCACAGCTGCGCTGATCGTTGCTGCCGGTCAGGGATTGCGCAGCGGCGGCAGTATCCCGAAGCAATTCGCACGCGTCGCGGGCAAGCCGATGATCGCGCATAGCCATGCGACCTTGCTCGCGCATCACGCGATCGACCGTGTGATCGTCGCGATCGGCGAAGGACAGGATGCCGCGCTCGACGACGCGATCGGGCCGGTCGAGCGCGTGGCCGGCGGCGCAACCCGACGGCTGTCGGTGCTGGCGGGTCTGGAGTCGCTGGCGCGTGATGGTGTCACCCGCGTTCTGATTCATGACGCCGCCCGCCCCTTCCTGCCCGTGGCGGTGATCGATCGCTTGCTGGCCGCGCTCGACGAAGATGTTGGTGCGGTACCCGCTCTGCCTGTTGCCGATACACTCGCACGCGGCATGGAAGTGCTGGGCGCCGGAGTCTCACGGGACGGATTATTCCGTATCCAGACGCCGCAGGCATTCCGTTTCGACGCCATCCTCGCCGCCCATCGGGGTTGGTCGGGCGATGAGCCGACCGACGATGCCCAGATGCTGCGCCAGGCGGGGGGAACAATAGCTTTGATCGAAGGCGATGCGATGCTCGAGAAAGTCACTTACCCAGCCGACTTCGCGGCGGCCGAAGCGCGCCACGCCGCAACGATGCGCGTGCGCAGCGCGACCGGTTATGACGTGCACCGGCTGGCCGAGGGCGAAGAATTGTGGCTTGGCGGGGTGCTGATCCCGCACGACAAGGGGTTGTCCGGGCACAGCGATGCCGATGTCGCGCTGCATGCCATCACCGACGCACTGCTCGGCACGATCGCCGCGGGCGATATCGGCACGCATTTTCCGCCAAGCGACCCGCAATGGCGTGGCGCGGATTCGGCGCAATTTCTGGAGCATGCCGCTTCGTTGATCCGAGCACAGGGCGGCATCATCGATTTCATCGACCTGACGATCATTTGCGAAGCGCCGAAGATCGGTCCGCATCGCGCGGCGATGCGCGACCGGGTCGCGACGCTGTTGCGGCTCGCTCCGGGTCAGATTAGCATCAAGGCGACAACGACCGAGCGGCTCGGTTTCACCGGGCGGGGCGAAGGAATTGCCGCGCAGGCGATTGCGACGATTCGGATCATGGGGGACGCATAATGACGAAGCGGATCGGACTGACGGCAGCCATTGCCCTATGCGCAGGCATGAGCGCGACCGGCGTTCAGGCGGCGGAAACTGCGGCCAAGCCCTGCGTGACGCCGCAAGAAGCGTCCGGATTGATCCTGTTCATCGCGCCGGAGGCCTTCAAGGCCGTTGGCGACGTTTGCGCGACCACGCTGCCGGCCGGTGCATTGCTGCGCCAGACATCGGGAGCGTTCATTGAAAAGTACCGCGCCGAAACCGATGCGGCTTGGCCGATGGCGAAGGCCGCTTTGGTCAAGATTTCCGGCGACGACATCAAGCCGGCGCTGGAGAGCGATGCCTTCAAGCCGATGATGGCGACAATGATGGCGCCGATCATCGCCAAGGACATCAAGCCCAAGGATTGCGCTCAAATCGACCGGATCGCCACACTTCTCGCGCCGCTGCCGCCACGCAATGCCGCTGAACTGGTGGTGACTCTGATCCAGCTGGCGGGCGACAAGAAGGAGAGCAGCAAGCTGCCCGTCTGCCCAGCGGACAAGGGTTGATCATGGAGCCGAACAAGGGGCTGAGCATGGACACCATCCTGCCGGCCGAACTGGTTGAGGCCGCGCGACGCGTCGTCGATGCCAACAAGGCGATCGGCCGGCGGGTCACGGTCGCGGAAAGCTGCACCGGCGGACTGGTCGCGGCGGCGATTACCGAAATTCCGGGGTCGTCGGACGTGCTCGAAGCGGGCTTCGTGACCTATTCCAATGACGCCAAGCTCGAATTGCTCAACGTCAGCCCCGACATTCTCGAAACCTTTGGCGCAGTGTCGATCGCCGTTGCGTGGAACATGGCGCAGTCGGCGCTGGAAATGAGCGGCGCCGATGTCGCGGTAGCCATTACCGGTGTTGCCGGCCCCGGCGGCGGCAGCGAGAAGAAGCCGGTCGGTACTGTCGTGTTCGCTCGTGCGGAAAAAGGCGCCGATCCCGGCCATGTCGTGGCGGACCGCAAGGATTTCGGCGATCTGGGCCGTGGTGGCGTACGGCTTCAGGCGGCGCTGTGTGCGCTCGAACTGTTGCTGCCGTCGGTGAGCGCCGATCCGGCATAAAGCACCGCGGCGCGCTCCTCGAACGCGCCGATCATCTTGCGCAGTGCGGATCCGAACACTTGCCCGGCCAGCATCTCGAACATCTTGTTCTTGAACGCGAAATCGACGCTGAAATCGACCAGACATCCAGCAGCGCCATCGCTGCGGAAAGTCCATTCGTTGCGCAGATATTTGAGCGGCCCGTCGAGATAATCGACATGGATATGGTCGGGCCGCTGCTTCTTCACTTTCGACGTGAAGGTCTCGCGCAGTCCCTTGAAGCCGACGATCATGTCGGCGACCATCTCGGTCGAGCTGTTCGATCGCACGCGGATTGCCGTCACCCAGGGCAGGAATTCGGCATAGCGTCCGACATCGGCAACCAGGTCGAACATTTGTTCGCTGCTATAGGGTAAGCGGCGGGTTTCAGAGTGGCGGGGCATCAGGGGCGCGCGAGCTTCGCCTCCCGCGCTGCGCGCAGGGCGGCGAAATCGTCGCCCGCATGGTAGCTCGAGCGCGTCAGCGGCGATGCCGCCACCAGGAGGAAGCCCTTGGCGCGCGCGATCGCGGCATAGGCGTCGAATGCCTTGGGTGTGACGAAATCGATCACCTTGGCATGACGCGGGGTGGGCTGAAGATACTGGCCCATGGTCAGAAAATCGATATCGGCGGAGCGCATATCGTCCATCACCTGATGGACCTCAAGCCGCTCTTCGCCCAGCCCGACCATCACACCGGATTTGGTGAAGATCGATGGATCGTGGCGCTTGACGCTCTCCAGCAGGCGCAGCGAAGCATAATAGCGCGCACCGGGGCGGATCGTCGGATAGAGGCGCGGCACGGTTTCGAGGTTGTGATTATAGACGTCAGGGCGCGCCTCGACGATCGATTCCACAGCAGCTTGTGCCTTGTTCCTGAAATCGGGTGTGAGGATTTCGATGGTCGTTTTCGGCGTCGTGCGGCGCAGGGCCTGGATCACCTTGACGAATTGCGACGCGCCGCCATCGGGCAAATCGTCGCGATCGACCGACGTGATGACGATATGTTCGAGGCCGAGTTCGGCTGCCGCATCGGCGGTGTGCTGCGGTTCAAGCGCATCGACCGCGCGCGGCATGCCGGTCTTCACGTTGCAGAACGCACAGGCACGGGTGCAGGTATCGCCGAGGATCATCACCGTCGCGTGCTTCTTGGTCCAGCACTCGCCGATATTCGGGCACGCCGCCTCTTCACAGACGGTGTTGAGATTGAGCCGGCGCATCATCGCCTTGGTCTCGGCAAAACCGACGCTGGTCGGAGCCTTGACGCGGATCCAGTCAGGCTTGCGTTGACGTTCGGGACGGGCGATCGGAGTCATCTCGGTCATGGGGTCGCAGATAGCGATGCTTTGCCCCGCTTGCCACCCCCCGTTCCCGGTGCAAGAGAAGCGCGCATGACCGGCTTTTCGAATCTCATCCAGGGCTATCACCGCTTTCGCGATTCATCCTGGGCCCAGCAACGCAGCCGATGGGCGGTATTAAGCGACGGGCAGACGCCCAGCGTGATGGTGATTGCCTGCTCGGACAGCCGGGTCGACCCGGCGCAGATTTTCGATACCTCGCCGGGGGAAATCTTCGTCGTGCGCAATATCGCCAATCTGGTGCCGCCATTCGAGCTCGACGGCGGCCGGCATGGCGTATCCGCCGCGTTGGAGTTCGCGGTGACTCAGCTTCAGGTGTCGGAGATCGTGGTGATGGGCCATGGCTCCTGCGGCGGCGTCCATGCCGCGATCCAACAGACATTTGCCGGCAAGCCGCCGGGCGAAGGCGGCTTTATCGACCATTGGATCGACCTGCTCGATGAAGCGCGCGACGACATCGTCGCGCGGTTGGGGACCGGCCCGAACGCGGTGCGCGCGTTGGAAATGGAAACGGTGCGGGTCAGCTTAGCCAATCTGCGCACCTTTCCGTGCATTCCCGAGCGCGAGGCGGCTGGCACACTAACGTTGCACGGTGCCTATTTCGCCATCGCCGACGGCCTGTTGCATGTGATGGATGAAACGGGCCGCTTCGATATTGCCTGATCAGTGGTTATCCCCGTTGCGCCGGTGATAGGTCAAGGCAAGCCGGACACAGGCGGATAACTCGGCCTCCGGCAATGGGTCGCCGAGCTTGAGCAGGATGGCGCGATTGCCCTCGTAGTTCAGCTCGTCGAACATCGACCGGAAACTGTCGATCAGGCTCGTCCGGCAATTGAAATACAATGCATAATGGTCGGGCGCGGCCGGTTTCCACGCGATGCGGATCGTGCTCCCGCTTCCCGACATATCGGTCAGATAGGCAGGCTCGCCCCATTTCAGGGTCTCGGTCAGGGCGCCGACCCCTTCCGTGCCAGCGGCTGTGGCCAGGATCAGGTCGCGAACCGCCATCAGCGCCGCGCGGGCATTGGCCGGATAGCCGGCAAACACCCGCGCGACGGGATCGGGTATCATCCCTTGAGCGCCTTGCGCGCCAGTTTTTCCACCTTGGGATCGAGCGGCGGCGGCGTCATGTCGATATGCGCCTCCAGTCGGTCGGCAATCGCGTTCAGTGCGGCGATGCGTGCCGCCTTCTTGTTGTTGCCGTCGATCGCGCACCATGGCGCCCAGCGCGTGTCGGTGCGGCGGAACATCTCCGCCATCGCGTCGAGATAGGCACCGCGCTTGTCGCGGTTGCGATAATCGTCAGCCCCGGTCTTCCAGCGTTTCCAGGGATGGTCGAGCCGCGCCTTGAGCCGTTCATCCTGTTCCGCCTGGGTGGTGTGGACGAACAATTTGACGATCGTGGTGCCCGAATCCACCTGCTGAGCTTCGAACTCGTTGATCTCGTCATAACCGCGGCGCCATTGCGCTTCGGTCGCGAAGCCCTCGACTCGCTCGACCAGCACACGCCCGTACCAGCTGCGATCGAACACCCCGATATTGCCGTTCGCCGGCAGCCTTTGCCAGAAGCGCCACAGGAAATGGCGGGCGAGTTCTTCGGGAGTCGGCGCGGCGATCGGCCAGACCTCGAAATTGCGCGGGTCCCATTCGGCGGTGAGGCGTTGGATGATACCACCCTTCCCCGCCGCGTCCCAGCCCTCGAACAGGACGAGTGCACGCTTCTTGTGGACGATATGCGCGACCTGGATATGCGAGAGGCGCTCCTGGACCGCGATCAATGCCTCCGCATAGTCGCCGTCGAACTTCTTGCCCGATTCATAGTCGGATAGGTTGATGCTCATATGCCGCATCATAAGCTCAGCTTTGTGGGATTTGCACTTCCCAATTGCCGCGCCGGCGCAGCACGAACCAATAATAGCCGGCGGAGACCGCGATCTGCACTCCGGTCATGATCAGCGCGGCGCGGCCACCTTCCTCGACATCGATCCAGCTTGCCCAGGCGACACCGGCGAGCGCGACCAACGTGAGCACCGGCGCGACGGGATAAAACGGCATGCGATAATGCGCATGCGCAGTCCGCCCGGTTCGGCGCCCGACGATCGCCGCCACGCAAATGCCAGCGTAAATGACAAGCAAGCCGCTGCCGCTGAGGATTAGCAACAACTGGATCGGCAGGAAGCAGCATGCGACTCCGATCGCGCCGATCAGCAAGGTACCGATCCAGGGCGAGCCGAAGCGCGGATGGATGACGGTGAGCCAGCGATCGAGCGGACGCCCCCAGCTATTGTCACGCGCCGTACCGTAGAAGAAGCGCGCGCAGGCCAGCACCCAGGCGATCACAGCATTGATGATCGCGATGACCACGCCGACGGCGACCCAGTCGGCAAGCCTCCCCCCGCCTCGCGCCGCGACGAGCAGCCCGAACGGATCGCCCGCGCTGAGGAAAGCGGCGAGGTCACTCGCGCCCATCAACCCGCCAAGCACCGGCAGAACCTCTAGCAGGAGCGTCAGGACAAGCGCGGCGAGGATCGCACGGGCAATGCCCCGCGATGCATCGTGCATTTCCTCGCCAAAATAGACTGCTGAGCCATAGCCGTTGAGCGCGAAGATCGCGATCGACGTGGCAAGGCCGATTTGAGTGAGCGTCGCCGGCACCAACCCAGCAGGAGACGACATGACCGGCGCAGTCAGGAATTCAAGCGCGGAGCGCGCGGCGCCGTGAAAACCGACAACCGCGACCACGATCAGCGCGAGCACTTCGAACATCAGAAAGATACCGGTCATCCAGGCGTTCAGCCGGATGCGCAGTATCGCAACGAGCGTCGCGCCCACCACGACGGCGATGGCTACCGGTATTTGCGGAAGGCCGGGCAGGACGGTGGACAGCACCGCGCTGATACCGAGCGCAGCAACGGGAACAAAGAAGATATTGTTGAAGACGTTGACGCCAAGCATCACGAAACCGGCGAGCGGCCCCAAAGTATGCGCGACCGCGACATACTCCCCGCCTGCGACCGGCCAGGCCGAGGAGAGTTCGGCATAGATGAAGGCCGTCGCGACGCAGACGATCCCAGCCAGGATCAGCGCCCAGATCGCGCCGGTGCCCGCCACTTGGAGCATGCCGGGAATGATCACGAACACCGACGATGCGGGTGTCGTGACCGAAAGCGTCAGGAACAGCACGCCGAACACGCCCAGGCTGCGCACCAGCCGGGATGGCTGTTCGGGCCTCAGCTGTTCATTGAGCATTATCTGTCCGCCCCCGCGTCACGGTGCTGCGCACATGCGACACGCACGATGCCAGAACAAGCCCCCGGTGATCGGAGGCGCGCTTCCCCTCCGCGTCATTCCCGCCAAGGTGGGAATGACGCGGTATTCTGGCTGAATTACGCCGACTTGACTGCCTGAGCGTCGACAGTGCGGATATTGAGTTCCTTCAGCTGCTTCGACGTCACGAACGCCGGCGCCCCCATCATCAAATCTTCCGCCTTTTGCGTCATCGGGAAGACGATCACTTCGCGAATATTGGGCTCATCGGCAAGCAGCATGACAATCCGGTCGACGCCCGGCGCTGAACCGCCATGCGGCGGGGCGCCGCACTTGAAGGCGTTGATCATGCCCGCGAAGTTCGTATCGACATCGGCCTGGGTATAGCCGGCGATCTCGAACGCCTTGTACATGATCTCGGGCTTGTGGTTCCGTACCGCGCCTGACGACAATTCGATGCCGTTGCACACGATGTCATATTGATAAGCGAGGATGTCGAGCGGGTTCATCGTTTCCAGCGCTGCCATCTCGCCCTGCGGCATCGAGAAGGGATTGTGGCTGAAGTCGACCTTCTTCGCGTCCTCGTCATATTCGAACATCGGGAAATCGACGATCCAGCAGAATTCGAAGCGGTTCTGATCGATCAGGCCAAGCTGGTCGGCAACGCGAGTGCGCGCCAGCCCGGCAAGCTTCGCGGCCTGCGCTTCCTTGCCCGCGGCGAAGAAGATGCCGTCGTTCGGGCCGAGGCCAAGCGCGTCGGCGATCGCCTTCATGCCGTCCTGGCCGTGATTATTGGCGATCGGACCGCCGAACACGCCATCCTTCTGCGTCGCATAGCCAAGCCCGGGAAAGCCTTCGCCCTGCGCCCAGCTGTTCATGTCGTCGAAGAATTTGCGGCTCTTCTCATGCGTGTTGGGAGCCGGCAGCGCGCGCACCACATCGCCGCCCTCGACCATCGAAGCGAAGCGACCGAAACCGGAACCCTTGAAGAGCTCCGACACGTCGGTGATCAGGACCGGGTTGCGCAGATCGGGCTTGTCATTGCCGTACTTCAGCATCGATTCGCGGTACGGAATGCGCTTGAACGGCAATGGCGAGACGGTGCGACCCTTGCCCTGCCAGTCGGCGAATTCCTCGAACACGCCGTGCAGCACCGGCTCGATCGCCGCGAACACATCGTCTTGCGTGACATAGCTCATCTCGAAATCGAGCTGGTAGAATTCACCTGGGCTGCGATCGGCACGGGCATCTTCGTCACGGAAGCAGGGCGCGATCTGGAAGTATTTGTCGAAGCCCGCGACCATGAGCAACTGCTTGAACATCTGCGGCGCCTGCGGCAGCGCGTAGAATTTGCCCGGATGTACACGGCTCGGCACAAGATAATCGCGTGCACCCTCGGGCGACGACGCGGTCAGGATCGGGGTCTGGAATTCAGTGAAACCCTGCCCAATCATACGGCTGCGGAGCGACGAAATGACGTTGGAGCGCAGCAGGATATTGGCATGGAGCCGCTCACGCCGCAAATCGAGGAAGCGGTAGCGCAAGCGAATATCCTCGGGATATTCATTCTCGCCGAACACCGGCATGGGCAGTTCCTGCGCCGCCGATTGCACCACCACATCGCGCGCACGAATCTCGATCTCGCCCGAAGGCAGATTCGCATTCACCGTTTCAGGCGAGCGGGCCACCACATCGCCGGTAATCGTCACGACGGATTCGGCGCGCAATTTGTCGAGCGCGGCGTGAGTCGGGCTGTCGCTGTCGGTGACGATCTGCGTGATGCCATAATGATCACGTAAATCGACGAACAGCAGATTGCCGTGGTCGCGCTTGCGATGGATCCAGCCGCTGAGCTTGACCGACGTCCCGACATCGGCGGCGCGGAGCTGTGCGCAGGTATGCGTGCGATAGGCGTGCATTTGGATTCTCACTCTGGCTCGTCACCCTGGCACGGGCTGGGATCTCGCGCCGCAAGCGCGCGCGCCGTAACGGGAGACCCCAGCCTGTGCCGGGATGACGTAAATATGTGGGGCCGCGCTTCTCTTTCCATGCCGCCTTTGTCAACCCGCTCACCTGTCGCTATGGGTCCAAGATGCACATCCATGACCTGATCACCGACAGCGCCACCCTCGCCAATCTCTGCGCCCGATTGTCGCAAGCCGACTTCGTCTGCGTCGACACCGAGTTCATGCGCGAGAACACGTTCTGGCCGGAACTCTGCCTGATCCAGATCGCCGACGAGAATGAAGCAGCGGCGATCGATCCGATGGCGGCGGGACTCAACATGAAGCCCTTACTCGATCTGCTGGTCGACAATGAGGATGTGTTGAAGGTCTTCCATGCCGGCGGGCAGGATCTTGAAATCGTTTATAATTTGACCGGTAAGACGCCGCATCCGTTGTTCGACACGCAAGTGGCGGCGATGGCGCTCGGTCAGGGCGAGCAGATCGGCTATTCCAATCTGGTCGATTCTTATCTTGGCATCGTCGTCGATAAGGGCGCGCGTTTCACCGATTGGTCGCGCCGCCCGCTCGATGCGCGGCAAATCGAATATGCGATCGGCGACGTCACGCATCTGGCAAAAATCTTCCCCAAGATGCTCAATCGGCTGCGCAAGACCGGGCGCGGCGAATGGCTCGATCAGGAAATGGAGCGAATCGGCGATCCGGCCAATTACGCCAATGACCCCGAAGAAGCCTGGAAGCGTATCCGCATCGCCGGTCGCAAGCCCGACGTACTGGGACGGCTGAAGGCGCTTGCGCGCTGGCGCGAGCTCGAGGCGCAAGGCAAGGATTTGCCGCGAGGCCGTATCGTCAAGGACGAGACGATCGCCGATATCGCCGGCCATCCACCGCGCAAGCAAAGCGACTTGGCGAAAGTGCGCGGGCTGTCCGCGACCTGGGCGGGCAATGATATCGGCGGACGGCTGATGGCGGCGCTGGACGCAGCGGTACCAATGAGCGCTGACGAAATGCCGGCGCGCGATGATCGCAAGCCGGGCCTGGGCAAGGACGGCGCGCTGGTCGCCGATTTGCTCAAGCTCCTGCTCAAGATCCGCGCCAAGGAAATCGACGTCGCCTCGCGCCTGCTCGCGCGCAGCGAGGACCTCGAGGCGCTGGCGGCGGGGCAGCGCGAGGGGCTGTCGATCCTGCAGGGCTGGCGCTTCGAACAGTTCGGCCGTGACGCGCTTGACCTGGTCGAGGGGCGACTGGCCTTTGCCGTGGTCAACGGCAAGCTGAAGATGACTCGGACGGAGGACGCAGCATGAAGATCGCCATCGGATTGATCGGAGCCCTGGCGCTGGGCGGATGCATGGACGGCCATCCGACGCCGCTTCCCGGCCCACGGGCGTGCAATGCTGATCGCGTCCAGAACCTGGTCGGCCAGCGTGCTACCCCGGCTCTGGTCGGCAAAGCCAAGCGCCGCTCGGGCGCGTCGGTTGCGCGACGGATCACGCCTGAGATGCGGGTAACGATGGAATTCCGCGCAGATCGTGTGAATGTCTGGGTCGGCATCAACGGCACTGCGGAACGGATCAGCTGCGGTTAAGCGACGAGATCTGACAGCGAGCCCCCCTGAGAACGACACGGACGGAGGATATGCCATGAAACGGATCGCTGGAATCGCATTGCTGATGCTCTCGGCCTGCGCGATGGATGATCCGCCGCAGCGACCCGGCCCACCCCGCACCTGCAATGCAGATCGGGTACAGCAATTCGTCGGCAGCCCGGGATCGGCCAAGGTCGTCGCCAGCGCCAAACGCCGCGCTGGAGCGCGCGCGGTACGCCGGATCACGCCGGGCATGATGGTGACGATGGATTTCCGGATGGATCGCCTGAACGTCTATGTCGACGCGCAAGGACGGGTCGAACGCCTTACTTGCGGCTAGGATGGGTTGATCCACTTCCGCTCGGGCAGCTATCGCCCTCAGTCGCTTCGACCGCCATTTCTTGATGGTATCAGGACGTAGGCGGCGCAGCACCAAACAAGCTGTCGGCAAAGAGGTCGAGCGTGCGCTGCGACATGCCGGTGTTGTTGAGGATGACAACGGTCGAGTGATCGTCGAAGCGGTGGCCAAGTACTGAGCGATAGCCTTCGGTGTTGCCCGTTTCCCATCCGGCAAGTCGGGTTTGCGCACCAATCTGTAGCGATCGGATGCGGCCGCCCAGCGCATACCGGTCATCGGGCGCCCGGATCGTCTTCAATTCGCGAAGCGAGTCGCCCGACAGAAAGCCGGTATCGAACACGAGATGCGCCGCGCGCAGCAGGTCGGCGGCGGTGCTGTAATATCCACCCCCAGCGGCCATGATGTCCAGACGCCGCGCCGGCATGCGAACCAGCGGTGCCCCCCGATAAGATGCGGCAGTGGTCGGCAAGTCTCGGCTCGAACGCGCTGCATCGGTGTGTTTCAGGCCCAACGGATCGAGCGTAATGGTGCGCACGACCTGCTGAAACGGTTGCCCGGTTACCGCCTCGACCATCGCCGTGATGATGAACCAGTTGGTCATGGCGTAATCGAACTTGCTGCCCGGCTCGAAAGCGAGGTCGGCCGAAGCATAGAGCCTGACGCCCTCAGCGGCCGAAACCTCGCGCTCCAGCACGCCCGGATCGAGCTTGGCTGCTGGGAGGAACATGCTGGGAATGCCGCTCATGTTCGACAAAAGATGCTGGAGCGTGACCTTGGCGCCAGTGTCCGGCCGGTAATCGCGAAGGATAGTCGCGATCGGTGTATCAAGCGCGAGTTTACCGCGCTCGGCCAGCTTGAGCGCCGTCACTGTCGTCAGCCATTTGGAGATCGAAGCGATTGCGTAGCGCGTATCGATCGTTGCCGGCCGCCCCGCTTCGCTGTCGGCCATACCGAACGCACGCGCGTAACTTGCTTTGCCCGCTCCGCCCGTCATGACGATGCCCTGAAACCCATGGGCCTTCACAAAAGCGTCGACCACCGGGTTATCCTGTCCCAGCGACTCCTTCGCGAAGCCTGTTGCGGGGGTCAGCCCAAGAAGTGCACCAGTCACAAGCAATTGCCGACGGTCGATCATGCATCCCTCCCCGCGTCCCAATGCGAATATCTGGCGCGAATTGGATGAACCGCGGCTGATCGAATCAGGACGACGAAACGGAAAATGCCTCACGCCCAAAGGCGGCGGCCAGCGCCTTATGACGCCGTTCGACGGCTTCACCGTACAGGGAAGCGTCACCCGGCTCCAGATGCAATGCGAGCGTGGAGGGCCCGGCGAACAAGCGTGACCGCTGCAACGGACCGGCCAGCCCGCCACTCAGCCGCTGACCCAGCCGCATCGCGAGCCCCCAGGCGGTGGCGCGCTTCAGATCGGCTAGGGGCGCCAGATCGCCGATCGGTGCCGGCGTTTCAGTGCCGCCGCCAAGGCTGGTGAACAATGCCTGCGCCATCAAGGCGCGCCCGGGTGCGTCGATCGCGACCCAGTTGCCGTGCAGCGCGATTTCGACGCCGCGTTCGGCCCGGAACTCCGGATTGGCGCGCCAGCCAACATCGGCCAACTGGCAGGCAGCATGACGCAAGCGTGCCATGCCCGGGGAATCGTCAGCGAACAGTGGTGCGATCCAGCGATCGAGCAGGTCGCCATGTTCAGCGAAGCGCCCATGCCGACGCCCCTCGTCACGTGTGGCGACGATCAGCGGATCCTGCGCCCGAACGACTGGAGCAAGAGTGCTGTAGAGCAGCCCTTCGCGCAAACCGAAGGCGGAGACGATCGTCGTTTCGCTGCCGAGATATTTGAACAATGCCGACAGCAAGGCCGCGCCATCGCCCAGCGTCGCCGCGCGCCCCGACGAAAGCCCGGGAATGGCACGCAGCCGCCCCTTGGTGACATGACTGATCGTGCGACTCATTCGCGCGACCGCGGCCGGCGCCATGGAATATTGGTGAATAATCGGCAGCGGATAATTGTTCAGATGCATGTCGAGCCGCGCCAGGGCACGCCAGGTGCCTCCGACGAGGTAAAGCGGCAGCCGCTCCCCCCGCCGTGCCCAACCGGCACTTTTCAACGCCTTGGCAATCTGGCGTTCCAGCGCGCCCTGCCCGCCCTTGATACGGATCGGGCCGACGCGCAGCACGCCGAAGGGAAAAGAAACGCGGTCGCGCACTTCGCCGCCCGACACGCGCACCAGTTCAAGGCTGCCACCGCCCAGATCGCCGACAATGCCATTGGCATCGGGGATCGCTGACAACACGCCCTGGCCCGCCGCCATCGCCTCCTGTTCACCCGACAGAAGTTCGACATCGAGCCCGAGCGATCGCGCAGTTTCAAGCAGGAGGTGACCATTGGAGGCTTCGCGGACCGCAGCGGTCGCAACCGTGCGCAGACGGGTGACTTCCATTTCGCGCGCGACCGCGGCGAAGCGAGCCAGCGCCTGACTTGCCTTGAGCAGTCCCTCGGGCGCGATCGCGCCAGTTTCCGACAGGCCCCGACCCAGTCCAGCCATGACCTTTTCGTTGAACAATATGGCGGGCAACCGCTCCGGCCCCTGATAAATGACCAGACGGATCGAGTTGGAGCCGATATCGATGATCCCGGTACGTGGCTCCACCGATGGGTCGGCCCTAGGCTTACGAAACGACAAGGTCGGCATCGGTCGGGTCAACGTCGGCGCCGCAATGAAAGTTTCGGCACCGATTCGCCGAGCCCAAGCGCCGCACCGCGTCCCGACAGCGACGGGTTGGTCATAAAATAGCGGTGCAGATTGAACGGGCGGTCCCCCGGATCGTCGCGAACGTAGCTGCCGTCCGCATGCAATTCCCAGCTTTGTTCATTGTCGATCAGATTGGCGACCATCACCTGGTCGAGGATTTGGTCATGAACCGTCGCATTCTCGATCGGCAGCATATACTCGACGCGCCGGTCGAAATTGCGCGGCATCCAGTCGGCCGAGGAAATGAACAGTTTCGCGCCGTCATTGGGCAGCGCCTTGCCGTTCCCGAACGCCCAGATACGGCTATGTTCCAGGAAACGCCCGATCACCGATTTGACCCGGATATGCTCCGACATGCCTGGTACGCCGGGACGCAGGCAGCAGATGCCGCGAATGATCAGTTCGATCTCTACCCCGGCATTGCTGGCTTCGTACAGCTTCTCGATGATCGCGGGGTCGACCAGCGAGTTCATCTTCGCCCAGATCGCCGCCGCCTTGCCCGCGTTGGCGTTGGCGATTTCGGCATCGATCATCGCGACGAGATTGGGCCGTAAATCACGCGGTGAAAGGCTGATCAGTGCCATGTTCTGCGGCTCGACATAGCCGGTGACGTAATTGAACATCTGCGCCGCATCGCGCCCGAGACGCGGGTCGGCGGTGAAGAAGCTGAGATCAGTATAGATCTTCGCTGTGACCGGATGATAATTGCCCGTGCCGAAGTGGCAATACGTACGGAACTGGCCCGCTTCGCGTCTCACCACCATCGATACTTTGGCGTGCGTCTTCCATTCCATGAAGCCATAAACGACCTGAACGCCCGCGCGCTCCAGGGCGGAGGCCCAGACCAGATTTTGCTCTTCGTCGAAGCGTGCCTTGAGCTCGACCACGGCCGTGACCGACTTGCCCGATTCGGCCGCCGCAATCAGTGCATTGATCACGGCGGGCTGCTTGCCCGCGCGGTACAATGTCTGCTTGATCGCCACCACGTCGGGGTCGGCCGCCGCCTGTTTCAGGAAAGCGAGCACCACCTCGAACGTCTCGTATGGATGGTGGACCACGATATCCTTGGACCGGATCGCCGCGAAGCAATCCCCACCGAACTCGCGGATCCGCTCAGGGAAACGCGGACTATAGGGGGTGAATTTCAGATCGGGCCGATCCTCGTCAACGATCGCATCGAGGTCGTTGATGCCGAGGAACGTGCCCCCCTCGGTCACGAAGGAATCGCTACCGCCCAATTCATCGCGCAGTGCCGATGACAATCGCTCGGGCATACCCGATTCCAGCTCGAGCCTTATGACTCGCCCGCGCCGGCGCCGCTTGATCGCATTGGCAAAGTAACGGACGAGATCCTCGGCTTCTTCCTCGATCTCGATATCGCTGTCGCGCAGCACGCGAAATTCGGCCGCGCCATGGACTTCATACCCCGGAAAGATCAACGCCGAGAAGCGCTTCACCAGTGATTCGATCGCGACATAGCGCGCACGGTCACCCGGCAACCGTACAAAACGCGCCATGGTCGCCGGGAGCATCACCAGTTCGCGGATCGGCTCATCATCGGACTCGCGGACCAGATCGAACATCACCGCCAGCCCCTTGTTGGGCATGAACGGGAAAGGGTGTGCCGGATCGAGCGCCTGCGGTGTCAGGATCGGGAAGATCTGTTCGCGGAAATGCGTTTCGAGCCATGCGATATCGGCGGCATCGACGGCGCCGTCGATCGTCTTCGACCCCAGTACTTCGACGCCGGTGTCGGCAAGCTGATGGCGTAAGTCGCGCCACACTTCGCGCTGGCTCTGCACCAGCGCATCCGCTTCCCCCACCACGGCCGCTAGTTGCTGCCCGGCGGTCATGCCGTCTGCGGAGCGGCGATCGACGTCCTGCGCCAACTGTCCCTTCAATCCGGCAACGCGGACCATGAAGAATTCGTCGAGGTTCGATCCCGAAATCGACAAGAAGCGCAGTCGCTCGAGCAGCGGATGTGCGGGATTGCAGGCTTCCTCCAGCACGCGCCGGTTGAAGGCCAGCCAGGAAAGCTCGCGATTGAAGTACCGCTCGCTATCGCCACCACCGGCAAAGGGATCGTCGTCGTCATCGAGGCGCGCGATATGGGCGGGGCGGGTCATGGGGGTTCTCGGCTGAATCGTTTGCGTCAGGGTTGTTCGGGTCGTCAGAGATCTTTGGGCGGCGATTCGGGCGCGTGATCGGTGATAAGCCCGATTTCCGACAAAGTCGCGCGTGCGAGCGGAATCGACAGGCGTTTTCGACGCTCCATCACTTCCTGGTCGAGCGCATCGACCGCACGGAGCAAGGCGATATGGCTCCGCTCGACTCGCGCCAGCAGCCACTGGATCAAGTCCGGCCGGGCATCGAGACCGCGGCGCAGGAACATGCGTTCGAACAGGGCCTGCATCAGCACATCATCCGGCGCGCCGATCCTCGCGATCGGGCTTGCTGCAAGGCGCGAGCGAAGGTCGGCAAGCTTGACCGTCCATTCGGGCGGTGCTGCATCCGCGACGATCACCAGCGGATGACGCGACTCCTGTGCTCGGTTCCAGGCGTGGAAAAGTGCCGTTTCGCTTTGGCGTTCGGCATCGTCAATGATCGTCCCGCCGCTCTTCGCGGCAAAGATTCGCGCCAGCAGACTCCGGCCCGATTTGCGCGGACCGGTGAGGATCACTGACATGACCGGCCAGGACGCCCAGCGCTCCAGCTGTTGGACCGCACGGGAATTGGATTCGCTGACCAGGAACTCATCGTCGCGCGGGTCGGCTGGCCATTCGAACGGCAGCGCGATCTGGCTCATCCGCTGGTCGCGTTGTCCGCCGGCGCCGGCGTGCCGCCCTGCGACGGTTGCCCTCCGCGCCGGATGCGCAACGTCGTGCCACTGCCCTGTACCTGCCAGCCACGCGACTCCAGTGCAGCGGAGAGCGCTGCGGGATCACCGTCATAACCGACCCGCATCACTGACACCCCACCCAGTGCGAGGCTGCTGGTCAGCGCCGTGCGGACGCCGGGAATATTGCGCATCGCGGCCTCGGTCGCCGCCACGGCGCCCGCCCCCGGCGTATCGAACTGGATCGACAGCGTCGACCGCACGTCGCCAGTCGCGACCGGACCGGGTGTACCCGTGGCCGTTCCCAAATCCTCCGGCAGATCCTCGATCACCACCGGCGCGGCGGGCGGCGGGACATAGGCGAGGCTGGAATCGGTTTCGAGCATGCCGGACTGCAGCGCCGACTGATAAGTTTCGTCGATGCGCTTCACCCCGGCATCGAGCAGTGCGTCGAGACCATCGCTGCTACCGACGCGCAGCGAGAATTTGGCGATCAGACGATTGTCCGGGCCGTGGCGTGCCTCGAACACGCCGACTACCGGGCCACCCGGCCATTGGCGATAGAGCCTCACCACCGGCACAAGGATGTCGGAGGCGCCATATTGGTCGAGGATCGTGCGCCACCAGCCGCGTCCGGGCCGGCCGACCTGGCCGGCATTAAGCAGCATCGCGTCCGGGCCAGTACCCGCCGGGCGAATATAGTCCACGGCGCTGTTACCGGTGCGATAGCGGCCCCAGGCCTCCTGCCAGTCGGTTTTCTGTTCGAACACCTGGCCGGTACCGCCGGACCATTGCAGCGGAATGACCAGCATTGGTGGCGATCGCGTCGCTTGCCCGGCGACCCCGAGCAATCCGCCGGCGCGAGCGCGACTGAACAACACGCCGAGTCGCGCGACATAGCGATTCGGGCCGATCTGCTCGTCCTCGATGACAATTCCCGACACCATTGCATCAAGCGTGCTGTCCGACACCCCGGCACCGCTGCTGCCGAGACGCTTGGCAAGCATTTCCCAGCCCTTGCGCTGAGCGATGCGCCAGCCGGCGAAGCGCGCTGCATCGGCGGTCTTGCCGGTCACGTCGACCTGGACACCGCTGACTTCAAAACTGCCCGATCCATCGGCCGACGTCATCGGTTGTTCGGGGCTGTCGGCCTGCGCCACCACCATCCCGCCGGTCGCGACAAGCGCCAGTGCGAGAGCCATATAGGGTGGGCGAAGAAAGCGACGGACAAACATTGCGGTCCTTTTGGCGAAGCAAGCGTGGAAATCCAAGCGAGATATGGCTAGGCGGCGGTTATGAGTGAAACCGAACCGGGTACTGCGCCCTATACTTACGCCCAGGCGGGCGTTTCGATCGCTGCCGGCAACGCGCTGGTGCGCGCGATCGGCCCGCTTGCCAAAGCCACGCGCCGCGCCGGGGCCGACGCGGATCTTGGCGGATTCGGCGGATTTTTCGACCTGAAGGCCGCCGGCTTCGTCGATCCGCTGCTGGTCGCGGCCAATGATGGCGTCGGCACCAAGCTGAAACTTGCGATCGAGCATGATCGCCATGACGGGGTCGGCATCGATCTGGTCGCGATGTGCGTCAATGATTTGATCGTCCAGGGCGCAGAGCCGCTATTCTTCCTCGACTATTATGCCACCGCCAAGCTGGACCCGGCGGTGGCCGAGCGCGTTGTCGGCTCGATCGCCAATGGTTGTCTCCAGGCCGGTTGTGCGCTGATCGGCGGCGAAACCGCGGAAATGCCCGGCATGTATGCGCCGGGTGACTATGATCTGGCCGGCTTTTGCGTCGGCGCGGTCGAGCGCGACCGGGTGCTGACAGGGCGCGAGATCGCTGCGGGCGATGTAATTCTCGGCCTCGCCTCATCGGGCGTGCATTCCAACGGCTTCTCGCTCGTGCGCCGGCTTGCGTCCGACAAGGGCTGGAAGCTCGACCGCCCAGCCCTGTTCGATCAGGAAACGTTGCTGATCGATGCGCTGATGGCGCCGACGCGGATTTATGTGAAGAGCTTGCTGCCCGTGCTGGCCGAGGGGCGGATCAAGGGGCTGGCGCATATCACCGGCGGCGGGCTGCTGGAAAATGTACCGCGCGTCCTGCCCAAGGGTGCTCACGCGCGAATCGATGCCGATGCCTGGCCGCAGCCGCGGCTGATGGCATTCCTGCAAGCGCAGGGCGCGATCGAGCCCGAGGAAATGTCGCGCACCTTCAATTGCGGGATCGGCATGGCGGTGGTCGTTGCGGCCGAAGAAGCCGCCGCCGTCAGGGCCGCACTGGAATCGGCCGGCGAGACCGTCTTTGCAGTCGGCCATATCGAAGCGGGCGAACGTGGTTGCACGGTCAGCGGCTCGATCGAAACCTGGGGTGCACAGGCCGACTGGACGGCGACTCACCTTGGCTGATTTCCGATGACGAGGAAGAAAGTCGGGATCCTGATTTCCGGGCGCGGATCGAATATGATGGCGCTGGTCGAGGCATCACGGGCAACCGATAGCTCCTATGATGTCGCCCTCGTCGCGTCGGACAAGCCTGCCGCGCCCGGCCTGATCTGGGCGACCGAACATGACATTGCGACCTTCTCGCATTCGCCCAAGGGTATTCCGAAGGCGGAATATGAAGCTGTCATCGATGCCGCGCTGCGCGATGCCGGCGTCGAATGCATCGCGCTCGCGGGCTATATGCGGTTGCTGTCCGACGATTTCGTTGCGCGCTGGCGCGGGCGCATCATCAACATCCACCCTTCGCTGCTGCCCAAATACAAGGGCCTCGACACACATGCCCGGGCGATCGAAGCGGGCGATGCGGTGGCGGGATGCTCAGTGCATATCGTGACCGAGGAACTCGATGGCGGCGATGTGCTCGGCCAGGCGGAAGTGCCGATCCTTCCCGGCGACACTCCCGATACGCTCGCCGACCGCGTGCTCGCAGCGGAGCATCGCCTTTATCCGAAAGTTCTGGCACACTTCACCACGCGATGAGTCCGGATCCAGAAACCGCCCTGGCCAAGGTGCGCGACGCAGCGCTATCGCTCCCGTCGACCTTTGAGAAATTATCGCATGGCTCGCCCGGCTTCTTCATCGAGAAGGGCAAGGGCTTCGCCTATTTCTGGCATAATCACCATGGCGACGGCGAGACGGTGGCGATCGTCAAGACCAGCGGACGCGAGGAGCAGCAAATGCTGATCGAGGCCGATCCGGATTTTTATTACTCGCCGCCCTATCTGGGACCGTCGGGCTGGATTGCGATGCGGCTGGATGGATCCGAGCTCGATTGGGACCGCGTTACCGACCGGATTGCGATGAGTTGGGAAATGGTCGCGCCGCGGCGATTGCTGGAGGCCGGTGGCCGATGACCGATGAACTGCCCCCTGCACCGGAAACACCGGCACAACCCGGCCCGACTTCGCCCCTCGCCCCACCTTCCCCCCCGTCGGTGGAAGACGCCGCGCAACAGGCGGTCGATCGCGCCGAAGCGGCAGCGACCCGGCGACGTTGGGTCACGCTGGCTGAACTGGTCGGTGTCGCCGGACTGGTCATCGCCGCGCTGGGCTTGTGGATGACCTGGTCGGACCGGCGCGCTGACGATCAGGCGAAGCTAGTCGAAAAGGCGAGTGAAGCGAAAGTCCGTACGCTGGTGATCTTGAAAGGTGCCGCCGAACGCGGTGGCGACCGCCTGAAACTGTCGGATGCCGCGCATGACATCCAGAATATCGATGTCAGCTTTCCTTCAGCGCTGGGCATTGCCGCGCAGAACAGCGTGCTGGAACCAAGGGTCGAGGCGAGCTGGTTCTCGGGTGCCCTGCTCGATCTGACCGATGATGGCCCGGACAATCAGCAAGGGCGCATGCCGGTGCTGATCACCGCCAGCTATTGGGATGCCGATACCGAGCGCCGCGATACGGCGATCTATGATGTGATATGGAAGACCAACGGCCGCATGTTTCGCGGGCGCGCCCTCCATCTCGAAGGCCTGATGCTGCGCGAGCGGGCGGGTTCCAAGGCGCGGCTCGATGCGATCTGGGCGCGCGAAAAGCCCAAACCAACCAAATAACCTAAAGCGAAAGCGCGTAGATCGGGTCGTCGTGAACTTCGGCGCCGACCTCGAACTGACGCCTGCCGATTACCGTGAAGCCGTTGCGCCCGTAAAAGGCGCGGGCACGCTCGTTATATTCCCAGACGCCAAGCAGCATGCGGCGATACCCCGATCTCACGGCATCTTCGCTGGCGCGCATCATCAATGCTGGGCCCACACCCGAACCATGCGTCTGCTTCAGCGTGTAGATGCGGCGCAGCTCGATATCGCCGGGCCGCGGCTCGATCGGAAGGTCCGGCCTCGTCAGCACCGCATAGCCAACCGGCGCATGACCGGGCTCGACTTCGGCCAGTGTGAGGATCGTGCCAGGGTCGCGGGCCCAGGCGGCGAAGGTCTCGATCCCGTTATTCTTCAGGCAATGCGCGAGAAGATCGACGCTGTTCAGCACCATCGCATAGGTATCGAGAAATGCCGCATTGGCGACGAGCGACAGGGCGGCCGCATCATCCGGGCCGGCCTGTCGCACGCGCCATTCCATATCAGCCGACCAGTTCTTCCGGCTTGAAGAAATAGGCGATCTCGATCGCTGCATTCTCGTCGCTGTCCGAACCGTGGACGGAATTGGCTTCGATCGATTCGGCCAGTTCCTTGCGGATCGTACCGGCATCGGCATTGGCCGGGTTGGTCGCGCCCATGATATCGCGGTTGCGCTGTACGGCGTTCTCGCCTTCCAGCACCTGTACGACGACCGGGCCGGAGATCATGAAGCTGACCAAGTCGTTGAAGAAAGGACGCTCGCGGTGAACGCCGTAAAAGCCCTCGGCCTGGTCCTTGGTCATCTGGATACGCTTGGACGCGACGACGCGCAGGCCGGCTTCCTCCAGCATCTTGGTGACGGCACCTGTGATATTACGGCGGGTGGCGTCGGGCTTGATGATCGAAAACGTGCGGTTCGCGGCCATGACCGTGAAGCTCCTATGTATAGAAATGGCGGAAAGTCGCGGTTCCCTAATCGGGGGCGTGCCGCAATGCAAGATAATCGCAGCTAAGCAGCCTGTTCCCAGCGGCCATTGTCGTTCTGTTTCCAGTAACGCCGCTCGATCCCGCCACGATCGGCCAGTGCTTTCCATGCAGTGCGTGCCTCAATGATGCGGTCAGCGTCAAAAAGGTGGAAGGCGCGGTCAAAGCCGAGCGCTTCCTCGCGCCACAGGCCATCGGCCAACGCGACGTTACGCGCGGTATTTGCGGCATCGGCAGTTTCGGCGATCAACACGGGCTGCGCGGCATCGTCCCCCTCGCCCGCGCGGCCATGTGCGAGGAAGCTTTCGGTGCTGTAGCTCCACAGCAATGTATCGATCGCCGAACGCTGCCGCTCGCTTTCGGCAACGATCAGCAGCCGCCCGCCGCCCGACACTATCTTCTCCGCGATTTGCGGCAGGACGCGGTCGAGCGGCATGGTCGTCAAATGGTAGAAATCAACTTGCATCGATTCTGACATCAACCCTCGAAATTGTCCGCGACAAAGCGGTCGAGCAAGCGCACACCATAGCCCGTCGCGCCCTTGTCGAAGGTCGGGCCAGCTTTGTCGGCCCAGACCATGCCGGCAATGTCGAGATGCGCCCAGCGCACACCGGTCTCGATGTAACGCTGCAGGAACTGCGCCGCGGTGATCGATCCGGCGCCGCGCGGGCCGACATTCTTCATGTCGGCGATCGGGCTGTCGATCAGTTTGTTATAGGCGTCCGACAACGGCAAACGCCATAACAGATCACCCGATGCCTTGCCCGCGGCGAGCAACTGATCGGCGAGCAAGTCATCATTGGCGAAGCAGCCGCCATGTTCATTGCCCAGGCTGATGATCATCGCGCCGGTGAGCGTGGCGAGATCGACAATGGTCTTGGGACGATGCGTCTTTTGGACCCAGGTCAGCGCGTCGCACAGCACCAATCGACCTTCGGCGTCGGTGTTGAGCACTTCGATCGTCTGGCCCGACATTGAGGTGATGACGTCGCCCGGGCGCATCGCGGCACCGTCAGGCATATTCTCGACCAGGCCGCACACGCCGATCACGTTGGCCTTGGCCTTGCGCGACGCGAGCGACTTCATCGCGCCGACCACTGCGCCGGCACCGCCCATGTCCCACTTCATGTCTTCCATACCGGGTCCGGGCTTGAGCGAAATGCCGCCGGTGTCGAAGGTCACGCCCTTGCCGACCAGCGCCAGCGCGGGATCGCCCTCACCCGCTCCATTCCATTTCAGCGCCAGCAGTCGCGCTTCACGCGCCGAGCCGAGACTGACGCCAAGCAGTGCGCCCATGCCGAGATCGCGCATCGCGGCTTCATCGAGCACGGTTACTTCGAGTCCCAGCCCTTGAGTCTCGGCCAGCACCTTCGCGACGAAGCTCTCGGGATAGATGACGTTCGGCGGCTCGGCGACCAAAGTGCGCGTGAGCTCAAGGCCTTCGGTCAACGCCTTCTGATGCGACCAGGCGGCATCCGTGCCCTCCGGCGCGTTGAGCAAGGTGATCGAGGTCAGCGTCGGCTTGGCCTTTTCGGGCAGCTTGGTGCGATAGATATCGTGCCGCCAGCCGCGCTGCGCCGCCGCCGCCGCAAAGCGGGCTGCGGCCTTGGGTGTTGGCTCCGCACCGGCAAAATCGACCGTTACCGCTTCGACACCCGAGGTCAGCAGCCGCGCGGTCAACGCTCCGCCGGCCTTTTCATAATCCGCTTCGCCGCCATTGCCGACGCCAAGCAGCAGGATGCGGCGCACCCCATCCCCCGCACCGACGAAAACTTCAGCGATCGCAGCGGCCTCGCCATCGAACCGGCTGCTCCGCGCCGCGCCCAGCACGACCTTGCGTGCGGCGTCATCGAGGCCGATAAAAGTGGCGCGCTCCAGCGCATCCTTTTCGATCGGCAACGCAAGAGGCACGCCGGAATCAGCAGGTGCGGCGGAGAAAAGGATCTGCATGAAAACCTCGGTCGGTTGAAACAGGGGGAGATGAGTCGCCCCCTCTAGGCCAGCGAAGGCGGGCTGGCAAAGTGCCTCCCCGCCCCATGGTCACCGTTCAGCGCGATTGCGGCGAGCGCCGCGTGATGCGATAGGGCAAGCGTTCGCGCGTCATTCCGGCGCGGCTGGGGGTGTGTTTCCCGACGTGAAGCGTTCCGATCTGCTCTCGACCTGCGTGGCGCCGCTCGCCCTGATTCTTGCGACCGGGACCCTTGGGACGGGTGCGCAGGCGCAGGACCTGCAAACGCGCACTACACCGCCGCCCCCGCCATCCGAAACGCCCCTGCCGACCACCGACGAACAAGTGCAGTTCACCGCCGGCACGCTCGAATATGATCTCAATGATGAGATCGTGACGGCCAATGGCGACGTACGCATGTACCGCAACGGTGACCGGCTACGCGCGGACAAGGTCGTGTGGAATCGTAACACCGGCAAGGTTGTGGCAACTGGCAATGTCGCAGTGACCAATCCGGGCGGCGATACCGCCTATGGCGATTCGATCGACCTGACCGATTCGCTGAAGGATGGTGTGGTCGACAATATGCTGATCGTGCTCGAGCGCGGCGGTCGACTTGCCGCACGCAAAGGCACACGAGCGCTGGACGAGGTGGTAACGCTAGACGACGCCGCTTTCACGCCTTGCGCGGTGACGACGGCCAAAGGGTGCCCCAAGGAACCGTCCTGGAAGATCACCGCGGTCAAGATCGTTTACCGCCCTGACCGCGAGCGGGTCTATTATAGCGGCGCGCAAATCAATCTGTTCGGCTTGCCGTCGATCCCGATGCCGAAATTCTCGCACACGGTCAGCGACGGCAGCGCAAGCGGATTGCTGTCACCCGATTTTCGCTTCGGGCGAGTCAACGGCCTGGAGTATTCACAGCCTTATTATTTCCGCCTGGCGCCCAATCGCGGATTGATCATCACGCCGCGGGTATTCAGCAACGCGTTGCCGATGCTGCAGGCCAATTACAGCGCGCTCGACAGCGAGGGGGCTTACCGAATCGGCGCTTATGCCACGGTCAGCCGCCGCAGCGACGATGTGGGGACCGCAACGCCGCTTGAATCGCAAATGGCATTTCGTGGCTATCTCGACGGCGTCGCCCGCTATCAGTTCGACGAGAATTGGAGTGCAAAGGCATCGTTGCGACTGGCCACAGACCGGACCTTCCTGCGGCGCTATGATATTTCCTATGACGACCGGCTTCGCTCGACCGCGAGCCTGGAACGGATCGATGCCGACAGCTATTTTGCCATTACCGGCTGGGCGGTACAGACGCTTCGCGCCAACGACCGCCAGGGTTTGCAACCAATTGCGTTGCCCGAACTCGATTATCGCCGCCGCTTCAATGACGGGTTGCTCGGGGGCAAGTTCCAGCTTCAGGTCAACACGCTGGCGATCACCCGGACTGGGGGGGAGGATACGCAGCGCGCCTTTGCCAGCGTGCGCTGGGATTTGCGCAAGCTGACCTCGCTTGGCCAGGAAGTGACGTTCACCGCCTTTGCCCGCGGCGATGTCTACAACGCCAATGACACACTTTCGACGACGATCCCGAGCTATCGCGGGACCGAGGGTGTTCATGGCCGGGTGATGGGAACGGCCGCGATCGACGTGAAGTGGCCGTTCATCGGCGAATTCCTCGGCGGGACGCAGCGCTTGACGCCGCGGTTCCAGATCGCCGCGTCGCCCAAGACCGAAAATCTCGACATCCCCAATGAAGACGCCCGCGCGGTCGATCTGGATGATTCCAACCTCTTCGCGCTCAATCGCTTCCCCGGCTATGACCGGTTCGAGGACGCCACGCGCTTCACCTATGGTCTGGATTGGGCGCTCGACCTGCCCGGCCTGTCGATCAAGACCAATGTCGGGCAAAGTTATCGCCTGGGCCAGCGCCCGGTTATCTTCCCCGACGGCACCGGCCTGAACGATCGTTTCTCCGACATTGTCGGCCGCAACGAAATCCGGTTCCGCGATTTCGTGTCGTTCACGCAGCGCTACCGGCTCGACAAGGACGGGCTGGCGGTGCGCCGCAATGAGATCGACCTGACGGTCGGGTCGCGCAGCACTTATGCGCTGGTCGGCTATTTGCGGCTCAATCGGGATATCGATCCGGCACTGGAAGATTTGCAGGATCGTGAGGAAGCGCGGATCGCGGGCCGGATCCAGGTCGCGCGTTTCTGGTCGCTGTTCGGTTCGGCGGTGTTCGACCTGACCAATCGCGACGAGGATCCGCTGTCGGCGTCGGATGGCTTTACCCCCGTCCGCCACCGCATCGGGGTCAATTATGAAGATGATTGCTTGAGATTCGGCCTGACCTGGAAACGCGATTATCAGAACGCCGGCGACGCTCGCGCGGGCAATAGCTTCCTGTTCAGTCTGGCGTTCAAGAATCTTGGCCGCTAAGCTTGGGTTCACCTGCCCTGTTTCATGGATTTACCGCCGGGACGCGACGGCGCGATATGGGATTTTGACCGACGTGATGATTTCGAAGACGAAGGCGGTCCGGACCGGCCGCACGGTTGCATTGCTGGCAGGCCTCGCCTTTGCTGGTACCGTGGTCGCGCAGACCGTGGACGACAATAGTGTGCCGAGCACCGGCCTCGACATTCCCGCAAATATGCAGATTTTCGGCAAGGTCGACCCGAACGTCCGCAAGCCGACCGCGATCGTGAACGAAAGCGTCATCACCGGCACCGATGTCGATCAGCGTGTAGCGTTGATCGTCTCGGCCAATGAGCTCAAGCTCAGTGCGGAGGACAAGGATCGCCTGAAGCTGCAGATCCTGCGCCAGCTGATCGACGAAACGCTACAAATCCAGGAAGCCAAGGCCAGCGAGATCACGATCACGCAGCCGGAAATCACCCAGAGCTTCGACCGTGTGGCCCATAATTTCAAGCGGTCACCCGCCGAGATGCGCACATATCTGCGCTCGGTCGGATCGTCCGAGCGATCCCTGAAGCGCCAGATTGAAGGCGAGCTTGCCTGGCAGCGCTATCTGCGCCGCAAGGTCGAACCCAGCGTCAATGTCAGTGACGAAGAAGTAAAGGGCATTCTCGAACGTATCAAGGCGTCGAAGGGCTTGGACGAATTCCATGTCAGCGAGATATATCTGTCCGCGACGCCCGAGCGTGCGCAGCAGGTCAATGCCACCATGCGCCAGATGATCGAGAAGATCCAAAAGGGCGAAGCGCCCTTCGAATATTTCGCGCGCAACTCTTCCGAAGCTTCGACGCGCGCCGTTGGCGGCGATCTCGGCTGGGTTCGCGCCGCCCAGCTGCCGGACTCGCTCGCAGCGGCCGCTACATCGATGCAGGTCGGCCAGGTTGCCGGGCCGATCGAAGTGCCGGGCGGCTTCTCGATCCTGTACCTGGTCGACAAGCGGCAAGTGATGACCGCGGATCCCCGTGATGCACGCCTTGCGTTGAAACAGCTGACGGTGCGTTTTCCCACCGGCACCACTCAGACGGGCGCGACAGCGCGCGCCGCAGAGTTCGCCAAGGCGGTGCAGACCATCCAGGGCTGTGGCGGCGTTGCCAAGATCGCCAGCGATATCGGCGCCGAAGTGGTCGACAGCGACGCAGTGACGATCCGCGACTTGCCGCCCGCGCTGCAGGAAATCATGCTGAAGCTGCAGGTCGGGCAAGCGACGCCGCCTTTCGGCTCGGCGCAGGACGGCGTTCGCGCGCTGGTGGTATGCGGTCGTGACGATCCGCGTAACGGCGACTTGCCGCAAGCCGAGGCGATCCAGCGCCAGATGGAGCAGTCGCGCGTCAATCTGCGTGCACAGACCTTGCTGCGCGATCTGCGCCGCGATGCGATCATCGATTATCGCTGAGCAGGACGTCCGATGACCCTGCCGCTTGCCGTTTCGATGGGCGACCCCGCCGGGATCGGGCCCGAGGTCATCGCCAAGGCGTGGATCAAGCGTGAAGCGCATGTACTGATGCCGTTCTTCGCGGTCGGCGATGCGCGCGCCATTGCCGCTGTCTGGCAGGGCCCGATTGCGCGGATCAGCGACCCGGCCGAGGCCAACCAGGCCTTTGCTACCGCCTTGCCCGTCCTGAATGTCGAGGATGGCGGCGACATCACCCCCGGCCGGCCTGATGTCGATGGCGCACGCTGCGCGCTCCATTCGCTTGAGATGGCAGCGGGTTTGGCACGGTCGGATGCCGCACGGGCGCTGATCACCGGTCCGGTCTCGAAAGCACAGCTGTATCAGATCGGTTTCAGCTATCCGGGCCAGACCGAATTCATCGCCGAACGTTGCGGCATTTCGGGCGAGAATGCCGTGATGATGCTCGCCGGGCCGACGCTTCGCGTGGTGCCGGTGACGACGCATGTCGCGCTCGACAAGGTATCGGCGATGCTGTCTGTCGAACTGATTGTCGCCAAGGGTCGCGCGACCGCCCGCGGTCTGCAGCGCAATTTTGGCATCGCCGCGCCTCGCCTCGCCTTTGCCGGGTTCAATCCGCATGCCGGCGAAGGCGGCGCGATCGGGCGCGAAGAGATCGACTTCATCATCCCGGCCATCGAGATCCTGCGCGACGAAGGTATAGATGCGACCGGGCCGTTCGCAGCCGACACGATGTTCCACGACCGCGCCCGCGTCACCTATGACGCCGCGATCTGCTGCTATCATGATCAGGCACTGGTGCCGCTTAAGACGCTGCATTTCGACGAAGGCGTCAACATCACGCTTGGCTTGCCGATTGTGCGCACTTCGCCCGATCACGGCACCGCGTTCGGTATCGCCGGTCAGGACAAGGCCGAGCCGGGCGCGATGATCGCCGCGATCAAGATGGCCGGAGATGCTACCGCGCGCCGCGCCGCCGCGGACGCGTGACCCCTTCCTCGTTGCCGCAATTGCCACCACTGCGCGAGGTCATCGCGCGCCATGGGCTGACCGCGAGCAAGGCACTGGGGCAGAATTTCCTGCTCGACGGGCAATTGCTCGCGCGGATCGCACGCGTGCCGGGCGATTTACAGGATGCCGAAGTGTTCGAGGTCGGTCCCGGGCCTGGCGGGCTGACGCGTGCCTTGCTTCAGGCCGGGGCGCGGGTGACGGCGGTCGAACGCGACCGGCGCTGCATCCCAGCATTGGC
This sequence comes from Sphingomonas sp. ERG5, assembly GCF_000803065.1. Classification (GTDB taxonomy): domain Bacteria; phylum Pseudomonadota; class Alphaproteobacteria; order Sphingomonadales; family Sphingomonadaceae; genus Sphingomonas. The sequence goes on from NZ_JSXI01000024.1 coordinate 52,487, forward strand.
CGAACTGGGCGACGCCTTTCCCGGCAAGCTGCGTGTGATCGAAGAAGATGCACTGGAGATTGACGCGGCCGCCTTGTTTGAGGGGAAGCCGCATATCGTCTCCAACTTGCCCTATAATATTGGCACGGCGTTGCTGGTGCGTTGGCTCTCGGCCGACTGGCTGCCCTGGTGGGCGAGCCTGACCCTGATGTTCCAAAAAGAAGTCGCCGACCGCATCGTCGCCGGCACCGATGACGATGCTTATGGCCGTCTCGCGGTGCTGGCGCAGTGGCGCAGCAACGCGAAGCTGGCGATGCCAGTACATCGTTCTGCCTTCACTCCGCCGCCCAAAGTGATGTCGGCGGTGGTGCATATCGTGCCCGCAGCGGCACCCGAAGACGTCAATTTCGCAACCCTGGAACGCTTGACCGGGGCTGCCTTCGGGCAGCGGCGCAAGATGCTGCGCCAGAGTGTGAAAGGCGTGCCCGGCGCGCTGGCGGCGCTGGAGCAGGTCGGGATCGAAGTGACGCGCCGAGCGGAGACCGTCAGCGTCGCGGAGTTCACCGAAGTGGCGCGAGTGATGGGCGCCTAGCGAATTTGAACCTCCAAGGTCGAATCACACTCCCTCTCCGGCGACCGAGAGACAGGAAAGTACGATAACGCGCGGTGTATGCTTCGCTCATCGAACATGATTTGTTGTACAAACAAAATCAGTCATCTCCCAAATCCCGTAATTGTAGATATTGGAGCGCGGCTCGGAAGTGCAGGATAACGTATAAGGGGTAAGCGCAATTACCGAGGTTTCGACTGTCGCGATCATTTTGCTGACCCTGCTCTTTGTCGGCCAGTTCGCTGTGCTCGCCTTTTTTCTGATACGCGGGAAGATACGGCGTGCGCGATCACCCGTGATCCTTCGCCCTGGCGGCAGCGTGGAGATACCGCTCGTTGCTGCGTTTGGCGGATGGAAAGGCATCCCCTGGATCTCGATGACCGATTCCAACCTCGCGCCTTTGCTGGTCCTGCATCAGGCAGACTTTGAATACCGCGTTATCCGCCTGAAACGCCGGCCCTATACGGATATCTGCAATGTCGACCTGCGCACGGCGATCGGCACCGTCAACATCATCCTCGAATTCCATGATTCGGTACGAAACTTCGCCGGGAATACCGGGAACGGGGAAAATGCCCGGAAGGCATTAGACATCCTCGCGAGCAAAGGCTGCGCGCTGAGCGAGCGCGCAAGAGCTTTCGTTTCGACCGCTCTATAGCGTCAACACCTGAGCAAATCGCGCGCGCGACCAAGGGCCGTGAGCGCCCTATGCCGAATGCTATTCCTTTGCGATCGGGGGCTTCTCCGGCACTTTGGTCTGCGCTGCTGCCGTGACGATCGGCGGCCCTTTGGCGATCGCCGCCGCCAGTGTTACGGCCTCGGGGCAAGCGGCCTTGCCGCACAAGGTCTTGATCTTGCCGAGGTTGGCCTTGGCCTGGATCACCGCCCCCTTGGCAACCAGCGCTTCGCCCTGACCCTGTAGCGCGAGACGATCATTGGGTTCGAGCAGCAGCGCTTCACGGTACAGGCGGATCGCCTTGCCGGGTAGGCCGCGTGCCTGGGCCACATCGCCAAGCGTGATGAACGCGGCGCGGTTACGTGGATCGACCACCAGCGCCGTTTCCAGCGCGTCCGTCGCCCCGTCGAGATTACCCGCCGCCTGTGCCGCCTTGCCTTGCGCGAGCAACGCCATCGACCGCGGATCGATCTGGTCGTCCGGGCGCTGACCGTGAAGCGCGGTCGAGACCGTGAGCAGCGTCAGTGCTGCTGCGGCGGCGACGGACGAATAACGCATGATGCTCTCCAACAAGGACAGAACGGGTTTTGACACGATCACTCGGCTAGCATGGCCGTTTCAGTCTTGCGACAAAAAACCCGTCGGTATCGTCATGCGCGGGCGTCAGGCGAATGCCGGGACCATGCGACCTGCCAGCGGGCAGGTCGAGCATGTCGGCGCTCCATTCAGGGCGATCGGCCAGGAAACGCGCGACCTGCCCTGCCCCTTCATCGTCGAGCAGCGAACAGACGATATACACCAGCGCGCCACCCGGCTTGACCAGCGCTGCGCCGATTTCTAGCACATGCGCCTGGGTTGCGACCAGCCGCTCGATCCGATCTGGGGTCAGCCGCCAGCGCGCTTCGGGATTGCGCCGCCATGTGCCGGTACCCGAACAGGGGGCGTCGATCAGCACGCAATCGGCGGTGTCCTGCCAATCCGCCAGTGCCTCGGCTTCGCGTGCCGGGTTCAACAGGCGCGTCTCGACGATCGTCGCCCCTGCCCTTGCCGCGCGAGGCGCGAGGCGTGACAGGCGGTTGCGATCGGTATCGGTGGCAAGCAGCGCGCCGCGATTGTCCATCGCAGCCGCCAGTGCGAGCGTCTTGCCGCCGGCGCCGGCGCACAGATCCACGATGCGCATGTCAGGTCCAGCCCTGGCGGCCATGGCAACGATCTGACTACCGGCATCCTGTACTTCGATCGCACCGTCCCTCGCGGCGTCCAGCGCCTCGACATTAGTCCCTGACGGCAACCTGAGTGCATCAGGAAGGCTGGCAATCGGCTCGGCACCCTCGATCGGTTCTGGTGCGGCCTTGAGCCGATTGATGCGAATATCGAGCGGTGCACGATCGATCAGCGCGGGAAGCTCGTCTTCACCGATGCCAGAGTCGAGCAGCTTCGCAACGATCCAGTCGGGTGCGGCACCTGATTTCGCAGCGACCTCATTCGCGCCGATCGCCGCGGGACCATGCGTTGAGCCGTCGAACAATGCAGCGATGTCCGGCTCCGCCTGCGCCAAAGCGAGCATGGCGGCGCGGCCAGATTTTGGACGATCGCCAAGTTGGCGGATCGCCGAATAGACCAACTCCCGCACCGCACGCCGGTCCTTGCTACCGGCGTATCGGCGCTCGGCGAAATAGCGCGCGATCAGCGTGTCGGCGGCGGCACCCTGATCACGTGCGGCGGTGGCGATGGCGTCGAGCAAGTCGATCGCGGCCTGGATCCGGGCAGATGGGGTCATTCAATGTTCCAGACTTCGTCGTGCCGGACTTGTTCCGACATCCACTGTGCCGCTTAGGCAATAAGCGTTGCTCTTGCGGCAGGGCGGACCCCGGAACAAGTCCGGGCGACGCAGAAGAAACTCGCGGTTGTTTTTATCGGCTCGCTATCGCGTCGGATAATTCGGTGCCTCGCGCGTGATCGTCACGTCATGGACATGGCTTTCCATCAGCCCGGCCCCAGTGATCTGCACGAATCTCGCGCGTTTCTGCAGCTCTTCGATCGTTGCCGAGCCGGTATAGCCCATTGCCGCCTTCACACCGCCGACAAGTTGATGGATCACGTCACGCGCTGGGCCTTTGAAGGCGACCTGCCCCTCGATTCCCTCGGGCACCAGCTTGAGCTGGTCCTTGATATCGCCCTGGAAATAGCGATCGGCGGAACCACGGCCCATCGCGCCGACCGAGCCCATGCCGCGATAGGATTTGTATGCACGGCCCTGATACAGGAAGGTTTCGCCTGGCGCTTCCTCGGTCCCGGCCAGCAGCGACCCGATCATCACACTCGACGCGCCGCCGGCCAATGCCTTGGCAATGTCGCCCGAGGTGCGGATACCGCCATCGGCAATGATCGGTACGCCGCTCTTATGGCCCTCGGCGGCGCATTCCATCACTGCGGTAAGTTGCGGCACGCCGACGCCGGCGACGACGCGCGTGGTGCAGATCGAGCCCGGCCCGATGCCGACCTTGATCCCGTCCGCACCGGCACCGATCAGCGCGCGCGCGGCTTCCGCCGTGGCGACATTGCCGGCGATGACCTGCACCGAATTGCTCAGCTTCTTCACCCGCTCCACGGCACGGGCAACGTCGCTGTTATGACCGTGCGCAGTGTCGATCACGATCAGGTCGAGTTCGGCATCGACGAGCGCCTGGGTCCGCTCAAACCCCTTGTCACCAACCGTCGTCGCGGCGGCGACGCGCAGGCGACCAGCGGCGTCCTTGGTCGCGTTCGGATAATTGACGGCCTTTTCCATGTCCTTGACGGTGATCAGGCCGACGCAACGATAGCTCTCATCGACCACCAGCAGTTTTTCGATGCGGCGCTGGTGCAGCAGGCGGCGAGCCTCATCCTGCGACACGCCGCTCGACACAGTGGCCAGATTTTCGTGCGTCATCAGTTCGGCGACCGGCTGATGCGGGTTGCCCGCGAAGCGCACGTCGCGGTTGGTCAGGATGCCGACCAGCTTGCCATCCTTCTCGACCACCGGAATGCCGCTGATGCGGTTGCGCGTCATCAATGCCTGCGCCTCGGCCAGCGTGGCGTCCGGCGCGATGGTGATCGGGTTGACCACCATGCCGGACTCGAAGCGCTTCACCTGGCGCACCGCGGCGACCTGTTCGTCGATCTCCATATTGCGGTGAAGCACGCCGATACCGCCAAGCTGCGCCATGACGATCGCCATGTCGGCCTCAGTCACCGTGTCCATCGCCGAGGACAGGATCGGGATGTCGAGCTTGATGCCGCGCGTCAATTGCGTTGCCGTATTGGCCTGGCTGGGAACGATGTCAGACTCCGCCGGATAGAGGAGAACATCGTCGAAGGTGAGGCCGAGGCGGATTTCCATGGGGTGCCAGTTCCTGCGCGGGGGAGAATCGTGGCGGCTCATGTAACCAAAGGTGCCGGGAAGCGCTAGGGTCCGCGGCACCGCATTTGGCTGTTCTTGCCCGATCGATGTGCTAAATCTGGTGCGATCGATTGGAAGAGGGCGACATCATGGAATTGACCGCAGGCGTTCTCGTGCTGGCACTGGTGCTGCTATACCTCTTCACGAGCATCAAGATCGTCCGCCAGGGCTATCAATATACGATCGAACATTTCGGCCGTTTCACCACCACCGCGCGGCCAGGGTTCAATTTCTACCCCGCCTTTTTCTATCGCGTCGGCCGCCGTATCAACATGATGGAGCAAGTGATCGACATCCCGGGTCAGGAGATCATTACCAAAGATAACGCGATGGTCGCGGTCGATGGCGTGGTGTTCTTCCAGGTGCTCGACGCGGCCAAGGCCGCCTATGAAGTGTCCGAACTCTATGTCGCGATCCTGCAGCTGACCACGACCAATTTGCGCACCGTGATGGGCTCGATGGATCTGGACGAGACGCTGTCGAAGCGCGACGAGATCAATGCCCGCCTGCTCTCGGTGGTGGATCATGCGACGACCGCCTGGGGCGTGAAGATCACCCGCGTCGAAGTGAAGGACATCCGCCCGCCCGCCGACATCGTCAACGCGATGGGTCGGCAGATGAAGGCCGAGCGTGAGAAGCGCGCCAACATCCTCGAGGCCGAAGGCTCGCGCGCTTCCGAAATCCTGCGCGCAGAAGGGCAGAAACAGTCGAAGATCCTTGAGGCGGAAGGCCGGCGCGAAGCCGCGTTTCGCGACGCCGAAGCGCGTGAACGTGCCGCCGAGGCCGAAGCGACGGCGACCAAGCTCGTCTCGGTTGCGATCGAACAGGGCAGCCCGCAGGCGATTAATTATTTCATCGCGCAGAAATATGTCGAAGCGGTCGGCAAGTTCGCGACTTCGCCCAATGCCAAGACGATCCTGTTCCCGGTCGAGGCGACACAGTTGATCGGTACGCTTGGCGGCATTGGCGAGATTGCGCGTGAGGCACTGGCTGATCGCCCTGCAACACCGCCCGCGGCCGCTTCCCGCCCGCGCGTCCCCGTCACACGGGGCGACCAGTGACGATCGATGGGATGAGCGCTGGGGCATTCTGGCTGATCGCTGCGCTGGTGCTCGGCGTGACGGAGTTGATTCTCCCCGGAGTGTTCCTCGTCTTTATCGCGATTGCCGCTGCGATCACCGGCTTGGCGACATTGGCGCTCCCGGAATTGCCGGCGGCGGTGCAGTTCGCGTCATTCGCGATCTGGAGCGGCGTCGCGGTGATGATCGGGAGACGCTGGTATCGTGACTATCCGGTCGCTTCGAGCGACCCGATGCTCAATGACCGCGGCGCACGGCTGATCGGCGAGATCGTCACGGTCGAGCAAGCGATCGATTCGAACGTTGGCCGGGTCAGACAGGGCGACGGCAGCTGGCCGGCGCGCGGTCCGGATGCTCCGGCCGGCGCACGGATGCGCGTGGTTGCGGTTGAAAGCGGCGTGCTGGTGGTTGAGGCGATAGCCCTTCCCACCGCCTGACAGCCCCCGACTTGCGCCGGGGGCCACCAGTCATTTCTTGCCGAACAGGCCGCCGGCCAGACCGGCGATGTCGTTGAGCGGATTGCCGTCCCCATCGCGGTCAAGCAGTCCGCCGACCTTGCCCATGATGCCGTCACCGCCGCCAGCAGCGCCGAGCAGGCCGGCAAACTGGGCGAGCGATCCTTCACCACCGATATGGCCGACGATCTGCTGCAGAATGTCGGGCGCGATGCCGGTCGCCGAAGCGGCGGTCTCGACAGTATCACCTGGTTCAGGGTGTGCCTGACCCAAAGCGGTGACCGCACTCTCCGCCTGTTCCGGCGTCAGGCCGACCTTTTCGGCAAGGTTCTTGATATCGACATTGCCGGCAACTTGGCCAAGCAGTCCATCGAGCAATCCCATGATCTTTCCCTTCGACTCGGAAAATGCCGTAAGCGGCTCCACACGCTAAGCCGAACCGGCCGCACGCACGAGCGAATCCTTAGCATGGCGGGCAAGCCAGCCCGGCTCAACGCCCGGCGAGCTTGCCCGCCATGCCCAGGATGTCGTCGAGCGGGTTGCCATCATGGTTCATGTCGATCAGCGAGCCCAGTGCGCCGAGACCGCCAAGCCCTCCCGCCGCTGGTGCTGGTTGCGCCGCCGCCTGCTGACCGCCGCCGAGGATCGATCCCACCAGGCCGCCCAGCATACCACCAAGGCCGCTTTGCTGACCCGCGTCTGCACTTCCCGGCTGCGCCCCGCCTGCCTGTTTCGCCAGATAGCCCGCGACCGCCATCGCCAGCAGCGGCAGCATCTTCCTGAGCAGATCGGACGAAACGCCGCTTTGCGCGGCAGCGTGATCGGCCACGGTTCGACTGACGTCCTTCGATCCGAAAATCTGCCCCAGCACATTATTGCCGGCATCGACATCGCTGGCGCCGGGCGCGAGGATATTGGCGAGCAGTCCGCCGCCGCCCAGACTGCCGAGAATGCCCGCCAGCCCCGACAGCCCGTCGGGATGCTGTTGCGCCTGCCCTTTCATGCCACCGAGGATCGCCGGCAACAGTGCGGCCGCACCGGCTTGGGCCGTGCCTTCGTCGATGCCGAGTTGACTGGAAATGGCGCTGATACCGCCAGCCTGGTTGATGATGTCCATGATGTTCATCTGTTGCACTCCTCAAACCCGGCGCTCAACCTAAGCGCCGATCCGGATGCTGTCTCGCTCAATCGGCGGGCAGCGGAGCCAGGTCCGGCGGAACATATCCGCGCCGCGCCGCGACCGAGAACAGGCGCTCCCTGCTATAGAAGCGCAGCGGCCAGTCGCGCCGCCCGATTGGCGATGCAAGCAGCGCATTGACCGTATCGACGAGCGGTTGGCCAATGGCCTGGCCAGCGAGATGCAGTCTGATCCCGGCGATGAAACAGCGCGTGATCGTGTCGTGATAACCCTGGGTGTCGTCGTTCACCCCGCCGGCGCTCTCGTTATAGGCGGAGATGATCCCGGCGATCCGCGCATCCACATCAATATCGGGCCGGTCGCGGACCAGCCACAGGGTCGCACCGAGATGCGCCTCATGCGTCCATTCGGCCTTGGGTAATGTGCACGCGAGCAACCCCTCCCCGATCCGGCGGATCGCGGCGTCATCGGCAAAGGGGCGAAATGGCAGGTCGGTCATCGATCGGGCTTTCTCTCGTGCCCGATCGATGACCGGGCGTTTCAGACGGTTTGAGTGGTGCGCGCAGCGGGCGCCGATTGTCGCACGCCCTCATCGACATGGTCCGCGAATTGGGCGAAATTCTCGACGAACTGGTCGACCAGCCTGGCCGCCGTGGCGTCATAATCGGCCTTGTTCGACCATGTTTCGCGCGGATCGAGGATCGCGCTGTCGACGCCCGCCACCGCAACCGGCACCTTGAAGCCGAAATTCGGATCAGTGCGGAACTCGGCATCGTTCAGGCTGCCGTCGAGTGCTGCGTTAAGCAATGCACGGGTCGCCTTGATCGGCATGCGCTTGCCGACGCCATATTTGCCACCGGTCCAGCCGGTATTGACCAGCCAGCAATCGACCCCGCCCTTGGCGATTCGTTCCTTGAGCAAATTGCCATAGACCGACGGGTGGCGCGGCATGAAAGGCGCACCGAAGCAGGTCGAGAAGGTCGCGCTCGGCTCGGTAACACCAATCTCGGTGCCCGCGACGCGCGCGGTATAGCCCGACAGGAAATGATACATTGCCTGGTCCGGGGTCAGCTTCGAGATCGGCGGCAGGATGCCATAGGCGTCCGCAGTCAGGAAAATGATGTTGCGCGGCACCGGCCCCATATTCTTTTCCGACGCGTTCGGAATGAAGTCGATCGGATAAGCGCCGCGGCTGTTCTCCGCGAGACGGTCGTCGTCGAGATCGAGCACGCGCGTGACCTGGTCCATCACGACATTTTCCAGGATCGTGCCGAAACGCTTGGTCGTGGCGAAGATCTCCGGCTCGGCATCAGCCGACAGGCGGATCATCTTGGCGTAGCAACCGCCCTCGAAATTGAACACAGCGGTGTCCGACCAGCCATGTTCGTCATCGCCGATCAGCGTGCGGCTGGCATCGGCGCTGAGCGTCGTCTTGCCGGTACCCGACAGGCCGAAGAACACCGCGGTGTCACCGTTCGGGCCCATATTGGCGGAGCAATGCATCGGCATCACGCCGGTCGGCGGCAACAGGTAGTTGAGCAGTCCGAATACCGACTTCTTCATTTCGCCGGCATATTTGGTGCCGCCGATCAGAATCAGCTTCTCGGTGAAATTGACCGCGATCACCGTCTCGCTGCGGCAGCCATGCTTGGCCGGGTCGGCAACGAAGCTCGGTAGGTCGATGATGGTGTAATCGGCGACGAAGCCGCGCAACTGGCTTTCTTCCGGGCGGACCAGCATCGTGCGGATGAAGCTGTTGTGCCAGGCAAGCTCAGTCACGACGCGCACATTGACGCGGTGCTCGGGCTGCGACCCGCCGAACAGGTCCTGAATGAACAGATCTTCCTTGCTCTTCAGCGCGGCGAGGAAATCGGTCTTGAGCGCGGCGAAATGCTCAGGGCTCATCGCCTTGTTGCTCTTGCCCCACCACACGGTGTTTTCGGTTTCGGCATCGCGGACGATGAACTTGTCCTGCGCCGAGCGGCCGGTATGCGCGCCGGTTTCGACCACCAGCGGGCCATCAGCGGACAATTTGCCTTCGCCGCGCGAGATGGCGGCCTGGATCAGGCGGGCGGTGACAAGGTTCCAGTGCAGATTGGCGCGGGTCTCGATGCCCTGCGCTTCAAGGCCGGCGTCGGGAATGCGATCGCTCACGGGTGTCTCTCCGAATAATGCTGTGCGGGCGTTGCCGCATACCAATGTGATGATTGGGCGCATATCGCCGCCACGCCGGAGCGTCAAACATTGGGCCGCAGGACGCACTCCACCTGCGCCGGAACCACGCGCGCGCGCCGGACGTCGAATACCCTATCCTCTCATTGCCGACCGATTGCGGTCTGGATTTATCCGCAAATAGATATATTTAGAATTAAATAACACAAAAAAATCAAAACGGAGAGGATTATGCTGACCGAGGCATCGACTCGATCATGGACCGAGAAGGGATATTTCTTCGAGCGGGGACTGATCGCGAAGGACCGTGTCGCACAGATCGAGGCGGAGACGATCGCGGCGATCGCCGCCGATCCCCCCGCAGCGCATCCCGGCGAGCGGGTCTATGTCACCGAGCAGGACCTGCTGATCTATCCCGAGACCGCACCAAGCCCGATTGCGCGCAATCCGGAGGATTACATTGCCAAGGTGTTCAACTGCCACGCGGTCGGCACGGCGCATGAACTGGCGGTCGACCCCGCGATCACCGACCGGTTGGCCGATCTGCTTGGCCCCGATGTGGATTGTTTCCAGAGCCAGTTCATCTTCAAGAATCCCGGCGTGATCGGTCAGCCCTGGCACCAGGACGGCTATTATTTCCGCTACGACCGCCAGCCGCAGATCGGCGTCTGGGTCGCGCTCAGCGCCGCGACGATCGAGAATGGCTGCCTCTGGGTGCTGCCCGGCTCACACCGCGCGAACATCATCCATGAGCATGTCCCTGATCAACGCCCGGAGACGTTGCAAGGCTATCTGGAAATCGTCTCGCAGGACACGTCGGCGGACGAACCGGCACTGATGGAGCCGGGCGACGTGCTCTTTTTTCATAGCTATCTGATGCACCGCTCGACCGACAATATCGCCGATTACCGCCGTTCGGCGATGGTCTATCATTATGCCGAAGCCGGTACGCGGCCGGCCGATCCGCTCGCGGCGGCGATGCTGGCGCCGGTCAATCGCTGGGTGCCGGCGCGGCGTCGCGACGGTGATGTTCTTCGCGAAATCGTCGATACGGCATCCTCCTTTCCGCAGCATTGAAGAGCGACTCCGCCCGCAACCGCAAGGAGGGCGATAGCAATCACGCCCTGTCGCGGTTCCTGACGGACATGAACGGGCTTACAGTCTGAAAGGCGCGTTTCCATAGCTGCTGCGATAGCGGAGTTTAACAGCGGTTGAATCAAGCCCCGCGAGATAAGCGGGTGACGAGTTGGGGAGATATGTTACACCCTATTGTAACATATCTCCCGTGCAAGGGAGTGACGCATTTGGCTGGTGTCCTCGCTGCCAAGCGACGGACCGCATTGAGCAGGCCGGAGAAAATACTACCCATAGTCAATTGGTTAATTGCTCACTTCTCTTCCAGCTCATTCCGCCCCTGTTAATCGCCCTTGTTCCATAATCGCGGCGATGGGCCATATATTGCTGAAATACCGCCACAAATTCGCACAGGGGATCCAGGATAACAGCGGTGGCTTTTTTATTCCGGTAAAACAGCGGCCCGCCGCCCGGCAAACCACCACGCACCGGACAAGCCGGTTGAGCCGACCCCGGCTTTGCACTACCTCATCCGTAACAAATAATGAGGGTCCCGAATGACGGCGACGATCGCGCTAGTCGATGACGACCGCAATATCCTGACGTCCGTGTCGATCGCGCTGCAGGCCGAGGGCTTTGTCACGCGCGTCTATTCGGATGGCGAAACCGCGCTGAAAGCGCTGATCGAGAATCCGCCCGACCTGGCGATCTTCGATATCAAGATGCCGCGGATGGACGGGCTGGAGCTGCTGCGGCGGCTGCGCGAGAAGCAGGCGACGCCGGTCATCTTCCTGACCTCAAAGGATGATGAGCTCGACGAGGCGCTCGGCCTTGCGATGGGTGCGGATGATTATATCGCCAAGCCCTTTTCGCAACGCCTGCTGATCGCGCGCATCCGGGCGATCCTGCGCCGCACCGAACTGGCCCAGGCCGGGCCCGCGGGCGACGAGGAGACGGCGGCGGGCGAACTGGAGCGCGGACGGCTGACCATGGATACCGCGCGGCACCGCGTCACCTGGGGCGGGAAGAACGTCACGCTGACCGTGACCGAATTCCTGATCCTCGAGACGTTGGCGCAGCGGCCGGGCATCGTGAAGACGCGCAACCAGTTGATGGATGCCGCCTATCAGGACGATATCTATGTCGATGACCGCACCATCGACAGCCATATCAAGCGGGTACGGCGCAAGTTCCGGCAGATCGACCCCGAATTCGATGCCATCGAAACGCTGTATGGCGCCGGATATCGCTTCTCCGAGGAATGAAGCGGGAGGTTGATGACGGCGAGCTGACGCTTCGCTGGTCCGGCCGTGTTTCGCTCACGCCGCGGATCCTGTTCGTCAACATCTTCGCGCTGGCGCTGCTCGCGGGCGGGTTTTTCTATCTCGATTCCTATCGCAGCCGGATCGTCGACAGCCGTGTGGCGCAGGCGAGCCGCGAGGTGCGGCTGATCGCCGAAGCGATGCGCTCGGTCCAGCCAGCGCGACGCGACGCGCTGGCGTTGCGCCTCGCGCGCGATACCGGCGCGCGGCTGCGGCTTTATGACGAGGCGGGGACGCTGATCAGCGACACGCGCGCGCTCGGCCTGCGTAACGTCGTGCTGCAGGACCCCGACAAGCAGGATTGGGGTCAGGGCGCGGCGCGCTTCCTCGACGCGATGATCGACACCGTGGTCGGCACGCCGCGCGCCCCGCTTTATCGCGAACGTATCGCCGGGCTCGACTGGCCCGACGTGCGCACCGCGCGCAATACTGAAACGGCGCCGGCGACCGTGTGGCGCGCGCCCGACCGAACGCCGGTGATTACCGCCGCCGCCGCCATTTCCGGGCTCAAGGGTGTCCAGGGCGTGGTGATGACGACGATGAATGCGACCGACATCACGCAGACGGTACGGGTCGAGCGCTTCCGGTTGAGTGTCGTGCTGCTGATCGTCGCGATCGTGTCGATCCTGTTGTCATTGTTCCTCGCGCGCACGATCGTGCGGCCGCTGCGCCGTCTTGCCAGGGCGGCGGTGCGGGTCCGGCTCGGCCGCGCGCGCGAAGTGGTGGTGCCGCGCTTGCCGACGCGGCGCGACGAAGTCGGCATGCTGGCGCGCGCTTTGTCCGACATGAGCCTCGCGTTGCGCGCGCGGATCGATGCGACCGAGGCGTTCGCCGCCGATGTCGCGCATGAGATGAAGAACCCCCTCGCCTCGCTGCGCTCCGCAGTCGAGGGGCTGTCGCTGGTGCGCGATCCCGAATTGCAGGAACGGCTGCTCGCCATTGTGCGCGACGATGTCCATCGCATGGACCGGCTGATCACTGACATATCGGAGGCGTCGCGACTCGATGCGCAACTCAGCCGGGCCAAGTTCGAGCCGGTCGATATCGGCGCGATGCTCGACGGTCTGCTCGCCCAGCGCGACGATCGCGGTACCGAACGCGGCATCCGGTTGCGCTTCGATCACCGTCCGAGCGACCGGCTGATCGTGATGGGCGAAGGGACGCGGCTGGAGCGCGTGTTCGAGAATCTGATCGACAATGCCGTGTCCTTCTCGCCCGATGGCGGGCTGATCACTCTCGCCGCGTTGCGCGATCAGGACGAACTGATCATCAAGGTCGAGGATGAAGGTCCCGGCGTGCCGGAGGAAGCGCGCGAGCAGGTATTCAGCCGGTTTCAGTCGCTGCGCCCCGAAAGCGAGGAATTCGGTAAGCATTCGGGCTTAGGCCTCGCCATTGCGCGGACCATCGTCGAAGGGCATCAGGGGTCGATCGTGGTCGAATCGCGCGAGGACCGATTGAGCGGGGCACGTTTTGTGGTGACATTACCACTCAAGGATCGCAGATGAGTCGCGAGCCGAAAATGACACCAAAGACCGTCAGCGTCTCGACCGAGACGCTGCACGTTTCGACGGTGGCGATCGATGGCCGGGCCGTGTTGATCGAGGGGCCGTCGGGCGCGGGCAAGTCGGATCTGGCGTTGCGCCTGATCGATCGCGGCGCGGTGCTGGTCAGCGACGACTATACGATCCTGATCCGCAGCGGCGACACGCTGCTCGCAACCGCCCCCATGACGATCGCGGGCAAAATCGAGATTCGCGGTCTCGGCATTGTGCCGATGCCGCATGTCGAGCGTGTGCCGGTCGCACTACTGGTACGCCTGACGGATGGCTTCGACCGCATGCCGCTCGACAGGAGCGAGCGGAAGATCGCCGGGATCGCAGTCTCCGAAGTGTCACTCGACGCGCATGAAAATTCCGCGCCGATCAAGGTCGAGCTGGCGCTGAAGCGGATCGCAGCCCCGGCATGATCCGCGAACCCAAGAATATCCTGCTCGTCACGGGCATGTCGGGCGCGGGCAAATCGACCGTGTTGCGCACACTCGAGGATCTTGGCTGGGAAGTGGTCGACAACCTTCCACTGCTGCTGCTCGACCGGCTGCTCTCGGCACCGCTGCCCGAAGGGGCGGAAAGCATGTCGCAGCCGCTGGCGCTCGGCATCGGTGCACGCACGCGCGATTTCGACCCTGACAGCGTCGTGAAGCGCATCAAGCAGCTGCGCGAGGATTATGGCCATAACATCGGCATTCTGTTCCTCGATTGCGCCGGCGGCGAGCTGGAGCGGCGCTATTCGGAGACGCGGCGGCGGCATCCGCTGGCGCTCGATCGGCCGGCGAGTGATGGCATTGCGCGCGAACGGGAACTGCTTGCCCCGCTGCGGCGCGGCGCGAACCGATTGATCGACACGACCAGCATGACCGGCAACGAGCTGGCGCAGCAAGTCCGCGAGACCTTCTCGGACGAGAAGCTCGGCGCGCCGACGCTATCGGTGATGTCGTTCGGTTTCGCGCGTGGCGTGCCACGCAATGCCGATCTGGTGTTCGACATGCGCTTCCTGCGCAATCCACATTGGGTCGAAGCGCTGCGGCCGGGAACGGGCCTCGACGCCGATGTCGGCGCTTATGTCGCGGGCGACCCGGCCTATGACGCAGCGCTGGCGCAAATCGAATCGCTGCTGTTGCTGCTGCTGCCCCGCTACCGTGCCGAGGGGAAGTCCTATGTAACGATCGCATTTGGCTGTACCGGCGGGAGACATCGCTCGGTGCATGTCACGGAACGGGTAGCCGCACGGTTGCGCGACGAAGGATTTTCGCCCACGGTCACTCACCGCGATCTTGCCGCGGCGCCCCAGGACTCGCTGGAGGGTGCCCCGGCGGATGGGCCTGGAAGTGGAACTGTTTTGCAATGATCGGTCTGGTTCTGGTGACGCATGGGCGCCTCGCCGATGAATTCGTGACCGCGATGGAACATGTCGTGGGCAAGCAGGATCGTATCGCGACCATCGCGATCGGTCCCGATGACGACATGGAAGCGCGGCGCAGTGATATCGCTAACGCAATCGCTCAGGTCGATGCCGGGCATGGCGTCATCCTGCTTACCGATTTGTTCGGCGGCACGCCCTCCAACCTCGCGATCTCGCTGATGGAAAAGGGCCGGGTCGAAGTGATTGCCGGGATCAATCTCCCGATGCTGATCCGCCTTGCTTCGGCACGGACCCGGATGAAGGTCGTTGACGCCGTTGCCGCCGCGCGCGAGGCGGGGCGCAAATACATCACCGTAGCCTCCGAAGTCCTGGGCGAGGCCGCTGCCTGATGCCGGTGCAACGAACGGTCCTGATCACCAACAAGCGTGGACTTCACGCACGCGCCAGCGCCAAATTCGTCACTCTCGCCTCGACTCAACCGGTCGAACTGTCGGTCGAGAAGGATGGCGCGGGCAGCGTTACCGGCACCTCGATCATGGGCCTGATGATGCTTGGCGCGGCAATGGGTGATTCGATCACGATCAGCGCCGATGGCGATGGCGCCGAAGCAGCCGTCGGCGCATTGTGCGAGTTGGTGGAAGCCAAGTTCGGCGAGGATTGATCGCCCGTGCCACGCGAAATTACCGCCTTTTCCAACCCGCTGATCAAGCGGGTGCGCGAATTGCGCGACAAGCGCCATCGCCGTGAACAGCGCCAGTTCCTTGCGGAAGGGCTGCGCATCCTGACTGAAGCGCGCGATACCGGGCGGCTGCCCCGCACGCTGTTCTATGCCGCTGCCAGTGCGGACCATCCATTGGTCCATGCATTGTCGATCGACGTCGAGGAAGCGGGCGGCGAGTCGATTCAAACTACGCCCGACATTCTGTCCAAGCTGTCGGGCAAGGATAATCCGCAAGCGGTGGTCGGCGTGTATGACGATTTCCCCAGATCGCTGGAGACACTGGACCGGAGCAAAGCCGATATCTGGCTGGTCGCGGAACGGCTGCGCGATCCGGGCAATCTCGGCACCATCCTGCGCACCGGCGACGCGGTCGGGGCCGGCGGGTTGATCCTGATCGGGGAAAGCGTCGATCCCTTTTCGGTCGAGGCGGTGCGCGCCAGCATGGGCGCTTTGTTCACCGTGCCCGTCGTGCAAGCGGAATGGTCCGAGTTCGTGCCCTGGCTGCGCGGCGGTCCCGGTCAGCTTGTCGGCCTGAGCCTCGATGCCGAGAGCGACTATCGCGCCGCGCGCTATGCGTCGCCGACTTTCCTGCTCACCGGCAATGAAGCGCAAGGCATGCCGGCCAATTATGCCGCCGAGTGCGACTTGCTGGTCAAGATCCCGATGCTGGGTAGGGCCGACAGCCTCAACGCAGCGGTAGCGACGGCGGTGATGGCCTATGAGGTATTGGCGCAGCAGCGCGGCTGACGCCCGGCTGAACGCTTGCGTAACGATCGGTTCAGCCGCGCGACCATAATCGTGATGCTTCAAGGAGACCCGACATGAAGTTCGTCCCCACGCTCACTGTCCTTGCCCTGCTGCTCCCCGGCACCGCTGTTGCCGCGCCGCAACGCGACACGCCATCGTACAGGGCCGTCGGCACTGAACCGGGCTGGGCGCTGACGATCGATAACAGCCTGATCCGCTATATCGGCGATTATGGACGGACCAAAGTGACGACCCCGGCCCCGGTGCCGCGGCCGAGCTTCAATGGCTTGCGCTATGTGACGCCGCGCATCACCGTCGATATTACCCGCGTGCGCTGTAATGACGGCATGAGCGACCGGGAATTTCCCGACAAGGTGACGGTCGCGATCGATGGTCGCACGGTCAGCGGCTGCGGCGGCGACCCGATCGTCGCATCGGCGCCCGCTCCGGCGGCGGCGATCGACGGCGCATGGCGGATCGAAAGCGTGAACGACCGACCGACCCGGGGACCGAAATCCGCCTCTGTCACCTTC
The DNA here is from genome assembly GCF_000803065.1 of Sphingomonas sp. ERG5. Taxonomy (GTDB): domain Bacteria; phylum Pseudomonadota; class Alphaproteobacteria; order Sphingomonadales; family Sphingomonadaceae; genus Sphingomonas. Next base: position 69,354 of record NZ_JSXI01000024.1, read on the forward strand.
GGCGGCGGCCGGATCAGCGGCAGCACCGGCTGCAACAATTTCAACGGCATTTTCCGTTTCGAGCGTGGTTTCCTCGCGACCGGCCCGTTGGCATCGACGCGCATGGGCTGCCCCGGACCGGCGATGGCGCAGGAACAGGCGATTCTTGGCGTGCTTGGGCAGCGGCTTAGCGTGAGCTCGAACTTGAACGGCAAGCTGGTCCTGGTCGGTCGCGAACGAGCGAAGCTGGTCTTGTCGCCCGCGTTCCCCAGGCGCCGCTAAGCTTGGGACGACGCGGTGACGCCTTCAGGTGAGCCGACACGGTAACTGCTCAATTCCGGCGCCAGAAAGCGCAGATTCTGTTCGCGCAACGCCGCACCGGCATCGTCGTACAGGAACGGCAGGAACGCGTAGCGCTTACCGCGCGTCACGGGCGTTGCCTCATGCAATAACGAGCAGGAGAAGACCGCCGCGCCCCCGGTGGGCGCGCGATAGGTACGTCGGCCGAATTCGGGAAAACGCAGGTCGCCACCATCATAATCCTCGGCATTGAGGTTGATCGTGCAGGCGAACTTGCGGTGCGCGGTGCCCTTGGTGGTGTTGTCGCGGTGCGCGCGGAAATGACCGCCACCATTGTCGCCATCATAACAGGCGACGATCCAGCGCTCGATCCGCGTCGCATCGAACTGAAAGGCGCGATGGATCATCGGCCGCAGGAAACGATTGAGCCGCGCACGCAACGCCGCAATCAGTTGCTCGTCCTCGATCATGCAGTCCGATCGGCGCTTGTGGCTATGATCGACCTTCAGCACGGTCATGCCATTTTCTTCGCGCATGAAACCCGAATCTTCGCCGCCCTGCCGTTCGTACAGCTCGATAAGGTGACGACATAGCGCTGGTTCGAGAATATGCGGCGCGATCAACACCGGCGCTGTGGTGTCCTCAGGATCGGCCTTGAGTGAAGCCAGGGCAGTCATGATCTCCTCACCAGCCCCAATGTCGGCGTGCCGGACGACGCGCAGCATGGGGTCGAGCAGGAGCCAGTGCGGGCGATAGCGCCGGGACGTGCCTTCTTCCTCGACTGCGCCATATTTGCCGGACACCGCACGATCGTGATCGAGGAACCAGCGGATGCCCGGCAGCGACGGTTCGATGCGCTTTTGCTTCACGTCAGCCGGATCGATCGACACCCCGAAAAAGCATGCTTTCTCGTCATCGAACAGATGCCGGTGGCGTTCAACCAACTGCAATGCCTCCCGGCTAGCCGGCCATTCGGCGCCGCCGAGAAACAGCATGACGACCGACCGGCCGGCAACGGTATCGAACGCGAACCTTGGATTGCCGTCCAGCGCCGCGGCATGAAACCAGGGTGCGGGATCGCCCGGGACGAGAAGCTTGGCCATCCGATCGGGATAGCAAGTCGATAGTCGGTGTAAAGTCTTGCGCCAGGCCGCGATTCACTCCGCAGCCTGATCCACCTCATTTTCCAGCAACGCCGGCGCTTCGCCATAGCGCGCCAATGCTTCGACCGGTGGGACGTCCTCAATCTCGCGCGCGCCGGGCTCGATATTCAGGTCCTTCAACTTGCGCGCGGTAACCAGCGTTCGGCTTTCAAAACTCGACACGAAGGCATTGTAATTATTGACGGCCGAAGTCAGGCCACCACCGACCTTGCGCAAATCGCCCGCCGCCTTGGCGAGGCGGTCGTACAGCTCCTTGCCCAGTTCACCGATCTGACGCGCTTCCTTGGCGAGACGCTCCTGACGCCACACCGCAGACACGGTGCGGGCAATGGCGATGAGGTTGGTCGGCGTGGCGAGCAGCACGCGTTTTTCGAACGCGAAGTCCCACAAGGTCGGCTCCTGTTCGAGTGCCGCCGACAGGAAATGCTCGCCGGGGACGAACATGATGACATAGTCGGGGGCGTCGGCGAACTGGCTCCAATAGGCTTTGTTGCCCAGCCCGTTGATATGGGCCTTCATCGACGCGGCATGGAGCACCAGGCCGCGTGCCCGTTCTTCTTCGTCGACCGCACCGAACGCGTCCTGGTAGGCGTTGAGCGAGACCTTGGCATCGATCACCAGACTGCGCCCGCCCGGCACGGTAACGATCGCATCGGGACGCAACCGTCCGCCTTCGTCGCCGCCCGAAATACTGACCTCGGTCTGGAAGTCGGTATGTTCGGACAAGCCGCAGGTTTCGAGCACATTCTTCAATTGCTGCTCACCCCAGCGCCCGCGCGATTTGGGTGCATTGCGCAACGAATTGACCAGCTTGGCGGCCTCGCTGCTGACTTTCTCCTGCCCGACGCGCAACCCCTCGAGCTGGCCCTTGAGCTGATCGAAGGCGCCTTTGCGTTCGGATTCGACCTTGGAGACGGTCTCCTCATATTTCAGCAAGCGATCGCTGACCGGCTGGAGCATCGATTTGAGGTTCTGGCCGGCGGTTTCCTCGGACTGTTTGAAACGCGCATCGGCGCGGGTGAGAAACGTCTCCTGCGCCTCGGCCAGCAATTTGTTCGAAACCTCGGCAAACTGCGCCGCCATCAAGTCCTTGGCCTCGCGCAATTCCGTCAGGCGCGCCTCGAAGGCGCCGGCCTGCGCCTTCAGCGTGGCAAGATCGGTACGGGCCATGTCGCGCTCGTCGCGAATGATCTCCAACGTCTCGGCAAGCTGCGCTGCCGCCCTCGCCCGCTCTTCGGCCGACGACAGATCGATGAGGGCGCGCTTATACTCTTCGGTGCGCGCATCACGTTCGGCGCGGGCCTCCGCACTGCCCTTCCCGCCGAAAAACCAGCCAAGGCCTAGGCCTATCAGCAGGACGGCGATGAGCAGCAGTGGAACAATCAGGCCAGTCATTGAAAATCTCGATGGAACATTGCAGGAACTCTAGCGCGGAGGATTGTGTTGCGCCAGCCCTTGGCTAGGACAGCCGGCATGCAGACCGACATCGAGATCTCCCGCGCCGCGACCTTGCAACCGATCAGTGAGATTGCCGCCAAGCTATCGATCCCTCCCCAGGCGGTCGAACCTTACGGCCATTTCAAAGCGAAGATCGACCTGTCCCGCGTCCCGGCGACGGGAAAACAGGGTAAGCTGATCCTGGTCACCGCGATCAACCCGACACCGGCGGGTGAAGGCAAGTCGACCACCTCGGTCGGGCTGGCCGATGCGCTCAACCGGATCGGCAAGAAAGCGGTGCTGTGCCTGCGCGAACCGTCGCTCGGGCCATGTTTCGGCACCAAGGGCGGCGCAGCCGGCGGCGGTTATGCGCAGGTCGTGCCGATGGAGGACATCAATCTCCATTTCACCGGAGATTTCCACGCCATCACCTCGGCGCACAATCTGCTCGCGGCGATGATCGACAACCACGTCCATTGGGGCAATGCGCTCGATATCGATGTGCGACGGATCGTCTGGCGCCGCGTGCTCGACATGAACGACCGGGCGCTGCGCGATATCGCTCAATCGCTCGGCGGCCCGGCCAATGGCTATCCGCGCGAAAGCGGCTTCGACATCACGGTCGCGTCGGAAGTGATGGCGATCTTGTGCCTGGCGAGCGATCTGGAAGATCTCGAAGCACGGCTGGGACGGATCGTGGTCGCCTATACGCGCGGCAAGCAGCCCGTCACCGCGCGCGACCTGAAGGCCGATGGCGCGATGGCGGTGCTGCTGGCGCAGGCGGTGAAGCCCAACCTGGTGCAGACGCTGGAGGGCAATCCGGCATTCGTTCATGGCGGGCCGTTCGCGAACATCGCGCATGGCTGCAATTCGGTGATCGCGACGCGCGCGGCGCTCGGGCTCGGCGATTATGTGGTGACCGAAGCGGGGTTCGGCGCGGATCTGGGTGCGGAGAAATTCTTCGACATCAAATGCCGCCAGTCGGGACTGAAGCCCTCGGCAGCGGTGATCGTGGCGACGGTGCGCGCGCTGAAGATGAATGGCGGCGTGGCCAAGGCCGATCTCGGCGCGGCCGATCCCGAAGCGGTGCGGCGCGGCGGCGTCAATCTGGCGCGGCACATCGAGAATGTGCGGCAATTCGGCGTGCCGGCGATCGTCGCGATCAACAAATTCTCGACCGATACCGAGGCTGAGCTCGAGGTGATCCGCGAGATTGCCGCAGCGCAAGGGTCCGAAGCGATCCTGTGCACGCATTGGGCCGATGGCGGTGCGGGTGCCGAGACGCTGGCGGAGAAGATCACCGAATTGTGCGACCATGCGACGCCCCAATTCGCGCCGCTTTACGATGACGGCCTGTCGCTGTTCGACAAGATCAACACCGTCGCCACGCGCATCTACCGTGCGGAAGAGGCCATTGCCGACCCTGGCGTGCATGCGCAGCTGAAGCGCTGGGAAGATGCCGGGTTCGGCACCCTGCCCGTGTGCATGGCGAAGACCCAGTACAGCTTTTCGACCGATCCGGCGAAGCTCGGCGCACCGACCGGGCATGTCGTGCCGGTGCGCGAAGTACGGCTGTCGGCGGGCGCCGGGTTCGTCGTGGCGATCTGCGGTGAGATCATGACCATGCCGGGCTTGCCGCGCGTGCCGGCAGCGGAGTCGATCCGGTTCGGCAAGGACGGAGAGATCGAGGGGCTGTTCTGAAGGCGTCGTAACGCACGTCAATCAACCCCGAAACCTTCCGACCATGCGTCGCGATCAATCTCATATTGATCGATCACGAAACCATCAGGCGCATCGCGGAATCCGGCGAACTGCAGCTTGCGTTGCTTCGCTTCTTCGGCCTTCTCCGCGCTATGATAGACACCGATGAGCTTATCATCGGTATTCCCGTTATCCAGGCCGCGTGAATGCCAGAGCAGGAACACATGCATCACGCCTGCTCCCTGCCGAGAAAAATCACGCCGCCTTGCGCGCCTTGGCCAGCTTCTTGAGCACCATGTCGCGCTTTAGGCGCGAGATATGGTCGATGAACAGCACGCCGTTGAGATGATCGATCTCATGCTGGATCGCCGTCGCCATCAGGCCGTCGAATTCCTGCTCATGCGCCTTGCCGTCGCCATCGAGCCACTTGATCACACAGCGCGCGGGGCGCTCGACCTCGGCATATTGGTCGGGGATCGACAGGCAGCCTTCGGTGTAGGAGGCATAATCGTCGCTGACCGAGACGATCTCCGGGTTGATGAAGACATGCGGCGCGCGGACCGGCTTGGCGTCCTTCTCATCGCTTTCCGGCTCCTGCAGGTCGATCACGACGATGCGCTGCTCGATCGCGACCTGAGTCGCGGCGAGGCCGATGCCGCGGGCATCATACATCGTGTCGAACATGTCGGAGACGATCGCGCGGATCGAATCGTCCACGGTTGCGACGGGCTTCGCGACGGCACGCAGGCCGGGATGCGGTACTTCGAGGATTTCCAGAATAGCCATAGCCGCGAGCTAGGAAAGCGCGAGCCTGACGTCAAGCGACAGGTCGTCTCGCTCTCAGTGCCTGGGCCAACGTTCCCTCGTCGAGATAGTCGAGTTCGCCGCCAACCGGCAGCCCGTGCGCAAGTTGCGTGATGCGGATCGGAAAACGCTCGATCCGCTCGGCGATATAATGCGCGGTGGTCTGCCCCTCGAGCGTGGCGTTCATGGCCAGAACCACTTCATCCACGCCGCCGATTTCGATCCGGCGCACCAGCGAATCGATCGCCAGATCCTCGGGGCGAATGCCCTCGAGCGCCGAGAGTCGCCCGCCCAGCACATGGAAACGACCCGGGAACAGGCGCGAACGATCAAGCGCCCAGAGATCGGCCACTTCCTCGACGACGCACAGGGCGCGAGAATCGCGCCGTGGATCAGCACAGACGCCGCATGGGTTTGTTGTATCAATATTGCCGCAGATCGAACAGGTTGCGAGATTTTCCTCGACCGCACTCAGAGCAATCAGCAATGGCCCGAGCGCGGTCTGGCGCTTCTTGAGCAAGTGCAGCACCGCGCGACGCGCCGAACGCGGCCCCAGACCGGGGAGCCGCGCCAGTGCCTGTGTCAGGGCTTCGATCTCGGGAGAGGCCATCAGGAACAGATAGGGGGTTGCGCTGCCCTCCGGCAAGCGGTCAGAGCATGATCCATGCGGATCATCTTCATGGGCACACCGGAATTCTCGGTGCCGATACTACAGGCGCTGGTCGATGCGGGTCACGATGTGGCGGCGGTTTATAGCCAGCCGCCGCGTCGGGCGGGGCGTGGCAAGGCGCTAACCCCCTCCCCGGTCCAGGCGCGCGCCGAAGCCTTGAGCGTTGCCGTGCGAACGCCGGTGTCGCTGCGCGATGCCGAGGCCCAGGCCGAATTCGCTGCCTTCGGGGCCGATATCGCGGTGGTCGCGGCCTATGGCCTGATCCTGCCGCGTTCGGTGCTCGATGCGCCACGACAGGGATGCCTGAACGTGCATGCCTCGCTCCTGCCACGATGGCGCGGCGCGGCGCCGATCCAACGCGCAATCCTGGCCGGCGATGCCGAAACCGGGGTGTGCATCATGCAGATGGAGGCCGGGCTCGATACCGGGCCGGTCCTGCTGCGTGAAGCAACCCCAATCGGCGCCAGGACGGCGGGCGAACTGACCGACGCACTGAGCGCGATGGGTGCGCGGCTGATGGTGACGACGCTGGCCACGCTCGACGCCTATCCGGCCGAGCCGCAACCCGATGATGGCGTCACCTATGCGGCGAAGATCGACAAGGCCGAGAGCCGGCTGGACTTTTTGCAACCCGCCGGGGCCGTCGAGCGGCAGGTGCGAGGCTTCAACCCGCCCGGCGCCTGGTTCGAGATCAGCGGGGAACGGGTCCGCATCCTGGCGGCGGAAATACTCCCGCGCAGCGACAAGCCCAAAGCCCCGGGAACGGTTCTGGATGAGCTGCTGACCATCCAATGCGGCGATGAGGTCATTCGCCCGACCCTGCTGCAACGCGCCGGTCGTGGCGTCATGACGTCAGCCGAACTGCTGCGCGGCTTCGCCATCCCCGCCGGAACGGTGCTGACGTGACGCGCTTCGCGCTGACGGTGGAGTTCGACGGCCGGCCGTTCATGGGCTGGCAGCGGCAGAATCATGGCCCAAGCCTGCAGGCCGCGATCGAGGCAGCGGTGCTGGCGATCACTGGCGAGGCGGTCGCAGTCCATGCGGCGGGGCGCACCGATGCCGGGGTTCATGGATTGGGCATGCGTGCGCATGTCGACGTCACGCGGACGATCACGCCATTCCGGCTGATGGAAGCGATCAACGCGAAACTGCGCCCCGACCCGGTGGCGATCCTGGCGTGCGAGATCGTGGCGGACGACTGGCACGCACGCTTTTCCTGCCTGGCGCGGCACTATGAATATCGCATCGTCACGCGCCGTGCGCCGCTGACCGTCGAGCGCGGCCTCGCCTGGCGCGTGCCGATCGACCTTGATGCCGGCGCCATGGCCGAGGGCGCGGCGCGCCTGGTCGGACGTCATGACTTCACCACGTTTCGCTCGGCGCATTGCCAGGCCGACAGCCCGGTGCGCACGCTCGACCGCCTCGATGTTGTGCGCGAGGGCGAGCGGATCCTCGTAAGAGCCTCGGCACGGTCGTTCCTGCATCATCAGGTTCGATCGATGGTCGGCTGCCTAGCGCTGGTCGGCCAGGGGAAATGGAGCGCCGACGATATGAGCGCAGCGCTCGAGGCGAAGGATCGAGCGGCGCTGGGCCTGAATGCGCCGCCCGATGGCCTGTTCTTCCTGAAGGCGGATTATCCTCGGGACACCCAGCCCTGACGCTCATCGCCCAGCTGGAAGGCAAGTGTTGATGCTGGTCATGTGAAAGAGCGGGCGGCGGGGACAGTATCCTCGCCGTTGATGGTCCTAACGATTCGCCTGGCGGCATTGAATCGACGGCATTGCACTGCGCCACAGCGGGTCTGGGCCGCTTGCCGCGATCGATCGAAACTCCCGCAGCTGCGGGAGTTGTTGCGGGAGTTTCTGGGGGAAAATGCTTTTTGAGGGTTCTGCGGGAGTCTGCGGGAAAAGCTGCGGGAGTTTTGATGGATTCTCACGGGAGTTTTTCCGCTGTGCTGCGGGAGTGACGGGAAAAGGCGGGCTGAATGTCATGTTCTGTTCGATTCCGGTTCTGCCGATTCAACGGGTCGGCCGAATTGCTCTTGCCCGGCGCGCAATATTTGCGCCGGAGAGCAAGCATGACGAGGTCGAATGGACATCTGAATCGACGCGCTGCGCCGCCATGGCGAACATCGGCGCTGCACGACAAAAATTCGTGTTAATAAAGTGAGATGACAGATATTTTGCCGATCATATCGCAGATAGTCTACGCGCTTCTACGGCACCATTTGCCCTGCCCGCCTAGCGGCTGAACTTCGCCGCCAGTTCGACATGCGTGGACCAGCGAAACTGACCGACCGGCTGGATCCAGTCGAGCGTATATCCGCCCTTGCACAGCATCTCGGCATCGCGCGCGAAGCTGCTGGGATTGCATGAAACATAGGCGATCAGCGGCGCCTTTGATTCGGCCAGCAGCAATGCCTGTTCGCGCGCGCCCGCACGCGGCGGATCAAGCACGATCGCCTGAAACCGATCCAGTTCGACAGTCGTGAGTGGACGGCGGAACAGATCGCGATGGTCAGCGAAGATCTGGCGGCCGGCCAGCGCTGCGGCCGATTTGAGCGCGCCGATCGCATCCCGCGCCGCTTCGCCAGCATAGACGCGGCCCGGAAGCGCGAAAGTGAAGGTGCCGAGACCGGCGAACAGGTCAGCGGTGATGGTGGCGCCGCCGATAGCCTCGCGCACCATGGCAATCAACGCTCCCTCTCCCTCGCGGGTTGCCTGAAGAAAGGCTGCGGTCGGCAACGCAACGGGAATGCCGCTCAGAGTGATGGTGACGGGCTCAGGCTCCCAGCGGACCTCAGGACCGAGGCCGCCATCGATCGCGAAGCGCGCGACATTATATCGGCTGCAAAAGGCGCTGATCGCTTCGGCCGCGGCCAGCCCTTCGGGCTCGATGCCTTCGACCAGCAGATCAATGCCCTGGTCGGCCTCGGTCAGATGCAGGCGGGCGCGGCGGTTCTTCTTGAGGAATTTGGCGAGCAGCGGGCGTAACGGCGCGATGACCGCGAACAGCGCCGGGGTGAGGATATGGCATTCCTCGATATCGACCAGAACGTGACTGGCATTCTCGCTGAAGCCAATCTGGACCCGGCCGCCTTTCATTTCCGCCTGCAGCGCGGCGCGGCGGCGGCTGAAGGCGGGCGACAGCAAGGGTGCGCGAATTTCGGTTTCGAGCGCATGCGCCGCCAGCGCGCCCGTGATGCGGTCAATGATGAAGTCGCTATAACTGACGTCATCGAGGTGCTGGAGCTGACATCCACCACAGCGCGGAAAGTGACGGCATGGCGGCACTTGATGATGCGGGCCGGGAATGACGTCACCGGAGGCGGTCAGAGTATCACCAGGCGCAGCCAGCGCGGCGTGGCGACCGTCAGCGGTGATTCCTTCGCCACGGGCGGCAACACGAATGATGGTGTCAGTCATAAAATGCTCCTGACGGCCGTCAGGGCGTCTGCAAGGTCATCAGCGATAAAGGCGCCGCTCAGTCGCTGTGCGGCGCGCGCATGGGCCCATACGCCGGCACAGGCCGCATCGAAAGGCTTCTTGCCATTCGCCGCGAGGAAAGCACCGACCGCACCAGCCAGGACATCGCCCGTACCGGCAGTCGACAACCAGGGGCTGCCGGTCGGAGCGATGCTGACAGGCCCCTGGGGCGATGCGATGACGGTGTCGGCGCCCTTGAAGACGATCGTCGCCCCCGAATGCGCAGCGGCGGTACGAGCGCGATCGATCTTGCTGCCCTTGCCTGGACCGAACAGCGCATCGAATTCACCGGCATGTGGCGTCATGATCGCGGGCGCCGAACGACCCCGAACCGCGGCGAGCCGTGCCGCATCGAGCAAGTGGAGCGCATCACCGTCGATCACCAGCGGAGCGGATGACGCCAAAGCCTGATCGAGCCGCGCCCTTGCCTCCCCGCCCCGCCCAAGGCCCGGCCCGATAATGAGTGCGCCGATCCTTTTGTCGGTCAGTGCATCGGCAGCAAATTCTTTACGAACAATGGCATGGGGCTGTAATGCACCATGCGATGTAAGCAGCAGAACATAGCCCGCACCGGCGCGAAGAGCGGCAGTGGCGGACAATTCCGCCGCCCCCGGCATGTCGCCGCCGATGATCGCGACCATGCCACGCGAATATTTGTGCGATTCCGGACCCGGCACAGGCAGCTGCGGCACACCCAACACAGTGGCGTCGCTCGATACCGCAACCCCGATATCGAGGATCCGCACCGCGCCGCACCGTCCGGCTGCGGGGTAGAGCAAATGCGCCGGCTTCGCCGCACCCAGCGCCAGCGTGACGTCAGCGGGGGGAATGTCACCGAGCAACGCGCCGCTATCGGTTTCAACACCGCTGGGCAGATCGACCGCAATCGACAGGCGCGCGCGGCGGTTCAGCCGTCGCAGCGTGGCGACGAGCGCCGGATCGAGCGAGCGCGACAGGCCAGTGCCGAACAGCGCATCGACCAGGATCGGGGCGGATGTCGCATCGGTGAGTGTTTCGACCGGGCCGGTCCAGCCTTGACGTGCGGTGCGCGCGGCTGCGGTGGCCGGCGCCGCGAGCGCGGCAATGCGGACCGGCAAGCCCCAATCGCGCAAGGCCGTGGCCGCGACATAACCATCGCCGCCATTGTTGCCGGGACCGCAGAGGATCAGGACGTCGCTTCCCATGGCCAGACGCCTGACGACGTGAGCGACTTCGGTTCCCGCGCGGAGCATCAGGCGGTCGACGCTGGTTCCCGCGGCAATTGCCAACTCCTCCGCCGCGCGCATTTCCGCTGCGGTTACAACAGGCTTACCCGAAAGTGGCGTCATGGCGCCGTGGATGAAGGCGCGGCAGCAGGCCCGCGCACGGTGGCCGGCAGGCGATAGCGATCGCCGCCCAGCGCGACCTCGATCTTGTTGTCGGCGAGCACGGTGACCCTGGCCTGTTCCGCGCCATCGGCCGCGACCACGCCCCTGCCGTCTTTGGTCACCAGCAAGCGATGAAAGGCACCGTCGGGATGACGCACGGTCAGGATCAGGCCGTCAGCGGTGGTTTCCCGATCGATCGTGCAGACGCGCGCGAAATCGCCCGAGCCGCCCTGGGCGCAGATCAGCTCGCCCTTGTCCTCGACCGCGGCACGTTGTTCCGCCTCGACCTTGGCCAATGCGCCATGATCAGTCTTCGTCTCGCCACAGGCCGTGGCGCACAGGGCAAGCAGGATTCCGCTAGATATCCGCATAGACATGACGTTCGGCACTGGCTCCCGGATGCGTGACCGCGCCCTTATAAGCCGGGCCGACCGTCGCCGCATAGCGCCACAGCGCACCGGACTGGTAATCGTTGATGCGCGGCTGCCAACGCGCGCGCCGTTCGGCGAGCACATCGTCCGCCACATCGAGGTCGATCGTTCCCGCCGCGGCATCGATGGTGATGATATCACCATTCTCGACCAGCGCGATCGGGCCGCCCTCCGCCGCTTCAGGGCCGACATGGCCGATGCAGAACCCTCGCGTTGCTCCCGAGAAACGGCCATCGGTGATCAGCGCGACCTTCTCGCCGAGACCAAGGCCATAAAGCGCAGCAGTGGTCGACAGCATCTCGCGCATGCCCGGGCCGCCCTTTGGCCCCTCGTAGCGAATGACGATCACTTCGCCTTCGTTGATCGATCGCGCCTCGACCGCGGCGAAACAATCTTCCTCGCAATCGAACACCCGCGCCGGGCCGCTGAATTGCAGGCGGTGCATGCCGGCGACCTTCACGATCGCGCCGTCGGGGGCAAGGCTGCCGCGCAGACCCACCACGCCACCCGTCGCCATGATCGGCGTCTTGACGTCATAAATGACTTTCTGGTCGGGGTTCCAGGTCACCTGATCGATATTCTCGCCGAGCGTCTTGCCGGTCACGGTCAGGCAATTGCCGTCGAGGAACCCGCCCGCGAGCATCGTCTTCATCAGCATGTAAACGCCGCCCGCTTCGTACATGTCCTTCGCCACATACTTGCCGCCAGGTTTCAGGTCGGCGATGTAAGGGGTTGATTTAAAAGCTTCCGCTACATCGAACAAGTCGAACTCAATGCCCGCCTCATTGGCCATGGCGGGCAGATGCAGCGCGCCGTTGGTCGACCCGCCCGTCGCCGCCACGACGCGCGCGGCGTTGATGAACGCTTCGCGCGTACAGATGTCGCGCGGGCGGATATTCGCCTCGAGCAGCGCCATCACCTGATCGCCCGCCGCGCGCGCGATCTCATCCCGGCCGCGATAGGGCGCGGGCATCATGTTGGAATTGGGCAGTGACAGGCCGATCGCCTCACCGACGCACGCCATGGTGTTGGCGGTGAATTGCCCGCCGCACGCGCCATGGCCGGGGCAAGCGACCTTTTCGAGCTCGATCAGTTCCTGCAACGGGCATCCGCCCGCGGCATATTGGCCGACCGCCTCGAATACATCGACCACGGTCACGTCCTTGCCGTGATAGCTGCCGGGCAGGATCGAGCCGCCATAGACGAAAATGCTCGGCACGTTGAGCCGCAGCATCGCCATCATCATGCCGGGAAGCGACTTGTCGCAGCCGGCAAAGGCAACCAGCGCGTCGTAGCAATGACCGCGTACGCTGAGCTCAACCGAATCGGCGATCACCTCGCGGCTGACCAGCGAGGATTTCATCCCCTGATGGCCCATCGCGATGCCGTCGGTAACGGTGATGGTGTTGAAACGGCGCGGCATGCCGCCGCCCGCGATCACGCCGGCCTGCGCGGCATCGGCCTGGGCATCGAGCGTGGTGTTGCAGGGCGCGGAGTTATTGCCCGCGCTGGCGAGTCCGACGAAGGGCCGGGCGATGTCCTCTTCGGAAATCCCCATGGCATAGTAATAGCTGCGATGCGGGGCGCGCTCGGGGCCAACGGAAACATGGCGGCTCGGCAGGCGAGACTTGTCGAATATGCGGGTCATGCGACAGCCTATGTCGCGAGAGGGCCCTTTGACGCAAGTCTGTTGCGTAAGGTTTCGAGCATCGGGCCCAAAATTTCCGCCCATTTCCTGACACCGGCGGCATGGGCAATTTCGTCGTTGCGGATTTCGATCGCCAGGCTGGCGATGCCATTGGCTTCGCCATGCCGGTTAAGCGTCGCGTTGAGAATGCGGCCGGAATAGGGTTCGTTGTCACCGGTCGTGACGCCAGCGTCGCGCAGCAAATCGACGGCAAGACGCGCCGCGCGCGTGTCGCGATTATAGAGAATGCCCGCCTCCCATGGGCGGCGTCCCGCACTGCCCTGTTCGAGTTCGGGCGTGAAACTGTGGATCGAGGCAAGCAAAGTCGGGCGGTATTGCCGAACCAGTTGCGCCAGCGCGCGATGATAGGGCGCGTGGAAGCGGGCAATGCGCGCGGTGCGATCGGCCGCGACATTGCCGGGAATCGCATGCCCATCGCTGATCGTCGGCATCAGCGATGGATGATCGGGCTGACGATGAAGGTCGATCACCAGGCGCGACACGGTGGCGAAGATCGCCGGAACACCGAGATCGGCCGCCAATGCTTCGGTCAGCGGGGCTGCGCCAATATCGATCGCGATATGTTTGCCGAGCAGCGCCGCATCGATGCCGAGGTCGATGCCCGGCGGCACCGCATCGGACGCATGGTCGCAGATCAGCAGAATGCCGCCGCTCTTGCCGTCGAGAATGATCGGCGCGCTCATGGGATGAAAAGAAGGGCAGCGAGACCGAACCCGCCGCCCTTCCTGTCGGATGGCGCGCGGGAGAACCGTGGACCATCAGCGGACGCGCCGCGCAGAGCGGCGGATCCGTTCAAACGGTACGGAGCAAGAGCGATGCCAGATGCATCGCACGGAGACGGCCGACGAAAATCGCCACGGCATTGTGCCAGTTCGGGACGGAAAACTGTCATGCGAGTGTCGATTCGAGACACCACCAGCCGGGATGGCCGGCCCGGATCGCGGTGGCGGCATGGCTCCGCTCTAGCTCGGTTTCATAGAGCGCAAAACAGGTCGCGCCGGAACCCGACATGCGAACAAGGACCGGATCGGCGTGCAGCGCCAGGCGATCGAGCACATCGCCGATCACCGGCGCCACGGCGCGGGCCGGCGCCTCGAGATCGTTGCGGCCGTTGCGGGCGCGATCGAGCAACGCGCCATCGCCGATCGGTCCGCGATCGACCTTGTCCCACGCGCCGAATACCGTGGCGGTCGAAACGGCAATCCCGGGATTGACCAGCAGCACCGGCGTTCCGGCAAGGCCGTCCAGCGGCACAAGCCGTTCGCCCCTGCCCGTTCCGATCGCGCTCCTGCCCAGCAGGCACGCCGGCACGTCGGAACCAAGTGCTTCGGCGCACGCGATCAGGCGGCGGTCATCAACGGCAATGCGATGCAATCCGGCAAGTGCGCGCAACGTCGCGGCGGCGTCGGCGGAACCCCCGCCAATGCCTGAGGCAATGGGCAGGTTCTTTTGCAAAACGACCGACACTTCGTCAGATAATTCAAATTCTTGTGAGAATAATCTGACAGCCCGAGTGATAAGATTATCGCCCTCGCCCGCCAGTCCTGAGGCGAAAGGCCCTTCGATCGTCAGGCCGGCATCGCCGGGTGCCAGCCGCACCTCATCGCCATGGGTCAGGAACGCAAACAGCGTCTCGATCTCATGATAGCCATCAGTGCGGCGCGCACGGACGTGCAGCGCAAGATTGATCTTGGCCGGCGCTTTTTCGATGATCACGGGCGCCGATTGCCTTCGACTGGCCCGGACGCGATCTTGGCGGTCAGCCGCGCCGTATCGTCGGCATTGGCAACGACCGCCGCGGCGCGCCAGGAATAACGCGCCTCATAGCGACGACCGACCGCCCAATAGGCATCGCCGAGATGCTCCGAGATGTCGCCATTGGCAGGCTCGGCCCGCGCCGCGCGTTCGAGCAGCGGCAAGGCGCGCGGCGCGTCGCCGGTACGGTAATAGGCCCAGGCGAGCGAGTCGGTGATCGATGCGTCATCGGGCGCCAGGCTGCTGGCGCGTTCGAGCATCGCACGCGATTCCGCGATCTTCTCGCCGCGCTCGATCCGGGCATAGCCGAGATAATTGAGCGCCAGCGGTTCGTCGGGCGCGAGCTCAACCGCCTTTTCCAGCGCCTTGCGCGCTTCCGGCCAGCGTTTCGCCTGGTCGAGCGCACCGCCGAGTTGGACATAATGCGCCCAGGTGACGTCCTTGCCCACGCGCTTGATCGACAAGGTGAAGGCCTTGGCCGCGTCATTATAGCGCCGCGCGGCGACGAACAGTCCGCCAAGCCGCGTCGCATCTTCGCTGTCCGCGCCCGGTGCAGCCGACAATGCCGTCGCCGCCAGCAGCGCGCGTGCGGAATCTCCGGCGCGATTGAGCACCGTGATGCGGGCATCAAGCGCGACGGCATGGAACGGACTGTCGGGCCCGATCGCATGCAATGCGGCAAGCGCGCCCTCATTCGCGGCGTTGCGCGACAGGGCATCGGCCAGCAGCAACCGCGCCCGGTCATTGTCCGGCTCGACGCGCAACGCCGCGCGGATCAATGCGACCGAGATCGGCGTCGGGTCGCCCTCCGCCAGATCAGCGGCGAGACGCAGGAAAAGCCGCGACACGCCGAACCCGGCCGACGGTTTCACGCCGGCGCCAAGGCGCGAGCGGAACGCGACGATCACGCGATCGTCGCCGCGCAGCAGCGCCTGAGAGACTTCGCTCCGGCCCTGGGCGGCAAGCAATTGCGCCGCGTTGACGCGCAGATCGAGGCTCGCCTGATCGGCACCGAGCAATGCTTGCAGCGCGACCACGCCGTCATCGACTCGCCCGGTTGCGATCAGCAGCAGCGCGCGATTTTCGGCATTGAAGCGGCGCGCGATCGACTTGCCCTTGTCCGGATCGAGCCCGACAAGCGCGTCGCCGCCCGCACCGAACGTCACCCAGGCCTGAAGCGCGGGCTGGGCGAATTCGAACGGTCCGGTCGAGATACGCTTCAGCGCCGCTTGCTGGCCGGGCACGTCATTCTGCCGGATTGCCGTCGCCAGCATGAGCAGCGCCGCATCCGGGGGCGCTTCGCCATTTTTCTGCAGTATCGCCAGCGACCGGTCGATCAGCGCGTCATCGCCCGCTTCCAGCGCTTCGCGATAGGCGCGCCGGGCGACGGTGACGCTTTCCGGCGTCTGGAGCAGCGCCTGGCCATAGCTTGCCACCGCGACCTGCGTATGGCCATCGCCATCGGCGGCCCGCGCACGCGCATAGGCGCTGAGATCCGCGCCCGCCCAGGCCGGGCTCGCGGCACTCAGCGCGAGCCCCAGCAGCAACAGGCGATTACATGTTCGGATAGTTCGGCCCTCCGCCGCCTTCGGGCACGACCCAATTGATGTTCTGGGTCGGGTCCTTGATGTCGCATGTCTTGCAGTGGACGCAATTCTGCGCGTTGATCACGAACTTCGGATCGCCGGTTTCTTCGCCCACGATCTCGTAAACGCCCGCCGGGCAATAGCGTTGCGCCGGTTCGTCATACATCGGCAGATCATAATCGACCGGGATGGCCGGGTCCTTGAGCGTCAGATGGACCGGCTGATCCTCCTCATGATTGGTGTTCGACAGGAACACCGAGGAGAGACGGTCGAAGGTCAGCACGCCATCGGGCTTGGGATAAGCGATCGGCTTGACCAGATCCTTGCGCCACAGCGTCTCATTGTCCTTGTGGTGCTTCATCGTGAAGGGCATCTTCACGCCGAGATGCTCGGCCCACATGGTGATGCCGGCCAGCCCCGACCCGAGCAGCTCGCCGAACTTCTCGACCAGCGGCAGCACGTTGCGGACCTTGGACAATTCCCTGGCGACCCAGCTGGTCTTGTACGCCTCGGGGAACGCCGCGAGTTCATCATGCTCGCGACCGGCGGCGAGCGCATCGAACGCGGCTTCGGCGGCCATCATGCCCGACTTCATCGCGGTATGGCTGCCCTTGATGCGCGGCACATTGAGGAAGCCGGCGCTGTCGCCAATCAGCGCACCACCCGGGAAGACCAGCTTCGGCACCGACTGGAACCCGCCATCGCTGATCGCGCGCGCGCCATAGGAAACGCGCTTGCCGCCCTTCAGGATCGCGGCGATCGCCGGATGCGTCTTCCAGCGCTGCATTTCCTGGAAGGGCGAGAGATAGGGGTTGGAATAATTGAGCCAGGTGACGAAACCGAGCGCAACCTGGCCATTGGCCTGATGATAGAGGAAGCCGCCGCCGTTCGACCCTTCGGTCTCGGTCAACGGCCAGCCCTGGGTATGGATCACGCGGCCGGGGAAATGATTTTCGGGATCGATATCCCACAATTCCTTGATGCCCAGGCCATAGACCTGTGGCTGGCTGTCCTTCGCCAGGTCGAAAGTGCGGATCAGCTCCTTCGACAAATGCCCGCGCACCCCTTCGCCGAAGAAGGTGTATTTGGCATGGAGTTCGAGGCCCGGCGTGTAATCGGGCTTGTGCGTGCCGTCGCGCGCCACGCCCATGTCGCCGGTCGCGACGCCCTTGACCGAGCCGTCTTCGTTGAACAGCACCTCGGCCGCCGCGAAACCCGGAAAGATCTCGACGCCAAGCTCTTCCGCCTGCGCCGCCAGCCAGCGGCACAGATTGCCCAGGCTGCCGGTGTACGTGCCCTTGTTGTGCATGAAGGGCGGCGTGACGAAGTGCGGCATGCCGAACTGTTTGTTCTTCGTCAGGATCCAGTGCTGATTGTCGTTGACCGGCACCTCGGCCATCGGACAGCCACGCTCGCGCCAGTCCGGGATCAACTCATCGAGCGCCTTCGGATCGACCACCGCGCCCGACAGGATATGCGCGCCGACTTCGGAGCCCTTTTCGAGCACGCAGACCGACACGTCGCCGCCCTTTTCGGCGGCAAGTTGCTTCAGCCGGATCGCCGCGGCCAGACCCGCGGGGCCTGCGCCGACGATCACCACGTCATAGGGCATCGACTCACGGTCGCTCATCTTCGTCCTCCGTCTGACGTCCTCGCACGCGCGCTCGTCGCGTCCCGGGAACGTCTTGTCCTTGTCCCGGTGCCAGCGAATTGACCGCGCCGTCAACTAGTGACTCTAAGGCATGTGATGGGGGCTGACCAAAATTTCGACTGGCGACATGCCGCGGCGAGCGCAATCGACTGGTGGCGCGAGGCCGGCGTCGATGCGACGATCGACGAAGCGCCGCGCGACTGGCTTGCGCGGGTCGAGGCGCCACCGGTGGTCGAGGATCAAGCCGCCGTAGCGGCACCCTTTGTCCTGCCCGATACGCTGGAGGCCTTTGCCGCCTGGCGATCGGGGCCCGACGCGCCGGAAGCGGGCTGGCCCGAACCGATGATCGCGGCGCAAGGCACGGCGTCGTCGGACCTGATGGTGCTGGTCGACGTGCCCGAGCGCGAGGATGCCCAGAGCGGCATGCTGATGAGCGGGGCGGCCGGTCGCCTGTTCGACCGGATGCTGGCGGCGATCGGCCGCGACCGTTCATCGATCTATCTCGCCGCACTGTGCACCGCGCGGCCGGTCAGCGGCCGGATATCGCCCGAAATCGGGGATCGGCTGAACGAACTGGCGCGCCATCATGTCGCGCTCGCCGGGCCTAAACGGGTGCTTTTGCTCGGTAATGCGCCGAGCCGTGCGTTGCTTGGGGCGGATGCGGCGCGCGCGCGCGGTGGTTTACGAACGCTTAACCTTAATCTTGGCACGGTGGAGATCGAGATCGACGCGGTGGCGAGTTTCCATCCGCGCTTCCTGCTCGAGAAACCGGCGTTCAAGGCCGAGGCGTGGAAAGACCTGCAGATGTTGATCGGGGGACTGGAATCGTGATCCGACATGCAACCGGAAAGGCCTTGCTGGCCTGCGCGCTGGCAGCGGCACCGCTGAGCCAGGCCTATGCGGCCGATGCAGCCGATGCCGCGCTTCCCGATACGGCGCACGCGGAGACGACGCGCTCGGGCGGCGGCATTCCGACTCAACTCGATGCCACGCAGCGCGATGGATATCGCGCGGTCTTCGCCAGCATCCGGGCGCAGAAATGGCTCGATGCGCAACTCCAGCTCGATTCGATGAAGCCCGGCCCGCTCCACGCCATCGCCCGGGCCGAACTGCTCACCGCCAAGGGCTCGCCCAAGGCCGATCTCGACCCGTTGATGAAGCTGCTGAGCGAAGCGCCGGAACTGCCTCAGGCGGCGCAAATGCTGACCATGGCGAAATCGCGCGGCGCGATCGATTTGCCCACCCTGCCCGAAGCCCGCCGGCTGACCTGGCTTGGCAGCGCACCGGTCCGGTCGCGGGCCAAGAGCATCAAGAGCGACCTGGTCGCCGCCGAACTGGCGATCAAGATGCAGCCTTACGTCAAAGCCGACCAGGGCGTCGAAGCCCAGGCATTGCTTGACGCCACCGAAGGCCTGACGCCCGAGGCGCAGACCGAATGGCAGCAAAAGGTTTCCTGGATCTATTACCTGCAAGGTGATGACGCCAATGCGCGAACGATGGCGGCCAAGGCTGCGCTCGGCAGCGGCGACTGGGCGGTCCAGGGCGATTGGGTCAATGCGCTTGCCGCATGGCGGCAGCATGATTGCGCAGCGGCGGAAAGCGGCTTCGAGACGGTCGCGGCCCGTGCGAGCGACATCGAACTTCGCGCCGCCGGCCAATATTGGGCAGCGCGCGCCGATATGGCCTGCGGCCGGCCGGAACGGATCGAGGCACGGCTGAAAAGCGCGTCGCAGTATCGCGAGACATTCTACGGCCTGCTTGCGCGCCAGGCGCTGGGCATTCGTGACGCCGCCCCGCGCACCGCCAGCTATATCGCCGGCGACTGGCAGGCGCTGGGTCGCCGCCCCAATATCCGCGTTGCCGCCGCGCTGGTCGAAATCGGCGAGACCTCGCTCGCCGACGAAGTGATCAAGCAGCAGGCGAAACTGGGCGACCCAAGCGAATTCGGCTCGCTGGTCCGCCTCACCTCGACGCTCAATTTGCCTGGCACGCTGGTGTGGCTGGCGCATAACGGTCCGGTCGGCGCCACCGCATCGATCGAGGCGCGCTATCCGGCGCCGAACTGGACGCCCGATGGCGGCTGGCGCGTCGACCGCTCGCTGGTCTATGCCCACACCCTCCAGGAATCGAAATTCCGCACCGATGTGGTGAGCAGCGCGGGCGCTTATGGCCTGATGCAGGTGCGCCCCGGCGCGGCCAGCGATATCGCACGCAAACAGGGCCGCAGCTTCGACCGGTCGGCCCTTACCCGTCCATCGACCAATATCGAGGTCGGACAAAGCTATCTCGAGCAACTGCGCGATCTGCCGCTGACCGGCGGGCTGCTGCCCAAGGTGATCGCCGCTTATAATGCCGGGCCATTGCCGGTGCAGATCTGGAACGCGCAGTCGCGCGATGGCGGCGATCCTCTGCTCTATATCGAATCGATCCCCTATTGGGAGACGCGCGGTTATGTCTCGACCGTGCTCCGCAACTATTGGATGTACGAAAGCCAGAGCGGCAAGACCGTGTCGCCGAGCCGCGTCGCTCTCTCGCAGGGCATGTGGCCGCGCTTCCCTGGCCTTCCCGGCGCTGCGTCGGTCAGGCTGAGCGCGAAGGCGCCGAGCGCGTTCTTCAGTGCCAATTGACGAGAAGGCCGCGTTCCTGCCGGTCAGGATCGCGGTAATGACGGTGTCCGACACCCGCACGCCCGCCGACGACCGGTCGGGCGATATTCTGGTCGCCCGAGTGCTGGCCGCTGGCCATGTGCTCGCCGACCGGACGATCGTCATCGACGACGTCGCGGCGATCGTCGAGCGGCTGACGCAGTGGATCGACGACGATCAGGTCGATTGCGTGATCACCACTGGCGGCACCGGCGTGACCGGGCGCGATGTGACCCCCGAAGCGATCGAACGCGTGCAGGACAAGCCCATCCCGGGCTTTGGCGAACTGTTCCGCTGGCTGAGTTTCCAGACGATCGGCACCTCGACCATCCAGTCGCGCGCCTGCGCCTGTGTGACGCGTGGCACTTATATCTTCGCGCTGCCGGGATCGACCGGCGCGGTGAAGGATGGGTGGGACGGTATCCTGAAGGACCAGCTCGACAGCCGGCACACGCCCTGCAACTTTGTCGAGCTGATGCCGCGGCTGAGGGAACGCTGAGCGGCAGCGGCTATTACTTCGGCGCGGCCGCAGCCGGTTCGGTTTTCGCCGGCGCGGCCTTTTCATTCAGGAATTTCCCGAGCGATGCGTCCATCGCCGCGTACCATTCGATATAGTCGATGAAGTTGGCGTAAGTCGTTTTGCCGATCGCGCTGATATAAATATACTCGGCCAGGTCCCCGTCTGAATCGATCGCTACCTTCAGGAAGCGGTTGTCGCGATTCCATTCATTGGCCAGCGCCAGCGAGAAATGCGGCTGTTTCTTGTACCAGGAATAGAGTTCAAGCGAATCGCATCCGGTACCGTTGGTGCAGCCATAGAATTGCACCTGGAACCCGCTGCCATTGACGCCGCTGAGGATATATTCCCGGCCGGAATCACTTTTCTTGATGTCGGCCTTGTACCCGGCCTGCATCATCACCCCGGCGACTGTCCTGATATCGCTGAGGTCGATGACCCGGTCCTGGACCTGATCCTTGGCCAGCGACGGCGCGGCGATGGTCAGCGCACCGAACAGCGCCAAGGCGGATATGGCCATTCTAAACATCACTGTCTCCCTGAACTCCCGCCGGTCTATCGCGCCACCCACCACGATCAACTGGAGTCTGCTCCAAACGCCCGCTGCCGGGTGTGTAAGCGCCTGTTAAATCCCCGCCGCTATCATGCCGCGATCTTTCGAGAGGCATTTGCATGACCGCGCCGATTTTCGATCTGACCGCCAAGCTGAAAGCCAAGGCCGAACTCACCTCCGACGACACGCTGGCGCTGCGACGGGTCGCCTGGCCCGACGGGGTCATCGAGCCTGCAGAGGCGGAGGCGATCTTCGACCTCAACACCAGCGTCAAAGGCAAATCGCGCGACTGGGTCGACTTCTTCGTCGAGGCGATGACCGCCTATCTCGTCGAGCAGCAATCGCCCAAGGGCTATGTCGACGACGCCAAGGCCGCCTGGCTGATGGCGAAGATCGACAGCGACGGGCGCGTGGACTCGCTCGGCGAACTCGAGTTGCTGGTCAAGGTGCTGGAAAGCGCGACCAACGTCCCCGAAACATTGAAGACCTATGCCCTGCGGCAAATCGAGACGATCGTGCTGACCGGCACCGGCCCGACCCGCGACGGTGGGTCGCTTGATGCCGGGTCGATCAACGCCGCCGAGGTCAAGCTGCTGCGTCGCGTCGTGTATGCGCAAGCCAGTGATGGCCCGGCATTGGTCAGTCGCGCCGAGGCCGACATGCTGTTCCGAATCAAGGACGCGACACTTGCTGCCGCCAACGCGCCGGAATGGCAGACCCTGTTCGTCCAGGCGGTCGGCAATCACCTGATGGCGCATGGCGATTATCATGCACTCAGCCGCGAGCGGGCGACCGAACTCGATACCTTCATGAACGATACGCGATCCGGCGTCGGCGGCTTTCTCGGCCGCCTCGCAGGATCGGGCGTCAGTGATGGGTTCCGCAGCATCTTCGGCGAGAAACCCCAGGAGGTGGACCATGACGCCGCGGTCGCCGCCGATCGCGCCATCATTGCCGATGAACAGGCCTGGCTGACGTCGCGGATCAATGCCGACCAGGGACTGGATTCATTGGAAAAGGCGCTGCTCGCCTTTATCGTTGCGGAACAGTAAGAGCTGACGCGTAGCGGAACGGTCGGAAAAAGCACGCGCGCTTCAGGCGGCCGAACCCCACATCAATCGGACTGGAAAGCTTCGTCCGCCTTCCGGACGGCCAGCATGAAGCTGGCAAGCTTGGTCTCATCCAGCAACCCCTCAGTCCGTATCCCCGTGCACAAATCCAGCCCGAAGGGGCGCACTCGCCGGATGGCATCGGCGGCGTTCGCCGCCGAGAGACCGCCAGCGAGGAAGACGGGCAGCGGGCTGGCCTTCACAAAGTCGGCGCTTATGGCCCAATCATGCTGCAGGCCGGTCCCGCCAAATCGCGGTATCGCGGCGTTGGGGCTGCCTGAATCGAGCAGGAACGCGTGCACATAGGGAGCATATGCCGGGATCAAGGCGAGCGCTTCGCGACCTTCAACATGAATTACCTGAACCCGGCGGACATGAGGTTGCAGTTCAGCGAGGCGCGCCGATTCCCTCTGCGTGAGGTGGGGCAGGATCTGCACGGTCGTAGGCCGGGTCAGCTCGATATGCGCCGAGATGGCGTCCGCGCTGCTCTCCGAGGTCAACAGGAATGTCGCTATGGGCGGCGGAACGACCGCTATGATCCCCGCGATCTGATCGTCGGCGATGGTACGGGGACTGGGCGGCCTTTGGGCGACAAAACCGACGGCGTCGGCACCAGCGGCAATGGCCATTCTCGCCTCCGCATCGGATCGGATGCAGCAGATCTTGACTCGCGTTCTCATAAAAAAAGGCATCTCGCATTCATCGGATCCCATGGCAACAGCGCCGCGGCAATCGGAGAGACGAAGGCGAGCGAGAACCCCTGCTCGACAGTTATTCACCCGCTTAGTCGACGCATCATGCCCTGATGTTCTTGTTATGTTCCTGACAACCTGCTACGTTACGCCATGGCCGGAAATCGCCCCACTCGCGGCGCCACGCTCAATCGCGACAGTGTCCGCTTCAACTTGCCCGAACGCGAAGCCGATGGCGACTGGCTCGATGCACAGGGCGATGTGGATGGCGAAGCCCCGAAACTTCGCACCACGGTGACGGTCGAAAAGCCGCGCACGATCATCACGCGCAACCAGTCGCCGGATGTGGGCTTCGATCGCTCGATCAATCCGTATCGCGGCTGCGAGCATGGCTGCATCTATTGCTTCGCGCGGCCAAGCCACGCCTATCACGACTTGTCGCCGGGCCTGGATTTCGAGAGCAGATTATTCGCCAAACCCAGCGCCGCGGTGCTGTTGCGCGCCGAATTGTCGAAACGGGGTTATGTCGCCCGACCGATCGCGTTCGGGACCAATACCGATCCCTATCAGCCGATCGAGGGCGACTGGCGGATCACGCGCGCCTGTATCGAGGTGCTGGCAGAAACCGGTCATCCGCTGACCATCACGACCAAGTCCGACCGCGTGGTGCGCGACATCGACTTGCTCGCGCCAATGGCAGCGCGCGGGCTGGCGGTGGTGGCGCTGTCGGTCACTTCGCTCGATCCGCGTATTGCCATGACAATCGAACCTCGTGCACCGTCCCCCTCGCGGCGGCTGGCGGCAGTGCGCAAGCTGGTCGATGCCGGCATCCCGACACATGTGTCGATCGCGCCAGTCATTCCGGCAGTCACCGATCATGAGATGGAGCATCTCCTGGAACGGGCCGCGGAATGTGGCGCGCGCACCGCTTCCTTCCTGCCGGTGCGCTTGCCACATGAGGTCGCGCCACTGTTCCGCGCGTGGCTCGATGCGCATTTCCCCGACCGCGCGGGTAAGGTGATGGCGACGATCCGCGACATTCGCGGCGGGCGCGACAATGATCCCAATTTCGGCACGCGCATGCGTGGACAAGGGCCCTGGGCGGAACTGCTGCGGACGCGATTCCACATTGCGTGCCGAAAATATGGACTGAACAGCGAGCGCATCGCCGTGCGCTGCGACTTGTTCAGGGCGCCGAAGGGACCGCAGGGCGATCTGTTCGGCTAAGGTCCGCGCACAATGGCATCGCCCCTTCCCGCCGGGCCAGCTTTGCCGCATGGATACACAGCATCTATTATCCGGGGGCAGCATGTTTTCGACAGCGGGGCTTGTACTGCACTTGAGCTATGCGCTGCTCGTCGCGGCGATGCTCTCCGGCAAGCCGCACCTCATGCGATTGCTGATCGCGCTCGCGGCGATCCTGATCCTCCTGCGTGCGACGCTACTGGTTCATGATGGCACCACGGTCATATGGATGGCGATCCTGCTCGGCACATGGTTGCTGAAGCTCTGGGGCGACCAGCGCGAAAATGCAGCGACGACGCAGTTCGACGAGCGAGAGGAAGCGATGCGGAGCGGATGCCTGGGCGATCTGCCGCGCGGCGCCGCGCGGCTGTTCATCGACCAGGGTTTGTGGCTCGAGGGAACGCCCGGTGAAATTCTGACGCACGAAGGGCAGCCGGTCGACCATATCTATTTCCTCGCCAGCGGCGAAGCGCAGGCAAGCAGTAGCGGCCGGGCAGTTGGCATGTGCCGCCCTGGCGACCTGATCGGCGAAGCGACGGTCCTGTCGGGCGGCGCGGCGACAGCCACCGTCACCCTGGTATCGCCCGCGACCTTCTGGTGCGCCTCGACCGCCAATGTCCGGCAGTTTCTCGACGACCATGAAAGCCTGCGCATCACGATCGAGCGCAGCTTTTCAGATGCGCTGAGAGAGAAACTGCGTGCCGCCAACCGCCTAATCGCAGCCAGCTAGCGCATCGGGTGCGGCGTCTTGCCCTGGTAGCGCGCCGCCGCAATCCTGTTTTTCCGACAATAAGAAAGATCGCGCCGCGAGAAGTCCGGTAAGTGAGGCAAGCCAGACCCCGTGCCATGGTTGAATCGCCAGCGGCGGCAGGATCGCGGGACGCGGCGAGGGAGATATGTTACACCGGTATGTAACATGGCTTTTCCGCAGTCGCTTCGGCGCGATTCTGATATAATTCTATATATATCATTGACTTAATTGGCCATCACTAGTCACGCATAACCCAACCAGCGGCTTTGCGGTGCTCAAACCGGGATCGCTGCCGTCAACAGCTATTGATGCTGCGGCAGGCCATCAGCGATCTCGTAATAGTCACCTTTCTCGGCAACGAAGATGTGCATCTTGACGGTTGTTTCGGTGGAATCATCGAAAGCTCCCATCGCGACGGCTATCCAGTCGCGATGCAACGGCTCCCAGAAGAGCGAGGATCCGCATGTCGCGCAGAAACCCCGCCTGATCTTTTCCGACGATTGAAACCATGTGAGCGATTCCGTGCCGGTGACGGATAAAGCGGCCTTCGGAATGTCAGTCGAGGCGAAGCAATGCCCGGACTGCTTTCGGCACATCTGACAGTGACATATATCGGGTTGCGGCAAGGCGCTATCGACGGTGAAGGCGACTGCACCACATAGGCATGAACCGGCGTGCATTGACTCGTCCCGAACTGCGCGCTCGCCCAATGCCAGCGTCTCTCTTCAGCACCATCGCATTGGTGCCAGAATGCCCGCAAGTGGAGTGATGCTGCCGACAATGTCTCACATGGCAGGCAAGTGCGACCTGATCCGCGAGCATTCCAATGCGAGTCTCAAGGCGGCGCGCACACGGACAATGTGGCTGCTTCAGGGGGTTGCGAGCTGTTTCGGGCATGCGACTGCACCGAAGGAACTAACCACCAATGGCGCGAAGAGCCTCCATAACGTTTGCCAGCGCTTACGAGTGCATCGGATCAAACGCACGGTGCCTCGGGTGGGTCGCCAAGGTGTAAGTCTCGCAAGACTCCCCCTCAAACGCACAAATTCATCAAGAACATCCATTATGGTGTAAACACACTGAGATCACAGAGTATTTTTATTTTTCGTTAGCGAGGCACCTTTAGCAATACAAGCATAGGAGAAACCGATGTTTTCTGTCCTAGCCTGTATTCAACACCAGCATGATTGGCGGCTGATTGTCGTTGCGGCGGTAATTTGCCTGATTGGCAGTTTCACCACCATGCTTCTGTTCCAGCGCGTGCAGGAATGTGAGCGCGCCCACCGGTATCGCTGGATGGCGACCGCCGCGATCACCTGCGGCACCGGCATATGGGCGACGCACTTCATCGCAATGCTCGCTTATGACAGCGGTTTTCCCATCAGTTACGCTCCGCAGGCGACGGCCATGTCGATCGTGGTCGCAATCGCCGCCGCCGGAGCGGCAATCATCGTGGCGCATGCGCGGGGCAATGCCGCATCTTTCGCGATCGGCGGCGCCATCCTTGGCCTCGGCATTGCCGCAATGCATTTCACCGGCATGGCCGCGATCGAAGCGCAGGCACGGCTGATCTATGATGTGCCGATGACCATATCGGCGGTGCTGGCCGGCACCATATTCGCTTCTCTGGCCTTGCTGGCATTCCACACCTTTCGCGATATTCGCCGCCTTGCGGTTGCCACGACATTGTTCGTCCTGGCGATCTGCAGCCTCCATTTCACCTCGATGAGCGGCATTACGCTGCGACCCGATGCAAGCGTCATCGTCGCCGGCGCATCGATCGACCGCTCGCTGCTCGCCGGGATCGTCATCGCCGTTTCAACGGCACTGATCCTTACGGCATTCGGCGCGACCTTTCTCGACCGCCATCTCACGGACCTCAGGGGGCTGGCCAACGCATCGCTCGAAGGCCTTTTGATAGTCAGGGACGATCGGATTCTCGACGTCAATGAACGCCTCATCGAAATGTCCGGCTGGACATCGTCTCAACTGACAGGCCGCCCGCCAACCGCCATACTCGTTCTGGGACCGGAGGGTCTGAATTGCTGCGGCGACACCGACGGCCCGTCCGAAATAACGCTCCTGCACGTCGATGGCCGCGAGATTCCGGTCGAGATATTATGCCGCACGATCGAATATCGCGGACGTGAATCTCACGTTCTGGTCGTTCGGGATATCACCGAACGCAAAAAGTCGGAGCGCAAGATCGAGCATCTGGCGCACCATGATTCGCTGACCGATCTGCCCAATCGCGCGCTGTTCGACGATCGAATGGATCTGGCGCTGCGCCTTGCTGCGCAACGGGACGAGCAGGTCGCGATTCTCTGCCTGGATCTGGATCGCTTCAAGGCGGCGAACGATATTTTCGGTCATGGCGAAGGCGATCGCATCCTGTGCAAAGTGGCCGACATTCTCCGCGATGTGACGGACTCGACCGATACGATCGCCCGCCTTGGCGGGGATGAATTCGCGATCATTCAATCCGGTGTTCCTCAGCCCGAATCGGCCAGTCAACTCGCCAATCGTGTGCTGGCCGCTTTCGCCGAGCGCATGAACATGGCGCGTGATCCGAAAGCCGTCGGTGTCACCATCGGCATTGCGCTGTTTCCCGACGATGGATCGAACAGCGATGAATTGCGCACCAATGCGGACACTGCGCTGTATCGCGCCAAGGGTGCGGGGCGCGGCACCGCCTGCTTCTTCGATGCGGCGATGGATGAAGCCGCCCGCATCCGGCGTGAACTGGGTCATGATCTGCGGCGCGCAATCCTGCGCAATGAACTTTCCGTCGCCTATCAACCGCTGATCGCTGCCCGATCCGGCCAGGTGGCCGGCTATGAGGCGCTGTTGCGCTGGATCCATCCGGAGCGCGGCGTGATTGGCCCCGCCATCTTCATTCCGATCGCGGAGGAAAGCGGCACGATCGTCGAACTGGGTGCGTGGGTGCTGGAACAGGCGTGTTCCGAAGCCGCGCGCTGGGCGGAACCGCTCACCATCGCGGTCAACGTGTCACCGGTGCAGTTTCAACTCCCCAATTTCTGCGAACAGGTCGCGGACGTGCTGAGCCGAACCAAACTGGACGGCACCAGATTGGAACTCGAAATCACGGAAGCGGTCCTGATGCGGGATCGCGAGGCCGTGCTGGTGCTGCTGCATCGCCTGCGGGCGCTTGGCGTGCGCATCGTGATGGACGATTTCGGCACCGGCTATTCGTCGCTCAGCAATCTGCAAAGCTTCCCGTTCGACAAGATCAAGATCGACGGTAGCTTCACCGCGGCGATCGAGCATGACGACGCCGCGCGATCGATCGTCCGCGCGATCATCGGTCTGGGCCATAGCCTCAATCTGCCCGTCGTGACCGAAGGCGTCGAGACGGAGGCCCAGCGCTTGATCGTCACTGAACAGAATTGCTCGCAACTTCAGGGCTTTCTGCTCGGCAAGCCCGGCGCAGAGCCCAGCAGGGCGCTTCACCCGGCGGAGATTGTCCAACTGGATAGCGCCCGCCTGAAACGGACCTGAGCCTCGTCGATCCGGCAGGCGATGCCGGATCGACGACTCCAGCCAGCGTCAGGCAGCCGCCAGCTTGTAATCCTTGAACCGCGCGCGCAGTTCGGTCTTGAGCAGCTTGCCGGTGGCGGTGTGCGGCAAATCGTCGACGAAGACGATCTCATCGGGCAACCACCATTTTGCGACATGATTGCTGAGATGTGCGGTGATCTCGTCGGGCGTCACCATGCTGCCCGGCTTCTTGACCACGAGGAGCAGCGGGCGCTCGTCCCATTTGGGATGATAGATGCCGATCGCCGCCGCTTCCCCGACCCCGGCACAGCCGATCGCGGCATTTTCCAGCTCGACCGAGCTGATCCATTCGCCGCCCGATTTGATCACATCCTTGGCGCGGTCAGTGATCTGCATCGTTCCATCGGGATGGAGCACCGCGACGTCGCCGGTGTCGAACCAATTGTCCGCGGCGACCGCATCGGCTTCGGCCTTGAAATAGCGCTTGATCACCCAGGGACCGCGGATCTGCAGCCGGCCCGAGCTGAGCCCGTCACGCGGCTGTTCGCGATCCTCGTCGTCGATCACGCGCAGTTCGACCCCGAACGGGATCGACCCCTGGCGCGAGACCAGGTCGAGCTGCTCGCCCAGCGTCATCTCGTCCCAATGCGGCGGCGGAAAGCCGGCGGTACCGATCGGCGAGGTCTCGGTCATGCCCCAGAGATGCTTGACCACCACGCCCATGCCCATGAGCCGTTCGATCATTGCGCGCGGGGCGGCCGATCCGCCAATCGTCACTTGCTGCAGATGGCGCGGCTCTTCGCCGGTCGAATCCATATGCTGGAACATCGACAGCCACACCGTCGGCACGCCGGCCGAATGCGTCACCTTCTCGTCATTCATCAATCCGCACAGGATTTTCGGATCGTTGACCGCCGAATAGACGAACTTCGCCCCCGACATCGCGCCGGCATAAGGCAGCCCCCAGGACGCGGCATGGAACATCGGCACGATCGGCAGCACCACCGCATTGGCCGAGAGGTTGAACACCCAGGGCGCGACCTCCGCCATCGCATGGATGACGGTCGAGCGATGTTCATAGAGAACGCCCTTGGGATTGCCGGTGGTGCCGCTGGTATAGCAGAGCATGCATGGATCGCGTTCCGGGCCTTCGACCCAGGCATAATCGCCATCTTCCGCCGCGATCAGCGCCTCGAAGCCATCGGGACCATCATCGTCGAACGCGACATAATGCTCGATGCTCGTCCATTGCGGCTTGAGCCGGTCGACCAGCGACTGGAACTGCTTGTCGTAGAACAGCACCCGGTCTTCGGCATGGTTGGCGATATAGACGAGTTGCTCGTCGAACAGCCGCGGATTGATCGTGTGGATCACGCCGCCAATGCCGATCGCGCCATACCAGGAGACGAGATGGCGGCTATGGTTCATCGCCAGGGTGGCGATGCGGTCGCCCTTGCCGCAGCCGAGCCGCTCCAGCGCCTGGCAAAGTTTCCTGGCGTCGCGGGAAATGCCGGCCCAGTCGGTGCGCGTCTCCTGCCCATCGGCATAGACACTGACGATCTCTCTTTTGCCGTGCTCGCGCGCGGCATGATCGATCAGCTTCGTCACCCGAAGTTCGAAATCCTGCATTCCACCCAGCATCAACACCCTCTCTCGCTACCCAACCAGAGCGAGCCTCGCTTCGGAGGTTCTCAGCTCGACATCACTGACATCCTGAAGGGTCTCGATCCGTCCGGCAAGCTCGCCGTCGAGCAAAAAGTCACGGCCAAGCAGGACGCGGGCAGCGCCGCCTTCGGGAAGCGCCGCCCTGATCCACACCTGGCCACGTCCGCCGCGATGCTCGGCGAGCAGGTGGGCCAGCGCAGCCACCGCTGCCGGCGTGGCAATGGCGGCTTCGAGGGTGAAGCGAGCATGATTGGCCAGCGCTTCAAATGGCTGGATCCGCTTGATCGCGACGCGCGGCGCGTCTTCGCCCGGCCGGCGATCAAGCTCGACGGTCAGGATGCCGCACCCCCCATTGCGCGCGGCTTCTTCAAGCTCGGCGGCGACGACGTCATCGAAACAGGTCGCGAAGAACTGGCCGGAAGGGTCGGACAATGTCGCCATCAGATAACGGCGCCCCTTGGCGGAGGTGCGCCAGCGCGCATCCTCGACCAGCGCGGCCATCGTCGCGCCGGCGCGGGTGCCGTCGTCGGGGATGGAGAGTTCGCCCAGCGCGGCATAATTGCGCGCGCCATGCGCCCGGGCGAGATGCGAATGACGATCGACCGGATGCGCGGAGAAATAATAGCCAAAGGCTTCCTTCTCCTGCTCCATGCGCTGGGCAAGCGTCCAGCGCGCGCTGAGCGGAAGCTTGATCGCGGGCTCCTGTGCCTCGCCCTCGCCGAACAGGCCGCCCTGCCCGCTGACCTTCATCTCCTGCGTGCGCGCGGCGGTGGCGAGCAGGGTCTCGGCCACCGCGAAGATACCGGCACGATTGGTGTCGATCAGATCGAACGCGCCTGCCCCGGCCAGCCCCTCGAGCTGGCGCTTGTTGAGCAAGCGCGGATCGACGCGGCGCGCGAAGTCATCAAGCGTGTCGAACGGGCCATTGGCGATGCGTTCGTCGACCAGCTTCTCCATCGCGCCTTCACCGACGCCCTTCAATGCGGCAAGTGCGTAGCGGACGGCCAGTCCATCGCCGTCATATTCGACGCTGAACTCCGCCTCGCTCTCGTTCACGCACGGTGCGTGGCATTTGATGCCCATGCGCCGCATATCGTCGGCGAAAATGGCAAGCTTGTCCGTGAGATGCAGGTCGTAGCACATTGACGCCGCGAAGAATTCGTGCGGATGGTTCGCCTTGAGCCATGCGGTCTGATAGGTGAGCAGGGCATAAGCCGCCGAGTGGCTCTTGTTGAAGCCATAGCCTGCGAACTTGTCGATCAAATCGAACAATTCATTGGCCTTGCCCGCGGCAATGCCATGCGCCTTTGCACAGCCTTCGACGAAAGTCGCGCGCTGCGCGTCCATCTCGGCCTTGATCTTCTTGCCCATGGCGCGACGCAGCAGATCGGCGCCGCCCAGGCTGTAGCCGGCGAGGATCTGCGCCGCCTGCATCACCTGTTCCTGATAGACGAAGATCCCATAGGTTTCCTTCAGGATCGGCTCCAGCAGCGGGTGCGGATATTCGATCGGCTCGCTGCCGTTCTTGCGGCGACCGAACATCGGAATATTGTCCATCGGGCCGGGACGATACAGCGCGTTGAGCGCGATAATGTCCTCGAACACGGTCGGCCGCACGGCGGTCAGCGTGCGCCGCATGCCTTCGGATTCGATCTGGAACACGCCGACGGTGTTGCCGCTCTGGATCAGCTTGAACGTCGCGTCGTCGGTCCATTCCAGGGCATCGAGGTCGACAATGATCCGGCGCTTTGCCAGCAGTTGCACGGCCTTCTTCAGAACGGATAGTGTCTTGAGGCCGAGAAAGTCGAACTTCACCAGTCCGGCGGCCTCGACATATTTCATGTCGAACTGCGTGACCGGCATGTCCGATCGCGGATCGCGATAAAGCGGCACGAGCTGGTTGAGCGGACGGTCGCCGATCACCACGCCGGCGGCATGGGTCGAGCTGTGCCGCGGCAGCCCTTCGAGCTTCATCGCCAGGTCGAGAAGGTGCTTCACACCGTCGTTGTTGCGATATTCCTGCGCCAGTTCGCTGACGCCGTTGAGCGCACGATCGAGCGTCCAGGGATCGGTCGGATGGTTGGGGATGAGCTTCGCCAGCCGGTCGACCTGGCCATAGCTCATCTGCAGCACGCGGCCGGTGTCCTTGAGCACGGCGCGCGCTTTCAGCCGCCCGAAGGTGATGATCTGCGCGACATGGTCGGTGCCATATTTGCGCTGGACGTAGCGGATCACTTCTTCGCGGCGGGTTTCGCAGAAATCGATGTCGAAGTCGGGCATCGACACGCGTTCCGGATTGAGGAAGCGTTCGAACAGCAGCCCGAGCTTCATCGGATCGAGATCGGTGATGGTCAGCGCCCAGGCGACGACCGAGCCCGCGCCCGAACCACGGCCCGGACCGACCGGAATGTCATTGTCCTTGGCCCATTTGATGAAGTCCGCGACGATCAGGAAATAGCCCGGGAAGCCCATCTGGATGATCACGTCGAGCTCGAAGTCGAGCCGGGCGAAATACTCCGCTTCGGTCGTGTTCGGCGCCAGGCCGCGCTTCAGGCGTTCGGCGAGGCCGGCATGCGCATCGACGCGCAGCGCCTCGGATTCGGCATCACGGTCGCCGGCCAGGCTCGGCAGGATCGGCTTGCGCGCGGGCGCCGCGACGGCACAGCGCTGCGCCACGACCAGCGTGTTGGCGATCGCCTCGGGCAAATCGGCGAACAGCATGCGCATGTCCTTGGCCGGCTTCATCCAGGCGTCGGGCGAACTGCGTGGGCGGTCGTCGCTGGCGATATAGGTCGAATTGGCAATGCACAGCATCGCGTCATGGGCTTCGCTGAAATCCTCATCGGCAAAGCAGCACGGATTGGTCGCGACCAGCGGCAAATCGCGTGCATAAGCGAGATCAAGCAAGGCCGGCTCCGCCCTGCCCTCGATTTCGTCGAGGCGGCGGGTAAGCTCGATATAGAGCCGGTCGGGAAACAATGACTGCAGCCGGTCGGCATAGGCCATCGCACGGCCGTCCTGCCCCTCGGCCAGCAGCCGCGTCAGGCCGCCCTCGCGGCCGGCGGTCAGCGCGATCACGCCGTCGGTACGCCCTTCCAGCGTGGCGAAATCGACATGCGGCGCCTGTTCGATCGGGCGGTCGAGATGCGCCATCGACACCAGAGCGCAGATGTTCTGATAGCCCGCCTCATCCTGGGCATAGAGCGCCAGCCAGTCGAGCGGTGCCTCCACGCCTTCGGGCATATCGGGCCGGGCGACGCCAAGCATTGCGCCGATGATCGGCTGAACGCCCGCGCCCTTCGCCGCGTCGGAAAAAGCCATCGCGGCATAAAGCCCGTTGCGGTCAGTCAGCGCCGCGGCGGGAAAGCCCAGTTCCTGGGCGCGCTTGGCGATCGCCTTCGGCTCGATTGCGCCATCGAGCATCGTAAAGGACGAAAAGATACGCAGGGGCACAAACGCGGAATGAGGCATGCCAGCTTTATGCGGAGTGTGGCGCGGGATGGGAAGCACCGACGGCGCAAAAACCTGTGGCTAACTCCTTCCTTGCGCACAAGGGGGCATGACATGGATGACAAAGCCGATTGGTTTGTCGAGGTTTGAGACATTCAGGCTGCGTCGAGAAGGTCCGGCAATCAGCCCGCCGCGTTATCCCACGCAGCAAATACAGCCACTATGGAAGTAAATAGTTCACCCTGTCGCAAACAAGGAAAGAGACACTTGCGATTGATATTCGACCATGAAACGCTCCCTGCCAACCAACTCGACTCGCGTTCAACCGCATCAATCATGGGGAGCGATTTGCATGGCGACGTTCAATGGCACCAGTGTCAGTGATTATTACACCGGCACCGGATCGGGTGATTTCATCTACGGCAATGGCGGTGACGATAGCCTGGCCGGCGGAGCCGGTGCGGATTACATCGATGGCGGATCGGGGAACGACTTTCTCTTCGCGTATCTCGGGCTGGACACCGACACATCTGTCGACACGGTGCTTGGCGGGGATGGTAACGACCATATCTTTATCGGTTATGGCGACAATGCGAATGGCGGCAACGGCACCGATAACCTGTCGCTTTTCCTGAGCAACGCGTCGTCGGCCGTCAATATCGACTTTACCGGCCTGTGGCTGGGCGGCAGCGCGACCTTGGGCGGCGGGACGATCCAGGGATTCGAGAATCTCGATTCAGCGACCGGGACAGCGTTCAACGACGTCATGATCACGGGCTCGCCCGGGGGAAAGATCTGCAGCCTGCTGGGCCAGGATGGCAGCGACACGCTCACCGGCGGTGCCGGTATCGATTATCTCACCGCCGGCTTCGGCTCGGTTTCGGCACTCGGCACGGATACCTATTATGACGTGCTCTATGGTCTGGGCGGCGACGATACCTTGATGTTCGGGATCGGCGACTATGCCGATGGCGGTTCCGGATTCGATAGCTTCACGTTCGACGCCGGCACCAGCGCGACGGGTGTGACGATCGACTTCACGACCCTGTTCACCACTGGGTCCGACACCATTCTCGGCACCTATATGAACAGCCTTGAGGATATCGAAACGGTCTATGGTTCGCTGTACAACGACACCATCAACGCGGGATCGGCATCGACCAAGGCAGCGCTGTCCGGTCGGGACGGCAATGACACATTGATCGGGGGTTCGAGCAGCGACACGCTGACCGGCGGCACCGGCGCGGACATTTTGACCGGCGGGGCGGGCAGCGATGAATTCGTGTTCGGTGCAGGCGAGATTGGCGGCGCAAGCTGGGCGACGACCGACCTGATCACCGATTTCAGCCATGCTGCGGGCGACAGGATCCGGTTGTCCGGCATCGACGCCGTCGTCGGCGGCTCGGACAACGCGTTTTCGTTCATCGGGACCGGCTCGTTCACCGGTGTTGCGGGTCAGCTGCGCTATGACATCGCCGGCGGCGTGACGACCGTCTATGGCGACACCAATGGCGACGGCATTGCCGATCTGGCCATCGCCTTCAGCAGTGCGGTCACGCTCGTCAGTGGTGATTTCTACCTTTAGCGCGGCGCCGACAGCAGCTTTTCGATATCCGCTTCGATGTCCTCGGGCTTGGTCGTCGGCGCATAGCGCGCGATCGTCTTGCCGCCGCGGTCGACCAGGAATTTGGTGAAGTTCCACTTGATCCCGGTCGATCCGAGCAAGCCGGGCGCTTCACTGCGCAGCTTCTGGAACAGCGGGTCGGCGTCCGAGCCATTGACGTCGATCTTGGCGAAGACCGGGAAGGTCACATCATAGGTCAGGGTGCAGAAATTGGCGATCTCCGCCGCATCGCCAGGTTCCTGGCTGCCGAACTGATTGCAGGGAAAGCCAAGCACTTCGAAACCGCGATCGGCATATTTGCGGTGCAGCGCCTCCAGCCCCTCATATTGCGGTGTGAAGCCGCATTTGGAGGCGGTGTTGACGATCAGCAGCACTTGCCCGGCATAAACGGAGAGATCGACACTGCCGCCATTGGCGGCCTTGACGCTCAGGTCGGTCACTGCGGTCATGCGGTCGCTCCTTCGTGGCGCGCGAGCAGATAGTCGAGATTGGCGCGGACCCCCGGCCATTCGGTCGCGGTAATCGAATAGACCACGGTGTCGCGCAAATGGCCATCGGGCATCACCATATGATTGCGCAGCACGCCATCGAGCTTCGCACCGAGCCGTTCGATCGCACGCCGCGACCGCTGGTTGAGCCAATCGGTGCGCAACTGGACGCACGAACAGCCAAGCGTTTCGAACGCATGAGTCAGCAGCAGCCGCTTCGTCTCACTGTTGAGCCCGGTGCGCTGCACGCGCCGCGCATAGAGCGTGCCGCCGATCTCGACCCGGCGATGCGGGGCGCTCATACGCATGAAGCGCGTGGTGCCGGCGATCGCGCCCTCCGCATCGAGCACCGCAAATGGCATGGCCCGCCCGGCATCGCGCTCGCTCATCAGTTTCGCCATCCAGGTGCCGACCGTGGCGGCATTGGGCACGAACGTGTAGAACTGGTCGGCCAGATCGTCGGCGATCGCCGCGACCAGCGCCTCGCCGTCCCCGGGCTCAAGCGGACGAAGCGTGACATAGCGTCCGGACAATATGGGTATGGTGGTCCAGGCCGGCATAGGATCAAGCCGCCGAATTAAGGTTCGGACAATATAAGCAAATGGTCATGCCAGTCTTCCCTCGTGAAGCCGGACCACGCGGTCCATCTTCAGCGCCATGCGCTCATTATGAGTCGCGACCAGCGCCGCAGACCCTTCATGGCGGACGAGACGGAGGAATTCGGCAAGGACGATATCGGCAGTGGCCTCGTCCAGATTGCCGGTGGGTTCATCGGCCAGCACCAGCGCCGGCCGATTGGCCAGCGCGCGCGCGACGGCGACACGTTGCTGCTCGCCACCCGAGAGCTGGCTCGGCCGATGCGTCAGGCGCTGACCAAGGCCAAGCGCGGTCAGCAGCGATTCGGCGCGGTCATCAGCCTCGGCGCGAGTCTTGTCGCGAATCAGCTGCGGCAGGACGACATTTTCCGATGCGTTGAAATCGGGCAGCAAGTGATGGAATTGATAGATGAAGCCGAGATAATCGCGGCGGACCACGGTGCGCTGATGCGAATCGAGCTGCGCCGCCTCGCTGCCGGCGATCCGGATCGATCCGCTGAACCCGCCCTCAAGCAAGCCGATCGCCTGGAGCAGGGTCGATTTGCCCGACCCTGAGGGCCCGAGCAACGCGACGATCTCCCCTGCCCCGACGGTCAGGTCGACACCGCGCAGCACTTCGATCGTGACGCCGCCCTGGGCGAAGCTGCGTGTCAGGCCGGAAACGGCAAGGATCGGCTCATTCATCTCATTCATAACGCAACACCTGGACCGGATCGGTGCTTGCAGCCTTGAACGCTGGATAAAGCGTGGCGAGGAAGCTGAACACCAGCGCCATCAGCGCGATCACGACGATTTCGACCGGATCGGTCTTGGACGGCAGTTCGGTGAGGAACCGGATCGCCGGGTCCCACAGATTCTGTCCGGTGACGAACTGGACGAAATTCACCACGCCCTGCCGGTAATAGAGGAAGATGAAACCGAGGATCAGCCCGGCGACGATGCCCAGCGCGCCGATCGTCGTGCCGACCACCATGAAGATGCGCATCAATCCGACTCGCGTCGCGCCCATCGTGCGCAGAATGGCGATGTCGCGGGTCTTGGCGCGCACCAGCATGATCAGTGACGACAGGATATTGAACACCGCGACCAGGATGATGATCGACAACACGGTGAACATCGCGACGCGCTCGACCGCGAGCGCCTCGAACAATTGCGCGTTCATCTGCCGCCAGTCGGCGATCACTGCGCGCCTTCCGATCTTGTCGGCAAGCGGCGCCAGAATCGGACCGACGCGATCGGGGTCGACCGTCTGCACTTCGATCATGCCGACATTGTCGCCCATCAGCAGCAATGTCTGCGCATCCTCGATCGGCATCACGACATAGGCCTTGTCGTAATCATAGACGCCGATCTCGAAGATCGCGCCCACGGTATAGGAAACGATCCGCGGTACCGTGCCGAACGGGGTGGTTTGCCCTTGTGGGCTGATCAGCGAGATTTCGCTGCCGACCTGCGCGCCCAACGAATCGGCGAGGCGCGATCCGATCGCGATCTTGCCGCTGCCGGGGGCGAGGCTGGCGAGCGAGCCCATCACCACCTTGGTGCTGATCGTCGAATTGCCGCGAATATCCTGCACGCGCATGCCACGAACCAGTACCGCTTCGACCCGGCCATTATAGCTGGTCATCAGCGGCTGTTCGATCATCGGCGTCGCGCTGGTCACGCCGGGGGTCGCCCGGGCGGCCTTGACCATGTCGCGCCAGTCGGGAATTTGCCCACCAATCCCCTGCACCACCGCATGACCGTTCAGACCGACGATCTTGTCGAACAGTTCGGCGCGAAAACCGTTCATCACGCTCATCACGATGACCAGGGCGGCGACACCGAGCATCACCGCGACCAGGCTGATGCCGGCGACGAGGAAGATGAATGCTTCCCCCTTGCCCGGCAGGAGATAGCGCCGGGCGATCATGCGTTCGTAGCGTGATAATATCATGGGTGCCGGTGATGCCCGCCCGAGGAATGACAGCGCCGCTCTAGGATGCGCGTGCGTCGCTGGCAACTGAGGCACCCTGTTGCGCAATCGCCACAGGATCGCCGCAATCGAACCGAACCGGTCACATTGCCGGTGACAAACGCGCCCGTCGAACCTAGCACTTCCAACACTGAGACACAGGCAATGGCCGTGGTTCGGGGAATGCTTTCAGCTCCACCTTGAAAACAAGGTGTGCAGCGAGGGCGGGACAAAGGGGGCTGACGAGCGATCGTCACGCAGGCGCCCGGGCTGGAGACGGTCCGGGCGTTTGACATTTCCGGCCCGGAAAATCTCACTTTACGCGAACGAAACCTCAGCCGGAACGCCCGGCTAGGGCCGTTATCCGAACGCGACGGTCCGCAACCGGCCCCCTCCCGCGCACGGGAGAGGGCCATACGCACGTCAGAAGGAAGCGCTGATCGTCAGGCCATAGGTCCGAGGATCGCCGGGATTGCCGGCGATCAGGCCGGTATTGCCCGGCGTGGTCGCGAGCAGCTCGAAATACTTCGCGTCAAAGGCATTGCGCACCCAGCCGAAGACATTGAAGCTGTCGGTGCGATAGCCCGCACGGAAGTTTGTCAGGGTATAGCCGTTAATATCGGTATAGATCGACCGCGAGGCGTTGGACGAGAATGTGGTCCGGGAATTGGCGTCGGCCGCTACATATGCCTGACCGTCTAGTCCGAACAACCTTGCCGGGACGTTATACTCGCCGCCATAGGAAAAAGCCCATTTCGAGATGCCCGGGAGCAACTGGCCTGAAATATTGCAGACCAGCGGACTATTGGTGCCTGGCGCTCCCGGGGCGCCGATGACCGCGCCACTGCCGCCGCCAGAGAGTTCAGGCGGGCAAGGTGCATTTTTGAAGTCCACATATTTGGGGTCGGTGTAGGCGCCGTTCACGTAGACATTGAAGCGATCCGACGGACGAACGGAAAAATCGGCTTCGACACCCCGCACGCGCACCTTCGGCGCATTGGCGAGATAGCCGCGCAACGCAGAGGTCGAACTGTCGTTCACGATCGCCTGATAATCCTTGATGTCGGTCCAATAAGCAGTGAGGTTGAGCGTCGCCCTGCGATCCCAGAATTGCGATTTCACGCCCACCTCGAAATGGTCGACCTTTTCTGGCTTGATCTGGGCGAGCTGTGTCTGGACCACGCCTCCCACAACCGGCACACCGTTCAAATTCAGACCGCCTGATTTGAAGGTATGGGCGTAAGTAGCGTACAGCAGTACATCGCGCGTCGGCTTGTAAGACGCCGTCAGGTCGTATGTAAGATTCCATGCCTTATAAGCTTCATCTCTGAATGCCTGAGGCTGGATCGCTGTGCGCTGCTCGACCTGACGCGGTGTGCCGCCGCCGGTTGGGACGAGATTGCCCTGCCCGTCTCTGACGACGCTTACATAACTGCCGATCTTGTTGTCATAGTTGACCCGAAGGCCGGGTGAGATCGTGAACTGGTCGGTCAGGTCCCAGTTAAGCTTGCCGAATACAGCCCCGCTGAAATTCTTCAGGCGAATATCGTTATTGGCCGTCAACCCATTCAGCACAGTCGGATCCAGATAGAGCAGAGGGCTTCCGGGAGCGGTCGTGTCACGTGCCGTTGGACTGATCAGCCAACGGCTCGCCGCAGACCCCTGTTGCTGAATGCCAGTCGTATGGATGTCCTGATAGAAGCCGAAGACACCTAGGACATAGTCGAAGCCATTACCCTTGCCGGCATAGCGGAATTCCTGCGTGTACTGATTCTGCTTGGTCGGATTGTTGGACTTGGTCGTGATCGGCAAGCCGGTGAAGTCGCGATCGTTCTTCGGACCCCAGTCCCAGAAGCGCCAAGCGGTAACCGAGGTCAGCGTTCCCGAGCCCAGCTCAAGTTCGCCGCGTAGCGACACGCCACCAAGAATGTTCTTCGCGGCTAATTCAGCATCGACATCGGTCACCCGGTCAAACGGATTACGGCTCGGCACGACGTAATTCTGCTGCGCCGACAAAGCGTCATACTGCCGGTTCAGCGCACGCTGCGTGGAGCCATTTCGCACGAAAATCTGCGCGCAGCATGCGGGATCCTGGCGGTTATAATCGCCGGACAAGGTGAGTTTGAGGCTGTCGCTCGCATTCCACAGCAGGGCACCGCGGAAACCGATATTATCCTGCGCGTTGATATAGGTGCCGGTCTTGACGTTGTAGATCGTGCCGCGCCGGCTGGTCGTCGAGAGGCCGAGGCGCACGGCAACATTATCGCTGATCGGCCCGGAAACCGATGCCTTGGCCTGTTTGAACGCCAGGTTGCCGGCAGTGACTTCGGCTCGCCCCTCGAAATTGAAGCTCGGCGCCTTCGACGTGATGTTGATCGCACCGGCAACGGTGTTCTTGCCGTAGAGTGTCCCCTGCGGCCCGCGCAGCGTCTCGACTTGCTGAACATCGAGGAAATCGAGCGTGGCGACCGCGACGCGGCTGAAATAGACCTGGTCGATATAGACGCCGACGCCCTGGTCGATGCCGTCATTGGTCAGGCCGAGTGGCGCACCGAGGCCGCGGATATTGACCGACGAATTGCGCGGGTTGGACGAATAGAATTGCAGCGTCGGCTGAAGCTGCTGCAGCCGCGCCACGTTGAAGCTGCCGGTGCTGTCGAGTTCCTTGACGCCAACCACCGAGATCGCGATCGGCACGTCCTGCACCGCTTCCGCGCGGCGGCGTGCAGTGACGATGATGTCGGACGCGACCGAACTGCGCTGAACATCCTCTTCATCGCGCTCCGGCGTGCCCGGAACAGAGACTGTCGGCGTGACCTGCGGTGGCGCAACAGGTTCCGGAGCGGTTTGCGCAATCGCCGTCGAAGCCAACAACGCGGAAAGAGTGTGAGCGAGCATCAATGATTCCCCCTAGAGAAGAGCCTAAACTCTACTATTTCGGTGGGAGTTCTATCCGCTGCGTTCTTGAGCCCGCTAAAGTTGAACTTTACGCTGGCGCGAATCCGGGCTTTTTCGCTTTATCGCTTCGATGAAGTGACCCAAACAAGCGTCGCGCTGCGCCCGGATGAGCGCCACATCCTCTCGCTCGCGCAAGATTGATTTCGGAACCAGGCAGATCGTCTGTGGCACGGTGATGCCGGCCGCAACGCTCAGCGACCGCACCACTTTACTTTCTTATCGTTGGAAAACGGACGACGATCAGTCCCTGTTGCTCGCGACCAACAGGGAGAAACCGCGGTTTCAGACCAGCCGGCTTTGCTTCACCGCAGCTTCGACGAAGCTGGCGAACAAGGGATGTGGGTCGAACGGCTTGCTCTTCAGTTCGGGATGGAACTGCACGCCGATGAACCAGGGATGGTCCGGCCGCTCGACAATCTCGGGCAAGGTGCCGTCGGGCGACATGCCGGAGAACACCAGTCCGCCCTTTTCCAGCGCCTCGCGATACCCGGTATTGACCTCGTAACGGTGACGATGGCGCTCGCTGATGTCGTTGCTGCCATAGATCGAGGCGACGACGCTGTTCCCGTCGAGCTTCGCCGCATAGGCGCCGAGCCGCATCGTGCCGCCGAGATCGCCACCGGCCTCGCGCTTTTCGATACCGTCGGAGGTCATCCATTCGGTGATCATGCCGACCACCGGTTCATCGGTCGGACCGAATTCGGTCGATGAGGCGTCAGCAATGCCGCTCAGATCGCGGGCGCCTTCGATGCAGGCCATCTGCATGCCGAAACAAATGCCGAAATACGGCACACGGCGTTCACGCGCGAAACGGACGCTGGCGATCTTGCCCTCGGCACCGCGTTCGCCGAACGCGCCGGGAACCAGGATTGCGTGAAGCGGTTCGAGCTTCGCTGCGACGTCGCTGTCGGTCTGCTCGAACAGCTCGGCATCGATCCACTGGATGTTGACCTTCACCCGGTTGGCGATGCCGCCATGCACCAGGGCTTCATTGAGCGACTTATAGGCGTCGGGCAGGCCGACATATTTGCCGACCACACCAATCGTGACTTCGCCTTCGGGGTTCTCGAGCCGGTCGACGATATCGATCCAGCGATCGAGCTTCGGCGCCTCGCCCGGTTCGATGCCGAAAGCGCGCAGCACTTCCGAATCGAGCCCTTCGGCATGGTACTGCATCGGCACCGCGTAGATGCTCTTGGCGTCGAGCGCCGGAATCACTGCGGCCTGGGGCACGTTGCAGAACAAAGCGATCTTGGCCCGCTCGCTCGCCGGCAGCGGCTGTTCGCAGCGGCACACCAGCACGTCGGGCTGGACACCAAGCGCCGCGAGTTCGCGTACCGAATGCTGAGTCGGTTTGGTCTTCAACTCGCCGGCGGCAGCGATGTACGGCACCAGGGTGACATGGATGCTGACCGACTGGCCGCGGCCAAGGTCGTTGCGGATCTGCCGAATCGCCTCGATGAAGGGCAGAGATTCGATATCGCCGACCGTGCCGCCAATTTCGCACAGCACGAAATCCACATCGTCGGTCTGCGCCTGGGCGAATTCCTTGATCGCGTCGGTGACGTGCGGAATGACCTGCACGGTCGCGCCGAGATAATCGCCGCGCCGTTCGCGCGCGATGATCTGCTGATAGATACGGCCCGAGGTGACATTGTCCGACTGGCGCGACGGCACGCCGGTGAAGCGCTCATAATGGCCGAGATCGAGGTCGGTTTCCGCCCCGTCGTCGGTCACATAGACTTCGCCATGCTGGTAGGGCGACATCGTGCCGGGATCGACATTCAGATAAGGATCGAACTTGCGGATACGCACGCGGTACCCCCGCGCTTGCAGGAGAGCCGCGAGGCTCGCCGCCATGAGACCTTTGCCGAGCGAGGAAACCACGCCGCCGGTGATAAAAATGAACCGCGCCATGGGAGCAAAGGCCTAGCGTCGTTTAGGGTCGCGCGACAAGCGTGCGACTCCGAAAAGCTGTCGGAAATCCGCCAAGTGGCGGATTATGGCTGAGATTATTGCGCGAGCGGAACTGCGCTGTTGTTCGCCGGCGCGGTCGCATTTGCCGCGAGCGCCGCCGCCGTTGCCGCATCATTGGCTGGCGGCGCCGCTGCCGGGGCTGCGACGGGCTTGCGGGCGAGCGTCGGATCGATCGTCACTGCCTGGCGGGTCGAGGCCAGCACCGCGAGCAGGATGCTGAGGCCGACGAACACCGTCGCGAGGACAGACGTGGCGCGAGTGAGGAAATCCGCCGCGCCGCGCGCCGACATCAGCCCCGACGGGCTGCCCCCCGTACCAAGCCCGCCGCCCTCCGAGCGCTGCATCAGGATGACCCCGACCAGGAACGCCGCAACGACGGCATGAACAACGAGGATGAAGGTGAACA
The DNA here is from genome assembly GCF_000803065.1 of Sphingomonas sp. ERG5. Taxonomy (GTDB): domain Bacteria; phylum Pseudomonadota; class Alphaproteobacteria; order Sphingomonadales; family Sphingomonadaceae; genus Sphingomonas. The sequence continues at coordinate 113,540 of NZ_JSXI01000024.1, forward strand.
TGAGCGGTTGCGCGATCTTTGGCTGAGGAATTGCTGCGGAAAGCGGCGACATAGGCGAGGTGGCCCGTTCGATCAACCACCGCACCAGTGAAACGTTCTGGCCGCTAACCAGAACATTTCGCCTCCGCACTGAAACCAGCCGCGCTCACGGGCGTTATGACCGGCGATGTCCTGCCTTCGGGCATTGCGTAATGTGGAATTTTATTGTGGCCACCATACTTGAACGTCCCCCCGCATCGACGGGATCCTCCCTCGGTTCCTGGATGCAGGCACTGGTCGATTATGTACGGTCCGGTGAACCCGACCTGACCAATCGCCAGATGGCATTGCTGCTCGTCGTTTATCTCAGACCGGGACCGCATACGGTACGAGGGCTTGCCCGGGTGCTGAATGTTTCTAAACCGGTCGTCACGCGCGCCTTGAACAGACTTGGTGCGCTGGGCTATCTGCGCCGACAGCGCGACGATACCGACAAACGCAATATCTTCGTCGCGAAGACCAGTGAAGGGGCAGAGTTTCTTGAAGAGTTCGGGCAATTCCTCGGCGATGCCGAGCAACCCGCCGTCCGCCGGGCCAGCGCGTAGAAGCTTCGCGCTGACCGGGCCGTCGACCAAGCTCGACCCGCGTACCAATGCCGTCCGCCGCGATATCGCGGACATTCGCCTCGCGGAACATGTCTTCGCGCCGCATTATGCCGCGCCGTTGTCAATGGTCGTTGCCACGGAGACAGTGCTGCGCAGCGAACGCCCGCACGATTCCACCGCCGTCGCCATTTTGCTGCCCGACGATTTGTTCGAAGTGCTTGAATATGCCGGCGACGATGCCTGGGGCATTGCGCCAGGACATGGCCAGGTCGGCTATATTGCCGCAGCCGCACTTGCGCCGTGCGTGTCATGAGCGTCAGCGTCTTCATCGATGGTGCGGCAGGCACCACGGGCCTTGAGATCCGCGAACGGCTGGCCGGACGAGTCGACATCGCGCTTGTCCAGATCGAGGAAGCGCGGCGCAAGGACGCAAAGGCGCGCGCCGAAGCATTGAACGATGCCGACTTCGTCATCCTGTGCCTGCCCGACGACGCGGCGCGCGAAGCGGTCGCCCTGATCGACAATGATCGCACGCGCGTGATCGATGCCTCGACCGCGTTCCGCACGGCGGAGGGCTGGACCTATGGCTTCCCCGAACTCGAACCTGGTCAGCAGGCGGCGATCGCCGAAGCAAAGCGCGTGAGCAATCCGGGCTGCTACCCGACCGGCTTCCTCGCGTTGGTGCGGCCGCTGGTGCGCATGGGCTTGGTGCCGGTCGACTGGCCGATCACGGTCAATGCGGTGTCGGGCTATTCGGGCGGCGGCAAGGCCATGATCGCCGAGTATGAGAGCGCAAATCCGCCACCCGCCGCGCGCATCTATGGACTCAGCCTAGCCCATAAGCATGTGCCGGAGATGCAAAAGCATGCGCGGATGGAGCATGCACCAATCTTCATGCCCTCAGTTGCCAATACCTATCGCGGCATGATCGTCGAGGTACCGCTGCCATTGCATGCATTCCCGCGCCGGCCGAGCCTGCATGTCTGCGAAGCGGTGCTGAGCGAAGCCTATCGCGATTGTGCGCTGATCAACATCGTCGCGGACGATGCCGCCACCGTCGCGATCGAGGCCGATGCGGGAACCGACCGGCTGACCCTGCGGGTGTGCGGCAACCCCGACACCGGTCAGGCGCGGCTGATCGCGACGCTCGACAATCTCGGCAAGGGCGCGGCGGGTGCTGCGGTGCAGAGTTTGAACATCATGGCGGGATTCGATCCGATCACCGGGCTGACCGTCTAAACGCAGACATATTCCCGTTGGCGGCGCGCCCTCCCCAGGCTACCGCGCAGGCCGACGATACAAGGAGACACCCATGCGCAATCCGGTGGCCAAGCTGCTCCTGTTCGGTGCGACCGGCGATCTGGCGCAGCGTATGCTGCTTCCGTCGCTCTATGGTCTGCACGCCGATGGCCTGTTGCCCGAAGCATTGTCGATCACCGGTTCCGCCCGGTCGGAGCATGACGACAAGAGCTATCGTACCTTCGCCGCCAAGGCGCTGGAGGAGTTCCTGCCCGAGGACCGCAAGGACAAGGCAGCGATCAAGAGCTTCCTCGAGCGGCTGAGCTATCAGGCGCTCGATGCGTCGAAGATCGATGGGTTCGGGGCGCTGGCCGAGAAGATCGGCGATGTGTCGGGTGGGCTCGCCATCTTCCTGTCGACCGCGCCCTTCCTGTTCGAGCCGACCATCAAGGGCCTCGAATCGGTCGGCCTGGCCGGGCCGACGGTGCGTATCGGACTGGAAAAGCCGCTCGGCTATGACCTGGCGACGAGCCGCGAGATCAACGACGCGGTTGCGTTCGCCTTCCCCGAGGAGCGGACGTTCCGCATTGACCATTATCTCGGCAAGGAGACGGTGCAGAACATCCTTGCGCTGCGCTTCGGCAACTCCTTCTTCGAGCCGGTCTGGAATGCGCGCGGCATCGACAATGTCCAGATCACCATCGCCGAGACGGTCGGGCTGGAGGATCGCGCGGGCTATTACGAAAATGCCGGCGCGCTGCGCGACATGGTGCAGAACCATATGCTGCAATTGCTCGCGCTGATCGCAATGGAGCCCCCTGCCCGCTTCGACGGGACGGCGATTCGCGATGAGAAGGCCAAGGTGTTTCGTTCGCTGCGCCAGATGGCGCCGGCGGATGTGCCGCATTTGACCGTCACCGGCCAATATGGCGCGGGCGCGGTCAATGGCGAGATCGTCAAAAGCTATGCCGACGAACTGGGCAAGCCATCGAACACCGAGACATTCGTCGCGATCAAGGCGCATGTCGACAATTGGCGCTGGCAGGGCGTGCCCTTCTATCTGCGCACCGGCAAGCGTATGGCTGCGCGCCGTTCGGAGATCGCGATCCAGTTCAAGGCGGTGCCGCATTCGATGTTCGGCGACCGTGGCGGCCTGCTCCAGCCCAACATGCTGATCATCCGGCTGCAGCCAGAGGAATATGTCCGGCTGCTGGTAATGGCCAAGGAACCGGGGCTCGACCGCGACGGCATCCGCTTGCGCGAAGTGCCGCTCGACCTCAGTCTCGACAGCGCCTTTGCCGGCACGCGGCGGCGCATCGCTTATGAGCGGCTGCTGCTTGATTTGATCGAAGGCGACCCGACCTTGTTCGTGCGCCGTGACGAAGTCGAGGCGCAGTGGCAATGGATCGACGCGATTCGCGCCGGCTGGGAAGCGAATGGCGTAAAACCCAAATCCTATGCCTCGGGCGGATGGGGCCCATCGGCCGCGATCGCGCTGACCGAGCGCGATGGGGTAACCTGGCAGGATGATTGAGTTTTGACCTAACGAACCGCTGTTCGCCCCGAGCTTGTCGAAAGGCCGTGCTTCCTTCTCCGACGTTTCGCCGAAGAAGAACGGTGCTTCGACAGGCTAAGCACGAACGGTTTTCATTTTTCAGATTTATGGAACGGACAGATGAGCGAAGAAATCGAATGGTGGGACTATGAGGACGCCGAAGAGATGGCGGATGCGGTCGTGGGCGATATCGCCTTTGTGATCGAAAGTGCGATCGACGCGCGCGGCGCGTGCGTCATCGCTCTGGCCGGCGGCAAGACCCCCTTGCCGATCTACGCCAAGCTTGCTGCAACCAAGCTCGACTGGAAGCGCGTCACGATCATTCCGACCGACGAACGCATCGTGCCGCTCGGCGATCCGCTGTCGAACATCACCGCGATCGGCAAGGTGTTCATTCCCAAGGGCGCGCGCGTCATCCCGATCGTCAGCGAGGCGGCGGCCGATTACAAGGCGGCGGGCCGCGCGGCGGATTCGCGGCTCGGCGACCATCACTGGCCGCTCGACCTGTGCCTGCTCGGCGTTGGCGCGGATGGGCATACAGCCTCGATCTTCCCTGGCCCCGATTATGAGGAAGCCATTGCCGGCCCGCGCGAACGCCGCGCGCTCGGCGTGATGCCCGATCCGCTGCCGCCCGAAGCGCCGGTGGCGCGTGTGACCTTGAGCCGCGCCGCGATCGTCTCCGCGCGCGCGTTGACGCTTGCCGTCACCGGCGCCGCCAAGCGCAAGGTGATCGAACAGGCTATCAAGCAAGGCCCGTCCTCGCCCTATCCGATCGGTCGCGTGCTCGCCGATGCGGAATTGCCGGTCGACATCCATTGGAGCCCCGACGCCGCATGAGCCTTCACGCCGCTATCGCAGCCGTCACCGACCGGGTCATCGAGCGATCGAAGCCGACGCGGGACGCCTATCTCGCGCTGATCCGGCACGAGCGCGATAGCGGCATCGAGCGGCCGATGCTCGGCTGCGCCAATCTGGCGCATGGCTATGCCGGCACCGACGAAGATCGTGACGCGATGAAGCCGGGCACGGCGATGAACATCGGCATCGTCACGGCCTATAACGACATGCTGTCGGCGCATGCGCCTTATTACCGCTACCCCGAGCAGATGAAGATCTGGGCGCGCGAAGCGGGCGCGACGGCGCAAGTCGCGGGTGGCGTGCCGGCGATGTGCGACGGCGTGACGCAGGGCTATCCCGGCATGGAATTGTCACTGTTCAGCCGCGACACGATCGCGATGAGCACGGGCATCGCGCTGAGCCACGGCATGTTCGAGGGTGCGGCGCTGCTCGGCATTTGCGACAAGATCGTGCCGGGCCTGCTGATGGGGGCATTGCGCTTCGGTCATCTGCCGATGATCCTGATCCCGGCCGGGCCAATGCGCACCGGCATCCCCAACAAGGAAAAGGCCCGCGTCCGCGAGCTATATGCCGAGGGCAAGGCAACCCGCGACGAATTGCTCGAGGCGGAGATTGCCGCCTATCACGGCAAGGGCACCTGCACCTTTTACGGCACGGCCAATTCCAATCAGATGATGATGGAAGTGATGGGCCTGCACATGCCCGGCGCCGCCTTCGTCAATCCGGGCACCAAATTGCGTCAGGAACTGACGCGTTCGGCGGTCCATCAACTCGCCAGGATCGGCTGGAAAGGCGACGACTACCGTCCGCTGGGCGAATGCGTCGATGAAAAGGCGATCGTCAATGCGGCGATCGGCCTGCTCGCGACCGGCGGGTCGACCAATCACCTGATCCATTTGCCCGCGATCGCTGCCTGTGCCGGAATCGTCATCGATTGGGACGATTTCGACCGGCTGTCCGGCGCGGTGCCGCTGATCGCGCGAGTCTATCCGAATGGCTCGGCGGACGTGAACGGCTTCGAGGATGCCGGCGGCATGCCGTTCGTCATTCGCGAGCTGATCGATGCCGGATTGATGCACCGCGACATCCGGACCGTGGCGGGTGACGATCTGGCCGATTACGGCAAGACCGCGACGCTCGATGGCGACACGCTGAGCTGGGTCGATCCCGGCGAGAGCAAGGACGACACGATCCTCCGCCCAGCGAGCGCGCCCTTCTCGCCCGAAGGCGGTTTCCGCATCCTCGCCGGCAATCTTGGCCGGTCGTGCATCAAGGTCAGCGCGGTCGAGCGCGACCGCTGGACGATCGAAGCGCCAGCGCGGGTCTTCTCGACTCAGCAGCAAGTGCAGGACGCATTCAAGGCAGGAGAACTCGATCGCGATGTGGTCGTGGTGGTGCGCTTCCAGGGCCCTCGCGCCAACGGCATGCCCGAACTGCACAAGCTGACACCGCCGCTCGGCGTGCTGCAAAATCGCGGGTTCCGGGTCGCGCTGGTCACCGATGGCCGCATGTCGGGGGCGTCAGGCAAGGTGCCGTGCGCGATCCATTCGAGCCCCGAGGCGCTGGGCGGCGGGCCGCTTGGCAAGGTGCGCGACGGCGACATCATCCGCGTGTCCGCCGAGACCGGCGAGTTGGTCGCGCTGGTCGATCCGGCGGAATGGGCCGCGCGCGAATTCGCACCGGCGCCCGCACCGGCAATGGGCACGGGCCGCGAACTCTTCTCGATCATGCGCGATCGCGCGAACGAAGCCGAGCGTGGCGGTTCCGCCATGCTCGCGGCAATGGGCTGGTAGAATTGGGGGACTGGTAAGCATGGACGTCGTCACGGTCGATATCGGGGGGACCCATGCCCGCTTCGCCATTGCCGAAGTGGCCGATGGCCGCGTCGTCTCGCTTGGCGAGCCGGTAACGCTGAAGACCGCGGAACATGCGAGCCTGCAGACCGCATGGGAAGCGTTCGGCGCGACGCAGCAACGGCCGTTGCCACGCGCGGCCGCCATCGCGGTAGCGTCGCCGGTTGGCGGCGACGTGATCAAGCTGACCAACAATCCGTGGATCATCCGGCCAGCCCTGATTCCCGATCGTCTCGGCGTCGATGATTATGTGCTGATCAACGATTTCGGCGCGATCGGCCATGCCGTGGCCCAGGCGCCGGAGAGCGAGTTCCTGCATCTTGCCGGGCCGGAGCAGCCCTTCGCCCCAACTGGCGTGCTGACAGTCTGCGGCCCCGGTACCGGGCTCGGCGTGGCGCAGGTGCTGCGTACGACCGATCGCTATCATGTTCTGGAAACCGAAGGCGGGCATGTCGATTACGCACCGCTCGACGGGATCGAGGACGCCTTCGTCAAGCATCTGCGCAAGAAGTTCACCCGCGTCTCGACCGAGCGGATCGTCGCCGGACCAGGCATCATCGCGATTTACGAGACGCTCGCCGAGATCGAGGGCCGCGCGATCCAGCGGTTCGACGACAAGGCGATCTGGACCATGGCGCTGGAAGGCCGGGACAGCCTGGCGCTCGCCGCGCTCGACCGCTTCTGCCTCAGCCTCGGCGCGGTCGCGGGCGATCTCGCGCTGGCGCATGGCGCGAAAGGCGTGGTCATTGCCGGCGGCCTTGGTCTGAGACTCAAGGAGCATTTCTCCCGATCGGGCTTTGCCGAACGGTTTGCCGCCAAGGGCAGGTTCCAGCAAATGATGGCCGCGATCCCGGTCAAGCTGATCATTCATCCTCAGCCGGGCCTTTACGGTGCCGCTGCCGCCTTTGCACAGGAGCACACATCATGACGGGTATCGAAGCGATCATGCGGACCAGCGCGGTCATCCCGGTGCTTGTGATCGACGATGCCGCGACCGCCCGTCCGTTGGCCGAAGCGCTGGTCGCCGGCGGCCTGCGCGTGCTCGAAGTGACCATGCGCACCCCCGCCGCACTCGATGCAATCCGCGAGATGAAGCAAGTACCCGGCGCGATCGTCGGTGCGGGTACGGTGGTGACGCTGGAGCAGTTCGAGCAGGTCATGGACCTCGATGTCGAATTCATCGTCTCGCCCGGCCTGACTGAAAAGCTCGGCCGTCCGATCGTCGATAGCGGCGTGCCGTTCCTGCCCGGCATCGCCAATGCCGGCGACATCATGCGCGGCCTCGATCTCGGGCTGACGCACTTCAAATTCTTCCCGGCCGAGGCATCGGGCGGGCTGAAGGCATTGAAGGCCCTCGCCGCACCCTTCTATCAGGCGCAGTTCTGCCCGACCGGCGGGATCACCGAGGCGACCGCCCCCGACTGGCTCGCGTTCGATCCGGTGCTGTGCGTCGGCGGCAGCTGGGTGACCGGCGGCACGATGGCCGAGGTCGAGGCAAAGGCGCGCGCGGCGAACGCCTTGCGGGGATAAGGCCGGAATCGCGCAGGTTTGATTTTTATTGAACGCTGTCTAATGGTTATCGTCTCGGCTCGACGATGAAGGTAGCATGGCCAGACGTTCGGATCATACGCGCGAGGAATTGAGGGCGATGATCGTCCGCGAGGGCCATCGCCAGATTTCGGATGTCGGCTTCGCGCACTTCTCCGCGCGCGAAGTGGCGAAGCGGATCGGCTATTCGATCGGCACGATCTACAACGTGTTCGAATCCTATGATCTGCTGATCGTGGCGATCAATGCGCGGACGCTGGCGCTATGGCAGGCGCATCTCGAGGCCCGGCTCGACGGGATCCGGGAAGGTCGGCTGCGCACCCTGGTCGAGGCCTATTTCGAGTTTGCCATCCTCCATCGCCATGCCTGGACCGCGCTGTACGATCACCGCCTGCCCGATGATGTGCGTGCGCCGGAATATTATCGCGAGCAGATTCGCTCGCTGACCGGCATCGTCCGCGACGAGATCGCCGCGGTGTTGCCGGAGGACAAGATTGATGAAGCCGACGCACTGACTCGTTCGCTCCTCGCGACCGTCCATGGGCATTGCTTCTTCACCCTCAACGGCACCTTCGCGCTATTGGGCGAAGAGACGCCGCTTGAAACCGTCTATCGCCGGGTGCTCGAAACCATTGGCGCCGTCTGAAGGCTTGCGGCGAAGGTAACGGGATCACATCTCGCCGCGCGAGCGCCTGATCGCATACCATTTCTGGACGTTCGCATTGTGCTGCTCAAGCGTGTCGGCAAAGACATGGCCGCCCGTGCCATCGGCAACGAAGTACAGCGCGTTCGATTGTGCCGGGTCGAGCACGGCCGCGATCGAATCACGGCCGGGATTGGCGATCGGCCCAGCCGGCAGGCCGGTCATCGCGTATGTATTGTAGCCGTTATTCGCCTGCAGCTCGGAACGCAGGATCCGGCGCCCCAGCGGACGGCCTTTGGTCACCGGATAAATCACCGTCGGATCGGCCTGAAGCGGCATGCCGCGCTTCAGCCGGTTGGAATAGACCGCCGCGACCTGGCGCCGTTCGCTTGCCTTGCCTGTTTCCTTCTCCACGATCGACGCGAGGATCAGCGCATCGCGCGGCGTGGTCACGGCGATGCCGGGTTTGCGCTTCTCCCAGGCGCTGGCGAGATACTGCGTCATGGCACGCTGCATCCGCTTCACCATTGATGCACGCGTGTCGCCGCGCTGAAAGCTGTAGCTGTCGGGCATGATCGAGCCCTCGGCCGGTACGTCGACCGATCCTTCCAACTCATCCTTCTTCATCAGCGCGTCCTTGACCATCACCGAAGGCCAGCCCGGCGCAATCATGACGAAGCGCTGCAGCGTCTTGCCGCCCTGTAGCAGTTTCAGGATATCGGCCCGACTGAGATGCGCAGGCAGGCTATACTCGCCTGCCTTGATTCCCTGCCCGCCGCCGAAGATACGGGCGAGCAGCTTGAAATTGCTCGCGGAGCCGATCGCGCCGGCCTTTTCGAGCTGATCGGCCGCCTGCGCCATGCTGGTGCCCGGCGCGATACTGATCGTCACATTGCGCTTAAGGGGCCCGCTACCGCCCCAATAATAGACTATGCTCATCGCCGCCACGGCGGCGATGAGCGCCAGGATCAGCGCGGAACAGCCGAATTTGCGCACACCAAATCAGATCGCGCGCATGACGAGGCTGGCATTGGTGCCGCCGAAGCCGAACGAGTTGTTCAGCACCGCCTTCACCTTACGCTCCTTCGCCTTGTGCGGGACGAGATCGACACCAACGCAATTCTCGCTCGGATTGTCGAGGTTGAGCGTCGGCGGCACGATCTGGTCGCGCAGCGCGAGAATGCAGAAAATGCTCTCCACTGCGCCGGCGCCACCGAGCAGATGCCCGATCGCCGATTTGGTCGAGCTCATCGACAGCGTCTCGATGTTGTTCCCGAACAGGCGGCGCACCGCGTTCAACTCAAGCTCGTCGCCAAGCGGGGTCGAGGTGCCGTGCGCGTTGATATAATCGATATCCGACAGCGACAGACCCGACTTCTTCATCGCCATTTCCATCGAGCGGAACGCCCCCGATCCCTCGGGATGCGGCGCCGTGACATGATAGGCGTCGCCCGACAGGCCATAGCCGATCACCTCGGCATAGATTTTCGCGCCACGCGCCTTGGCGTGCTCATATTCCTCGAGACAGACCACACCGGCGCCTTCACCCATCACGAAACCGTCGCGGTCAATATCGTAAGGGCGGCTGGCGCGTTCCGGCGTATCGTTGAAATTGGTCGAGAGAGCGCGCGCCTGAGCGAAGCCGGCGATGCCCAATGGGCAGATCGCGCCTTCCGCGCCCCCCGCGAGCATCACATCCGCATCGTCCATCGCGATCATCCGCGCGGCGTCGCCGATCGAATGCGCCCCCGTGGAGCAGGCGGTAACGACTGCGTGATTCGGGCCCATCAGACCATATTTGATCTGCACCTGGCCCGTGATCAGATTGATCAGGCGACCATGGACGAAGTGCGGCGAAACGCGCCTCGGGCCCTTTTCGTGCAGCACGATCGATTCGCTGGCGATGCCCGGAAGGCCGCCGATGCCAGCGCCGATCGAGCAACCAGCACGGAATTTCTGCTCTTCGGTCATATCGGTCAGACCGGCATCTTCGAGCGCCTGGCCCGCTGCATCGATGCCGTAGATGATGAACGGGTCGACCTGGCGCTGCACCTTGTGATCAACGCGCTTGCCGGGATCGAAGCCATATTCATGGTCGGCCGGTTTCACCTCGCAGGCGATGCGGCAGACATAGTCGCTCGCATCGAATCGCGTGATGACGCCCGCGCCCGATTTCGCGGCAAGAATGTTCGCCCAGGCCGTTTCGACATCGGCGCCAAGTGGGGTGACGAGTCCAAGTCCGGTTACGACAACGCGGCGCATGGCGAATCTCCGTAATTCATCTGCAAAAGAGAACGGCCCCCCGCCCCCTGTGCGACACTAGGATGTGCGACACGCTGGGACGGGGAGCCGGTCATGTGGATGGCCAAAGGAATTGGGCAAACGATGGGCACGGGCGACGCAATTGCATCGGCCCAAGCCCGCCGATCAGTCCTTATGCTCGTCGATGAAGGTGATCGCGTCCTTGACGGTCGTGATCTTCTCGGCGGCGTCATCAGGAATTTCGACGCCGAATTCTTCTTCGAACGCCATCACCAGCTCGACGATGTCGAGGCTGTCCGCGCCAAGATCGTCGATGAAGCTCGCGTCCTCGGTCACCTTGTCGGCCTCGACGCCGAGATGCTCGACGACAATCTTCTTAACGCGGTCTGCGGTCTCGCTCATGGTATCGTCCCTCTATTGCTGGGGGTTTTGGTAATTCCCGAACGCACGTAGAACGCGTCCGGTGCCCGCGCAAGGGGGCGTCCTTCAGATCATGGCCATCCCGCCGTTCACATGCAACGTCTGCCCTGTAACATATCCCGCCTCCTTGCTGGCGAGATAGACCACTGCCGCGCCGATATCCGCGCCCTCACCCATCTTGCCCGCCGGAATGCGCGCGTTGAGCGCTTCCTTCTGCGCGTCGGGCAGTTCGTCGGTCATCGGCGAGGTGATGAAACCCGGCGCGACGCAATTGACGGTGATGCCGCGCGACGCGAGTTCCTGCGCCAGCGCCTTCGACATGGCGGTCAGCCCGCCCTTGGACGCGGCGTAATTGGCCTGACCCGGATTGCCAGTCGTACCCACAACGGATGTAATCGAGATGATCCGGCCGAAACGCGCCTTCATCATCGGGCGCGCGGCGGCGCGGGCGAGGCGGAATGCGGCCTCCAGATTGACGCGGATCACCTGATCCCATTCCTCGTCCTTCATGCGCATGACGAGATTGTCGCGCGTGACGCCGGCATTGTTGATCAGGATATCGAGCTTGCCGAGCGCTTCGACCGCCGAGGGCACGAGCGCATCGACCGCCGCGCCATCGGACAGATTGCACGGCAATGCGGCATGATCACCACCTAGGCTGGCCCTGAACGCTTCCAGCTTTTCGCCATTCGATCCGGATACGGCGAGGCGTGCGCCCTGCGCCGCCAGCGCCTGCGCGACGGCCGAGCCGATTCCGCCTGAAGCGCCGGTTACGAGTGCGGTCATGCCTGTCAGGTCGAACATTTCTTATTCTCCACTCAAAACCCCCTCCCTTCGAAGAAGAGGGAGAACTACATTACAAACTCTTCGCCAGCGTCTCGATATCGTCCATCGTCACGGCGCTGGTCACCTCGACATCGGCGACGCTGCGCTTGACCATCGGGCCCAGCACCTTGCCGCCAAACTCGACGAAATGCTCGACCCCGGTCGCGGCCATCGCGATTACCGATTCGCGCCAGCGCACCATGCCGGTGACCTGTTCGACCAGCAGGCGGCGGATCGTGTCGGCATCGCCGACCGGCGACGCCGTGACATTGGCGAAGACCGGGACCAGCGGGGAATCAATTCGCGCCTCGGCCAGCGCCTTTTCCATCGCGTCGGCGGCGGGCTGCATCAGCGGACAATGGAACGGCGCGGAAACCGGCAACAGCACGGCACGCTTGGCGCCCATATCCTTGGCCAGCGCGATCGCACGCTCGACCGCCGCGCGGGCGCCGGAAATCACCACCTGACCGGGATCATTGTCATTCGCGACAGTGCACACCTCGCCCTCGGCCGCCGCTGCGGCGATTGCACGCGCCTTGTCGAGATCGGTGCCGAGCAGGGCAGCCATCGCGCCCTTGCCGACCGGCACCGCCGCCTGCATCGCCTGGCCGCGATGCTTGAGAAGCAGGGCCGTGGTCGCCAGGTCGATCGCGCCGGCTGCGCACAAGGCGCTATATTCGCCAAGCGAATGACCCGCGACATAATCGGCCTTGTCGGCGAGACGGATGCCCCCCTCCTGCTCGAGCACGCGCAATGTCGCGATCGCGTTGGCCATGATTGCGGGCTGGGCATTTTCGGTCAGCACGAGCTGATCCTCGGGCCCTTCGGTCATGAGACGGAAAAGATGCTGGCCAAGCGCCTCGTCGACCTCCTGGAATACCGCACGGGCGGCGGGGCTCGCCTCGGCGAGCGCCTTGCCCATGCCGACGGCCTGGCTGCCCTGCCCGGGGAAGATGAATGCGCGCATGATATGCCTCCTGAAACTCAGGCGCGTCGGACTAGAAACATGAACGAGCGATAGCAAGCCGGGACACTTTTCCAGGGATTGGCGGACCGATCCCCGCTCTGCCATAAGCCGCCCAAAGATCAGCTGGAGGCCCGTTAATGAGCATTCGTCCGTGGATACTGGCTTCAGCCGTCGTTGTTGCTGCGGCAACTCCCTACATCGCCATCAGCCAGATTCGCGGCGGCTACCTGCCCTCGGGCACACTCGACATTGTGCAGGTCCTGCCGCCCGCACCGCTCAAGGGCGACCAGCGTTACAAGGCGGACCGCAAGATCTTCAAGGCGACCCGGCCATTGCTGACCACGCCGCGCGGTGACCTCGCCACGCACGATGTCGCGACCGGCATTCCCTATATGGCGAGCGCGTTCAGCTGCGCGGTCGGCGTGGTGATCACGCCCGAGAACGCGCCGCTGACGATCAAACTGATCGGCAAATCGGGTATCGACACCGGTACCCAGTCGGGCACCGCGAAGAATGCGTTCAAGCGTCTGCGCCCCTTCCAGATCGACAAACGCAAGATCTGCCAGCCGGCCGCGCAGCTGAAGGGCAGCTTCGACTATCCCTCGGGCCATACGACCTGGGGCTGGACCTGGGCGCTGATCCTGGCCGAGCTCGCCCCCGATCGGGCAACGCCGATCCTTGCGCGCGGCCGCGCTTATGGCGAGAGCCGGATCGTGTGTGGTGCGCATAACGCCAGCGCGGTCCAAACCGGATTCATGACCGCGTCGGCGACACTCGCCGCGGACCATGCCCAGCCAGGCTTCCAGGCCGATGTCGCGGCCGCCAGGGCCGAGCTGGCCGCGTTGCGGGCGAATCCCGCGACGGCGAAGCCGGAAGGGTGCGACGCGCAGGCAAAGCTGGTGGCTCAACCGATCCTCTGACACTTGCCTTCCGCCTGAAAATCGCTAAGGACGCCGCATCCGGGGTGGAGAGCTTGGCTCTTCGCCCCTGATTGCTTTGCGAGAAGCAGATCTACGAGACGATAGCCGGAGGGGCGGTGCGCATGGTGCGTCCGTCAGCGATCGGCCAAGACGAAGGACAAGACATGGCTCTTTACGAGCATGTGTTCCTTGCGCGCCAGGATCTGGCACAGGCGCAGGTGGACGCACTGGCTGAAAATGCCACCAAGATCATCACCGACAACAAGGGCAAGGTCGTGAAGACCGAATCCTGGGGCCTGCGCAGCCTGGCGTACAAGATCGCCAAGAACCGCAAGGCGCATTATGTGATGCTCGAAATCGACGCCCCCGGCGATGTCGTCGCCGAGCTGGAGCGTCAGACTCAGATCAACGAAGACGTGATCCGCTACATGACCGTCAAGGTCGAAGGCCATGAAGAAGGCCCCAGCGTGATGATGCGCAAGAGCGATCGCGACCGTGAACGCCGTGGCGACCGCGAAGGCGGCCGTGGCGATCGCCCCGACCGTGGTGACCGGGCCGACCGCCCCCGTCGCGACTTCGACGGCGAATAAGGAGCATATAGACAATGGCACGCCCATTTTTCCGCCGCCGCAAGAGCTGCCCCTTTTCCGCCAAGGATGCTCCCCGGATCGACTATAAGGACGTCCGGTTGTTGCAGGGCTTCGTGTCCGAGCGTGGCAAGATCGTCCCGAGCCGCATCACTTCGGTGAGCGGCAAGAAGCAGCGCGAACTCGCTCAGGCGATCAAGCGCGCGCGTCACCTGGGCTTGCTGCCCTACATCGTTAAGTAAGGAGCGGACCCATGGATGTTATCCTGCTGGAACGCGTCGAAAAGCTCGGCCAGATCGGCGACGTGGTCAAGGTGAAGGACGGGTTCGCCCGCAACTTCCTCCTGCCCAACAAGAAGGCGCTGCGCGCCAACGAAGCCAACAAGAAGGTCTTCGAAGCCAATCGCGAGAAGATCGTCGCAGACAATGCGTCGCGTCGTGGCGAAGCCGAGGTCGAAGCCAAGTCGATCGACGGCATCACCCTGACCCTGATCCGTCAGGCGTCGAACACCGGCCAGCTGTACGGCTCGGTCGCGGTGCGCGACTTGCTCGAACTGCTTGAGACCGAAGGCCACAAGGTGCCGAAGTCGGCGATCGTGCTCAACAAGCCGATCAAGGCGATCGGCGTGCATGACGTGAAGGTTTCGCTCCACGCCGAAGTCGCGGTGATGATCAAGGTCAATGTCGCACGCTCGCCCGAAGAGGCCGAGATGCAGGCACAGGGCGTCGATGTCATGTCCGCGATGTTCGAGAAGGACGAAGCGGGCTTTGTCGAAGCTTATGATCCCAACGCCGAGCCGGGTGCCACTGCCGAGGTATCGGCTGAGGCTCCTGCCGACGAAGAGACGACCGAAGGCTGAACCTTTCGGTACGATACATAGAGAAAGGGCCGTCCGGAGCGATCCGGGCGGCCCTTTCTTTTTGCCGCGAGCAGATCGCGGCAACGTCACATCACGGTCATCCGATCAGGCCGAAGGTCCGTGCCAGGAAAATCAGGACGATGGCGCCCAGGATCGAATAGACGAAGCCGGCCGGATGGAAGGGCTGGTCCTTGGTTGCGGGATGAAGCAATCGCCCCACAAAGCCGGCCAGGAACGATCCTGCGATGCCGAGAACGGCACTCATGATCAGTCCCATATGAACTGCGCCGGGATAGAAGAACCGCGCCAGAATGCCGACGATCAGGCCGACGATAATCATGCTCACATATTGCATAAGCACCTCTCCATGGGTCGCGGCCATGATCCGACGACGACAGTCCGCGCCACCCCCATCAACGGATGATCGGCACAGCGTGTCAAGTGCTGGTTAATCGCACCCGGTAGAGGCTTGGGCTAAAGCCAGGAAACTCCTGCGGAGATTGTGCCGTTCCTGCGCTGGCAGGTGGCCCGCATCACGGCACCACGACCCAAACGCTCACCACCGCTGCCAGCGGAAGCAAAGCGAGAAACAAGGGTATGATGGTTTTCATGATGCTTCGATTCTGGTTCGACGACTTGACCTGAAAATGCGCGCTGGGCGCAAAGGTTGCCCTTAGCTGAACAAGAATATTTCTGCGGCTTCCCGGAACTTTATCGCGGCGAACGGATATGGCGCACATGCTCGGAATGCCTCTGGATTCGAGTTCGCTGACACCCTCGTCGTCCAGGGACTACCGGAATGGTTTCGGCTCGCGTCGATCTAACGTCGAAGCAATAAAATAGTCAATGCTATCCTTTATGCCGCAAGTTGATCGATCGAGCTGTCGGCCTCACCAGCCGAGATAGAGACGCAATGGGTTCGCCGGGTCGGACAGGAGCTTGATCGTCAGCGCGAACGACATGAGCACCAGCAGGGGGCGAACGCCCCGGCCGCCAAAGCGCATCGCCAGATGCGCGCCGACCTGATTGCCGATTATGCTCGCTGCGGCCATCGAGAATCCCAGCACCCAGATCACCTTGCCGCCGACGATCATCACCGTCAGCCCGGCAAGATTGGTGCAGAAGTTCAGGAACTTGGCGTGAGCAATCGCGCGAACCAGGCCAAGCCCGCCCAGCGCGACGAGCGCGGTGGTCAGGAACGACCCGGTGCCGGGACCGAAAAAGCCGTCATACAGCCCGATCACTCCGGCGATGATCGTCAGTCCGGCGATGCCGAGACGGCTATGGCGGTCCATGTCGCTCATCTTCGGCGCGACGAGAAAATAGATTCCCATCGCGATCAGCAATACGGGCACGAAACCGGCCAGAAAGGACGGATTGACCTGCTGCACCGCGAACGCGCCAAGCCCTGCCCCGATCAGCGCCGCCAGTGCCGGCCAGGCAAAGCGGCGAAAGTCGATATGCCCCTTACGCGCAAAGGCGATGAACGCACCGCCCGTACCGAAAGTGCTCTGCAGCTTGTTGGTCGCCAGCGCCGACACCGGCGGAATGCCCGCCGCCATCAGCGCCGGGATGGTCAGCAATCCCCCGCCCCCGGCCAGCGCATCGATCAGCCCGGCCAGAAAGGCGACCGCGCAGAGCAGTCCGATGATTTCGATCGTGAGATGCATGCGGCGCTTTAACAGGGAGGTTTGGCGCTGCAACCATGGTGGTCGGCATTCCCGCTATGCGTGTCGTTTTCCGATTAACAACGGCATGGGCCATGCCAATACGGCTCCGGACAAGGCGCCACCAGGTTCAGTTACGAGATGCCAACCCGATGTCGGCTGATAATGGCGCGGGGGCGTTCGTGCTACAGAACCGAACAGCATCATAAAAAGCCACCTTGAAGGCTTTCAAATTTGCGGAATATGCGGCGGTTGCGGACCATCGGATGGAACTACGTTCGCAGACATCCGTAATATCCTCAACGTTGTGGCTATCGATGACCGTAATCCATTCCACATTTGGAAGCTCGCCGTTGGAAAGGCGCATGGTGTAACCGCGCAAATCCGACTCTAAATCGTACGCCCGGATCACCGCGTGAAGGAGATCTTGATCGACGCCCTCCACCGAACACGACAGGGCGCCTATTTCGGGTCGAGCAGCTTGATATGATTGAGCAGCCAACTCCATTGCGGCGAGCTGAATCTGCAGTTGGCTGTGGCTCACACAATGGCAGGCATTACGCCGATGGTCGCAAATCGGCTGGTCAAATCCAGCTGGTTCAATCGCAATCACCCATGCGGTTTGCCATCATTATCAACTGTTCGCAACTGGGTCGAAAGCCGTTACTTCCCCCCGAACGATTTCTCGATATCGGCGTGCGTCGGCGTCATGAAGGTGGAAGCACAAATTGCATACGGCCTATTGCTCAAAATCATCGCCAACTCCGAGTGCCCGCAGTCGACTTTCTGCAGCGTCAGCGAGGCCGGGATGGTCGATTATTAGATCATAAACCTGCCCGTGCGCCTTGAAGCTAATCACGCCGTTCGAAAGGCAATAGTCGGAGAAAGAAAGACCATCACCAAACAGGTATGCGTCTACGTCCGGAAGCGGTTCGGACTCTTCTCGAAATCGCTCCCGCTTACCACTCTTTGCCATACCGGTTCGCCTCTCAATCGGAGGGACGTAACATGCTGTCGGAATGTGCGCTATTGACCGAAAACGGTTTCACTTCCGCCCGAACAGCTTCTCGATATCGCCATGCGCCAGCTTCACCCAGGTCGGCCGTCCATGGTTGCACTGGCCCGAATGCGGCGTGACCTCCATTTCGCGGAGCAGCGCATTCATTTCCGTCACCGACAGGATGCGTCCCGCTCGTACCGAGCCATGGCAAGCCATGGTCGCCGCGACATGGTCGAGGCGCTCCTTCAGGCTCAGCGCTTCGTCGAACGCGGCGAGTTCGTCGGCCAGGTCGGTGACCAGACCGACGACATCGCCCTGCCCCAGCATCGCCGGGACGGCGCGGACCAGCATCGCGCGCGGTCCGAAGCGTTCGAGATCGAGGCCGAACTCGCTCAGTTCTTCCGCACGCGCCTCCAGCCGGTCGCAAGCGGGTTCGTCCAGTTCGATCACTTCGGGAAGCAGCAGCGCCTGGCTCGCCACGCCGCCAGTCGCCATCGCCTTGCGCATGCGTTCGAGCACCAGGCGCTCATGCGCGGCGTGCTGGTCGACCAGCACCAGGCCATCCTCTGCCTCGGCAACGATATAGGTCTTGGCCACCTGCCCGCGCGCGACGCCAAGCGGGAAACTGGTCGTTTCGGGCGGCGACGCATAGGCCGGCTCGGCCCGCGCCATTGGCGGCGGGATGAAGCTCGGGCGGCGCTCCTGAACGGCATAACGCGTTGGCGGCGATGACGGCGCTTCCCAGCGTCCAGTATCCTGGTGGTCCCAGAGTTGCGGCGCGGGCGGCGCAACCGGCTCGCTTTGCCACGCCGCCATCGCGTCGCTGCTCGGGCGCTGCGCGCTGCGATGCCCGGCTTCGTCGAGCGCACGGCGCAACCCGCTGACGATCAGGCCACGCACCATCGCCGGTTCGCGGAAACGTACTTCGGTCTTGGCCGGGTGGACATTCACATCGACCGCGTCGCTCGGCACGTCGAGGAACAAGGCGACCACGGCGTGACGGTCGCGCGCGAGCAATTCGGCATAAGCGCCGCGCACCGCACCGACCAGCAGCCGGTCCTTCACCGGCCGGCCATTGACGAAAAGATACTGGTGATCGGCAATGCCGCGATTGAAGGTCGGCAGGCCGGCAATGCCGCCAAGCTTTAGGCCTTCGCGTTCCAGCTCGATGACGATGCCGTTTTCGACCAGCCCGCGATCGGTCAGCGCGGCGACACGGTCGGGCAAACTCTCCCCGCCCATCACCGACAGGACGCGACGGCCATCATGTTCGACCGAGAAACCGATGCCGGGGTTCGCCATGGCAAGGCGCTTCACCACGTCGAGACAGGCGGCGTATTCCGACCGGGCCGAGCGCAGGAACTTGCGCCGCGCCGGCACGCGCTCGAACAATCCGTCGACGCGCACCCGCGTGCCGGGCGGGATTCCGACCGGTCCCTCGGAGTCGAGCACGCCATTGTCGACCACGCGCGACCATCCTTCCGCGCCGCGCACCCGGCTTTCGAGCTCCATGCGTGCGACGCTGGCGATCGACGGCAACGCTTCACCGCGAAAACCGAGCGTCGTGACCGCTTCGATCGCCTCATCAGGCAGTTTGGAGGTCGCATGACGCTCCAGCGCGAGCGCCATATCGGGAGGAGTCATGCCGCAACCGTCGTCGATCACCTCGATTCCGTCCACGCCACCGCCGCGCAGGCGTATATCGATGCGAATCGCCCCCGCATCGACCGCATTTTCCACCAGTTCCTTCAACGCACTGGCGGGTCGTTCGACCACTTCACCGGCAGCGATACGATTGACGAGATGTTCGGGGAGGCGCCGTATTGACATGGATGATGCTGTAGCCCAAGCGACGGCATCCCGCGACCCGCATCTACAGGCATCCAGAGCGTGGAATTTCCGCACTGGATCCTTCGGATATAATCGTTTCGCGAAGGATCGGTGCGAACTGCTGGTTCCCGTAACCCCGGGGGCGGCCTGAAACGGAATCATCAATGAGCTTCTTCTCGAAACTTTTCAGGTTTTCATCGCACGACATGGCGATCGATCTCGGGACCGCGAATACCGTTGTGTATCTGCGCGGCCGGGGCATCGTCCTCAACGAACCGTCAGTGGTCGCGGTCGAGACGCTGAACGGCGTCAAGCGCGTGAAGGCAGTGGGCGACGACGCCAAGCTGATGATGGGCAAGACCCCCGACAGCATCCAGGCAATCCGCCCCTTACGCGACGGCGTGATCGCCGACATCGATGTCGCCGAGCAGATGATCAAGCATTTCATTCACAAGGTGCATGGCGGGCAACGGCGCTTCTTCCGCTGGCCGCAGATCGTGATCTGCGTGCCGTCGGGCTCGACCTCGGTCGAACGCCGCGCGATCCGCGACGCCGCATCGAATGCCGGCGCATCGCAGGTCTGGCTGATCGAGGAGCCGATGGCCGCCGCGATCGGCGCCGACATGCCGGTGACCGAGCCGATCGGGTCGATGGTGGTCGATATTGGCGGCGGCACGACCGAAGTCGCGGTGCTCTCGCTGCGCGGCCTTGCCTACACCACCTCGGTCCGCGTTGGCGGCGACAAGATGGACGAGGCGATCGTCTCCTATGTCCGCCGCAACCATAACCTGCTGATCGGCGATTCGACGGCTGAGCGGATCAAGCAGGAAGTCGGCGTCGCCAAGCCGCCACCCGACGGCATCGGCCTGACCATCCACGTCAAGGGCCGCGACCTGGTCAATGGCGTGCCGAAGGAAATCCAGATCAATCAGGGCCAGATCGCCGAAGCCCTGTCCGAACCGGTCGGCCAGATCGTCGAAGGCGTGCGCATCGCGCTGGAGAACACCGCGCCGGAACTGGCCGCGGACATTGTCGACCAGGGCATCGTGCTCACCGGCGGCGGTGCGCTGCTCAAGGGTATCGACGAAGTGCTGCGCGACGAGACCGGCCTGCCGGTGACGATCGCGGACGATCCGCTGATCTGCGTTGCGCTCGGCACTGGCCGTG
This sequence comes from Sphingomonas sp. ERG5, assembly GCF_000803065.1. Lineage (GTDB taxonomy): Bacteria > Pseudomonadota > Alphaproteobacteria > Sphingomonadales > Sphingomonadaceae > Sphingomonas. The sequence continues at coordinate 134,324 of NZ_JSXI01000024.1, forward strand.
CACTTGAGGATCCGGTGTTCCGCGGTGTGCTGCATAGCGCCTGATCGGGTGCGACCGTACGGCGTGATGCTTTTTTATCCCCGTGTCCCTGAACCGGGCACGGGGCATTTAAGGGGGTAAAATGGCGCCGTCTCGCAACCGGCGCCCGGGTTTTTCGCGGCGGGCGCAATATGGTTTGTTCCTGGGTTATGTCATCGCGGTCGCCGGGGCGATCGTCGCGGCGATCCTGCTTGTCCTTGCGACATTGAACCCGCCTGCCTTTGCCGCCCTGCGCGCAACGGTGGCGGAAATCACCACGCCGGTTTCCTCGGGCATGGCCGGACTTGGCCGTGGTCTCGCGTCGATCCCGACATCGATCGGCAATCATTTCACGGTCATGCAGAAAAACGCCGCACTGCATAAGGAGCTGGAGGCCAATCGCGCGCTCCTGCTGCGCGCGCGCACCCTTTCCTATGACAATCGTCGCCTGAGGGCACTGCTCAACGTGCGCGAACGTACCGTGGATCCGGTGGTCGCGGCGCGCCTGGTCAGCTCGTCCGCCACCAGCACCCGGCGTTACGCCGTCCTGAACGCCGGTGCCTGGCAAGGCGTGCGCGTGGGGCAGCCAGTGCGCGGCCCCGAGGGGCTGATCGGGCGAATCCTGGAGACCGGGCCGAATACCGCGCGCGTCCTGCTGCTCACCGATCCGGAGAGCATCGTGCCGGTGCGGCGCACGCGTGACGGACTGCCGGCACTGGCCGCGGGGCGCGGTGACGGCATGCTCGATGTGCGCTCGGCCAGCCTGTCCGATATCGCGTTCGAACCCGGCGATGTCTTCGTCACATCGGGTACCGGCGGCATCTATTCCCCCAACATCCCGGTTGCGCGCATCGTGTACCGGTCGCACGACACCGCACTCGCGCGGAGCTTTGCGCAGCCCGATACGCTCGATTTCGCCTTGGTGCAGCAAGGCTTCATGCCGGTCCAGCCGCCTGCCCCCACCCCACAGGCCACCAGCGCAGCCGCGAAGCCATGAGAGCGCCGGCCCGTAACCCCTTCGACGCGGCGCCCGCACCGATCTGGCAGCGGATCATTCCCGCCGCATCGGTGATGATCGCTTCGCTGATCACGATCTGGCCCTATGTGGCCAGCTTCCCGCTGCTCCCGCCGCTCGGTCTGCTCGTGCTGCTTGGCTGGCGGCTGATGCGGCCCGACGCTTTCGCGATCTGGGGAGCCTTGCCGCTCGGTTTCTTCGACGACCTGGTATCGGGTCAGCCGCTGGGCAGCGCAATGCTGCTGTGGATGATCTGCTTCTTCGTCATCGACACGATCGATCAGCGCCTGGTGTTCCGCGATTTCTGGCAAAACTGGCTGATTGCGGCGGGCGCGACCGGCTTTTGCCTGATCGCGGGCCGGCTGCTCGCTTCTCCGCTCGGCGCACATGTCGACACGGTACTCTTGATGCAGGCGATCATCTCGATCATGCTGTTCCCACTGGTCGCACGGTTCTGCGCGTGGCTGGATGGTAAACGCGAAGGCGCATGAAAAGGCGCATATCCTGACCATGCGGAACGTTACGCAAGCGTCCCAGACCTATAGCTTCAGCCGCCGGGCAATGATGCTCGGGGTCGGGCAAGGCCTTGTCGCGGTGGCTCTCGCCGCGCGCATGACCTGGCTCGCGGTGGCCGAGAATGAACGCTATCGCATCCTGTCCGAAAGCAACCGCGTCAACATGACGCTGGTGCCGCCGCGGCGCGGCTGGATCGTCGATCGCCACGGCGCGCCACTGGCCAATAACCGCACCGATTTCCGCGTCGACATCATCCCCGACCGGCTCGAGGACAAGGATCGCGTCCTTGCCCTGCTGCGTACTATCCTCAATTTGCCGGAGGAGGAAATGGACCGCATCGCCACCGACCTGAAGGGCGCGGCGGGATTTCAGCCGGTACAGGTGGCGGAAAATCTCAACTGGGAACAATTCGCCGCGGTCAGCGTGCGCTTGCCCGAGCTGATCGGCGTGGCACCGACGCGCGGTTTCGCGCGCAGCTATCCCGCAGGACCGGCGGTCGCGCATCTGACCGGCTATGTCGGCGCAGCGTCGGCCGAGCAGTATCAGAAGACCAAGGACCCGCTGATGGTCACACCCGGTTTCAAACTGGGCAAGGATGGTCTTGAAAAAACGCTAGAAAAATCGCTGCGTGGTGAAGCCGGCGCCAAACGGGTTGAGGTCACGGCGCGCGGCAAGGTCGTGCGCGAGCTGGAAACCCGCGGCGACAAGCCGGGCCAGACCGCGCGGCTGACGATTGATGCCGGGTTACAGGAATATGCCGCGCGACGGCTTGGCACCAATAGCGGCTCGGCGGTGGTGATCGATTGCGACAGCGGCGACATCCTCGCCATGGTGTCGATGCCGGCCTATGATCCGAACAGCTTTTCCGACGGGATCAGCCATCTCGAATGGAAGATGCTGTCCGACGACGACCATGTTCCGCTGATGAACAAGACGCTGCAGGGCCTTTATCCGCCCGGATCCACGGTCAAGCCGATGAACGCGCTCGCGTTGCTGATGGCCGGTGTGGATCCGCATGCGCGAGTCAGTTGTTCGGGCGCGATGCGGGTCGGCAATGGCGTATTCCATTGCCACAAGCGCCGCGGGCATGGGCCGCTCGACATGAAGAACGCGGTCATGCAGAGCTGCGACATCTATTTCTACGAAATGATCCGCCGGGTCGGTTATGACGCGATCGCCCCGGTCGCGCGCATGTGCGGCCTGGGCGAGAAATATCATCTCCCGTTCGACACGCAGCGTTACGGCACCGTCCCTGACAGCGCCTGGAAGCTGAAGAAATACAAGGACGCCTGGACCGTCGCGGATTCGCTCAATGCGTCGATCGGCCAGGGTTATGTGCTTGCAAACCCGCTGCAGCTGGCGGTGATGGCGGCGCGGATCGGCTCGGGCCGGCATCTCCAGCCGCGCTTGCTTATGAACGGTCCCGCGCCGCTCGCCGCTCCGCTTCAGGCCTCGCCGGAGTATCTTGCGATCGTGCGCGATGCGATGTTCGGCGTGGTCAATCAGGGTGGTACCGCCGGCTCCGCGCGGCTGCAGGTTCCCGGCGTCGCACTCGCGGCCAAGACGGGTACCGCGCAGGTCCGCCGCATCACCATGGCCGAACGCGGCAGCGGCGTGCTCAACAACCGGCAATTACCGTTCAAACTGCGCGATCACGCGCTGTTCGTGTGTTTCGCCCCCGCCGACAAACCCAAATATGCCGCCGGGATCGTGCTGGAGCATAACGGCCATTTGATCCGCAATCTCGACACGCCGCTGATCGCACGCGATATCATGACCTATATGTTCGACCGCGAAGCCGCGCTGAAGTCGCTCGCAGAGGGTGAGCCGACCTGGGGCGGCGACATCGCGACGCGCGGCGCGGCACAGGCCGCGGCGTTCCGTGCCGCCGCCAATGCCCCAGCGCCAGGCGTCGGCGCGGCGACCGAGACCAGCGCGACTCAGCCGACGGCTGCGCCCGCGGTGGAGGCCGCAACCGCCGCGCAGAATGCGACCGCCGAAGCGCTGGGCGCGGCAACCGCGTCGGGCAACGGCATCGCCCAGGTCGGATCGACGGAGTCGCAGGAATGAACCCCGGTCTCAACTTCGTCCCCGCACCGCTCGCGCAACTGCCATGGCGGATCATCCTGCTGGTCGTGCTGATCGGCTGTTTCGGGCTGGTCGTGCTCTATTCGGCCGCCGGCGGGTCGCTCCGGCCCTGGGCGCTGAACCAAGGCATCCGCTTCTTCATCCTGCTTGCCGGTGCGATCGCACTGTCGCGGGTCAGGGAATCGGTATGGGGCAATATCGCGCTGCCGGTCTATGCCGGGCTTGTGGTCGCGCTGGTGCTGGTCGAATTGCTCGGTGCGGTGCGTGGTGGCAGCCAGCGCTGGCTCGACCTCGGTATCATTCGCCTGCAGCCCTCCGAGTTCATGAAGCCGTTCATCGTGCTGGCCTGCGCCAAATTCTACGACTTGCTGCCACCCAACGAAACGCGGCGTTTCGGCGCGATCTGGCCTGCCGCACTGCTGATCGGCATTCCCGGCGCGCTCGTCATGCTCCAACCCGATCTTGGCACTGCATTGATGATCTGTGCCGGCGGGGTGGTGGTGATGTTCCTGGCCGGCGTACCGCTGCGCCTGTTCCTTGGTGGTGCGCTGGCGCTGGGCGCGGCGATCCCGCTCGCCGTCAACTTCGTGCTGCACGATTATCAACGGCACCGTATCCTGGTGTTCCTCAATCCGGAGAGCGACCCGCTCGGCACCGGCTATCATATCAGCCAGTCCAAGATTGCGATCGGATCGGGCGGTATCTTCGGCAAGGGCTTCCTCAACGGGACGCAAAGCCATCTCGATTATTTGCCGGAGGGACATACCGATTTCGCGCTGGCGACGATGATGGAGGAATGGGGATTGATCGGCGGCGTGCTGCTGATCATCGCTTTCTTCGCCGTGATCTTCTGGGGCGTGAATGTCGCCTTGCAGGCGCAGACGCGCTTCGGCCGATTGACAGCGGCGGGCCTAGCCACGACGATTTTCCTCTACGTCGCGATCAATATGTCGATGGTGATGGGCATCGCACCGGTGGTCGGCATTCCCCTGCCCTTCATCAGTTTCGGCAGCTCGGCACAGCTCACTGTGTTGACCTGTCTCGGCATCCTGATGTCGATCGACCGGCAAAATCGCCAGAAAACGCGCTGGTAAGAAAAAAAGCCATTTTCGGGTTTGCATTTCGCAACGGCAATGGTAACGCGCGCCCTCCCCGGAAACGGCGGTGCCCTCCAACGCACCGATCCAGCCGCCCGGTATGGACGCATAGCTCAGTTGGTAGAGCAGCTGACTCTTAATCAGCGGGTCCTTGGTTCGAGCCCAAGTGCGTCCACCATCCTTTCAAAAACATACGCCATTGTTTGAAACCAGTCTGAGCAGACATGGCAGCGCGATCCACGCATCGTCGATCAGGACGGCTGATCGTCTGCAGTGAACCTGACATAGGCCGTGGCTCCGAACCCCTCTCTGCCTTGTGCGGCTGAGGCAACGCCGCCAAATCATTACCGACGATGGCGGCCAGGATTTCGCTATCCCGGTTCATGTCTGCAACGCGCCGTCGCCGCTTGTATCTGCCCCCTCCGCAGGCCGCCTGTCGGCGTTTTTTAATTGCGCCAATCCGGATTGATCATAAACTGGCTGTACGGCCAGCAAATTTATGATAGGTGACCGCGATGACCCGCCAAGCGGTCGTCGAGGTGCGTAACGGTGCGCCGATAAAGAGGGAGAGGCGTTTGCGATGCTGAAATTTTCGATCATGAGTTCGACACTTGCCATCGGCACGGCACTATTGGCGGTACCCGCCATCGCGCAGACAGCAAGCCCGGACGAAACCGAATCCGGCAGAGAACAGGTTGCCGATACCGGCCTGGGCGACATCATCGTCACCTCCCAGCGCCGGAAGGAGACGCTGATCAAGGTGCCGGCATCAGTCGAGGTATTGAGCGGCGACCGGCTCCAGGCCGCGCACATCAACAATCTCGCCAATGTCCAGGAGGTATCCCCCAGCCTGACCGTGTCCCAGACCTCGAACCCCAGTAACGCCATTTTCACCGTGCGCGGGATCGGGACGGCTGTCCGCGGTTCGGAGCAATCGGTCGGCGTCTATATCGACGGCGTGTTCCGTGGCCGGCCTGGTGCCGCATTGCAGGACTTGCTGGACATCGAGCGCGTCGAGGTGCTGCGCGGACCGCAAAGCACGCTGTTCGGCCGCAACAACTCGGCCGGCGCGATCAATATCTCGACCTCGCTTCCCAACGCAAATGCCTTCGGCGTGTACGCCGAGGGCACTTATGGCAATTTCGAGACGATCCAGGCACGTCTTTCGGTCAATGTCCCGCTGGTCACCGACAAGCTCGCGTTGAGCGTCGCGGTTGCGGAGAATTACAGCCACGGTTTCCTTGACGCCCCCAATCTGCCGCGAGGCCGAAGCAACGCTCGCGACCGGCAAAGCATCCGCGCCCAGCTCTACTGGACCCCGACCGACGAAACCCGCGTGCGGCTGATCGGCGACTATTCGCAGATGAATGACCGTTGCTGTTCCTATGTGCCGCTGTTCGTTTCCGACGCCGCCGTTGCAACACCTTTTTCATTCAACGTGCGCGGCGGATTTATCGGCTACACCCCTCCGACACCGGGCACGCGCGGCGTGTCGCCGAGCAACCCCGCGAGCAACGGAACATTCTATCGACCGTTCGATCGCCGGACGACGCAGGATTCGCCGTCGGGAGAGAAGGCGCAGGACAAGGGTGTGTCGCTTCAGATCGACCAGGATTTCGGCAACCTCACCCTGACGGCGATCGGCGCGCATCGGCGTTTCCAGGGCGATTCCAGCCTCGACATCGACGGGGTCGATTCGGCGATGATGAACGTCCGGTCGAGCCCGTCCAGCGCCATCAAGGAGACGTCAGCCGAAGTCCGTCTTCAGAATGCAGCGGGCAGCCCGGTCGAATTCGTCGTCGGCGGCTATTATTTCAATCAGAAGACCGTCGACACCAACCTGCTGCAGATCCGGATCAAGCCCGCGGCCGCGACGATCACCTTCTACAATTCGGTCGGCGCCGGAACGGCAAAGAGTGGCGCGCTGTTCGGTCAGGCGACCTATAATCTCACCGATACGCTGCGCGTCACCGGCGGGCTGCGCTATCTCAGCGAGACGAAGACCGGGCATGTCACGGTTGCACCCGGTTCCTTTTCATTCCCTGGCGACACGAAGCGGAAGGACGACGCGCTGATGGGATCGGCGACGATCGCCTATCAGCCGAGTCCCGCGGCCAATTTCTATCTTCGTTATGCGCGGGGCTATAAATCGGGTGCGATCAACCTTCTTCTGACGAGTGCGACCGAACCGCCGGTCGCCCCCGAAACGACCGATGCGTTCGAGGCGGGCGCGAAGTTCCGTCTGTTCGGCGATCGGCTGAGCACCAATATCGCGGTCTATACCCAGACCGTGAACGACCAGCAGGTTCAGGCGTTCAACAGCCAGACATCTTCGTTCCTCACCCTGAACGCCGCCAAGGTCCGCTCGCGCGGGGTCGAAGCGGAAATCCTCTATCGCCCGGTCAAGCCGCTCGCGTTCAGCGCCAGCGTGAATTATCTCGATGCGAAATATCTGAGTTTCCCGGGCGCCCCGCCACCTGCCGGCAGCGTTGTCCCCAGCCAGGACCTCACCGGCCGACCGCCGCCCAATGCACCGCGCTGGACGCTCGTCGGCGGCGTCAGCCTCGATCAGCCGCTCAATGACAAGGTTCGCTTGCTCGGCAACGTCAATCTGCGCCACGCGACGAGCTATTACACCGATCTGCCGCTGACCGAGGCCTTCCGGAACGGAAGCACGGATTTTCTGAGTGCCAGCGTCGAGCTTGCGCTGCGGAACGGCTTCGGGATCCAGGTCTGGGGGCGTAACCTGACCAAGGAAAATGCTTATCTGGGCGGCATTGGCACGCCAGGCGGCAGTGGCAGCCTCGCCGTATTCGTGAACGAGCCCCGGACTTATGGCGTGACGTTACGGTTCCGCCATTGACCGGGGCGCCCCGGCCGCGACCTCATGGTCGTGGCCGGGTTTCCCCGGCGACATGCGCCGCGGGAGCCTGAGCGTTCTCACAAGGAACGACACGCTCATGCGAGCCGGCGCCGAGCAGTTCGGCCTCATGCCCAGGAAGGGCAAGCTCAACCGACGCCCCTTCCGGCACGCTGACCTGGACTCGCAGGTCGCCGGCCTCGAGATCCCAGCGCACGCGAAGCAGCCCCTGCCGCGTCTCCCACGCCGTTTCCGCCCAGCTCACGCCCCCGCCCGGCCGCGGCGCGACGCGATAACGACCATCGACCGCCGATAGCGGCGCGATACCGCCGATCGTGCCGTGCATCCAGTTTGCGACGGCGCCGAGCGCATAATGGTTGAAGCTCGTCATTTCGCCGGGGTTGATCGAACCATCGGCAAGCATCGAGTCCCAGCGTTCCCATATCGTCGTCGCCCCCATCTTCACCGGGTAGAGCCATGACGGGCATTCGGTCTCGAGCAGCATCGCATAGGCATCATCGAGATGCCCCGTCCGGGCGAGCGCGTCACAGATATAGGGCGTACCGGCAAATCCGGTGCTGATCCGGTAGCCCGAGGCGCGCGCGAGTTCGGCGAGCCGTTCTCCGGCAATCGGGATGTCGGCGTCGTCGAGAATGCCGAAAACGATGGCCATCGCATAAACGGTCGTGCAGTCGCTCTCGATACGCCCATCCTCGACATAAGCAGCGTAAAAGGAGCGACGCAGAATCGCCGCCCTCTCCGCAAACGCGGCCTCATCGTCCCGGTCCAGAATGGCAGCCGCCTCGGCAACGAGCCGCAACGAACGATAGAGGCTGATCGTGGCAACGACACCCGCATCGGCCTTCGCCGCCAAGGGATTCTGTGGCGGAGCCTCCGGATCCAGCCAATCCCCGAACTGGAAGCGACCTTCCCAGACACCGCGATCCGAAAGCTGCGACCAGGCACGGTTCACATGCGCGACCTGCGCATCGAATGTCTCGGCGAGCACGCGCTTGTCGCCATACGCATCCCAGATGGCGCGTGGCACCCATGCCACGGCATCCGACCAGATCGCGGTCGTATCGATCATCTTGAACAAAGGCCTGGCGTCGAAATATTTGAGAATATCCGGCACGACCCAGGGCACGAGGCCATCGCGCTGCGCCTGCTCGAGTTCCAGGTCGCGGAGCCATTCGCGCAGAAAATCCTCGATGTCGAAGAGAAAAGCCGCGGTCGGCGCGAACACTGCCAGGTCGCCGGTCCAGCCCAGCCGCTCGTCGCGCTGCGGACAGTCGGTCGGCACCCCCACGAAATTGCCCCTGGTGCTCCAGACGACATTGCTGTGGAGCTGGTTGAGATCATCGTTCGAGCAGCGGAACCAGCCTGTGCGCTTTATGTCGGATCCGATGACGACGGCTTCCACGCCGCCATCGCGCGCCAGCGCTTCGATCCCGCCCGGCCAGCCGTCGATCTGGGCATAGCGAAGGCCGTGAAAGACCAAAGTCGGTTCGAACAGATCCTCGCCGCCGCTGAGCGTGTATATGTCGGTCGCCCTGGCCGAGCGGAGCGGTCTCACGCCAAGCTCCTCATGCTCGATAACCTCGGCGTGGCGGATCGTCAGCGTGTCGCCCGCAGCGCCTTTGACCTTGATGCTGAGCCAGCCGACAAAATTCTGGCCGAAGTCGACGAGAAGCCTGCCGGAAGGCGATGTCCACAGACGCCTGGGCGCGAGAGTTTCGATGCGCCGTATCGAGGGACCGAACTGACGGTCGAATTTACCCGCGTCAAACTCGACCATTTCGGCGGGCAGCCAACCCTCCGCCGCAAAACCCGGTTGCAGCCAGTCGGCGCTCCTCAATCGGGCGTCGATCGATTGCCCGTCATAGATGCTCGACCGGGTGATCGGGCTCGCACCGGCCCGCCAGTCTTCATCCGTCGCAACGACCTGCCTGTGCCCATCGGCAAAACGGAGATGAAGCTCGGCAAAACCGGCCGGTCGCTCGCCATAGGTCACATGCGGCGGAATGAAGAGCGGTGTCGCGTACCAGCCATCGCCGAGTTGAAGCGCGAGCGCATTCGCACCCTCCGACACGAACCCGGTCACGTCGCTTACCGTATAGCGCACCCGCCATTCATAGGATGTCCAGCCCGGCGCAAGAAGGTCGTCATTGACCGGCGCGCCGTTCACCCATGCCTCGACCACCCCCAAAGCCGAAAGCAGCAGCGTCGCCTGGGCTAACTCGCCGTGCCCCTCATCCAGCTCGAACTCGACTCTCAGGCGCGGCGCTGTCTCAATCGCGACCGGCGCGGCGAGCATGTTGCCGATACGGGGTGCCGGGGCGTCGATGTCGAATTGTCCGCTCATTGGAATCCTTCGAATATCTTGACGATGCGGGGAAGCGCAGCCCGCGCCTCCGGCAGGAAGGTGAAGACGGGCCAGCCGTGAACGAGGCCCGGCATGGTGATGAACGCCATTGTCAGTCCCTCGTCGCGGCTCCGCTGCTCGAGACGGGCGGTGTCGGGATACAGGATATCGCGCGTACCCGCGAAGACGGTGACCGGTGGAAGCCCCTCCATACTGGCGAATAGCGGGCTGACCCTCCCCTCCGCCGGATCGAGCTCGCCGGCCCATTGCCGGCCGGACCATCGGAGCGAGTCCACCGTCATCAACGGATCATCGATCGACAATGATCGCGGATCGGACAGGGTCGCATCGAGCCAGGGAGCGATCAGGAGCAGGTGCGCGGGCTGCGCGCCGCCGCGGCGGACTAGTTCCTGCGTCACGGCAAGAGCGAGTCCCCCGCCGGCCGAATCCCCGATGACCGAAACGGGCGCGCCCGGCGCCAAGGCCTGCGCGACGAGGTCGGCCGCCTCTGGAATAACCAGCGCTGCGGTCCCGCGCGGCGCGAGCGGGTAGAGCGGAACGAGCGCGCAGCAACCAAGCTCCCGCACAAGCGTCGCGATCCAGGTCCACTGGAAACTCGCCATCTGGGCAATATAGGCGCCGCCATGAAAATAGATGAGCGTCTGCGCGCGCGATGCGCCGCCTTGGGGCTCGAGACGCCAGACCGGCCATTCGCCGAAATGGCCAAGCGACGCCGTGACGCCGTCCAGACTGGCCGCCGGCGGTTCGGGAGCCGGGAGCGGCGTGCCTGCCGAGGCCGCCGTTGCCTCGGCAAGCTTGACGAGCTTGCCGGCGGATCTGTCCCTGATGCGCGCCACATACGCCAGCGCGACAATCAGCTTGTGCCGCCAACTCGTCCGGCCATTCCCCCTGTCAGGTCGCGGCGTCATGGATGAAACTGCGCCTCTTCGACCTCGAACTCGCTATGCTGGTCGCGCGAGCGAAAAACGACCCAGGCGGCGGCAACGCCGATGAACGTCGTCACCGCGAGGATGCCGTAGAGCGCCCGGACGCCGATCTCCTGAAGCAGAAGCGGCGTCACCGACGCCGCGGCCGCGGCAACCAGGCGCGCGATCGCGATGATCGTTCCCTGGGCGGTCGTGCGCACCAGCGTCGGGAAGGATTGCTGCGACCAGACACGGTACATCCCCTCAAAGGCGAAGGAGGCGCCGATCGCGTTCAGGAAGAAGGCGAAGACCAACGTTGTCGCGGAAAAGCCGAAGATGGCGATGACGAGCGGCATCAGCACGAAACACACCGCGCCGAACTGGAAATAGCGGAAGCGCACGGGCTTGTCGGCGATCCTCATGAACCAGAGGAAACCGATGAGCACCAGGGGGAGCGCAAGGAACGAGAACTTCGCCGCCGACGAGACGGTAAAACCCGCCTCCTTCACCATCATATAGCTCAAATACTGGCCGTTGGTGTTCCCGAGGATACTCGTGCCGACATAGAAGATCGACAAGCCAATGAAAGGGACGAGATAGGGCGCGCGAAACAGGATCGATACCTTGATCGTTTCGCCCTTCGGCGCGCCATTATCCGCTTTCCGCGCCGCGCGGGCATCAAGCCAGAGCCGCGATTCCGGGATGGTCAATCGTGCGAGCAGCACGATCACGGAAACAACAACGACATGGCCGAAGATGAAATAGATCGCGTTGCGGCCGAGATCGCCGAAAAGCGCCACGCAAATACCGTTTGCGGCAATGCCGATAAGCCAAAGCAGGTTCGAAAAACCAAGTAGTCGGCCGCGATTCTCCTCGTCCGCAGCCTCCGAAATCGTCGCGAGCGACACCGGAAGATCGGCACCAATCGCGAAACCCATGACGGCGACGCCGAGAATGATCGCGGTAAAATCCTGCGCCGTCATGAGCGCGAGCGCTCCAGCGATAATGAAGAACATCGTGATCACGAACACCGGCCGGCGGCCGAACCGGTCACCGAGGCGACCGCCGACAGCGGCGCCGATCGCCATCGTAAGCGTCAAGGCGCTCGCGGCGATGCCGACCTGGCCGGCCGAAAGGCCGAGATGCTTTTCGAAGATGACGAGACTGGCGCTAAAGGCGGTGATCGCGGCGGCATCGATATAGGATGCCATGCCCGCTACCGTTCCGGACCACCAGGGGTTGGCCGCGAGACCCGGCCGGACGGACGACGACATCGCCCCCCCATGTGCAGTTTCCAAAGTCATTTGCTCTCCCTCGCATGGCGCGTGCCTCCTCTCACCTTCTGCGGTGAGTAGTCTTGCAGGGACATTTGCTCACTTATCGATCAATAGCAATCAATATAGATCACAAACGAGTCATTGCATGCCACGCACGGATCGCCCAGCCTGGCGCGCAACATTGGATGGGCGATAGGGGCGATCGCGCCTTTGCCGCCGCTTCGGGCGGTACGCCTGCAACAGGCGCTCAAGTCGCACGCGATGCGGGCCCGCTTTGAACTCACGACCCGGGAAAGAGTCTTTGCAAACGTTTCTCGAGCACAGGGAACGGGACGATCCCGCCGGACAGCACGGTGTCGTGATACCGGCGAATGTCAAAGGCTTGCCCCGCGGCCACCTCGGTTTGGCGCCTCAGGCGCCGAAACTCTTCACCGCCCGCCCAATAACAGGCGGAAAGCCCGGGGAAATCCGACGCGTCGGCAAGCACCATGCGCCGCCGCATCTTTGGCCGCGTAATCGCGTCACCCGCGGCATATTGCTCGGCCTGATCGAGCGTCCAGCGTTTCACGTGCATACCGGTATCGCCCACCGTGCCCATCGCCATGCGCCGGTCCATCAGCCGATTGGCATATCGTCCCAGAAGATCATCGTCATACACGCCGGACTCGACAGCGATGCTCCGCGCATATTTCGCCCCAGCCTTCCGCAAAGCCCGATGAGATGAAACTGCGCCGATACGGCGAGAGCGATGCGTTGGCCTCGATCCGGTCGAGATGGTAATGATGGCCAGGGCTGAGTTCATGATAGATCAGCGGCGCCGCCCAGAACCATGAGGCGTCCGCCAGGTCGCCACCATTGAAGACATAGATTCCGCGTGGATCGTCCTTGGTCGGGCGTTGATAATAGCCGTTGGTCAGCAAGCTTTCCAGTTCGGGCGCCTGTGGTGCAACATCGAACGGTTTTGCTGGTGGGCTGGAAAAGAAGCGCGGCAGGCGGGGTTGCAGCTTGGTAAGCGCGCCACGAAACCGCTTGGCCACGTCATCGACACTGGCGGCTTTCCAGCGCGCACCGTGCAACACCTCTTCGTGAAACGCTTCGGCCGACCCGGCAAATCCAATCTCGCGGCGAAGCCCGGTCAGATCGCGGTCCGCTTCCGCGACGGTCTGCAGCGCTGCCTCATGAGTCTCCACGGGGTCGATCTCACGTGAAAGCCGTGCGCCAAGCAGGAAGCGATAATAATCGGGCCCATCGCGAAAGCGCCAGAGGCCGACATCATCGCCGGCCCTGGGCAGATAAGACTGGTCCAGAAAGCCCGAGAGGCGGTGCAGCGCCGGCACGATGGCCTCGGCCAGGATTTTTTGGGATCGCACGACAAAGACAGCGGCACTGGGCGGAGATACATGGGACAGACGTTTGCCGCATGGCAGGAACTGGGTTGCCGGATCGGCGAGAACGGCCTTCAGATAGCCCGATACAGCGACGATCTCTTCGCGTGGATACAGGATGTTCCGCTCGATTTGTCCACGGAGTTTCGCCGTAATCTGATCGATGTAGCGGGGAGATGCGTCGAGCAGCCGAAGATAGCTGTCGAGATCTTGCGACGACGCCAGGCTCGCGGCGCCGAGGCGCCGCGTCAACGCCGACAAGACCGAGCTGTAAGGGCCGAGCGGAAAGTCGAGCCAGTAATGACGATGCCAGCCGAGGCTCTGCTCCAGATCCCAAAGCAGGACTTCTCGCGTTTCGTGCCCGTCCTCGGTCAGCGGCGCGGTTTTGAGGCGAGTGAGTTGTGCGATCCATTGATGGGTTCGCTCCGCGGATGCCTGCGAATAGTCGAACGACAAATCATGCAATGCGCTGCCGTCACCATAGGGTTCCCAATAGGACCCGATCGGCCGAGGATGACGCGCCGTCTCTGCTATGATCGCATCGAGCGCCCTGTCTGCTGAACCGCTTGATGCCGCCAACGCCACTCCGCCGCGCGCGACGAGTGTCGTCGCAGCGACAGCGCCCAGAACAAATTGACGTCGACTTGCTCCGGGCATGATGTCTCCATTTTCCTTGGCGCGAAACGAACCTGCGCGGCGCGTGCGCAGGTCGCCGCATCGGGCTCGATTGATCCGCCCGGATAGGACCGGCCAGACGGGATGGCGCCCCGCCTGCTTGTTGCGGCGAGAGTATAGAGGGTTCAGGCCCTTGCCAGACAGAATATCGCTACTCTGAACTGCGTTTTCGCAGGCCTTGCGACTATCCGAGCCACCAAAGACGGTCCTGTACGAAACGCGCCTTCAGGAAATCGCCAACCGCACGCACCCGGGCACTGCGGTTTGTTTCCTCATGCGTGACCATCCATAATTCTGTTTCGAACGGGAGGTCGATTTCCAGCCGCACCAGATCGAAAACGGTCTTCCGATAGAATGAGGGCCCTAGGGCAATGCCGAAGCCGGCATGAGTCGCCGCCACGGCGAAATTCGCGGAGTTGGTTCTGAATGCCGGGCCGTCATTGGCGTCGACGATGCACTTCCACCAATTGAGCAGCGGATCGGTGTGATGGATCGCCTGATAGATCAGCTTGTGGTCCGTGAGTTCGTCGATCGTGCCGGGTGCGCCATGCAATCGCAGATAGTCGCGCGACGCGAACAAGGAGAACCCCAGCGCTCCGAGGCGAAAGGCAACGAGGCGCGGATCTTCGGGTTTTACGATGGTGATGGAAATATCGGTTTCCTCCGTCAAAAGGTCACCTGCTTGGGGTCCTGTAACGACATCGAGCGAAATATCGGGATATTGCCGGTGAAAATCGCCCAGGATCGGCGTCACCCAATAGGTGCCGATCCCTTCCGAGACATACAGCCGCACCACGCCGGCCAATTGTCCGTCCATTCCGGCGATATTGTTTGTGACGGCGGATACGACCGCCTCCATCTCGCTCGCCTTGGCGACGAGTGCCTTTCCCGCCGAGGTCAATGTCATGCCATGGGCGCGGCGGACGAACAGCTTCGCGTTGAGCTCGCGCTCGAGCTCCTGCACACGCCGTGAAACGGTCGTCGCATGGGCGCCCATCTTCTCGGCGGCATGATGAAAGCTGCCGGTCCGGGCAACGGCCAGGACAAATTGAAGGCCATTCCAGTCGCGTAAATGACGCGACGTGTGCGCTTTGGTCATTGCCTCATCTTCTCCCGTGGCGACGGTCGTCGATGAGCCTTGATCTGCACAGGCGCAACTGTCGTGAATGTTGGCAAGGCGGTAGCTCAAACGCCGCTCACGGGGCGCACTCTCCTGGCGGCAGGGAGCCGCATCGCACCCTTCACACTAACCGCAGCCTGAAGGCCGCCTTCTGGGCTGGCCCATCATGGGTCCCACCGCGGGAAAGCTGCCCGTCGGCAGGCGACCCACTTGCGGACGTTCGGGTCGCGCAGTCGCTTCTCGATAGCGGACATCCGTATGAACCAAAAAATGATTGCAAATTTCTGAGCGATCAAGGAGCACCGAAAGCGTCGGATTGCCGACTTGAGACCGGGGGGCATATGCGACGCCGACTTAATCGGCATAGCGTTTTTAGCTATGGAATATCTGCAGCGTTGCTGCTGTCGGCGACGGGTGCGTTAGCACAGACCCCACCTCCTGATGCAAATTTGGTGGCGGCTCCTTCGGTGCCCGATGGTCGCGATCCAAAAGTCGTAGCAGACGGTTGGAAGTTCTTCTACTTCTGGCGCGCGAATACATCATTTGCGCAAGCTTATGCCGATTTGACCGAATGCTATCGCTTCCTGCCTGTATCCAATGCCGAGGTGGGATTACCGGCCTTTGTGCCCTGGACAAGTGTAACTGGTGTTAGAATCCATGAACCAAATTACCTCGCCGGTAGCCTCGTCAGCGATATAATAGGCGCAATGGTCGCCGGCCCCCTGGACCGGCGCATGAAGCAGTCACGCATGCGGCGCTGCATGGAACCGAGGGGCTATCAGCGCTTCCCCGCGCCCGAAAAGGTCTGGGTCACCATCATAGACAATTACTCGCACGGATCGATCGCGGTGCAAGCGAAGCTCGCCAGCCGTGAAAAACCCGATGCCGAACCGGTGCCGGTGACACGATGAAATACCGAATGTTCTTTCTTGCTGTGTTGTCCGCATCGCCCGTGATCGCCAAGGGTCCGCCGCGTGACATGGTCGAGATGAAAGCGGGCACGCCCGTCAGTATTCAGAAGGACAGGAGCTACTTGCTGTTCCGGGTACCCAAGCATCATGGCGTGCCTAATTTCGAGCCTGTCTTTTTGCGCATTCCGAACGCTGAAGAAATGAAATTGTACGAAGCGGACCGCGAGGCGTCGTTTGCGCTGGCGGCTCCGAAATTGATCGCAGAACGCGACAAGCAACTTTCCAAACAGGCCGCCGTGCGCGCTGCGGGCGGTACCTATTCCGGCATCGTTCCGCCTGCGCCAACCACACAGAATTTCAACTATACTTGGACCCGCATCGGCAATCTTCAGAACATCGACGCTGCGGCGGCCTTCGCAAAAAGCGCGGAGGAAGCCACCTATCTCGTGGAGGTGAAACCCGGGGATTACGTCTTATTCGGAGCGTCATGGCCTTCGGGCTTGGCCAGTGTGCACGTGTGTTTTTGTCTGGGGACTGTGGGATTTGCCGCCGAGCCCGGCAAGGTCGTCGATCTCGGCTATTTCATGGCTGACAGGGCGAAGGAAAAGTCCGTCATCCCCGAGCTGGCCTCGGAAACCGGCTATGGTCCTAGCAGCGATCCAGGTGGGACTTACTTGCTAGCAGGAACTGTACGAGCGGTAGGACCCGAGAGTTCACGAGCGACGGGTGTCCCGCGGGATGCTGTTGAGCCGGCGCGCTACAGGGCCGTTGGGAAATACCTATACCCCGGCGCCGTCGGCATCAACCGGTTGGTGCCTGTTCCTGGCATCCTCGATTATGACGGCGGCGCTGTGATCGATGTGCAGAGTGGTAAGCAAGTGCCAGATAATTTTTGAAAGGCGACGGCTCGGCATATGGAGCGAGACGGCGCGTGAAAAACCGGCGCAGGATTAAGGTTGATCGAACTCACATGGAAAGCGCCAAGCGCCTATTGGCTACCTTGACGGCGGTATTTCCTGATCTTCCGGGCTTCCCCGATGTGGATCTGGTTGTTGATCTCGAAAGCGGGGAAGCCAATCACCACACTGTTTTGCGGGATTTCAGATCCGCCTTTAAGGAGGAAACTGCTCACCCTTCCCAAATGGGGGTATTAGCTGAGCTAATTCGAATTTCACTGAGCGAGCCGGATACCATCGAAAATGCGTGGATGACCGTCTTCCTGGAGCGCTGGCCTCGATCTGGACCTCTCTGGTCAAGCCTGTCACCGGAGACAAAGAGGCATATCAAGAGCAGCTAAGGGCGACGTCCGCTTTTCATCCCTCTTAGGAATCCCAATAAAGCAAGGCGGCCGCCAGACCACGCTTACATTCGCGATGGAAAGCGGGCGTCGAGCGATATAGGATTATTTGAGGGCCTGACGACGATGGGGAAGAACCGTGGGCGGGCGTGAGATAAAGGCCTTTGCGCTGGCCCCGCTACCTGTTTTGGTTCCGCTGCTCGTTGCGATCGGAATTAACGCAGTTGTCGGGGGTACCGGAGACGCGGGGGGCGCAGACATTTTACTTGCGATGTTGGCATTCGTTCTGTTCGGCTATGGTACCACTTTTTTGATCGGGATTCCCATCCACCTGGTGTTGCGACGTTTCCGAAAAACTGGCTTGATCTATTACCTGAGCCTCACTGTCCTGCCCTTCGTTCTTCTCGCTGGTGCGATTGCTGTTTGGCTCCAGCTTGCCCCGGCTCCGGCTCCACCCGTCAACCCGTTCAGCCTATACGCGCAGGGCGGTGGCGCCATAAAATGGACGTTGGCGTTTGGAGCTATTGCGTCGCTGTCGGCTACGACCTTTTGGTACGCGGGAGTAAGGCAGCCAAAATCCTGAACATCGGCTTTTAGGCGAATTCGACATTCGCCAAGAGCCGCCGCCAACGCCCAATGATCATCGTGGTTCTTGGTGGCTTGATCGGCGTCGCCGCGAGCGCACCGGATGTTGTGCAAGCCGGCATGCCCATCGACGTCCAGTCTCCCTCTTGTGAAGCGAGATTCAGCGCGATCAAGCTTTTTGCACAGCGCTTTGACATCCTTCGTCAGGCGGGTTCTATCAATCGTAAATCCCCCAATCCCGGCGGTATGATCAGCGCATAATGCCATGACCAGTCAGGGCGCAAACCGCGTTCCCCGTCGCCACACGCTCACTCGATTCACACAGCTCGCTGGCGTCGCCATTCATGGTCTCCGTCGCGCATGATGTGCGCCACGGGCAATGGCTCATGCGACAAACCATTTGAATCAAATGACGACCGTTTCAATCAACGAACACTGGATCCGATCAAACCATGCCCCACCCCACGACATTTCCCGATATTCCCGTAAGCGCGCTGGAAAAGTCCCGTCCCGCGCCATCAAATTCCCGCAGGAATTCCCGCAGATTCCCGCAGAACGCCGGAAAAAGCGTTTTCCCGCAAAACTTCCCGCAGTGACGGGAATCCGGGATCGAAATGGCGGCGCATCCCGGCCCCCTTTCCTGGATGGAAGCTCGAGCTGGCCTGACATTTAGCGCAGGTAAGCTAAGCCAGCGATTCAACCCCGGCCCAGCTCATGACAATGTTGCGCATAACGAGTCGCCATCAGGCACCCGACCGCTCTTTGACATGACGAATATCACAACAGCCTCGCTCACCATGGCGGAGAGCGGATATTCTCCCTGCCCTCTCCCTCCCGACGCCTGCCGACCCTGTTCCGAGAGGTAACAAGCGGTTATTGCACCGGTCACCGCGATAGCCGATCATCGAGCATCGCAGCCTCTGCTCGAACTCAACGGAACGACGACGTCAAGTGAACGCCTCCCCAGCCAGCGCCGACCATGTCGCGGAAACCGCCGAACCGATCGGCTTTATCGGCATCGGTGTCATGGGCACGCCAATGGCGCTGAACCTGCTCAAGGCGGGAATACCGATCATCGTCTGGAACCGCTCGTCCGAAAAATGCGAGCCGCTTCGCAAGGCCGGCGCCGAAGTCGCCGCAACGCCCGACGCGCTGTTCGCCCGGGCCAGCACAGTGTTGATGATGCTGATCGACGAGGCGGCCACCAATGCCGTGCTGGATCGCGGCACGCCGGAATTCGCTGCCAAAGTCGCAGGCCGCCTGCTGGTCAATATGGGATCGGTGCCGCCCGCATGGTCGCGCGCTCTCGCACAGGATGTCCGGACCGCGGGTGGCCGCTTTGTCGAGGCGCCGGTCTCCGGCTCACGCAAGCCGGCCGAGGCGGGACAGCTTGTCGGTCTGGTCGCGGGTGAGCGCGAGGACATGACCCGCGTCACCGATCTGCTGAAACCACTCTGTCGCGAGACGATCCAGTGCGGCGCGATCGGCAAGGCGCTGTTGATGAAGCTTGCCCTCAACCAGTTCCTGCTCGCGATGACGGTCGGGCTCGCCGAGGCGGTTCATTTTGCCGAACGCAACGACCTTGACCTTGCCGCCTTCAAGACTGCCGTCGATGCGGGACCAATGGCCAGCAACGTCTCGCGCCTCCGTTCGGCCAAGCTCATCGAACGCGACTTCGAACGGCAGACGTCGGTGGACGATGCCTGGAACAGCGCGCGCCTCGTCACCAATGCCGCACGCGATACCGCGACCGCGTCACCGCTGGCCGATGCCTGCCGAACGCTGCTGGGAGAGGCATCGGAACTCGGCCACGGGCAATTGGATATGGCAGCCGTGCTTTGCGCACTTGAAGCCCGATCCGGATCGGGCAAAAATTAACAAGGCGGGGACGGGCAACCGGACGCTCAAAGTCGAGCGCCCGATCGCCGATCAATTACCGCATCACGCCACTTCTTCGACCTGGTCGAGATAGGCGCCATATCCTTGCGCGACCATGTCATCGCGGTGCACGAAGCGCAGCGACGCGGAATTGATGCAGTAGCGCAGGCCACCACGATCCCGCGGCCCGTCGGGGAAGACATGGCCAAGATGGCTGTCGCCATGCGCCGAGCGAACCTCGGTGCGGACCATGCCATGCGTATCGTCGCTCAGTTCGCTCACATTGGCCGGCTCGATCGGCTTGGTGAAGCTGGGCCAGCCGCAGCCGGATTCATATTTGTCGGACGAGGCGAACAGCGGCTCGCCCGACACGATATCGACATAGATGCCGGGTTCCTTGTTATCGAGCAGCGGGCCGGTACCGGGACGCTCGGTGCCGCTTTGCTGCGTCACGCGATATTGCTCCGGGGTCAGTGCCGCAACGGCTTCGGCGGTCTTGCGATAATCTGCCATGATGGGTCTCCAATCCCGCGCTAGATGGGAAGCCGCGCGCTATTTGTCGAGGAAACCGGCGATGGCCGCCGCGATCTCGCCCGCATGGGTTTCGAGTGCGAAATGGCCGGTGTCGAGGAAGCGGATCTCGGCATCGGGCAAGTCGCGACGATAGGCCTCAGCGCCTGGTGGGAGAAAAAACGGATCGTTCTTCCCCCAGATTGCCAGCAGCCTTGGCTGATGCTCGCGGAAATAAGCCTGGAAGGCAGGATAGAGCGCGACGTTGCTGGCATAGTCGAGCATCAGGTCGAGCTGGACCTCATCGGCCTCGGGCCGTTCCAGATAATGCACATCGAGCGCGATGCCGTCGGGCGATACCGCCGCGACATCGGCGACCCCGTGCTCATATTGCCAGCGGATTGAATGCTCCGTCAGCATTTTGCGCAGTGCCTGGCGGTTGGCGTCGGTCGGTTCGCGCCAGTAGCGCTCGATCGGATTCCAGCCATCGCTGAGCCCTTCCACATAGGCATTGCCATTCTGCGAAATAATGGCGCTCACCCGCTCCGGATGCGCCATCGCGATACGCAGGCCGGTCGGCGCGCCATAATCGAAGATGTAGATTGCGAACCGGTCGAGCCCGATCACTTCGGTGAAACGGCCAATCACGTCGGCAAGCTTGTCGAAGCTATAGGTGAAGACATCGCGCGACGGCATGGCGGAGCGGCCAAAACCCGGCAGGTCAGGCGCCACGAGGTGGAAGCGATCGGCGAGCAGCGGGATCAGCTCGCGGAACATATGACCCGACGTCGGAAAGCCATGCAGCAACAACAATGTGGGGTTCGCCGGGTCACCGGCTTCGCGGTAGAAAATCTCCAAGCCATCGACATCGGCGGTGCGGTAGGTGGTATTGGTCATGACATGATTCCTCATTCCCGAAAACGGCAGGCGCCGCCGGGCGATTGTTGGTGGTTGGGTCGGTCGAAATACTGGAAGTAGCTAGAAGCCCAGGTCGCTGAGCCCCGGATGATCGTCGGGTCGCCGGCCTGGCGGCCAGTGATAACAGCGATCGCACTCACGGATCGGGGCATCATTGATGCTGGCGATGCGCAGGCGCATCAGGCCGTCCGCCTCGAACGCCCAATTTTCATTGCCATAGGAACGGAACCACTGCCCGCTATCGTCGCGCCATTCATAAGCGAAGCGGACCGCGATCCGGTCTTCCCGAAACGCCCATAATTCCTTGATCAGCCGATAATCGAGTTCGCGTTCCCATTTGCGCATGAGGAACGCGGTGATGGCGCCGCGACCCTCGAGAAACTCGGCGCGGTTCCGCCACCGGCTGTCCGGCGTGTAAGCGAGCGCCACGCGCGCCGGATCGCGGCTGTTCCAGCCATCCTCGGCAAGCCGGACCTTTTCGGTCGCGGACTCCAGTGTGAAGGGCGGCACGGGCGGGCGGTGGGCATTCATCATCAATCTCCCTGGGCAGCGAGGCGGGCACGCAATTCTGCCGTCTCGGCTTCGAGTTGGGCAAGCCGTTCCCGCAGCGGCCTGACCGCCTCGGCAATTTCCTGCTCGGTGAAACGCGGGGTGATGTGCTGCGGGCAATTCCAGTCGAACGCCTCGAGCCGCAGCAGCAAGATGCGTTCGAGCTTGGCCTTGTACTCCGGAACCGTGACCAACTCGGTCAGGCCTGGATCGGCATCAAGCGCGACCACCTCGACATGCGCATAGATTTTCAGCCGCGCGCGCCGGGTATAGTCCATCAGGATCAGCGCCGCCCGGTCACCGGCGGCAAGATTGCCGACGCTGATATATTGCCGGTTGCCGCGATAATCCGGAATGGCGAGCGTACGGTCGTCGACCAGCTTCACGAACCCGCGCGGACCACCGCGATGCTGGACATAGGGCCAGCCGGTCTCCGACACCGTCGCCATGTAGAAACTGTCGCGGTCGGCAATGAACGCCGCCTCATTGTCGGTGAAGCGGTCGAAAGCGCGATGGCCCTTGAAGTCGGTCCAAAGTCCGTCGCTGCCCATCGCCGCCTGCGCCGCACGGACGCTGGGCGTGATGGCGATGTCGAGAAAACCATAGGTCATGCTCGGTCTCCGATGAAAGGAACGCCGGTCAGGCCGCAGCGCTGCGCACGACAGGAAAGTCGATATCGGTCGCGGCGACTTCGTTGAGGAAATTGGTGAAGACATTTTCGGCAACCAGCGCGACGATCTCCACGATCTCGGCATCGGTGAAGCCGGCAAGACGTACCGCAGCGATGTCTGCATCGCTGACATGCCCCCGCTCCCGCGCCACGCTGGCGGCAAAGCGTACCGCGACATCGGCGCGAGCGTCCGACGAGGCGCCGCTGCGGTTGAGCGCAATCTCCTCCGGGCCGATCTTCGCAAGGTTGAGCGCGAGATAGCTATGTGCCGAAAGGCAATAATCGCAGCCATTGACCTGTGCGACCGCCAGCGCGATCCGCTCGCGCGTCTTGACGTCCAGAACCCTCTTGAGCGCGCCGGAGAGGCCCATATAGCCGGCAAGCGCCGCCGGGCTGTTGGCCATCAGCCGAAACAGGTTCGGCACGACGCCGAGCTGTTGATGGACAACATCAAGCGTCGCCCGGGAAGCTTCGGGAACATCGTCGCGGGTCGGGATGGCGATACGAGACATGGCAACCTCTTTGCGGCGCGGACCGGACCGGCCCGCTGCGAAGGAGATGACCCTTTTCATCCTTCCGTATAATCCGATAAGACTGGAACTCACCTTACCGAAAAATGGAAAGATCGATGGATCGCTTCGAAGCCATGTCGATGCTGCTGATCGTCGTCGAACAGGGCAGCCTTTCCGCCGCCGGACGGGCGCTGCGCGTTCCCGTCGCGACGCTCAGTCGCAAGATATCCGACCTCGAAGCGCTGCTCGGCACCCGATTGCTGATCCGCACCACCCGCAAGCTGACCCTGACCGATGCCGGCATTGCCTATGTGACGGCGGCGCGGCGCATCCTGGAGCAGGTCGAGGAAGCGGAGCGCGAGGCGGCCGGCGAATTCACCACCCCCAAGGGCGAGTTAGTCATCACCGCGCCGATCCTGTTCGGCCGCCTGCACGTCTTGCCGGTGGTGGTCGATTTCCTGGCGCTTTTCGCCGAGATCAACGTCCGGCTGATCCTGTCGGACCGCAATGTCGATCTGATCGACGACCATATCGATATGGCGGTACGGATCGGCCGGCTCCCGGACAGTTCGATGATCGCGACACGGGTCGGGTCGATGCGCACCGTGATTTGCGCCAGCCCTGCCCTGCTTGCCGGCCATGGCATGCCGCACGTCCCACAGGATCTCACCCGGCTGCCGTGTATCAGGCTCGGCGCACCGCTACCGGTGCCGGACTGGCGATTTCGATCTGCCGGATCAGACACGCTCATCGAGATTCCAATCGTGCCCCGGCTCTCCGTTTCGACCGCCGAGGCGGCGGCGGACGCGGCGATCCGCCATGTCGGGGTCGCACGCCTGCTCCACTACCAGGTGGCGGATTCCATCGCCGCGGGCGCGCTCCAGATCATCCTGGAAGCGTTCGAGCCGGAGCCGGCCCCCATCAACCTGGTTCATACCGCGCGCGGGCAGATGCCACTCAAAATGCGCCGCTTCCTCGACTTCGCGGCACCACGGCTGCGGCAGGCGTTCGGCATCGCACCGGACTGATCGCCTTACGCAATTGCCGTGCTCCGGCACTGCGGTTAGAAATGGCCAATGGAGCCGTTCACGTCGATCCGCCTGCGCCGTTACGCGCCGCGCGCCGCGATGGCCGAGCATCGCCATGATCAGCCCAGCCTGTGCGTCGTGCTGACCGGCGGTTATCAGGAAACCATCCGCGCGCGAACCGTCGATCAGGGATCGGGCGCCTTGCTTTTCTGCCCCGCCGACGAGCCCCATTCCCAGTTGTTCGGCGGTACTGGCGCCTCCAAACTCATCCTCGATCCAAACCCGGGCGCCCTTGGCTATCTCTCCGATCATATCCGGCTCGAAGACGCCCCTGCCATTCGCAGCGCCGAGGTCGGCCGGCTCGGTCGACGCATGGCGGCCGAACTGGCGATCGGAGATATGTTCTCGCGCATCGCTCTCGACGGCCTGTCATGCGAACTGCTTGCCTTGTTCGGACGCGCCGCCCGCGCTGCGTCCGATACGCCATCGCGCTGGGTGCAGGCGGCATGCGACTATATGGCGGCGCATCAGGAGGGTCCGGCGACTGTCCGTGATGTTGCCGCGGCGGTGGGATGCCACCCCATCCGCCTTTCCCGCGCCTTTCGCCGTACCTTCGGGAGCACCATCGGCGAGTATCAGCGCAGACTGCGCGTCGCCCGTGCATCGGAACTGCTGCGGCAGACCCATATGCCACTCGCCGAAATCGCCGCTGCCTGCGGCTTTTGCGATCAGTCGCATCTTACCCGCGCGTTCAAGGCGGAACTCGGCTGCACGCCGGGTAGCTATCGGCGTACCTAACGTCCAATCGTGCCGCAGATCCAAGACGGCCTGGCGATCATATCGTTAAGCGCGGGTGGTTATCGATCGGAGTCTTTCGCCCATGTCCGTAAATCGCGCCCTGCGCTCGCTTGGTCCCGTTCTGGCGTTGCTCGCCGCGATACCGTGTGCGCCGGCCCATGGCGCCGAACCGGATGCCGGCTATGACGCGGCAGCGTGGCGAAGCGATTTCGACCAGATCAAGGCTGAGCTCGAGCGTTCTTATGTCAACCTCGCCTGGATGGGCTCCCCGCAAAGCGGGATCGATGTTCCACGGCTGGAACGCCGCACCCAGGCCGCACTCGCCACCGCGACAACCGATGCCGAAGCGCGGCGTGCGTTGCAGGATTTCGTCAAAGGCTTTCGCGACGGCCATCTGTCGGAACAGACCTATCTCGTGAAGCCGGCAACGCCGGTCTGGCCGGAACCGCCGGCCGCGGTGATCGATCCACGGGATTCCGCCAGCGGTTGTGCTGCGCTGGGCTATGCATCGACCAGTTCGATCCGCTTTTCGCTGCCGTTCGAAACCCTGCCGGGGTTCACATTGCTGGCGGACGGCATCACCCGGCCATTCCGCACCGGGCTGGTCGCCGCGCCAAATGCCACGCGCATCGGGGTCATCCGGATCCACAGCTTCGAACAAACCGCGTTCCCGGCAGTGTGCCTTGCCGCCTGGGCGAAGATCGCGAGTTCGGGCCAGCCAGTCACGGCAGCGGCGATAGAGGGCATTACCGACGACATCTGGTACGGCACATTGGCGGCGGCATTGGCCGAACTTCGCGCACAGGGTGCCAAGGCAGTCATTGTCGATGTCGGCATGAACAGCGGCGGCAATGACAGCGGCGACTGGTCGGTGCGGTTGTTCACCGATCGTCCGGTCGATTCCTCCCGGATGATGATGGTCGCCGCCCCGGTGTCGGGTGGTTATTTCGACGAACAGATTGGCGAGATGACCAAAGGCCTGGCCAAGGCGCCAAAGCCCGAAGGCCGTAGCGCACTGGAGCAGGCGCAACAATTCTTCATGCGGCAAAAGGCCTCGATTCCGCCGAAGCGTTGCGACTTGTCCTGGGTGTGGCGCGAACAGCGTCCCTGGCGGCTCGACGCCTGCAATGGCCTGATCGACGCCGGTTTCGCCGATGGGTTCAAAAGTCGATTGCCGCGCAATGCCTATGGCGATGCCGATGTCGCGCAGCGCCTGTCCTGGGCGGCCAGTGTCGATGGTTTTGCCGGCGCGTGGCGCGGGCCGGCCTATGTCCTGACCGACGCGCAAACCTATTCCTCGGCGGAGATGTTCGCCGCGACGATGCGCGACAATCAGGTCGCCCGCACGATCGGCGTTCGCACCGGTGGCGATGGCTGCGGTTTCATGACCAAAGGGGCGCCGCTGGTTCTGGCGCACGCCCGGCTGCGCTTCCGCATCCCGAACTGCATCCGGCTTCGCGCTGACGGCACTGACGAGGTCGCTGGTATCGCACCGGATTTCCCGCTGCCACCGACCGAAGGCGAGAGCCCCCGCGCCCGCGCGGCCAGAGTGATCGGGACGCTCGAACAGGACCTGATTCGCGCCGCACCCCCGGCCCAGATCACATCATCGGCGCATTGAACGGCATCAGCGATACGCGGACCATCTGCGGCCGGGAGTCAACATGCCGCCATATTCCCGCTATAGGCCCGACGCGGCTCCTCCGGGGCACGCCGCGCGCTCCTATCGGGACGATGGTCAATGAAGCTGCCTTGGCGCGCCCTGACCCTTGCCACTCTGATCCTGTTGACGGACCCGATTGCGGCAACGCCTCCCGACATGGCCGTGGTCATAACCGGTGGCGGGCGGATCCGGGGCGAGCGCCTTGCCGATCGCATAGCCTTTCGCGGCATACCCTTCGCAGCCCCACCGGTCGGCCCGCTGCGCTGGCGCCCACCGGCTCCGGTCAGATCCTGGGCGGGGGTGCGCGACGCGACGCGTTCGGCACCAGCCTGTGCGCAGCTCAGCGAAGGCTGGAACAAGGGCAATGCCGATTATAGCGCCGAGGATTGCCTGTATCTGGAAATCGCCACGCCCAGCCTGACGCCAGCGCGGCGCTTGCCGGTGCTGGTATGGATCCATGGCGGTTCGAACACGGCCGGTGGCGGCGCGGGCACGATCGCCTCGTCGATGGTTCGGCGCGGCATTGTGCTGGTATCGATCCAGTATCGGCTGGGCGCGCTCGGCTTCATGGCGCATCCCGCGCTGACCGCGGAATCGCCACACCATGCCTCGGGCAATTACGGGCTGATGGACCAGCAGGCGGCACTTGTTTGGGTCCAGCGCAACATCGCCCGCTTCGGCGGCGACCCGACCCGGGTCACGCTCGGCGGCCAGTCCGCGGGCGCGATGGATGTCGGGCTGCAGCAGGTCTCGCCACGTGCGCGCGGCCTGTTCCATGCCGCCATCGAGGAAAGCGGCACGGCGGGCTTCGGCTTTCCACCCCGCAACCTGCGCGCGAGCGAAGCGATCGGAGAGCGGATCATCGCACAGGCCGGCCGGCCGCATGCCAGTGCCACCGCATTGCGCGCACTCCCCGTCGCCACCTTGCTGGAGGCCATGCGCGGCATCACCCTCCCCGGCCTGCCCGAAGCCGGCAGCCCCTGGGTTCAGACCACGATCGACGGCCATGTCATTACCGAGCCGCCGGCAGCCACGCTGGCCCGCGGCGCAGGCCAGCGCGTGCCGCTGCTGATCGGCACCAATGCGCAGGAGATCGATTTCTATCCCGATCTGGCCGCCGCCCGCCGGCGTCTGCCACACGCATTCGGCGCGAAGGCGGATGCGGCAGCGCGCTTCTATGGCCTGGAGCGGCCGGATGCCCCGCCCGCCGATCCCATACGCGGCACGGCGCGGATGCAGATCGGCACCGATATCGTCTTCAATTGCCCGACCGGATTCGTCGCCGGGGCGCGGCGGCGGTCGGGCGTTTCGGTTTGGCGTTACGACTTCAACTATCAGCCGTCGGGCGGGCCGGCGCCGGGTCATTCGAGCGAGTTGCGCCATGTCTTCGGTAACCCCGGCGAGGATGGCATCGCCACCGATGCGCCACCACTTCAGGCCTATTGGGCGAACTTCATTCGTAGCGGCACCCCGAACGGTGCCGGCCTGGTGCCTTGGCCGGTCTATGGTGCCGAGCAGCATTATCTCGGCTTTGGTACGGGTAAGCCAGCGGCCGCCACGGGGCTGCGCGCAGCCCTGTGCGCGAACTGGTCGCCACCCTGATCAGTTCAGGCGGATACCGATCCAGAAGGTCTGCGGCGTGCCATAGTCCATCGATCCCCCGGCATTTCGGGTGACCACGGTCTCGTCGAACAGATTCTCCACCCGGCCGATGATCGAAACATGCTTCATGATCGGCACACGCGCGGTCGCGTCGACGGTCAGCGCGCCGCGCAGCACATCGGTTTCGAGATCGTCTTCGAACTGTGCACCGACGTAACGCAACGTCGCCGACAGCGCCGGGCCGTTGATCGGCGCCCAGGCCAATGTGGCGCTCACCGAATGACGCGGGCTCTGCGCCGGGGTGAAGCCATCCAGCCTGGCCGACACGCCGGATGCATGCACCGTGGAATCGCTAAAGGCGTAGGAGGCGTCGAAACGCACCGCGCCGAAGCGCATGTTCGCCGTGATCTCGACGCCCTTGGCGACGATCGCATCGACGTTACGGCGCTGCCGCAAATTGGTACCGATGGTGACATTGGCGATCGCATCGTCGAGGCGATTGTAGAAAGCGGTGACGCCCAGGGTGACGCCGGGCAGCGGATGAACATCGACTCCGGCCTCAAGCCCCTTGAGCTTTTCGAGACCAAGCGCGGCGTTGGCCTGGGTAGTGATCGGTACCACGACAAAGGGCCGATACAGCTCATTGAGCGTCGGCAGGCGAAAACCGGTATAGCCCGCCGCGCGAAACGCCACGGCTTCACTCGCATTGAACAGCACGCCAACCCGTCCGGTGCCCACCAACCCGTCACGGTCCGCATAGTCGCTGCTGTTCGCGGTCAGCAGGCGGGCCGGATTGCGTTCGTGGAAAAAACCGTCGCTGATCGTCCAACGATCGCCGCGCACACCGCCGGTCAGGATCAGCTTGCCGATCGTCCAATCGTCCTCAATGAATACGCCAGTCGCACTGGTCTTGCCGCCAGCGTTGCGGCGGAAGGTCAACGCACCCGTGCCGCCATTATAGGCATCCTCGAACAATTCACCCTCGGCCAACCGCGCATCGACCCCAATGCGCAGCACATGATCGGGACCGACCGGCGGACGAATCTCGATCTTGCCGCCAAGCCCGGTCGATGGCGTGTTGCGTTGATCGAGCGTCAGGCGGAAACTGGTCGCGCTGATCACCCTGTTGGAGAAGTTGCGCGCCTGGACATAGGCGAGCACATCGATCTGCCAGTCGCCGCGATGGACCAGGCGAATGCTTGCGTCCTGGCCTTCCGACGCGCTGTCAGCACCGACAAAACGCAACGTACGGTTGTCGCCGAACAATGCGCCGCGAAATTGCAGGTCGGTCTCGGCATCGAGCGGCGCGACCGCGCGCAAGCCCGCCGACCAGTCCCGATACCGCGCCCGCGCCGTCGCCGGCACGCGTTGCGACGGGGGCGTGGTGAAAAAGCCATCGCCGCGCTCGAATTTGCCCGACAACGTCGCGAAGCCGCCGCCATCACCCAGATCGGGCGAAACCGCTCCCGACACGCTCACCGCATTGTTGGTTCCGTAGAACCCTTCGCCCGAGACGATCGGCAAATCGCTGCGCCCCGCACTGACCAGCTCGACCGTTCCTGCGACGGCGCCCGAACCGAACGGCCCCGATCCACCGCCGCGCGTGATGCGCGCCGCGCCGAGCCGGTCGCCGGCCAACGCGGTGAAAGGGATATAGCCGAAGAACGGATCGGCGATCGGTACACCATCGAGCAGCACCAGAGTCCGGCTCGAAGCGTTGCCGCCAAGCGAGCGCAAGGTGATCCCCTGTGCCGACGGATTGGCCGACCGGCTGTCCGAGCGGCGGAATTGCTGGAAGCCGGCGACGTCCTTCAGAACATTTTCGACTCGACCCGACGCTTCGTCGGTCAACCGGGCCCGGTCGATCACGATCGAACCATAAGCCGGCGTGCCCGGCGGTAATGGCAGCCCGGTGCCGATCACCACGATATCCTCCGCGTCTTCAGAAGACGCGGAGGATCCTTGCTGCGCAAGCACAGGCAAAGGCAGCATCAGGGCGATGAGCGGCAGGCAGAACAAGCGGGATATGGCGACACAACTCCATCGATATGGACATGCGGCGGACCCGCCGGGCAATCATTAGTCAATAATTTCAAGCACGCTCCACAAAACCGGCCAATTCCCACCGCGGGAGTAGACGATTGCAGAAAACGCAATCAAGCACGCATCTTTCGCACTTGCGATCATTCACGCTGCAGTGCACAAAGATCGGGCCTTTCAGGCATCCTCTCCTAAAAACTTTCAAGGCCGGTCCCTTTCGGGGGCTGGCCCTTTTTTTTGCCCGCGCTTTACGCTACGAGCGACTCGCTGTCGTCACGCCGAACAATAAAAATGTTCGAGGAGTGGAGCCTGCCGGGGAGACCGGCAACGGCGCGATTGCAGTGTGGGGGATCGAGCTGCCCAGGGCGCTCTCCCCCGTTTCTTTCTCCGCTATCCTCAGGAACTGACCAGCAGCTTCGCTTCGGCGCCCGCGATAAGCAGGTCAAGGCCAGCTTCGAACAGCTCCTCGTGACCGCCATCGCGATAAGCCGCGATCGCTATCGAGAGCAGCGGATGACCTTTCACTGCCCGATCGAGCGAGTCCTTGTCGGGCGGGCTGGCGAGTTCGGCCTGCTGCTCCATCACACAGCCGACGATATAGCGGCCGATCGCGATCTGGAGCTTGAGCGCACTTTCCACCTTCATGCCCGCCGCAACGAGAAAGGTGAGTTGCGCCTCGAAATGATCGACATCCTCGGGGTCGCCCTCGGTGCCGGCATGGACCCGGGCGGCGTCACGGTACGCAAGCAGTGCAGAACGGAAGCTGTGCGCATTGCGGCGGATGAACGTCTGCCATGGTTCGCCCGAACGGGGTGTCCGGTCACGATGCCCGCGCGTGAGGATCTCGCCGTTCATCGCGTCGAGCAACATGCGCTTGTTCTTGAAATGCCAATAAAGCGCCGGCTGCTGTACGCCGAGGCGATCCGCGATCAGGCGCGTGGTCAGGCGGTCGATCCCGACATCGTTGAGCACGTCGAGCGCGGTGGCGACAATTTGTTGGCGGTCGATCTTCATGCGGCTCCGGTCTTGGACGTGACTCCCGGGCTTGACTAGCAGGGCGCCCGAACCTTATCGCCGATAAATAGCTTATCAGTGATAAAGAATCGCTCATGACCAAATCTCTTGCCGTCATCCTATCGATCGTGATTCTCGATGCCATGGGCATTGGCCTGGTCATGCCGATCCTGCCCGCCATGCTCCGCGCGCTGTTGCATAGCGATGATCTCGGCTGGCGGTTCGGCGCTTTCCTGTCGCTCTATGCGCTACTCCAGCTCCTCTGTGCGCCGATCCTCGGCAGCCTGAGCGACCGTTTCGGCCGTCGGCCGGTTCTGCTCATCTCGATGGCCGGGGCCGTGATCGATTACATCTTCATGACCCTTGCCCCGTCTTTCTGGTGGCTGTTTCTCGGCCGGGCGATTGCCGGGGTTACCGCAGCGAATGGATCAATGGCGGCGGCTTATCTGACTGATATCGTGCCGGAGGATCGACGCGCCCGGGCGTTCGGCTATCTCAGCGCCTGTTTCGGGCTCGGCTTCATCATCGGACCGGCGCTGGGCGGTGTGCTCGGCGCCTATTGGCTGCGCGCGCCCTTTGTCGCCGCCGCGCTGCTCAATGCGCTCAACCTGCTCGTCACACTGTTCGTGCTGCCCGAATCGCACACAGCGCGAACCGGGAAGCTCGACCGCCAGGCGTTCCATCCCTTTGCACCGATGCGCTGGGCGGCGAGCTTCCCGGCCCTGCTCCCACTGCTTGCCATGTTCATCATCCTCGCACTCGTCGGTGAAGTCGGTGGCACCGTCTGGGTGCTTTATGGCCAGGATAAATTCGCCTGGGACAGCATCATGGTCGGGCTCTCGCTCGCCGGCTTCGGCCTGTTCCATGCGCTTGCGCAAGCATTGGTGGCGGGACCGGTCAGCGAACGCTGGGGCGAACAGCGCGCGGTGATCATCGGCATCGTCGCCGACACGATTGCCTATTTCGCCATCGCCTTCACGACCAGGGGTTGGTTTGCTTTCCTGCTCTTCCCGCTGTTCTGCATCGGCGGAATCGGCGCGCCGGCACTGCAGTCCCTGCTGTCGAAGCAAGTCGACGACGCCGATCAGGGACGGCTGCAGGGTGTGCTGACCAGCATGAGCAGCCTAGTGTCGATCGTCGGCCCGCTGATCATCAGCGAGGGCTATTTCGCCTCACGCGGGTTCTTTCCGGGGCTGGTCTGGGTCGCAGGCGCGATGCTGTACCTGCTTTGCCTGCCGATCCTGTTCAGGCGCACGCCGGGAATGAAGGTCGACGCGGCGACAAATGCCTAGCTGCTCCCTTCATGCTCGCTCCCCTTATGCGATGTGCACCGCTTTGGTGATCATATGCGCGGCGATGCCTTCAGGGCCGTCCTCCGACCCATAACCGCTTTCCTTCATCCCGCCGAACGGGCTGTCGGGCCAGGTCAACCGCACGCTGTTGATCGCGACCATTCCGGCCTCGATCGCATCACCGAGGAGATTCTGCCGCCGGCCATTCTCGGTGAAACAATAAGCGGCAAGGCCGAACGGCAGGCGATTGGCCTGTTCGATCGCCTCCTCGACGGTGACGAACGGGGCAATCAGCGCGATCGGGCCGAACGGCTCCTCATTCATCGCCCGCGCGGTCAGCGGCACATCGGCGATGACGGTCGGATTGTAGAAGAAACCCGCCCCGTCAGCCCGGTCGCCACCGGCCAGCACGCGCGCGCCGATGCTGCGCGCATCCTCGACCATCGCTGCGATCGCATCGGGGCGACGCGGATTGGCCATCGGGCCCATCTGCGTGCCGGCGTCCAGGCCGTCGCCGACCTTCAGTCGCTTGGTGCGCTCGGCAAAGCCGCTGGCGAAACGATCGTAAATGCCCTGCTGCACATAGAAGCGCGTCGGCGACACACACACCTGCCCCGCATTGCGGAACTTGTGCGCGACCAATGTGTCGAGCGTCTTGTCCAGATCGCAATCGTCGAACACCAGCACCGGCCCGTGCCCGCCCAGTTCCATCGTCGTCTTCATCACCGTATCGGCGGCGAGCTTGAGCAAATGCTTGCCGACCGGCACCGATCCGGTGAAGCTCAATTTCCGCGTGATCGGCGAAGTCAGCAGCTGGCGCGAGATCAGATCCGGCACGCCGAACACGCATTGCGCGACATCGCCGGGCAGCCCGGCATCCTGAAAACAGCGCACCGTTTCGACCGCGCTGCCCGGCGTTTCCTCGCTGGGCTTGAGAATGATCGAGCAGCCCGCGGCGAGCGCGGGCGCGATCTTGCGTACCACATTCAGGATTGGAAAATTCCACGCGCAGAATGCGGCGACCGGTCCAACCGGCTGCTGCAGCACCAGCGAGCGGGTGCCCGACGGACGCGGCAGGACGCGACCATAGATGCGCACCGCTTCCCCGGCATGGAAGTCGAGCATTGCGGCGGCGGCCAGCGCCTCGCCGCGCGCTTCGGCAAAGGGCTTGCCCTGTTCGAGCGTCGCCAGCCGGGCGAGCCGATCGGCCCGCTCGCGAATCAGCGCGGCAGTCCTGACCAATACTGCAGCCCGCGCTTCAGGTGCGGTGGCGCGCCAGGCGAGAAAGCCGCGCTGCGCTACCTCCAGCGCGCGATCCAGATCGTCGGCGGTCGCCAATGGCAGCGCCGCCAGCACCGCGCCGGTTGCCGGGTTGAGTACATCCTGCGTATCCCGCCCCACGCTATCGAGCCATTCCCCGCCGATATACAGGCCAAGGCGGGGATCATAATCGTGCGTCATGGGGAACCTCTCAACGGGATATGAAAGCGCCCCGCCGGCATAGCGCGGCGAGGCGGCTTCATGAGACTGGCGTTGGAGGACATTAGGGCGGATCGCCGCCGGTGCCAATCGCGAGATCGGCGGTGGCGGTCAGATCCTGTCGTCAGGCGGCAAGCGTGATGATCTGGCGCTCGGCCGCGTCGATCGCGCTGACCTTATGCTCGGGGCTGAGCTTCACGCCCTCGGCGATGACGAATTCGGGTGCGATGCCGAAAAACCCGAAAATGGTGCGCAGATAGGTTTCGGTGTGTTCCGCCGCCGCCGCGGGGCCTTCCGCACCGTAAATGCCGCCGCGCGACAAAGCGATGATCACACGCTTGCCACCGACCAGTCCTTCGGGACCGGCCGCGCCATAGCTGAACGTCTTGCCTGCAACCGCAAGGCGATCGATCCATGCCTTGAGCTGGCTGGGAATGGCGAAATTATACATCGCCACGCCAATCACCACCGTGTCGGCGGCGAGAAATTCCTCGAGAACCGCGGCGCTTTCAGCCGCCGGACCCGGCGTATCGCCAGCCATCGCCGCGAGATCGTAATGCACCAGCGGATCAGCCGCCAGGTCGCGCCGCACGAGCTGGAGCGAGGAATCCGCCGCGCTCAGTCGAGCAACGACCGATGACGACAAGGCACGGCTCACCGAGTTTTCGCCGAGAATGCTGGAGTCGATATGGAGAAGCTTCATGTTTGCGAGTCCTTGTGGTATCAATCAGTAACTGAGGCAGGATATGTGACTGCCCACGACACGCACAAGGAGGCACTATTTTGTTACCCGGGCACACGAATGTGACCAAGGTCAAGCTACCGGTGACTCAGGAAAGTTGCCGGCCGGTCGCGCCGATCCTGGCGCGCGTTGGCGACAAATGGAGCATCCTGGTGGTGATGATCCTCTCGCAGGGACCGCGCCGCTTCAACGATCTGAAACGCAATATCGACGGCATCTCACAACGCATGCTGACGCTGACATTACGTGGGCTGGAGCGGGATGGGCTAGTCACTCGCACCGTCTTCCCGACGATCCCGCCACGCGTGGATTATGCGCTGACCGATCTTGGGCATTCGCTGTGCGTACCGGTCACCGGGCTGGGCAATTGGGCGATGGCCAATATCGACGCGATCGAGCGCAGCCGGGCTGAGTTTGACGCGCGGGACTAGGATTAAAACGGGAGGGGATCACCCTATCCGTTCGTTTCGAGCGAAGTCGAAAACACTGCGCAGTTTTTGTGGCCTGTTTCTCGACTTCGTTCGAGACGAACAGGGGTGGTGAATCAGCGCAATTCAAAAAGACTCTCGCGGCCGCTCAAACCGCAACGCCCAGAATCATCTCACGGATCGCCCGCGCCACGCCATCGGCGTCATTCCCGCTGGTCACCAGATCCGCTTTGGCGCGAACCTCGGCCGGCCCCTGCCCCATGGCGATCGACAGGCCGGCGCGTTCGAACATCGGCACGTCGTTGGCTTGATCGCCGATTGCCGCGACCGCAGCGAGTGGCGTGTTCATCGCCCCGGCAAGCAACGCGATCCCGTCACCCTTGTTGGCGGCGAGCGCGGTGACATCGAGATAATAGGTCTGCGACTGGACGATCGTGGCGCGTCCGGCAAGCCCCGCCGCCCGGTCACGAAGGCCGGCAAGCAAGACAGGATCGTCACTGACGAAAGTCAGCTTGTCGGCGCGATCATAGAGCGCGGAGAAATCACTGGTAATGACCGGCGCCTGGTTCGAGGCGATGCGCTCACTGGCGACATGCGCACCCTGGTCGGTGCTGGCGTACCAGACGTCATCGGCGAACACCCAGCGATCCACTGCGGCATCGCCGACCAGGTCGAAGATCGTCCGCACCACGTCCGGATCGATGCGATGCTGGCACAGGATCGTGCCGTCGCGGCGAAACACGGTGCCGCCATTGAACGCGCCCATCGGGTCATCGATTTCCAGCGCGTCGGCGATCGGCATCATCCCCGACCGGGGCCGCGCACTGATGATCGTGAAGCCGACCTCCGCCCCGCGCAACCGCGCGACCGCCTCGATCACTGCCGGGGTCAGTTGCTTGTGCTTGTCGACCAACGTGCCGTCGAGGTCGGAGACGACGAGCCTGATCGGCTCACGCCCGGCTGAACTCATTGCGGGATCTCGACATGGCCGCCAAAGCCGTAGCGCATCGCCGAAAGCAATTTGTCGCCGAACGTGTGATCGACCCGACTGCGATAGCGCGCGAACAAGGCGGCGGAGAGGACATTGACCGG
The DNA here is from genome assembly GCF_000803065.1 of Sphingomonas sp. ERG5. Lineage (GTDB taxonomy): Bacteria > Pseudomonadota > Alphaproteobacteria > Sphingomonadales > Sphingomonadaceae > Sphingomonas. The sequence goes on from NZ_JSXI01000024.1 coordinate 170,674, forward strand.
CACCGCCTCTTCCATCGCCGCATCGATCGTCCATTGCCCCTCGCCCGAATCCGCGACGTTGCCGGAAAACTGGTCGAGCTTCATGTCCTTGGCCAGCGCCGCCGCCGACAGGTCGAGCAGCCAGGAGGAGATCACACTCCCGCGTCGCCAGACTTCGGCGATATCGGTCAGGTTGAGGTCGAAGCGCTGATCCTCGGGCAGTCGTTCCGATGCCTTGGATTTGAGGATGTCGAAGCCCTCGGCATAGGCCTGCATCAAGCCGTATTCGATGCCATTATGGACCATCTTCACGAAATGCCCGGCACCCGCCGGACCGGCATGGATATAGCCCTGTTCGGCGCGCGCATCCTCCCCCTCATTGGCCATGCGATTGGGCGTGCGCGGGATGGTGCCGATGCCGGGCGCGAGCGCGGCGAGGATCGGGTCGATATGGTCGACCGCATCCTTGTCGCCGCCAACCATCATGCAGAAGCCACGTTCCAGGCCCCACACGCCACCCGACGTGCCAACGTCGATATAGCGTGTATTCTTTTCGGCCAGTTCCTTCGCGCGGCGAATGTCATCCTTGTAGAAGCTGTTGCCGCCATCGATGACGATGTCGCCATCGCCACAGAAGCCGGCGATGGTCGCGATGGTCTGTTCGGTCGGTTCGCCCGCCGGCAGCATGACCCAGAAGATCGCCGGGCTGTCGAGCCTGGCCTTCATATCCTCAAGCGAGTCAGCCGCGATTGCGCCATCTCCCGCCAGCGCCGCGATGGCGTCGGGATTGCGATCATAGACCACCGTTTCATGGCCCGCCCGCATCAGCCGACGTGAGATATTGCCGCCCATCCGGCCCAGGCCGATGATACCGATCTTCATTACTGCTTACACCTTTCGAGCGAGGTCCAGTTAAAAACTGTCCCCCGGGCACAGGCCCGGGGGCTCATCAGGATCAGCCTACCGCTTCGGGATGCTTGGCGGCGATCGCGCCGAGCAAGTCGTCAAACGCCTTGGCGAAGCTGTGTACGCCTTCCTCGACCAGCGTGTCGGTCACGCCGTTCAGGTCGAGACCAAGCCGCTCGGTTTCCGCCAGTGTATGGCGCGCGCCATCGACATCGGCAGTCAGCGTCTCGGCGGCGGTGCCGTGATCGCGGAACGCATCGAGCGTCTTGGGCGGAACGGTGTTGACCGTGTCCTTGCCGATCAGCGTGTCGAGATAAAGCGTATCCGGATAATCCGGGTTCTTGGTGCCGGTGGATGCCCAAAGCAACCGCTGCGGCATCGCGCCTTTCGCCGCGAGCGCCTGCCAGCGATCGGAAGCGATGAACGCCTCATACCAGGCATAAGCGAGCTTGGCATTGGCGATGGCGACCTTGCCCCGCACCGCCTTCAGCGCGTCGCTTTCGGCATCGTCCGCTGCGACCCGCGCGTCGATCGTATCGTCGATCCTGGTGTCGATACGGCTGACGAAGAAGCTTGCGACGCTGGCAATGCGATCAATCGGTTCGCCGCGCCCGGCGCGCTTTTCGAGGCCCGAAACATAGGCCAGCGCGACCGCCTTGTACGCGTCGAGCGAGAAGAGCAGCGTGACGTTGACGTTGATCCCGGCGTCGATCGTCGCGGCGATCGCGGGAACGCCCTGCGGCGTACCGGGAATCTTGATCATCAGATTCGCCCGGTCGACTTCCGCCCACAGCTTGGCGGCCTCGGCGATGGTCGCATCGGTATCGGCAGCAAGATAGGGTGATACCTCCAGGCTGACATAGCCGTCCTTCGCCTCGAGCCGGTCATAGACCGGGCGCAACGTGTCGGCTGCGGCCTGGATATCCTGGATCGCAAGATGTTCATAACGCGCCATGGTCGAGGCGTCGGGGTGGGCCTTGTCGAATTCTGCGAGCTCGGCGTCATAGGCGTCGCCATGCCCCATCGCCTTTTCGAAGATCGACGGATTGGACGTGACGCCAGTCAGCCCGTCCTCATCGACCAGCTTCTGCAAGCCGCCGGCTGCAAGGAATTTGCGATCGACGAAATCCAGCCATACCGCCTGGCCCTGTGCCGCGAGATCGTTCAGCCGTCCCATTATTTCTTCTCCAACATGCTCTGGGCCACCGCGACGATATTCTCGACGGTGAAGCCGTATTTGTCCTGCAATTTCGCCAACGGCGCGGAGGCGCCGAAGGTCGACATGGTGATCGTCCGTCCCTCGAGCCCGACATAGCGGTCCCAACCCAGCTCCCCGCCTTGCTCGACCGCGAGCCGCGCGGTGACCGAACGGGGAAAGACGGAGTCGCGATAGGCGCGATCCTGCTGTTCGAACAGATACCAACTTGGCATCGATACGACCCGCGAGCGTACGCCTGACGCGGTCAGTTGCTCATGCGCCGCGACGACCATCGGCACTTCGCTGCCGGTGCCGATCAGGATGATCTCCGGGTCGCCTCCCTCGGCGTCGGCGAGAACATAGGCGCCTTTGGTCAATCCCGATGCGGGCGCATATTTGCCGCGGTCGAGCGTCGAAATCGCCTGACGCGAGAAGATCAGCACAGTCGGTTCATGTGTATGAGTCAGCGCGACCTTCCATGCCTCGACCGCTTCGTTCGCATCGCCGGGCCGGATCGTGTCGAGCCCCGGGATCGCGCGCAAGGTGGCGAGATGTTCGATCGGCTGATGCGTCGGGCCATCCTCACCCACGCCGATCGAATCATGCGTGAAGACGAAGATGACCGGCAACTCCATGATCGCGGCAAGCCGGATCGGCGCGCGCATATAATCGGCGAAGACCAGGAAGGTGCCGGTGTAGGACCGCATATAGGACAGCGCCATGCCGTTGGCGATCGCGCCCATGGCATGTTCACGCACGCCAAAATGCATGTTGCGCCCGCCATAGCTGCCCGCCTCGAACGATCCCGCGCCGTCAAAGGTGAGGTTGGTCTTGGTCGACGGCGACAGGTCGGCCGCACCGCCCATCAACAGCGGCAAATGCGCGGCGATCGCGTTGAGCGCCTTGCCGTTCGCTTCGCGCGAAGCAATGCCCTTGGCGTCGGCTGGAAAGACCGGCACGTCGGCGTCCCAACCCTTTGGCAACTCTCCCTTGCGGGCACGATCGAGTTCGGCGGCCAGGTCGGGATATTCGGCACGGTAACGCCCGAACATCGCCTCCCAATTCGTACGCAGCGGTTCGCCCCGCGCGGCAATGGCATCGTGGAAATGATCCGCAACACCGTCGGGGACGAGGAACTGCGCGTCCTCCGGCCAGCCATAGGCTTTCTTGGTGGCACGAACATTATCCTCGCCCAGCGGCTCACCATGCGCCTTCTCGCTATTGGCCCGCGGGCTGCCCCAGCCGATGACCGAGCGCACGACGATGAAGGTCGGCTTGTCGCTGGTGGTGCGGAATGTCGCCAGCGCCTGCGCCATCGCATCGCAGTCATTGGCGTCATCGACATGGATCACGTTCCAGCCATAGGCCTCGAACCGCTTGCCCGTATCCTCGATAAAGGCGAGGTCGGTATGCCCCTCGATGCTGATCGTGTTGCTGTCATAGATCCAGCACAGGTTGGACAGCTTGAGATGCCCGGCGAGCGAAGCCGCCTCACCCGAGACGCCTTCCATCATGTCGCCATCGCCGCACAGCACATAGACGTCATGGTCGAACACCGGGAAACCGTCACGATTGAAATATGCCGCCAGATGCCGCTCGGCGATCGCCATGCCGACCGAATTGCCACAACCCTGGCCCAGCGGGCCCGTGGTCGTCTCGACCCCGGTCGTCATGCGATATTCGGGATGGCCGGGGGTTTTGGAATCGAGCTGGCGGAAATCCTTGATGTCGTCGAGGCTGATCGCCGGCTTGCCGGTCGGTTTCCCATCGGCATCGATCTCGCGGACCTTGGCGAGATGAAGCAGTGCGTAGAGCAGCATCGAGGCATGGCCGACCGACAGCACGAAACGGTCGCGATTGGGCCAGTCGGGCGCCGCCGGATCGGTGCGCAGAAACTGCGACCACAAGGTATACCCCACTGGCGCCAGCGCCATGGGCGTGCCGGGATGCCCCGAATTGGCCTTTTGCACCGCATCCATCGCCAATGTGCGAATCGTGTCGATGGTCAGCCGGGCGAGCGAACCGTCCTCATGCGTATCGTCGGCTGAACGTGCGGGGGCGTCGATGTCGCTCATGCGTACGGTTTCCTTGTGATGTCGCCCCAACGCGACGGACGAGCCTCGGTTGCCGCGACGGGCGTCATGGACGCAGCATTCGGACGACCTGGCCATTTTCAGCGATATAGGCGGTGTCGATCTCGCTCAGGAACAGGCCGTGGCCAAGCACGCCGGGGATTGCGGCGAGTTGCGTCGCCATGGCGGCGGGATCAGGCAGAGCGGAAAAGCTGCAATCGATCACCAGATTGTCCTGATCCGTGACGAACGGCCGATCATTCGCCATGCGCAATGTCGGGATCGCGCCCAGCGCCTTCAACCGGTCGAGCGCGAATGTCCGGGCAAAGGGCAATATCTCCACCGGCACCGACGCACGCCCGATCGCGGCACATCGCTTCGACCCGTCGGCAATGGCGATCATGCGGCGCGCAGCGGTCGCGACGATCTTCTCGCGCAGCATCGCCCCGCCCGCCCCTTTGATCGCCCAAAGCTGATCGTCGATCTCGTCCACCCCATCGATGGCGAGATCGATCGCGGCGAGATCATCGAACGCGAGAATCGCGATACCGGCACCGCGTGCGGCGCGCTCGGTGGCGTGGGAGGTGACGACCGCGGTGATCGACAGGCCATCCCGGACGCGTTCTGCAAGATGATAGATCAGCCACGCAGCGGTCGATCCGGTGCCGAGCCCGACGACCATGCCGGGCAGGACCTCCGCCGCGGCAGCGAGGGCCGCAAGCCGCTTATCCTCGTCGCGTGCGATGAGTCGGTCCTCCTGCTACGGTTCCCGACCCTCGCACCGCCACGCCGCGGCCGCAAGCTGCGCCGCTCATAGGGCAGCGCTGACTGGCTCCAACCCACGCAACCGTTCCGAATCCCGCGACGGCGGCGCCCCGAACATGCGCGCATATTCACGGCTGAATTGCGATGTGCTTTCATAGCCGACGCGATAGGCGGCGCGAGTTGCATCGGCATTGGCGATCATCAGGCGTCGCGCCTCCTGCAGACGCAACGTCTTCTGATATTGCAGCGGGCTCATTGCCGTCGCCGCCTTGAAATGGCGGTGGAATGATGCCGGACTCATCCCGGCAAGATCGGCAAGAGCATCGACCCGCAACGGCTGGTCGAAATGCGTGCGGATCCAGCCGACGGCCTGGCGGATCTGCGACACGCGGCTATCGGCCCGTGCGATCTGGCGCAGCACCCCGCCCTGCGGCCCCTGCAGCAAACGATACAGCATCTCGCGTTCGAGCATCGGCGCGATGACCGGGATATCGCCGGGCGTGTCGAGCAAGGTCAGCAACCGCGCCCAGGGATCGAGTATTTGCGGCGTGACCGGGCTGACCGCAAAGCCGGCGGTCTGCCCCTCTGGCCTGGCCGGCACATCGGGAATCAGTCCTGCGATCACATCGGGATCGAGCGCGAGGCTGACGCAGATATAGGGGCTTTCGTCGCTCGCCTCGATGATGCGGCCCGAGACCGGCAGTTCAAGCGAGGCGATAAAATAGCTTGCCGGGTCGAAGCGCAGCACGCGGTCGCCGACCATCACTTGCTTTGCGCCCTGCAGGACGAGGCACAGCATGGGCTGATAGAGCGACGCTGTCGGGCTGGTCTTTGCCCGGGTCACGAACAATGACATGCGCTGCAGCACCGTGGCCCGCCCGGACGGGCCGGCGTGGCGCTCGGTAAGCCGGCACATCTCTGTCAATTGTTCGCGCATGCCGCAAAGATTGGCGCAACACTGTTGGCAAACAAGTCCAGATGACCGGCGCGACCGGGCCTTTGATAGGAATAGGCAAGAGATCGACGCGATCGGGCGTCGGTCCTGCCTGCCGTCGCCCCAGATAGAGGTGGCCGCACCGGTCGCGTACGGCCCCCCTTCAGGAGATGAGAAATGACCAGCGTATTTGGAGCGGAATCAACCACCGATGAGGTGCTGGACGGCGTGGACTTGTCGGGCAAGCGCATCCTGGTGACGGGTGCCTCGGCCGGTCTCGGCGTCGAAACGGCGCGGGTGCTGGCCGCACGTGGCGCTCAGGTCGTCGGCGCGGTGCGCGATCTCGCCAAGGCGCAGCGCGCCACCGCTGAGGTGCGCGATCAGGCGGCGCATGGCGGCGGTATCGAACTGGTCGAGCTCGATCTGGCATCGCTGGTCAGCGTGCGTGCCTGCGCCGACGCGCTCAATGCCGATGGCCGCCCGTTCGATGTGATTATCGCCAATGCTGGCGTGATGGCCTGCCCGCAGGGCAAGACGGTCGATGGGTTCGAAACTCAGTTCGGCACCAATCATCTCGGCCATTTCGTGCTGATCAACCGCATTGCGTCGCTGCTGAGACCGGGCGGCCGCCTGGTGAACCTGTCCTCGGCCGGGCACCGCTACGCCGATGTCGATCTCGACGACCCGAATTTCGACCATGTGCCTTATGCCGAATTCACCGCCTATGGCCGTTCCAAGACCGCGAACATCCTGTTCGCCGTCGAGTTCGACCGCCGTCACAAGGACCGAGGTGTCCGCGCCACTGCGCTTCATCCCGGCGGGATCAGGACCGAGCTCGCCCGTCATATGACGGAAGAGGCGACCGATGCGCTGATCGCATCGATCAACGCGGGGCAACAAGCGGCCGGCCTGCCGCCATTCACCTACAAGTCGATTCCGCAGGGCGCGGCGACGTCGGTTTGGGCTGCCATGGTCGCCCCGGCGGAGGAAATTGGCGGGCATTATTGCGAGGACTGCCAAGTCGCGGCAATCACTCATGGCCAAGGCCTTCGCGGTGGCGTGCAATCTTATGCCGTCGATCCTGACAACGCCAAGGCGCTATGGGCAAAGAGCGAGGAAATGGTCGGCGAGCGTTTCTGACCGCGATCGGGCCGTCCTTTCCTGCACCGCTTGAAAGGGCGGCCCTGTGAGCCTATTATCTTGAAAACCGGCCTTAAAAGGACATGCAAGACGATGGATTTCATCCCGACAGCAACGCTCATCCGTTCTGCCATCCGGGAAATCCATCACCATGTCCGCCATCACAATTTCCAATCTCGCCTGGTCAACACCTGATTCTCGCCCGGTCTTCTCCGGCCTGGATCTGAGCTTCGGCGCCGAACGCGCCGGGCTGGTCGGCCGCAATGGCGTGGGCAAGACCACGCTGCTCAAACTGATCTCGGGCCAGCTGCCGCTCCAGTCCGGCGCACTGACTGTCTCCGGTAAACTCGGCATGCTGCGCCAGACCCTGCAGGTCGATGAACGGGAAACCGTGGCCGCCCTGTTCGGCGCGACCGACGGGCTCGCCCTGCTCACGCGCGCCGAACAGGGCGATGCCGGCGTCGAGGAACTGGGTGAAGCGGATTGGACGCTCGAGGAACGGATCCGCTCCGCGCTTGCCCGGGTGGGCCTCGACGTGCGGCCCGACACGCCCTTGAGCGAATTGTCGGGCGGCCAACGGACGCGCGCGGGCGTGGCCGGCGTGGTTTTCGCGGAACCCGATTTCCTGCTGCTCGACGAACCGACCAACAACCTCGATCAGGCGGGGCGCAAGGCGGTGATCGACCTGCTTGCCGGCTGGCGCGCCGGCGCAATTGTCGTCAGCCATGATCGTGCCTTGCTCGAAACGATGGACGCGATCGTCGAAATGACCACGCTCGGCGCCACGCGCTATGGCGGCAACTGGAGCCATTATCGTGAGCGCAAGGTGATCGAACTGGCGACGGCGGAGCGCGATCTGGCGGACGCCGAGAAGCAGATTGCCGAAGTCGACCGGCGCACGCAGGAAACCGCCGAACGCAAGGCGCGCAAAGACTCCGCCGGCCGGCGTAAGGCCGCAAAGGGAGACATGCCACGCATCCTGATCGGTGCGCGCAAGAACCGCGCCGAGAGTACGAGCGGGGAACATGCTCGCCTGGCCGATCGCCTTCGCGCGGATGCCGCGGAAACCGCCGCCGCCGCCCGGGCACAGGTTGAGGTCCTCCGCACCATGTCGGTGATATTGTCATCGACCGGCCTTGCCGCCAATCGGACCGTGCTGGAGATCGACCGGGTGACGGCGGGCTATGCGCCGGACCAACCGGTTCTGCGCGACCTGTCCCTGACGATAAGCGGCCCCGAGCGCATCGCCGTCACGGGGCGGAACGGTTCGGGCAAGACCACGCTCCTGTCGCTCATCACTGGCGCGCTACACCCCTGGACGGGCACCGTTCGGGTCGGAACCCGCTTCGCGCTGCTCGACCAGCGCGCCAGCCTGCTCGATCCGGCAAGGTCGATCCGCGGCAATTTCGTGCGTCTCAATGACCTGGCCGACGACAATGCCTGTCGAGCCGCGCTCGCCCGTTTCATGTTCCGGGCAAGTGCCGCGGACCAGATCGTCTCGACTCTCAGCGGTGGCCAGATGCTCCGCGCCGGCCTCGCCTGCATCCTGGGCGGAGTGAAACCCCCGGCGCTGCTGATTCTCGATGAACCGACCAACCATCTCGACCTCGATTCGATCGAGGCGGTGGAAACCGGCTTGCGCGCTTATGACGGTGCATTGCTCGTCGTCAGCCATGATGAGGCATTTCTCGAAGCGATCGGAACGACGCGGCGCGTCACGCTGCCGTGACTCCCGTCACGCCACGGCCGCGGGGGCTCGTTTCTTCCGCTTCGGTCGCCTGAACCAGAAGGACCATATCGCAAGACTGCCGAGCATCGCCATGGCCAGTCCCGACGCCGTCATTACCAGCCGCCAGACCAGCCCACCGACCTTCCCGGCATGAACCGGATAGGCGGCATTGAACAGCTTTGCGCCCGTCGGCATCGCCAGCGCATCGCGCACATCCATCAGACGCCCATCGCTGGCATCGAACCACAGGGAGGTGCGTCCATTGGGCAGCCATTCACCGGCACGTTTCATGCGCAGGCCGATCGGGGCGCCGGGCTTGCGCGGCAGGCTGAGGATGCGGAACTCGGCATCGGGGAAACGCTGTCGCGCGCGCTCCAGCATCGCGCGCCAATCGGGTCGTGCCGCCAACGGCCCGCTCTTCAGCTTGGGCTGAGCCAGCGCCGCCACCACATCGCTCGGAGCGGAAAAGGGTGCGACGACGATCGCGGCCACGGGCTTGAAGATCATCATCGCGCCAGTCAGCGCCGATAGGAACAACAATGGCGCCGCGACGATACCAAGATCGCGGTGCTGCATCACGATCGCCGGCCGGCTCATCCGCTTGGGCCAAAGCCGGAACGCGAAAGTGCGGCGCGTGCGCCACCACAGGATCACCCCGGTGATGACGAACAGCAAGGCGCACAGCCCCGCCACCCCGATCACCGTTTCGCCGATATCGCCCGCGAACAAATGATGGTGTAGATCGAACAGCCAGAGTTCAGGCCGCGCCCACTGGCTCGACCAGTGCGTGACGACCATTCCGGTCTGATCGGCATAGGCGCCCACGCCATCGGCGCCACGCACCTGGTGCAACCCGAACCGCTCACTCGCATAGACGATCCCGTTCGCGCTCGGATAGGCCCCCAGCAACCGGTCAGTCGCCGCCGCGACCGCCGCCGGATCACGCACCAGCGTATCCGACGCGTGCGGCAGCATGACCCAGCTATCCTTATGGACCAGGATCGCGCCGGTCAGTCCCAGGATGGCCAGCACCAGCCCGATCAGGCCGCCGGTCCAGCGATGGACCAGATCGAGCAGCTTCATCAGAATCTGTAATCCCAGCCGAGAGTTAACGTCCGCCCGCGACCGGCAAAGTAGGAAAGATTGTCGGTCGGCAAGCGTGTATCGCTGTTATAGTCGATATATTGCCTGTCGAAGAGATTCTGAACGCTGAGGCTCAGGCCGCCAAGACCGGTTTGATAACGAACACTGGCGTCAGTCAGCGCATAGCCGCCGAAATCATTGTCTCCGAGTTTCTTCGGATGAGTTGGATCGGCGTCGTCCAGCGCACGCGCCTTGCCGTCGAACCGTCGCGCAAGGTAGAATTGCGTCTGCAGCCGTGCCGACAGACGTCCCTTGACGTAGCTCGCCGCGAGGTTGAGCCGGTCGGGCGAGATATTGGTGCCGTCCAGATCGCTGTCGACCTTGCCATCGGGCACGGTATCGCTGTCGAACCGCCCCTTCAGATGGGCATAACCGACGCTCAGGCGCGCGCCATCGATCGGCAGCTTCACGCCCAGATTGATCTCGAGCCCCTGAATCTCGACGCGCAGCCGCTGCACATCGAAATTGCCGCCGGTCTGGGCGATCAGCAACTGGCCCTTGTCGCTCGATGACCAGAAATAGGTCGCAGACGCGTCGAGTGGACCGCGTTTGACCTCCAGGCCGACCTCACGATTGGTCGACACGATCGGGCTGATATCGAGGAAATTATCGATGTCGACGCCGGTTTTGCCGACTGCTCGCGTGATGCGACCAATGTCGGGCACCGTGAAACCCTCCGCATAACTGGCATAGGCGCGGATTCCCGGCACCGGTTCCAGGATCACGCCGCCATTGATCAGCGCATCCTTGAATTTGGGCTTGCCGCCCGAGACGGACACACCCCCAGCCGGCTTCGTGGTGCTGGCAAGTGTGTGATAATCGTCGATCTTGATCTCGACATTCTCATAGCGAATCCCACCGGCAAGACGCAGCGTCTTGTCGAACAATGCGAGATTGGCCTGTGCGAACGGGGCGAGGCTGCGGAAATCGGTCGGCGGCACCCAGACGCGATTGGTCGCGATCAGGCGTTGCTCGGTCGAATCCCAGATCGCATCGAAGCCGATCGTCGCGGTCAACGCTTCGAAACCGGGTACGGCGCGTTCATAGCTGACCTTGCCGCCATATTTACGCGATCGATTCTGCGACTGGTCGAACAAGGTGCCGATGGGCGCGATCCGAACGTCCTGAAAACTATCCTGTATCGTGGTCTCGCCGCCGAACGTATCCCGGCTGCGGTTGAAGAAGATCTGGCTGACGAAATTGCCGCCACCCAGATCGGTATCGGTCAGCGACAAGGCCGCGCTTTCGGTACGGCTGGCCGCCGGAACGCCTGGAGGATTGCCGCGCATCGCACTGGTCGGCAGGCCCGTCCTGCGGTTGCCCGCGACCGCGACATAATCGCCGTCGCCCTTCATTTCGAACCGACTGACGATCAGGTCGAGCCTTGCCGTCTCGCTCAGCTCATAGCCGAAACGCCCGAATAGCGAGAGAGTCCGCGTATCCTGGGTCTCGCCCTGAGTGAGATTGAGACCGACGCGGCGCCCGGCTCCATCATAGAAGACGCCGCGCTTCTCATAGGCGGCGCCGACCGTCGCGTCGAAGCGACCGGCCTTGTACTGGATGAGCCCCGCGGCCTTCCCGCCCATAGCGTCCTTGGTGAAATCGCTGTCGGTCGTGCCCTGGAGCAGAACGCGCCCGCTCACACCCTCCTTGCGTGGTACGCCGACCGTGACCTGGTTGACGATGCCGCCGGTGCCGCCAATCCCCTGCAGCGCGTTGGAGCCATAGATCAGTTCGACCCGGTCGATGAAAAAGCCGTCGATGGTGAAGCCGTCGCGGCTGCCGTCGCGCAATGGTGTCGACTGCGGAATGCCGTTGATCGCATAAAGCGGCGAACGCCCGCGCAGTGACTCTCCGGCACCCGACAGCTTCTGCCGCGTCGGCGAGAAGGACGGGGTCAGGGTCGATACCGCGTCGGTAACCGATCCGGAGATGGCGATCTGCTGGTCAAGCATCTCTTTGTCGATGATGTCGATGGTCAGCGGTAGCGCATTGGGCGGTAGGATCGTGCGTGCCGCTGTCACGATGATATCGCGCGGCACGGCATCGTCCGACGTCTCGCTGCTTTCGTCACGCGCGGCGGTATCGCCTTGCGCCTGCGCCAGGGCGGATGACGGCAGTGCGCCCAGCAGAAAAAGCGCCGCCAGCGGCAGCGGACGTGAAATTCGACGGATCATGGAGTCCTCCCGGCCGCGCCGCTATCAAAAGCGCTTCGGAAGTGCAACTCATTCGCAATAGCGCACCGCGCCTTCAAGACGATCCGTTCAGCAGCCCTTTCCCTCACCCCGGACTTGTTCCGGGGTCCACCGTGCCGCTACCATGATGGTAGCGGCACGTGCGGGCCGGTGGATAAAGGTGACGACATGCCCCAATATGAAATCGACGGAAAACGTCCGCAACTCGCCCCCGGCGCCTGGGTTGCGCCAAGCGCCGACTTGATCGGCAATGTGCTGCTCGGCGAAGATGCCAGCGTCTGGTTCGGCGCGGTCATTCGCGGCGACAACACGCCGATGATCGTCGGGCCGCGCAGCAATATCCAGGAAGGGGCGATGTGCCATTCTGATCCCGGCGCGCCCCTCACCATCGGCGCTGACTGCACGATCGGGCATCACGCCATCCTGCACGGCTGCACGATCGGCGACCGCGTGCTGATCGGCATGGGTGCGATCGTCCTCAACCGCGCAGTGATTGCCGAAGGCTGCATCGTCGGCGCGGGTGCGTTGGTGACCGAAGGCAAGACGTTTCCCGCAGGCAGCCTGATCGTCGGCAGCCCGGCCCGCGCGATCCGCGAGCTTGATGACAACGCACAGGCGATGCTGCTCATTTCCGCCGCACACTATGTCGACAAGGCGCATGGTTGCGCGGCGGGATTGAAACGAGTTGATTAGGGTCGCGGCGACGACAGCGTAACGCGAAGCGCCTCAAGGGCTTCCGTCACGTCGCCGGCTGACGACGGAATCGCGGCGCGGAGGCCGAAGCATCCATGGATGTTGCCCTTTGCTTCGCGGAATATGACCGGCACGCCGGCCGCGATCAGTGCTGCGGCATAGGCACGGCCTTCATCGCGCAGCGGATCCAGGCCTGCCGTCACCAGAACCGTCGGCGGCATGTCGTCGAGGTCGCCGGCGAGCAAGTCGTAGCGAGAATTGCCCGGTGCCGCAGCATAACATCCATTGAACCAGTCGATCGCCTTTTTCGTCAGGAAGAAACCCTCAGCGAAATCCTGTTTCGAACGGGTCGCACGATCATCGCCCATGGTCGGATAGATCAGGAACTGGCTTACGACCGGCACCGCGGCCGGCACATCGCGCAGCGCCTTTGCCGTTACCGCGGCGAGGTTGGCGCCGGAGCTGTCACCCGCAAGCACCAGACACGCGACGCTGCGGCCAAAAGCTTCCTCGGAAAAGGTCGCAATCCACCGCGCCGTCGCTTCAGCATCGTCGGGCGCGGCCGGCCATGGATGCTCGGGTGCCAATCGATAAGCCACCGATATCACTGGCAAATCGACCATGCGCGCGATCTCCAGGCACAGATCATGATGCGACTCCAGATCGCCCAGCACGAACCCGCCGCCATGGAAGTAAATGATCACCGGCCCTGCGCCGCGGGTTTCGCGCGCGTCGTAGAAACGGAGCGGAATAGAGCCGCCGGGGCCCGGGCATTCATGATCCCGCACGATCGCCAATCCATGCGGCGCAGCGGCCGGACGGGCGGCACGGATCTGTGCCGTCAACGCCCGCGCCCGTTCGACGCCCAATGCTTCCAGATGCGCCATCGGTGTCGTGTTGAGGATGTCGAGAAAGGCCCGCACGTCGGGGCGCACATAGTGCTGGGTCATTGGGTCAACCTTTCCGGGCCTGATCGGCGTCGGTGGCGGCAATGCGTCGGTCGCGCAATTGCGACCGGCGCGCCTTGCCCGCATCGTCACGCAGCGGCGTGTCGACGAACTCGATCGTCCTGGGGATCTTGTAGTGAGTCAGGCGCGCCTGGAGAAACTCCCTGAGTTCGCCCTCGGCCAACCGCGCCCCGGCTGCCGGCTGCACGATCGCATGCACCACATGGCCCAGATCCTCGTCGGGCAAGCCGATCACGATCGACGACGCGACCGACGGATGCGCGTCAAGCGCGGCTTCGATCTCGGCGGGGTAGATATTGGCCCCGCCCCGAATGATCAGGTCGGCCCGACGGTCACTGAGATAAAGAAACCCTTCGGCGTCCCAATGACCCAGATCGCCAAGGCTTTCCCATTCGCCGTGCGCGCGGGCTTCCGCGCCAAGATAATGATAAGTGGTGTTTCGTCCGCTGTCCGGGCGCAGGAATATCTCACCGACGTCGCCCGGCACCACATCATTGCCGAACTGGTCGAGAATACGGATTTCGGCACCGGGCTGAACGCGCCCGACCGATCCCGGGTGCGCCAACCATTCCGCGCCGGTGATCGTCACCAGGGCCTGGCGCTCGGTTCCGGTATAGACTTCGAGAACGCGCTCCGGGCCGAGCCATTCGATCCAGAAGCGCTTGAGCCAGGGCGCACAGGCTGCGGCCGAATGAAGCATCATGCGCAGGCTCGACAGGTCATGAGCGGCCCGCTCGGCATCGGACAGCCGCGCAATTCGATGCATCAACGTTGGAACGAGAAGCACCCAGTTGATCCGGTGCCGCTCGATAAGGTCCAGCAGCCGCAGGGGATCGAATTTGAGCATCTCCACCACGTGCCCACCGCCGAACAGCCCGAGCATGGTCCCGAGAAAGGGCCCATTATGATATAAGGGCCCCGGATTGAGCACGGTCTCGCCCGGCTGCTGCGCAATGCCGCCCTCCGCCGGATCCCATTTTCCTGACATATGATCGACGATCAGTTTCGGCCGTCCGGTCGATCCGCCGCTGGTCATGGCTTTCCAGTAACGCGGGATAAGTGACGGGACGTAATCGGCGGAAAGATCATTCGCCAGTTCGGGGCAGGACGATAGCGTCGCGAACCCCGGTGCGCGGGACGGCTCCATGCCGACGATGACGCGCGGCTGGGCGACCGCGACAATGGCTCCCAATTCCATATCCGAAAGCGATGATGAAATCGGATTGGGTGTCGCGCCCAGCTTCCACGCCGCGAATGCCGTTTCGTAGAACTCCAGTCCGTTGGGCAGCGCAATGGTGACGAGGTCATCGCGCTTGACGCCGTGCCGCTCAAGCAAACGCGCGCGGCGATTGCACCGCGCTTCGAATTCCTCGCGCCCGATCACCTGGTCGCCAATGGTGATTGCGGGTTTGTCGGGGCCGCTCGCCGCATGATGGCGCATGAGGTCGCCAAGTGGAACTCGACGAGCGCTGGCGCCGGCGAGGGTGAGGTTCGATCCAGGCATATCGTTCAGAAGCTTCGGCCAAGGGTCAGGCCGATGGTCCGCGGCAGTGACAAGGTAACCGGCACGGGTGCGGCCGGAACATAGACGTTGGCGGTGGTCGATGCCGAGACCTCCCCGCGCACATCGAACAGATTCTTCACATAAGGCCCGACTTCCCAGCCCTTGCCCATTTGCAGATTGAGGCTGAGATCGACAACATTATAGCTGGCGAGCTTGTAGAGCGGCGCCGAACTGCTGCCCGGATAGCCGGCATTTCGCTGGCCGATATGACGAAAGGCGAGGTTGAGATCGCCGGTGACGCCACTCCCCAGGTCGAAGCTGTAGTCGCCCGCCATGGCCAGGCTGAAGCGTGGCGAAAGCGGCAATCTCGCGCCAACATAAGCGATGCCCAGCAACGGCGCGACCGTGGTCAACTTGGCGTCGGTATAGGATCCCGAAGCGATCAGCTTGAATTCAGGGATCAGGCGATAGGATAGCGACATTTCCGCGCCATTGACGCGGGCATCGCCGCCATTGACCAGTTGGTTGACCCCTTTGCGGTTGACCGAAAGCTGAATCGACGACCAGTCGATGTGATAAAGGCTGGTGTTGAGAAAGCCCCGGCCGCCGGCGAAGCTCGTCTTCATGCCGATTTCATAGTTCCACAGCCGATCCGCATCGAAGGTTGCGTTCCCGGTACCACCTCCGGTGATGAGGTTAGGGCCGCCGGGGCGATAGCCGCTGGCGATACGCCCATAGATCATCGTTGCGGGTGAGACGTGATAGCGAAGGTTGAACAGGTAAGTGGCGACGCCCTCATCCGACCCGGAACTGTTGAAAACAGTGCCGAAGGGATTGGCGGAATTCGGCACCAGCCCCGAACCATATTGGCTGAAGACCTGATGGTTCCAGCTATAGCGTACCCCAAAGGTCGCATCGAGCTTTGAGGTGACATACAGCGTCGCGTCGCCGAACAGCGCGAATTCGCGCGATGTGCTCGGCAGGTCGAAGCTGCCCAGCGGAATGCCCAGCAGGCGCCCCGACGGATCGGCGGCATTGATCAGATTCACTTGCTGCCCGGTCTTCTCGCGCGAGTAGAAGGCGCCGACCACCCATTCGAACGAGCGATTGTCGGGCGATGCCAGGCGAAGCTCCTGGGTGAAGCGCCTGGTCTGGGCGGCAGTGGTCACAAGATAGGGTTTGACCGCTGCCGGCCCGAGTACCGCGCCGAGAATTGCGCTATACGGTACGCTGAAGTCACCTTCGGTGCGTCCGCTATTATATTGATATGCCGTGACCGATGTCAGCTTCGCCCAATGCCAGTCCCAATCGACGACGCCCGAGAATAGTCCGAGCGAAGAGCGCGACGGCTGCTCGAGCTGATAGGATTGATCATAAGGGCCTTGAGTGGGGTGATGCGTGACGGGATCGCGCATCGACACTGCCAGGCCGTTGCTCGTGATACGCTGCCCAAAAGCGTTCAGGCGAATGGTCAAATCGGGTGTCGGCTTGGCCAGCAACGTCACGCGTCCGCCAAGCGTGCGCGCATTGCCGAGGTTGTCCCGGCCATGGCTGGGATCATCGGCAAAGCCCGAATCCCATTGCGCGACCCCGACGGCGCGCAGCGCGACACGATCATCGGCGAGTGGCACGTTGATCATCGCACGCAAGGCACCGTTACCGGCACCATGCGCGGTATAACCTCCTTCGCCCTCGATCCGCCCGGTCGTTTCGGCAAGGTCGGGCACGTTGGTCATATATTTGAGTGTGCCGCCAAGCGCGTTCGCACCATAAAGCGTCCCTTGCGGCCCGTTCAGCACCTCGATCCGCTGCAAATCGAAAAGACCAATGTTCAGGGCCTGGGCGCCAAGGCCAAAGGGCGTGCTCGACCCCACCGGGACATCGTCGAGATAGAGCCCGATTGCGCTGTTGAGCTGGGTACCCCCCGTCGTGATGCCACGGATGGCGACACGACTCGTGCTGGGCGTGCTGGTCTGGAAACTGACCCCGGGGGTGAACGCGGCGAAATCCGCCAGCGTCTTCGCCTTCAGCTTTCCGAGATCCTCACCGCTCACCGTCCCGACCTGACCCGGAACGTCCTGAAGCTTTTCGCGGCGACGGCTGGCGGTCACGATGATGTCATCACCTGCGGACCGATCCTCGGCAACCGTCCGGGCGGCATTGGCCGGAGGCATTGCCTGCTCCTGTGCCGACGCTCCGGCAGATATGAAAGCGCCTGCCGAAATACTGCAGGCAAGCAGCCGCGAAACTCTCTTGGACATCATCCCCCTCCTCATCTTTTGTAAATATTTACAAAAGAATTATCATGGAACGAAAAAGAGTACAATCCCGCCTAAATCAGCGACTCAAGTAGCTGAAATGACTAACTTCTCTGTCGACGTTGAAAAGCTTATCAGTTTCACACGGCCGGAATGTTGTCGATCGCCCGGGTCGAGTCGCGGACGATCATCCGGGCCGGAATCTTGATTGCCACAGGCTCGCTGCGGGCACGCGTCGGAGAGATGAGCTCGATCATATGATCGATCATCTCGCGCACGGGCGTTCGGATCGTGGAAAGTCGATAGCTCGCATGGCCGGCCTCCGCGATATCGTCGAAACCGATAACCGCCACGTCCTCAGGTATCCGTAGCTTCAGCTCATGCCGGATCGCGTCCATCGCACCGATCGCCATGATATCGGTCAGGCAAATCAACGAATCCGGGCGATCGGGCCCAGCCATGATCTCGAGCGCGGCCTGATATCCTCCGGCATAGGTCAGGTGGCCGTCATGAACTTTCACTTGTGCGCCATCGATCGCGCCGGCCAGCCGCCCGAATATCGCCTCGCGCCGCTCGATCATCGTTGTCAGGCTGGATGGCCCGGTAATTATGGCAAAGCGCCTGCCCCCTCCCCTGAGCAGCAGGTCCGCGGCAAGCGCGCCTCCCTCACGGTCGTCTGGACGAACGCTATGGACCGGGAGGCCGGGCAGATACCGGCCCATTGTCACGACCGGAACGTCGCGATCCAGGCATAGGGTCGCCATCCGGCTCGAAATGGATGCCGCCGCGATAACGATAGCATCGACCTGATATTCGAGCATCTGCTGCAGCGACTTGTCGAAATCCTCAACGCCAGGAGGCGTAAACAGCAGGATCTGCTTGCCAATTCCTTCCAGCCCCCGGCTCGCCTCGGCCAGGATTGAGGAGTAAATCGGGTTACTCATGTTCGGCAGCATCAGAGCGACGATGTTGGACTGTCGCGTGATCAGGCTGCGTGCCAGCGAATTGGGTACATAATGGAGCTGACGCGCGGCTTTATGGACTCGTTCGGCCAGTTCCGGGGATATGCTGCTGCCCGGCGCGAAGGCTCGGCTGACCGCGGCGATCGACACGCCGGCCAGACGCGCCACATCGGTCGAATTGGCGCGCGCGTTCCTTTTCCTTGTCATCGGCCCTTTGTCATCGGATCGCCCCCTTGTCATCGGTTCGACAATGTCACGTCATTGATCCGCTTCATGCCTGCCCTGCGAAATCGCGCCGAATGGCGCTCGATCACGTCGGAACCCTAACCGTTACCGCCGATCCGGGCGATGGTCTCACCCGGTAACGTCCCCGTGATGACGGTTCGACCTGCGCCAGGTCAAGTCACGCCAACCCGTAATCCTCGCCTCACCGCGCATCCTCGATCGATTTTTTCGAAGGCCATGTCCGGTCTGCCCGATTTTCCCCGTCTAGCCACCCGTCAGCACTTCGATGCGCCGCTTCATGCGAGCGCAGCGAAGGCGGGCAAACGCGATCAGAGCCTTCAGGCCCCGGTCGCGCGGGGGGACGCCGCAGGAAACCAGGCAGCGCCCATGGGTCGCAGACAATCAATCACGCCGGCGACGAACTCGCTCCGGCAAAACGAGGATTTGACACATGCGTACGTCCATCAAACTGCTCGCCACCGCGGCGCCCTTCGCGCTGCTCGCCGCCCTGGCCTTGCCGGGCGCTGCCTATGCGCAAGACGTGAATTGCGAAGATACCACCGGCGTTCCGGCCGGAACCGTGACCGCAGGGTCCGTCAGCACCAGTTGCGGCCCGGGTGCCAATGCCTCGGGTATCGGATCGACCGCGGTGGGGACAGGTGCGGAGGCCAGCGATGACGGTACAACCGCCGTGGGACGCACGACGATCGCCAACCGCGCCAACGCCACGGCGATCGGTGCCTATGCGAACGCCACGGCTGCCAATGCATTTGCCGGCGGCTCCTTTTCCAACGCCAGCGGCCTGCAAGCGGTCGCGATCGGCTTCAATGCCCAGGCGGTGCTGGACCGGTCCGTTGCCATCGGCGGTGGCGCCGTGGCGCAGGATGTCGCCGCAACCGCGCTCGGCAGCAATGCCCTGGCGGCGCAAGCTTCGGCAACCGCCATCGGCGCGAGCAGCAAGGCAACCGCCGTCCGCGCCACTGCGGTGGGTGTCGGCGCGGAAGCGAGGGGCGACAGCGCATGGGCAGCCGGCGACAAGGCGCACGCTGGCCTGGTCGATACGATCGCCATCGGCCATGCTGCGCTTGCGGGCGATGACTCGATCGCCGGCAATGCCTCATTCGGTCAGATCGCGATCGGCGCCCGCGCCCGTGCGCCATTCGGTGAATCCACCGTGATCGGCATGGATGCCAAATCCAGTGGTTTCGACACGCTGGCGATCGGCGTGCGTGCGGAGGCGGTCAACAGCGGCACCGTCGCGGTCGGCAATGATTCGCGTGCGACGACGTTCGCAACCGCCGTCGGCAACAGCGCCGACGCGGTGATCTACGCAACCGGTATCGGCTATATCGCTCAGGCCACCGGCAGTTCATCGGTTGCCGTCGGCCACCGCGCCACCGCCACCGCAACGCGGTCGATCGCGATCGGCGCTTCCAATACCGGCAGCACCTTCACCACCGCGGATGCCGAGGATGCCATTGCGCTCGGTTCCGGCGCGAATGTCGGGCTGAACGCCAATCGTGCGCTCGCATTGGGCGCTCTCGCCAAGGTCGCCGCTGATGCCGCCGATGCCGTCGCGATCGGCGCCGATGCGAAAGCATCCGGCGTCAGTTCGATTGCCCTGGGCCGCAACAGCAACGCGATCAACGACGCCACGATCGCCATCGGCACCAACGTCACCGCTGGCGGCCGCGGCGCCGTCGCGATCGGCGAAGGCGCGGCCGGCGCCTTTGCCAGCACGACCGCCGTCGGTCAGTTCGCTTATGCCAATAATTCGCGCTCGACCGCGATCGGCGCATCGTCATCGGCCGACACCGACCTGTCGAGTTCGTTCGGCTATAATGCCCGGTCGCAGGGGATCGGTACGGCAGCGATCGGCGCGAACTCGCGCGCCTTCGGCATCGCCGCGGTCGCACTGGGCGGTGGCGGCACCGCGCTGACCAACGGCGCCCTTGCCGATGGCGATTATAGCTTCGCGGTCGGTTCGGCGGCGCGGGCGATCGCACTCAACTCGATCGCGATCGGGCGGGACAGCAGCGCGCTTCAGAACGATGCGCTGGCCTTTGGCGCCGGCGCCAGCGCGACCGCCGCCAACTCGGTCGCACTCGGGGCGAACTCGATCGCCGATCAGGCCAATACCGTCTCGGTTGGTCAGGCTGGCGCCGAACGTCGCGTCGTCAACGTCGCCGATGGCACTGCGCCGACCGATGCGGTGAACAAGGGTCAGTTCGACACCGTCGCGGCACAAGCGAGCGCGGCGCAGAACACCGCCAATCAGGCCCTGGCGGGCAATGCGGCCAATGCGGCGGCAATCACCACGGCGCAAACGACAGCCGATACCGCTCGCGCCGAAGCGGCGGCCGCTCAAGGCACCGCCAATACCGCGCTGACCAATGCGGCCACTGCCCAGACGACGGCGAACACCGCTCGCGTCGAAGCGGCGGGTGCGCAAAGCACCGCCGATCTTGCCCGCACCGAAGCGGCAGCGGCGCAGGCAACCGCCAACGCCGCTGCCGCTAACGGGACCTATTTCCGCGCCAACAGCACAGGCGCCGCGCCACAGGCAACCGGCACCGATGCGATTGCCGTTGGTCCGGCGGCAGTCGCCAGCGGCAACCAGTCGGTCGCGGTAGGTGCCGGCGCCCGGGCGGTGAACGGCCAGGCGGTGTCGATCGGCGCAGGCAATGTCGCCTCGGGCAATGGCGCGGTGGCGATCGGTGATCCCAACACCGCGACCGGCACCGGCGCGGTTGCGCTGGGCGCAAACAACAGTGCAATCGGTACGGGCGCGGTCGCGCTGGGCAATGCCAGCGTCGCGATGGGCGATGGCGCGATCGCACTCGGCAATGGCGCTAATGCGGGCCAGATCGGCTCGGTCGCGATCGGCACCGGTGCTACCGCGACCCGCGCCAACCAGGTCGTGCTCGGCAGCGCCGCATCCACGCACACGCTGTCGGGGATCGCCTCGTCGGCCAGCCGCGCGGCCCAATCGGGTGCGCTCAGCCTCGTCACCACCGACGGGCTGGGCAATCTCGCGACCTCAGCGCTCAACATCGACACGCTGGCCGGACTGGACGGACGCGCCACGGCGCTGGAGGGCCGGGCCACCGCTCTCGAAGGGCGCACGAGCCAGCTCGAACTCCGGGTCGGCGCGCTCGACAAGGGGTTGCAGCGCGGGCTGCGTCGCGCCGATGGCGGCATCGCCGCCGCGATGGCACTGGGCGGGACGGTGCTGCCGCCCGACAGCACGATCGCGGTGTCGTTCAACCTGTCGACCTATCGCGGACAACAGGGCTTTTCGGGCGCCGCGGTTGCACGCGTGACCGACAATATCTGGGTCAGCGGCGGCTTCGCCGGCTCGACGGTCAAGGGATCAAGCGGCGGCCGGGTCGGCGTAACCTTTGGCTGGTAATCTGGCCTGACAACGGGTCGCCATCGAAGAACAGGGAGCCGGCCACCGGCTCCCTGTTCGATTTTCCCTCACGATAACAGGATGTAGGAGCTGATAGCGCCTATTTCGTCGCAGCGACCCAGGCCTCGGCCGCGGGTCGCAACCGCTCCGTCACCTCGCGCCGCGCCGCCATGCCCGCAACCACACGCGCAGCACCGCCGCGCGCGGCTGCGGGCAAGTTCTTCTCGGCATAGGCGGTAATCCTTGCCGGCATCGCCGGATCGTTCGATCCGCCGCCCAGTCCGGCGATGTAGGTCGATCGGTTGCTTGCCTCGGTAAAGGCATCGACCTGCGCCAGATTGGCGAGCGCGAAATCGAACGCCAGTTCCGGATGCTTGCTCGCCACCGCGCGGAGCAGGCTGGCCTTTTGCGGTGCGCTCAACTCATCGGTCTTGATCAGGTCGAGCGCGCGCTGCGCCAGCGCCGCGTCACGCGCACCGCCGAGCAGCCGGACATAGGCGTTGCGCGTCACCGGGTTCTTTTCCGCCCGTGTGATCGCCAGCAACGCCTCCCATTCAGCTAGGGTCGCATTGGCCGCATAAGTGCGCAGGATCGGCGTGCGGATCGCCGGCGGGATCGCATTCGCGTCACCGGCGAGCGCCGCGACATAGCGCCGGGCCGTCGCCGCGATACCGGCATCGCCGATTCCGCCAAGGCCGCTGATCAGCGTCTCGCGCAAATTGGTCACCAGTGGCGATTCACCAGCCTTCGCCTCATAACCGACGCGCTGCATCACCGGCGAGATGATCGTCACCATGCGCGCATTGAGCTTCTCCTCCAGCGGCATTCCCTGGAAACGCTCGGCGAGCCGCCCGAGCTGGCCCGACAACATGGTCCATTCGAGCGGATCGGCGTCGACCGGCACCTTCCCGACCAGCTCGAGATAGCGCGCCAGATCCTGGTCGCCGCTCATCGCCAGCGCATAATCGTCGCCCAGCGTGCCGATCCGGTCGGCCAGCGCCAGGG
Organism: Sphingomonas sp. ERG5; assembly: GCF_000803065.1. Lineage (GTDB taxonomy): Bacteria > Pseudomonadota > Alphaproteobacteria > Sphingomonadales > Sphingomonadaceae > Sphingomonas. The sequence continues at coordinate 193,762 of NZ_JSXI01000024.1, forward strand.
TGCGGAAATCGCGCACGATCGCGGCATGGCCGGCTGCGTCATATCGCGCGCGCAGATAGCTGCCCTTGCCCTGATTGAGCACCAGTGTACCGCAGCCCTTGACGCTGACGGCAGCGGGTGCGGCACCTTGCACGATCGCGCTGGTCGCCTCCTGCCCGACCACGCCGATCCGCAGCGGCACGCGCCAGGTCTGCGGCTGCTTCGACGGCGTATCGAGCCCGAACCGGCCTTGTGTCAGCGTCGCGCTGGTCGTGCCATTGGCGCAGGTCGCCCCGGTCAGCGTGACCAGGGGCACGCCGGCCTGAAGCGTGAAATCATGCATGATATCGGCGACCGGCTTGCCCGCCGCCTCGGCCATTGATTCCCACAGCTGGTCAGTGACGGTGTTGCCGTATTTATGCTTCGCCATGTAGCGGCGGATGCCGTCACGGAACACATCGGGCCCCAGTGTCGCCTCGAGCATTGCGATCACCGCCTGGCCCTTTTGATAGGTGATGCCGTCGAACGCTTCGCCGATCTGGTCGACCGTCTCGATCTTGCGGATGATCGGGTGCGTCGCCGCGGTCGAATCCGCCCCCAGCGCGACTTCCCGCTCGGTCCCGACCAGCGCCGCTGTCGCATCCCAGCTCGGGTTGAGGTCGGCGCTCGCCTTGCCCTCCATCCATGACGCGAAGCCCTCGTTCAGCCACAGATCGTCCCACCACGACATGGTGACCAGATCGCCAAACCATTGATGCGCCATCTCATGCGCGACGACGGTGTAGATCCGCTGGCGGTTGCTCTCGGTCGCGCGCTTGGGGTCGAACAGCAATTCCTGCTCGAAATAGAAGATCGCGCCCCAATTCTCCATCGCGCCGAAGGTCTGGCTGCCACCCGGGCCAGCGATCATGTCGAGCTTGGGCAGCGGATAAGGCTGCCCGAAATAATCATTATAATAGCTCAGCAACCGCTTGGCCGCATCGAGCGAATATTGCCCCTGCTCGACCACGCCGCGCCGCGTGATGATGCCGATCTCGGTCTTGCCGGCCATGACCGTGCGGCGTTCCATGTCGCCCATGCCAAGGAACAGCAGATAGCTCGACATTCTCGGCGTCGTGGCGAAGCGGTAAAGCTTCTTACCACCCGCCACGCTGGTGATTTTCGCCGCCGGCATATTGGAGAAAGTCAGCTGATCCGCCGGTGCCTCGGCGGACAGCGTGAAAGTCGCCTTGAATGACGGCTCATCCCACATCGGCGCGAAACGCCGCGCATCGGGTGCCTCGAACTGCGTCGCGAGCATCCGCGCCGCGCTGCCGTCGGGGTTCTTGTAATCGATCGCGAACAACCCGAGCGGCGATTCGTTGATCTTGCCCGACCAGGAGAAGGTCAGCGTGTGCACACCCCTGGTCGCGGCCTGGGGCAGCGTCACGGTCAGCAATTGCGCTTCCCGATCCTGCTTCACCGTCACGGCGGCACCATCGAAAGTCGCCGCGTCCACTACCAGATCCGCCGCGTTGAGCATGATCGTGCTGGTCGATTCGTTCACCTCGACCTTGATCGTTTCCTTGCCCGTAAAGGTCATCGCCCTGGCGTCCGGCTTGACCGTGATGTCGTAAGCGACCGGCACCACGGTCCTGGGCAATTGCCCGGCGGCCAGCGCCGGGGCGGAGACGGAGAGCAGCAGGAGCGACACGATGCGCGCGACAGGGGCAATCTTCATGGCAACCTCAGGATATATTATCTCGTGCGTTGCGCCCTTAATATGTTCAAACGGCTTGGCAAGCACGGCTGATTGGGATGGCTGGACAGCAATTTCAGTTGCGCTATGAAACGGGCTTATGAGCTTGCCCTCCATCCTGCAGCGCCTGCGCCTGCCCGTCATCGGTTCGCCGTTGTTCATCATCTCCGGTCCGGACCTGGTCATCGCCCAGTGCAAGGCAGGAATCGTCGGCGCCTTCCCGGCACTCAATGCCAGGCCTCAGGCACAGCTCGACGAATGGCTCCACCGCATCACCGAAGAACTCGCGGCGTGGAATCGCGACAATCCCGATCGCCCGGCCGCACCCTATGCGGTCAATCAGATCGTCCATCGCTCCAATGAACGGCTCGAAGCCGATCTCGCGACGTGCGCCAAATGGCAGGTCCCTGTCGTTATCACCTCGCTCGGCGCGCGTGAGGATCTCAATACCGCGGTGCATGGCTGGGGTGGCATCACGCTGCACGACATCATCGATGACCGTTTCGCACGCAAGGCGATCGAAAAGGGCGCGGATGGCCTGATCGCGGTCGCCGCCGGCGCCGGCGGTCATGCCGGCCGCTTGTCGCCATTCGCGCTGATCCAGGAAATCCGCCAATGGTTCGACGGGCCGCTTGCCCTGTCGGGCTCGATCGCGACCGGTGACGCGGTGCTCGCGGCACAGGCGATGGGCGCCGATCTTGCCTATATCGGCTCGCCGTTCATCGCTACCGACGAAGCCAATGCCGAATCGCGCTACAAGGACTCGATCGTCGCTTCCAAGGCTTCGGACATCGTCTATTCGAACCTCTTCACCGGGGTGCACGGCAATTATCTGCGCAGTTCGATCGAAGCGGCGGGGATGGACCCCGACAATCTGCCCGAAGGCGATTTGTCGACGATGAACTTCGGCGGCGGCAATGGCAGCAAGGCCAAGGCCTGGAAGGAAATCTGGGGCGCGGGCCAGGGAATCGGCGCGGTCTCGGCGATCGAATCCGTCGCGGTGCGGGTGGATCGGCTGGCACAGGAATATCTCGCGGCCCGGATGCGACTGGCCGCCTGAAGCTCGCCCGCCCTGCTTTCAGGCCCGGCGCGGGATCAGTCGTAAATCAAAACGCCATCGCCAGCCGGTCGAACATCGACCGGGCCGGGCTTGCCGCCACGTCCTGGTCCGCCTGGGCATCATCGAGCCGCGCGACGCGGCGATAAAGCTCGGTGCTCGACGCGATCAGCGCCTGCGCCTGATGCGGCATGGACAGGATCACGGCGGCATCGCTCATCGGCGCGGGGCCGAGGCGGCGTGACGGATCAAGCGCATCGCGCGCCTGCAATTCGCCGGCATCGACCGCCCGCTGAGTCAGCAGCCAGGCGATGATGTGCATCAGCCGTGTCGTGACCTTCAGCGATTCACAGGAAAAAGACACCCGGGCCAGCGGATCGAGCGCTTCACGCTCTTCGCGGCCGCCCTCATCGAAATAGCTTCGGGCTTCGTCGGCAAGCACCATCGCATCGACATAGAGTGTGTCGATCAGCCTGCGGTGGATCCGCGCTTCGGGTGCAAAGCCTTTCATGGTTCTGAATCTGACATAAACGGAGTGTTAACGACATAGGTCTTGTAGAAAGCTTTTTCGCTGCTTGCGTCCCAAAGCGGAGCAGTCGGCGAGGCTGGCGCGCATCTTGCCCGCCTTTGGTCAGGCAATGATATCCGGGATCATCTGGTCCTCGAGCATGCCGATCTCGTCGCGCAAGCGCAATTTCCGCTTTTTCAACCGTGCGAGCTGGAGCTGGTCGGTCGATCCCATTTCGAACAGCGCGGCGATCGCGGAGTCGAGATCGCGATGCTCGATGCGCAGGATTTCCAGGCGCTTGGCGATCTGCGTTTCGTCCATCTTTTCCCCATTCCCTGCGCGCCATCCTTAGGATGCGGACCGGGACCCGGCAACGGTCGTCATCGTCGATGCCGCTTTAAACTGGCTTGTGCCGGGCCTGCGCACGGCCCGCCGCATAAATCGCCTCGACACGTCGATTGTCGAAAAATTCGATGAAGACAATTTGCCACCAACGTGGTTCAATCATTCCCCCGCCCAGCAAAGAAGGAGGCTTTCTTCCATGCAAACTGCGCATTTCTCGGCACTTGAGGCCAAGCACGCCGTGCTCGATCGAAAGATCGAAGCCGAGTCGCAACGCCCGCTCCCCGACACCGTGGCATTGGCGGCGCTCAAGAAGCAGAAACTTCGCGTCAAAGAGGAAATGACCACACAATAAGTGTGCAACCTCGCGCGGGCTCGCCCGCGCGGGGTCTAGGGGCCATCCCCCCATTGTCCCGCGTGCCAACGCATGCTGGAAAATTAAAATCAACGAATGGCCGAATTAGCCCGCCTCGCAAACAGCGGTCGAGCATTGTGGTTCGGCGTTTAGCGCCGCGTCAGGATCGGCTTGACGAAAACCGGCGTCTTGGTGCCCTGCCCAACCGGTTTGCGCGCCAGCAACGGATCGATCGGGTGCGAGAAAGCGACCCCGACCCGACCAGCGGCAGACCATGCCACCTTGCCTGCAACCCAGCCAATCCCGCGAACATCGAATTCGACATCAAGGCCCTGCGGCAAGCCAGTGGCCAGTTCGGCCATCAAGCCACCGGCCGACAGGTTGCGCACCCGGAGATGCTGGATTTCATTGCTGCCCGAGACACGGAAATCAGCCATCAGAAACAGGCTGTCGCGCGCCTCATTGCGGTTACGCGCTGGGTCGTCAGCGGCAAGGCCGCTAAAGGGATCATAAGGCAACTGTTCCATCTGGGTGCTCGATCCAACCTCCGTTCGGCACCTGATAGACCAGAAATTCGTATCGAATCGCTTAAGAGATCACGCGAAATGCGCCGATCAGTCCTCGCGTGACACTTTTTCATGACGCTCGTGACGCTCTTGCGCTTCCACCGTCATCGTCGCGATCGGGCGCGCTTCGAGCCGGGCGAGCGAGATCGGTTCGCCGGTCACTTCGCAATAGCCATATTCGCCTTCGTCGATACGGCGCAGCGCGGCATCGATCTTGGAGATCAGCTTGCGCTGGCGATCACGCGTCCGCAGTTCGATCGACCAGTCGGTTTCGCTCGACGCCCGATCGGTGAGATCGGCCTCACGCAGCGAATCGACCTGCAACTGAGTCAGCGTGCCCGCCGCCTCGCGCAGGATCGCATCCTTCCACTGATGCAGCTTGTTGCGGAAATAGTCCTGCTGACGTGCGTTCATAAACGGCTCGTCCGCGCTGGGGCGATAGCCGTCAGCCGCGTCGTTTGCCGCAATGGCGCCAGGTACTTCGGATTCGTCCAATCGATTCAAGACCGTCGCCATCCCACTCTCCTGTCGATCACTCGATGCTTTTTGCGCATCTCCGGACCGCCCCTGTCCTACCCCTATGATGACCGGGCCTATAGCCATGCCGTTCCCGCATCACAAGCAACCGACTCACTGAAATAGTTCGATTGTTCCGACGCGCCCTTAGCCGCCCCCTGATTGCACTTTCGTGACCCCACGGATGTTCGAAGCCCTCGCAAGTCACGGCTCACCGTTAACCTTAAATATTAACGTCCGATTAGTATTAACCGATGAACTGTGCCGCCTTGGCACGTTAAGGAAACTAATGACGCGGCCACGTCATGAATTCGTCATTTCAGTGCCGAAACATTGGTTAACAGGCTTGAACTTAATAGTTTGTTGGTCCCTTTGGGCAATAGCGGCAATCCAGCTGCGGTGGTCCCGGATCTGGTGCAGCCGGACCAGTAACGAAAGAGTGACATCATGTCTGTGCGGATGGCCTTGGCAAAATTGTGCGCCTGCGCTTGCGGTGGCGCCCTGATCGGTGGCGGTGCAGTGCACGTCGCGGAAGGTGCGAAGACACGACAGGTCTACGCAACGAAGACGATCACCAAGCGCGCGGTCAAGCGCGTCGCGGTGCAGCGCAAGGTGAGCAAGGTTCGCCGAGTCGTGACGCAGACTCGTGCATCCTGCCCGCCCGCGGTCGTTACGGTGACGAGCCAGGGCGCGCCCATTCCCCTTCCTCCCATCGCTTATGCAGGTCTCGGATCGAGCGGTGAGATGCCGGTCGGTGGCGGCGGCGGTGGCGGCGCAGCGGTCGTTGGTGGTGGTGGCTTCGGCGGCGGCGGCTTCTTTGCCGGCGGCTTCTTCGGTGGCGGCGGCAGTTCAAGCGGCAGCGGCGGGATCGTCATCTCATCCACGTCGAGCGGCGGCTCGACATCAACGAGCGGCGGCTCCACATCAACCGGCGGATCCTCGACCAGCACCGGCGGCGTTTCCAGTACCAGCACATCCTCGACCGGCGGATCGTCGACCTCCTCGGCCAGCGGCGGTTCGTCGACTTCTTCCTCGTCCTCGACCAGTTCCTCGTCCAGCGGCAATGTGTCGACCTCGACATCCTCGTCGGGCAACGTCTCGACGAGCACCTCATCGTCCACCAGCTCGGGCAATTGGAGCAGCAATGGTGGCTGGAGCTCGAACGGCGGCTGGTGCCGCCATTGCGGCAGCAGCCATGGCAGCAGCGGCAGCAGCGGCACCCCATCGCCCGTACCGGCACCGCCGATGGTTCTCCTGTTCGGTGCAGCCGCGGCAGCCCTTGTTGCCCGCAAGCGCTTCGCGAAGAAAACCACCGTCGCTGTCTGACGCTCGCACGGCAGCCGATTTGAAGGGGCTCCCGCATATCGTGCGGGGGCCCTTTTCATGTCCGGCCGCTCACAACGCGGCCTCGATTTGATCGATCGGATGGCCGGTCGGATCCTTGTCGCGTTCAGTGGCGCTGCGGGTTGCGCGGCGCCGCCCTCGCCGCCATAGCCTGCGGCCATGCATGATATCCGCCTGATCCGCGAAAACCCCGAAGCTTTTGATGCCGCACTGGCGAAGCGTGGCTTGTCGCCGCACGCCGCCGAACTGGTCTCGCTCGACGAACGCCGTCGCGCGCTGATCACTGAGGCGCAGGCCGGACAGGCACGCCGCAACGAAGCCAGCAAGGCGATCGGCGCGGCCAAGGCAGCGAAGGACGAGGCGACCGCCACCACGCTGATGGCCGAAGTCGCGATACTCAAGGAGCGGCTGCCCGCGATCGAAGCGGAAGAAAAGGAACTCGGCGAAGCGCTGCACCGCCAGCTTGCCGCCATACCCAATTTGCCGCTCGCCGATGTACCGCAAGGTGCCGACGAAGAAGACAATGCGCTGGTCCATGATCGCGGCACGCCGCCGACCTTTAGCTTTGCGCCAAAGGAGCATGATGCGATCGGCCCCGCACTCGGCCTGGATTTCGAAACCGGCGCCGCGATGTCCGGCGCACGGTTCACGCTGGTACGCGGCGCTGCCGCCAAGCTGCACCGCGCGCTCGGCCAGTTCATGCTCGACACGCTTGCCGGCGAGCATGGCTATGAACAAGTCATCCCGCCGCTGCTCGTGCGCGACGAGGTGATGTTCGGCACGGGCCAGCTGCCGAAATTCGCCGAGGATTCGTTCAGGACGACCGATGGCCGCTGGCTGATCCCGACGTCGGAGGTATCACTGACCAACATCGTGCGCGAAAAGATCCTCAGCGAGGCCGAATTACCGCTGCGCCTCACTGCCCTCACCCCATGCTTCCGTTCCGAGGCGGGCTCAGCGGGGCGCGACACGCGCGGCTTCATCCGCCAGCATCAGTTCGAGAAGGTCGAAATGGTTTCGATCGTCACGCCCGAGGCGTCCGAGGCCGAGCATGAGCGCATGACGGCTTGTGCGGAGGGTTTGCTCGACGCGCTCGGCCTGCCCTTTCGCCGCATGAAGCTCTGTACCGGCGACATGGGCTTCTCCGCCGCGCGCACTTACGATCTCGAGGTATGGCTGCCAGGACAGGCGCGCTATCGCGAGATTTCGAGCTGCTCGACCTGCACCGATTTCCAGGCGCGGCGCATGAATGCGCGTTACCGTCCCGAGGGGGAGAAGGCGACTCGCTTCGTCCACACGCTCAACGGCTCGGGTCTTGCGGTCGGCCGGACGCTCGTCGCGGTGTTCGAGAATTATCAGCAGGAGGATGGGTCGGTCGCGATTCCCGATGTGCTGCAGCCGTATCTCAAGGGCCTCAACCGGCTGGAAGCGGCCTGATGCGTATCCTGCTGACCAATGACGATGGCTATCACGCTCCCGGGCTCAAGGTCCTTGAAGAGATCGCGGCGAAATTCTCCGACGATATCTGGATCGTCGCACCGTCCGAGGAGCAATCGGGCGCCGGTCATTCGCTGACCCTTAGTCGTCCCATTCGGATTCGCCGTCATGGCGACAAGCGTTTCGCGGTGGCCGGCACGCCGACCGACGCGGTGATGATGGCGATTGCCCGGATCATGAAGGACAATCCGCCCGACCTGATCCTGTCCGGCGTCAACCGCGGCGCCAATCTCGCCGAAGACGTGACCTATTCGGGCACCGTCTCCGCCGCGATGGAGGGCGCGCTCGCCGGGGTGCGCTCGATCGCGCTGAGCCAGGTCTATAGCCGCGAAGGCATGGGCGACACGGTGCCGTTCGAAGTTGCCGCAGCGTGGGGCGAGCGCGTACTGCGTCCGCTGATCGCCGCGCCGCTTGCACCGCGCACCCTCATCAATATCAACTTCCCGGTCGGGGCCGCCGCGGACGTGAAGGGCATTCGCGTCGTCAATCAGGGTCTGCGCGATTATGGCCGGTTGCAGATCGTCACCAATCGCGATCCGCGCGGCTATGAATATCATTGGTTCGGGCTTGGCCCGACGGTGGAGACTCCGGCACATTCAACCGATCTGGAGGCAATTGCCGAGGGTTTTGTCGCCGTCACACCCCTCCATCTCGATCTGACGCATCATGAATCGCTCGACATGCTGAACGCGGCGTTTACCTAGGGAAAACCAGCCGGGGGGCTGGCTTGGGGGACGAGTCATGGGGGCAAGTATCGGATACCGCATCGCGCCGCTCACGGCGCTGATGCTGCTGAGCGCGTGCATTCCTGGCGGGGATCGGCCGGAGCGTCCGCGCTACCCTGATTACGAACAGCCGCCCCGTCCCAGCGACACCTACGAACGGCATCGGTTCGACGAAGGCGTCCAGCAATTGCCCAGTGCGCCGTCTGCCTGGCAGGCGCGCCCGGTTTCCGCCGATGCGCGCTCGATCAGCGCGATGATCTATACCGTCCGCGCCGGCGATACGCTGCGTGGTATTGCCGATCGCACCGGCTCCGGGTCGGAGGCGATCGCCCGCGCCAATGGATTGCGGCCACCGTTCGTGATTCGCCCCGGCCAGCAGCTCGAAATCCCTGCCGGCCGCTATCATCTCGTTCGTGCCGGGGAGACCGGCATCGCCATCGCGCGCGCCTATGGCATCGACTGGTCACGGATCATTGCCGCGAACGATCTGATCGAACCCTATGTCCTGCGCGCCGGCATGCGTGTGCTGATTCCGGCTGCGTCGAGCGGCAAGACGAGCATCGAGGAACGCGCCGCCGCGTTCCGGCTCGGCGTCGACGACATCCTGACCGGCGGCGAACCTGCACTGGCGACCAACCAGCGCCCCTCGCGCCCGATCAGCACGCCGAATCGCGTCTTGCCCTCGACCGCCGCCATCGCGCAGCCGGAGCGGTTGCGTGGCGCCTTTGCCTGGCCAGTCCATGGCCGCCTGGTCGGCCGTTTCGGCCCGGGCGCTAGCGGCGAGAAGAATAATGGCATCAAGATCGCGGTGCCGGTCGATACCCCGATCCTCGCCGCGGCGGACGGCGTGGTCGCTTATGCCGGCGATGAGATCGCCGCGCTCGGCGGGCTGGTGATCCTCAAGCATGGCGATGGCTGGACCACGGTCTATGGCCATGCCAGCCAGTTGCTCGTCCAGCGCGGGCAAGCGGTGAAGAAGGGCCAGACCGTGGCGATGTCGGGCGATTCGGGCTTTGCCGACCGCCCCGAGGTGCATTTCGAGTTGCGGAAAGGACGCACGCCGGTCGATCCGCTGGGGCAGCTGCCGCCGCTTTAGGTCGTCGTTTATTTCTGATTAAATATCTGAAATATAATGAATTATGTAGAATGATCGCCGAAACGCTACGGACGAGGATATGTTACATACCGGTGTAACATATCTCGCCGCTGCCCTTCCCTTCGATCCTGTCCCGCCATCCTGTCGCCGGCGGCGATTCAATCATCATACTGCATCCGGCAAGCTCTCCTGTGCCGGACGTGTGCCGGCACGCTCTTTCTCAATGTCCGAAACAGGCAAGAGTTCGGTATTTTCGCCCGCCGGAAAATCCTCTAAGCGCCGCGCATCATGACCGACCACAGCTCCGATCTGCTCCGCCTGCTTTCGTCACGCGGCTACATCCACCAGACCACCGACGCAGCCGCGCTCGATGCGCTCGCGAACAAGCAGGTCGTGCCCGGCTATATCGGCTTCGATCCGACCGCGCCGTCGCTGCATGTCGGCAGCCTGGTGCAGATCATGCTGCTGCGCCGGCTCCAGCAATCGGGCCACAAGCCGATCGTGCTGATGGGCGGCGGTACCGGCAAGATCGGCGATCCGAGCTTCAAGGACGAAGCGCGCAAGCTGCTCGACCATGACGGCATCAATGCGAATGTCGCGTCGATCCGCCGCATCTTCGAACGCTTCCTGACCTTCGGCGACGGCCCCACCGACGCGGTGATGGTCGACAATGCCGACTGGCTCGACCAGCTCGAATACATCCCGTTCCTGCGTGATGTCGGCCAGCATTTCTCGGTCAACCGCATGCTCAGCTTCGATTCGGTCAAGCTGCGCCTTGACCGCGAACAGTCGCTGAGCTTCCTCGAATTCAACTATATGATCCTCCAGGCCTATGATTTCCTGGAACTTTCCCGCCGCGCCGGTTGCCGGTTGCAGATGGGCGGGTCGGATCAATGGGGTAATATCGTCAACGGCATCGAACTGTCGCGCCGCATGGATGGCACGGAGGTTTTCGGCATCACGACGCCGCTGATCACCACTGCAGACGGCGGGAAGATGGGCAAGACCATGTCGGGCGCGGTCTGGCTGCACGAGGATCAACTGCCGCATTTCGATTACTGGCAATTCTGGCGCAACACCGACGACCGCGATGTCGGCCGCTTCTTGCGCCTGTTCACCGATTTGCCGCTCGATGAGATCGCCCGCCTCGAAGCACTCGAAGGTGCTGAAATCAACGAAGCGAAGAAGATCCTCGCCAATGCCGCGACCGCAATGTGCCGGGGCGAGGCCGCGGCCGCGGAGGCCGCGGAAACCGCGCGCCGCACCTTCGAGGAAGGATCCGCCGGTGGCTCGCTGCCCAGCTTCATGGTGACGGGCGAAGTCTCGATCGTCGACGCGCTGATCGGCCTCGGCTTCTGCGCGTCCAAGGGCGAGGCGCGTCGCCTGATCAAGGGCGGCGGCGCGCGCGTCGGCGCGGACAAGGTCAGTGATGAAGCGCTGATGATCGCGGTCGGCGCCGACCCGGTGCCGGTGTCGGCCGGCAAGAAGCATCATGGCCTTCTGATCGCGGGATAAAATTCTTCGAAAAACCGCATCGCAACACTTTGTTAAACAGCTTCGTTGCGACCCGGTTTACACCGCATGCCCTAGCCTCGCTGACGGGACCATAAGGGACGCGGGGCCATGAGTTTCGGAAGCGCGGCAATTGCCGACAATCGCGGTGTCGTGCGCGACGAAGTGCATTACCGCACGCGCGCCTTTGGCCCCGACGCGCAACCGCTCTCATTGCTGATCGTCAACATGTCGGCGCTGGGCATGATGGCGCGCTGCGACCGCGATATTCCCGAAGGGTCGCGGTTGCGCGTGACTCTGCCGGTGATCGGCGTGGTCGCGGCGGAAGTCCGCTGGTGCCTGGGCGGTCGGATGGGCTGCGAACTCGACCGGCCGATCGATCTGGCCGACTATTACGAACTTCTCGCGGCACTGATCAAAGGCCGCTGAACCCGTTAGCCGGAACGCAGCAACGCAACCCCGGCCTCGCGCTCGAACAGATACAGCGCGGTCCGCGCCGCCTGTCCCCGGTCCGCGCTCAATCCCCCATCGCGATCGATCAGCAGCCGCGCGTCGTCGGTCGCGATCGGCAGCAATTCGCTCAGCATGTCCGGCGTCGCGATGCGGAACGCGGCTTCGCCGGATTGTTTCGTGCCGAGCAATTCGCCCGATCCACGCAGCCGCAGATCCTCTTCGGCGATGCGGAAGCCGTCATTGGTCTCGCGCATCAGGGCAAGGCGCGCGCGCGACGTCTCGCTCAGCGCGTTGCCGCGAATCATCAGGCAGATCGATCGCCCGCTGCCGCGCCCCACCCGTCCGCGCAACTGGTGCAATTGCGCCAGCCCGAAGCGGTCCGCCGCCTCGATTACGATCAGCGTCGCATTGGGCACATCGACGCCGACTTCGATCACCGTCGTCGCGACCAGCACGCCAGTGCGGCCCCCGGCGAAGGCCTCCATCACCGCGTCCTTTTCCGGCCCCTTCATCCGGCCATGGACCAGCCCGACCCGGTCGCCGAACCGCGCGCGCAATGTCTCGGCGCGCGCCTCGGCCGCGGCAAGGTCGGTCTTCTCGCTTTCCTCGACCAGCGGGCACACCCAATAGGCCTGGCCCCCGTCCGACAGATGCCGCGCCAGCGCATCGACCATTTCGCTCAGCCGATCCTCGGAAATCACCCGCGTCTCGATCGGCTGTCGTCCTGGCGGCATCTCGTCGATCTGGCTGACGTCCATCTCGCCATAATTGGCCAGGGTCAGCGTGCGCGGGATCGGCGTCGCGGTCATCGCCAGCAAATGCGGCGCGGCCTTCGCCTTGGCCTGCAGCATCATGCGCTGCGCGACGCCAAAGCGGTGCTGCTCATCGACCACCACCAGCGCGAGATCCTTGTAGGACACCGCCTCCTGAAAGATCGCATGCGTGCCGATCAGGATGTCGATCGCACCCGACGCCAGTCCCATCAGCGTCGCTTCGCGCACCTTACCCTTGTCGCGCCCGGTGAGGATGGCGACCTCGACCGGCACGCCCGCCAGCAGCCGCCGCAACGTTTCATAATGCTGCCGCGCGAGGATTTCGGTCGGCGCCAGCAACGCACCCTGCGCCCCCGCTTCGACCGCGAGCAGCAGCGCCATCGTCGCGACCAGCGTCTTGCCCGACCCGACATCGCCCTGCAGCAAGCGCAGCATCGGCTGTGCCTGCGCCAGATCGCCCTCTATCTCGCCGACCGTACGGGTCTGCGCGCCGGTCAGGCTGTAAGGCAATTGCAGGGCATCACGCAGCCGCCTGTCCCCGTTCAACGCCCTGCCCCGTCGCGCCCGCGACGATTGCCGCACCAGCGTCAACGCCAGCTGGTTGGCGAACACCTCATCATAAGCGAGCCGCTCGCGCGCGACCCGGTCCGACGGATCCGCATGCACCCGCGCCACGGCGTCACGCCACCCTGGCCAGCCGCGCTTGGCCAGCAACCCCGGCTCGATCCATTCGGGCAGCTCCGGCGCGCGCTCCAGCGCCTGGGCCGCCAATTGCCCCATGCGCCGCGATGTCAGCCCTTCCGACAGCGGATAGATCGCCTCGCGCTCCGGCTGATCGCCTGCCTCGTCGAGCGGCAGGACGTAATCGGGATGCACGATCTGCAATTCCTGTCCGTACAGCTCGAGCCGCCCCGACACGCGGCGCGGCTCGCCGATCGGCGCCAATTTCTTTGCCCAGCCGGGATGGCCGCCGAAATAGACCAGGCTGACATTATTGCCGTGCGCATCGATCGCCTGGACTCGACTCGGCCCCCGTCCGTTACCGCTGCGATGCTCGCGCGCGGTCAGGGTGATGACGATGGTCCGCCCGGCATCGGCCATGTCGAGCGCGTCGCGCGCGATTCGATCGATCCATCCGGTCGGCAAATGAAACAGCAGATCGACGACACGCGTCAGCCCAAGCTTGTCGAGCGGCTTGGCCAGCCCCGGGCCGATGCCCTTTAACGCCGTGACTTCGGCAAACAGTGGATTGAGGATATCGGGCCGCATGACTATCTGACGTCTCTAGCCTCACCCGACGGTCGCCGCCAGCGTCCGCCGGGCAATTGTGCATGGGAACAAGATGGACCGCGACACTCGCCTCAAACGCCTGGGCTTCCGCGCGTCGCATCGTGGCACGCGTGAGGCGGACCTGCTGATCGGCGGGTTCTTCGACGCGAAATCAGCGGAATGGAGCGATGCCGAAATCGATCTGTTCGAGGAGCTTCTCGAGGAACAGGATGTCGACATCATGGCCTGGGCGATCGGCACCGACAGGGTGCCGGCGAAATATGCCGGGCCGCTGATCGAGGCGATGAAAGTCCTGAATTACGTGCCAATTGCCGAGTGATCCAATCTTCCTCTCCTCGACGGGGAGAGGGCTAGAGAAAAAACCATGCCCGACCTGAAGACGATCCTCTCGGCCCGGAAGCCCCTTACCCTCGCCGGCGTGCCCACCGGATTCGAGCCATGGCTGCTCGCCGACCTCGCGCGCGCCGCAAAGTCTCGCGCCGTGTTCATTGCTCCCGACGAAGCGGCCATGCGCGCGATCGCCGCGACCGCGACGATGTTCGCGCCCGAACTCGAAGTGCTGACCTTCCCGGCATGGGATTGCCTGCCCTATGACCGCGCCTCGCCGACCTTGCGCACCATGGCCGAGCGCATGGCGACGCTTCATCGCCTGCAGCAACCGACCAGGGCGCCGCAGCTCCTCATCACCACCGCCAATGCGGCGGCCCAGCGCGTCCTGACCCCGTTCCGCATCCGCCAGCTCGTCACCACCCTCGCCCCCAAGGCACGGATCGACCGCGACAAGCTCGCGGCGATGCTCCAGGCGAACGGCTATGTCCGCGTCGAGACCGTCGCGGATTCGGGCGAATTCGCGGTGCGCGGCGGCCTGGTCGACCTGTTCCCGAGCGGTGAGGAACAGGCGCTGCGCCTCGATTTCTTCGGCGACGAGATCGAGAGCGTCCGCACCTTCGATCCCGCCGATCAACGCACCACCGGGCGCATCGACGGCTTCACCCTGCTTCCCGCCTCGGAAACCCTGCTCGACGAAGACAGCATCAAGCGTTTCCGCAGCCGCTACCGCGAACGCTTCGGCGCCACCGCGACCGGCGACCCGCTCTATCAGGCAATCAGCGACGGCCGCCGCCTCGCCGGCATGGAACATTGGCTGCCGCTGTTCGAAGAGAAGATGGCCACCCTGTTCGACCATCTCGGGGACGATGCCGTATTGGTCCGCGACGCCGGCGTGATCGGCGCGGCCGAGCAGCGCTTCGAGGCTATCACCGATTACCACGCCAACCGCGTCCGCGCGCAGTCAAGCGATCCGGGCAGCTATCGCCCGCTCCCGCCCGACGCGCTCTATCTGACCGCAAAGGACTTTGCCGAACGGCTGGAGGAGGCGCCGACCCACCTCACCACGCCGTTCCACGAGCCCGAAAGCGCGACGGTGCTCGATTTCGCGGTCGATGGCCCGCGCGATTTCGGCCCCGAGCGCAACAGCGGCGTCAATATCTATGAAGCGGTCGTTCATCACCTCAACACGCTGAAGAAGGACGGCCGCAAACCGATCCTCGCCAGCTATTCCAGCGGCTCGCGCGAACGCTTTGCCGGCCTGCTCAAGGATCATGGCGCAACGCATTTGTCGCTGGTCGATACCTGGCAGCAAGCGCTCGGCGTCGGCAGTGGCGGGATCGCCCTCATCATCCTGCCGCTCGACCATGGCTTCACCACGCCCGACGTCGCACTGCTCACTGAGCAGGACATGCTCGGCGACCGGCTGGTGCGCCGCGCCAAGCGCAAGAAATCCGCCGATGCCTTCCTCGCCGAACTGGCGATGCTCACGCCGGGCGACCTCGTCGTCCATGTCGATCACGGCATTGGCCGTTACGAGGGGCTGACCTCGATCCCGGTCGGCCAGAGTCCGCATGACTGCGTCGCGCTGAGCTATGCCGGCGGCGACAAATTGTTCGTGCCGGTCGAAAATATCGACGTACTGTCGCGTTACGGCTCGGACAGCGAAGGCGCGAGCCTCGACCGGCTCGCCGGCGAGGGAAGGGAACGCCGCAAGTCGAAGATGAAGGAGCGCATCCGCGAGATCGCGGGCGACCTGATCGCGACCGCGGCGGAGCGCGCGCCCCCCCCCGCCGATGTGATCGAACCCGATGGCGGCGGCTATGCCAGCTTCGTCGATCGCTTCCCGTACGAGGAAACCGAGGATCAGGACCGCGCGATCAATGATGTGCTCGGCGATCTGGCCAAGGGCACGCCGATGGACCGGCTGGTGGTCGGCGATGTCGGCTTCGGCAAGACCGAGATCGCACTGCGCGCCGCCTTCGCGGCGGCAATGTCGGGGCTGCAAGTCGCGATCGTCTGTCCGACCACTTTGCTCGCGCGCCAGCATTTCAACAATTTCACCGCGCGCTTCGAAGGCTTCCCGCTCAATGTCGGCCGCCTCTCGCGCCTCGTCACGGCGAGCGAAGCCAAGGCGACCCGGGAAGGCCTCGCCGCCGGCACGATCGACGTCATTGTCGGCACGCATGCGATCCTCGCCAAATCGGTCGAGTTCAAGCGCCTTGGTCTGGTCATTGTCGATGAGGAACAGCGCTTCGGCGTCACCCACAAGGAGCGGCTCAAGGCGCTGAAGACCGATGTCCATGTCCTGACTCTCACCGCCACGCCAATCCCACGCACGCTGCAAATGGCCATGTCGGGCTTGCGCGAATTGTCGGTGATCCAGACCCCGCCGGTCGATCGCCTCGCCGTGCGCACCTATATCATGCCCTGGGATCCGGTGGTGCTGCGCGAGGCGTTGCTGCGCGAACATTATCGCGGCGGGCAAAGCTTCTTCGTCACCCCGCGCGTCGCCGATGTGCCGGATATCGAGGAGTTCCTGCGCGAACATGTCCCGGAAGTCCGCTACGTCACCGCGCACGGCCAGATGTCCCCGACCGAGGTCGAGGAACGCATGTCGGCCTTTTATGACAAGAAGTTCGAAGTGCTGGTCTCGACCACCATCGTCGAAAGCGGGCTCGACATCCCCAGCGCCAACACCATGATCATCCACCGCGCCGACCGTTTCGGCCTCGCCCAGCTCTATCAGCTGCGCGGCCGCGTCGGCCGGGCCAAGACGCGCGCTTATGCCTATCTCACCACGCAGGCCGGTCGTATCCTGACCGAGGCGGCGGAGAAGCGCCTCAAGGTGCTGAGCGACCTCGACAGCCTTGGCGCGGGGTTCCAGCTCGCCAGCCATGATCTCGACATTCGCGGCGCGGGCAATCTGCTCGGCGACGAACAATCGGGCCATATCAAGGAAGTCGGCTATGAACTCTACCAGTCGATGCTGGAAGAGGCGATCATGGAGGCCAGGGCCGGCGGCGCACTTATCCGCCCGCGCGACTTCTCGCCGCAGATCACCGTCGATGCGCCGATCCTCATCCCGGAGGATTATGTCCCCGATCTCGACTTGCGCATGGGCCTGTATCGTCGCCTCAACGACATCGAGGAATCCGACGGCATCGAGGCGTTTGCCGCCGAATTGATCGACCGCTTCGGCCCAATCCCAGATCCGACCGCCAACCTGATCACCCTGCTCGAAATCAAGCTTCACGCGAAAAAGGCCTGTATCGCGAAGATCGATGTCGGTCCGCGCGGTGCGCTGGTGACGTTCCATGACAACAAGCCGCCCAACATCGACGGTTTGCTGGCCTGGGTCGCCCGGCTCGATGGCGTCGCCAAGCTGCGGCCCGACAGCAAGCTGGTGGTCAACCGCGTCTGGGGCGACCCCAAGTCACGGCTTAACGGCGCGCTTCAGTTATCGAAGGGGTTGGCCAAGGCGGCGGGATAGTATCGGCAGGCTCAAGCGCCACGCTTGTTCACGGCAATTACCACCACTCTGGACGTGAACCCATTTACCTCGTTCAGATTTACGGGACCGGCCCTATACGAGCGCCTCATGCTTGAAACCATCGTCAGCCTCTGTGCCGGTGCCGTTGCCCAGGTTGCCGGCGCGATCACGATCGAGAGCGCCGCGGCGGGGATCGTTGGGAACCGGGCCGATGCGGTGTTCAGGCAATCATGCACCGCACTGCTTGCCGGTATCGGAAAATTCACCGCATCGCGACAGCCCACCGAGCTCGCGCGGTCCTTTACCACCTCGATCGCCACCGCCTATCGCCACAGCCTGCGCTATCATCTCGAAACACTCTCCTCACAGGTGCGCAATGCCAGTGAACGAGCCCTTGTCGACGATTTGAATCATGCCGTGGCGACTGGAATCGATGCCGCCGTCACGCTGGATAGCGATGAGATGCACGCCGCGATTTCGCCGCTGCTGGCGCGCCTGGGCGACGAGAGCGATTGGGAGCAAGCCGCAATCCAGGCGACCGTGAACGCCGTCTCGGGCTGGTGCGAAACTGCACTGGCACGTCCCCTCCCGCTCCATCTCGCCATGCTGTTTCGGCAGCGCGCACCCAATGGACGTCGATCCTGGCTCGAGGTGTTTCGCGATGAGCTCGGCACGCTGATTCTCAAGGACCCATCGTTCGAGCGCCTGTTCCTCGCCAGCAACATCAGCAAGCTCGTGGAACATGTCGTCACGATCGACGCGGTGGCGCAGGCCTTGCGGGCCGATGTTCAGGAAACCAACCGCGCCATCGTCGCGGTGGGCGAGAAGGTCGACAGCGTCGCCCTGTACCAGGCCGAGCAGATCAATCACCTCCGGCGGCTTGAAGCACTGCTGGCGACCTGGAGCGGTGCGTCCAGCCCGGAAGCGCTGAATCGCGTCCTGAACGGCGTCATGTTCACCTGGGACGGAACCGTCCGGCCAACGGCACTCATCCTGGTCAGCGCCTTTGGCTGTTACTCGGCGATCGACCTGATCGGCCGAACCGAGCGGCTTGCGCTGATCCGCGACATTCAGGCCCGGCTCCTCGAGGCGGTCGATGCGGACGTCCATGTCGGACGATTCGACGCGGGGGAATTCGACCTGATCGTCCGCGACATCACCTCGCGCAGCCGGATAGAGGCACTTGCGGCCGAAGTTCTGGATGCGCTCCGCGAACCGTTTTTCGTCAATGGCTCACCCCTTGTGCTCAAACCCGTGGCCGGCGTCGCCATGTCGCCCTGGGACAGCTGCACCGCGGAGGCGCTGCAGCGTAAGGCGGATCTCGCCTTGCGTGCCGCGATCAGCGATTCCTCCGATGTGGCAATATTCTATCGAACGGCGCTGGATGCGGGCGCAAAGGACCGACGGCGGCTCGAGGCCGGGCTTCGCCGGGCGCTTACCGACGAAAGCCTGTATCTGGTCTATCAACCGATCGTGAACGTCGCGACCGAAGCCGTGGTCAGCTTCGAAGCATTGCTCCGATGGCAGCATCCCGAATATGGCGCGGTCTCTCCCGCCACCTTCATACCTATGGCGGAGGATATGGGCCTGATCCCCGAGATCGGAAATTGGGTGATCAGGAAGGCCTGCGCCGATGCTGCGGGCTGGGCCGATTATGCCGGCGTGTCGGTCAACGTATCGCCGATCCAGTTCGCCGATCCGCGCTTCACCAGGACGGTCGAAACCGCCCTTGCCTCCACACCGAATATGCGCGGGAGGCTGGAGCTGGAAGTTCCCGAGGGGATTTTCCTGCGCAACGATGTCGCCGCGGATGCGGTGCTTGCCCGCTTCAGGGAGCTGGGCATTCGAATGGCTCTGGACGATTTCGGCACCGGCTACTCAAGCCTTGGATATTTAAGCAGGGGTCAGTTCGACACGATCAAGATCGACCGATCCTTTGTCCGCAGCACCCTCGCAAATGATGCGAAGCGCAAGCAGGTCGTCGGGGCAATCGTTGCCCTGGCGCAAGGATTGGGCATGGCAACGACAGCGGAAGGTGTTGAGACTCGGGAAGAATTCGAGGTCATTCGCGAACTCGGCTGCGATTATGCGCAAGGCTTTCTGTTCGGCAGGTCGCTCAGGGCCAACGCCGTGCTGGGACACATACTCGATCCGCGGTAATCCGCCGCCCGCGCCGAAACCGTCACACCATTGCCGGCGCCCAGACCGGCGGACGACGGCGCGCCCAAGGGCGGGCCTGTTCGAGCTCAAAGGCAAGTTCGAGCAATGTCCGGTCATCGCCCAGCCGCCCGGCAAATTGCACGCCGACCGGCAAGCCATCCTTGGTCCAGTGCAACGGCAGGCTGATCGCCGGGCCGCCGGTCGCATTTTGCAACATCGAATAATCCGCATAATTGTTCAGCCGAAGCAACAGGATCGGGAATGGCACCGATCCGTTGATCTGGCCGATCGGGACCGGCGGTTTGAGCAGCACCGGCGTCACCAGGATGTCGATCGTGTCGAACAGTCCGAAATAGGCCCGGCTCTGGGCGTCGATCCGCGCATAGGATCGGGCGACCATTTCATCGGAAATATCCTCGCTCATTTCGCCCATGCGCAACGTTGCAGGGTCGACCAGCCCTTCCAGGATCCTGGTCCCGAGTGCCGCCATTTCGGGCGGAATGGTCTTTTTCCGATCTCGCGCACGCGCGGTGTAGATCAGCGTGAAATCTTCGAGAAATGCCTCACCGTCGAACGGCCAGCGGCGTTCATCGACGCGGTGCCCGAGCGATTCGAGCAGCTTGAGTGTGGACTGAACGCTGCGCACGACCTCGGGATCGGGGGTGTGACCGCCCAGCCCATTCATCACATATCCCACCCGCAACCGTCGTGCGGGAGGGCCAGTGACGCGGCCAACCGGCGGCAGGACCGCGTCCGCGCCACTCATTTCAAGCAGCGACAGCAAATTGGCGCTGTCGCGTACCGAACGCGACACGCAGAAGGTCACGCCAAGCCAGCTACTGACATTGATCTTCCCACCGACCATGCTGTGGCCGCCGGCGGTGATCCGGTCGCGTGACGGTTTCAGACCGACCAGCCCGCAATTGCTTGCCGGGATGCGCAGCGATCCGGCACCGTCCGAACCATGCGCCATCGGCACGATGCCCGCGGCCACCGCCGCGGCGGCCCCGCCCGACGATCCTCCCGGCGTACGGCTCAGCTCCCACGGATTACGAGTCACGCCATAGGCACTGGTCTCGGTGGTCGGCAGGATGCCGAATTCCGATCGCGTCGTGCGGGCAAAGATATTCAGGCCCGATTTTTCGCTGAGCATGATCATCGGATCGCTGCGCTGCTGGATCGGCATCAGCCGGTCGAGCCGCGCGCCGAAATGGGTGGCGGTGCCCGACACGTCGGCTTCATCCTTGACCATATAGGGCACGCCCGCGAACGGCGCGGTCAGGTCGATCAACGGTGCGCGCTGGCGTGCGCGATCATAGAGCGTCTGGCTGATACAATTGATTTGCGGTTGCACTGCCTCCGCACGAGCGATCGCGGCGTTGATCGCTTCGAGCGGGGAAATCCTGCGTGCCTTGATCGCCGCGGCCAGTCCGGTCGCGTCCATATCCGCAAAATCGGCGCCGATCCCACCAGATGCGGCCCCGGCCATGCCGGGAAAGAGTCCGGACACCATACCGGAGATCATCACCGCCGCCCCGGCAGCGCCCGCCTTCTTCAAGAAATCCCGCCGCGCCTGCGGTGAATTCTCGTCCGCTGGTTCTGCCATGCCCTATCCTCTCCTGATTTCAATCGGGATATAGAGAATTGATTGCCTTGAAAAGGCCATAATTAGGCCATGAATGTGTCCATCATACCCACAATGAGGCGCAAATGTGTCTTAATTGCCTTTTTTGCGCAGGCGGCCGCGGCGCTTGAAGAGGCATGCCGTGCGCCTCCTCCGCGAGCGCCATAAGGATATTATGAGGAGCAGTTGATGGGCGCGGCGCGCTGTGATTCAGCCGCCCACCTTGTACGGAACCGCGCGGAACCCGGTCAGATGCCTGCTTTTTCTCATTACGTCGTGTGGCGCGATCAGGTCGTCGCAAGCGGATCCAATTGTTGTGGCAACCAGCCGGCAACGCCATAGCCTCTTCAAATAGAAGAGGAGAAAGACAATGAAATCTATCGACTCCAAATCCTTGAAGAACCAGTTCGAAGCGCTGGATAAGGCGATCGTGAACACTGGCGCGAAGACAGTCTCCACGATTGCCCGCAAAACGCCCTATGAACCCTTTGATGTGTTCACCAGCGGCGGACGTGGCGCCGGCTGATCTGAACCCCAGCTGATCTGAACAGCGTGGCCGATTGGAAATGCTGACGGCCGATATCCATTTTTCCGACCTGCATGCGCCTGTCGATATCATCGACGGGCGCATTCTTTTTGGCGCATCGCATATCACACCCTTTCCGCACAGGCTGTTACGGGCGGTCGTGGTCGATACCGACGACGCCGTGACGGTCGCTTGTCTGGAACGGTTTCGCGACGATCCGGACGGGCTCGATCTTGTTCGCCCGGAACAGGCGCGCGACGCCGCCGATCGTCTCGATACCATCCGGTCTCATCTGCTCGACTGGTCGATCCTGACCATCGATCGGGTCAGCGGCCTCATCTCCTATGAAGCGTCACTGGTCCATTCGGCGCCGGTGTTTTTCCGCACGGCCGCCAGTCATGTCGCGATCGACTGGGATTCCAGCCGATTGCTGCGCGATACCAGCGTATCGATCCATTGGCCTGTGATGATGGCGCAAATCGCTGGAATGCTGGCCTATACGCCACAAACGCCGATCGCCGGTCTGTATCGCTCGCTCGCTGGCGCAACGCTCACCATCCACGGCGCAACTGTCGATGCGCGCTTGCCCGAGGCAATGGCCATGCCGGGCGCACAGGATCTGTTGCAGGACCAATCGGCCGAAGACCTGCTTTACGAAACGGTGCTGCTGCTGATGGCAGCGCGCGATTTCGATTCCGAACGGACGGCGGTCGAACTCAGTGGCGGGATGGATTCCGCGCTGATCGCACTTGCCGCCGCCGACATATCCGGACCGGGGCTGCTCAGTTACGGCGCGCAATTTCGCGGCGCGATGGGGGATGCCCAGCGCAGCCGGCGCGACTTGCTGTGCCGTCGCGGACAGTTTGAGGACATCGTCGTGCCGGCGAATCGCTTCCCGCCCTTCGGCCCGGGGAGCGCGCGCCGCACGCCCTTCGGCGTCTGGCCGCAGGACGAGAATTACCCGGAACTCTTCGAAGCGATTTTCGACATGCTCGCGCGTGCCGGAATCGATACGTTGGCCAGCGGCTTCGGCGGGGATGAATTATACGCGGTATATACCGGCGAAGAAGCGCCTGATGACGGATCGAGCGCCGCGACCTGCTTCGCGTATCTCACCGAGCGTGGTCGTCACCTTGCCCTGCAAGGCGGTGCGCCAAGGCCGCAGATCGTGCTCGCGGAAACCAGTCTTCTCGCAACCGCGGCGCGGTCGCAGCGCTTGTTGCGGCGGGGTATCTGGCCGATCTATCCGTACATCAATCCGATCCTGGCGCGCTTCGTCGCCAGCCTGCCATGGGAATATCGCCGTGATCGCACGGTGCTGCGCCGTGCCCTGACGGATCGGCTGGGCGATCCCGTTTTCCAGCGTGATTATGCGAAGGAGAGCTTCCGCGAAGTGGCGATACGCGGGCTTGTCGAGAACCGTGATTATCTGCAATCGGTACTGTCGAGATCGGCTGTGCTTGATCCGGACCTCATTCACCGCGATCGAATATCGGCAACGCTGGCGAGCGACATCGAATCGCTGTCGGACGCCGATTTCGGGTTTGTTTTCCGCGTCCTGGCAATCTGCTGCTTTTTCGACGCAGGAGATCAGGAGCTGTGATCGGCGATGATCAGCCACCCCTTCTTTGCCTGTCGCTCGAACACCAGCGAGGTCGGGCCGGACTGATCTTTCTCGCCCTCGAACTTCAAGCGATAGCGCGCGATCAGCAGCGCATGGTTTGCATCGAGCAAGCGAAAGTCGAGTTGTTCGAACGACAAGGTGCCCCGCTTGGCGCCCGCCACGAAACGCGGCGCATAGCGCGCCATGATATCCTTGCGCCCGCGCACCAGGCCATTGCTCGCAACGAAGCTCGCCTGATCCGCATAGATCGCGGTGAAACGCACCAGATCGCCCTGGTTCCAGCCCGCCGCACTATCGCCCATCGCCGCCATCACCTCGGCGCGGACTTCCTCGGCCGGCGTGGCGGTTTGCGGCGCGACCAGCATGACCGCGGCCAATCCAAATGCTGCCTTGATCATGATCGCTCCTCCAACCAGCCTTGTGACCGGCCAGCATAGTCCGGCGATCACGCCAAGTCATTGGCGCTCCGTCCCGCTTTTTGGCACAGCGCGCGAAGCAGTCCGCGATTGGCCAACGCAGTTCCGCCGCCTACAGCGCGTGGCATGATCCGTGCTTCGCGTTGCGGATCATCAATATCAGGAAGACAAAATGCCGCGCCGACCAATTCGCCCGACACACCTTCTGGACCACTCGGCATGACCGGGGCGATTGGCGGCATCATCCCGATCGCCAGCATCGCCGCCTACGGCCTGTTCGGCGCGGCCTTGCTTGCGCTGGCGGAGCGGCTGATCCCGGTCGTCCCCTCCTATGGCCTGTTCATTTTCCTCGGCAGTTCGATGGTCGTCACGCCGGTCGACCTCATCCCGCTGATCATCGCCACCACCCTCGCCTCCTCGCTCGGCGCGGTGTGCTGGTACGGCCTTGGCCATGCGCTGGGTGAGGAACGCACGCACACTCTGGTCAGGCGTTTCGGTCGTTACGTCTGGTTGCGCGAACCGGTCTATCTCTCGCTGTCCGATCGTTATAGCCGCAACGCGTTTGTCGCCACTTTCGTCGGGCAGACGATTCCGGTCGTGCGCGTCTATCTTTCGCTCCCCGCCGGCATCCTGGCCTTGCCGCTGATCACCTTCACGCTGGCGGTCGTGTTGGGCAGCGGGTTGTGGGTCGGCGCATTCACCAGCCTCGGTTATGGCCTGCATGTGCTGGGCTGGAACCCGTGGATCGCAACTCTGGTCGCGGTCTGCGTGCTGGTCGTCCTCGAATGCGGAATTCTGTGGCTCGTGCGGCGGCGCAAGGATGCGCCAGCCTAGCGTGAGCGCGATTCAATCCCGCCACCCGTCATGACAGAGTGGCGCCGGAAGAAAGCGAAAAATCTCCGTCCCGCTCTTTCACATGACTGATCATTATCGAATGATGCCGAATCACCTGTTCCGGCAATAACAGGTCCTTTTTTCACCTGTTACCGACCTGTTTTTCACCTGTTATTCAATAACAGGTGAAATCGTCATAACACTTTGAAAAATAAACCTGAATTGGCAAGGGAAACCGACTTGGCCGGGGAAGAAAAAATGATCCCCCGATAACAGGCCATAACAGGCGAGGATGGCCTAGGAATCGCCTGCGACCAGCCGCATCAGCGTGGCGACATCCACCGGCTCCGAACACAGGAAGCCCTGATAATATTGGCATCCCTCCTTCGCCAGCAGGTCGAGCTGCTCCACCGTCTCGACCCCCTCGGCAATCACCGACAGGCCGAGCGAGCGCGCCATGTCGATCACGCCGCGCACCACCACCCGGTCGCGCGGGGTGCCGGTGATGTCCTGCGACAGCTTCTTGTCGATCTTGAGATAATCGAGCGGCAATGACTTGAGATAGGCCAGGCTCGAATAGCCCGTGCCGAAATCGTCGATCGCGATCCGGCATCCGGCGCTGCGCAGCGTTGCCAGCAAGGTCGCGGCAATGCCAAGATCCTCGATCAGCCCGCTTTCGGTGATCTCCAGCGTCAGGCGGTTGCGCGGAAAACCGCTCGCATCGATCCGGTCGAGGAACAGATCGGCAAAGCCAGGCCGCGCGATATCCCCGGCGGTCAGGTTGAGCGACAGTCGCAGGCCGGCGAGCGCTGCAGGCCATGCCGCCGCGCGCGCCATCACGATGCGCTGGATATGGTCCGACAGCCCGATCTCCAGATCGGCCCGCGCCGCCGCCGCGAACAGCGCATCGGCACCGATCATGCCGAGCGTCGCATGATCCCAACGCGCCAGCGCCTCGACCCCGACGATCGCGCCGGTCGATGCCGACACCTGTGGCTGGTACAGGATGTCGATATCGCCCTGATCGATCGCCTGGCGCAATTCCGCCGCCAGCCGGTCTACCGGGGCATCGTCCTCGCCCGCCTCGGCGACGCGCACCGTCGCACTGTCGGATGCCTTGGCATCGGCCAGCGCTTCGCTTGCCCGGCGTAGCAAGGTCGCTGCGCTATCCTCGTCGCCACGCTCCGCCATGCCGATCCGACAGCCCAATACCGCAATCGAATCACCGACCACGAACGGCCGTGCGAGCGCGCTGGCGACATGCTCGACCGCCAGGTCGATGCGCTCGCGAGAGGCTTCGCTCGCGATGAGATATTCCGAACCGCCCATCCGGGCGACCAGCACGCCACGTTCCAGCGTCTCGCGCGCAATCTCCTCGATCCGGCGATAGGCGGCGCGCAGCAAACCATCGCCCGCCGCGCGGCCATAAGCGGTGTTGACCACCTCGAACCGGTTGAGCGCGATCAGCAGCACGGTCAGCGTCCCGCCAGCCGATTGCCCAAGTCGACGGTCGATCCAGCGCCGTGCCCCACCCGCATCGCGCACGCCGGCCAACGCCTCACGCATCGCCGCGACAGAATCAGGCGCCGAACCGAGCGGCTCGACCAGCGCATCGATTCGCCTGGCTTTCTCGTCATGCTGCAAATGCTGCACGACGCGGCCGATGCTGCTCAGGTCATGGGCGAAAGCGGTGGCATGACGCGTGCTCGACAGCCGGCGCAGCGCCGTCAGCGCCGCGCGGCGTTCGGGCAGGTCGAGCGTGCGCAGCAGGGCGCGCGGTGACGGCTCCTCATCGATCTCGAGCAGCCGGGCAAAGGCCGGCGTCAACACGACCGAGCGATTGCGCAGATCGAGCCGCCAGCCCAGCGGGTCGGGCGGTGCGCTCGCCTGCCACTCGCCCGCCATGCGTTCGGCATGGCGCGCCGCGAAGCGCAACGCCTGAGTGAACTCGGTATCGCTGAACGAACTGGCGAGGAAATGTGTCGCGCCGGCATCGTAGAAGCGCCCGATCGCATCGACATCGCCGCGCGATACCAGCACGAGCATCGCGCCGCCGTTCGAGCCGATCACGCCGCTCAACGCCTGTGCCGCGTCGAGCCCTTCATTCAGCGATCCGCGCGCATCGACCACCGCGACCGGCGCGCCACTGCCGAGGAAACGCCGCGCCACGCCCGCACCGCGCCGCGCCGCCACGACTTGCCATCCGGCGGCAACGGCGATCGCGGCAAGTTCGTCGCGCTGGCGGAACGACAGGATGAAGAGCGGCGCGGGCGATGTATCGATCACAGCACGCCCTTTCCCTTCATGCCGCGCCTGTTCGCGGTGCCATCCGCTCTTTCCGATGTTTGCACCGGAAGAACAAGGCTTCGCCGAGCATTACTCCACGCTTCCTGCACAGGCGATAAACAGCGAACGCCCTTGTTCCCGGCCCGACGAAGGCTTAGCTCTTGCACCATGACATGCGCGCCCGCCCTGAAGGACCGCCACGGCCGCACGATCAGCTATTTGCGGATCTCGGTCACCGATCGCTGCGACTTGCGCTGCCGCTATTGCATGGCCGAGCACATGACGTTCCTGCCCAGGGCAGCGCTGCTTAGCCTCGACGAAATCGCAGTGATCGCCGAACGCTTCATCGCGCGCGGCATCACCAAGATTCGCCTGACCGGCGGCGAACCACTGGTACGGCGCGATGTCGGCGATCTGGTCACGCGGCTCGGCCGGCATGTCGGGGCCGGCCTTGACGAGCTGACCATGACCACCAACGGCAACCACCTTGCCGACCATGCCCGGGCGCTGGTCGATGCCGGGATGCGCCGCGTCAATGTCAGCCTCGACAGCCGCGACCCCGAGCTGTTCCGCCACATCACCCGCCATGGCGACGTTGCGCGCGTGATCGACGGGATCTTCGCCGCGCGCGATGCCGGGCTCGCGGTCAAGATCAACATGGTCGCGCTGAAGGGCTGGAACGAACGCGAGATCGCCCCGATGCTTGCCTGGTGCCGCGACGAAGGGCTCGACCTGACCCTGATCGAGACGATGCCGCTCGGCCTGGTCGACGAGGACCGCACTGATCGCTTCCTGCCGCTGACCGCTGTGATGGATGAATTGAAGGCGCAATTCCCGCTGGTCCGCGATTCGCACGACAGCGGCGGCCCGGCGCGCTACTGGCGTATCGCCGAGAGCGACACGCGGCTCGGCCTCATTTCGCCGCTCACCGCCAATTTCTGCGACACCTGCAACCGTGTTCGCCTGACCACAGAGGGCATTCTCTACACTTGCCTCGGCCATGACGATCGGGTCGATCTGAAGGCGGTCCTGCGCGCCGATGGCGTGGCGGGCCTTGACGCGGCGCTCGATGCGGCATTGCTGTCCAAGCCCGCACGGCATGATTTCGACATCGCCGCCGCCACGCCCGCCGTCGCGCGGCATATGAGCGTCACCGGCGGATGAGCGACTTGCAACGGCGCGCGCTGGTCGCGTCGCCCACCCCCCAGGCTCAGGAAGCCGCCAGGGAACTGGCCGACGCCCATGACTGGGTCCATCCCGAGGACGCCGACCTGATCGTCGCGCTCGGCGGCGACGGCTTCATGCTGCAGACGCTTCACGCGATGCTCGAACGGCGCAAACCGATCGTGCCGGTATTCGGCATGAACCTCGGCACCGTCGGCTTCCTGATGAACGAATGGCAGCGACATGGTCTCAACGATCGGCTCGCCCGCACCAAGCCGTTCAAGGTCACGCCGCTCGCCATGACCGCGGTCACGGTCGGCGGCGACACCTATTCGCTGCCTGCGATCAACGAGGTCTCGCTGCTGCGCGAAACCCGCCAGACCGCGAAGCTGGAGATCACGCTCAACGACCGGATCGTCATGCCCGAACTGGCATGCGACGGCATCCTCGTCGCCACGCCGGCCGGGTCGACCGCGTACAATTTCTCCGCGCAAGGCCCGATCCTGCCGCTCGGCTCCAATCTGCTCGCGCTGACTCCGATCAGCCCGTTCCGCCCGCGCCGCTGGCGCGGGGCGATCGTGCCCGACAAGGCGCGAATCAGCATCAGGGTGCTCGAACCCGCCAAGCGCCCGGTCAGCGCGGTCGGCGACCAGCGCGAAGTGCGCGATGTCGCCCGTGTCGATGTGGTCATCGACCGCTCGCGCGAGCTGACCCTGTTGTTCGATCCCGAGCACGCGCTCGACGATCGCATAACGATGGAGCAATTTGCCGCCTGAATGGTCTTGCATCCTCATTACAGCCGTTTATAGAGCCGCCCTCGGCTTCATTCCCTGATAGCTCAGCGGTAGAGCTCTCGACTGTTAATCGAGCGGCCGTAGGTTCGAATCCTACTCAGGGAGCCATTCTCCGGATCGGGGCAGACGCCCCGCCGGACACCGGAGCGTAATTGCCCAGGTCAGCCATTATCTGCAGACGCTGGAACATCTCCTGCGGATCAAGCCCCATTTCCTTGTGTTTCGCGTCCGCCGCTTCCCGCGCCATCTGGATTGTGGCGGCAGACTCCCACTCCACAATGGTCATGTAAATGGCGTCGCCCGAAGTCCCTTGCTGCCTCAGCACATGGCGTTGCAAACACCCATCCATATCGTCGAACACGGTGTTGATTTCGGCCACTGTCGCGAGAAACTCCGCTTCGGCGGCGATGGGAACAACGAACCGGTCGATCCGGAAAATCCGCGAGTCATTGCTGCTGCTTTGCATTTCTATTCCTTGGTCAGGCAGTTTGCCGGGGTCTTCACCAACCATTCGGGCCGGCATCGATATGCCGCCAACTGCTTAATTGACAACATGATGTCAATATGGATATTTAATGCACATGGAGAATGACGATTTCAGAACCCCATCGGGCAAGGCCATCAGCGAGCTTATCGTAACTGTCTTTCGGCTCAACGGCCGCCTTCTAGCGGCGGGGGACCGGCTCGTCGCCGAGCTCGGTCTCACCAGCGCCCGCTGGCAGGTCCTGGGGGCAATTGCGCTATCGCCCGTTCCGGAACCTGTTGCGCGACTGGCTCGAAACATGGGGCTGAACCGCCAGGGCGTGCAGCGCATCGTCAGCGAATTGGTGGCCGAGGGCTTTGCCGAATTGAAGGAAAACCCCCATCATCGCAGCGCCAAGCTGGTCGTCATGACGAGCAAAGGCCTGCACGCCTATGACTGCGCGCTCCGCGCCCAGGCGCCATGGGTCAATATGCTTGGTGACAAGGTTGACCCGGAAGGGATCCAGCGCGCGAGCAAGGTTCTGGAGGGATTGCGGCAACGGCTTGAACAGCCGTCATCAGAGAAGGCGAACACGTAGTGAAGACCTGGACCGCCCCACCCGAGGTCAGGTCCATCGCGGTCTTTAAGCGCAACAAACAGGAAGCTCAGAGCATCGCGGGACGATACAAAACCCCTCATCACATGTTTCGCGGAAGCAAGAGACCAAAGCCATGACCTATTCGTACAAGATCATCGCATCGCCGGTCGGCCGGCTCACCCTGATCGCCAGCAACCAGGGCCTGGCGGCGATCCTGTGGGAGAATGACGATCCCAACCGGGTGCGGCTCGGCCCGCTCGTCGAGCAACCGGACAACCCAATCCTTGTCGAAACCGCGCGGCAGCTCGCCGCCTATTTCGCGGGGACGCTGCACGCCTTCACCGTGCCGCTCGATTTCAAGGGCACCGCGTTCCAGAAGAACGTCTGGGCGGCCCTGCTGACGATCCCGTTCGGCGAGACGCGCAGCTATGCGGAAATCGCGCGCCAGATCGGCAAGCCGACCGCCTTTCGCGCGGTCGGTGCGGCGAACGGCAAGAACCCCATTTCGATCATTGCCCCCTGCCACCGCGTGATCGGGTCGGGCGGTGCACTGACCGGCTTTGCCGGCGGGCTGGCGGCGAAGGAGCAATTGCTCAACCTCGAAGGCGCGCGCCGCGCCGCCTAGCCTTATCGTTCGCGACGATACCAGAACGCATCCGCCTGGCGCGCCATGCCGATGCGCTCGTAGAAACCAACCGCTTCCGGCACCGAGGCAAGAATCACGCTGACCGCCGGCCCAAGCTGCCGGCGGGTTTCGTCGAGCAGTCCCCGCCCTACCCCCAGCCCCTGCGCGGCGGGCGTGACTGCCAGTTCGGACACATAACAGGACCAGGAATAGTCGGTGATCGCGCGCATCACGCCGACCAGCGCACCATCGGCCCGGTCGAGCCGCGCGGTCAGTACCAGATCGGCTTCTTTCAGCATGGTCGCCAGCCGTTCTGCATCATCGACCGGGCGGATCGCACCCAGCCCGGACTCGATCAACACATGGCGGAAATCGCTCGCGGCAAGCGCGGGTTCGCTGGCGTAGAGGATGCGAGTGGCGGTCATGGAATATCCAGCGCTTTCATAAATCGGTCGAGATGCATGCGGATGAACGCGTCGAGCCGGCTTCCCGGCGAAAAGCCCCAGAGCAGCAGGGCGCCCTGCCACTGACCGACCATCAGGATACCGATATCAGTTGGCGCGCCGGGCGTATCGGCAAAACAGGCGCCGATCCGCGCGGCGAGCGTTTCGACCCAACGATGCCCGCGCTCGCGCAAATCGGGATGGCGCAGATCCTCACGCAACACATGGAGCTGGTCGGCATAACCCTCGATATCGCCATAAGTCTGCGACAGCCGGCCAAGCATTGCAATCGCGCCGGCCGGCGTTCGCGGCGCCGCCGCAGCAATCTCGTCGTTGAGCTGGTCGAACGCGTCCCAGGCATGAAGCATCGCGGCATGGATCAGCTTCGGCTTGCTGCCGAAACGCTGAACCAGGGTCGATCCCGCCAGCCCGCTGCGCTGCGCCAATGCGGCAAAAGTCAGCGCATCCGAACCACGCTCCTGCATCAGCGCCAGGGCGTGGGCGAAGATCGCTTCGTCGCTGGTGGTTCTCGGCCTTGGCATTTTGCCCGATCTTTTATAAATGAATATTCGTTTATATATAGTGACAGCAACGGGCACAAGGCGAGTCGACGCAGGAGATGGCATGCAATTGACAGGCAAAGTGGCGCTGGTTGCCGGCGCGACCCGGGGCGCGGGGCGCGGCATCGCGGCCGAGCTCGGTGCGGCCGGAGCGACGGTCTATGTCACTGGGCGCACGACACGAACGCAGCGGTCCTCCTACGACCGCCCCGAAACCATCGAGGAAACCGCCGAACTGGTCACTGCGCTGGGCGGGACCGGCATCGCGATCCAGGCCGATCATCTGATATCCGATCAGGTGCGCGACGTGGTTGCACGGATCCACGCTGAACAGGGACGGCTCGACATCCTGGTCAACGACATCTGGGGCGGCGAAACACTGATGGAATGGGACAAGCCGGTCTGGGAGCATGACCTCGACAAGGGGCTGCGCCTGTTGCGGCTGCAGGTGGAGACCCATCTCATTACCGCACATCACGCCCTCGCGCTGATGATCGAACAGCCCGGCGGCTTGCTGATTGAAGTCACAGACGGGCCAGCGGATTACAATGCCGATCATTACCGCATCAATCCGTTCTACGATCTGGCCAAAGTGTCGGTAAACCGCATGGGCTGGTCCCATGCTCAGGATCTGAAGCGTCATGACGCCACATCAGTCTCGCTCTCGCCGGGCTGGCTGCGCTCTGAAATGATGCTCGAGACGTTCGGTGTAGGCGAAGAGAATTGGCGCGATGCGTTGGCCAAGGTGCCGCACTTCGCCATTTCGGAAACCCCGCGCTTTGTCGGCCGCGCCGTGGCGGCACTGGCCACAGACCCGCAACGGGCGCGGTGGAATGGGCAATCGCTGACCAGCGGCCAACTGGCCCGGGAATATGGTTTCACCGACCTGGATGGCTCGCGACCCGATGCATGGCCCTATGTGATCGAGGTGCAGGATGCCGGCAAACCCGCGGACACGACGGGGTATCGCTAATGTGACGATGGGCTGAGTCGACTCCCCTTCCGTTCGTTTTCCGACGTCGCTCGGAACGAAAAGGGTACGATGAAACATCGGGCGGGATCGCCGACACTGAGTCGATACCGGTCCGGAGAGTTATCTTGCCACAAAAAGGCATGGCCACAGCCTGGCGCAAATGCCGCTTTCGCATATCGCGGAAGATTTGCGCCGCGGAACACTCGTCGCATTGCTGACCGCTCCGCTCAGTCCTAGTTTCCCTGCTCTATCCGCGAATTCACCGAGCGGAACCAGGCTTTCTCCCCGAGTTCGGACGCGCTTCGACCGCCCCCGTAACGATATTCCTGCACCAATCTTTACGGACTCAGTCGCCAGGAGTATTCCTGCTGTAGGGCGCCTGGACTGGAACGGCCATAATGGCTGCCGGTCCGCTGGTTGATCGGCCAGCTCTTTTCCGTTGCAGCAGGGTTGGCGCAAGGATGCCTGATGGGGGATATGATGAATAACAGCCGCTTTTATAGAGGCTTATGCGCAAGCGCGATCGGCGGAGCCAT
The DNA here is from genome assembly GCF_000803065.1 of Sphingomonas sp. ERG5. Lineage (GTDB taxonomy): Bacteria > Pseudomonadota > Alphaproteobacteria > Sphingomonadales > Sphingomonadaceae > Sphingomonas. Next base: position 226,959 of record NZ_JSXI01000024.1, read on the forward strand.
GCTCATCGCCGGCACCGCGCCTGCCCTCGCCCAGGCATCGCCCGAAACGGAGATCGACGCACTGATCGATTCATCCGCGACCCCGGCGGGAACGGTCACGGTCGCGCGCAGCCAGGCCGATGCCGGTGACCTGCTTGGCGCCGCGGCAACGCTGGAGGGCGCTCTGCTTGCCGAAGCCAGCGATGAATCCGCCGATGTCCGGCTTTATTACGTCACGATCTTGTGCCGTCTCGACGATCGTCAGCGCGCCGGCATCGAACTTGCCAAGATCGACGGCGCGACCTTGTCCGCGAGCAGCTGGGCCGAGGTGCAACAGGCCTGTGGCGCCCTCCCGCGCCCCGCAGCGAACGAGGGCAATCGCCGGGCGAGCCGGCTTTCGGTCGAGCTATCCACCGGCATCGCCTATAACAGCGACGCCTATGGCGTGGTGGCCAACCAGTTCAACCTTCCCGGCGCACTCGATCTGAGCAATGACGGCCTGTCCTTCACGGCCTCGCTCAGCCTCGACGGACGCGCAGCGATCAGCGGTGACAGCCAAGTCTATTACGGCGTGTCCGCGCAGACCAACAACAGCATTTCCGGCCCGGATCTCGACTATCAGTTCGGCAGTGCCTGGCTCGGCTATGCCTATCAGGGCGACACGATCGGCGCGTCGTTCGGCGGCGTGGTGCGCCACGGCCGCATCGCCGGATCACCCTATGTCACCGAATATGGCGGCCAGGCCGACCTGACCGCGCGGGTCGCCGACACCGGCCGCATCGCGCTGCGCGGCGAAGCCGTGAAGCAGGATTATAACTTCGCGTTGCCGGGCTATTCCCGCGACGGCGGACGCTATGACCTGGCGCTGGAATATCAGGGCCGGCCAGGCATCGGCACCAGCTATGTGGTCGGCGCCGCTTATGAGTTGAAGGACGCGGACACCCATGTCCTCGGCTATCGCGGCTTTCGCGGCTATGCCGGCCTGCGTACCCCGATCGCCGCCAACGGCACCTATGCCGGACTGAGCGCGATCATTCGCCATGTGAATTACCGCGACACGCCACTGATTCCCGATCGGATCGAGACGCGCTATTTCGTGCGCGGCGCAATCGGTGTGCCGATCGGCGACAGCGGCTTCGCGATCGAGGGCGCAGCGAGCTACACGCGGCGCAACTACAACGCCGCCAGCCTCATTCGCGATTATGACAGCGTCGGGGCGGAACTTCGCCTGATCTACAGTTTCGGAAAGTGAGGGGGCTGAAGATGACCCGGCATATCATATCGATCGCGCCCTTCGTCGCGACGTCATTCCTGACGTTCATGAGCCTTCCGGCAGTGGCGCAGACCGTGGGCGTCAATGCCCGTGTGCTGAACGACGTGCGCATGACCACTCAGGCCAACCCGTCACCGCATCAGGCGGTGATCAAGGAGCGCGTCTCGCTCGGCAACGACATCCAGACCGGCAAGGCGAGCGGCCTGCAAGTGCTGTTGCTCGACCGCACCAGCTTCACGCTTGGCGCCAATGCCCGGATCAAGGTCGACCGCTTCGTCTATGATCCTACCCGCAATGCCAGCGCGGTTGGCCTCTCGGTGACCAAGGGCGCGTTCCGTTTCATGTCGGGCAAGGCGCTCCATGCCAATCCCGGCCAGTCGCAGATCAGGACGCCGATCGCGTCGATCGGCATCCGCGGCACGATCATCGACGGGGTGATCGGCCTGGATGCAATCCATATCGCGGCTCGGGAACCTGGCATTCCCAAGGGTTACAAGGCCGACCCGGCGACCGCGTCGCTGATCCTGCTGCGTGGCCCCGGCGCCAATGCACAGGGCGAGCAGCGGGGTGCGATCGACGTCACAGCGGGCGAGAAGACCGTGCCCGTCGAGACCGCGGGCTATGCGGTATTCGTACCCGGCCCAGGCCAGCCGCCGATCGGCCCGTTCCAGCTGTCCAATGCGGGTTCGGCGACGCTGGCAATGTTGCTCGGCTCGGGCCGGGCGCGCAATGGCGCGTCGGGACCGGATATCGACCCGCTGGAATCGAACCCGACGGTCGATCAGTTCTTCGAACGCGACCCCGGCCCGCGACAGAACCCGTCCAACCCCAACGGCCCAGGCGATCCGGTCAATCCCAACAACCCCAACAGCCCTTGATTACCAGCGAGTTGTGTGACGCTATCGCGCCGCGCGTTCGTACAGGCAGCTTATGGGAATCGACCGATGAAAGCCTCCGACATCTTCGTCAAATGCCTTGAGGACGAAGGCGTCGAGTATGTCTTCGGCGTGCCCGGCGAGGAGAATCTCGATTTCCTCGACAGCCTGTCGCGCTCGTCGATCAAACTGATCCTGACGCGGCATGAACAGGGCGCGGGCTTCATGGCCGCGACCTATGGCCGTCACACCGGCAAGACCGGCGTGTGCCTGGCGACGCTTGGCCCCGGTGCGACCAATCTGGTGACGGCGGCGGCCTATGCCACGCTTGGCGGCATGCCGATCCTGATGGTCACCGGGCAGAAGCCGATCCGGAAATCGAAACAGGGCCGTTTCCAGATCCTCGACGTGGTCGACATGATGCGGCCGATCACCAAATACACGCACCAGCTCGCCAGTGCCGACAATATCCCCAGCCGCGTGCGCGAATGTTTCCGCCTCGCCGAGGAGGAAAAGCCCGGCGCGACGCATCTCGAATTTCCCGAGGATGTCGCCGACGAGCAAACCGACGCCCGGCCGATCAAGTCGAGCCTCGCCCGCCGTCCCTCGGCCGAACCCAAGGCCGTGCGTGCCGCGGTCAAGCGGCTCGAACAGGCCAGGGCCCCGGTGCTGGTGATCGGCGCCGGCGCCAACCGCAAGATGACCGGACGGATGCTGTTGCAGTTCGTCGAGAAGACCGGCATCCCCTTCGTCACGACGCAGCTCGGCAAGGGCGTGATCGACGAGACGCATCCCAAATTCCTTGGTTGCGCGGCGCTGTCGGCGGGCGATTTCGTGCACTGCGCGATCGGGGCCGCTGATCTGATCGTCAATGTGGGCCATGACGTCATTGAGAAGCCACCCTTCTTCATGAAGCCGGACGGCTGTGACGTCATCCATGTCTCGAGCCGTACCGCCGAAGTCGATCCGGTCTATTTCCCGCAGATCGAGGTTATCGGCGATATCGCCAATGCGATCTGGCAGATGAAGGAGGATATCGTTCCCCAGCATTGGGGCTGCGAAACCATGCTCGCCGCGCGCACCGCCGAACTGGCGCACACCGCGACGCTTGACGGCGATGGACGCTTCCCGATCTTCCCATCCTATCTGGTGCGCAAGGTGCGCGAAGCGATGCCCAATGACGGCATCATCTGCCTCGACAATGGCATCTACAAGATCTGGTTCGCGCGCAATTATCCCGCGCGGCAGCAGAATACCGTGCTGCTCGACAATGCGCTGGCGACGATGGGTGCGGGCCTGCCGTCCGCCATGGCGTCAGCGATGGTCTATCCCGGGCGCAAGATCATGGCGATCTGCGGCGACGGCGGGTTCATGATGAACAGCCAGGAAATGGAAACCGCGGTCCGGCTGAAGCTCAACCTCACCGTGCTGATCCTCAACGACGGCGGTTACGGCATGATCCGCTGGAAACAGGCCAATATGGGCTTTGCCGATTTCGGACTGACCTATGGCAATCCCGATTTCGTCAAATATGCCGAGGCATTCGGCGCGCACGGCCACCGCGTCGAAAGCGCGGAACATCTGCCCGAATTGCTGAAGCAGACGCTCAATGCGACGGGCGTGCATGTGATCGATTGCCCGGTCGACTATGCCGATAATGACCGCATCCTCAACCATGAGATCAAGGAATTGAGTGCAGCATTATGAGTATATTGCAGGAGATTTATCCGCTTTATCTCAACAACAAGGCAGCTCAACCTAATACTGACCTTGAGGTTACTGACAAGTTCACCGGCGCAGTCGCGTTTCGCGTTGCGCAAGCCGATGCCGCCACGATCGATGCCGGGATCGCCGGCGCCGTGCGCGCTGCTGAACCGATGGCGCGTCTGGCAAGCTATGAGCGCCAGGCGGTGCTGCAGCATTGCGTCGATCGCTTCAAGCAGCGCTTCGACGAGCTCGCTTATGCGCTATGCGTCGAAGCGGGCAAGCCGATCAAGGACAGCGAGGGCGAGGTCGGCCGGCTGATCGATACCTTCCGCATTGCCGCCGAGGAAGCGGTGCGGATGACCGGCGAAGTGCAACCGCTCGACATCTCGCCGCGCGCTAAGGGTTATCAGGGCATCTGGAAGCGCGTGCCGATCGGCCCCTGCTCGCTCATCTCGCCATTCAACTTCCCGCTCAACCTCGCCGCGCACAAGATCGCTCCTGCGATCGCGGTCGGTTGCCCGTTCGTCATGAAGCCCGCCAGCCGCACCCCGCTCGGCGCGATCATCATGGGCGAAATCCTTGCCGAAACCGACCTGCCCGAGGGCGCCTTCTCGATCCTGCCCGCGCACCGCGAAGGCGCGGACCTGTTCACCGAGGACGACCGGCTGAAACTGCTCAGCTTCACCGGCTCGCCCGCAGTCGGCTGGGACCTGAAAGCCAAGGCGGGCAAGAAGAAGGTGATTCTCGAACTCGGCGGCAATGCTGCGGTAATCGTCGATCATGACGCCGATCTTGACGATGCGCTGGAGCGGATCATCTTCGGCGCTTTCTATCAGTCGGGACAAAGCTGTATCGGGGTGCAGCGGATCATCATCCATGCCGATATTTACGACCGCTTCCGCGACATGCTGGTGGCGAGGACCCGCACACTTGTCGCTGGCGACCCGAAGGACCGCGCAACCTTTATCGGCCCGATGATCTCGGAGGGCGAAGCGCGCCGGCTCGACGGCTGGATTCAGCAAGCCGTGGCAAGCGGCGCGACATTGTTATGCGGCGGCAGGCGTGACGGCGCGATGCTGCAGGCGACACTGCTCGACAATGTCGACCGCGCCACCGCCCTATATCGCGAAGAGGCGTTTGGCCCGGTCGCTTTGCTTAGTAAATTCAACGACTTCAATACCGCTCTTGCCGAGGTGAATGACAGCAAGTTCGGATTGCAGGCGGGTATCTTCACCCGCGACCTGTTCAAGATGTTCGACGCCTGGGACCGGCTCGAGGTCGGCGGCGTGGTGATCAACGACGTGCCGAGCTACCGTGTCGATAACATGCCCTATGGCGGCGTGAAGGATTCCGGGCTGGGCCGCGAAGGTGTGCGCTTCGCGATGGAAGATATGACCGAGATCCGCAATCTGGTCATCCGCCGCCGCTGAGGCGGCGAGCCCTTGATCGTCCTATCCGCAGACAAGATTTTTCTGTTCCGACGCGGCCGTTTCGGGCAGGATTATCAGGAGGGTTGCGTGCGTAAATTTCACTGCCGAGGTGCACGGCATCAGGTGGTCAGAGGGGAATAGCTCGCAGCATGGCGATCGCTGGCCATATCGTTGGATCACGCCTTGCCGCGTTTGTGATGGGCGTGGCCAGCCTGGGCTTGCTGGTGACGGCGCTGCTGGTCGGGTCGCCGCTATCGCGCGCCGACGCCGCCGACCGCGCGCAGGCCAGCTTCCAGGGTGTCGCGAGCTGTGCTGGATCGACCTGTCATGGCCGGATGGAGGCCGATGGCGCGGTGGTCCGCCAGGACGAGCTGATGCGCTGGCAGGAACCGTCCACACCCGGCGGCGCGCACAGCCGCGCCTTTTCCGTCCTGTCGAGCGTACGCGGACGTCAGATCGCAGCGACGCTCGGTCTGGGCGATCCGGCCACCTCGCAGACCTGCACCGGCTGCCATGCCACGCCGGCCAGCGGAACCCACGGTATGCGCTTCCAGCAAAGCGATGGCGTCGGCTGCGAGGCCTGTCACGGCCCCAGCTCTGGCTGGATCGCCTCGCATTATGCGGTCGGCGCAAGCCATGCCGCCAATGTGGCGCGCGGCATGACGCCGCTCGACCAGCCCATGGCGCGCGCCAATGTCTGCCTCGACTGCCATTTCGGGAGCGGTAAACCCGGCCAGTTCGCCTCGCACCGGCTCTATTCGGCAGGTCATCCGCGCATCTCGTTCGAGCTCGACCTGTTCTCGACCATGCAGCAGCATCATGACGAGGATGCGGATTATATCCGGCGCAAGGGTCGGTCGGACGGCGTGCGCACCTGGGCGGTCGGTCAGGCGATGGCGGTCAACCGCGCGCTGACGCTCTACGCCAGCCCGCGCGGCAGCGAGGGCGCCTTTCCGGAATTCGCCTTTTTCGACTGCCATAGCTGTCATCGGAAGATCTACGACCAGGAGGATCGAGTAAAGAGCTGGGAGAACAATCCCGGCCGCCCGATCCCGGCCGGCATGCCGCCCTTCAACGACGAGAATATGATCCTGCTCACCGCTGCGGCGCGCGTCGCCGCACCCGGCATGGCCGCGCGCTTCGACAGCGACAGCCGCGCCTTCCATGCCGCACTGGGCAAGGATCGCGCCGCTGCCATCGTTGCAGGCGGAAAGCTGGCAGCCACCGCCTCCGGTCTCGCTTCAGCCTTGTCGGCAAGTGCGGGCGGCGATACGGCATTCGCCATGGTCGATGCCATTGCCGGTACGGCCATCACGCCGCGCTTCACTGATTATGAGGGCTCGGTTCAGGCCGTGATGGCGATCGACACATTGCTCAACGCACTGGTCAAGCAGGGCCGGATCACGGTCGGCGCGGCGGCGGGCATCCGCGCCAATATCAACCGCGCCTATGCCGCGGTGCGCGATCCGAACGACTATCGCGGCCCCGCCTTTCGCACCGCGCTCGCCGAAGCGGTGCGCAGCATTCGAGTACTGCGCTGATGCGCGCTGGAACCCTGCCCGCTTTGCTCGCCGGCGTATCGCTGCTGCTCGCATCATGCGGCGGTAGCGGAGGTGGGAGCGGAGGCGGCAGCGGGGGGACGCCGACACCAACGCCCGGTCCGACCGGGAACAACCTCTACGCCGTGCCCGCCGCCGAGGCGCTGAGCATCGCCGATGTCCAGACGATCATCGCGCGAGCCGCCGCCGAGGCGCGCGCGCATAACCTGCCTGCCGTGATCAGCGTGGTCGACCGGGTCGGCAATGTGCTAGCGGTGTTCCGCATGACCGGCGCTCGCGCCGCCGCGACAACCAGCGCCGCCCCGAATGGCGCCAATATCGACGCGCAGAATTTGCTCATCCCGGCCGAAGCCGGGGCGATCGCCAAGGCAGTGACCGGAGCGTACCTGTCGAGCAGCGGCAATGCCTTTTCGACCCGGACCGCGAGCCAGATCGTCCAGCCGCATTTCCCGCCCGCGCCCTCCACCGCCGGTCTTGAAAGCGGCCCGTTGTTCGGCGTGCAGTTCAGCCAGTTGCCCTGCTCCGACCTGTCGGCGCGCTACGTATCGGGCGGCAGCGGCGCGCTGATCGGTCCCAAACGCTCGCCGCTCGGTCTGTCGGCCGACCCGGGTGGCTTTCCGCTGTATAAGAATGGCGTGGTGGTCGGCGGGATCGGCGTGATGGCCGATGGAATTTATGGCTTCGACCCCAACACACTCGATATCGATAACGACCCGGAAGAATATATCGCGCTCGCCGGCACGGTCGGCTTCGAGGCGCCCGAGAATATCCGCGCCAACCGCATCTTCGTCGACGGCACGCAATTGCGCTTCAGCGATTCGAGCTATGCCGGGCTGATGAGCAGCGGCACGCCGAGCTATGCCGCAACTGATCCGGCGCTGGGCAACCTGGTCGCGGTACGCGGTTATTTCGGCACGCCAAGCCCGATGATCCTCGCCGGCACGGCCTATGGCAGCGAGGCATCGGGCATTCGCGCCGCCACGCCGGCCGAATTCTCCAACCGCGACGCCTTCATCCTGACCGACGGGTCGGGCGTCAATCGCTTCCCGGTCCGCGCCGGCACCGATGGCGGCGACATCGCGCAACCGCTCTCCGCTGCCGAGACAAAGGCTGTGCTGGAAGAAGCCTTCACCATCATGAGCCGCGCCCGCGCACAGATCCGCCAGCCGCTCGACAGCCGCGCGCAAGTCACTGTGTCGCTGGTCGATACGCGCGGCGCGGTGCTTGGCATCGTGCGCTCGCCCGATGCGCCGATCTTCGGTACCGATGTCTCGCTGCAAAAGGCCCGCACCGCCGCCTTTTTCTCCAACGCCGGTGCCGGTGCGCAATTGCTCGGCGATCCAAGCGCCGACGTGCGCGGCTTCGTCGCCGCGACCCGTACATTCCTGAACGATTCCACCGCATTGACCGGCAGGATCGCCTTTACCGACCGCGCCGGCGGCTTGCTCTCGCGTCCTTATTTCCCCGATGGCGAGGTCGGACGCCCCAATGGCCCGCTGTCGCGTCCGATCGCGCAGTTCAATCCCTTCTCCACCGGGCTGCAATCGGCGCTGATCCTGAGCAATCTCGGCCAGCATCTTGCCTTCGTCACGGGCGCGAACCCGACCGACACGCCGCAACGCTGCACCTTCATTCCCGATGCCGCGACGGGCCAGAACCGGCTGCAGAACGGCATTCAGATTTTCCCCGGATCAGTGCCGATCTATCGTGGTTCGGTGCTGGTCGGCGCGGTCGGCGTATCGGGCGACGGCATCGATCAGGATGACATGATCGGTTTCCTCGGCCTCAACAATGGCGGCCAGCGCGTCGGCGGGATCGGCAATGCGCCGGTCGCGATCCGCGCCGACACCATCGTCGTGCCAGTCGGCAGCGGCGTGCGCCTGCGTTACATCAATTGCCCCTTCGCGCCGTTCCTCGATACATCCACCCAGAATGTCTGTGCGGGGCTATAGCCATGGCGCCGTCGCTCATGCCGATGCTCGCGCTGGCGCTGCAGGCGACCGCTCCTCAGGATGCGTCGCCGCCGCCACCGCCGCAGGAAAAGGTCGAGGAGAAGGACCCGCTCGCCTCGCCGGTCGATACGATCGAGGGCCGCCGCCGCCCGGGTTATGAAAAACCGCTGCCCGACCCGGTCACGCAAAACAATATCGGCGCAGTGCGCGCGCCACCGCCCGAGGCCTTCCCTACCGATCAGGTGCCGGTACCGGATCGCTGGCGGCTTATCGAATCACTGGGCGTGGTCAAGGAACGCTGGTTCGATCCGTACAACCAGAACACGCTGAAGGGCGACCGCCCGATCGATCGTGCCAAGGTGCCATGGCTGCCGATCCGCCATGACGACTGGTTCTTCGCGGCAAGTGCAGTCAGCGACACGGTGCTCGAGCCGCGCACCTTCCCGATTCCGGTGGGCGTGCAGACCACCGAACGGCCGCAAAGCCTGGACGTGTTCGGCAAGGATGCGAGCTATATCCTGTCGCAGACCTTCATCGTCGGCGCGGCGCTGATCAAGGGCGCGACCGCGTTCAAGCCGCCGGAGATCGAATATCGCCTGAGCCTCGCACTCAATGTCAGCCATGTGAACGTGCCCGAACGCCGCATATTGTTCGTCCAGCCAAGCAAGCCGAGTCACCGCACCGATCATTTCCTTGGCGTGCAGGAAGCCTTTATCGACTATCACCTGCGCAACACGTCGGACCGCTACGACTTCGAATCGATCCGCATCGGCATTCAGCCGTTTCAGAGCGACTTTCGCGGTTTCCTGTTCAACGACCAGCAACTCGGGGTGCGCTTTTTCGGCAATCGCGACAATAACCGCTTCCAGTTCAATCTGGCGGCGTTCTGGCGGCTGGAGAAGGATACCAATTCCGGCCTCAACAGCGTCGTGCAGCGCCCACGCGACGATTGGGTGTTCGTCGCCAATCTCTACCGCCAGGATTTTCTCATCCCCGGCCTGACCAGCCAGATCACCGCGGTCTATAACCGCAACCGCGAAGGCGGCCGGATCGAGATCGACGATAATGGCTTTCCGGTTCGCCCCGCCCTGCTCGGTGATTTGCGCGGGCGCGATTATGACGTGGTCTATCTCGGCTATAATGCCGATGGCCGGATCGGGCGGCTCAACCTGACCGCTTCGGCCTATGCCGCACTGGGCGAAGACCGGAACAGCTTCTTCACCAGTCGCCCGGCGCAAATCCGCGCCTTTTTCGGCGCGGGCGAGTTGAGCTACGACCATGACTGGATCCGCGTCCGCGCCTCCGCGCTCTACGCCAGCGGCGACAGCGATCCCTATGACAACAAGGAAGGCGGCTTCGACGCGATCTTCGAGAACCCGATTTTTGCCGGCGCCGACACCAGCTACTGGATCCGCCAGAGCATCCCGTTCGCCGGCGGCGGCCGCGCGGTGGCGATCAATGGGCGCAACGGCATTCTCAATTCGCTGCGCTCGTCGAAGGAACAGGGGCAGTCGAACTTCAACAATCCCGGCACGGTGCTGGCCGGCGCGGGCGCCGATTTCGACCTGACTCCCGGCATTCGCCTGTCGACCAATATCAACCATCTCTGGTTCGCCTCGACCAATGTGCTGCAGACGCTGCGCAATGAGGGGAGCATCCCGAAGAGCATCGGCTGGGACCTGTCGGCAGCGGCGATCTGGCGGCCCAAGGCGACGCAGAATATCGTCTTTCGCCTGTCGGGCGCGATGCTCGTACCGGGTGCGGGCTTTCGCGACCTGTTCGCCAATAGCGACCGGAACCGGGCCTATTACTCGATCCTCGCCAATGTGATCCTGAGCTACTGATGCGCAGGCCGCGCCTCTCCGCATGGTGCCTGGCGATGGCGGTGCTGGCCTTTGCCGCGTCGCTGTTCCTGCCCAGCGCTTTGCATGCAAGCGATGAGGAGCAAGCGGTAGCGCGCGTTTATCTCGCCGCGCCGCCCGCGCCGATGAGCCAGACGCCCGAGCAAGTCGCGGAGAAGTCCGCCGGCTGCTATTCCTGCCACACGCGCACCGACGAACCGACCATGCACAGCTCGCCGGCGGTGATGCTTGGCTGTGTCGATTGCCATGGCGGCAATGCCGGTGTGATCGGCGACCCGGCCAGGGGGTTCGACGATCCGGACTATGTCGCCGCGCGCGACCGAGCGCATATCCTGCCGATGTACCCGAAGAGCTGGAATTTCCCGGATTCGGCCAACCCCAAGCGCAGCTACACCCTGCTCAACCGCGAAGCGCCGGAGTTCATCCGCTTCGTCAATCCGGGCGATTACCGCATCGTGCGCGAATCCTGCGGCGCGTGCCATATCGAGGTGATCGAAAAGGCCGAGCGATCGATCATGGCGTCGGGCGCCATGCTGTTCGGCGGCGCGGCCTATAATAACGGCATCATTCCCTACAAGAATTACCTCTTCGGCGAGGCCTATACGCGTGACGGGAAACCGGCGAAGATCGTCTCGCCCGGCACGCCGCCGGGCACGGTGACCGCTGCGGAAAAGGCGCGCGGGGCACTTGCCGCGATGTATCCCCTGCCCACCTGGCAAGTCACGCCGCCCGGCGATGTGTTCCGCGTGTTCGAGCGCGGCGGGCGCAACGTGAACACGCAGTTCGCCGAGGTCGGCCTGCCCAATCCCACCGGATCGATCCAGCGACTGGAGGAGCCCGGCCGGCCGGATCTGAAGCAATCCAATCGCGGCCCCGCCACGGGCCTGCGCGCCGCGATCCCGATCCTCAATATCCACAAGACCCGGCTCAATGACCCGTTGATGTGGTTCATGGGCACCAACGACCAGCCGGGCGATTATCGCGGCTCGGGCTGTACCGGATGCCATGTGATCTACGCCAATGACCGCGAACCACGGCACAGCCTGATCTATGCCCAGTACGGTCGTGACGGGCAGAGCCAGACGGTCGATCCGACCATCGCCGCCAGTGCTGCGCGCGACAGTCATGGCGGCCTGGTCCAGCCCGGCGTCAAGCCGAGCGGCCATCCGCTCAAGCACAGCTTCACCCGCGCCATTCCCACCGCGCAATGCATGTCGTGCCACATGCACCAGCCCAACATCTTCCTGAACTCCTATCTCGGCTACACGATGTGGGATTATGAGGCCGACGCGCCGAAGATGTGGCCGGAGAAGCAGAAATACCCGACCGCCGCCGAACAGCGCGAGATCCTCGACCGCAATCCGGAAGCAGCGGCGGTGCGCGGCAAATGGGGTGACGTCGATTTCCTGCGCAACGCGTACGACCTCAATCCCGAACTGAAGGACACGCAGTTCGCCGATTATCATGGCCATGGCTGGAATTTCCGCGGCGTGTTCAAGCGGGATCGCGAAGGCAATCTGCTCGATGCCGAGGGCAAGATCGTCTGGCCCGACGATCCCGAGAAATGGCGCCGGAAGGACCAACCCAAGTTCGCGCCCGTGGGCACCAATCCCGGCAAGGCGGTCCATCTGATGGACATTCATGCCGAAAAGGGCCTGCAATGCGCCGATTGCCATTTCGCGCAGGACAGCCATGGCAATGGCCTGATCCAGGGCGAAGTCGCCAACGCGGTCGAGATCGGCTGCAAGGATTGCCACGGCACCGCCGACGCCTATCCGACCTTGCGTACCTCGGGCCCGGCGGCACGGCCGCAAGGCAGCGACCTGACCTTGCTGCGCAATCCCGACGGCCAGCGCCGCTTCGAATGGATTGCCGAAGGCGGCGGGCGACGCAAGCTCGTGCAGCGATCGATCGTCGATCCCAGCCTCGAATGGACCGTCCATCTGGTGCGCGACAGCGTCGATCCGGCCAGCCCCTACTTCAACGCCAAGGCGGCGCGCGCCAAGCTGATGAGCCGGTCGGGCGCCGATGACGGGCGCTTCGCCTTTGGCCCCGGCGTGCCGATGGACGACCGCGCGCACCGCGAGAATGACGTCGCCTGCTTCACCTGTCATCTGAGCTGGACGACCAGTTGCGGCGGCTGTCATTTGCCGATCGAGGCCAACCAGAAGACCAAAAGCCATCATTATGAGGGCGAGGAAACGCGCAACTTCGCGACCTACAACCCGCAGGTCGCGCGCGACGACATGTTCCAGCTCGGCCGGCACCAGACCACCAAGGGCAACCAGATCGCACCGGTACGATCGACCTCCGCGCTGGTGCTGTCATCGACCAACGTCAATCGCGAGCGCATCTATATCCAGCAGCCGCCGATCAGCGCGATCGGCTTTTCGTCCCAGGCGTTCGCACCGCATTTCCCGCACACCGTGCGCACCACCGAGACCAAGACGTGCAGCGACTGCCATCTGTCGGTGAAGGACGACAATAATGCGATCATGGCGCAGTTGCTGCTGCTCGGCACCAACACCGTCAACTTTGTCGGGCTCAATGCCTGGACCGGGCTCGATGGCGGGTTCGAAGCCGTGCGCGTGACCGAATGGGACGAGCCGCAGGCAGTGATCGGGTCGTACCTGCAGAAATATGCCTATCCCGATTATTGGCGCATGCATGTCGAGCAAAATGGCCGCGAGCTGCGCAATTGGGTGCGCGGCAAGACCTTCGACAGGAAGCTGTCGGGCGAAACCCACCCCAAGGAGGAATTCCGCAACGTCGTTCAGGGCACGTCCGACCGCGTCGGCTGCCTGCAGCTGCGCGGCGAATATATGTATGTCGCCGAGGGGCGCGGCGGTTTCCGCGTCTATGACGTCGCGTCGATCGCCAACAAGGGCTTCTCCGAACGGATCGTCTCCGCTCCCTTTTCCAAGCTCGGGCAGGACACGCATATCGCTTCGCCCAACGCGACCTGCATGGCGCTGCCGACCAATCAGCCGATCAATCCGCTGCGCAATACTCAGGCGATGCGTGACGCCAACCAGGAACAGCCTTTCCTGCCGATCTACAGCTATGCCGCGGTCACCGATGCGGTCGAGGGGCTGATCCTCGTCAATATCGAGACGATGGCCGATGGCGAGTTCCGCAACAACTTCCTCAAGCGGGCGGTGACCTGGAATGAAGGCGGCGTGCTGAAGGGCGCGCGGCACATCATAGTGGCGGGCGAGGTCGCCTATATCACCGCCGATGCCGGGCTGGTGGTGGTCGATCTGGCCGATCCGCTGCATCCGAAGCTCGCCGCCGTGCGACCGCTGCGCGACGCGCGGGCGAGCGCGATCCAGTTCCGCTATCTCTGGGTGACCGATGCCGAAGGCGTGAAACTGTTCGACGTGACACGGCTGCGCAATCCGGTCGCGGTGCCTTCGGGGGCGATACCGCTCGGCGATGCCCGCCGCCTCTATGTCGCGCGCACCTATGCCTATATCGCCGCCGGCACGGACGGACTGGTGATCGCCAACGTGACCAATCCGACCAGGCCGGTAATCTATGCACGGGAAAGCTTTGGCGGGCGGATGAACGACACGCAGGACGTGATCGTCGGCAGCACCAATGCTTCGCTGTTCGCCTATGTTGCCGATGGCCGCAACGGGATGAAGGTCATCCAGCTCACCTCGCCGGCGAGCCAGCCCAATTTCTACGGCTTCTCACCCGCGCCCAAGCCAGAGCTGATCGCCTGGGCGAAGACACCGAAGCCGGCTTTGTCGATGTCGAAAGGCCTCGACCGCGACCGTGCCGTGGACGAAACCGGCGGGCAGATCGCGGTATTCGGACGGCTGGGCTCGCGACCCTTTACCCGGCCGGAGATGGAGCGGCTGTTCCTCAATCGCAGCGGCGTGCCGTACAAGGTCAGCGATGTGGTCGATATGACGGCCTGGCGGCCGCCGCTAAAGCGGCCGGACGACTGATCCTTTCCCCGTTCGTGCTTACGAGGGCACCATCGACTTGGGTGGAATCGCCTTCCACCGTTCGGGCTGAGCTTGTCGAAGCCCATGCGCTGTGCGTGCCCTTCGACAGGCTCAGGGCGAACGGGCGGCGGTGGATCGACTCAGCTCGAAACGGCTCTAGGGCTGCTCGGCACATAATTGGCGTACCAGCGGTTGCATCTTCCCGTCATATTTCGCCAGCGTCTCGCGCGGCTGCGCGGTGTCGAAATGCGTGACCAGTCCGCCGTCCTGCCAGCGGTGCAGCGCATAGCCGGGCGGATCGCCGACCACCATCGGCCGGCAATCCATCACCGCCGGATCGATCGGACGCAGATCAAGCGCGAGTTGCGCCGAGGTCGCCGGGCAGACCGTTACCGGCACGCCTTGCCACGGCGCGACGATCGCGCGGTGAAGATGCCCGCACCAGATCGCCCGGATCTGATCGTGCCCGGCGATCGCGCGAGCGAAACGCGCGACCCAGGGTTCGTCGCTCCTGGTGCTCATCCAGTCGATCCCCGCGTCGAACGGCGGGTGGTGCATGACGATGATCGTCGGCACGTCACGCTGTTCGGCAAGGCGTTCCGAGAGCCATGCCTCACGCACCGCGCAGAAGCCGCCTCCATGCCGCCCGGGCTCGAGCGTATCGAGGAGGATGATCCGCAACCCGTCAAGCGCGATGCAATAGTGCGCGAAGCCCGAGGGCATCGGCACGTGCGGGAAGACCCTGGCGAAGGTCTCGCGATCGTCGTGATTGCCAAGACATGGATAGACCGGAAACGGGCAAGCCGCGAACGCCTCGGCACAGCGCTGATAGCTTTCCTCGTCACCTCGATCGACCAGGTCGCCCGAAACGATCATCAGATCCGGCCGGTTCACGCCCTGCGCCAGCATCGCCAGTACCGCATCGAGCCGCCGGCGGTTCGGTTCATCCGGGTCACCGGGTTCAAAGCCGAGATGGGTATCGGTGATCTGGGCAATCAGCACATTGCCTCTCCTGTCATGGGGCAGCTCCGCCGCCGGGATCCCCCGGTTTCATCGCCGCGATACGTCCAAGGGACAAGCGCGAGACCCAGGGGGCCTCGGGGCCGGCATGATAGCTATGGCATGACGCGCAGGTCGAGGGCACCTTCGCTTGCGATCGCTCCCCGCCATGGCAGTTGCGGCAGGTGGCGATGCCAGGCAGCAACAAGTCCCTCGAACGTGTCGAGGTCGGGGCGGCGTGGCAGCTGACGCAGGCTTCGGTGCGGTGCGGTTTATGGTCGAACCAACCCTTCATCATGTACCGCGACGCCTGATGCACCGGCATCACCGTCCAGTCCGCCGCACCACCGACGCCGGGCGGCTTGACCGTGTGGCAATCGAAGCAGGCGCCCCCCGGCGAGAACACCGCGCGGATCGCCGCATCGCCGGCGGCGGGGCGTCGCGCGGCCGCGCCAAAATAGATGTTGTAGATCTGCCCATCGGCATAATTGCCCGGCCGTCTGCGCGCCATCCCGCCAAGCTGGATCGGGCGTGGTGGCGCGGTCGAGCGATAGAGCGCGCGCAGATCGGCCATCATCTGCGGCGCGTCGCCGTGGCGCAGCGTGCGCACCGTCCCGCCGATCCGGTCGAAGGCGAGGCTGTGACAGGCCCGGCAATCCCGCTCCATCTCGACCGGCAGGAAGCGCACCCCATCCGCAGTCGGCCGGTGACAATCGGCGCAGACCAGTACATCGCCATAGCCCTGCCGGGCCTTCAGCGTTCGCGCCATCTGCGCCACGCCGCCCCGCGCATCCAGATGCAGCTTGTGCGGGAACTTCAATCCGCTCTCGTCGATCCTGCCGGCGTCGAGAGACACGCGCGCCACCACCGGTTTCACCCCGGCCAGGGTCGTGACCAACGGGCGAAATTGCGGATGCGCCGTGCCGAAATCATCGGCATTCTCGATTCTCGTATCGGCCAGCCTTTGCTTCAAAGTTGCGTGACAGTCGGTGCAGAAGGCCTGTGCAGTCGGCGGCATCGGCCCGGCGCCCTCATGCTCGGTATGGCAGTCGACACATGCTCCCGGCCCCGGCTTGCCGAACGCGGTCGCGACGCGCTGCAGCAGCCGCCCGCCAAAGCCCGGCGTCGCACGCGCTCCGGCAAGGCGCGAAGGCGGCGCATGTTCGTGCGCGTCCTTGTGGCACGCGATGCAGCTCGAATCGCGCACCGAGACAAAGGCCTGCTGGTGACAGGCGGTGCAATTGCCCTCCAGCTCATGATGCGCCTGGCTGAGCGGCCCGCTCGACCAGTTATGGTCGGCCTTGAGCGCGTAGATGCTGCGCTGGTCCGTCGCGGGATGAGTGAAAGTCCAGACCGGCCAGGCAAGGAAGGCGAGCAGGATGGCGATGGCGAACAGATAGGCGGAGACACGCTTGCTGAGCATCAGGTCCTGCAGCGAGAAGGCCACCGCTTCCTCGCGATACTCGGACGCGTCCGACACCGCCTCGACCCGCTGGACGGTCAGCACGACGCGATCCTCGGCATCGCGCGAGACGGTGATGCGATGGCCGCCAATTGCGATCTCCGCACCCTTGGCGCTGTTGATGTCGCAAGTGCGCCGTGTCCGGCCATCGACCTCGAAGCCAAGCGTGCCCAGCGCGACGATGGCGATATGCGGGTCGTCGCGTAGTTCGATCCGCGCATGATTGGGCGTCACCGCCAGATCGGGCAGTGCGATATCGTTCGTCGCCGCGCGTCCGATCGTGACGCTGTCGCCTTCATGCGCCACGCCGCGCACGATCTCGCGCCCGTCGGCGGTGTGGCTGATCTGCCGGATCAGGAAGGTCATGCGCCCCGCCTCACCAGTAGAAAAACACGCTGACGATATGCGCGGTCAGCGCGGCAAGCAGCGCGAAAGTCATCGGCACATGCACATAGAGCCAGATTTCCAGCATCGCCTTGTAGCGCAGATGTCGCCGCAACTGCACCAGCATCGCCATCTTGCGGTCGAGCAGCGCGTCGATCTTCTCCAGCGGATCCGTGCCGACATCGGGGCGCGGACCGGTGCTTTCGCGGATTTCGGCGAAGCTTTGCGCGGTCGCACAGCGCGGATAGCGGCCGGTCAGCCGCGCGACGATCCCGCCACCGAACGGATCCTGTTCGAGCGAGCTCTGCACGATCGCCGCATTGCGCTGCGCCAGGGTCTGCGCCGCATCATGCAATTGCCGGTCGACCGCACGCAGGCCGTCAAGCATCTGCATTTGCGTCATCTGCTCGCGATTGTCGCTCATCCGGCGCGGGATCGCGGCATAGACCGAGATGCCGAAGATGCCCGACACGATCACCAGCAGCATCAAGGCATAGGCCAGAGTGTGGACGTTCCAGCCGAACTGGAACCCGGTGTGCAACGTCCCGATCACCACCAGGCTGAGCCCGAGATAGACATGGGCGCTGGTCCAGGCCTTCAATGACCAGCGCCCGCTGGTCATCGCGCGCTTGCGCAGGCCGAGCGCGGTCAGCCACAGGATCAGCAGCACCCCGATCGTGCCCAACGTATAGCCGTACCAACTGCCGCCATTGGGCCGTGGCTGCACATCGATCAGCACGTAACCAAGGATCGCGACGATGCTGAGCGCGGCCGAGAACTTCAGCCAGCGGAAGCGCTTATGGCGCAGGAATCCATCATGCCGCGCCGTCGCATTGGTCGCCCCCCGGACGGCAATGGCCGAGCGGCCGACTATGACTGCCCCTCGCTCTCGAGCCGCGCGACGGTGAGGAATTCCTCCGGCGCGACGCGGATCGCGGCGCCGGTCGGGCACGCCCGGACACAGGCGGGGCCACCGGTGATGCCCGAGCACATGTCGCACTTGATGGCCTTTTTCGGCTTCTCCACCCCTGGCTTGCTGTGCTTCGCGCGCCACTTCTTCGATGGCTCGCCCGGCCCCGGTCCCGCACCGAGCATCAGCCAGCTCATCAGGCCGGGCTTTTTCGGCGGCACGCTTTCCATCCGGATCACGCCGTAAGGACAGTTGCGCTGGCAATTGCCGCAGCCGATGCAACTGTCGTCGATGAACACTTCACCGTCCGGCCCCCGATGGATCGCGTTGGGCGGACAATCGGCCATGCATTGCGGATGCTCGCAATGCCGGCAGCTCGTCGGCACATGGAGATGGGCATAGGTCCGCCCGGTCTCGCGATCGAGCCGCGACAGGCCATCATGACTGTCGGCACAGGCCTTTTCGCAATTGTCGCAGCCGACACACAGATTCTCGTCGATCAGCAGCACGTCGGTCGCCTCGCCGATGCCGTTTTCGACCAGGAATGTCGCGGTCTGCGAATACATGTCGACCACGCCGGAAAAACTGTTCTTGCGGCTTTCGACAAAGGCATTGACGTTCTGCCGTGCGGCCATGTCGGCGCGGGTGCGTTCGAGCAATCGCGGCTTGGCCAGCATCAGCCGACGGAACGCCGCACCGTGCAGCTTGATCACCTCCGACTTGACCGCCGCCTTGACCGTCGCGGTACGTGGCCCGCCGGAGATCAACGCCATCTCCCCGACATAGGAGCCGGCCGGAAGATAGGAGAGGAACACCGGCTTCCCGCCGACCATCTTCTCGACGATCATGCTCCCGACGCGGACCACGAAAATATCCTCGCCCTCCTCCCCTTCGGTGATGATCGACTGGCCGGCGCTGACGGTGATCAGTTCCGACGTATCGAGAATCTCGACCAGATCGGCCGAGGTCAGGCCGGACGCGAACAGCTGCAGCAGCTGCCGCTCGATCGAGATGCGCGTGACGGCGCGCTTCGCCGCCGGAACCGCGGCCATCAGCTTGAGCGCAGCGGTGCGCGGCACCTCGACCATGATCGCCTGGCTGCCCGCGACCACCGTCGCGCCACGGCGGCGGCCGGAGATCAGCCCGACCTCGCCAATGATCGAGCCCTGTTCGATCGTCACGGTGTTCGCCGGATCATCCTTGTCGACCTGAACCAGCGCCGTGCCTTGCGCGAGTGCGAACAGCGACGATCCGGTGTCGTTGCGCTCGAAGATCGTCTCGCCCGGCTTGAACGCCCGCACCTCCGCGCCAAGCATGAATTCACGCATCTGCAACGGCGACAGCTCGTTCAGGATCGAGATGTTGGTGCGCAGCAATTCGAGCCATTCATCGACCGAGCGCCCCGTGCGCAAACGGTCGAACTTGGCCTCGAGAATCGGCTCGTCGGCGGGCTTCAGCGAATGGTTGCCGTTGATGAACTCGACCACGTCATGGCCCTGGTTCATGCAATGCTTGATCAGCGGATAGCCGGCGAGTGCGCCGATCACGAAGATGCCGGGACTGGTCGATTCGAACACCGGCGATAGTTTCGGAAACGCCTCCCGGTCGGCACTGCTGAACTCGATCCCGCACGCCTCGACAAAGGCACGCGGTGCGGCCGAGCCCATGCGCGCGATGATCCGGTCGCAGCGGATCCGGGTTTGCCCATCGGGCGCATCGAGCATCAATTCGCCGGCGCGCACTTCGGACGGGGTGGTCTGCAGCCGGATGGTGATCCGCCCGGCCTCCGCCGCCTCGGTAAGCAATTTCACATTGGCGTTCTTGGCGCGCGCGAAATCGCCCGAGCGGTTGAGGATGGTGACGACATTGCCTTGCGCGGCGTCGGCGGCAAGGCCGAGCGCATTCTCGATCCCCGCATCCCCCGACCCGATCACCGTGATATGTTCGTCGATATACTCGCCGGGATCGTCGAGCTGATACTGGACATGGCCCAGGCCGCTGCCGGTGCAGCGCATCAAATTGGGATTGCCCTGTGTGCCGATCGCCAGCACCACCGTCTCGGCGGCGATGGTCGTGCCGTCGGCCAGAGCGAGCGCGAAATCGCCTTGCATCCCGGTGATCGCCGTCACTTCGCTGCGATAGCGGACATTGATGCCCTGTTCCGACGCCAGCCGGTTCCAGGTATCGAGGATCGCCTCGCGCTTGCCCGCGGCGAAAGCCATGTCGGAGCGCAAGGTCAGCAGGCTGGGCGTCGCCATGACATGCTTGCCCTTCTGGTATTTGAAGATCGTGTCCGACAGATGGTCGGTCTTCTCCAGCAGGATATGCGACAGGCCGATTTGCGCCGCGCGCGCGGCGGCACTCAGGCCCGCGGGGCCCGAGCCGATGATCGCGATGCGGACCTTATCCGCCACGCATTTACTCCCCTGTTGCCCCCATCGTACAAAAGCGACACCCGATCGGGATTGCACTTTCGACAGACCAGTAGACACTAGCACGGGCGGCACCTTATGCCACCCTTTCACGCGGGCATTGTGCAGGAACGGCAATGGATCAGACCAGCAATTCATCGCGAACCGGCAAGTTAATCATGGGGTTGGCGGCAATCGTCTTGGCCGTGTCGATCGGCTATGCGTCGTTGCGGAGCGCGGGAGAGGCGGCAAAGCCGCTGGGTGATCCGGCGCCGATGACTGCCGGCCAGCCGGCCAGCCTCGCGACATTGCGCGAGCAAGCGCGCGCGTCACCGGACAATGTCGAGACATGGCAAGCGCTTGGCGCGGCGGCCTTCGAGCAGCAGCAATTCCCGGAAGCGGCAATCGCATATGAACGCGGCACGAAGATCGCGCCACAGCGCGCCGATCTGTGGTCGGCGCTGGGCGAAGCGCGCGTGATGGGCAGCCCGACCGACCCGATGCCCGCCGCCGCCCTCTCCGCATTCGAAAAGGCGATCGCGATCGACGCGAAGGACCCGCGCAGCCGCTATTTCCTGGCGGTGAAGCGCGACCTGTCGGGCGATCATCAGGGCGCGATCGACGACTGGCTGGCGCTGCTGCGCGATACGCCGCCTGGGGCATCATGGGAAAGCGACTTGCGCCGCACCATCGCGCAGGTCGGCAAG
The DNA here is from genome assembly GCF_000803065.1 of Sphingomonas sp. ERG5. Classification (GTDB taxonomy): domain Bacteria; phylum Pseudomonadota; class Alphaproteobacteria; order Sphingomonadales; family Sphingomonadaceae; genus Sphingomonas. Next base: position 248,425 of record NZ_JSXI01000024.1, read on the forward strand.
ATCAACGGCATCGATGTCGCCGGTCGCCTTGCCGCGATCAGCCCTGGCGATGCGCATGCCGGCCTGACACCGGGCGCGGGCGCCGGCAGCGCGATGCCGGGACCGACAGCGGCCGAGATCCGCGCCGCCGCCGCCCTGCCGCCCAGCGAGCAGAATAATATGGCGCGCGGCATGGTCGCCAGCCTGGAGGCCAAGCTGAAGGCCAATCCCGCCAATGTTGACGGCTGGATGATGCTGATGCGCAGCCGGATGACACTGGGCGAACCGGCCAGCGCCACGGCGGCACGCAAGGCGGCGATCGCGGCGAACCCGGGGGCCAAGGCACGGATCGAAAGCGAGGCGAGTGCACTGGGCGTACCGACGGGATGATTCCAGCCTGCCCTGTCGCGGATGGCCCGCCTGCTGTGTTACGATGGCTCAGCCAGCGGGAAAGGATATGGCGTCGGCCAGCCACGCGAACCAATCACTCCGACCATATCGGGTGTGCAGAAGCGACCGCGCCCGAAGCCGATCAGGATGGCGGTATCGCACCTCTTTCAGATATTGCTGACTGTCGGGCGCCGTCATCATATTCAAGGTCTCTCATGGCAAGGAAGAAACAGTATCTGACGGCAACCCTACCGGACGGCTATGTCAAGACGATCGGCCCCACCGCGGTGGAATTCTCGCATTATTGGCGGATCGTCGCCCATCTCTCAAAAGGCGGAACCGAAGTGTTCTGGGGACATACCAAGTCGCTGGCCGAGGCGAAGAAAAAGCGGAATGCTGCGATCGAGGCGGTCGCCCGGCGCGGATGGACATCTTATGATTTCGATGTGGTCGAGCTGGTAAAGACATCCGAGCAGCCCGATCGGATGCTCAACGACTGCTGAACGCCGGCTCGACCCGGATTCCGTCCTGGCGCGCTGGTCAGCGCGTGTCGGGAAGCGGCAGGATCGGCGTGGGGTCCATTCAGGCAATGCCCGGCACAGAACCGCTATAGGTCGCCCGCGGCCGGATGATGGTGCCGCCCGCATATTGCTCGATCGCATGCGCTGCCCAGCCGACGCTCCGTGCGACGGCAAAGAGCCGGAAGCCGGCATCGATGGGAAGCCCCGCTGTACGGATGACCGCGAGGAGACCGAAGTCGATGTTCGGCAACGCGCCCGTCATCTCGGCAGCCGCATCGCGCAGGAGCGTCAGCGCCGGATCGAGCGTGAGGTTCGCCAACAAGGCGGCACTGCGCGGGTCGCCGTGCGGATAAAGCGGATGGCCGAAACCGGGCAGTCCGTGCCCGGTCGCCAACCAGCGTGCGACCGCAGCCTCCGCACCGACATGTTCCGCCTCCGTCAACAATGCGGCAAGCGCAGCCCCTGCCCCGCCATGCTTCGGTCCGGACAAGGTGCACAGGCCGGCCAGCAGGGCGGCGGGAACCGACGCGCCGGTCGAGGCGGCAACACGGACGGCAAAGGTCGATGGATTGAGTTCGTGATCGGCAAGCAGCACCAGCGCGCGGCGGATCAGATCCTCACCCGCGCGATCCACTGACCACCCGCCTGCCAACCGGCGATGGATCGGCGCGTCGCCATGACCGCCCACGGCACCGGTAAGGACGGCAACCGCCGATCCGGCATCCAGTGCCAGCTTTGCGCGCGGACGTCCGATGATCGAACGCCCGCCAGCGACTTCACCGGCAAGCGCGACGAATGGGTCGCCGGCCATGCCCGAGTGGGGAAAAGCGACGCCGCCGGGCTGTTCCCAGAGCAGTGCCGCCATCTCTTCCAGCGTTGCCGATTCCGCCAGCGAGACAACATCCTGTCCGCGAAAGATCAATCGGCCATGAATCACCGTGGAGATTGACGTCTCGATCACGGGTTCCCCCCAAGCGATCGCGCTGGCGGCGATCGCGGCGGGACGGCGCCCTCGTGCGCGGCGCTGCGTCAGCTGCAGAATATCCTCGGCGCGATACAGGCTCTTGCGTGGATCTCCGGCATCTGGGCGGCGTTCGACCAGACCGCGGCTGACATAAGCGTAAAGAGTTTGCGCCCGGACTCCGAGCCGGTTCAATGCCTCGTCGCGGGCCAGCCATTCCTGCATGATTGATTCACTTGATCAAGATTGATTGAAGCCCGGGATGCCATCATTTTCCCGGCCAGAGATCAAGAAGGAACTGGCAGATGAAAAACAAGCTGGTGAGCAGCGGGCTGGAAGACGTGGTCGCGGCGGAAACCATATTGTCGGATGTGGACGGCATCGGAGGACGCTTGATCATCCGCGGCTTCCCGCTCGATGCACTGGCGGGCAGGAAGCGCTTCGAGGATGTCGTCCATCTGTTGTTCGATGGCTTTTTCGAGCCACTGCCCGAGCCGGCGCGCTTTGCCGCGATGCTGGGTGAGGCAAGGCTGGAAGCGTATCGGATCATTGCCCCCTTCCTTGACCGCCTTGCCGAACGGCCGGTCTATGACGCGATGCGGATCGGGGTGGCATACATGCCTGATGGGGCAGGCCTCGCCGACGCGCTGCGCCTGATCGCCGCACCGGCAGTTCTGCTTCCCGCGCTGATCCGGCGGGCGGCGGGCTTGACGCCAATCGCACCCGCCCCCTTGCGTGGTCATGCGGAGGATATTCTGCGGATGCTCGGCCGTTCGAAGGGAGCCGCCGCGCTGGACGCTTATCTGGTGACGGTTTGCGACCATGGCCTGAACGCTTCGACATTTGCGGCGCGAGTCGTCGCCTCGACTCAGGCAGGCCTGACGTCCGCCGTGCTGGCGGGCCTCGGCGCGCTCAAGGGACCATTGCACGGCGGCGCACCGGGTCCGGTGATCGAGATGCTCGACGCGATTGCCGAAGCGGGACCCGATGCGGATCATGCCCGCCGATGGTTGACCCGCGCCGTGGCGGACGGTCAGCGCCTGATGGGGTTCGGGCATCGCATCTATCGCACCCGCGATCCACGTGCCGACGCGTTGAAGGCCGCGCTGCGCGATCTCGACCGGAATGCCGGGCGGCTGATCCAGGCCGAGGCGGTCGAACGCATCGCGCTTGAGGTTTTGCGCGCGCACAAGCCGGATCGGGTGCTGGAAACCAATGTCGAATTCTACACCGCATTGCTGCTGGAAGCGGTCGGCTTTCCGACCGACGCCTTTACCGGCGTGTTCGCCATGGGGCGCGTCGCCGGGTGGATCGCCCATGCGCGTGAGCAAGCGATGACTGGCCGGCTGATCCGCCCGCAATCCCGCTACATCGCACCATCCGGCGAACTGGCCGCCTGAGCGCTCGCGCGCTTGAAAGGCGCGGATATCGCAGCGGTTGGGGTTCCGACCGTTCCGCGCAGCACCATTTCCCTGCATGTGATGCCGGCCACCACTGGAATATGCCGGGAAGCGATTGCGCAGGACGCGGCGGCGCGCGACAAGCGCGTCACATATAGGAGATTCCGATGCGTTCAGCCGTTGCCTTGCTCTTGCTACCGATCGTCCCGCTCATCCAGGCAAGCGCTCCCGCGCCGGCCCCGGTGGCGCAAGCGGCCACGCAGGATAAGGCCTTGCTCGAGTTCCTGGACAAGGCATTCGATGAACAGACCAGCCTGAGCCCGGAAACCCAGACGCAGCTCGGATTCAAGACCAGCTATGATCGGCTGGACGATTATACCGACGCCGCGGCGATACGCGCGCGCGATCTGGCCGAGCGGCAACTCAAGGAAATGCATGCCCGGTTCCGGCCCGATCAGCTGGGGCAGAGTGCGCGCGTAAGTTATCGTCTGTTCGAATATGAAGTGACGCGCGGTCGTGAATCATTCCAGTTCCGCAAACTGCGCTTTCCGGTCTCCACCAATGGCAGCCCGGCGGGCGAAATTCCGGTCCTGCTGATCAACAATCACAAGGTCGACACGGTTGAGGACGCCCAAGCCTATATCGCGCGCCTGCGCGACACCGAACGCGTCATGCGGGAAACCGCCGCGCTGATGCGGGAGCAGGCGGCGGCGGGAATCATACCCAACAAGGTCAATTTCGCGCCGGCCCGCGCCGACGCGCGCAAGATCATCGCCGGCGCGCCGTTCGACAATGGCCCGGATTCGACGCTGATGGCCGACTTCAGCAAGAAAGTGGCCGCGCTGAACGCACCGGCGGCGACCAGGGAAAAATTGCTGAGCGACGCGCGCGCGGCGCTGGCCGGTCCGTTCCGGCGTGGCTATGACCTGCTGGGCGCGGCGCTGGATGAAATCGAGCCCAAGTCCAAGGGCAATTTCGGGGCCTGGAGCTTGCCGGACGGGGCGGCCTATTATGCCGACCGGCTGAAAAGCTCGACCACCACCAACCTGACCGCCGACGAGATCCACCAGCTGGGTCTCAGGCAAGTCGCCGCGATCCGCCAGGAAATGGAAGCGATCAAGCAGGAGGTTGGCTTCAAGGGGACGCTGGAGCAGTTCTTCGACCATATCCGGACCGACCCCCAGTTCAAATATCCGAACACCGAAGCCGGCCGTGAGGAGTATCTTCGCGACGCACGCGGGGTGATCGCGTCAGTGATGGCGGTGGCGCCGCGTTACTTCCACACGCTGCCCAAGGCGCCGCTGGAAGTACGCGCCGTGGAAAAATGGCGCGAAGGGACCGCGCCGACGGCATTCTACAATCCGCCCTCGGCCGACGGATCCCGGCCCGGCATCTATTATGTCAATCTGGTCGACATGAACCAGACGCAAAAGGTGCAGGTGGCCGGCATCGCCGCGCATGAAGGTGCGCCGGGGCACCATTTTCAGATCGCGCGGCAGCAGGAGCTGACCGGCATCCCCAAGTTCCGCAAATTCGGCGGCTATGGCGCTTACACCGAGGGTTGGGGGCTCTATTCGGAGCGCCTTGCCAATGAGATGGGCGTGTACAAGGACCCTTATGCCCGACTGGGCATGTTGTCGCTCCAGGTGTGGCGGGCGATCCGACTGGTGCTCGACACGGGCATCCATTCCAAGCGCTGGACGCGCGAACAGGCGATCGCCTATTTCAAATCGAACAGTTCGATATCGGAGAAGGATATCGAGCGCGAGGTGGATCGCTATTTCAACTGGCCGGGCCAGGCGACCAGCTACATGGTAGGGCAACTCAAGATCGCCGAATTGCGGGCACGGGCCGAGAAGGAATTGGGGCCCCGCTTCGACATCCGGGACTTTCATGAGGCGGTGCTGAGCCAGGGCGCGCTGCCGCTTGACGTGCTCGAGGAGCAGGTTGACCGCTACATCGCGGCACATCGTCAATAATTGCCGCGGGATTGACCGGTTGCCGCCGCGCCAGATGATGGTGCGGCGGCGACTGGCCTTCCGACGGGGTTGGTCAATCCGCAAATACCATTATTTCTCGGTCGCCTCGAACACCCCGTCCCAATCGCCGATCGGCGGGCTGGCCCGAAATCGCTCGATCCTGTCGCGCATCAATGCATAATGCTTCGCCATCCCATGGCTGGCCGCTGCCTCTTTTCCCGCGTCCAGCAAGGCTTGTGCCGCCACCCAATCCTGCGCCCAATAGGAGTCGAGCATCCGTGCATGCCGTTCGGCAAACGCCCGATAGTCGGGCCGCGCCGCCAATGTCTCGTCACCCAGCAGCGCAGACACCGTCTCCGGCGCGTCGCGCCCGACCACCCGCACCCGATCCAGCGTCACGATCGCGAACCCGGGCAAATGCCGCGCCAGCGCCGCGCCCATCGCGATGCGCACGCCATAATATTTGGTCAGCCCCTCGATCCGCGACGCCAGGTTTACCGTGTCGCCGATCAATGAATAGGACAGGCGCTGCGCCGATCCCATATTGCCGACACAGCAGGGCCCCGCATTGAGGCCGATGCCGATATTGACCTCGCCCGGCCAGGGTTCGGTTCCTTGCGCGGGCATGTCGATATTGAGCTGTTCGAGCCGCGCGACCATCGCCAGCGCACCGCGCGCTGCATTGGCATATTGATCGGGATCGTCGAGCGGCGCGTTCCAGAAAGCGAGAATCGCGTCGCCGATGAACTTGTCGATCGTCGCCTTGCGGTCGAGCAATATGTCGCACATCGGCGTCAGGAACGCGATCAGGAAGCGGATGATCTGCTTTGGGCTGAGCGTCTCCGAAATGCGCGAAAAGCTGCGGATGTCGCAGAACAGCACGGTCATCTCGCGTTCTTCCCCGCCCAGCTCGAGCTGGCCGGGGTCATCGACGATGCGCTTGACCAGGGTCGGCGAAAGATAACGGTCGAACGCGTGATGGATATAGGCGCGCTCCCGCTCCTCGCGATAATAGGTGAAGCCCGTGCTGCAGATATAGACCAGGACCAGCGCCAGCACCGGATAAGTCGGGTCGAGCAGGTAATGCTGGCGCGAATAGGCGAACCAGCTGCCCGCCAGCATGCCCCCGACCAGCGCCAGCCCGAGGATCGCGCCCCGCGTCGCGCCAAGCCGCGGCAGCGACAGCGCCATCAGCAAGCCGAAGACGAGCAGCAAAGCGCGCTCCAGCCCCAGCGCCCAGTCGGGCCGGACGACGAACTTGCCGAGAATCATCTGCTCGACCGCCTGGGCATGGACCATCACGCCCAGGTCCCGGTCCTGCATTGGCGTCGACACCAGGTCGCGCAGCCCGACCGCACCCGCCCCGACGAACACGATCCGGCCCGAAAACTCTTTTTCCATCTCCGCCGGCGACAGGGCGTCGGTGAGGATCTTCCATGCCGGCACCACACGCTCGGGACGCGACTGGGTGTAATGCATCCATAATTCACCAGCGGGGGTGGTCGGCACTTCGAACGCGCCGATCTTGAGCGAGACGATTTCCGCCCCCGACCCGCCAAGCTCGCCGCTGGCGTCGCTCGACTTGACGATCACTGACCCCGCGCCCTGTGCGGTCCGCAACGCCTCGACCGCCAGCGAGGGAAGCAATTGCCCATTCTGCGCTGCGATCAGCGGCGCCTTGCGCAGGATGCCGTCGCTGTCGCCGGTCAGGCTGACGAAACCCAGGCCCCGGGCGGCGGTCCGCAGCGGGGCCAGCGGCTGGAGCGCATTGGTGTAGCGCGTGACTCCCGCATCGGGGGACGATCCGGCGACCGCCATTCCCGCCTTGGGCTCGACCGTTGGCCCCTTGCCGCTGCGAGTCAGGAAATAACCGAGCGTGACCGGCGACCGGCCAATGGCTTCGGCAAATGCGGCGTCATTGTCGGGCAGCGACCGCAATGCCGCGAGAACCGCCGGCGCGCCATGCTCGCGCTGCAACCGTTCGGCGAGCCGCGTCGGCGAGGTCCGGTCAGGTTCGGAAAAGACGATGTCGAAGGCGATCGCCGAAGCCCCCGCATCGGTCAGCCGCTGTGTGAGTTTCGCGACATCGGTGCGCGGCCAGGGCCATTGCCCGAGCCGCCGGACCGTCTCGTCATCGATATCGACGATCCGGACCGGCGCGTCCTCATAGGCCCGCGGCGCGGCACGTTGATAGCTGTCGAACAACAGCAAACCGACCCGGTCGAGCGGGGCAAAACCGATGAATTGCAACAGCGCGATGATCAGCAGCGCCGCCAGGCCAGGCAGCACCAGCACGCCCTTGCCGCGCAACAGTTTCCGCAAGGACATGCCCGCCATTCCGCCCCGTCACCATTTCGTCGCATTTCCGACGATTTGGGTACCCTAACACAGAGAATAACGCTTGCGAAACGACCCCGTTAAGCCGTTAGTCAGGTCCGGGAAAACAAAGTGAAGCCGTAAAAATCCTCACCGGAAACTTACGGCTTTTGGATCGTTCCACCGTTAACGGCATATGCGGCTCGTTCAATCGCATCTTGCCGTATTGGAGAAATCGAATGTCTGCCTCCCCGCTCCGCCGTCGCCTCGCCACCGCCGCCCTTGCTTCCGCCCTGCTGGCTGTTGCCGGCTGTGCGACTGAATCCACCTATCGACCCGCCACCGGGTCGGGCTTTTCCCGCCAGGGTTATAGCGACCGCCAGGTCGAGCCGAACCGTTATCTCATCAGCTTTTCGGGCAATAGCTATACCTCGCGCGACACGGTCGAGCGCTACTTGCTGTTCCGCGCCGCCGAGTTGACGGTGCAGAGCGGCAATGACTATTTCATCCTGACGGAGCGCGATGTCGATCGCCAGTCGCGCACTTATACCACGCCATCGTTCGGCGGCGGTTTCGGTGCTTATGGCGGCTGGGGCCCAAGCTGGCGCTATTTCGGCCGGGGCTATGGCTGGCGCAGCTGGAGCCCGTTCTGGGGCGACCCCTTCTTCGACCGCGACATCGACGTGCGCACGATCGACCGGTTCGAGGCAACCGCCGAGATCATCACCGGCAAGGGCCCCAAGCCGCGCGACAATGTCCGCGCCTTCGATGCCCGCGCCGTGATGGACTCGATCGGGCCGAGCGTCGTTACGCCGAAATAAGCGCCGATCGTACAAAAAGGGCCGCGCCGACCGAGGTTGGCGTGGCCCTTTTTCGTGTCCGGTAAACGGGCGTGAGGCACTTTCCCCTCCCCGTTCGTGCTGAGCTTGTCGAATCACCGCTTTCTCATTCTCTATCGTCGAGAAGAAGAACGGCCCTTCGACAGGCTCAGGGCGAACGGCTTTTCGGGGAGCGGCAGAGCCGTCCTCAAACCGCGCCGTGGCAATGCTTGTACTTGCGCCCCGACCCGCAGGGGCAGGCCGCGTTGCGGCTGACCTTGCCCTCCCAGTCGGCGGGGTCTTCGCCGGTTTCCACGCCGCTGGGCAGAGGGATCGACAATGGCGGGAGGCGCGTGGTGATCAGGCCCGAACCGGCGTCGATATCATTGGTGTCGTCGTCGCCCGAGAATGGGTCGAAATGCGTGGTGATGAAATCGGGCAGGCTGGGCAGCGGCGGCGGCTCGTCGTTCATGCGGAACTCGGCATAAGCGATGGTCCGCGTGACGTCCTCGCGGATGCTGTCGAGCATGCGCTGGAACAGCGAGAAGGCTTCCTGCTTATATTCGTTGATCGGCGTCTTCTGCGCATAGGCACGCAGATGGACCACCTGGCGCAGCGCATCGAGCGTCGCCAGATGCTCCTTCCAGTGATGATCGAGATTCTGCAGCAGGATCGACTTTTCGACCTGGACCCAGGTTTCCGGGTCGAGCTCGCTCGCCTTTTGCGTGACATGCGTATCGGCCGCTTCGCGCACGCGTTCCTCGACCATTTCCGGGTCGACCGCTTCTTCCTTGAGCCAGTCGGCAAGCGGCACGTCGATGTTGAGCGTGTCGGCCAGCTTGGTTCTCAGCCCTTCCACGTCCCATTGCTCGGGATAGGAATTGGGCGGACAGGAATCGCCGACGATGGCATTGACCGTTTCGGAGCGCATGTCCTCGACCACGTCGCCGACCGTGTCGGCATCCATGATGTCGCTGCGCTGTTCGTACACCACCTTGCGCTGGTCGTTCATCACGTCATCATATTCGACGACTTGCTTGCGGATGTCGTAGTTGCGCGCCTCGACCTTTTTCTGCGCGGTCTCGATCGCCTTGGAGAGCCATTTCGAGCCGATCGCTTCGCCGTCGCCGATGTTCGACCGCATCATCCGCGCGAACAGCGTGTCCGGGCCGAAGATGCGCAGCAGATCGTCATCGAGACTGAGATAGAAGCGCGACAGGCCGGGATCGCCCTGACGGCCCGAACGGCCGCGCAGCTGGTTGTCGATACGGCGGCTTTCATGGCGCTCGGTGCCCAGCACGAACAGCCCGCCCGCCGCGAGCACGGCGGCCTTTTCGGCCTCGATCTCGCTTTTGATCCGGGCGATCGCAGCGTCGCGTTCCGGCCCTTCGGCGATTTCGGTCAGTTCGTCATTGATGCGGAATTCGAGATTGCCGCCAAGCTGAATGTCGGTGCCGCGGCCCGCCATGTTGGTGGCGATGGTCACGACACTCTTGCGCCCGGCCTGCGCCACGATATGCGCCTCGCGCTCATGCTGGCGCGCATTGAGCACCTCATGCTTGACGCCTTCCTTGACGAGGAATTCGCTGAGCAGTTCGGACTTTTCGATCGACACGGTGCCGACCAGCACCGGCTGACCCTTTTCGGCGTGGAACTTGATCTTCTTGGCGATCGCCTGGAACTTGTCGGCGGTGTCCTTGTAGAATTCGTCTTCCTCATCGACGCGCTGCACGCCGACATTGGTCGGGATCGTCACCACATTCATCTTGTAGATGTCGAAGAATTCCGCCGCCTCGGTCGCCGCGGTGCCGGTCATGCCCGACAATTTGGGATACATGCGGAAATAATTCTGGAAAGTGATCGAGGCCATGGTCTGGTTCTCGGGCTCGATATCGACGCCCTCCTTGGCCTCGACCGCCTGGTGCAGGCCGTCCGACCAGCGCCGCCCATCCATCATGCGGCCAGTGAATTCATCGATGATGATGACCTTGCCGTCCTTGACGATATAGTCGGTGTCGGCCTTGAACATCACGATCGCGCGCAACGCCTGGTTGAGGTGATGCACGACCTGGGTATTCTCGAAGTCGTAGAGATTGGCGCCCTCGAGCAGCCCGGCTGTCTCGAGCATGCGCTCGACCTTCTCGGTGCCATCCTCGGTCAGGATGATCGTCTTCTGCTTTTCGTCCTTCTCGTAATCGCCGGGAACGAGCTGCTTCACGACCAGGTCGACGCTGCGATACAGGTCGGACTTGTCATCGGTCGGGCCGGAGATGATCAGCGGCGTGCGCGCTTCGTCGATCAGCACTGAATCGACTTCATCGACGATCGCCATGGAGAAGGCACGCTGCACCATCGACGTGCGCTCATATTTCATGTTGTCGCGCAGATAATCGAAGCCGAATTCGTTGTTCGTGCCGTAGGTGATGTCGGAATGATACGCCTCGCGGCGCTGCGCGTCGGACAGGTTGGGGATGATCACCCCGACCGTCATGCCGAGGAACTTGTACACCCGGCCCATCCACTCCGCGTCGCGCGCGGCGAGATAGTCGTTGACGGTGATGACGTGAACGCCCTGCCCCGGCAGCGCGTTGAGATAGACCGCGAGCGTCGCGACCAGCGTCTTGCCTTCGCCGGTACGCATCTCGGCGATTTCGCCGCGATGAAGCACGATGCCACCGATCATCTGCACGTCGTAATGGCGCTGGCCGAGCACGCGCTTGGCCGCCTCGCGCACCGTGGCGAAGGCCTCGGGGAGAAGATCGTCGAGCTTGGTGCCGTTCGCCAGCCGCTCGCGGAACCGCGCGGTCTGGTTGGAGAGTTCTTCATCGGACATGGCCGAGATGGTCGATTCGAACGCGGCGATCTTGTTGACGATCGAGCCGAGCGACTTGACGTAGCGGTCGTTCGAAGAGCCGAAAAGCGATTTGGCAAGGCCGCCGAGCATAGGGAATTCCTGTAAGTCTGGAGATACCGCGGCGGGGCGCACCCCTGCCGTCGAAATGGAGAATGATGAGATACGGCGCGATCAGGCGCCGACGCGTCTCACTCGCGAAGTTTGCTCAGATACAGTGGGACCGGCGCGAAAAGCACCAGATCCGGCGCTGCGACCCGTACCATTGCGGTGGTGGCGAGCCGAGGTTCGACCACCAGCGCCAGCCAGGCGCGGGCTTGCCGTACGGCCGCGACACGTGACACGGACAAAGCCTGCACACCGGCAACCGCGCCGGCGCTCTGGTGAAACTGCGCTTCCGGTGCGCGCACGCCCGAAATCGCGCCGGTTAGCGCGCTCAGCAGAGCGGAAAGGAAAAGCAGCAATTGCATAGCCGTGACCGCATGTAGTGCGCCGGACGCCGGTCGTCCATCCGTTACGCGCGGATCACGGCTGTACCGCTTCAACGCTCGAACTGACCAACATAGCCCCCGATCTCGGCCTCGAGCCGGAGGCCTCGGCAATGGGTGCGAACGGGCCGATGAAAGACAGGCAAAGTCGCGTAGGACCGATTCCGTCCAGCGTTTCGCTTTCGGTGATGCGGCAATTGATCACCGTGCCGTCGGGGGCAATGTCGAAGGTCGCTCGCGCCACGGACACCGTCGTGCGCCCTTTGACCCGATGCTCTTCAAGCACCGGTGGATCGCCGTCCATTCGCAACGACATCTGAGTCGTCACGATCGCATGCCGATCAGCGAACGGTCCCTTCATGCGCCGCAATCCCTCCGCATCATCGAAAATCGTGCACGGCGCGCCAACCTGCTTTGCTGGATCGCCTTGGCTCTGAGACGTGCAGGACAGCCGTGTGCCATCTGCCGCGACGTCAATCCGCTCAACGATCGAAAAGGATAGGGCGGGCAACCGGCCCTCATCCTGGATCGCCCATTTAATCGCCTTCGACCAGGTCGAACTGACCGGCTTTCCGTCCCGGCCTATCGCCGGCTTGAAGTGAGCGTTGGCCCGCGCGAGATCGCAGGTCACGGTATCGAGCGCCACCGATCCGCTCGACCCCACCACCGCGCATGCGATGACGGCGCCGGTTGCGTCGATATCGAGTCGAAACATGACCCTGCCTTCCTCGTGCATACGGCGCGCCGCAGCGGGATAGGCATCGAGGGGAAACCAGTCACCGACATTGCCGATCGGCTGCGGCGCGATACCGAGTTCCGCCGCTCCATCGGGGCGGACCGCTCCGGCGACTGCTACGCCCGATGACGCTGCAAAAAACACTGTGACGGCAAGCGCCGGGAAACTGACTCTCATTGCCCGATTCTTCCCTTCTCGCCCATGTCGCCGAACGGTCGACCCAGAGCAGCGGCACTACGCGCGCCATTTCCCGTAACCGCTATGGAGCGATCATCTCGTAACGAACGTCAGCGTCATGTACCGAACCGCGCGAGCGGCAACCCGTGATCCGGATTTTGGCGGCGCGATGACCGTTTCCCGTATGGATTGGCGACACCCGATCTGATCGAGCGCTGCGCTGCCGCTTGATTCGGTGACATGGCAGGCATCGTTATGGCCCATCGCATCGAATTCGAGCCTCAGCTTGACCGGGCGGCTATAGTCCGACGGCAGCTTGAGGACCGCCAGGGTCGATGCGAAACCGACGGGATATTCCGCGTCGCCGAGCGACCAGCTCAGCACGGTTCGGAACATGCCCGAAACCGGTGTCCCGGCTGCATCGCGCGCTGGTTTGAATCGCAGGCGCTGCATCGCCAGCTTGCACGAAGTGGCATCGAGCCCGAAAGATCGGCTGGTCTCCGTCACGGTACAGCTTGTTGGCGCCCCCCGAGCGGACACTTGCAGTTCTATCGAGACAATGCCCGACTCACCCTTTTGCAGGGCGAACGCCGGATAGTCCCCGGGTCCAATGAGATTGAGCAAACCCAGCGGCTCGGGCTCGCTGGCCGGCGCTACCGGTGCCAGCAATGCCATCATGATCGCAAATGACATCATCGATGCCTCCCCCCGTGCCCTCTTCGCCAGCTTTCTATGGGCTGGATACCGCGTCGTCCATCTCCTCTGTACTTCTTCCGCCCAGGCTGAGTCTTGCCCCGGTGGCGGCAGGTCACACAGCTGTCACAGCCATCCGCCAGTGAGGAGGTCCACGATATGGACACTCATCATGGCGTTCACGTTCGATCCCCGCTCCTCGGCCGAAATGGACCGTATCAAGCAGGAGATCGCCGACAGTTTCGATGAGGAACTGGAGATGGAGATCGACGAAAGCCGGCTCGAGACATTGCTCGCCGACCTGTCGGATCACCCCGATCGCGAACAGGTCGAACGGCAGGTTTATTTCCGCGAGCTGTTCCGCCTCCAGCATGAACTGGTCCGGCTGCAGGACTGGGTCCAGCACAAGGGCCTGAAGGTCGTGATCATTTTCGAGGGCCGCGATTCCGCCGGCAAGGGCGGCGCGATCAAACGCATCACTCAGCGGCTCAACCCGCGCGTCTGCCGCGTGGCGGCGCTGCCCGCCCCCAATGAACGCGAGCGGAGCCAATGGTATTTCCAGCGTTACGCCGCGCACCTTCCGGCAGCGGGCGAGATCGTGCTGTTCGACCGCAGCTGGTACAATCGCGCCGGGGTCGAACGCGTGATGGGCTTCTGCACCGAGGAGGAATGCGAGGAGTTCTTCCGTTCGGTGCCCGAATTCGAACGGATGCTGGTGCGCTCCGGCATCATCCTGCTGAAATACTGGTTCTCGATCACTGACGAAGAACAGCAGTTTCGCTTCAACATGCGCATCCATGATCCGCTCAAACAGTGGAAACTCTCGCCGATGGACGTCGAATCGCGCCGTCGCTGGGAGGATTATACCCGCGCCAAGGAAGCGATGCTGGAACGCACGCATATCGCCGAAGCGCCATGGTGGGTGGTGGAAGCGGTCGACAAGAAAAAGGCCCGGCTGAACTGCATCGCGCATCTGCTCGATCAAATTCCCTATGGCGATGTTCCCAAGGCGCCCGTCACCCTGCCCGACCGGGTGCGGCACGACGATTATATCCGCCACCCGGTGCCGGCCGAACTGCACGTGCCGGATCGGTATCAGGGCGGATCGGGCGCGACGGGCTGACCGTCTCCACGGCGTTGCGCGCGCCCAGTCTCCGTTGAATGCCTCCGTTGAATGTCTCCGCTGAACTTCGGGCGAATCCGCATGTCGGCCCGATTCAACTCGCCCTCTGATGTCGTCATGCCGGTTCTCCGACGCAGCGTTGCGCGTCACGGATAAAACCCATTCGACCGGCGATTTGAATCAGCCGAACCGGAAAGCGCTCAGACGATGACACCCACCCCGGATCTTTCCCGATTTTCCCGCAAGGACCTCGAAAAACTCCCGTGCGGATCCATCAAAACTCCCGCAGCTTTTCCCGCAGACTCCCGCAGAACCCTCAAAAAGCATTTTCCCCCAGAAACTCCCGCAACAACTCCCGCAGCTGCGGGAGTTTGACCGCCGACGGCGGCGCACCGGAAGTCGCATTGCTTCGGATCCGGCATGACCTCATCGATTCAACCCCGCCGATCGATCCGTTAGCAACACTCCCGGACAGCGCCTCGCCATCGCCGTCCCGCTCTTTCACATGACGAACACCATAATCACGTGCCCGTTCCAGCGGAACAAAGGGCATCCGATCCCCATGCTCCGCCCCTGTGTCGAGCGCCCCTTATCGCCGCATGAAGCCCAGCCAGCGCAGCAGCAGATACGTCGCCACCGCCGCGCCGAGCGCCAGCGCGGTGGCCCCTGCCGTCCCGATCGGCGATGCCAGCGGCATGCCGCCGGTATTCATCCCGAAAATGCCGGTGACCAGCGTCGCGGGCAGCATCAGGGCGGTCATGATCGACAGGATGTAGAGATTCTGGTTGGTGCGCTGCGCCGCCTGAATATCCAGCTCTTCGCGCAACAGGCGTAATTGCCCTTGCACGGCAATGACATCGCCATCGAGCGATTGCAGCCGCTGGACCAGCTTTTCTACCGTGGGGAGCAAGGCTTCGGGCAATTCCTCATCCTCCTCCAGCCGGTGGAAGACGTCGCGCATGCCGCCGAGCAGCCGGTGAAGCTGCGCGATGCGCCGGCGGATACCGATCAGGTCGCGCGGGGTCGGCGGATGATGCCCGTCGAGCAGCGCGTCCTCCGCGACCCGCACATCGTCGCTCAGGGTGCGGCTGATCCCCGAGACATTCTCGGTGATCGCGCCGACCAGCAGATCAAGCGCCGCCGCCGGGCCACCCAGCGCCGGAAGCCGCTCCAGGCGCTGGCGCACGATATCCGCCGACCGGATCGGGTGCGACCGGGTGGTGAGGATCAGCGTCGGGGTCAGCGCGATGCGCAATGCGCCGATCCGGGCCGTGTCGGCGACGTCGAAATCGCGCTCGAAATCATGCAGCACGCAGCCGACCGTATCGCCATCGACCAGTGCGCGCTGATGCGTGTCGGGCGACAGCAGTAATTCGCGGACATCGACCGGCAGCGGCGCGCCGTCGATCCAGGTGCGCGTGCCGTGATCGGCAAGATTGAGGTGAAGCCAGCGCAATGCCCCGGGCTGCGGGGCGTCGCATGTCTCGACCGCAAGGCTGCCCGATGGCGTGAAATCCAGCCCCCAGATCAGCCCCGGCCGCATGCCGCCAAAGGGCATGAAACCGGGAATGAGCGTCTCGCGCGTGTCGGGCGTGGCCCTGCCCTCCCCTATAATATCTGCGAGAAGAGCATGTAGAGGCCGCCAGCGAGCGCGATCGAGACCGGCAGCGTCAGGACCCAGGCCATCAGCATGTTGCGGATCGTGCTCATCTGCAGCCCCGATCCGTTCGCCGCCATCGTGCCCGCGACGCCCGACGACAGCACGTGCGTGGTCGACACGGGCAGGCCGAGATGGTCGGCGCCGAAGATCGTGCCCATTGCGACCAGCTCGGCCGACGCGCCCTGCGCATAGGTCAAATGGGTCTTGCCGATCTTTTCACCCACCGTGACGACGATCCGCTTCCAGCCAACCATCGTGCCGAGGCCGAGCGCGAAGGCGACGGCGATCTTGACCCAGATCGGAATGAAGCGCGTGCCGGCATCGAGCGACGCCTTGTAACTGGTCAGGGTCTGGCGGTTCGCCTCGGACAGCGTGCCCGCCTTATCCTTGTTGAGCCGCTTGATCGCCTCGGACGCGAGATACATGTCGTTGCGGATATTGCCCACCGCCGCCGCCGGGACCTTGGTGAACGAGCCATATTCCGCGACCTGCCGGTCGACATCGCCGATCAGCGTGGCGAGCGCCGGGACCGTGGCAGGGGTGAATTTCTTGTCGGCAATATAGACGGTCACGACCTTGCGCGCCGCCCCGGGCGACGCGCTCGTCGGACGCCCGCCCAGCGCATCGGTCGCGACGACTGAATTGGTGTGGAAATCGGCCGAATATTTGGCCGGCACCGCGCGGTTCAGCGCGTAAGCGGTCGGCACCGTGCCGATCAGGATCAGCATGATCAGGCCCATGCCCTTTTGCCCATCGTTCGAGCCATGCGCGAAACTGACGCCGGTGCAGGTGAAGATCAGCAAGCTGCGAATCCACAAGGGCGGCGGCACGCCGGGCTGCGGCTCCTGATACAGCGCCTTGTTGCGGATCAGCAGCTTCATCGCGAGGAACAGCAGCGCCGCGATGCCAAAGCCGACCAGCGGCGAGATCAGCAACGCCTGGCCGATCTCGGCCGCCTTGGACCAATCGACGCCCGATGTGCCGCTCTTGCCGTGCATCATCGCATTGGCGACGCCGACGCCGATGATCGATCCGATCAGGGTGTGCGACGAGGAGGACGGGATGCCCAGCCACCAGGTCGCCAGGTTCCACGCGATCGCCGCGATCAGCAGCGCGAAGACCATGGCGAACCCGGCATTGGAGCCGACTTGCAGAATCAGTTCGACCGGCAGCAGCGAAACGATGCCGAACGCCACCGCGCCGGTCGACAACAGGACGCCGAGGAAATTGAAGAAGCCCGACCACACCACCGCCACATTGGCCGGCATCGCGTTGGTATAGATGACCGTCGCGACCGCATTGGCGGTGTCGTGAAACCCGTTCACGAATTCGAAGCCGAGCGCGATCAGCAGCGCGATGAACAACAGGATGAAGGGCAGATAGGTCGTCGCCTCGACCCCGACCGCGCTGGCATCGGCGTAAACGCTGTATGCGACATAAAGCAGCGCGGCGAGGACAGCGGCGCCAAAGCCCAGTTTTCCGGCGATCCCCAGCCCCTTGTCGAGGTCGGGCCGTGCCTGGGGCGGTTCTGCGGCGATCGTTGCGTTCATGGGAGCGCGGCCTTTATCGTTCGGCTTTTGGGGTACAATCGGGTTGTGACACGCACATGTCGGTCGGATGCGCGGGCCGGGTGACCATCATAAATGCGATGGCGACGAAACCTGCGGTGACCTCTTTGGTAATCATGGTTATGGGGTGCGCATGACGTCCCCTGTCTCCCCGCTCGCCCCGGCCGGATTCCCCGCGCTCCCCGTCATCCCCGGCGTCACGCTGCGCATCGCACGCGCGCGCTACAAGACCTGGGACCGCTGCGACCTGACTTATGTCACGCTTGACCCGGGCACGGCCGTGGCCGGCGTGCTGACGCAGAGCCGCTGCCCCTCACCCGAGGTGGAATGGTGCCGCAAGGCGCTCACCTTGGGCCAGGCGCGTGCACTGGTGGTCAATGCGGGCAATTCGAATGCCTTCACCGGCGATCGCGGACGCGCCGCGGTGGAGAATCTCGCCGCGCGCGCCGCGCAACACCTCGGGTGCCAGCCCTCGGACGTGTTTCTCGCCTCGACTGGGGTGATCGGCGTCCCGCTGCCGATCGACAAGTCGGAGGCCGGGCTTGCCGCCGCCTTCACCGCCGAACCGTGCGGCTGGGAAGACGCCGCCGCGACGATCATGACCACCGACACCTTCGCCAAGGCGGCGGTCACCACCGCGATCGTCGATGGCCGCACGGTCAGCCTGGTCGGCATCATCAAGGGGTCGGGCATGATCATGCCCGACATGGCGACGATGCTTGGTTTCATCTTCACCGACGCCGCGGTCGATCCGGCGTTCCTGCAAGCCGCGCTGAGCGATGCCAATCGCGCGACCTTTTCCTGCATCACGGTCGATAGCGACACCTCGACCAGCGATACGGTGCTGGCCTTTGCCACCGGCGCGGCGGGCAATGCCGCGCTGGCCAGCGATGAGGATGCGGGCGCCGACGCCTTCCGCGCCGCGCTGGCCGATCTATGCCGTCAGCTGGCGCATCTCGTGGTGCGCGATGGTGAAGGCGCGTCGAAGTTCATCACCATCGACGTGACCGGCGCGGAGAGCGATGCCAGCGCACACCGCATCGCCTTGTCGATCGCCAACTCGCCGCTGGTGAAGACCGCCATCGCCGGCGAGGACGCCAATTGGGGCCGCGTGGTCATGGCGGTCGGCAAGGCCGGCGAACCGGCCGAACGCGACAGGCTCGCGATCCGCTTCGGCGAAACCCAGGTCGCGCGCGATGGACTGGCCGTCACTGGCTATGACGAAGCGCCGGTCGCGGCGCATCTGAAGGGCAGCGACATCGATATCGGCGTTGACCTTGGCCTTGGCGAAGGCCGCGCAACGGTTTGGACGTGCGACCTGACGCACGGCTATATCTCGATCAACGGCGATTATCGGAGCTGATGCGGATGTTGACGATCTGGGGCCGGCTCAATTCGCACAATGTGAAAAAGGTCGCGTGGCTGGCGGCGGAAATCGGCATGCCGCACGTGCGCCACGATGTCGGCGGGCAATTCGGCATGGACGACGCCTATCGGGCGCTCAACCCCAATGCGCTGATCCCGACGATCGAGGATGACGGCGTGGTGCTCTGGGAATCGAATGCGATCCTGCGCTATCTTGCCGCCCGTTATGCACCCGATTTGTGGCCGCAGGATCCGGTCGAACGAGCGCAAAGCGACAAATGGATGGACTGGCAGTTCACCTTTTCCAGCGCACAGCATCGGGCATTTCACGGGCTGATCCGCACCGCTCCGGCGGATCGGGATCAGGCGGCGATCGAACAATCGGCCGCCAAAGCCAATCAGCTGATCCCCATTCTGGAAACCACGCTCGGCAGGCAATCCTGGCTGTCGGGCGACCGGTTCGGCATCGGCGACGTGCCCATGGGCGTCTATATCCACTCATGGTTCGCGCTTGCGATCGACCGGCCGGATATGCCGAATGTCGCGGCCTGGTATGAGCGGCTCAAGGCGCGGCCGCACTATGCCGAAATCGTGATGATTCCGCTCACCTGATCCTGCTCATCGGAGTTCCGCATGGCCGACCTGATCCTGCATCACTATCAGACGTCACCCTATAGCGAGCTGCTCCGTCTCGCTCTCGGCATCAAGGGCCTGGCGTGGAAATCGGTGACGATCCCGAACATCGCGCCCAAGCCCGACCTGACGCCCCTGACCGGTGGCTATCGCAAGACCCCGGTGTTCCAGATCGGCGCGGACATCTATTGCGATTCGGCGATCGCGATCGACGCGATCGAGGCAGTTCAGCCCGAGCCCAGCCTGTTCCCGGCACCGCTCGGTCAGCTTGGCGCGCTGGTCGCGCTGCAGGCGGGCGGCGCCACCTTCAGCCAGGCGGTCGGATCGGCGATGGCGCCGTTCATCGACCGGATCGACGATGAATTCTTCGAGGATCGCAAGAAGCTGTTCGGCTTCGACCGCGACCGGGTGAAGAAGGGGGCGCCGCATCTGACCGCGCAGTTCAATGGCTGGCTGGCGCGGATCGACGACGCGCTGTCCGATGGCCGCGCTTTCCTGGGTGGCGACGCGCCGGGCTATGCCGATTGCGCGGCGGGGATGAATGTGTGGTTCCAGGGCAATTTCGGCCTGAAGGGATCGCGCACCGCGCCCTTCCCGCACGTTGCGGCATGGATCGCCCGGGTCGAGGCGATCGGCCATGGCTCACCCAGCGACATGACCGCGCAGGAAGCGCTCGATGTGGCGCGGGATGCCGAGCCGATGGTCGCCGAGCGGGTCGATCAGGATAGCGGCTTCACCGCCGGTCAATCGGTCGTCGTGCGCACCGAAGACCCGGGCGCCGACCTGGTCGCCGGCACGTTGGTGCGGCTGACCGCGCGCGACGTGGTGGTGCTGCGCGACGATCCGCGCGTCGGCACCGTCGCGGTGCATTTCCCGCGTATCGGACAGATCGTGCTGCCCGGCTGATCCTTTACCACAGCGGTGAAAACCGGCATGGCGACCGCGCGCCGGTCATGGCGCCAATCAAAGGAGGCCGACATGCCACGCATTACCAACGATCGCGCCGACCTGCCCTGCTTTCGAGATCATCAGCAAGCGGCGTAAGGGTTTCCCGTCCGAGACGAACGTCAAACGCGGCGTTCGTATCGTCCATGGCGACAAGCATCTGATTGAGAAACTGGGCCGGAACGATCCGTGCCCGTGCGGCTCAGGCTTGCGGTTTCAAGCGCTGCTGCCTCGTCACGGGGCGCTTTCGATGGGGCCGGGCGCCATGATTATTGGCGCGACTAGATGATCGTCCCCGGGCCGCGAGGCCCGGGGAAATCCGGATCAGTCGAGTTCGTTCTCGAGCCAGGCCTTGAGCTGGCTCTTCGGACGCGCGCCAAGCAGTTCGGCGACCGGTGCGCCGCCCTTGAACAGCTTGAGCATCGGGATGCTGCGAATGCCCATTTGCGCGGCGATGTCGGGATTGTCGTCGATGTTGAGCTTGGCGATCGTCACTTGCCCGCCCAGCTCATCGGAAATCTCCTCCAGGCTCGGCCCGATCTGCTTGCACGGTCCGCACCATTCCGCCCAGAAATCGACGAGCACGGGCCCGTCGGCCTTGAGGACGTCCGCGTCCCAGCTCGAATCGGTAATCTGTTTGGTGGCCATGATGGTATCTCCTTGTTGTCACTAATTTAGGGAAGGCGTTGGGTCCGCTCAAGCACCCTGGATCAAGCTTTGCTCCGGCGCGGCATAGCCCGGCTTGTGCGTTTCGAGCAGGTTCGGCGGCAAATCGAACAGCACAGGGCCTGCCGTGTAGAGCAAGGCCATGTCGATCGTACGATCCGGAAAGATCGCCGCGAGCGCCGCGCCATAGGCTGCCATCTGGCGCAGATGATATGGTGGAATGTCCGCCAGCGTTGCCGGCGCATGCCGCCCGGTCTTGAAATCGATCACCCGCACGCTGTCACCGGTGACCAACAGCCGATCGACCGTGCCCGACACCACCACGCCATCGGCCACGACCGCGGCAATCGGCGCTTCGGCAAGCGAGTCCGGGCCGAACAGATCGGCGAAGCGCGGGTCGTCGAGCACCGCGAGCACGATCCTGGTGATGGCGGCGCGATCGGCGGCAGACTCGACGCCACCAGCGCCCTCCAGCCAGCGCTCGGCCACCGTTGCGCGCTGCTCCGCCGCCACGGCCGGCAAACGCTCGAACAAGGCATGGATCAGCCGCCCGCGCTCCGCCGCCAGACGCATGACCGGCGATGGCGGCGGATCGGCGACGACGTCCTCACCCAGTGACGAGGGGGCGAGTGGCCGTGGCGGTCGTGCCTCGATCGGCGCTTTTCGCCTCGTCCAGCCGGGCAAGTCGACCGCCGACGCACGGCCTTCGGCAGCCCTTTTGTCCAAAGCGACGGGGCGTTGCGGCACACGCCCGGCATAGCTGCGCGCCTCCTCCGACGCTTCGATGCCGAGCGCGGTAAAGGCGCGATGCGACGCGGCGTACCAGCTCGCCTCGGGCGGCACGCCCTTGGCCATCGGCCCGAGCGCCCCCGCCACGATCAATCGCTCCTCGGCACGGGTCGCAGCGACGTAGAAGAGCCGCCAATGCTCCTCCAGCTCGCGCCGCGACGTCCGCTCGACCAGCTCGGTCAGCGGCCCACCAATCTCGGCGGCGCGCGGCCGGAAGATCGGAAAGGCATCCCCACCACTTGGGCCGCCATCGGGCGCCCATTTCAGCACCCGCGCCGGCGTACGCGACGGATCAGCGGTCGCATCGGCGAGGATGACCAGCGGCGCCTGCAACCCCTTGGCGCCATGCGCGGTCATCACCCGCACCGCGTCGAGCGGCGCCGACGGATCGCGCACGATCTCGACATCGCCGCGATCGAACCAGTCGAGGAAGCGCTGCAGCGACGGCGTGGATTGCGTCTCGAAATCGAGCGCGGCGTTGAGCAACTCCTCGATCGGATCGCGCGCTTCCTGCCCCAGCCGGCGCAGCATCTTGCGCCGTCCATCGAGCGGACCCGAGAGCAATTCCTCCAGGAAGCGATAAGGCGTGGCAATGTCCGCCCGCGCCAGCATCGCGAGCAGCGGCGTCAGTCGCCCGACCGGCTGAGTGCGGCGCAAATGCGCCCACAAACTGCCCGAACCACGCGGCGCGGCGGTCATCAGATCGTCCTGGCTCCACCCAATCAGCGGCGAGACGAGCAGGCTAGCCAGCGACAGGTCGTCGCCCGGTTGCAGCACGAAGCGGATCGCCGCGAGCAGATCCTGCACGCTGAGCGGCGCATTGAGGCGCAAGCGGTCGACCCCGGCGACCGGCACGCCCTCGGCATAAAGCCGCGCGACGATCAGCGATGCGAGCTCGCCGCGCCGCTTGACCAGGATCATCACATCCTCGGGCCTGAGCGCGCGCCCCTTGCTTTCCAGCATCAGCGGGACCGGGCCGTAGAGCCAGTCCTTCACCGCACGCGCGATCTGCGCGGCGAGCGCACGGGTCGCGTCGGGAATCCACCCCTCGGCATCCTCCTCGCTGCCGCCCGTCACGACCGGCGGCCACAAGGTCACGGTGCCGGGGCCGGCTACTTCACTCGCATGGAGTTCACGATCGGCAATCTCGCCCAGCCCCGGGTCACCAATCGCATCGATCGCGGCATCGACGAACTCCAGCACCGGCCGGGTCGAGCGGAACGAAGCGGTGAGCGACAGCCGCTCGAACGGCACGCCATCGTCACCGACCGCCTCCGCCTTGGTCAGAAAACGCTGTTCGGCGGCGCGGAAGAAGATCGGGTCGGTGCCCTGAAAGCCGAAGATCGCCTGTTTGTAATCGCCGACCGTGAACAGCGTGCGGACTCGCTCGCCATGCACGCCAAGGCCGGCAAAGAACTCCTCGGCCAGCGCCGCGACGATCGCCCATTGCCGCGGATTGGTGTCCTGCGCTTCGTCGATCAGGATATGCTCGGTGACCTGGTCGAGCTTGTAACGCACCCATTCGCCCATGCCCGGCTGCGCGAGCAGTTCGACCACCGAATGGATCAGATCGTCGAAATCGACCGCGCCGACGCGGCGCTTGGCCAGCGCATAGGCATTGGCATAATCGCGCCCGACGCTCAGCGCATCAGCGAGCAAATCGGCATAAGCGCCGCGCACGCGCATCTGCAGCAGGCTGGCGCAATAGTCGTACATGCCGGTCGCGAGATCGGCATAATCGGGATCCTGCGGCGCCTGCCCTTTGCCAAACGAGCGGATGTCGAGATCGGCCTTGGCCCAGATCTTGTTGAGCTCGCCCAGCGTCGCGGCGCGCTGGACCGGCGAACGATCGAGCCAGGCCGAGACCAATCCAGCGCGCTCCAGCCCGCTCTTGGTGGCCCAGCTGGCGTTGAAGCCGCCGATCGCATCGAGCGTTTCATGATCGAACACGCTGTCGTCGCACGCCTCGGCGATCGCCAACTCGATATCGCCTTCGGGCAAGTCCAGCTCGCGGCGCAGGAACGATTGCAGATCGATCGGCAATTGCTGCAACGCGGCCAGCGACCGGGCGCAATCGCGCAGGAAATTCTCCGCCTCGCCTTCGCCCAGCCTGAGGCTCAGCGCGCCGACGGTATCGATCGCGTGCTGGCTCGCATCGACCAGCATCTCGGCCAGCGCCTCGCGCGCCAGCACCGATTCCTCGCGCGCCTCGAGCGGGCGGAAACCTGGCACCAATCCGGCCTCGATCGGAAAGGCCGCGAGCAAGCTTTGGCAAAAGCCGTGGATGGTCTGGATGCGGATGCCGCCACCCGGCGCATCGAGCACCTTGGCGAACAAGGTCCGCGCCCGTTCGGCCAGCGCATCGTCGGGCTTCTCGCCCAGCGCGTTCAAATCGCTGAACAAGGCCGATTTCGGCATGCGCACCCAGGCGGCGAGCCGCTGGCTGATCCGCCCGGCCATCTCCGCCGCCCCGGCCTTGGTGAAGGTCAGGCACAGGATCGCGCCGGGATCGACCCCTTGCAGCAACAGCCGGAACACGCGCGCGGCGAGAACCTGGGTCTTGCCCGTGCCCGCCGACGCCGACAGCCAGACATGCGCGCGCGGGTCGCTCGCCCGCGCCTGATTGTCCTTGAGGACTGGAAGCGGGCGGTTATCCGCGCTCACGGCCATACCATTCGTCGCGGCGCATCAGCTGATCATAATCGGCGTATGGCGCATATTCGGGATGAAGCTTGGCGGTGAACGGCGCGTCGCCGGTCAGCCATTCGCGCACCGCCTCGGTAAAATTGCGCGCGGCGACGGTGGTGAAGTCGGCCGTGACGATGCGGTTACGCTTGCCGTCAGGATCGACCGGGCTTTCGATATAGCCGAACTTGCCGTTCTTGCGCGACAGCGACCAATATTCGAACGCGTCCGCCCTGCCCTTCGCATCGGGGAAACCGCCGCGTTCCGCGATCAGCCCAAGCAAGCCAAGCTGCAAGCTATAGCCTTCCGCGACCGCCGCCGCCGAGGGCGGCTTGCCGGTCTTATAATCGATGATCGCCAGACCACCCGCCGCGAGCCGGTCGACCCGGTCGAACTTGCCGGTCAGCTCGACCCCGGCAATCTCGCATTTGCCATCCTGTTCGACCGCGACCAGCATCCGGCCATCGGCGACATGGCGCGCGGTTTCCTCGACGATCCAGTCGATCGCTTCCATCAACCGCGGTTGCCACAGCGCCTGCATCAAAGGGTGCGCATCGGCGAGCATGGTCAGCGCGCGGGCGTGGAGCTTCGCCGGATCGCATTGATCTTCGCGCGCCCACATCTCCAGCACTTCGTGCACCGCACTGCCACGCCACGCCGCGCTCGGATCGGCATCAACCGGATCGAGCGGCATCAGCCGCAGGATACGCTTGGCGTAAAAGGCGTAAGGGTCGGCCTTCAACCGGTCGACATCCGTCACAGCGATGCGTTTGGGGCGCAGTTCGGCGGGCGGCGATGGCGCGGGCTGCGTCTCGGGCACGTGCTCGCCCGGATCATCGAGTGCGCGAGTCCAGCCTTCCAGCGCGACGGCGCGCTCGAACCGCTCACCCGCCAGTGCCTGTAGCCGCAACCAGAAACGCGACGCGATCGCAGGCGACTTGGCGTCACGGCGGGCACGGGTCAGCAAAGCGGCCGGCGCACCCAATGCTCCAGCCAGATCATGCGCGGAAATGCCGACACGCCGTTCCAGGCCCGGCAAGCCAAGTTCGCTCCTGATGCGCGGCGCAAGCCAGGGATCGGGCGCGGGCTGCCCCGGCCAGGTGCCTTCGTTCAGGCCGCCCAGGATCATCAGATCGGCGGTCTGCAAGCGCGCTTCGATCAAACCATAGATCGCCAGACGTGGATGCCCGCCCTGTGGCGGCCGCACCGCGACTTCGTCCATCAGGGTCTTGAGCAAGGGCGCGAGACTCTCCGGCTCGACCATCGCCGGGCCTGATCCCGCCTGCGCTTCCAGTTCGGCAAGCAGCTCCGCGGCGGCGCGCCCCGCGGGACCGCCCCATAGTGCGTCACCACACAGCGCCTGCGCCGTTTCGCGCAACGCTGCGATCATCATCGGCAGCGGCTGGGCTCCACCACCGAACAGCCCCTCGATCGGCGCGAGCAACGCGCGCGCTTGCGGCCACCAGACGGCGGCTTCGGCACGCCGTTTCGCTTCGCGATCGGGTGCGTCGGCCAGATGCGTATCGATTCCCGCCAGCCCCGCCGCCGGCCGGGGACCGCGCAGCACCCGGTCGAGACTGCGCGCGCCATCCAGCCATGCCGTCCGTCCTTCGCCGAAGCGCACCAACGGGTGCTTGAGCAAAGCCAGCAACGCGAGTGGCGCAAAACGCTGCACCGCCGCCTCGGCCAGCGCGGTGAGCAAGGTCCCCGATGGCAGGATCGACAAAGGCCGCCCGGCGGTATCGTCGATCTCGATTCCCCAGCGGTCGAGATGCGCGGCCACCCGGCGCGCCAGGGCGCGGTCGGGTGTGACCAGCGCGGCGGTCTTGCCATCGGTCTCCAGGACTTCTCGCAGCGCCAGGGCCACCGCCTGGGCTTCCTCGGCGGGCGTCGCCAGTTCAGCCGCCACGATCCCCGTCAGCCGTCGCTGATCGGCGTCGAGCGTGGTCCATTTGCCGGTGAATTCAGCTGGAGCCAGCGCATTGGCGATGGCGCGGCCGCGCGCAATGGTTGCGTCATGCCCCCCGCCTTCGCGCCACAACGTGAATTCGCTCCGGTTGACGCTCATCCGCTCGAGCAGCAGCTTCAGATGGAATTGCGGATGCGTCTCGATCGACCGGCGGCGCAGGCCAGTCACCGGATCGGGGGCATGCGGCCCCAGCGCCAGCCATTCGCGCTCATCCATATCGAGCGCGAGGTCGGCAAGTACGACCATGCCATGCGGTAATTCCGAGACGCAGCGCATCAGCCCGGCCACGGCGGGCGCGCTGTCGGTGATGCCGGCGGCACAGACGAACCCCGCAGGCGGGGTGTGTCGCCACCGATCGGCCAGTCGCCCTAGCAACCGCGACCGGCGGTCGGCAAGATCGATCCGCTTGAGTTTTTCAAGTTCTCCCGGCCAGCGGTCGAGCACGGTACCGAACAGCGACAGCGCCTTTTGCCAATGGTCCGACAGTTCCTGCGTCAGTTCCAGCTCGCGCAGCTTGCGCGGGTCGACTTGCTCGACCAGCAACTGATCGAGCGTCCGTGCCAGCTCACCGGCCAGCCGCACCGCCTCGGCCGCGTCGACCGGCTGTCCGGCGCGCACGCGTTCTTCCGACACCAGCCGGGCAAGGATCATGCGCCGCTGCAACGGCGCAACCGCAGGGGATACCGGCTCCGGTACGTCGGCCGGGTCGATCGCGGCGCCCGCGGCTTCGTCGAGCGACGGATCGCCGATCGCCACCAGCCTTGGCAGCAACAGCCCGCCGCCGCTGGCGCGCACGAACGCATCGGTCAGTGCGCGCCTGGCGCGATTGTTGGGCAGCAGGACCAGGCCACGGGCAAGCCCCATGGTCTCCCCGCCGAAACGCCGGATCAGGCCTGCTGCCAGTGCATCGGCAAAGGCCCGGTGCGCCGGGATCGTGTAGAGCGTGGGCTGAGGATGCAGACCCATGCTCTACGAGGATCGAGACAGGTTGATCCGGGATGCCGTGGAAGGAGAGCCGTGAAAACCGGGGCTTGTCCCCCGGTTGAACGGCTCGACGTACCACCGCGCCTGGATCAACCTGCCCTTCGGGTGGGGTGAATATCGACCTCGTAGAGCATGGGTCTGCATCCTATCGCCCTCACCCATCGGCGAGCATGGCTTCGGTCTTGGCGATCGCCCCGGGCGTGCCGACATCGAACCATAGCCCCTGATGCACCAGCCCATATGCACGCCCTGCGGCGATGGCGCGTTCCCAGAAGACCATGGTCGAGAACGGCCCTTCCGGCCAATCCGCGATGATGCGCGGCGAGAGGATTTGCACGCCGGTATAAACGAACGGTGCGATCTTGCCCGGCTGACGCCGGCCGATGATCCGCCCATCGGGCGCGACACGGAAGTCGCCTTGCCCCGTATGGCAATGCGCGCGCGCCTGCGGCACGAGCAGCAGCAGCGCATCCATCTTGTCATCGTCCCAGCGCGCGGCGAGCGCGCGGATCGCATCGGTCGGTCCATCAATCCACAGATTGTCGGAATTGATCACCAGGAAGGGCTTGTCGCCGATCAGTTCGCGCGCCTGGACGATGCCGCCGCCGGTTTCCATCAACTGCTTGCGTTCGTCGGACACGACGATCTCGATGCCCTTCACGCGATTGTCGAGATGCGCCTGCAACGCGTCGGCGAGATAATGGACGTTGACCACCGCCCGTTTCACCCCGGCGGCGCGCAGCTTGTCGAACACATGATCGAGCAGCGCCTTGCCCCCGACCTCGACCAAGGGCTTGGGCCGGGTCGCGGTAAGTGGGCGCATGCGCTTGCCCAATCCCGCCGCCATCAGCATGGCCGTTTCGGGCACCTCGCCACCCGGATCGGGACGGATCGCGAGCGTTCGCTTTTTCAGGCTCATTGCCCAAGTGCCTTGAGGCTCAGCGTCATCGGATCACCACGCAATGCGGCAGGGATATTGGTATCGAACCAGGCTGCCACCGGTGCCAGCGCCGGATGTGCCAGATCATGTTCGAGATAGCGCCAGACGCGTGGGCACATGCCGGGATAACGCGGCTTGCCGTCGCGCTTCCACAGCCGCGTGAAAATGCCGACGATCTTCGCGTTCCGCTGCGCGCCAAGCACATGATAGGCGGTGTCGAAATCGTCGCCCACACCGGTGATGCGGCGATAACGATCGAGCATCGCGGCCTCGAGCGCGGGCGGCACGTCGCGCCGCGCATCCTGCAAGAGCGAGACAAGGTCATAGGCCGGGTGCCCCGCCAGCGCATCCTGGAAATCGAGCAGGCCCAGCGTCTCGCTGCCGCCCTCGACAGCGGCGCCGATCAGCATCAGATTCTCGGCATGATAGTCACGCAGCACGGTTACGCGCGGGCCGGTCAGCGTTGCGCCGAACACTGCGTCCCAGGCGTCGCGATATCCCTGCAGATCGGCCTCGATGCCAACCGCCGGGCAATACCATTCGGTCAGCAAGCCGACCTCGCGGTGCAATTCGCTGAGATTATAATCCGGCAGCGGTCCCGCTTCGTGATCGCGAAGCCGGATCAGGATGTTGATCGCCGCCTCATACAGCCGCAACTCGCTTTCCGGCGCCGCATCGACGGTCTCGCGCATGCGGGCGTCACCAAAATCCTCGATCAGGACGAGACCATTGTCGAGATCGATGCCATGGATCGTCGGCGCGGCGAACCCGCGTTCGCCAAGCCAGCGCGCGATATCGATGAACGGGCGTGGATCCTCGTGCGGCGGCGGCGCGTCCATCAGCACCGCGCTGCGATCATGATCGACGACGCGGAAGTAACGCCGGAACGACGCATCGCCCGCCAGCGGCAGGATCGATGCCTCCGCCCAACCGATGCCGCGAAGAAAGTCGGCCGCGGCGGCCGGGGGATTCATATCTGGTGCCATCGCGCCCTCCATGCCGCCGGGACCCGCGCTGTCAAGGCGCGCGCGCCATCGGGCATGATCTGCAGGGTGAGCGCCAGCGCATCGGGCCAGAATCCCGGAGCGCGTTCGGGCCATTCGACGATCAGCAGCGAATCGGACGCGGCATCGTCGAGCCCCAGTTCCTCCATCTCGTTCGGGTCGTCGATGCGATAGAGATCGACATGCAGCACCGGCATGCGCACCTCGGGCGGAGCATAGGGCTGAACGATCGCAAAGCTTGGGCTCGGCGCTTCACCCGCCAGACCAAGCGCGGCAAGCAACCCCCGCGCGATGCTGGTCTTGCCCGCGCCGAGTGGTCCTTCGAGCGTGATGACATCACCCGGCTGCACCAGCTCTGCCAGACGCTCACCAAATGAATGGCTTTCGTCGGGTCCGTTCAGCGGCAGCATCCGTCAGCGTCCCGCCAGCAGCATATCGATCGCGTCCCTGCACGCGCGGGAAACGTTTATTCCCAGCTCTTTTGCTTCACCGATCAACGCAGCATCCAGCGAGACATTGGTCGGTCGGCGAAAGACAGGCGTTTCGCGAACCGTCGACTTGCTCATATCCCTCCCTCTCATGCGCATATGACATGCGCATAACTCGGCACATTCAACTGCTAGCGCCGTGGCAATTCGACCGTGATGAAAGTCCCCTGCCCTGGCTCCGACACCAGGGAGATCGTCCCGCCATGCGCCTCGACGAACTGCTTGGCGAGCGGCAGCCCCAGGCCAAGTGCCCGCTCGCCGCCGCGCGTCACGCCGGGCTGGGCGAAACGGTCAAAGGCATGCTTGACCGCTTCCTTGCTCATCCCCGCGCCATCGTCGGACACGACGATCCGCGCGGCCACCGCGGTGCCATCGGCATGAAGCAGGATGCGCCCGCCCTCGGGTGTTCCGTTGACCGCGTG
Source organism: Sphingomonas sp. ERG5 (assembly GCF_000803065.1). Taxonomy (GTDB): domain Bacteria; phylum Pseudomonadota; class Alphaproteobacteria; order Sphingomonadales; family Sphingomonadaceae; genus Sphingomonas. The sequence continues at coordinate 278,975 of NZ_JSXI01000024.1, forward strand.
ACGCAGGAGATGCTCGATCACTTGCCGCAAGCGGTTCGCATCGCCCTTGGTGCTGCCGATCGACGGCAACACTTCGACCGCGAAATCGAGCTTCTTGCGCTTGGCGAGCGGCCCGATCTCGTCCGCCGCCGCCCGCGCCGCCTGTTCGAGGTCGACTTCGAGCATTTCCAGGGCAGGCGTCCTGCCATCATTCTGAGTCAGGTCGAGCACTTCGTCGACCAGCAGCCCAAGGCGCTCGACGGCTTCCATGATGGCATCGACATAGCCATCGGCCGCCTTGGTCAATTTACCGGCATAGCCTTCGCTCAACATCTCGGCGAAGCCGCTGATCGAGGTGAGCGGCGTGCGCAATTCATAGCTCATATTGGCGACGAACGCGGTCTTCACCTGGTCCGCCGCCTCCAGCGCCTCATTACGGTCGCGCAGCGCGCGCTCGATTCGGCGGCTGTCGGAAATGTCGAGCATGGTGAACAGGCCATTGCCGTCGGGCAGCGGCACCGCGGCGAATTCGAAATGCCGGCCGTCGGCAAAGGCGACCCGACCACCGCGTTGTTGCCGCTCGACGGTCGCTGCGCGCACCAGATCCGCGATCAATTGCGCGCGCGCCGGATTGGCGAGCTTCCCCGACGCGGCCTCGGCCAGCACGTCGACACGTGGATGAGTCGAGAGAAACTCTTCGTCGAACCCCCACAAGGCGCGGAACTTGTTGTTCCAGATCTGCAGCCGTCCATCCGCCGCGAACACGCCGAGCGCCTCGTAGAGGTTGTCGAACGTCGCCGTACGCACCCGCAACAGAGTGTCGCGCGCGCTGGCCAGCTGGACTTGCTCGGTGCGGTCCTCGAAAATCAGCAACAGCCCGCCATCGGGCAAAGGCTGCGCCACGACGCGGAGATGCACGCCGCCGGGCAGATGCCAATTTTCCTCGATCGCGCCACTCGTCGCGACAAACCAGTCGCGCCGCTCCGCTTTCCAGCCAGGGAAATCGCGCACTTCGGGCAAGCGGTTCGCCTCGCGCATGCGTTCCAGTACGCGATCGAATTCGGGCCGGTCGGACAACCATTCGCTGCGCATCGCGAACAACCGGCGGAACGGCTGGTTGCAGAAAACCAGTGTCCGGTCGGCAGCGAACTGCACCACCCCGGCCGATAGCCGGTCGAGCATCGCCCGCTGCGCATCGCCGAACCGCTTGATTCCCGAGCGCGCCTGTTCGAGTTCCTCGATGTCCACGGCAAAGCCGGCGACACCGCCGGTCGGCAGCGGCACGTCATACACGCGGAGCATGCGCCGCGCGCCGCGAATGGTCGCCGGCATCGCCTGCATCTGCGGCATGTCGGTATCGCGCGCCAGCACCGCGCTGGCCAGCGGACCGCCGACTCCCGACCCTTCGACCAGTTCGACGCCGCGCCGCACGACGTCCTCCGCATCGGCGCCTTCGACGGCCTCGACATAAGCCGAATTGACCATCGCCAACCGGAGGTCGGCACCGCGATACCACATCGGCAATGGCGCGGCCTCGATCAGTCCGGTCAGCGCATCGAACGCCCCGCGAATGTCCGAGCCCTCTTCACCCAGCCGCGCGATCTCCGCCTGGCTTTCGGTCGCGTCGAACACCCACAACACAACGCCACCCGGCGCCTGAAGGTCGCGCGGCGCACGCACCCCCTGGATCATCAAGGTGCGCGAAGACCCTTGCGCCCGCACCGTGCGCTTGAAATTCCGCCCCGCTTTCTGCGCCGCCGCGACATCCGTTGCCAGAGCGGCGGCATCGTCCGGCGTAAGGCCGACTTTCCCGCCGGCCAGATCGGCGAGATACCGTGGCGGCGAGGACAGGCCGAACCAGTCGGCAAGGCGGTCCGGGAGTTCGAGTCGACCATCCGCGCGAACGACCATCGCCAGCGCCGGCGCGACGGCAAGCAGCGCTTCGAGGCGGGCGTTTGCGGCAAGCGTTGCGGCAGCGCCACGTTGGGCGCGAATGCCACGATACAGGAAGAAGCCGGCCACACCGATCAGGGTTGCCAGCAACACTCCGGCCCAAACACTTCCGAGCGTCGAAACCTCGATCACCATAGCCCCTTTAGGCGGACGCCACCGATACGACGCATCATCCAACTGTCTCTAGGCGATAGATTGCCCGATTTCAAAACGCTCGATTTCTGAAATGGCCATGGCGCGCGATCAGGCGTTTTCACGATCGACCCGTGTGACATTTATGAAACAATATTGTCCGGTTTAACGCGTCAATGCCTCAAAGACTTGAACGAAATAAAAACGAGCGCAAGATCGCCATCCTAGCTTCGTCACAGGGGTGTGTAATGAGCAAGAACCGTTTTAATGCGTCGAGTGCGCTTGGGTCAGTGATATTTATTGGAGCGTTAATGACAACGCCCGCTCTAGCTCAGGATGCTGCATCGCCAGTATCTGAGAAAGCGACAACCACCGCCAAGGAAACCGACGATGTGGATATCGTCGTCACTGGTTCGCGCATCCGCCGTCCCAACCTCGAATCGACCGTCCCGATCACAAGCATCAGCGGTGACGAATTCTTTCAGACCGGCAAGACCTCCATCGGCGATACGCTGAACGAGCTCCCCGCTTTACGCAGCACATTCAGCCAGTCGAATTCCACGCGCTTCCTCGGCACTGCCGGTCTTAACCTGCTCGATTTGCGTGGCCTGGGGACACAGCGGACACTGGTTCTCGTCAACGGCCGCCGCCATGTCGCGGGCGACATCCTGAGTAACGCCGTGTCACCGGATACGAATACTTTCCCGACCGACCTAATCGAGCGGGTCGATATCGTCACCGGCGGCAACTCCGCCATCTACGGATCGGACGCGATTGCGGGCGTGGTCAATTTCGTCCTCAAGGATCACTATCAGGGGGTGCAGATTCGGGGACAAGGCGGCATCAGCCAGGAAGGCGATGCCGGATCCTATTATATAAGCGCGCTCGCCGGCACGAACTTCGCCGAAGGGCGGGGAAATGTCGCAATCAATTTCGAATATGCCCGCCAGAACGACTTTTACGCATCAGGCCGTAAGAATCTTCGCAACAATCAGGGCTTCGTCACTGTAGATTCTGATCCGCCCGGCGCTGTGAACGGCAGTGATGGTGTCTTCGATACACGATTCGTGACCGACATTCGCAGCGGTCTGTACAGCAACGGCGGCACATTCCTCTCGTCGCTAAGCGATGGAGCCTACACACCGTATCTGTTCACGCCATCCGGAGATCTTGTCCGGCAGACCGGAACCCGGGTTGGGCTTGGGCGGTTTCCAAGCTATATCGGCGGCAACGGCGACAATTTCCGCGGCGGCACGCAATTTGGCCTGTCTCCGAAGCTCGAACGCTACAGCGCCAATCTGATCGCTCATTATGAAATCAGCGAAGCGTTCGTTCCGTTTATCGAAGCCAAATATGTCCGTACGGATTCGCTCGGCAACTCAAGCGGGCCGTTCTTCTTCTCGGGCGGCACCACCGGCTCGCCGCGCGAGCGCTTCCGCACTGACAATCCTTACCTTAGCCCGCAAGCCGCCGGCGTGATCCGTGATTATTACGGCCTTACTCCAGACCAGAACACGTCTTTCACATTTCTCAAAAATGCCGTCGAGCTAACGAATCGCGAAGAGAAGGCACGTCGCGAAACCTATCGCGCGGTTGGCGGCGTGCGTGGCACATTCAATGACGATTGGAACTATGAGGTCAGCGCCAATTATGGTGAGTTCCGCGAGAACACCCGCCTATTGGGTAACGTCAATCTGCAGCGCTTTCTTCTTGCCATCGATGCAGTGGATTCTGGCCTTGCGGCCGGCGGCGCTGCGACCGGCAATATCGTTTGCCGCTCCAAGGTTGTGCCCAGCGCTCGCATTGCGCTCGAAGGGCTTACGGGAGCGGCTGCGGCCTATGCGCAGGGTCAATTAGCCAACGACGTGGCTTCATGCGTTCCGATCAACCTTTTCGGGCAAGGCAAGATCACGGACGCGGCGCGCAACTATCTCCTCCAGGATTCGGTCGCCCGGGGCAAAATCACTCAGTTCGTCGGCTCCGCATTTCTTAGCGGCGACACGAGCCAATGGTTCAGCTTGCCGGGTGGACCTGTGGGTTTTGCGGTCGGCGCCGAATATCGGCGTGAAACCGCATCTTACGATCAGGATGCAGCCACGGCAGCAGGACTCACATTCTATAACTCCATTCCGCCGTTCAACCCGCCGGCGTTCGAAGTGAAAGAGGCCTATGCAGAGCTTAGACTGCCCTTGATCAAGGACAGTTTCATCAATGAACTGACGCTCAGCGGCGCAGGTCGTGTGGCAGATTATAAAGGGTCGGCTGGGACGGTTTATTCTTACAATGCCGGTGTCGACTTCGCCCCAGTCCGTGACCTTCGGTTCCGCGCAAATTATTCTCGCGCGGTACGGGCGCCGAATTTGGTCGATCTGTTTACCCCTTTGGGTCAGAATTATGCTCCCGGATTTAGCGACCCCTGCTCCTCCGATAATATAGGAAAGGGCTCTTCTACACGCGCAGCGAACTGCGGAGCGGCCGGCGTTCCTACGACTTATAACTTCGAGTACCAGCAATCTCTGGCCTTCTTGTCGGGTGGCAATAACGCACTCAAATCGGAAAAGTCTGACTCCTACACTGTGGGTGGCGTGTTCCAGCCGCGCTTCGTGCCTGGCTTCTCGCTATCGGTCGATTATTACGACATCACTGTCAATAATGTAATCACCGCGCCATCGGCGCAGGATATTGTTGACGCCTGTTTCGATGCGGCATCACTCAACAATCAGTTCTGCAAGCTTTTCTCGCGCGCGGGAGCGGGCGGTGGACCTCGTGGAGAAGAGCCAAATCAGATACTTGAGAATAGCCTGAACGTCATACCGCTGAATTATGCAAAATTGAAGGTACGCGGCATCGATTTCGAAGCAAATTACCGGCGCAAGCTTGGCTTCGGTGAATTTAACTTCCGCGCCATTTACACCCTCGCGCTCCAGAACGACTCTTTCTTGAATCCGGTCGATCCCAATCGCGCCGATCAAATCTTGGAAGAACTGGGCGATCCCAAACACTCGTTCAATATCAACACCAGCCTGAAGATGGGTGCGTTCACCATTGGCCATAAATTGCGCTATATCGGCAAGATGGTTCCCAACCAGTATGAGGATGCCCACAGCAAACAGGGCCGTGCACCGCAAAATGCCGACGCGTTCCCGATCGTCTACTATCCGGAACGTTGGTACAATGACGTGCGCCTCGATATCGATGCCACCGAGAAGTTCAATTTCTATCTCGGCATCGACAACGTTGCGAACGAGATCCCGCCCTATGGTTTGACGGGCGTCGGTGGCGGCAGCGCGATCTATAATAATATCGGTCGCTTCTTCTATTTCGGCGCTGTCGCGAAGTTCTGATCTCGCGACCATGTCCTCTTGACGGGGTCGGTTGCCATATGGCAGCCGACCCCGTTTCCTTGACTACCCGCACCCGATCGCAACAAGGACCCAAGGTGTGACATTCCCGGCGATCGACGACATCGAAACCCTGTTGCGCACCGACCCCGAGCCGGATCAGGCCCGTCCGGCTATCGAGCGCTTCCTCGCCGCCTGGCCGACCCGCCACGCCAATCTTCGATTGCTCGCGCGCGCGTTGCGCAAGGATGGCCTGCGCGCGCAGGCAGCTCTCATCGACCAGGCAATATTACTCGCGGCAAGTCGAACGCCCCTCGTGTCGACCGCCATTCGCGCATTCGCCGCTGGACGACATGGCGACGCCGAACATCTGGTCCGCGACGCGTTGGCGCATGGTCGCGAGAATATGGCCGCGACGCTGCTGTTGGCGGAAATCGCGGCAGCCGCCGGGCTGGACGAGGAAGCGGTCAAACTCTACCGCACCGGCCTCTCGGCAATGCCCGACGATCACGAGATCAAATTCAAGCTGGCCAACGCCCTGTTTCGCCTGAATCAGGTCACCGCCGCGATCGCCATCGTCGACGATATCGTCGCGACACGCCCTGACGATATGTCGGCCGCACTTCTCCGGCTGACCATGCTCGGACAAATCGGCGAATATGACGAAGCGGAGCGCGGCTATGGTGAAAGCCTGAGCCGTTGTGAGGATTTCGCAATGCTGTGGGTCGGCTATGCCCATTTGCTCAAGACTTCCGGCAAGATCTCCGACAGCATCGCCGCCTATCGCCGTGCGCTGATGCTCGAACCGGGACTTGGTGAAGCATGGTGGGGTCTCGCCGACCTTAAATCGGGGGTTCTGGGCGAGGCCGACATCGTGACGATAGAAGAGGAATTACGCCACAGCGGCGATAATGCCTATCAGGCGCTGCATCTGCACTTTGCTGCGGGCAAGGCGCTTGAGGACGCCCGTCAATATCCGGCATCTTTCAAACATTATGCACGCGGCAATGCCATTGTTGCGGCAGGGGCAAACCACGACGCAGCCGCTCAATCCGACGAGACCGACCGCACGATCAGGCTGTTCGATCAACCTTTCCTTGCCGATCGCAAGGGTGCCGGCCACCCGTCGCGCGCACCGATCTTCATTCTCGGCATGCCCAGGGCCGGCTCGACTCTGATCGAGCAGATTCTCTCCAGCCACAGCCTGATCGAAGGCACCGCCGAACTGCCCTATATCTCCCTTCTGGCGCACAGGCTGGTCGCCGAACGCTGGTCAAGCGGGTCGGTGCGTTATCCGGATGTCGTCGCCGGGGTGGATCCAGCCGCGCTGGCCGCCTTGGGCGAACTCTATCTCGAAGCGGCTGCCGTGCATCGCAAGACGGACCGCCCTTATTTCATCGACAAATTACCGGAAAACTGGCTGCATATCGGACTGATCCATCTCATCCTGCCGAATGCGATCATCATCGATGCGCGGCGCGATCCGATGGCGTGCGGCTTTTCCAATTTCAAACAGCATTACGCCAAAGGACGGTCATTCGCGTCGTCGTTAGGCGATATCGGCCGATACTACAGCGACTATGTGCGCTTGCTCGATCATATCGATACGGTCCTGCCGGGCCGCGTGCATCGCGTCGAGCATGAGACGCTGGTGACCAATACCGAAAGCGAAGTCCGGCGATTGCTGACGCATATCGGCGTCGAGTTCGAAGCTTCCTGCCTGCGCTTTTACGAAAATGCGCGTCCAGTACGCACCGCCAGCGCATCCCAGGTCAGGCGACCGATCGATCCGACCAGCGGCCAGGCCTGGCAACCCTATAGCCAATGGCTTTCACCACTGGCCGACGCCCTTCCCCAAAGAGCCTGAACCGGCACCCGGCCGAGCCGGACATCCACTGGTGAGATCGCCTGCGCCACCATGATGTGCCGCGCGAACAAGAAAAGGGCGGGCTCGACCATGCCGAACCCGCCCCTTCCTTCATCAGACGCCCCTTAACGAGACGCGAGCACGCTTAGAACTTGGCGGAAACACCAACATACATGAAGCGGCCGATGTTATCATAAATGCCGTCATTGCCGGAGGCGTTACCACCGACGCCGAGCAACCCGTAAGGCGGCTTCTTGTCAGTCAGATTGTCCACGCCGCCATAGAGCGTGAAACGCTTGTCGACATCCACCGACGCGCGAACCGCATGATAGATAACCTTCGGATAATAGACGACATCGGCGTAGTTCGGGTTGAGCGCTGGCACGCCATTGGTGTCGTGCTGCGCTTCCCAATCAGTGATCGATTGCCGTCCGATATAGCGAACCTGATACCCCAGAGTGAAATTCTTGTGGGTCAGATCGATCGATGCGTTGACGTTCCAGACCGGATCACCAAGCTCGCCCTTGACCCGATCCGGCTGATCCGGGTTATCGAGATAAGGGTAATCGGTACGGTTACGGACCCAGGTTCCGATGACCCGGAACACAGCTTTGGTATCAGGGCCGAACCGGCGATTGTAGGAGGCATCGAAATCGATGCCCTTGGCACGCAGCGCGGAGAAATTGACCGTGCTTTGCAACAGCGCGGGGCGGGCGAAATTACTGTCGGATTGCCGTGGGTTGATGAGCTTGCAGAAATCGTTGTTGAGCGATGCTCCGTCATAACAAGCATCGAGGATCGTCTGGGCATCGACCGGGCTGATCACCTTGTTGATCTTGATGTCGTAATAATCGACCGTGATCGCCAGGCCGGGAACGAAGCGGGGCTGGAAGATGGCGCCATAAGTCCAGCTTCGTGACTGTTCCGCCTGAAGGTTTGGATTACCACCCGACAGGAATTCGGTGCTGCCGGCACGCGCAACGCCATTCTGGAACCCGACCGGCACGCCCGCCGCCGCACAGTTCGCAACTCGGGTCGATTTGCCGGTGTTAATGTAGTCAACATCGCAAGGGTCGTTCAACTGATCGAAGTTCTGCGACGGCGGCGAATAGAGATCGCCCAATGTGGGCGCCCGCACCGACTTCGAATAGTTGACGCGGAATTTCAGGTCGCGGACCGGCGCATACAGACCGCCGACATTATAGGCCCAGACCGTACCGGTCGATCCCTTGTAATCCGCGACTCTGCCGGCTGCGCTGATCGACAGTTCATGGGCGAACGACAGATCCTTCAACAGCGGGAGTTCAAGCTCGCCATAGGCTTCCTTGACCGAGAATGACGGCGGGCGGAAATCCGGGATGGCGTTGAAGAACGTATCGCCGCTCTTGATGGTATCGTCATAGGCATAGGAAGCCGTCTCGCGACGATATTCCCCGCCGATCGCGAACTTCACCGGTCCACCGGGAAGTTCGAACAGTTGCGAGCTGTCGCCGACCACGTTCGCCGTGACGTCGAACTCGGTCGCCTTGCCCCGACGAGTCGACGTCGTGTTGATGTAATTGAGCGCAGCCTGGCTCGGCGCACCATTGCCGAACAGGTTCAGCGGCACGCAAGCGGCGTCGGTAACCGTGACCTGATTGACGCGGCAGACAATCTGGCCGCTCGCGTTGCGCACGGCATCCGCCGCCTTTTGGAAACGCGACTCGATCCGGTTGTTGTAGAATTTGGACCGGCTCTGGAATTCTCCATAGTTGACCGAGAAATCATATTTCCAGTCGTCGTTGAAGGTTCCTTCCGCGCCCACCACGATCCGATAGGTATCGCGACGATCGAATTCATCGCGGGTCCCAAGATCGGCATTGCTGCGATTCAGGCGAAAATATTGCGAACCGGCCGGCAGAAGCGACCGAATAGTGGCAGCGGCTTCAGGTCTGAGAAAGGCGTTGTCGAAGTAGATCGGCACGCCGGAGCCAAGATACGTCTCTCCTTTAGCAGGGCCACCCTTGCCATCGCTTCCCTGCGTCCCGCCCTGACCGAAAGTAGGCGTGCCCTGGCTGAAGCTTTCGACGCGTACGAACTTAGCCTCGATAAATGGTTTGAAACCTTCCGAGACATCGTAATGCGCGATGAAATTGGCCACGTAGCGCTTCAGCGACGGATCCAGCGTGCCGCTGTCGGTCAGCGTGCCGCCATCGCCATTCTGGTTGTTGTTCGATCCCGCCGGACGGAAATCGGTACCGTAATTATACTCCGACAGCGATCCATCCCGCTTGAAACCGAAAACGCGCGCATAGCCATTGGCACGACAAGAGGCAACGAGAGGGCTGCATGGTGTCAGCAAGGTGTTGCCATTGTAGGCGATGAAATTGCCGCCATTATCGTAACCGAAGCTGCGGATCCCGGAAAGAAATGTGCGCCTCGGCAACGGGCTCGCCGAGCTGTTAACGGCCTGGAACTGATTGCGGCCCGAGAATGCGCCGGTCAATTCATCGCGATCGGCATTGGTCAGCAGATTGGCCCGGTTATATTCGAGGCTCAGCGCGACATTGCCGCGTCCTTCGGCGAAGTTCTTCCCGAAGGTACCGGAAACGCGATACGTACCCCGGTCGTGTTTATCCGAAATGCCGCCCTGGGCATTGAGCGTCACCCCTTCGAAGTTCCGCTTCATGACGAAATTGACGACACCCGCCATTGCGTCTGAACCGTAAACGGCGGAGCTGCCGCCGGTCACGATATCCACCCGCTCGATCAGATCGGTCGGGATCGTGTTGGTGTCGACCTGGAATTCACCCTCTTGCGACGTGATATGCCGGCGACCGTTGACCAGCACGAGCGTGCGCGGAACACCCAGACCGCGAAGGTCGAGCAAGTTTAGACCGGACGTGCCGAGAAACTGAGTCGAATTCGCCTGGCTGAAGGTCGAGCGCAGCGACGGCAGGTCGTTCAGCACGTCACCGACGACAATGCCGCCGGTTCGCGTCAGATCCGCCCCGGTGAGCGTCGTGGCGGGCTGGATGGAATTGAGCGAAGGACGCGCAATGCGCGATCCCGTTACAATGATGTCTTCGCTTGCGACTTGCTCAGCCTGCGCGTCCGCCGGTTCGACGGAAGCGGCCTGATCGGCGCTCGTCGGCGCGGCGGTTTGCGCCATCGCCGGCGCCGTGGCGGCGATAACGAACGCTACGGTGGAAGTGGTGATAAAAAGTCCTGACTTCAGGACCGTCGATCCAACCATGATATGACCCTTTGATACTCGTTGCACTCAGGCATTGCCGCCCGGAGGAGGCGCGGAAAGCGCCCTTTCTCGTAACGAAGCAATCCCTTGCCACGGATTTTTGATGAGTTGTTGCGATCCGGCAACACGGATGCGCAACGACTTTTGCAGGCGCGACAAAACCGCGCCTGCCCAACGGCAGACGCGGCTCAAGTCTCTGTCAAACTGACGAAGGTTTTGACTGGTTTAGTAGCGGTAATGATCCGGCTTGAACGGCCCCTCGACCGGTACGCCGATGTAACCGGCCTGCTTCGGGGTCAGCTTCGACAGATGCACGCCGAGCTTTTCAAGGTGCAGCGCCGCGACCTTTTCGTCGAGATGCTTGGGCAGGACATACACGTCGTTCTTGTAATTCTCACCCTTGGTCCACAGCTCGATCTGCGCCAGCGTCTGGTTGGTGAAGCTGGCCGACATCACGAACGACGGATGGCCCGTCGCGCAGCCGAGATTCACCAGGCGGCCCCTGGCGAGGATGATGATCTGCTTGCCGTCCGGGAACTTCACCAGGTCGGTGCCCGGCTTCACTTCGGTCCACTCATAGTTGGACAGCGCGGCAATCTGGATCTCGGAGTCGAAGTGGCCGATGTTGCAGACGATCGCCATCGGCTTCATCGCCTTCATGTGATCCGCGGTGATGACGTCGGCATTGCCGGTCGCAGTGCAGAAGATGTCCGCGCGAGTCACGGCCTCTTCCATGGTCACGACTTCAAAGCCTTCCATCGCCGCCTGCAGCGCGCAGATCGGATCGACTTCGGTGACCATCACGCGTGCGCCGCCGTTGCGGAGCGACTGGGCCGACCCCTTGCCGACATCACCGAAACCGGCGACGCAGGCGACCTTGCCGGCGAGCATCACGTCGGTGGCGCGACGGATCGCGTCGACCAGCGATTCCTTGCAGCCATAGAGGTTGTCGAACTTCGACTTGGTCACGCTGTCGTTGACGTTGATCGCCGGGAACGGCAGCTCGCCCTTCTTGGCGATCTCGTACAGGCGATGCACGCCAGTGGTCGTTTCTTCGCTGACGCCCTTCAGGTTCTTGACCGTCTGGGTCAGGTAACCCGGATACTTGGCGATGAACGCCTTCAGCGCGCGCTGGAATTCGACTTCCTCGTCATTCTCCGGCTCGCCCAGCGTCGCGCCGGCTTCAAGCTTCGCGCCCCACAGCGCGAACATCGTCGCGTCGCCGCCGTCATCGAGGATGATGTTGGCGGTCGTGCCGTCGGTGTCCGCACCCCAGTTGAAGATGTCGCCGACATAGTCCCAATATTCGGCTAGGCTCTCGCCCTTCACCGCGAACACCGGCACACCGGTCGCGGCGATCGCGGCGGCGGCATGATCCTGAGTCGAGAAGATGTTGCAGGTTGCCCAACGCACATCGGCGCCAAGTGCGGTCAGCGTCTCGATCAGCACCGCGGTCTGGATCGTCATGTGCAGCGAGCCGGTGATGCGCGCGCCCTTCAGCGGCTGTGACGCGCCGAATTCGCTGCGCAGCGACATCAGGCCGGGCATTTCGGTCTCGGCGATGTTGATCTCGGCGCGACCGAAATCGGCGAGGCTGATGTCCTTGACGACATAGTCATGCGCGTCGAGCGCGGGTGCGGTGGCCACGGGGGAATCTCCGAATAAACGATTGGATGCGGCGCACATAGAGGCGGACGGCGTCCAAATCAAATATAAAGATGTCTTTATATGTCCGATGACCCGAGGCGCGCGCTGGACGGCGCTCGAGCCCCCCGCCCCCTCACGGCTTGCCCTCACCCCGCTCCGATACCTTTCCAGACGCCTTGCCGAACGCGGCGAATCACTTGGCGATGGAGACGAGATCGCGGCGGCTGCCGCTGTCGGTTGCCGCGCCTCTCCCAGCCGGTGCAATGGATCGACCAGACGATTGCGGTGCCCCGCGAACTCAGGCACTTCGCCGCCTCCAGCCCGAGCAACGGTGAAAACATGATATCGGAAATGGCATTTCAGGGGCGCTGGCGCGATTATCAGCATCAGGTCCTGACCGACCTCGACGCGCATCTTGCCGACGGGAAGCTGCACGTCGTTGCTGCACCGGGATCGGGCAAGACCGTGCTGGGCCTCGAAGTGATGCGTCGTATCGGCCAGCCCGCACTGATCCTCGCGCCGACGATCGCGGTGCGCAACCAATGGGTCGACCGCTTGTGCCGGATGTTCCTGCCGGCACCGCACGATCAGCCCGACTGGATTTCGACCACGCTCGCCGCACCCGCGCTGGTCACAGTGCTCACCTATCAGGCGCTTCATGCCGCCCTGGGCGAGGCTGCCGACCAGGCCGAGGCGGAAATCATCGAAGACGAAACGATCGAAGAAGCGGTGGGGATCGATCCAGCGCGGATCGAGACATTGCTTGCCTATTACCGGGCGCTGGGGCCGACCACGATCATACTCGACGAAGCCCATCATCTGCGGCGCGAATGGTGGCGCGCGCTCAGCACGCTTCATGCTGCATTGCCCGATGCCCGCCTCGTGTCGCTGACCGCCACGCCGCCCTATGACGTCGAATATGCCGAGTGGATCCGCTACGAAACCCTGTGCGGTCCGGTCGACGCCGAAATCCCGGTGCCCGAACTGGTCCGCAACGGCGATCTGTGCCCGCATCAGGATCATGTCCATGTCTCGCGGCCGACCGGCGCGGAGAATGCGCTGCTCGCGGCGCGGCGCGACGGCCTTTACACATTCGTGACGACGCTGCTCGCCGATCAAGCCGTGCGCGATCTCATCCTCGCGCATCCTTATCTGACCCTCACCGCCAACCATGAAGAAGAGATTCTGGCGGCGCCCGAATTCTTCTCCTCAATGCTGATCTTCGCTTTTTCCGCCGACGCGCCACCACCCCGCACCGCACTTCGCCTGCTCGGCGCAAGCAGGAACGATATGCCACCCATCTCGCTTGGCTGGCTGGAAATCCTGCTCACCGGCCTGTTATTCTCCGACCCTCATCTGGCAGAACAGGGAAAGGACCGCCTAACGAACATGAAGGCCGCCCTGCGGCAACTCGGCGCGATCGACGGGCGCCGCGTGCGCCTGGTCGATCAGAACGAACTTCATTCGACCATTGCCGGCAGCATCGCCAAGCTCGGCAGTGTGATCGAGATCGCGCGCTGCGAGGTTGCGGCTCTGGGCGAGGATCTGCGCATGGTCGTGCTCGCCGATCATGTCCGTGCCGGGGACATGCCACGCCGCGCCGACGATCCGTTCCTGCCGGTCAAACTCGGTGTCGTGCCGATTTTCGAAACCCTGCGGCGTCAGGAAATCGGTGCAGCTCGGCTCGGCGTGCTTACCGGTTCATTGGTGATCGTGCCGGTGACGGCACTGGCCGCGCTGGAGCGGCAAACGCGGGACATCGGCATAGGCCGCGATCATCTGCGCATCGTGTCGCTCGGCCACGACCCCCGCTACGCCCGCATCGAAATCGGCGGTGAGAGCGGCCACCGCATCGTTCAGCTCATCACCGCCCTGTTCAATCACGGCGACGTGACGCTGCTGGTCGGCACTCAGGCGCTGCTCGGCGAAGGCTGGGACGCGCCGACCGTCAATACGCTGGTGCTGGCCAATTATGTCGGGTCGTACATGCTGTCCAACCAGATGCGTGGCCGCGCGATCCGCACCGATCCGCAGCGCCCCGACAAGGCGGCCAATGTCTGGCATCTCGCGACAGTCGTGCCGGAATCGCTCGGCAGTGCGCTGGCGAAGGGATTGGGCTGGCGCTCGGCGGTCGATCCATCGGATCCGATTGGCCGCCCGCTCGGCGCCGATATGGAAATGCTGAAGCGCCGTTTCCGAGCATTCGAAGGCGTCAGCGAAACTGGATCGGTACGGATCGAAAACGGCCTTGGACGGCTTGGCCTGGCCGGGCGCGACTGGGACGCCGAGGCGATTGGAAGCTTGAATCAAGACACGCTTGCCCGGTCAAACCAGCGGGCAAGCCTCGCGGCTCGCTGGCGTTTAGCGCTCGACGGGACAACCGTCCGGCCGAGAATGCGGCAAATCACCCGCATCAATCATGCGCCCCGCCTGCTGCCGCTTGCCGACACGCTGCACTATCTCGCTATCACCGGTGTCCTTGGCGGACTGTTTTCGGCCGCCAATGCGCTGCGCGGCCGTGGCTTGCCGACGAACTTGGGCGTGGCGGCAATGATCTTCTTCGGGCTGGCATTGCTTTACGCGCTGCCGAAGCTGGGCAAGGCACTCTACCTGCTCGTGCGCAACGGCACGCTCGAGGGCAGCCTCACGCAAGTCGGCCGGGTGGTGATCGACTCGCTGGCCCATGCCAGCCTGATCACCAGCGATCCCGACTCGATTCAGGTCGAGGCGCGCGCCAGTGCGATGGGCAAATCCCTCGTCCATGTCGAAGGCGCAACGCGAGTCGAGGAACGCCTGATCCTTGACTCGATTGAGGAAATCGTCGGTCCGGTGCGCAATCCGCGCTACCTGCTCAAGCGCAATTCGCCGCTCGGTCGCTGGCTCAGGATCGATTACCATGCCGTGCCGACCGCCTTGGGCCAGCATAAGGACGTCGCCGAATTCTTCGCGCAACGCTGGATCCGGGACGTCGGTGCGGGGAAGCTGGTCTATCTGCGCAATGCCGAGGGACGACGCCTGCTGCTCCGGGCCCGCGCACGATCGATGGCGGCCGGCTTCCAGCGCGCGGTCGACCGGCTCAGCGTCTGGCAGTGAAGGTCAAGCTGTCCCCGCCTCGCTCACCAGCAGCCGCGCATCGATGCCCGCCATGGCAAAACCGCGTGCCCAGCGCGCCTCGGCGGGTGTATCGTACAGCAATGCCAGGTCACCCGGCACGCTGAACCAGCCATGCCGCGTCATCTCTTCATCGAGCTGTCCCTCGCTCCATCCGGCATAACCGAGCGCGACCACCCAATGGCTCGGCCCCGTCCCCGCGGCGATCGCGCGCAGCACGTCGATCGTCCCACTCAAGGCCCAGCGCCCGGCGACATGGATCGTGTCCTGGCCACCCCAATCGTTCGAGTGAATCACGAAACCGCGGCGCGGTTCGACCGGACCGCCGAAATGGACCGGCGCGTCCGGTGCTTCACCGGGATCGATCTTGAACTGGTCGAGCACCGTATGCAGCCCAAGCCCTTCGATCGTCGCGCCGAGCCCGATGCCGATCGCCCCTTCCCCGTCATGCGCGCAGATCGCGATGACCGCGTGATCGAAGCGCGGATCGCCGATTCCCGGCATGGCGAGGAGAAATTGTCCGGTCAGATACGCTGCACTTTCCATCGCTTCGCCCATAGCCCGGCAGTGATGATGTCGCCAACGCTTGAAATCCCAATGCTTGAAATTTGGGCGAAGCTGCACGAGTTAGGCACGGCCGCGTCCACGCGGCCATCACGCGCCGCAAACAAGCGGCCACAGGAGGATTTCAGCAATGACCATCAGCGTCGGCGATCGCGTACCCAGCCTCACTCTCACCAAGGCAACCGCCAGCGGCCCGGACCAGGTCAGCTCGGACGATTTCTTCAAGGGCCGCAAGGTCGCCGTGGTCGCCGTACCCGGCGCCTTCACCCCGACCTGCTCGGCCCGCCATTTGCCCGGCTTCGTCGACAAGGCCGGCGAGATCAAGGCCAAGGGCGTGGACGAGATCGCCTTCACATCGGTCAATGACGCGTTCGTGATGGGTGCCTGGGGCAAGGCCAGCGACGCCGGCGACATCACCATGCTTGCCGACGGCAATGCCGATTTCGCCAAGGCGCTGGGCCTGACCTTCGATGGGTCGAAATTCGGCATGGGTGAGCGCAGCCAGCGTTACTCGATGATCGTCAATGACGGCGTGGTCGAACAGCTCAATGTCGAGGCACCCGGCGAATTCAACGTCAGCTCGGCCGAATATCTGCTCGGCGAACTCTAAGGTCGTCTCAGCCGCCCCGCGTTTGCGTCCAGCTGCTTTCGGGCAGGGAACGACGCGCGTGGGGCGGTGTTGTTCATACGGATACCGAGAAGGGAATTTGTGATGAGCGACATCAAGCAGGACACAGCAACGGCGGTCGTTGATTCGGTGAAAAAGGCAGCGGGCGAGAAATCGTTTTTCGATCAGGCCCGTGAAGCGGTCGGATCTGCCTTCGACTCGACCGTTGAAGCGGTCGGGTCCGCGGTCGAATCGACGATCGAGGCAGCGAAGGAAAATCCGGTTGCGGCGGCAGCGATCGCCACTGGCGCCGCCGCGGCGGTTGCCGGCGCGGCATTCGGCATCAGCAAATTGCTTGACGACGACAAGGATTGACCTGCCCTCCTCCCCTCTCTCGATGAGGGAGGGGAAGTGGCCGCAATGGCCCTATAACCGGCCCGATGACTTGCCAGCGTAACGAAGCTGCCTTAGCGACAGCAGATGACACGTGCAGCAATCATCGTCGCAGAGCTCGACAGGCTCTACACCGCTTCGGTCAAGCGGCTCCAGGGCGCCCTGACCGCCTATATCACCGACGGTACGACGCCCGATCCGAAAAGCCGGACTGACGGATCGTTCGCCTATCCCGAAATCCACTTGCGATATCTCGGCCTGGATGATCGTCCCGCGCCGATCCGCTCGTTCGGCCGATTGGTGACCCCGGGCGAATATCGCATCAGCGTGACCAAGCCGGCGATCTTCGCCGACTATCTGACCGAACAGCTGACTCTGTTGATCGAGGACTACGACGTTGAGGTCGAGGCGGTCGAGGGGCGGCAGGAAATCCCCTTCCCCTATGTGCTCGATGCCGGAAACGCGGTGAGCCTCGACGAAGTGTCGGCATCGGAGCTGGCGCGGCATTTTCCAGCCACCGAACTCGCCTATATCGGCGACGAGATCGCTGACGGACTGTACGACGCGGCGATCCGCCCGCTCGCCCTGTTCGACGGACTGCGCACCGATTTCTCGCTCGCCCGGCTGCGCCACTATACCGGCACGCCGACCGAACATGTCCAGCGCTACATCCTGTTCACCAACTATCACCGCTATGTCGATGAATTCGTCCGCTGGGCGGCATCGCAGCTCGGTGAAGGCAGCCGCTACACCGGCCTGTCCGGTGCGGGCGGGGTGATGATCCATGCCGGCGACGATGCCGACAAGATCGTCAGCGACAGCGCATGGCGGCGCCACCAGATGCCCGCCTATCATTTGATGGCGGAGGACGGCACCGGCATCACCCTGGTCAATATCGGCGTCGGCCCGTCCAATGCGAAGACGATCTGCGATCATCTCGCGGTGATGCGGCCCGAGGCATGGCTGATGATCGGCCATTGCGGCGGCCTGCGCCCCAGCCAGCGCATCGGCGACTATGTCCTGGCCCATGCCTATCTGCGTGACGACCATGTGCTCGACGATGTGTTGCCGCCGGAAATCCCGGTTCCGGCGATCGCTGAAGTGCAAGTCGCGATGGCACGTGCGGCGGAAACCATTTCGGGCCAGTCGGGCGAGGAATTGAAGCGCCGCCTGCGCACCGGCACGATCGTCACCACCGACGATCGCAACTGGGAATTGCGCTATTCGAAATCGGCGCTGCGCTTCTCGCTGTCGCGCGCGGTCGGCATCGACATGGAATCGGCGACCATCGCCGCGCAAGGATATCGCTTCCGCGTTCCCTATGGCACCTTGCTGTGCGTCTCGGACAAGCCCTTGCACGGCGAACTGAAATTGCCCGGCCAGGCCAATCGTTTCTACGAACGCGCGATCAGCGAACATATGCGCATCGGTATCGAAACGTGCGAGGAGCTGCGTCGCGAAGGCGCCAAGCTTCACAGCCGCAAACTGCGCGCGTTCAACGAGCCGCCCTTCCGCTAAAAGGAAACCAACCAGCCCCGGTTGCGTTACGCAAGCTCAACGACTCAGGAATCTCTCATGGCAACGCCCCCGAAGAAGCCGGCTCCCCGTCGCAAGCCCGCCATCACGCGCAAGCCCGCCGCCGCGCGCAAACCCAATGTGGCGCCGCTGGCAGCAGCGGCAGCGACGCCGGCACCGGTCGAGGCCCAGGTGAGCGCCACCAAGCCAAAGACACCGGCCAAGCCGCGCGCTAAAGCGCCGGCTCGGCCAAAGACAACCACGCGCCCCAGCGTCGCGGCAGCCACCATCGCGGCGCGCAATGCCGCCGTAACCACTCTCGACAAGGCGCGTCAGGCCGTGGTCGACGCGTCGCCCGCGAAGAAATGGACCGCCGCCGCGATTCTGGGTGGCATCGGCGCTGCCGTGACCGCCACTTTGCTCACCCTGCGCGGCAGCACGCCCAAGGCCAGACCAGTCAAGAAGACGCCGTCGGCCAAGGGCTCAGATTCCTCAAAATAGAGCGGAACCGGGCGCCCATGACAGGGCGTCCGCCCGATTCAACCGCACGGCGGATTACGGCACAGTAAGAGCCGGCCAGGTGCATCAGGCACCCGGCCGGCTCTTTGACATGACCATCAAAGGAACGGATCCCCGATGCTGTTATCGGGGGAGTCCGATGCTGTTATTGCGCTGGTTCCATGCTGTTATCGATAACAGCATGGATGACAATCAAGCGATTGATAACGAAGGATAATTCTTCCGGGAATTTCCAACTTAACAGCATCGGAAAAATTTCACGCCGGAAACAGCACATAACAGCAGCGTCTTGTTGTCCGATCCGCGACCGGAAACCTCGTCTCTCGGCACAGGTCGCAGCGGCTCGATTCAAAAAACCGCGGTCGCCCCCGCGCCGCGACACGAGGGCGGAACGCGCTTACCAGCCGGTCGGCTTGCCCTTGTTCTGCTCGTCGAGCCAAGTCTTGAGCGGTGCGAAATATTCGACCATCGCCGCACCCGACATTTCCTTCGTGCCGGTGAACGCTTCGAGCGCTTCGGGCCAGGGCTTGGACTGGCCCATCTTCAGCATTGCGTCGAGCTTCGCGCCGACCTCCTTGTTACCATAGAAGGAGCAGCGATGCAGCGGGCCCTTCCAGCCGGACTGGTCGCACGCCGCCTTGTAGAACTGGAACTGCAGCAGCCGTGCGAGGAAGTAGCGCGTGTACGGCACACTCGCCGGGACATGATATTTCGCGCCTGCATCGAACCTGGTCTCGTCCCGCTCGACCGGCGGCGTGATGCCCTGATATTGCAGGCGCAGCGCATTCCATGACGCTTCATAACCCTTCGGCTTGATCGTGCCGGAAAACACACCCCAGCGCCATTTGTCGATCAGCAGCCCGAACGGCAGGAACGCAACCTTGTCCATCGCCTGTTTGAGGAGCAGGCCGGTGTCCTTGTCCGCGCTCGGCACCTTGGCCTTGTCGAGCAGGCCGATCTGCACGAGATAATCGGGCGTGATCGACAAGGCGACGAAATCGCCGATCGCTTCATGGAAGCCGTCATTCGCGCCGTTCAGATACAGCATGGGCTGGTTCTGATAGGCGCGCTGGTAATAATTATGCCCAAGTTCGTGATGGATGGTGACGAAATCGTCGCCATTGACCTTGGTGCACATCTTGATGCGCACGTCATTCTTGTTGTCGAGATCCCAGGCCGAAGCATGGCAGATCACTTCGCGATCGGCCGGCTTGGTGATCTGCGAGCGAGTCCAGAAAGTGTCGGGCAGCGGTGCGAAGCCGAGCGAGGAATAGAAGCCCTCGCCAGTCTTGACCATCTTGACCGGGTCATAGCCCTTGGCCTTCAACAGCTCGCCGGTATCGAAGCCGAGATCGCCGGCGCCCTTGGGCGCGACCAGGTCATAGATGTTACCCCATTCCTGCGCCCACATATTGCCGAGCAGGTCGGCGCGGATCGGGCCGGTCTTGGACTGGACCGCATCGCCATATTTCTCGTTAAGCTTCCAGCGAACATAGGTGTGGAGCGACTGATAGAGCGGCTCGACTTCCTTCCACAGCTTGTCGGTGAGCTTGGCGAATTCCTCCGGGCTCATGTCATAGCCCGAGCGCCACAGCGACCCGACATCCTTGTAGCCCAGCTCGACCGCGCCCTGATTGCCGATCTCGACCATGCGCGCATAATCCTCGCGCATCGGCGCACCGACATTGTCGTGCCAGCTGACCCACATTTCCTTGAGCTTGGCCGGGTCACGCTCCGTGCCCATCGCCGCTTCGATATCGCTGCCGTTGATCGGCTTGCCGGCGAGCGTGCCCTTGCCCTTGCCGTACGAGGACGACATGCGCGTCACGATCGTCGACAGCTCGGTCGCGGCGCCTTCCTTGGTCGGTGCCGGCAAGGTCAGGCCGCCGCGCAGCAGGTCGAGCTTGCGCCGCGTATCGGGCGACAGGCCGGCGACCTTGTCATATCTCGCCGCCTCGAGCGCGAACTTGACCGACAATTCGGTACCGGTGGCGTTGATCCGCGCCGCCATCGCATCGGTGTCTTCGGTGATATAGGTCGCGTTGACCCAATTGACCTGGCTCGACTCGATCGAGAAATCGAACAGCTTCTTCTCCGCCACCGCGACAAAGGCGTCGGCATCGGCGGCGGTCGGTGTGGCTGCGGACGCCTTCGTCGCAGCAGGTTTGTCCTGCTTGTCCTTGGCAAGCGTCGGCGTGGCGGCGATCGCGCAAGCGAGCGCCACGAACGAAATTCCGGTGCGGATCATTGGTAACCCCTGAAACTTGTTGATCGCGCAACCTGTCCGCCACCGCGCTTCCGGTCAAGCCGGGGCGGTCAAGCTGGGGGCGGTCAAGCCGCGAGAAAGTCCGCGATCGCCTGCCCCAGTTCAGGCTTCACCACCGCGCTCATATGGCCACCCGGAACGGTGCGGTAGAGGGCGTCGGGCAAGGTATCGGCCAGTTGCTCGGCGGATCCATTGTCATCGTCTTCCTCGCCCGACAATATGAGCGCCGGCTGGACGATCGCGCGGATCGCCTCGACCGGCGTGTCGACGAACGTGTCGAGGATCCGCAGCAGCGCTTCCGGGTCGCCTTTGCTGGTCTTCAGGAACGCCTCGGCCAGCCATTCCGCCGTGCCGCGCTCAAACGTCCCGAGATTGGTCAGGATATTGCGGAAATGCCCGCCACGGCCGGCGGTATGCATCAGCCCCTGCAGGCCCATGCCAGACACGATGATGCGGCGCGGCGTGGCTCCTTGGACCATCATCCGCACCACGGTGCGCGCGCCGAGCGAATAGCCGCCAAGGTCATAGTCGCTGAGACCGAGATGCTCGATCAGCGCGAAGCCGTCCTTCGCAAGCACATCGGGCGGATAGGACCCGGCGTCATGCGGCTTCGCGCTCGATCCATGCGCGCGCAGGTCGGGCATGATCACGCGGAAGCCGCGCGCGGCGATCGCCGCGGCATGGCCATAGCGAATCCAGTTGGTCTGCGCGTCGGAGAAGAAACCGTGCAGCAGGACCACAACCCTGCCCTCACCAAGCTCGCGCCAGGCGATCCGCGCGCCATCGAAGCTGTCGAAAAATTCCGGCTCAATCGGGGAGTTTGCCAAGGGTTTTCATCCAGCGATCGACAAGGGGTTTGTATTGATCGGCGCGATAGTCGGGCAAATGCCGGGTGTCGAGCCACGCGTCGTGGCGGCTCTCCACCCCGAAATGATGCAGCGGCCGAAAACGCTCCGGTGCATCGAAACTGGCGACGGTCAGGTCGATCTGATCGCCATCGGGAAATTCGAAGGTCAGCGATGTCCCGCAACTGGCGCAAAAGCCCCGGCTGGCGATCGGTGACGACGCATGGCGCTCCGGCTCGCGCGACCAGATCAGCCCCGCGCGCTTCACATTCTTATACGCGACCGAGACATTCCCGACCGCACGCTGGCACATGCGGCAATGACAGAGATAGGCATCATCATCGGCAATCCGCACGGTGTAGCGAATTCGACCACACAGGCATCCGCCCGTTACCTGTTCGTTGATCCGCGCGACACTGTCAGCGGTGGCCTGATCGGTCATCCCATCTCTCCTTTCGGACCATTCTCGCCAACCTGCGCTGCGCTGCAATATTTTTCTCACACCGGCATTGGATTATATAAGCAAGCTTATTATATGCGCACACATGAGCGACTCACTTGGCTTCCTGATCAGCGACGTCTCGCGCCTGATGCGCCGGCGTTTCGACGAGCGCGCCCGGTTGATCGGCGTGACGCGCGCGCAATGGCGCACCCTGTTCGTGGTGTCGCGCAACGAAGGCGCCAACCAGGGCGGCCTCGCCGATATCCTGGAAGTCGAACCGATCACCTTGTGCCGCATGGTCGACCGGCTGGAGGAATCCGGCCTGCTCGAACGCCGCCGCGATCCGGCCGACCGCCGCGCCTGGCAGATCTTCCTCACGCCCAAGGCGCGCCCGCTGCTCGATCAGCTCCGCACGATCGGCGAAGACATGTTCGAGCACGCCCTCGATGGCGTGACTCAGGCGGCGCGCGACGAACTGGTCGCCGCCTTGACGCTGATCCAGACCAATTTGAACGACGCCCCCAAGGGCAAGGAGGCCAGTCATGGCTGATGCAGACCCCAAGATCGATCGCGGCCAGGTCATCGAGATTCCCGCCACCGCGGCGCCTCCCGCCAAGCGTCGCGCTTGGTTGCGCCCATTGCTGATGTTCAGCGTCCCGCTGTTGATCCTCGCGGTCGGCGGCTATTTCTGGCTGACCTCGGGCCGCTATGTTTCGACCGACAATGCCTATGTGAAGCAGGACATGGTGTCGATCAGCCCGGACGTGTCGGGCCGCATCGTGCAGGTCGCGGTGGGGGAGAACCAGCGCGTCAAAGCCGGCGACCTGTTGTTCCGCATCGATCCGGAGCCCTATCGCATCGCGCTGGCGCAGGCCGACGCGGCGATCGCCAATGCCCGGGTCCAGGTCAGCACCATGTCGACCGATGTCGGCGGCGCCGATGCTGACATTGAAAGCGCCCGCGCGGACATCATCCTCGCCCAGGGCACATATGATCGCCAAGTTGCGCTGATGAAGCAGGGCTTCACGACGCGCGCCAGCTTTGACGCGGCCTCGCACGAGCTTGCCGCGAGCAAGGCCAAGCTGGCCACGGCTCAGGCCGCCGTCGCCCGTGCGCGCAGCCAGCTCGGCAGCGGCACCGCCGCGACCGGCGCGCCGGCGGCGATCCAGGCCGCCATGGCGCAGCGTGAACAGGCCGCGCTCAACCTCGCCCGAACCGAAGTCCGCGCGCCGAGCGACGGCATCGTCAGCCAGACCGGCCGCCTGCAGGTCGGCAACATCACGCCGAGCGGCGTACCGGCGCTCAGTATCGTAGTCAGCCAAGGCACCTGGGTCGAGGCGAACTACAAGGAAACCGACCTCAACCATATGGCCGTGGGCCAGCCTGCCGAGATCCGCCTCGACGCCTATCCCGGCCTCAAGGTCAAAGGCCATGTCGCCAGCATTGGCGCGGGCACCGGATCGCAATTCTCGGTCCTCCCGGCACAGAATGCGACCGGCAACTGGGTCAAGGTGACTCAGCGCGTGCCGGTGCGCGTCGCGATTGACGGCAATCCGGCCCGGGCGATGATCGCCGGCCTCAGCGCCGACGTGTCGATCGACACCAAACCCCATGGCTGAAGCCGTCCCCGGCACGCCACTGCTGCCCGTCCGGCAGCGCGGCTTGCTGACCATCGGCGTGATGGGTGCGATGATCATGCAGATCCTCGACACCACCATCGCCAATGTCGCCCTGCCGAAGATGACCACGGCCCTCGGCGCGACCGCCGATACGATCACCTGGGTCCTGACCAGCTATATCGTCGCCTCGGCGATCGCCATCCCGGCGACCGGCTGGCTCTCCGGCCGGTTCGGGTCGCGCAACCTGTTCCTGTTCGCGGTCGGCGGCTTCATCGTCGCATCGATGCTGTGCGGCACCGCCGTCAGCCTCGAAGAGATGGTCGCGTTCCGCATCTTCCAGGGTATCGCCGCCGCGTTCATCGGCCCGCTGTCACAGACCGCCATGCTCGACATCAACGCGCCGGAGAATCAGGCAAAGGCGATGTCGGTCTGGGGCATGGGGCTGATGGTCGGGCCTATCATGGGCCCGGTGATCGGCGGCTGGCTGACCGAAAGCTATAACTGGCGCTGGGTCTTCTACGTCAATCTGCCGGTCGGTCTGGCGACCTTCGCGATCCTGTGGTTCCTCCTTCCCTCACGGCCGCGCGAGAAGCGCGCCTTCGACGTCACCGGCTTCGCGCTGATCGGGCTTGCTGTCGCCAGCTTTCAGCTGATGCTCGATCGCGGGCAGCAGCAGGACTGGTTCTCAAGCTGGGAAATCATCATCGAGGGCGGCGTCGCCCTGGCGGCACTCTGGATGGGCATCGTGCATCTCGCGACCGCGCAGAAGCCATTGTTCGACCGCGCCTTGTTCACCAACCGCAACCTGGTCGTCGGCATGTTCTTCATGGTCGTGATCGGCATTTCCACCATGGCGCCCATGGCCTTGCTGCCGCCGATGCTGCAATCGCTGTTCGGTTATCCGGTGGTCGATACCGGCATCATGCTCGCGCCGCGCGGCGTCGGCGTGCTCATCTCGATGGCGCTTGCCGCGCGGCTGATGGGCAAGGTCGATACGCGAATCGTGATTGCGGCCGGGCTGGTCATCTTCGCCTATTCGCTGCGGCAAATGGCGGGCTGGTCGCTGGAAATGGATTTCTGGCCGGTGATCACCAGCGGCTTCATCCAGGGCATCGGCATGGGCCTGGTCTTCATGCCGCTCAACTCGCTCGCTTTCGCGACCCTCAGCGGCGCGTACCGGACCGACGGCGCCAGCCTGCTCAACCTGATGCGCAGCATCGGCCAGTCGGCGGGCATTTCGATGGTCACCACGCTGCTCGCGCGCAATATCCAGCAGAACCATGCGGACATGGCCAGCCATGTCACCGCGACGACGATCCCGGCGCTCGATCTCGGCGCACTGGACCGTTTCGGCAGCCTGTCCGATGCCGTGTTCGGTTTCGCCGACGGCATGATCAACCAGCAGGCGGCGATGATCTCCTATATCGACGATTTCTACCTGATGGCGTGGATCTCGATCGCGGTGGTGCCGCTCGTCTTCCTGCTGTCGAAGCCGAAGGGCAAGATGGAAGCGGTTCACGCCGAATAGGGGGTGGGACGGGCGCGCTTGCCTTCTCCCGCGTCATTCCCGCGAACGCGGGAATCCCGCTACCTTGCCCCGCACTCAGAAGAAGAAGCGGGATCCCCGCTTTCGCGGGGATGACGTGGAATAATATCCTCCCCCGGCCACGATTCAACCATGGCCCGAGATCAAGCATGTCATCCCTCGCCAGCCCCGAACCGGCGCGCTCTTTCTCACTGTCGGAACCAGCATGCAGCGCGGCGAGCTCAGCCCAGCATCGTCGCGATGAACTCCGCGATCGGCGGCGTTTCCTCGAAGGTCAGCATGTCGTCGGCGATCACCACCCAGGGCTGTTTGCGCTTGACCCACATATGCAGGCGCGGGCTCTGCTGATGGCTCTCGTCCAGCGTTCCGGCGCGCAGCACCACAAGCCCCGGCCGCGCGCTGTTGGTGTTGAAGATGCGGGTGTGACAAATGCCGCACAGGCGCTGATGCGATTCATGCCCGCTCGGATTGATGAAACGATATTCGACCACTGGCCCGGTGACGCTGATCGCGCCTTCCGGCAACAGCGCGCTCTGGCTGAACGCGCTCCCCGCCCAGCTCTGGCAGGTCAGGCAATGACAGCAATACATCGCCGGCGCCTGCTCGAGCGCCAGCAGGTAGCGGACAGCGCCGCAATGACATCCACCCTCCACCGTCATCTCGTCCCGCCCTCTCCTGTCGTCACCGCCCTGCTTGTTTGCCCGGCTCGGCGCGCCATTGCCAGACCATCGCCAGGACCGAACCAAATAGCGCGATCGCCATATCCTTCTGAGCGTCCCACATATCGCCCTGCTGGCCATTATATTCGTTGGCGAGATTGGATGCGACGACAATGGTCAGCAACCATTCGAAAATCTCGTATAACGCACTGACCGCGCCGACGAACAGGAATGCATTCCACAGCGCCGCCCGCCAGCGCGCGCCGGTATAGCGCCAGCTCACTTCGGCATAGAGCGGGACAGCGCAGACGCCGAACGTCAGATGCACCAGCCGGTCGAAATTGTTGCGCGTCATCCCGAACGCGTCGCTGACACTATGCCCGGTCAGTGCCATCGACCAGCGATCATAAGGGACGTTCGAATAGGCGTACCGGCCGGCCAAGGTGTGCAGCAGGAAGAATGCGACCACGGCCAGCACCGCACGGTTGGACAGCGGCCAGCGCGACAGCAGCATCGGCGCGGCAAGGATCAGCACCACGGTCGGAATGTGCTGCAGCGGCGCGATCCCCGGATAGGGCTGGCTGATATTCGCCAGCACGACCGCCGCCGCCAACACCAGCACCATGCGAAGCTGTGGTCGCGGCAACGACCGCCAGCGCGTCACATAGCCCGGCAATATCAGGCCGCCTTTTTCAGATGCCGCCGGCCAAGGAGTTCAGCGATCTGCACCGCGTTGAGTGCCGCCCCTTTGCGCAGATTGTCGCTCACGCACCACAGGGTCAGGCCGTTCTCGACAGTGGAATCCTCACGCACCCGGCTGACGAAGGTGGCGAATTCGCCGACGCACTCGATCGGCGTGATATAGCCGCCATCTTCGCGCTTATCGATCAGCATCACACCCGGCGCCTCGCGCAGGATCGACTGCGCCTGCTCGGCCGAAATCTCGTCCTCGAACTCGATATTGATCGCTTCGCTATGCCCGACGAACACCGGCACGCGCACGCACGTCGCGACCAGCTTGATCTTCGGGTCGAGGATCTTCTTGGTCTCGACCACCATCTTCCACTCCTCCTTGGTCGACCCGTCGTCGAGGAAGCTGTCGATGTGCGGGATCACGTTGAACGCGATCTGCTTGGTGAATTTATGCGGCTCTGCCGGATCGCCGACGAAGATGTTGCGGCTTTGCTCGAACAGCTCGTCCATGCCCTGCTTGCCCGCGCCCGACACCGACTGATAGGTCGCGACGACGACGCGCTTGATCTTCGCCACGTCGTGCAGCGGCTTCAGCACCACGACCATCTGCGCGGTCGAGCAATTCGGGTTGGCGATGATGTTCTTGGCGCGGAAGCCATCGATCGCTTCCGGATTCACTTCGGGCACGATCAGCGGCACGTCCGGGTCCATGCGATAGAGCGACGAATTGTCGATCACCGTGCAGCCGGCCCTGGCGGCAATCGGCGCATAGATGGCGGTCGCTTCGGACCCGATTGCGAACAAGGCCATGTCCCAGCCGTTCCAGTCGAAATGCTCGATATTCTGGACCTTGAACTGTTTGCCGGTGTCGCCGTAATCGACCATCAGTCCCTGACTGCGCGACGACGCCACAACGGCGATCTCGTCCGCCGGAAACTCGCGCTCCGCAAGGATGTTGAGCATTTCGCGCCCGACATTCCCCGTCGCGCCTGCGACCACGACCCGATACCCCATCATCAACTCCAGTTCCGAAAGTTGCGCCGCCGGTACGCCCCGCGCGCCGCACACGCAAGCAAGCGCTGCTTGCCCGCGCCTCAAACCGGCTTGTGCCCTATTTGGCCGGCTTGTTCTTAACCTCGCGATCGAGGAAATTCAGGATCGTCGTCCAGACATGAATGTCGCGCCCCGCGCTATGCGTCTTGCCGGGATAGAGCATCATTTCGAACGGGACATTCTCCGCCTGCATCCTGGCAGCGAATGCCGTGGTGTTGTCGAGCACGACATTGTCGTCGGCCATGCCGTGAATGACCATCAGCGGATCGGCGATCTTCACCGCATCGTCGATCGCGTCGGCAGTGGCATAGGCTTTGGCGTCCTTCCGCGGATCGCCCATATAACGTTCGGTATAATGGGTGTCGTACAATTCCCATTTGGTCACCGGAGCGCCCGAAACGCCCGCCGCATAGACGCCGGGGTTCGCCTCGAGCATCTTCAGTGTCATATATCCGCCATAGGACCAGCCATATGTCGCGATCCTGCTCGCATCGACAAAGGGCTGCTGCTTGAGCCACTGCGCGCCGGTCAGCTGGTCCTCGACCTCGACCGAACCCATCGCGCGGAAGATATGGTCCTCGAACGCGGTGCCGCGATTGGCCGAGCCGCGATTGTCGAGCATGAACACGATCCAGCCCTGCGACACCAGATATTGATGCAGCGCGCTGCCCCATTTGCGGCTGACGGTCTGCGCATGCGGACCGCCATAATGTTCGAAGAATACAGGGTATTTCCGGCCCGGCTCGATCACCGGCGTCAGCATCTGATACTGCAGCGTCGTGCCGTCCGCCGCCGTCAATTCCCCATAGATCGGCGTACGGTGACTTTGCACGAACGGGAAATAGGGATGGCCGGGCTGCAGCGCATTCTCATTAACCCATGACAGCCGCAAACCCGCTGCATCGGCGAGATAGATCTGGGCCGGCTGGGTCGGGCTGGAGCGCGAGACGATGATCCGCGACGCCGACGCATCCATCGTCGCCTCGTTCCACCAGCCCGGACTGGTCCGTCGCGTCACGACATCGGGATGCGCAATATCAACCGAATAGAGCTGCTGTTCGAGCACCCCATCCTTGTTGCCGGTAAAAAAGATCCGCCCCTTCGCTTCGTCGACCCCGACCATGCCGGTAACCACCCACAGCCCCTTGGTCAGTTGAGTCCATTTGCCATTCCTGAAATGATAGAGATGGGCATAACCGTCGCGCTCCGACGTCCAGATGATGCTCCCGTCCCGCAGCGCACGATAGCCGTCGTTGAGATTGATCCAGCTCTTCGGGCCCGATCTTTCACTGAACAATATCGTCGATTTTCCCGTCGCGGGATCGACTTTCAGCATATCGAGCACGGTCTGGTCGCGGTTCTCACGCTGGACGAGCAGCGACCGCCCATCGGGCGTCCAGTCGACACGCGCGAGATAGATGTCGGTTTCGGCGCCGAGATCGACCTTCACGCGCCCCGATCCGTCGGCATTCATCACATGCAACTCGGCCAGCACGTTGGGCGTGCCCGCCGCGGGGTAGCGCTGATCATACACTCTGGTGCCATTCGCGCCGATCGCCGCTCGCGTGACCACCCCGACCGGCGCTTCGTCGAATTTCTCGACCGCGAGGCGCTTGTCGTCCGGCGACCACCAGTAGCCGGTCTTGCGGCCGATTTCCTCCTGGGAGACGAACTCCGCCTCCCCCCAATGCACCGTCCCCGCACCATCATTGGTCAACGCGATTGCTCTGCCGTTCGCCGAGCCGCCCAGCGGCTGTACATACAGATTCTGGTCGCGCACGAAGCCGACGAAACCACCCCGCGGGCTGATCGTCGGATTCAACTCGCCACCCTTGGTCTCGGTCAGGCGCGAGACTTTACCGTCGAGCCCGGCGAGATAGAGATCGCCATCGAGCGGCACGAGGATCGACTTGCCGTCCGGCGACCATTCATAGGCGACGATCCCCTTGGCACTGCCGATGCGGGCGCGTTCGCGTTGCATCTTCTCGGCCTCGGACAGTTCCGCGCCGGTGCCGAGCTTCTTCGAATCGACCAGCATCCACTCCTTGTGGGTCCGCGTATCGAGCGCCCACAGATCGAGCCGATCCTTCTCCTCGGCACGCGGGCGAAGCGAGGTCAGCAAGGAGCCATCGGGCGACAGCTTGAGCTTGCGCGGCTGCGAACCCGCAAGGTCGGGCGATGCAAAGACGCGCTCCAGGGTCAGCTTTTGCGCGGTGGCGACCTCGGTCGCGACGGGGGCTGCGGGCTCAGCAGCCATGACAGGGATAGCCGTCGCGGCGAGCAGAATGCCCGCGAGCGTCCAAGATTTCGGCATCATCCATCTCCAGTCCCGACTTGTCTGCGCCGGCACCGATGGCGGCGGATGCGGCGTTATTACGGGCGGCGGGGAAGACGTAAAGTGGCCAGCGAAGATCAATGCCATGGCGGGCGGCAAGCGCATGGAGTTGCGCCGCAAATGGCTATGCGAAGGGCCGCCCGCGCCGGCTGATCCATCAGGCGATCGCCGGCTACCCGCGCGGTTGGCGGCGTAGCGGCAGCACGCGCCAGGAAATGATCGACCGCCACGCCCATTCGACCGGCGCGATGGCATAGTGGTGCAGATACCAATTGGCCGCCCAGAGCAGCACGGCGTTCACCGCCAGCGCGGTCAGCATCAGTGCCATCCAGCCTTGCTTTCCATACAAGCCCAACGCGAACGGCGGATAAAGCACCCATAGGCAAATCAGCGTCTGCAGGATGTAGATCGTCAACGCCGTCCGCCCCGCCGCCTCGAACGGCCTGAGCAATTTCGTACCGCTCGCGGTCCCGAGCAGCACATGGATCAACCCGATATGACCCAGCGTCGTCGCCAGCCGGGTCACTTCGCTGGCGGCGATAATCACGTGCGGGAAATCATCGAACTGGATCGTCCAATACGCCGCGATCGCGCGGCCGGTCAGGCCGATGGCGTAGGCGACCAGCATGGTCACCATGTAGAAGCGACGTGACCTCTGCCCCTGGATGATTCCCCATTTGAACAATGCGGCACCGATCAGCATCGTGCCCGCCGCTTCCCAGACGAACCCCGGCTCCACGAAACTGCCCTGACCGACCTCGTCGGCCCCTCCCAACAAGAAGTACACCGTGCCCCAGGCGTTGGTCGCCCAACTCAGGAATGTCCCCGTCGCATCGGTACGCCTTTTGTCCTCGATCGCAACGCGCGCACGCTCATCCGCCTTGCTCTTCGCCACGGCGGCATCGTTACTTTCCTGCGTGGCGATCTTCTTCCTTTGCTCGGCCGTCAGCGGCTGCCCGGCATCGCGCCGGCTCTCCAACTGGGCGACTTCCGCCCGTAATTGCTGCGCCTCGAGCTGACCAAGAGTCCCGAAAAAGAGCAGCCCGATCGCCATGGTCAGCCCGAACCCCAATAATGCGCCCGGCCCCAGCCGGCGGAACAGGAAAGCGACCATCGCGGCAATGCCATAGGTATGGAGAATATCTCCCGGCCAGAGCAGGATGAAGATGTGCACCAGGCCGAACAGGAACAGCACGGCATTGCGAAGATAATAGCTGCGCATCACCGCGCCGTCGCCGAACAAGGCGCGCACGGCTGTGCGAAAGACACCTTCGGACCCGTCGGGAGCCGGGTCGAGCGCGCGCGCGGCGCGGTCGGTCAGGATCACCATGCCGACCCCGAACAGCATTTCCAGCAGGCAGCGTGCCGTCCCGTCGGCGAAGATTTCACGCAGCCACCAGGCGACCTGATCGGCGCTGCTCCAGCCGAGATGCCGGACATCGCCAAACGATGCCCAAAGCGACCCGCCCATATCGTTGATGTTCATGAACAGGATGCCGAGGATCGCGACCCCACGCAGGATGTCGAGGCTCGCGACGCGCGGCGCGCCATCCGGTTCGGCGACGGTGGTCATCGTTGTCTCGCTCATCGATTTCCCCCGCCACATTCGCTGGTCGGATAGGCCATGCCGATGGTGTATTGCAATTATGGAGCGGCATTGCCCACGAGGTTTGAAACCCGCGCCGCCCACGTTAAGGTCGGCGATGGACTATCCCGAAGAACCCGAAAACCGCACCTGGATCGATACGGTGAAGGAGAAATCGATCTACGGTTTCGGCATCCTCTTCCTGTTCACCTGGTTCGCGCTGCTTTATTTCATGTTCCACGACGTGATGTAGCCGCGGCAAGCCCGCTCATCAGCCGTGTCGGCGAAAGCAATCGGCGATATGATCGTCGGCGATACCGACCGCCTGCATCCAGGCATAGACGATCACTGGCCCGACGAATTTGAAACCGCGCTTCTTGAGCGCTCTGGACATGTCCTCCGACAACGGCGTCTTGACTGGCACGTGCGCACCGTCGCCAACGATGGGTTCGCCGCCGGCCATGCCCCAGACGAATTCGGAAAAATCCTCGCCCACCTCGCGCATCGCCAGATAGGCGCGCGCATTGCCGATCGTCGCGACGATCTTGGCGCGCGAGCGGATGATACGGAGATCAAGCATGAGGCGCTCGATATCCGCCTCATCGAACCGCGCGACCACCGCAGGGTCAAAGCCCTGGAACAGTTCGCGAAATGCGTCGCGCTTGCGCAGGATGATGCTCCACGAAAGCCCCGCTTGGAACCCGTCGAGCATCAGCTTCTCCCACAATGCCCGGCTGTCGCGTTCCGGGACGCCCCATTCCTCATCATGATAGGCGCGCATCATCGGGTCGTTACCGGCCCAGGGGCAGCGATGAATCATGGGCGATCCTGACCGGGTTAGGAGTGGTGTGGCTTGACGACTGCCCTTACTGAGCCGAGCAACACCCAGCAATATTGACGAGGAAAGTCCGTGACGTCGTGGTTCCGACGCGAAGCGCTGTCAGCCATATCGCCCGCCCTCCTCATGTTGATGGGCGCGACGGCGACTGCGCTGGCCTATTGGCCCGGATTGATGACGTGGGACGCGATCCGCCAATATGATCAGGCGACGAGCGGCGCGTTCGACGATTGGCATCCGCCGGCCATGGAATGGTTATGGCGACAACTCGTGCCGATTCATGCCGGGCCCGCCCCAATGCTCGTGCTGCAACTCCTGCTGTTCTGGGGTGGTCTGGCGCTGCTCGTCGCCTGGGCACTAAAAGGGCAGCGGCGTGGTCTGGCCATGGCGCTCGCAGCATGCGGATTCCTGCCGATCTCGCTGGCCTTGACCGGTGCGGTGCTGAAGGACTGCCTGATGGCCGGCGCGCTTGTGTCGGCCACCGGCCTGCTGGCGTGGGGATCCTATGCGTCCCGACCCGTCATACGTGCTCTTCTTATCGGGTTTGCCGTGCTGCTGTTGCTGTTCGCCTCGACGCTGCGCTTCAACGCGTTCCTGGCCACCGTACCGATCTTCGTCGCGCTGATGCCCGAGACGGCACGGTCCGGCCGACTGCGGATCGCCGGCACGGCGCTGATCGCCGCGCTGCTCATGATCGCCGCATTGCCCGTCGCCAACCGGTTGATCGGCGCACAATCGAGCGGGGTCGAAATGTCGCTGGTCATCTTCGATCTTGGCGGAATCACCGAACATAGCGGCATCGACGCTTTTCCCCCGGTCGGGGTGGCCGACCCGGTCGCGGTCAATCACCATTGCTACTCCCCGGTCAAATGGGACCCCTATTCATGGTGGGTCGACGCGCCCTGCGCGATCGGCTTCGCCAATGTGCGCACGGCGATCGCGGCGCGGCATGAAAGTCCGTACCGGTTTCTCGCTGGGGCCATCCTGTCGCACCCCCTGGCCTATGCGACACACCGTCTTGCCCATTTCAACGTCAACACGCGCTTCCTGGTCCATGACGAGATCGAGCGGCCGGTACAGGTGGAGTCCGCCCCTAATGACTGGGGCTACAAGGTGCATCCGGGCGCCCTGCTATCGACGATCGACGGTATCGCATTGATCAGCGCGCATACGCCGCTCGACTGGCCAATCGTCTGGCTGGCGCTGGCGTTCGGCGTGCTGACCATTGCGGGCTCATTACCATCGCGCAACCTGGTGATCCCAATCGCGCTATCCGCCTTGCTCTACGGACTTGGTTATGGCGTGTTCAGTGTCGCGGCCGAGCTTCGCTATCATCTCTGGACGATGATCGCGACGGCGATTGCGCTGGCGCTCACCCTGGCAGACCTGAGCGGTGCCCAAGTGTCGCGCCAGCGTTTGCTGCGGGCCTTCGCGCCTGCTTTGCTCGTCACCACGCTGTGTATCGCCTGGCGGTTGATTCCGGCCCTATGACGCGAACGGGGCGCGGAAGCTTTCGCTTCCACGCCCCGCGTCAAGTCCGAGACTGTCGCGCCTGATTACTCGGCGGCAACGGTGCCCTTGGCCGGACGCGTGTCGCGGCGCTCTGCGATACGCGCCGACTTGCCGGTGCGGCCACGCAGGTAATAGAGCTTCGCACGACGCACGGCGCCCTTGCGAACCACCTCGATCGAATCGATGTTCGGCGAATACAGCGGGAAGACGCGCTCGACGCCCTCGCCGAACGAAATCTTGCGTACGGTGAAGTTGCTGCCCATGCCCTTGTTCGAACGCGCGATGCACACGCCTTCGTAATTCTGGACGCGGGTGCGTTCACCTTCAACCACCTTCACGCCGACCTTCAGCGTGTCGCCGGGGCGGAATTCCGGGATCTTCTTGTTCTCGAGAAACTTGGCGATGTTCTCGGCTTCGATCGTCTGGATGAGATTCATCTCATTCGTCCTTCGTCTTCGCGTGCGCGCCAGAGGGCGACTGAACCCGAGCACCGATATGGCGCTCCCAAAGGTCCGGCCGCCTTAGCCGTGTCTCGGTCTCGGCCATCGACTTTCGCCAGGCCGCGATCCTCGCATGATCCCCCGATCGCAGCACTTCGGGGATCGTGCGCCCTTCCCACATCGGTGGTCGGGTGTAATGCGGGTATTCGAGCAGCCCCGTTTCGAAGCTCTCGTCCACACCGCTGGAAGCCGCGCCCATTACGCCGGGAAGCAGCCGAATGCAAGCGTCGAGCAGCACCAGCGCGCCCATCTCTCCACCGGACAGGATATAGTCGCCGATCGAGACTTCCTCGACTCCCCGCGCGGCAAAGATTCGCTCGTCGAATCCCTCGAACCGGCCGCACAGGATGGTGACGCCGGGGCCTTGCGCCAATTGCCTGATCCGCGCCTGAGTCAGTGGCGCGCCACGCGGCGTCATCGCCAATACGGGCCGGTCGCCGGGCACGCTGTCGATCGCGGCGGCGAGCACATCGACGCGCAGCACCATGCCTGCCCCGCCGCCCGCCGGCGTGTCATCGACGGTACGATGCTTGTCGATCGCGAAGTCGCGGATGTTGACCGCGTCGAGCGACCATTTTCCCTCGCCAAGCGCACGCCCGGCGAGCGACAGGCCCAGCGGCCCGGGAAACATTTCCGGATACAATGTCAGGACGGTAGCGGCGAAGGTCATGCGTCTTTCCAGGCCTTGACGATGGCGCGCGATACCAACCACGCGACCGGAACGCCGACTGGAATCGCGAGAAAAAACACCAGTAGCATGAACATGCCGCCCAATTCACCGCTACACGACAACTCGCGCGGATCGCACACCGGCCGGAACAAGATGTCGCGGCAGAACATATAGACGAACGGCATCATCGCGACGGCCGAAGCGGCGAGCGTTACCAGCCAGAAGCGTCGATGCAACCCGAACAGGCACAAGATCAACGTCGCCATCGCAGCAATGATCGCCGATGGAATGGCAATAAAAGCGACTTCCACGGCAAGGAATATAACTAACATCTGCCAAGCCTATCGGGGAAATCTCATCCTCGCCAGTCGTTGGATAGCGTAGCCCGCAAACGCTGCAGCCGCCGTCTCACGAACTTGCTGCCAACCATGAACGATCACGCAGTAATACGGCCAGTGCGCAGCGCGACGGCCCAATCATCGCGTCCTTCGTGTGCCGCTTTTACCGCGGCCGCTTCATGGTCGTACTCCACCGCAACGAACTCAATCGCGCCATTGTCGATGATCGCATAGCGCGCGCGCGGATCGCCGACCTCGACACGGTATGGCCAGGGACGGTCGTCATCGAATGCCTGCAAGCCGACACTGCCCGGATCGACCACGATCCGCCCATCGGCAAGCACAACGGCTCGCGGCAAATGTGTGTGCCCGCATAACAGGAAAGCCTCGCGACGCTCCCCTGCCCGTGCCGCGATCTCGTCGTCGCCGGCGTCGCGCATACCGGTCGGCTCAACGGTGTGGAGAAAATGCTCGAGGTCGCT
The DNA here is from genome assembly GCF_000803065.1 of Sphingomonas sp. ERG5. Lineage (GTDB taxonomy): Bacteria > Pseudomonadota > Alphaproteobacteria > Sphingomonadales > Sphingomonadaceae > Sphingomonas. The sequence goes on from NZ_JSXI01000024.1 coordinate 315,221, forward strand.
GGCGGGCGTGCCATGACACATGAAAATCTCGGGCGACCAGGCCAGAACCGCTGGCTGTGCGGCGATCCAGGCAAGATGCCGCGCGTCCAGCACATCATGCGCATGCCCGTCGCTTGCCCCCATCCGGGCGCGCTCCAGCGTGAGCAACTGCCGCTCATGATTGCCCGCGATCGTCGGCCAATCCTCGCGCATCAGCCGTTCGGCGGTCTCGACCGGCCATAGCGGACCCGACAATGAATCTCCGAGATTGAGGAAGACATCGCATCCCCGTCCCTGCGCATCGGCGATCACCGCGTCGAGCGCGCGCAGATTGCCATGGATATCGGACAGGATCGCGATCCGGCTCAGGAAATGAACTCCTCGGCCACCACCAGCCGTTCGCCATCCCATTCAGGCACGGCGTCGGCATTCATCGGCACCATGAAACGCTTGCCGTTCTCGCGTTCGATTTCGATCACGTCGCCGGCGCCGAAATCATCGATCGCCACGACCTTGCCGACCGCCTCACCACCGGCCGAAAAGGCCGGCAGGCCAAGCAAGTCGGCATGATAATATTCGCCCTCGGCGAGCGGCGGCAGCGCGGCACGCGGCACGGTCAACTCAGTCCCGCGCATCGCCTCGGCGGCGTTGCGGTCAGTCACTTCGGCAATGCGCGCGATCGTGCCGTTACTGCCGTGACGCGTCGACTTCAGCGTCAGCGCGCCATTGTTGAAGCTCTTGTACAGCGTCAGGTCTTCGGAGAAGACCTTCAGCCGTACCTCCCCCGTCACGCCATGTGCACCGATAATGACGGCAAGCGTGACGGGGCGGTCCATCGACATTATGCGTCGGCGGGCTTTTCTTCGGCCTCGACGGGTGCTTCTTCGGCGACCGGAGCCTCCTCGGCAGCAGGCGCCTCTTCAGCGGCCGGCGCTTCGACGGCGGGTGCCTCTTCGGCGGTGGCTTCGACCACGGCTTCGGCCTCAGGCGTCGGCTCTTCGGTCGCCGCTTCGACTTCGGCGGCTACGACTGCTTCCGCTTCCTCATTGCTGTCGGCAACCGGAGCGACCTCAGGCTCGGGAGCCGGTGCTGGAGCGGCAGCAGCTGCTGCGGCGGCTTCCTCGGCTTCTGCTGCCTTGGTCGCACGCTCTTCGGCGCGCTCGGTGGCCTTCTCGCCCGGCTTCGCCTTGTTCGGGTTGTTGCGCGCGGGGCGCTCACGCACGCCAGCGACGTCGAGGAAGCGCGCGACGCGATCGGTCGGCTGCGCACCAACGCTCAGCCAATGCTTGGCGCGATCGGCGTCGAGCTTGACGCGCTCAGGCGAATCCTTGGCGAGGAGCGGGTTGTAGGTGCCAAGCTTCTCGATGAAGCGGCCGTCACGCGGGCTGCGCGCATCGGCAACGATGATCTTGTAATAAGGACGCTTCTTGGAGCCGCCACGCGACAGACGAATGCTGAGTGCCATTGTAGTTATCTTCCTTGATTGATCGAATGTTGATCGGGTTATTTTTTCTTGTTGAGCAGATTTTCAAAACCGGGAGGCAGTTTGGCCTGACCGCCGCCAAGGCCGGGAAGCCCGCCACCGCCGGCGCCGCCAAGCATGTTGCCGAGACCACCCAGGCCACCGGCACCACCCATGCCACCGCCACCTCCGCCGCCTTTACCGAACATCGCCGCCATGCCCTTCAATCCGCCCATCTTGCGGATCTTCTTCATTGCGGTGGACATTTCGAGGTGCATTTTCAGCAGCTTGTTGACGTCCTGCACGGTCGTACCGCTGCCCTTGGCGATGCGGATCTTGCGCTTGGCGTTGATCACTTCGGGCTTGGAGCGTTCCTTTTGCGTCATCGACGTGATCATCGCGTCCATGCGCAACAGGATGCGTTCGTCGACCGCGCCGGAGGCCATCGCCGCCTGCGCTTTCTTCATACCCGGGATCATGCCGGCCAGCGCGCCAAGCCCGCCCATGCGGCGCATCTGCGCGAGCTGGTTGCGCAGATCGTCCATGTCGAACTGGCCCTTGGCCAGTTTCGCCGCCATCTTCTCGGCGTCTTCCTGCTGGATCGATTCCGCCGCGCGTTCGACCAGGCCGACCACGTCGCCCATGCCGAGGATGCGGCCGGCGACCCGGCTGGGATGGAAGGCTTCGAGCGCGTCGAGCTTTTCGCCCATGCCGGCGAACTTGATCGGCTTGCCGGTGACGGCGCGCATCGACAACGCCGCGCCACCGCGCGCATCGCCGTCCATGCGGGTCAGCACCACGCCGGTCAGCGGCACCTGATCGGAGAAGCTCTTCGCGACATTGACCGCGTCCTGGCCGGTCAGTGCATCGACCACGAGCAGGATTTCGGCGGGCTGCGCGACATCGGCGACGGCGCGCATTTCGTCCATCAGCGCCTGGTCGACATGAAGGCGACCGGCGGTGTCCAGTATCAGGACGTCATAGCCCTGCAGCTTGGCCGCCTGCAGCGCACGACGGGCGATATCGACCGGCTGCTGGCCCTGCACGATCGGCAAGGTCGCGACCTCGGCCTGCGTTCCCAGGGTGGCAAGCTGCTCCTGCGCATTCGGGCGATTGACGTCGAGCGACGCCATCAGCACCTTCTTGCGCTCGCGGCCCGCCAGACGCTTGGCGATCTTCGCGGTCGTGGTCGTCTTGCCCGAGCCCTGCAGGCCGACCATCATGATCACGGCCGGCGGGGTAACGCCCAGCTCGAGTTCGGACGACTCCGCCCCGAGCATCTCGACCAGTGCGTCATTGACGATCTTGACGACCTGCTGACCCGGCGTGACCGAGCGCAGCACATTCTGGCCGATGGCCAGTTCAGTGACCTTGTCGACGAAATCGCGCGCAACGGGCAGCGCGACATCGGCTTCGAGCAAGGCAACACGCACTTCGCGCATTGCCGCACGCACGTCCGCCTCGGTCAGCGCACCGCGCCCCCGCAGACGATCGAACACACCACCAAGGCGGTCGCTCAGGCTTTCAAACATCAACAAACTCCGTTGCCGATCGCGGCTATTCCCGGTGAAACGCAAGAAACGCCGGCGGACGAAACCTCGTCAGCCAGCGTATGACCGCCCCTGTAGTGGACGGTGCCCCTGCGTCGGTGCGGGAACGGGCAGGCCTATACGCGGCGATGCCCGGAAAGGCAAGTCGATGGAATCGGAAAGCAGCAATGCCATACAATATGGGAGATCGTCCGCCCCGCATTTAACGTCTTCTACACCCGATCCATGAGATTGTTGTCACGAACAAAAGGCGGGGCACACCGGCATGGCGCTGGACACAAGCGAAGACATTACCGAATCGCCGATCACAGCCCGGCGTGAACTGCTGAGCGGCGCAATCACGGTTGCCGCGATCCTGCTGTTCGTCGGCACCGGCAGCGCCGTGCTGTCGAGTACATTGCGGCATTATTTCGCCGGGGGCGGCAGCACAGACCAGACGTTGGTCATTGCGCTGCTGCTCAATGTCGCCCTGATCCTGTTCGGCTGGCGCCGGCACCGCGAACTGAGCATCGAAGTGACGATCCGCGCCGCCGCCGAGGAGCGCGCACAGCAACTGGCGTCGAAAGATCCGCTGACCGGCTTCCTCAATCGCCGCAGCCTGGCCGAGGAAGGCGCCGCCATGTTCGTGCGCGCCGAACGCCGTCAAAAGGCGATGGCGATGCTCATGCTCGACCTCGACCATTTCAAGACGGTCAACGACATGCACGGCCATGCCATCGGCGACGCCCTGCTGCGCCAGGTCGCAGTCGAGATCGCCGCCGCAATGCCCTCGATCGCGCTCACCGCGCGCTTCGGCGGCGACGAGTTCGCTTGTGCCTTTCTGTTCGATCCTGCGCATCCCGACACGGTCGAGCGGATCGCCGAGAAGCTCATCAGCCGCCTCGCCCAGCCCTTTCACGCCGAAGGCCTGCAACTGCATATCAGCGCCTCGGTCGGCGTTGCGCGCTCGGATTTCGACTGCCCCAGCATCGACGCGCTGATGCGCTCGGCCGATATCGCCATGTATGCGGCGAAGAATTCGGGCCGCAATCGCTATGCCTGGTTCGACTTGTCGATGGAGCGCGAGCTGCAGGCACGCAACGAGCTGGAAAGCGGCTTGCGCGCCGCCATTCCGCGCCTGGAAATCGTGCCCTATTTCGAACAGCAGATCGACCTCACCACAGGCCGTCTCGGCGGCTTCGAGGTGCTGGCGCGCTGGGAGCACCCGACCCGCGGCCTGATCGTGCCCGACAAATTCATCCCGATCGCCGAGGAAACCGGCATGATCGCGGAATTGTCGCTGTCGATCATGCGTCAGGCCTTCGTCGCGGCGAAAGACTGGGACCCAGGCCTGTCACTGTCGGTCAACATCTCGCCCTGGCAGCTCAAGGATGCGTGGCTGGCGCAGAAGATCATCAAGGTCCTGACCGAAACCGGGTTCCCGGCCAGCCGGCTGGAGATCGAGATCACCGAAAGCTCGCTGTTCGACAATCTCGCGCTCGCGCAATCGATCGTCGGCAGCCTGAAGAATCAGGGCATTCGCCTTGCGCTCGACGATTTCGGCACCGGCTATTCCTCGCTCGCCCATTTGCGCGCGCTGCCGTTCGACCGGATCAAGATCGACAAGAGCTTCGTCATGTCGATCAACGACAATTCGGAAAGCGCCGCGATCGTCAACGCGATCACCCGGCTTGGCGATAGCCTCAATCTGCCGATCACCGCCGAAGGCATCGAGGACGCCTCGATCGAGGAACGGCTCCGCGCGCTGGGCTGCTCAAAGGGTCAGGGGTATCTCTATGGCCGCCCGCTGAGCGTCGCCAATGTGCGGCGACTGCTGGCCGAAAAGCGGCTGTTGCGTCACGTGCTGGCGGCCGACCCCAAACCCGCGACGGCCACGGGTACCGCATCCTCTACCAATCCCGCATCTTCTACCAGTCCCCCATCCTCTACCAATCAACGCCTGGCTGGCTGAGATAGTCGAGCTCCTCGGGCGTCGAAACACGCCCGAGCGCTGCGTTGCGAGACGGGAAATGGCCGAAGCGCTCGATCACCGCCTCATGCGCGCGAGCATAGCCGAGATTCTCCGCATCCCCGAGCCGCTCGAACCAGGCGACGCTCTTGGCTTGCACCGCCCGGTTCTCGCTATGCATCATCGGCATATAGAGAAAGGCGCGGCGCTCGACCGGCAATGTGTCGTCCCAGGCAAGGATGATCGCCCGGTTGGTCAGCTTCAGCGCCAGCGGATCGGCCGCGAACGCCGCCGCCGTGCCGCGATGAATGTTGCGCGAGAATTGGTCGAGCAGGATGATCGCGGCAAGCAACGTCTCGGGATCATTGCGCCAGCCCGCCGCTTCGGTCGCCATCACATCGTCGCGCAGTTCCCCGAACCGCTCGGCTATGGTGCGATCAAGCGCTTCATCCTTGGCGAACCTCTTCGCGGCCGGCACGTCGTCGAACCAGAAGGACAATACTTGCTGGGTCTTGTCGTGGACTTCGCCCGGCTTCGCACCTAGATCACCGCTCATGTCCCATCTCCCCGGCCCTTATCGTGGCTGAACCTCATATTGTCAGCCTGGGCTGCCGCTTGAACATAGCGGAGAGCGAAACGATCCGCGCGCTGGTCGGCGGACGCGACGTGGTGGTGGTCAATAGCTGCGCCGTCACCAACACCGCGGTGCGCCAGACGCGCAGCGCGATCCGCCGCGCGCGCCGCGATCGACCGGGCGCGCAAATTGTCGTGACCGGCTGCGCGGCGCAGATCGATCCGGCCGGTTTCGCGGCGATGCCGGAAGTCGATCGGGTGATCGGCAATGCGGAGAAACTCACGTCGGAGGCCTGGGACGCTTCCGCTCCGATCGTTGTCGGCGACATCATGCAAGTGCGTGAGACCACCCCACATCTCGCCGCTGCCTTCGCCGCCCATGCCCGCGCCTTTGTCGAAGTGCAGAATGGCTGTGACCATCGCTGCACCTTCTGCGCGATCCCGCTCGGGCGCGGCAACAGCCGCTCGGTCCCGGCGGGCGCAGTGATCGATCGCATCGCGAGGCTGGTCGATGCCGGCCATCGCGAGGTCGTGCTGACCGGCGTCGACCTGACCAGCTATGGCCCCGACTTACCCGGCGCGCCGAGCCTCGGCCTGCTGGTCGAACGCATCCTGCGCCATGTCCCCGCGCTCGAACGGCTCCGCCTGTCGTCGCTCGATTCGATCGAAATCGACGACCGGCTGTTCGACCTGATCACCGGCGAGGCGCGGATCATGCCGCATGTGCATCTCTCCTTCCAGGCCGGCGACGACATGATCCTCAAGCGGATGAAGCGTCGCCATGACCGTGCGCAATCGGTCGCGGCGGTCGAACGGCTCAAGGCAGCGCGCCCGGAGATCGCGATCGGCGCGGACCTGATTGCCGGCTTCCCGACCGAAACCGACGCCATGTTCGCCAATACGCTGGCGCTGATCGACGATTGCGACGTGGTCCACGCGCATATCTTCCCCTATTCGCCCCGCACCGGTACGCCGGCGGCAAGGATGCCGCAGGTCGCTGCCCCTGTGCGCAAGGAACGCGCGGGGTTGTTGAGAGCGGCCGGTGAGCGGCGAAAGCTAGCTTGGCTGGAGAGCCTGATTGGGACCGAACAGCAAATATTGGTCGAACGCCCTGGTGACCGGGGCCATGCACCAAATTTCGCGGAGGTGCGTTTCCCTCCCCCCGTTCGTGCTGAGCATGTCGAAGCACCGCCCTCTCTATTCGGCGAAGAGAAGAAGGACGGCCCTTCGACACGCTCAGGGCGAACGGATGTGGGGAGCATTGCTCCGATCCTCATCACAGCAACAGATGGCAAGACATTGACCGGAATTCCCGCATGAGCACCTCCCCCAGCTGGCACGAGAAACTGCTTGGCGGCTTCAAACGCACCTCGGATCGCTTGCTCGGCAATCTCGTCGGGCTCGGCGCGGCGCGGCTCGACGACGCAACGCTCGATGATATTGAAGAAGCGCTGATCGCCTCCGACCTCGGCCCCGAAACATCCGCCCGGATTCGCGCCCGGCTCGCCGACGGTCAATATGAGCGCAACATGGAAGACCTCGGCATCCGCCTGGTCGTCGCCGAAGAGATCGAGAAAGTGCTGGCCAAGGTCGCCAGGCCGCTCGAGATCGAGGCATTCCCGCGTCCGCAAGTGATCCTGGTCATCGGCGTCAATGGCTCCGGCAAGACCACCACCATCGCCAAGCTCGCGCATTTGCTGATGGAGCAGGATTATGGCGTTATGCTCGCGGCGGGCGACACGTTCCGCGCCGCCGCGATCGGCCAACTCGCCACCTGGGCCGAGCGTGTCGGCGTGCCGATCATCAGCGGCAAGGAAGGCGGCGACGCGGCGGGGATCGTCTATGAAGCGGTCAAGCAGGCGACCGCGACCGGCATCGACGTGCTGATCGTGGACACGGCGGGCCGGCTGCAGAACAAGCGCGAGTTGATGGACGAATTGTCCAAGATCCGCCGCGTGCTCGGTCGACTCAACCCGGCGGCGCCGCACGACGTGGTGCTGGTCCTCGATGCGACGACCGGGCAGAATGCGCTTAATCAGATCGAGGTGTTCCAGAAGGATGCCGGCGTCACCGGCCTGGTGATGACCAAGCTCGACGGCACGGCACGTGGCGGCGTATTGGTGGCGGCGGCGGAGAAATACGGCCTGCCGATCCATGCGATCGGCGTCGGCGAGAGCATGGGCGACCTGCGCCCGTTCGATGCGAACGAGGTTGCGCGGATCATCGCCGGTGTGGAAGGAGCGGTGAAATGACCAGTTCAACCCGTCCCAAGATCGGCGCCGGCCTGCGCCTCGCCATCGACATCGGCCCGCTTGCCGTCTTCTTTCTCGTCAACACACTCGCCGGCGGCCCCGCCCTGGCCAAGCTGCTCGCCGCCACCGCCGCCTTCATGGTCGCGAGCGTCGTCGCGATGATCGTCTCGCGCGTGAAGACCGGCCATATCTCGCCGATGCTGTGGATCTCCGGCACGCTGGTGCTCGTGTTCGGCGGGCTGACGCTCTATTTCCACGACGGCACCTTCATCAAGATGAAGCCGACCTTCGTCTATGCGATGTTTGCCGCGATCCTCGCCTTTGGCCTGGCGACCGGACGGCCGTTGCTGCAGCAATTGCTCGATACCGCCTATCCCGGCGTCAATGCTGCCGGCTGGCGTCAACTGACGATCAACTGGGCATTGTTCTTCGTCTTCATGGCGGTGCTCAACGAGAGCGTGTGGCGCTACACCGCGCCGCTCAGCACCGACGACCCCGCTTTCTGGGCCGGTTTCAAGCTTTGGGGCGCGGTGCCGCTGACCCTGATCTTCGCCTTTGCGAATGTGCCGATGCTGATGAAGCACGGCCTGAAGGTCGGCGAGGAAGAAACGCCGCCGCTGCCGCCTGAGGGTTGAATCCTGCCGGCAAGGCCGCTGCCCGGTGGCCCCACGGCAATTTCGCTGTCGACACTGAGAAAGAGCGCACCGCCACTCATGCGGCACGGGATGATTTGCCCCATCCCGTGTCATGATTGAATCGCCGTCGCGACAGGACTGCGGGGCCAGAGCTGAAGCCACACGCTGCGGGAGATATGTTACACCGGTATGTACACTATCTCTTCGCCATCGTCCGGCGCAGCATTCAGATATTATCTCCATATATCATATATTAAACCAAGAAACCTCGAGTGATTTCGAAGGAGTGCGCGGAACCTATATTCCACCGCTCGGCCGTCGATCGCGCCAGCCGGTAAGCTGTCCCTGGCAGGCTCCTGTCGATCCATGCCGAATCGCAAGATCGGTCGAGCGCGGCATATCCGGAAGCGCCTAGCTGGTGTCGCCACGGAGGAAGAGACGATGAAGGCGGCACTCGAAAACTACCATGCCCGAATGCAGCGGGTGCTGGACCATATCGACCAGCATCTCGACGGTGATCTGGGCCTGGAAGCGCTGAGCGGCGTCGCGGCATTCTCGAAATGCCATTTCCACCGGCAGTTCACGTCCACCTTCGGGGTGTCCGTGCATCGCTATGTCCAGCTCGCCCGCATGAAGCGCGCTTCGTACCGGCTGGCCTATAGAGACGCCCAAAGCGTCACGGACATAGCGATGGATGCCGGTTACGAAGCACCCGATGCCTTCGCCCGCGCCTTTCGGCAACGGTTCGGGCAATCGCCTTCGTCGTTCCGGAAATCTCCCGACTGGGAGCCGTGGCTTGCGGCCTTCGGGCCGCTCGACAACGCCAGGAGCAAGCTCATGCAGAATATCTTTACCGACAATGACGTGACGATCCGCGATGTGTCCCCAACGCCGGTGGCGATCATGGAGCATCGGGGCAACCCCATGACACTTGGCGACACCATCCAGCGGTTCATCGCCTGGCGAAAGGCCGCCGGCCTGCATCCCAGGACAAGTCCGACCTTCACTGTCTGGCGTTCCGAGCGGCGCCCCGCCTCGCCTGCCGACTATAGCATGGACCTGTGTGTCGGAACCGACCAGCCGATCAGGGCGAATGGCGAGCAGATCAAAGCCGGAGAGATACCTGGCGGACGCTGCGCGGTGCTGCGCGTCGTCGGCAACACCGACAATCTGGAGCCCGCCGCGCTTTACCTTTATCGCGACTGGCTTCCGGCCAGCGGCGAAGAAGCAAGGGATTTCCCTCTCTATTGCCAGCGCCTCGCCTTCTTCCCGGAGGTGCCGGAGCATGAGGCGGTCGCGGAACTGTTCCTGCCGCTGAAATAATGATGCGCGACGGCGGCTTGTCCCTTCCGATCGCCGGAAGCGGACAGGCCGTTGTCCGCCCATCTCGCGACACATGAAAAGGGCCCCGGTTTCCCGAGGCCCTCGTCGCGTCGATGATCGCCGGATCAGCCGACCGCAGCGTCGTAGCGCTTGCCGGCTTCATCCCAGTTCACCACGTCCCACCATGATTTGAGATAGGCGGCGCGGTCGTTGCGATAGGTCAGGTAATAGGCATGTTCCCACACGTCGTTGCCGAGGATCGGGGTGCCCTTGTCCTTGGCGTCGTCCATCAGGGGATTGTCCTGATTGGGTGTGGACGTGACCTTCAGCGCGCCCGAGGCATCGGCGATCACCCAGGCCCAGCCCGAGCCGAACTGGCCCGCGCCCTTGGTGTTGAATTCTTCCTTGAGCTTGTCGAGGCCGCCGAACGCCTCGATCGCCGCGGCGAGCTTGCCCGACGGCGTGCCGCCGCCCGGGGTCATGATCTTCCAGAAGAAATCATGATTCCAGAAACCGCCGCCATTGTTGCGCACCAGCGGCGGCTGAGTCGAGATCACGCCGAGGATTTCCTCGATCGTCTTGCCGGCCAGAGCCGGGTCCTTCTCGACGCCCTCATTGAGCTTGTCGGTATAGGCCTTGTGATGCTTGTCGTGATGGAACTTCATCGTCTCTTCGTTGATGGTCGGCTCCAGCGCGTCATAGGCATAGGGCAGCGGGGGCAGTTCGAAAGCCATCGGTAAAACTCCATCATCAAAGGGTGCCGCCCGTCCAACGAGTGTGGGGCGACCTGGTTCAGTGTGGCCAGCGGATTTTATCGGTCGTTACGTGAAGCAAATGACTTTTCCTAGCCTGCACTGCCATCGGCAACGGCGCGACGACGCTTCATAAATGGGAGGAGCGCCGCGATGAACAAGATACTCGCCAGTCCCGAAAGGAGCGCTGGCGTCGATTTATGCCGGTGGTGACGCCCGCCGACATCCTGGGTCCAGACCCTGGTTGCCGCCGCAGATCGCACGTCCCGTTCAAGGCGAAGCCGGCGGGGCGTCGATGCCGGTGCACAACAGGCGGCTGGGCCGCGACCGGCGAAGCAGATCATAATGCCCGTATCGCGCATCCAGGACGAAACCGGCCTGCACGGCCGCCTCGAATGCCGTCCTTTCCGGCGGCGAGGGATTTGTCATCGCAGGGAATACCTTGCGAAATGGATCGGATCCGGTGAGCGTCCCGTCGACCACCACCCAGTCTGCACGATCCATCATTTGCCAGCACGCTTCCTGATACTGCTCCGGGGTCGAATAGTTCGGCACGAACACATCGACGCGCGCCGGGTGATGGCGCGCGGAGAGCACCGCGAGCAGCGGGCTGTAAGGATAAAACAGAACTTCCTGCCCGATCGGGAGCGTGGCCAGTCGAGCAAGCAACGCCGGTTCGCCGGCCGGCGTGATGAACGATATCGTTCCGGCGCGCGTCGCGTGAAGGGGCTGTCGCATGACCCTGATCGCTTCCTTCGTAATCGCGACCAGCGGCGGCAACATCGCCAGCATGACAGCAGCGAACAGCCACTGTCCGAGCCGCCCCCGCGGCGTGATTCGGTCGAAGATGCGCGCCAGCAGCGGCAGGACGAACGGCACGCAAAAGCCGATATGCGCCGCATCCGGCCGAGGGAAACAGCCGATAAAGCCAATGATCGCGAAGATGATCGCCGTTCGCGCGTCCGGATCGACGAACAGGTCCGTCCGCCGCCGGATCAGCAACACGATGACGGCCACGGCGGCCAGCGGAAATGCCGCAACCAATGGCCAGCTTTGCCGTGTGACGAAGCTGCCGAATGGCACATATTGAATATTGGAATAGTGAGTGGCGGCAAATACCACCACCTGTTGATAGGCCATGGTCACCGAACCGGTGGCCAGAAGATAAACGAGCATCGCAGCGGCAACCAGCGCGCCACCCGCGACGAAACGCAACAGCATGCGCGGCGATCGCCAGTTGAGCAGCGACAGGCATGCGGCGATCACCGTCAAGCCACCGCGACTGGTGGTCACGACCGCCGCGGCGCCCGCCGCCATGCCGGTCAGGAACGGGCGAACCTCATTCCGCGCCGGCCCCAGCGAAGCTCTGAAGGCCAGCATCGAGAAGAGCGTCGATATCCAGCTATGGTTGAGCTGAGTCCACAAACCTTGCGATGCGATCACCCAGGCCAGCGCAAGAAAGGCCGACAGGCGGACATTGCCGCTCAGCCGAAAGCTGCACGCATAAGCGAGCCAGGCGATGCCGCTCAGGACCAGGACCATGCCCAGCCGGATAGCTACCAACGTTTCTCCAAAGATCGCCTGCCAAGCCCTGACCAGCAGGAAGGCGAGCGGCGGATGGAGTTCGAAGAAATCGCCATAGAGTGTCTCGCCGCCGGCCATTCGACGCGCGGCCTGGAGCAGAATGCCTTCATCGCTCATCCACCAGACCGACCGGATGAAAGGCAGGCAAATCAGGATCGTGACGACGGCAACGATCGGGCCCGGACGAGATCGCAGATCGTTACCAAGCGCCCTGAAGATTGTCGGCATTATCCCCCCCGGCAAATCATCGCCTATGGGCAGGCCGTACAGAGTATCCGGGAAACCGTCACCATCCGAACCGCTCCCGGGCATGGCTGATGCGCAATCGTCGCGGCGCTGACGATAACGGGTCTGGTTCAGGTGACTCCAGTCCGCGTCATATCAATCGTCGCGCGTCTGCCCGGCAGAGATCAACCCGTGTCGTTTCAGGGCATGACGGAGCTGATCATAGCTCAGGCCAAGTCCTTCAGCGGTCGCACGCTGATTGAAGCGATACTCGGCTAGCGCCTTGGCCAGCAACTCCCGCTCGAACCTGGCGATGCGGGATTTGAAGTCGGACCCGCCATTCTCGCCGTGCACCGGCGCCGTGGCGTCAGCGGCATCATCCACAAGCACTGTCATCGGCGCAGCGGCAACACGCCCCGGACTGGCCGCCGGTTGATAGGGCGAATGGAATGGATCGAACTCGATCGTCTCGATCGGACCGCCCATTTCCCAGCGATACACCGCGCGCTCGATCACGTTGCGCAGTTCGCGGACATTGCCCGGCCATTGATAATCGACCAGCGCATCGATCGCCTGCGGACCGAAGCCGGGCCAGTCGTCACGGCCCATTTCGGCGGCCATGCGCCGGCCGAAATGATCCGCCAGCACCATCACATCGCCGGGCCGCGCACGTAGCGGCGGCAGTGTCACGACTTCGAAGCTCAACCGGTCAAGCAGATCGGCACGAAACTGGTTGCGTTCGACCTTCTCGGGCAAATGCTCATTGGTCGCCGCCACGATACGGACATCGACCCGCAAGGGGCGCGACGAACCGATCCGGGTAATCTCGCCATATTCGACCGCGCGCAACAGGCGCTCCTGCGCGCCCATCGACAGCGTGCCGAGCTCGTCGAGGAACAGCGTGCCGCCATCGGCCTCTTCGAACCGCCCGACCCGCGCCTTGGTCGCTCCGGTGAACGCGCCCGCCTCATGCCCGAACAGTTCGGCCTCGATCAGCGTCTCGGGCAAGGCGGCGCAGTTCATCACGACCAGGGGCTGGTCCCAGCGCGGGCTGAGCCGGTGCAGGCGTTCGGCGACCAGCTCCTTGCCCGTCCCGCGCTCCCCGATGACCAGGACCGGGCGATCCAGCGCGGCAGCGCGGCTGGCACGCTCGAGCACATCGAGAAACTCGGTCGACTGGCCGATGACCTGCGTAGTGCGCTCCATGCCCAATGCTTGGCGTAAATTCCCAAGCCTTGGCAAGGTGAAAATACCAAGTTGAACGAATCGACGAGAAAAATGGCGGATTTCCGCCAATCTCAAAACTGGCACGGCTCCTGCAATGCCTTAAGCAACCGCCGATGAGCGGCACCAATTACCGCCTCCCAAGGCCAAGGTCAGGAAGTTTCGCCATGAACAACGACTATAACCCCCGCAACGCCCGCCACACCGTCGCAGCGATCGTCTGCACCATCGTTTGCAGCACGGCCTTCGTGCTCAGCGCGGTTGCCCCGGCCCAGGCTTTTGCGGCCCCCACTCACCAGATCGCCGCTCGCCCCTAGTCTGAGCGGCGTCAGCCGGGGTGGTCCAACGCCCCTTGCACCATCCCGGCTCCCTCTTCTTCTTCCAACCGGCCCAGTATTCCGGCCCGCGTATTTTCAAGGAGTTTCTTCCGATGGGCATTTTCTCCCGCACACGCGATATCATCGCGGCGAACTTCACCGACCTGCTCGATAAGGCGGAGGACCCGTCGAAGATGATCCGCATGATCATCCTCGAAATGGAGGAAACCCTGGTCGAAGTCCGCGCTTCGGCGGCGCGCACCATTGCCGATCAGAAGGAAATGCGCCGGCATATCTCGAAGCTGAACACGCTGCAGGAAAGCTGGACCGAAAAGGCTGAGCTGGCGCTGTCCAAGGACCGCGAGGATCTCGCCAAGGCCGCCCTGGTCGAGCGTCAAAAGGCTGCCGACATGGCCGATCAGCTGAGCGTGGAAATCGGCGTGCTCGACGATGCGCTGCGCGCGTCGGAAGAGGATATCACCAAGCTGCAGAACAAGCTGCGTGAAGCACGGACGCGCCAGAACACGATCGTCACCCGGCTCGAATCCGCCAACAACCGCTTCAAGCTGCGCGACATGTATGCCGGTCCGAAGATCCAGGACGCATTTTCGCGCTTCGAAGTGATGGAACGCCGGGTCGACTTCGCCGAAGGCCGCGCCGATGCGCTCAGCCTGGGCGCGCCGAAAAGCCTGGATGAGGAAATCGCCGAACTGAAGTCCGCCGAGAAGGTCGATGCCGATCTCGCCGCACTGAAGGCTCGCATGGGCAAGGATAGCTAAGATGGAAGACGTCATTGTTCCGGTCTTCGTCTGCGGCCTGCTCTTCGTCGGAATGCCCTGGGTGATCCTGCACTACGTCACCAAGTGGAAGCAGGCGCCGAAGATCACGCAGGAGGACGAAAGGCTGCTCGACGAGATGCATATGCTCGCCCGCCGGCTCGAAGACCGCCTCAACACCGTCGAACGCATCGTCGCCGCCGACAATCCCGACTGGAAACCCGGTCTGCCGAGCGCGACGACGTCCGATTACCAAATCACCAGGAGGAACTGAAATGTCCGCCAGCCGCACCACATTCTATGTCGACAAGCAGAATCGCAAATGGCTCGGTGTCTGCGCCGGCATCGCCGACTATACCGGCCTTGATGTTACTCTGGTTCGGGTCGGTACTGCCGTCCTGGCATTCGCCACCAGCGGATGGATTATCGTCGCCTATCTGATCACTGCCTGGCTCGCGCCGAAAAAGCCCTATGATCTGTACGACAGCCCGGAGGATCAGAAATTCTGGCAGGGCGTCCGATCCAACCCGAAGCGCTCGACCGCGGAAATCCGCTCGACCTTCCGCGAGATCGACCGCCGCCTTGCCGATATCGAGATGCTTTACACCAGCCGCAACAGCCGGCTCGCCAACGAGATCGACAGCCTGCGCTAAGACGCCGGCTGGCCAGGGAGAACGACAATGAGTTGGGGTGGACCGGGTTTCGTGATCGCGCTCGTCGCGATCTCCACCGCCGGATGGATCATCAACAACTGGATCCGTGCCCGTCACGGCTATCCGATGGAAGATGAATGGTCCGGCAAGAAGAGCCATCGCACCGACGTTGCGGCCGACGCCGACCGAAAGATCGGTCTGCTCTCAACCGAGAACGAACGGCTGACCGGACAGATCAGCCGCCTGGAGGAACGGATCGCCGTCCTCGAACGCATCGCCACCGACCCCGCTGAGCGCACTGCTCGCGAAATCGACTCGCTGCGCTGACATAGGAAATACGATCATGAATGTAGCACAGTTCATCCCTATCATCGCCGCCATCGGCCCGATCTTTGCCATCATATCGGTCGCCGGGGTCCTGGGCTGGGTGGTCACCACCTGGATGCGCATCCGCCACGGCTATCCGCTGGACGGGCAATGGGGCCAGGCGATCTACCCCAAGACTGATCAGGAATCGGTCGAACGCATCCGCCTGCTCAGCCAGGAAAATGGCCAGCTGCGCGCCGAGATCGGCTCGATCAAGGACCGGCTCGCCAATGTCGAACGGATCGTCACCGACGGCGCGCACAGCCTCGATCGCGAGATCGAAAGCCTGCGCACCAAAGCGAACTGAGGAGCAAGGGCGATGGAAAGCCTGAACGGTTTCACGATCTTCCTGCTGGCTTTCGTCGTCATCGGCCTCCCGGTCATCCTCGGCGTCGGCAGCGAGATTTTCAAAAGCTGGATCAAACACAAGGAAACCATGTCCCAGGCGCTGACCGCGCAGACCGCCGAGAAGGCCGCACAATATGCGGCGCAAACCGAGCGGCTCGAACAGCGGGTCCGGGTCCTGGAACGCATCATCACTGACCGCGGCATCGACGTCGCCGACCAGATCGAACGGCTGCGCGACGACAGCGCGCCGCTTAACTGAACCCTTCTGAAAGGAACCAGGAAGTGCTTATCATCTTCGCAGTGTTCGCAGTCATCGCCGGTGTCGGCGTGTATTTGACCGAACGTGTCGATCGCCCGTTGCGCCGCCAGGAGCGCGCAGCCCGCAACGCGCAGTGATCGCAGCTCCAAGAATTAGAAAATAGGGAGACACCCCATGAATCCGTTTGAAATGGTCGTCGCGATCGTCGTCATCGTTACGATCGGCCGAGTTCTCCAGGCCCGTTACGGCGTCGTCCGCGACAAGCGTGGGAACCGCCACAGCCTGCGTCACGACGACAGCGCGACCGAAGCCGAAAATCGGCGGCTGCGCGAAGAATTGACGGCGATGAAGGACCGCCTCGCGGTTCTCGAACGCCTCGCCACCGACGACAACGACAGCGGCGCCCGCCTCGATCGCGAGATCGAGAAGCTCCGCGACCGCCCTTAACCCCAAGGAGCAGGGATCATGACCGATCCGAACTTCTATATGACATTGTCCGCCGCCGCGCTTGCCGGGCTTGGCATGCTGACCCTGGCCGTCCTTAATGGCTGGCGCGGCTGGCTCGCCTTCAAGCAGCAGGAACTTCGAGCGAATGCGGACTTCCACCCCGCCGCCCCGGTTCCCAACGCCAGCGCCCGGATCGAGATCGCGGACCTCAAGGAACGCATCCGCAAGCTCGAGGCGATCGCCGCCGGCGTGGATCTTTGAAGAATGCCCCGTTCCCCGGCCCACCGGGGAACGGGAGGTTGGCAAGGCGGGCAACGAAGCTATAGCCGTCGCCATGCCCACTCTTTCCGACCTGCAAGACGAATATGGTTTTCTCGATGCCGATGACCGGTATCGCCTGCTGATCGACCTGGGCCGAGAGCTCGAGCAGATGCCGGAAGCCCTCAAGACCGATACGACCCTGGTGCGGGGCTGTTCCGCCTCGGTCTGGGTCTATCCCATGGTCCGCGATGACGGCACGCTGCATTTCCTCGCGGATTCGAATGCAGCGATTACCAAGGGCATTATCGCCCTGGTGCTGCTGACCGTACAGGATGCCGCGCCGGCGACGATCCTCGCTACCGACATACCGCACGCACTCGCACCGTTCGATCTGAAGAATCAGCTCAGCTCGAACCGCACTCAGGGTATTCCGAACATGATCGCGCTGATCCTCGAAACGGCGCGACGCTACGCCGCCCGCTGAGGAGCGGCGCTCTCACATTTATCAGAACCCCGCTGCCGCGCTCAGTGCGCCGCAGCGGTCTTTGGCGGCTTGGGATAGGGTATGAACTCGCCCAGGCTGACCGAACCGCTCGACATCCGCGACGACCGATCGACCAGTTGGATGATGTCGATGCTGCACAGCTGGCTGGAATAGGTCTTGCTGACAAGGATATCGTCATCGTCGAGAAACGCGGCGCTGCCGTTCACACGGTTGACGTAAAGCGTTCCGTTCCTGCCGCGATAGACGATCGCCGTCTTGTCGACGATCTCGCTGGACTGGATATTGTACAACTGGATGCAGTTCACCGGCGCACCGGCAACCCGGCCGTCGAGGATCTTCGCCAGCTTGGCTTCCGGGCTCAGTCGCTCGGCCTGGGCGACACCGCCGCCCATCAGCAGAGCGCCAGCGAGAATGAAGTGAATTACGCGCATGCCAAAAACTCCTGTCATGAGGTTGGGTGATACCATAGCCGGCCTGAACCAAGGCTGACCGACCTTACCCTATTTGTTGAGACGGAGTGCCGACACGATTTCCTCAATATCCTGGCGTGCCGGTACGATCTTCCATTCGCCGGGACGGGCAGCATCGACTATCGTCACGGCACCGCGCGGACAGACGCCGAGGCATTTGACTTCGATGACGCCAAGCTTACCTTTGCGCCCCTTGCCGACGCCAAGTTCCTTGCGCAACGCCTTGGCCAGCGAGGTGCGCCCTTTGGGACCAAATCCGCCGTCGAGCCGCTTCGAGCATTTCCGACACACCAGCAACGCAGTCGACCAGCCCGAGCGCACCGATTTCAAGTCGCCGGCCTTCAATCGGCCGGTTTCCATTCCCGCGCTTCCTCGGCAAGGCGAAGGACTTCATAAGCAGCCTGAATCGCCTGGAAGCGCTTCGCGGCCTCGGCATCGCCGGGGCGCAGATCGGGGTGATTCTCCTTGGCGAGCTTGCGCCACGCCAATCGTATCGTGGCGAAATCGGCATCGGGGTCGAGCTCGAACAACTCCAGCGCACGCATTTCGTCGCGCGACCGGCTGCCGTCACCCGGCCCGGCCCAGCTATGATGCTTGGATTCGGTATAGCCGTCGGCGGTCGATCGTTCGGCCGCCTCGCGCTCGGCGGCTTCCTCGGCGGTCAGCCCTTCGAAATAATTCCAGCCGCGATTATACTCGCCGGCATGCTCCTGGCAGAAATACCAGCGTTCGGGGCTGTTGGGTGATTTCGGTGCGGGGCAATTGCCCGGTTCCTCGCAACCATGCCGATCGCACAGACGCACCGTCGTCGCCTCACTGCCCGCGGTGCCATAGCCGCGCCAGCGGGGAAAACCCCAGTCAACCGATCGAGAAGAGGAACGCGCCATCGCCGCCCGACATAGGTCGCGTGAGCGAGAGCGCAACCGTCGTTATTGACCAATCATGAAGCGAACCCGCTGCGACGTCCCGCCACAACCAAGCCCGCCATCCGGCCGATAGCTTTTTTCATAGCGCGCACCGGCCATCGTCTCGCGCCCCGCCTTGCTGAAAATGAACGGCGGATAGGATACAACGGCGCGCTCGTTCAGGACCTTGCCGTCCGCCGCGATGTCGAACTGTACCTCAGTCCAGCCTTCAAACCCCCACATTCGGGCTTCATCAGGAAAAGTACCACCGACGCTCACCCGCTTGGGCGGTGCATCGAGCAGCGCGCATTGGTTCGCCGACAGGCCCGACCGTTCGAATGCGGCGCGGGCGGACTCGACATCACCCTGGGACTGTTCGAGCGATGCGAGCCGGATCAGCGCGCCGACGCGAAGCGGATGATTGGCGGGCAAGCTGGCATCATCGCCGATCTGCTTGAGCAGTTCGCTAGCGCGTCGCTCATCGAAACTGCGCGTGAGATCCGCCAGCAGCAAGCGGAGCGCTGCCCGAGCCGGCGCATCGTCCGCATAAACCGGCATGGTCAGCCCGGGCACCATTTCCCGGGCAAGGCGTTTGCTGCTCCATTTGTCGGCGGCATTGCTCGCCCAGACGACGCGTTCCACAGCGAGTCGTGCCGTTGCAGGCGCGCGGTTGGCGATCAGAATGGCAAGCGCGCGGCGCTCAAGCGCGTTGGTTTCCTCACGTGACACCACCTCATTCTTGCCGAGGCTATGGAGGATGGGGACAAGCGACAATGCGTCCCCGCCCTCTTTCGCCTCGATCGCGGCGAGTTGCGCACGCAGAGCGGGAAGCGCCACGGCATCCGATCCAGTGGCAAGTGGCGGCAGGGCTATCTTCTTGGCCGTCAGCCATGCGCCAAGATCGCCATCGAGATAATCGCTCACCGCTGGCCGCTGGAACGCAGTCGAACAGCGCAGTTCCACCCGCGCGCGATACCGGAAGAAGTTCGGCATCAGTTTGACCTGGGCGGGATCGAACGACCAGTTGCGCACCGCGCGCGCGAACTCGAGCGCAACCGCGCCCCCGCCGGCCGCATAGACTGGCACGGCAGCGACCACCCTGCCGTCATCGACAATATAGAATTCGACCACCGCCATATCCTCCGGCCGCAAGCCGGCTTCGCCGCCGCAATCAGGCACTTTCATCTGGGTACCGGGATCGAAGCTGCCCTTGTTGAGACGGCCCGCGCCGGTCATCGCCATATAGCGGCGCGCTTCCTCCGTCTTGCCGCCAAGCAAGGCGGCAATGGCGTAGTTGGAGCGGGATGCGACGTCATCCAGGTCGGTCTTTGCCGTCAGGCCGCCGAGCAGCTTGACCGAGGCGCCGGCTTCGCTTTGCGCCGCGGCGAACTGGCCCTGGTTCAGCAGCAACTGGCTCTTGACCCGTTTCAGCATTGCCTTGTTCTTTGCTTCGAGCGGCAACGGCGCCATGAATGCCTCCGCGCGCGCCATGTCCCGGGTCGCGGCATCGGGATCGATGAAGGTTTCGGTTTCGATCAGGCCCCGAAACACCGCCAATCGATCGCCATCGCTGGGCGCGATCGATTCTGCCTGGCGATAGGCAACCGCCGCGCCGGAATAATCGAGCGCATTCTCGGCGATCCGCGCCAGGATGGTCCAACCATAATAGCGATCGGACTGCAGGGTCGCATCCGCCGCTGGGAGTCCGGCCAGGCCGGCACGCGCGGCAGTGACTGCATCGTCGCTGCGCCCCAATTCATACAATGAGTTGGCCTTGCGAATGTGAATGATCGCCAGGCTGCGCTTGTTGGTGGGAATGCGCTTCTCCAGCGCCTCCCACGCCGCCAGCGCCCCGGCGTGATTGTCCGCCGCCTGAAGCGCGGCGGCCGCCTCGAAATCCTGCTGCACGCTCCGTTTGGCCGCCGCCGCCGCTATAGGCGGAATCGTCGCGGGCTGGACCGGCGCGGCAACGGTCGATTGCGCCGCGATCAACAAAAGTCCCAGCATGTTCCCTCGCCCCTTTTCGCCCCGTGCCGCGTTATCCTACTGATCGGAAACCGCCGCCACCGGAATCTGGTCCGCCCGTTCCGGCGCGTCGCAGGCCCGCGAACAGCACCGCCGCGAACAGCGCCGCGGCCGGAATCGCCACCGCGACCCCACCATAGCGGAGCGTGGCCGCCGCACCCGCCACCGCGCCAGCCGCCAGTGCCAGCCATAGTCCGAGCCAGGGCAACACGTCGCGGACCTGCCCTTTGCCCGTCACGGCCGCAGCGAGCCGTTCGCCAATGCGCGCCAGCGCCCCGGTCATGTACGTGACCCCGAACCGCACCTCGCCGTCCGCCATGAAAACGGCATTCGCGCCGCCCATCGCCAGCACCATCAGCGGCGCGGCCGGCTCCGGGCGCCCGATCGCATGCAGCGCCGCAGCGCCGCCAAGCAAGACCGCCTCGCCCAGCGATAATATGATCGCCCGGTTCACGCCGGCCCTGGCGCCAACGATATTGCCGATCGCAACGCCGGCCACGAACAGCGCGATCAGGCCGGCGGCGAACCCGGCCGGATGCCAGGCACCGGTGGCGAGCGACACCGCCAATCGAGTCGAATTGCCGCTCATGAAGGAAACGAAGAACTGCCCGATGGTGACGAAAGCCACGGCATCCACAAAACCGGCAATCGCCGCGAGCCCCAGGGCGAGCGCCAATCCGGACCGGTCAAGCTGCGTCATGACATGGTCGTAGCAGCAGCGGGGATCGACGTCCAAGTGCCGCAACAGTCATTTTTTGCGAAAAGTGCCAGAGGGTCTGTAAGCCGGGTTCTGTCCTCGCACCGAGATGCGATGTGCGACCATTCCTCTAGGCCCGCATTTGCATACGGGCTCAAGCAACCAACCCGGGCGACGAGCTGAAACAAAGCTCATGTGCCGCCCCTATTCGGTCTTGCTCCCGGTGGGGTTTGCCGTGCCGCCCCTGTTACCAGGCGCGCGGTGCGCTTTTACCGCACCCTTTCACCATGACGTGGCCGAAGCCGTCGCCGTCTGCTCTCTGTGGCACTTTCCCTGGGGTCGCCCCCGCCGGGCGTTACCCGGCACCGTCGTTTCGTGGAGCCCGGACTTTCCTCGGCATGCTTGCGCACGACGCGGCCGCCCAACCCTCTGGCGCGACCGCCCTTACGCGTCCCCTTGAGGCTTTGGCAACAGCAGCGCGAGCAGGATGCAACGGCATTCGCCATCGATCTCGCCGTCGATCAGTTCGGGACGGAAACGGCGCTGGAACGCGACCACGGCGGCAAGCTTGTCCGCCACATCATAACCGAAGCGCTCCAATGCGAGCAGGAAGCCGCCATCGGTCCAGCCGGGATCCATCAGATTCCTTGAAGGTCGGGGCAGTGCAAGCCGCACCTTTGCCAGCCGCGCCCAGGGGAACAGCTCGCCCGGATCCTGCTTGCGCGTCGGCGCGATGTCGGAATGGCCGACCACATTGCCCCGCGTGATGCCGTGGCGCTCCTTGATCGCATGGACCAGCGGGATCAGCGCGTCGATCTGCTCCTCCGCGAACGGGCGATATCCCCATTCATGCCCCGGATTGACCATTTCGATGCCAATGCTCGCGCTGTTGACGTCGGTGATGTGCCGCCAATGCGATTTGCCGGCATGCCAGGCGCGCTTGTCCTCGGCGACCATGCGCAGGATCGTGCCGTCTTCCTTGATCAGATAATGTGCGGAAACCTTGGCCTCCGGGTCGGTCAGCCGGGCGATCGCCGATTCCGCATCGCTCATGCCGGTATAATGCAGCACGATCATCGACACCGGCAGCGCCCGGTCGTCGAAATTGGGTGACGGCATTTCGATCATGGTCATGGCGTATCCCCTGCCCTTGCCGTCCGAATGGTAACGATCGCGACGCCAAGCATCGCGACGGCCCCGCCGCTCAGCATAAGCACGGTCAGCGGCGATCCGAAATACCAGGATGCGGCAAAGACCGACACGACCGGCGCCGCCAGTGTCAGCGGCGTGACGATGCTGACCGGATGGCGCTGCAACAGCCAGGACATCGACCCCTGCCCGATTACGGTCGATCCAAGCGCGGAAAAGGCAACCCAGCTCAAGGTGCGCAGCGGCAGATCGGGGATCGCACGCATCGCGGCGGGCTCAATGAACCAGGCGAGCGTGCCAAGCGTGATCGTTCCCCAGAAGCCGATCCAGGCATAGATGGTCAGCACCGGCACCCCAACCAGATAGCGCTGGATGAGCGAGCAGATCGCCCAGATGAAACTGCCGACCGCGGTCAACGCCAGGCCGGGGACCTCGCGTGCGGCTGCGGGATCGAACACCAGCAGGACCACACCGGCAAAGGACAGCGCGATGCCGGCCATGCGCGGCAGGCGAATCCGCTCGCGAAACACCAGGATCGCAAGCAGGAGCGAAAAGGGCACGCCCAATTGCCCGGCAATCGCGAGGGCACCGACATTGTCGGAAATGGCGAGCGAAAAATTGATCGCGACATAGAAAACGCCGCCCGAGAGGATGCCAAGAATGGTCAGCAGCCGCATCCTGCCCGGCACGATCCGGAGCGCGCTACCGCACACCACAAGCACCATCAGCTGGCGCAGAAAGCCTGCGGTGAGCGGCGCGATTGCCATCACCGCCATCTTCACCGCAATGACGTTCAAACCCCACAATATGTTCATCACGAGCACGACCATCAGGTCGTGCGCACCGAAACTAATGGCTTTGGGCGGAGGAGCGGTCACCGCCGTCGCTTGCGGACTTACACCGGCAAAGTAAACCGCTGTCAGGCGCGAACGGCAACACTGCAGGGCATGACGCCGGTCGGCTCATACAGGCCGCGATACTCCGGCGATGGCCGGAAGGCGTCGGTCTGGCCGATCACTGTCTCGCCGGCGCCCAGCACGAGCAAACCGCCAGGCCGCATCACTTGCGCGAGGCGGTCGAGGACCTGCGTGCGCAGCACGGGTGAGAGATAGAGCAGGACATTACGGCACAGGATCACGTCGAACCGCCCGATCGGCAGGGGATCGGCAACCAGGTTGAGACGGCGGAACGAGACGCGACGGACGAGTTCGGGTCGCGCCACCCAATCCACGCCGACCGTATCGAACCAGCGCATCATCCGCCGCACGGGAAGTCCGCGCTGGATCTCGAACTGCGAGAAGCGGCCAGCGCGCGCACGCGAAATCGCGCTTTCGGATACATCGGTCGCAACGATCTCAGGCGGTTGCACACCCTTGGCTTCCTCTTGCTCGGCGAACAGCATTGCCAGCGACAGCGGCTCCTGCCCCATCGAACAGCCGGCCGACCAGACCCGCAGGCGTCGCCCCGGACTCTCGGCGCGCATCGCGTCAAGCGCCGGCGGAATCATGTCGAGCACCGCCGCATCGCGAAAGAACGAGCTTTCCTGATTGAGCAGCGCGTCGACGACCTGATCGGCGATCAACAGGTCGCGCCCGTCAAGGATCGCGCCGGCCAGTTCGTCGAGCGTCTCCAGCCCGCGCTCGCGCAGCACCGGCTTCAGCGCGGTTTCGATCCGCCATTCGCGGTTCGCCGCGATCTGTTGCCCGGTGCGTTGTTCGAGCAGCGCGGCAAAAACATGCATCGCGCCGGTCGGGCGAACGGCCGCCAATGGCGTATTTGAGCGGGACCCGGGGGGCATGGGGAGCAGCATCAGGGGCGCCGCCGCATGGCGATCAGGCGGCCGATCTCGTCCGGCGGCAGGATCGCATTGGCGCCACCCGCGCTGGCAATCGCACCGGGCATGCCCCAGACCACCGAACTCGCCTGATCCTGCACGACGACACATCCGCCCACATCGGTCAGCCGCTTCGCCCCTTCGCTGCCGTCGCGGCCCATACCGCTCAGCACGATCGCCAACGCCCGCGCTCCATAAACATCGGCAATGCTTTCGAACATCGGATCGACCGAGGGCATGCACCCGCTCTTGGCCGGCTCGCGCGACAGGCGGACCGCTGCCGCGCCATCGCCGAGATTGACCAGTCGGAGATGACCATTGCCCGGCGCGATGACCACGCGGCCCGGGCGAATACGCAGGCAATCGGTGGCGACGTCGCATGGCCTTCCGGCCAGCACCGCCACTTGTGCCGCGAAATAGGGCATGAAGGATTCGGGTAAATGCTGCGTGATCAGGATCGGCAGCGGGAAGCTCGCGGGGATTTCCCGCAACAATTGGCTCAGCGCATGAATGCCGCCGGTCGACGCGCCGATCGCGACGATGTCGAAGCCGCCACTGTCGCTGCGCACCGATACGGTCGGCATCACATCGGTCGCGACATCGTCGATTTCGAGCAAGCGCGTCAGCTTGTCGGCCAGCACTTCGGCAAACCGGCCGGCAAAAGCGCCGACGCCCGGCTTGACCAGCGTATCCGCCGCGCCCAGCGCCAATGCCTGGATCGTCGTCGCGGCCCCCTCGTCGCAGGAGGATGATACGACCAGCACCTTGGCCCCGGCGCTCACCGCGATCAGGTCGGGCAAGGCGGTAAGGCCATCGATTCCCGGCATATCGATGTCGAGCAGGATCGCATCGATGTGATTGGTCTTGAGAAAAGCCATGGCGGCTTGCGCATTGGGCACCGCGCCGGCGACCATAAAGCGGCGACTGCCCTCGATCATGCGGCCGATCACCGCACGCGCGACCGCCGAATCATCGACGATCAGGATGCGAGGCGTGCGGCCGGGACCACGCACATCGGCACGGGGCGGGTGAGCCTCGATGGGCGGGCTGAGCATGGCGGCGGCCGCTTCAGGCCATGCCGACGATCTGGAGTTTGCTTTCCAGCGTCTCGCGATCGAACGGCTTCATCACATATTCGTCAGCACCGGCTTCGATCGCGGCGCGGATATGCGCCATGCCGTTCTCGGTGGTGCAGAACACGACCTTGGGCCGGTGCGACACGGCGCTGTCACGCAGCGCGCGGAGGAAATCCATGCCACTCATCACCGGCATGTTCCAGTCGAGCAGGACCACGTCCGGCGCTGATGCGAGGCACGAATCAAGTGCCTCACGGCCGTCGCCCGCCTCCGACACGTTGAAGTTCAACGTTTCGAGGATGTGCCGGGCGACCTTGCGAATCACCTTCGAATCATCAACCACCAGACACGTCTTCATGTGCACATCCTGTCCCGCTCACTTCCCTGTTTGCCGGAAACCCGTAAGCGTCGCGTTAATTTGTAAAAACCGACCGGTCCTCAAGCCGCAAGCGCGGCAAGGCCGGGAATCAGCGCGCGAAGATCGATCGCGAGGATCGCCTCCCCGTCTCGCTCGATGATCCCGCACCCGGTGGCACGCCAGCCGGCGTCAAGCACGATACCCGACGACAGCGGCGCGAGATCGAACGGCGCGACATCCTCGAGCGAATCGACCAGCACGGCATAATGATGGCCATCGGCCAGGGTAATGATCGCGCGGCTTGCCGGTACCGTGGCGGGCGCCACGCCCAGCGCGGCGCGCGTATCGATCACGGTCACGACCCGGCTGCGCAACGCCGCGAGGCCGAGAACCTGCGTCGCGGCACGCGGCACGGGAATCACATCGCCGATATCGACCACGGATTCGACCTGGCCGGATTCGATCGCGACGGCGCGACCGGCGATATGCGCGATCAGGAATAGCTGCGTCATTGGGCACGTCCCCCGGCCCGTTCGGCCAGCGCAGCAAGCAACGCGCCCCGATCGTAGCGATAGATGCTGTCGTCATTGGCGCCGCTTGCGGAACGATCCTGGCGCAACCGGACCACCGGCGCGGCGCCGATCCGGGCCGGCGCGCCACTGTCCATGGTCAGGACCACCGCAGCCGCCTCGCCCGGATTGAGCTTCGTCGCCACCTTGTACCCCGCGCCTTCAAGCGCCGGCTTCAGGAACGTGGTCATCCACGCCGTATCCGCGCCGTCGATCAGGCACAAAGGCGGGCTTTCCTGGCAATTCTCTTCGCCATGGGTCGCGAACAGCCAATGCACGTCGAGCAATTCGATTTGTTCGTCATCGAGCGAGACGACGCCGGCCACCGGCCCGACATCGCGCGCCGGCGCGATGGTATCCGGCAAGGTGACGATATCGAGCGCGTCGGCGATCGCATAACCAATCTCCATCGCGCCATCGCGCAAGCGCAGCACCGACACATCGAGCCGGTTGCCGATCTCCCCCTGCGTCGCCAGCGGAATGATCCGGCCGTCGATCGACAGCCGCAACCGGCCCGCGGCAAAACGGATCGCATCGGCCGAGACCGGCTCGACACGGTCGATCACCGACAGCGGCACGAGACGGCGCACCCCGTCGAGATCGTCGAACAGCAAGGCCGATGGCCGTTCGGCCTCGACCGCTTCCGGCTCATCGTCCTCCGAGATGATCTCGCGGTGGAATATCAGCCCGGCAGCCGAGGCAATGCCGGCGCAGTCGAGCAACAGCATCGGCAAGCCGCTGTCCGGCAATGTCTGGCCGGCATAAAGCCCGGTCGCCATCACCGCCGGCGCCGCCGGCTTGATCACCAGTTCCTCATGATCGAGCACGGAATCGACCGCCAGCGCATAGCTGCCGCCGACGACGCTGACGATCACCAGCATCGAGGGCGGTGCGAGCGTTGCGGTCATGCCAAGCGTGCCGGACAGATCGACCAACGGCATACGTCGCTCGCGCACCGTGGCGGCCGCGGTATCGCCGAGCATGTCGATGCGGATCGCATCACCGCCGACGCGCACGATTTCCTCGATCGCCTGGCGCGAAATGGCGAAACGCTGCGCGCCGACCCCGACGCCGATGGTCGAGATGATCGACAGGGTCAGCGGCACATGGATGGCGATCCGCAATCCCTTGCCCGGGCTGTTGTCGAGGTCGATACGCCCGCCAATCTGTTCGATATTGGCGCGCACCACATCCATGCCGACACCACGGCCCGAGATCGAGGTCGCCTCGTCCTTGGTCGATAGCCCGGCCTCGAACACCAGGTCGAGCTTGGCCTTGTCGCTCAGCGCGCGCAGGTCGCGCTCGGACCGGCCGCTGCCGGCAATCTTGGCGATCAGCCGATCGGTGTCGATGCCCTGGCCATCATCGCTGATCTCGATGATGATCTGATTGCCCGATTGCCGCGCCGCAACCGTCAGCCGGCCGCTCTCGCGCTTGCCGAGCGCGCGACGCTGCGCCGGCGTTTCGATGCCGTGATCGATCGAATTGCGCACCATATGAACCAGCGGGTCGCGCATCATCTCGATCATCTCGCGATCGAGCTCGACGTCTGCGCCCTCGACATGGAGCGTCACTGTTTTGCCCAGTTCCGCGGCGGTGTCGCGCACCATGCGTGGCAAGGCGGAGAAGAGCGCATCGATCTTCTGCATGCGGGTACGCGTGACCGTGTCGCGCATTTCGGCGACGGTCAGCGACAGGCGCTCCAGCGCCGCCTCGACCGCCGGGTCCGCGCCATCGTCGCGCAAACGGCGCGCCAGTTCATTGCGCGCCAGCACCATGTCGGACATGCCCGACATCATCCGGTCAAGCAGATCGACATTGAGGCGCACGCTGCGCGACGGCGCGCGCTGCGCGGCCGGGACCGACGCATGAGCCACCGACGCCGCACCCTTGTCGAGCGCCGCGATCAGCAGATCCTCACCCGTATCGTCGAGTGCCGCGCCGGCATCGATCGCCTCGACGATCTCGCCGATCCGGTCGACGATCGCGAGCACCGCGTTGACCAACGCCGTATCCGGCTCACGCAGGTCGGAGCGAACCGCCGCCAGCACATCCTCGGCGGCATGACTCAGCCGGGCAAGCCGGGGCAGATCGAGAAAGCCGCAACTGCCCTTCACCGTATGCACGAAGCGAAAAATCGCATCGAGCCGATGACGGTCGGATGGATCGCTCTCCCACGCGATGATCTCGCCGGAAAGCGCTTCCAGCGTCTCTCGCGTCTCGGCGATGAATTCCTGAAGCAGATCGTCCATGTGTCCCCGCGCGGCTGCGGTCGGACCATGGTATAAAAGCGGTTAAAGAGGCGTTATCTTCCGGGCGCATGACCATCGCGGTAAAAATACTGGCTGCCGTTCTGGCCGTTGCGGTCGCCGGCTGTGCCGGCTTCATGCTTGGCCATCAGGGCAGAGGCGATGCCTATCAGCAACGCCGCCTCGGCATGATTCGGATGATCGTCAATCAGGCGGGGCCGGGCCAGATGCTGCTGGTGGGCGACAGTATCGTCGAAATGCAGCCATTGCCGCCGCTCTGCGGCCTGACCGCGATCAATGCCGGCATTGCCGGGGCACGATCAACTGACCTGATCGGTTTCGCCACGACCGCGATCGCGGTGGCCAGGCCCTCGCGCATGGTGTTCGCGGTCGGCGTCAACGATCTGGTCCAGGGTACCGACCTCGCCGCCTGGACGGCGCGGACGACCGAGTTGGTCGGCCTGTGGCCCGGCAAGCCGGTCATTGTCGGCATCACATCGGTCAAAGGCGAGGACGACGCGGTGGCGCAGCGCATGAACGCGATCCTGCACCGCCTGGCGACAGCGCGCGGCGGCGTGTTCGTCACGGGCCTGACGCTGCAGGAGACCTTCGACGGCGTGCACCCCTCCCTTGCGGGCACAAAGGCCTGGCAGGCGCGGATCACGACCGCGTGCGGCGGCGCTTAGCGTTGATTTCAGTAAGACGCCGCCGGCCCGGCTGAAAACGACTCTCTAAGAGCACCGTCGACTTGGGTGGAATCCCCCCGTTCGGGCTGAGCTTGTCGAAGCCCATGCGCTGTGCGTGCCCTTCGACAGGCTCAGGGCGAGCGGGGGTGGTAACCCGGCTTGAAGCTAGCCCGCCTTGAACGCTGCCCCGAACAACAGCACCGACTCCGCCGGATCGGACACCTGTACCTTGCCGCCGCCTTCGGCGACGAGCGCATGAACGAGATAGGCAGCGGCGGCGCGCGGGGTGATGATCGCATCGCCCTGCGTCCCGGTCAGCGCGGTGCGCAATTCCTGGTCGAGCACGATCCGCGGCCCGTCGGCCCGCACCACGATCTCGACCTGACCGCCGACGCTTTCCGCACCGACATCGAGCTGCCCGCCGCGGATCAGTGCGTCACCCGCAATCAGCGCGAGGTTGAGCAGCACCTTGATCGCCGGCTTGGGCAACGTCGCATCCTCGACCAGCCAGCCGAGCTTCACGCGGTGATTGTCGCCGAACAGCCCCTCGATCGCCGCGCGCGCTTCGCGCGAATCCACGGTTTCGCCGAAACCGCCCGCCGCGCCAAACGCCAGCCGAAAGAATTTCAACTTGTTGGCCGAGGCGCGCGCACTTTCGTTGAGCAATTCCAGGCAGCGCTGGCGCATTTCGGGATCATGCTCGTCGGCCAGCAGTTCGAGCCCATTATTGAGCGCGCCGACGGGGCTGAGCAGATCGTGGCACAGTCGCGAGCAGAGCAGGCTGGCGAAATCGACCGGGCTGATGGTCATGATAGGGGATGGGCTCCGGGCAAATTGTTGAGGCTCTTCTGGCGATGCTATAGCCTCTGCGCAACCCATCGCCATTTTTCACGGTTTCCGGCCATCGCTGTTTCAGGCCGGACAGCCGGAGACAAGCGCAATAATCACGAGGAAAGGAGCGGCGCATGCCCGCAGCCGGGAAAGATGATGATATTTTTGCCGTCGCTCAAGCGGAACGCGCTTTGGCTGAGGCGCATCTGAATCTCGACATGGATGTGATCGATCGCCTGATCCATCCCGACTATGTCATCGTTCAGCCGGGCGGAGCCATCGAAACCAAAAGCGAGGTTCTGGCATCCTATCGAACCGGCACGCGCCGCTGGGATGAAGCCCGGGTCGATCAGCTCGATATCCGGCTGCATGCAGATACGGCGATTGTCGTCGGTCGCTGGCAGGCGTCGGGACAGAATGGCGCTGACCCGTTCGATTATCAGGCGCGCTTTCTCTCCATATGGCTCCGGCAGGATGGCCGCTGGCAGAACCTGGCTTATGAGGCGACGGAGATGGCGGAGGGCGGAAACTGAGCCACCACGATCTCCTCCCGCCCTGTTCTTCCGGCCCTGCCCTTCTGGCGATGCGAGCCCGTACAGGCACCCCCATAGCCTACCGTCGCGGCGGCCCGCCGCCACTCAAGACCGGTCGGGGCGATACAGGGCCGGTCTGACAGAGCAGGCACATCATACGACGGGAACCGCACGTTCTGATTCCGGTTCGGGCCGAGGCGGCGGCGCGACGGCATCGGAGATACCCTTTGTCACGACGAATTTCGCCTTCACTGGTCCGGCAACGACCGAAAATTCCGCCCCTTTGACGCCACCCTGTCCGCGACCTTGCGGGTCGACCGGAAAGCTGAATTCATCGCGTTGCGGGACATAACCATGCTGGATCCATTCGTAGCGGATGCGCATGCGGCCCTGCTCGACACCGAGATAGACCAGCCGTTTCACTTCGGCATTCTTCAGATCGGGTGCCGGCCCTTCCACCAAAGTCAGCCCGGGGTCCTTTTCCTTGACCGGACGGCTCCAGATGGTGGGCATGCCATAATGAACGGAAAGGTCGACGAACCATTCCTTGTTGCCCCCGCGGTCAATGCGCAGGCCGACCGTGTCGCCGGGATGGATCAAATTGCCGAGCAAGCCATGATAGGCCCGGAAGCCGCCATTTTGCGGGATATAATAGGACCAGTCCTGGTCCTGCGACTTCCCCTTATAGACGAGCAATGTTTCGTCGATCGCAAAGCCGAATGGCAAACCCATTCCCCCGGCCATGCTGCTCTTGAACGGACGGGCGAGCCGATAGGCCGGCTGGGCCTCCACGATCGTCTCGACGTAGAATTCCTCCCCGGGCGTCACTTCCACCACCGAACCGACGGACGGGGCGGCGATGACGAACTGCTTGAACGGCGGCGATGGAGCGGGTGCTGCACTGATCAGAAAAAGGGCCAGGCCCGTCGCTATGATCCTCATCTACCCCGCCCCGTATCCGTTAACC
>NZ_JSXI01000025.1 GCF_000803065.1 Sphingomonas sp. ERG5
CACTCCACCGCAATCAGGCGCTGCAGCGCGCAAACCCTCCGGCGGGTGCGCCGGCGGGAGCGGCCGGCCCCAGCGCGACCGTGGTGGCCATCGCCAGCTCCAACTCGGTGGCCTTGCGTGGTGACGGGGCAACCGTGGCGCGGCTCGCCGCCGTGGCGGAGGATCTCGACAAGCGCGCGAAGAACGGCACCGAAATTCGCGTCGTCTTCCTTGAAAATGCCGATGCCGAACAATTGCTGCCGGTGCTGCAGCAACTGGTCGGCCAGACGCCGACTCAGTCGAGCAACAGCGGCTCCAACACATTGTCGCGCTCCAATTTCGGCGGCACGGCGGCGAACGGACAGAATAACACCAGCAATTCGCCGCCGCCCCAGACGCAACAGGCCGCGCCCGCTACCGGCGGGAGCACGGGGCAGGCCGCGATCGTTGCCGAGGGCGGGCGCACCGCATCGGTCATCACGCGCTTTTCGGGGGCCAATGCGATCGTCATCGCCGCCCCGGCCGAAGTGCAGCGCCAGTTGAGTGAAGTCGTGCGGCAACTCGACACGCGGCGCGAACAGGTGCTGGTCGAAGCCATCGTCGCCGAAGTGTCGGACGCGACCGCGAACAAGCTCGGCGTGCAATTCCTGCTTGCCGGATTGCCCGGCAGTGGCGTGCCGAGCTTCGCCACCAGCTACGGCAATTCGGCGCCCAATCTGCTGACCATCGCCGGCGCGATCGGTGCGCGCAAGCTGAACACCACCACCACCACGGTCAATGGCGGCACCGTCACGACCACGACCAACAGCGCGGTCAGCGATTCGCTCGCTCAGTCGGCGATCAATTCGATCCTCGGCGCCAGCGGCGGTTTCGGCGGTGGCGCGTTCAATATCGGCAAGAACGCGATCTTCGGGGCGATCATCAACGCGGTGAAATCCGATACGACGTCGAACCTGCTCCAGGCACCGTCGCTGACCACGCTCGACAATCAGCCGGCCCGGATCCTGGTCGGCCAGGAAATCCCGATCACCACCGGCCAGCAGCTGTCGACCAATTTCGACAATGCCTTCCGCACGGTGCAGCGCGAAAATGTCGGCATCCAGCTCGAGGTGCGCCCGCAGGTCAATTCGAGCGGCACGATCAAACTGTTCCTGCATCAGCAGGTCAGCTCGATCGCCGGGCCGGTGTCGAGCGACAATAGCGACCTGATCCTCAACAAGCGCGAGGTGGAGACGACCCTGACCGTCGATGACGGCCAGATCGCGATCATCGGCGGCCTGCTCAGCGATAGTGAGCGACGCACGATCGAGAAAGTCCCGTTGCTCGGCGATTTGCCCGGGATCGGCGCGCTGTTCCGCTCCAAGGCCAAGGAACGCACCAAGACCAATTTGATGATCTTCATCCGCCCGACCGTGTTGCGCACGCCCGAGGATACCCGCCGGGTCACGGAGCAGCGTTATGGCTATCTGCGCATGCAGCAGGCGGGGCAGTCGCCCAATCATGAACCGAGCATCGATGAACTGGTGCGCGACTATATGGGCGCTGCGCCGCCGATCCCGTCGGCCCCGGTGCCCGGCAATATCGAGGATCCACGGATCGGCGTGCCGGTGATGCGCAACTCGACCGCGCCGCTGAAGCCGCAGGGGGAACGGTGATGCAGATCGCGCGCGGCGACGAAGCCGAGCGGGCAGCCGACGCGCCGGTCGAATTGCCTGAGGCGTTCATCCCGCCCTCGGCGATGGTCGCCATTCCCTATGCTTTTGCGCGCCGCTTTGGCGTCGTGCTCGAACCGGGCGGTGGCGATCATCTGGCGATCGCGATGCGCGAAGGGGCGGACCCGCGCGTCCTGCTCGAACTCAGGCGGCATCTTGCGCGCCCGTTCGATGTCGGTTTCGTCAGCGCCGAGGAATTCGACCGTAAATTGTCCGACGCCTATGCGATGGACGGTCAGGCGGCGGCGGTCGCGGCAGGCACGCTTGGGCTCGGCGACGAGCTCGACATGCTGGCCGGCGACATGCCGACCGCCGACGATCTGCTCGACACCGCCGACGACGCCCCGGCGATCCGCCTGATCAACGGCATCATCGCCGATGCCGCGCGCAATGGCGTGTCGGACATCCATATCGAGCCCTATGAAACCGGGCTTGTCGTGCGCATGCGCATCGACGGCGTGCTGCGCGAGACGCTGCGCATGCCGCCGCATGTCGCCCCGGTCATCGTCAGCCGGGTCAAGGTGATGGCGCGGCTCGACATCGCCGAGCGCCGCGTGCCGCAGGACGGTCGCATCGGCCTGACGCTCGCCGGCAAGCTGCTCGACGTGCGCGTCTCGACCTTGCCGAGCCGCGCGGGCGAGCGCGTCGTGCTGCGTATCCTCGACAAGGAAAATGCCGGGATCACGCTCGACGTGCTTGGCATGACCGCGGCGATCAACACCATGTTGAAGGGCGCGATTTCCGAACCCAATGGCATCATCCTGGTTACTGGCCCGACCGGCTCGGGCAAGACCACCACGCTTTACGCGGCACTGCGCCTGCTCAACGATGGCAGCCGCAACATCCTGACGGTCGAGGATCCGGTCGAATATGCGATGGAAGGCATTGGCCAGACTCAGGTCAATCCCAAGGTCGGGCTGACCTTCGCCGCCGGCTTGCGCGCCATCCTGCGCCAGGATCCCGACGTGGTGATGGTCGGCGAAATCCGCGACAAGGAGACGGCGGAAATCGCGGTGCAGGCGTCGCTGACCGGCCATCTCGTGCTGTCGACCGTGCACACCAATGACGCGGTCGGCGCGATCACGCGCATGCGCGACATGAAGATCGAACCGTTCCTGCTTGCCTCGACCCTGCGTGCCGTGATCGCGCAGCGGCTGGTGCGGCGGTTGTGCCAGAACTGCCGCAAGCCGGTCCAGGCGCAAGGGTCGGTGTCGGCGCTGCTTGGCTTCGATCCCGGCGCGATCGTCTATGAGCCGGTCGGGTGCGAGGAGTGCAACGGCACTGGGTTCAAGGGGCGTATCGGCGTATTCGAGGCGATCCGCATCGACGAGACGATCCGCCGCCTGATCAACGATGGCGGCGACGAAGCGATCATTGCGCGCCATGCCTTTGTCAACGCACCCAATCTCGGCTCGGCGGCGCGGCAACTGGTGCGCGACGGGCTGACCACGCCGGAAGAAGCGGTGCGCGTCTCGCGCCGCGACATGGCCGATGTCGAGGTGCCGCTGGTGATCGACGCTGACAGCAATGCCTGATTTCGACTATCTGGTGATCGACACTGCCGGGCGCGAAAAGCGCGGCCATATCGCCGCGCCGTCGATCGACGACGCGCGCGACCTGCTCGATCGCAAGCGGCTATACGTCGTGAAGATCGAGCCAGGTTCCGGTGCGCCTGCACGCGGCAAGCCATTGCTCTCCGACCTACGCCTCGGGCGGCGGAAGATGAGCGTGAAGCAGCTCACCTTGTTCACGCGTCAGCTCGCGACGCTCAACCAGGTGTCGCCGCTGGAGGAATCGCTCCGCACCATCACCCGCCAGACCGAGCAGGAGCGGGTGCGCGCGATCGTCTCCAGCGTCCATGCCGGCGTGATGGAGGGCAGGCGGCTCGCCGAAGCGATGGGGCGCGAGCCGAAAAGCTTCCCGCCGCTCTATCGGGCGATGGTCGCGGCCGGTGAGCGCTCGGGCTCGCTGCCGATCATTCTCGATCGTCTCTCGGTGTTGCTGGAGCGCCAGGCCGAGATCAACGGCAAGATCATCACCACGCTGGCTTATCCGACCGTCCTCGCGGTGGTGGCGATGGGTGTGGTGACCGCCTTGATGGCCTTCGTCGTGCCGCAAGTGGTCGAGCAGTTCGACACGGTCGGCCAGCAGCTGCCCTTGCTGACGCGCATCGTCATCGGCTTGTCCGACCTGCTCGTCGGCTATTGGTGGGTCATGCTGCTGGCGGTCGTGGCGACTGGCCTGATTGGTTGGCAAGCGCTCAAACAGCCATCGATCCGCCTTGCCTTTGACGGCTGGCTGCTGCGCATTCCGCTGCTTGGCCGGCTGCTGCGCGATCTCCACGCCGCTCGCATGGCGCGCACGCTCGCGACGATGGTCGCCAGCCGCTTGCCGCTGCTGGAAGGCCTCACGCTGACTGCCGGCACGATTCACAATCGCCGCCTGCGCGCCGCGTCGGACGAGATCGTCGAATCGATTCGCGCCGGCGGCAGCCTGTCCGCCGCGATGCGCCGCGCCGGCGTCTTTCCGCCGTTGCTGACGTATCTGGCTGCATCGGGTGAATCGGCGGGCAAGCTCGACGAAATGCTCGAACGCGCCGCCGACTATCTCGAACGCGAATTCGACCGCTTCACCGCGACCGCTTTGTCGCTGCTCGAACCGGCGATCATCGTCATCATGGGCGGTATCGTCGCGACGATCGTGCTATCGATCCTGCTGCCGATCCTGCAGCTCAATACACTGGCCGGACAATGAGGAAGACCATGACCACCGACCCCAAAACCGCCGCCCGCAAGCGCCGCCGCGAAGAAGGCTTTACTCTCGTGGAGCTGATGGTCGTGATCGTCATTCTCGGCCTGCTCGCGACGATCGTCGCGCTCAATGTGATCCCGCAGGGCGAGCGCGCCAAGAGCGAGAAGGCCAAGGCCGACATCGCGACGATCGAGAATGGCCTCGAACTCTACAAGCTCAACCTGTCGATCTATCCGACCACCTCGCAAGGCTTGGCGGCGCTGCTCAACGCGCCGGCCGATCTCTCCGATCCGTCGCGCTACCAAAAGGGCGGCTATATCAAGAAGCTGCCCAACGATCCCTGGGGCCGGCCCTATCTCTACGCGTCACCCGGCACGCATGGCGCGGCGGACATCTGGACGCTGGGCGCCGACGGCAAGGAAGGCGGCGAGGGCGCGGATGCGGATATCGGCAGCTGGCAGTGACGTCGAAAGTCCGAAGCCGGAGCAGGGTCGTCTCATCCGTCCGCCGGATGATCGACCCGATTCACATGGCTCTCGGGCATTGTCATGTCTGTTCTCCGGTTCGGGCGCCGCGCTTCGGCGGTGAAAGCCCATTCGACCGGCGATTTGAATCGGACAAAGCAGGAATTGAGCGGATCATGATCTCAGCCCCGGAAACTTTCCCGATATTCCCGCAGCCGCGCCGCGAAATTCCCGTGCGGCTCCATCAAAATTCCCGCAGCTTTTCCCGCAGATTCCCGCAGAACGCTCAAAAAAGCATTTTCCCGCAGAAACTCCCGCAGTTGCGGGAAATTGGCATGACGATCGGCGGGCAATGCCGACTGGATCGCTGCGATCCCGATACGCATCGGCCGCATGTCGGGAGGATCGGAGCGGATCCATGCATGCTGCTCTGACCTCTTTCAGGCGTTCCGCCGAACACGGCTTCACGCCCGTGAGGCGTTTCGCCGAACACGGCTTCACGCCCGTGAGGCGTTTCGCCGAACACGGCTTCACGCCCGTGAGGCGTTTCGCCGAACACGGCTTCACGCCCGTGAGGCGTTTCGCCGAACACGGCTTCACGTTGGTCGAACTGATGATCGTCATCACGATCATCGGGCTGGCATCGGCTGTCGTCGTGCTGGCGATCCCCGATCCGCGTGGACGGCTGGTCGATGATGCGACGCGTTTTGCGGCCCGCGCACGCGCCGCGCATGATTCGGCGATCGTCGAGGCGCGCCCGGTCAGCATCTGGGTATCGGGCGGCGGCTATGGCTTCGACATGCGCAGTCGCGGCGCGTGGCTGCCCATCAGCGAAAAGCCGCTGCGGGTGTCGCGCTGGGCCGACGGCGTCACGCCAGTGCTCAGCGCCGATCGCGACCGGGTGGTGTTCGATTCGACTGGCCTGGCGGATCGCTCGTTCGATGTGCGTCTGAACCGCGATGGCGAAAGCGTGATCGTGCGGATCGGCGCCGATGGCTCGGTCAAGGTCGATGGCTGATATGCACCGCCGCGTCTTCAACTCTTCGAGGCGTTCCGCCGAACACGGCTTCACGCTCATTGAAATGATGGTGGCGCTCGCGGTGTTCAGCCTCGCGGCACTGGCGCTGATCCGTCTGGAAGGGGCGACGATCCGCGGCGCCGGCATGCTCGATTCGGCGCTGACCGCGCAAATGGTCGCGCGCAATGTCGCGATCGAGGCGTTGAGCGATGCCCGCCCGCCCGCGATCGGCCAGGCCAGGGGCGTCGAGCAGAATGGCGGTCGCAGCTGGGGCTGGACTCGCGTGACGCGTTCGACGGGCGACACGCGCATCCTGCGCATCGACGTGTCGGTCGCCGATGCCGCGGGGCAAGTGCAAGGGCGGCTGACCGTGGTGCGGCCGGCCACGTTACCGGGTGCATCGTGATGAAGCGCGCCGCCGAACACGGCTTCACAGCCCTGAGGCGTTCCGCCGAACACGGCTTCACAGCCCTGAGGCGTTCCGCCGAACACGGCTTCACAGCCCTGAGGCGTTCCGCCGAACACGGCTTCACGCTTGTCGAGCTGATGATCTCCTTCCTGATCTTCGGCATGCTCGCATCGGCCGGGGTCGCCTTGCTGTCGTTCAGCGTCCGGGCGCAGGGCGTGACCGGTGAGCGGCTTGATGATGTCAGCGCATTGAACCGCCTGTCGTCGGCGCTGTCGGCCGATTTTGCGCAAGCGTCGTTCCGCACTACGCGCAATGAAGCGGGCGATGTCCTGCCTGCTTTCACCGGGGAAGCCGGATCGGGGACGACGCCGATGCTGCGTCTCGTGCGCGGCGGCTGGACCAATCTCGACGAGGCGCGGCGGGCGCGTGATCAGAAGGTCGAATATCGTCTGTCCGGCGGCAATTTCGAACGAATCTCCTACCCGATGCTCGACGGTGCCGAGCCACTCGCCCCGGCCGTGCTGCTGAGCGACGTGCGTGAGGTCAAGTTGCGCTACCGCATCGCCGGCGCGTGGAGCGACGTGTGGCAGGGGAGCGCCAGGGCGCCACTGCCGCAAGTGGTCGAAATGCGGCTGGTGCGCGGCAACGGCACTGAGTTCCGTCAGCTCTTCCTGGTCGGGGCCGGCTATGCGCCCAAGGGGCTGGAGGCCGGCAATGGTGGCTGAACGCGGCCCCACGCCCGGACCCGACCCAAAACCCGGTACCGAACGGGGCGCCGCGCTGTTGACCGTGCTGTTGCTCGTCGCGGTCATCTCGGTGCTCGCCGCGACCGCGCTGGAGAAATTGCGTCTCGCCACCCGGCTCTCCGGCAATGCCGCCGCGACGGAGCAAGCGCGCGCCTATGGCTATGCCGCCGAAACGCTGGCGCTGACCAAGGTCACCGACCTGCTCGGTCGCGACGCGTCGCGCGTTACCTTGGCGGGCGGATGGAGCGGGAAGCCGTTCCCGCTGCCGGTCCCCGGCGGCATGGCGACTGCGCGCGTTCGGGACGGCGGAAATTGCTTCAATCTCAATGGCCTGGTCGTTGAGACCGAACCGCGCGTCTATGCCGCCTTTACGCCCGCGCGCCTGCAATTCGCGCGGCTGATGCGGCTGGTCGGCGTGCCGGGGCAGCTTGCCGTGCCGATCGCCGATGCCACGTCCGACTGGATCGACAGCGACACCAATCCATTGCCGGCGGGCGCGGAGGACGCCACCTATCTTGGTGCGGCGACCCCGTATCGCACCGCCAATACGCTGATGGCCGACCCGAGCGAATTGCGCGCGGTGTCGGGGGTTACGCCGCAAATCTATGCCAAGCTCCGCCCCTGGCTGTGCACGTTGCCGATCGCCAAGCCTTCGAAGATCAACGTCAACACCTTGCTGCCGGAACAGGCGCCACTCTTCGCCATGTTGATGCCCGACACGCTCACCGTCGAGGGCGCGCGGCAATTGCTGCTGAAGCGCCCGCCGCAGGGCTATGAGAGCACGGTGGCGTTCTGGAAGGTCCCGGCACTGTCCGGGATCACGCAGGCGCCGGATGCGGTTGCTCAAACCGCGGTTACGACGCATTGGTTCGCGCTCGACGTGGATGTGACCTTGGACGGGGCGGAATTGGAACAGCAATCGACGATCGATGCGACGACTTTGCCTGCGCGGCTGGTCTCGCGGCAATGGGGTGAGCGGTGATGAGCGATACGCTGGTCCTGTTCCTGCCTGCGCCCAGCGCGCCCTGGCGCTGGCTGCGCATCGCCGACGCTGTGGTGAAGGCGCGCGGCGAGGGATTCCCCGATGCGGTCGATCCGGATGCGCCGCCGCCGGTGGCGATCGCGCCGGCCGATGCGGTGACACTGCACTGGGCCGAACTGCCCGATCGCTCGGTCGCGCAATCGGTCACCGCGGCGCGCATGCTGGCGGCGGATGCCAGCGCCTCGCCGATCGCCGAGCTGCATGTCGCGGTCGGCCGCGAGGACGATCATGCCGAGCGGCCGATTGGTGTCGTGTCGGCCGCGCAAATGCATCACTGGCTCGCCGCGCTTGCGGCGAATGGTGTCGATCCGGCGATGCTGCTGCCCGCGCCGATGCTGCTGCCGCGCCCGGATGAGGGCTATGTCCGCGCCGATCTCGGCGGCGAAGGCGTGGTGCGCGGCACCACCAGCGGTTTTGCCGATGAGGCGCGGCTGACTGAACTCGTCACGGGCGGGACTGCGCCCGCGACGCTCGGGCGTGACGAGCTCGAAGCAGCGATTGTCGCGGCGGTCGCGTCGCCGGCGCTCGACTTGCGTCAGGGTGTCTTCGCGCGGCGGCGCAAATTGGCGCTCGACTGGGCGCTGATCCGGCGTCTCGGCTGGCTGTCGGTCGCGATCCTGACCGTTACCTTGTTCATCAGCATCGTTTCGATCCTCAAATACAGCCTGGCCGCCGATGCGCTGGAACAGCGCGCCGACACGCTCGCGCGCCAGGGATTGCCGCGTGGCGAGACGGTCAACGATGCCGACCGCCAGTTGAATGAGCGGCTGTCGCGCTTGCGCGGCGGCGGGCTTGGTTTCAGCCGTACCGCGGCGGCGGTCTCCTCCGCGGTACGCTCGGTGCCGGGTGCGGAGCTGACCGCGCTGGCGTTCGATGCGAATGGCGATGTCCGCGCGACCGTCTCGGCCGACCGCGAAGCAACCGTGGTCGATGTCCGGCATCGCATTGAGGCGCAGGGCTTCGTCGTTCAGCCCGCCCCGATCGAGGTGGGCAATGGCCGGGCCTCGGCTCAGTTCAAGGCTTCTCCACGATGATCGCCGCTTTCAACAGCTGGTTCACCGATCGTTCGCTGCGCGAAAAGCGCATGCTGATCGTCATGGCCGCGCTCGCCGCATTGACCCTGGTCTGGGCCGGGATCATCCGGCCGGTCACCGATGCGCTGTCATCGGCGCGCGAACGCCATGCCGGCGCGGTGTTGCGCGTGGCGGAGACCGAGGTGCGGCTCGCGGCGCTGAAATCGCTCCAGCAGGATCGGCCCGCGCCACTTGGGGGTTCGCTTGATTCGGTGGTCCGCGACCGCGCCAATAATGCCGGCTTTCCGCTTGCCAATGTCGTGGTGCAGGGTGCGGATCGGGTGCAGATCACCATCACCGCCGCGAAGCCTGGCCCGTTGCTCGGCTGGATCGCTGATCTCGAACTGGCCGGCATCTTGGTCGATTCGCTCAACCTCACCAACAATGGCGATCAGACCGTGGCGGCGGACATCACCCTGAAGGCGCGCGGACAATGAAGCGCATCCGCCTGACCACCGGTCCAACCGCGCTGTTCGGTGCCGCCTTCCTGATTGCGCTGATCGCCTTCATGCCGATGCGGCTGGTGCTCGGCTGGTTCGGGCTCGGCGAAACCGGGCTCGCGGCGCGCACCGTCAATGGCAGTGTCTGGTGGGGATCGTTGAGCGGTGCGCAATTCGGCGATCTCGATCTGGGCGACCTGAACGCGCGGCTGTCGCCGGTGCAATTGCTGGTCGGTCGCGCCCGCGTGGCGCTTGACGGGCGCGATGCATCCCGTCCGTTGCGCGGTGCGATCGGCGTCAGTCGTCACAGCATGGGGCTCGACGACATGACCGCGTCCTTGGCGGCGGGCAACGTCTTCGCGCCGGTGCCGGTCTCAGCGATCAATCTCGATGATGTCACGGTGCGGTTCCAGGATGGCACATGCCAGCGCGCGGAGGGCCGCGTGCGTGCGACCCTGAACGGCGATCTGGCGGGCATCGCGCTGACTCAGGGGCTTTCCGGCACGGCGAAGTGCGACTCGGGCGCGCTGTTGCTGCCGCTTGCCAGCCAGTCGGGGACTGAAGCCGTTGCGCTAAGGCTCTGGGCGACGGGCCGATTTCGTGCCGAATTGTCGGTCCAGCCGGCCGACCCCGCCGCCGTGCCGAAACTGGTGCTGAGCGGGTTTCAGCCCGGCGCCAACGGCTATACGCTGGCGATCGAGGGCAGGTTCTGAACAGGTTCCTGGCATTTGAATGCACGCTAATCTTGACGCTGGCCCGTTCGGCCCGCTAGGGGCGCTGGCTCTGCGGCGATCGTAGTTCAATTGGTTAGAGCGTCGGCTTGTGATGCCGGATGTTGCGGGTTCAAGTCCCGTCGGTCGCCCCATTTTCTTTTATGCCGAGAGCATCCATGACCAGCGGCTGGGGTTTCCCCGATTTCGACGACCATGAGGGCGTGCACCTCTTCACTGACGCGACGAGCGGACTCCAGGCGGTCATCGCGATCCACTCGACCAAGCTCGGCCCTGCCGCCGGCGGGGTGCGCTTCTGGCATTATGCCGACAGCGACGGCGCGATCACCGATGCGCTGCGCCTGTCGCGCGGCATGAGCTTCAAGAATGCGATGGCCGGCCTGCCGATGGGCGGCGGCAAGGGCGTGGTGCTGGCGGCAAAGCCCGGCGACACGATCACCACCGCGCAGCTCGAGGCATTCGGTCGCGCGGTCGACTCGCTGGGCGGACGCTATGTGACGGCCGAGGATGTCGGCATGTCCGAGGCGAGCATGAAGACCATTGCGACGATGACGCGCCACGTCTCCGGCTTGCCGGTCGCGGCGGGCAGCGCGGGTGGCGATCCTGGTCCCTATACCGCGCACGGCGTCTATCTC
This sequence comes from Sphingomonas sp. ERG5, assembly GCF_000803065.1. GTDB lineage: Bacteria > Pseudomonadota > Alphaproteobacteria > Sphingomonadales > Sphingomonadaceae > Sphingomonas. The sequence goes on from NZ_JSXI01000025.1 coordinate 11,001, forward strand.
GGCGTCAAGGCCGCGGCGAAGCGCGGGCTCGGTGCCGATTCGATGAAGGACGTGCATGTCGCGATCCAGGGCGTCGGCAGTGTCGGCGGTGGCCTGGCCAGGCTGCTCGCCAGGGATGGCGCACGCCTGACTCTCGCCGATGTGAATGCCGATCGCGCCAGGGCGCTGGCGGCCGATCTGGGCGGGGAAGTCGCCACGACCGACGCGATTCTCGGATTGCAGGCGGACATCGTCAGCCCCAATGCGCTTGGCGCGATCCTGACCGAAGAGTCGATCGCCGCGCTGCGGACGACGGTGATCGCGGGTGGCGCCAACAATCAGCTCGCGACCCGCGAGGACGGCGCACGGCTGGCGGCACGGGGCATTCTCTATGCGCCCGACTATGTCATCAACGCCGGCGGCATCATCAATGTCGGGCTCGAATATCTCGGCCAGGGCGACGAAGCCGAGGTCAATGCGCGGATCGCCAAGATCCCCGAGCGGCTGATCGAAGTGTGGGACGAGAGCGATCGCAGCGGCGCGCCGGCATCCGATGTGGCGGACATGATCGCCAAACGGCTGATCGGGCGGGGATGATCGGCCGGAAGTGATCGGCGACGATCGCTCAGCAATGGCTCTTTCGGTCTGTTGAGTAACGCCCCGATCCCCTTTAGACCGCAAGGCATCGTGGCCTCTCTTCATGCCTTTGCCAATCCCGCCCGCTTCCTGAAGCTCGCGCGTCCATTGACGCCCGTGCTGTTCTGGACCGGGCTGGTGCTGATCGCGATCGGCACCTGGGCCGGGCTGACTCAGACCCCACCCGATTATCTGCAGGGCGAGACGGTCCGCATCCTCTATATTCATGTGCCCAGCGCTTGGCTCGGCATGGCCGGGTGGAGCGGGATCGCGGTGTCGAGCATCATGTTCCTGGTCTGGCGCCACCCGCTGGCCGGGGTCGCCGCGCGGGCGATCGCATTGCCCGGCGCCGTCTTCACTGCCCTGTGTCTGATCACCGGGTCGATCTGGGGTCGGCCGACCTGGGGCACCTGGTGGCAATGGGACGGGCGCATGACTTCGATGCTGCTGCTGTTCTTCGTCTATCTCGGCTATATGGCGCTGGCTCGCGCCGATGCCGATCGCGGCGGCGACGGACGCATTCCGGCCATTTATGGCGTCGCCGGGTCGGTGCTGCTGCCGATCATCCGCTATTCGGTGGTGTGGTGGAACACGCTGCATCAGGGGCAAAGCATCGGCCTGACCAGCTCGAAGATCGCCGGCAGTATTTTGTGGCCGCTGCCGCTCATGCTGTTCGGCTTCACTCTGTTCTTCGCCGCCATCGTGCTGATGCGCATGCGTGCGATGCTCGCGACCGCCAAGACCGAGGCGCGGTTGCGCCGGAGGGCAACCTCATGAACCCCTGGCCCTTCGTCGTCGCCGCCTACACGCTGACCTTTGCCGCAGCCATTGCGCTGGCGCTGGGCAGCTGGCGCGCGATGCGCAAGGCGGAACGGCCCGGAAGCGAACGATCATGAAGGCGAAACATCAACGGCTGATGCTCGTGGCGCTGGCGGTGGTGGCGATCGCCGGCGCCAGCGGCCTGGCGCTATCGGCGCTCAAGGATCAGGCCGCCTTCTTCTACGCGCCATCGGACGTCGCCAAGGCGGGGCCGCCGATCGGCCGCGCGGTACGGCTCGGCGGCATGGTCGAGAAGGGGTCGATCAAGCGCCAGGCGGACGGGGTGTCGATCAGGTTCACCGTCACGGATGGCGCGGCCACGGTTCCGGTCAGCTTCAGCGGCATCACGCCCGATCTGTTCAAGGAAGCCTCGGGAGTGGTCGCCGAAGGGCAATTCAATCCCGATGGCAGCTTCACCGCAACCAACCTGCTCGCCAAGCATGACGAACGCTATATGCCGCCACAGGTCGCTCAGACTCGTGAAGGCAACATGCATGAGACGAAGACGCTCAAACCATGATCGCTGAAGGGGGGCTGGCAGCGTTGTGGTTGGCGGCGGCAATGGCGGCGCTGCAACTGATCATGGCAGCGGTCGGCATTGCCAAGGCGCGCGATGACGTCATGGCGGCGGTACGCCCGGTCGCGATCGTGCAGGGGTTGCTCACGGCTCTGGCGATGGGCTTGCTCATCACTGTGTTCATGCGCTCCGACATGTCGGTGCTGCTGGTTGCCGAGAACAGCCATTCGGCCAAGCCCTGGCTGTACAAATTTGCCGGCGCCTGGGGCAATCATGAAGGATCGATGCTGCTCTGGGTCACCATCCTCGGGCTGGCCGGCGGTGCGATTGCGATCTTCGAGGATCGGTTGAACAAGCAGACCCTGATCGCGACGCTTGGCGCACAGGCCGCAATTGCATTGGGTTTCTATGCGTTCCTGCTCTTTTCCTCCAATCCATTCTCAAGACTGAGCCCCGCCGCAGCCGATGGGGCGGGGCTCAATCCGCTGCTGCAGGACCCTGGCTTGGCGTTCCACCCGCCGACGCTGTACATTGGCTATGTCGGCATCTCGGTCGCCTTCTCCTTCGCGGTCGGGGCCCTGATCACGCGCGATGTCGGGCCCGCTTTCGCGCGGGCGATGCGGCCCTGGATCCTCGGTGCGTGGATTTTCCTGACGCTTGGCATCACGGCGGGCTCTTATTGGGCGTATTACGAGCTTGGCTGGGGCGGCTGGTGGTTCTGGGACCCGGTCGAAAATGCGTCGCTGATGCCGTGGCTTGCGGCGACCGCGTTGCTGCATTCGGTGACCGTGCTGGCGACGCGCGACGGTCTGCGCGCCTGGACGGTGATGCTGGCGGTGGTCGCCTTTTCCATGTCGATGGTCGGCACTTTTCTGGTCCGCTCGGGCATCCTGACCAGCGTCCATGCCTTTGCGGTCGATCCCGAACGCGGTAGCTTCATCCTCGCGCTGCTCGTCATCTATATTGGCGGCGCGCTTGTGCTGTTCGGCGCACGCGTCGGCACGGTGCATCAGGGCCGGACCTTCGAACTGGTCAGCCGTGAAGGCGCGCTGGTCGCCAACAACCTGCTGCTTTCCGTGATCCTCGGTATCGTGTTGATCGGCACGCTCTATCCGATCGTCGCGGCATCGATGGGCACGCAATTGTCGGTCGGCCCGCCCTTTTTCGACAAGACCGCCGGGCCGATCGCGCTGATTCTGGTCGCGTTCATGGCCGCCGGACCGCTGCTGCGCTGGCGGCGCGATGAAGGTGGGCTGGTGCTGTCGCGGATGCTCGGGCCGATTGCCGCGACCTGTTTCACCTGGGCGGCGATCTTCATGGTCACCGGCGGGATCGCGATTCTCCCGATGCTCGGGCTCGGGCTGGCGGCGGGGCTGGCGGTGGCCAGCGTCGCGCCGCTGTGGAAACGCAATCTGCGCCGCACCCCGCTCTTCACCTGGGGCATGGTGATCGCGCATCTCGGCATTGCGGTCAGCCTGGCCGGGATGGCCTCCGACAGCGCTTTCACGAAGGAAACGCTGGTCGCGGTGCGCGTCGGCGAACCGCACAGGGTCGGCCCCTATCGCGTGACGCTCGATGGCATCAGCCCGCTGATCGGATCGAACTGGTCCGCGCTGCAAGCGCAACTGACGGTCCAGCGTGGGGAAGACGGCACGCCGTTCATCCTCCATCCGCAGTCGCGCTTCTTTTCGTCGCCGCCGACCGTGACGAGCGAATCGGCCATCGCGACCCGGCTCGACGGGCAGCTTTATACCGTGCTCGGCGCGCCGGACGGGCAGGGGCGCTGGCAGCTCCGCCTGTGGTGGAAGCCATTCGTGACCTTTATCTGGTTCGGTGGCGCACTGATCGCGCTGGGGGGCGCGCTGTCCCTGCTCGGGCGCGTCAGGCGCGAGCGCAAGGTCGTACTGCGGGAGGCTTATGCATGAGGCGCCCATCATGAAGCGGGGGGTGATCTGGCTGCCATTGGCGGGGTTCGCGCTGCTGTTCGCGGTCGTGGCGAGCGGCCTGATCCGGCCCGCCGATCGGACGGTGCGCTCGGCGCTGATCGGCAAGCAATTGCCGACTTTCTCGCTCGCCGCGATGGTCCCCGACAAGCCAGGGCTGGGTAGCGCGGTGTTCAATCAGGGCCAGCCACGACTGCTCAACGTCTTTGCCAGCTGGTGCGTGCCGTGCATCGCCGAAGCGCCGCAATTGATGAAGCTCAGGCAAATGGGCGTGCCGATCGACGCCATTGCGATCCGCGATTCAACCCCGGCGATCCAGGCCTTTCTGAAGCGCAACGGCGATCCTTATCAGCGTATCGGCAATGACGCGGAAAGCTCGGTGCAACTGGCGCTCGGCTCGTCGGGCGTGCCGGAAACCTTCGTCATCGATGGCCATGGGCGCGTGGTGAAGCAGCATGTCGGCGATATTCGCGCCGACGACATCCCCGAAATCCTTGCGGCATTGCAGGCGGCGCGGTGATGATTCGCGTCACCCTTGTCGCTGGATTGATGCTGCTCGCCGCCACTCCAGCCTTGGCTGACAGTGCCCTCCCACTGGCATCGCTTGCCAACACCCAGCTCAGGGACCCGGCCAAGGAGGCCCAGGCAAGGGCGCTGATGGCGACCCTGCGCTGCCTCGTTTGCCAGGGGCAGGCGATCTCCGACAGCGATGCCGAAATGGCCGGTGACATGCGCTCGCTGGTGCGGCGGCGCATCGCCGATGGCGAAAGCCCGGAGCAGGTTCGAAAGTGGCTGATCGCGCGCTATGGCGACTATGTGACCTATGATCCGCCGCTCAGCGCGGTGACGGCGCCGCTCTGGCTCATGCCGCTTATACTGCTGGCGCTCGGCGCATGGCTCGCGCGCGGATCGTTCAAGCGGCGGCGCGGCTGATGGGCTGGGTGATACTTGCGGGCATTGCCGGCGGGGCCGCGCTGCTGTTGTGGCGTATCGGCGTGTCGCGCGAACTCTGGTCGTTCGTCGGGTCCGCGCTGGTGCTTGGCGCGGCGGGTTATGCGCTGCAGGGGCAGCCCATGCTGGAGGGGGCTCCGGTCAAGGCCAATGCCCGGCCGATCGAGGTCGATGCCGGCCTGGTCGAACTGCGCGAAGCGATGGTCGGGCGATTGCGTGCCGATACGGCCTATCTGACCGCCGCTGACGGCATGACTCGCGTGGGGGATACCGAAAGTGCCGTGCGGGCCATCCTTGGCGGGCTGCACCGTTATCCCGACAGCCTCGCATTATGGACCGGTCTTGGCACCGCGCTGGCGCTGCACGACGGGGGGCATGTGTCCCCCACTGCCCTGTTCGCCTTTACTCAGGCCGCGCGCCTTGCCCCGAAGCATCCGGCGCCGCCCTTTTTCACCGGGCTTGCCTATATCCGTGCGGGCAATTTCGCCCAGGCGCGGCCCTATTGGGCCCATGCGCTCGCATTGACGCCTGAGCGCGTCTCCTACCGGCCGGAACTGGCCTATCGGCTGGCGCTGCTCGATCGTTTGCTGGCTGACGGGGATCAAACGCCGCGCTGATCGCCGGGTCGATTCAATCCCGGCGCGGATCACCGCATCGTTGAGCCGGCCCGGCGCGATGCTCGCGCCCGGCCCGGCTCTTTCACATGACCGTAAAATCTGGAACTTCCGGCATGCTGTTATGCGGGAAAATGGCTGCTGTTATTTGCTGTTCCCATGCTGTTATTCAATAACAGCATATTTCGTCGCAACATGCTGAAAATAAGTCGGAAAATTGGCGGGAAAATCCAACTTAACAGCATGGAAAAAATTTGCCCCCGAAAACAGCGCGAAACAGCAGTCGAATCACCCCGTCGGGGACTGGGCAAATCACAATGTCCCGTTCGTGCCGAGCCTGTCGAAGCACCGTTCTTTTTTGACGTCGCAAAGAAGAACGGCCCTTCGACAGGCTCCGGGCGAACGGTGAGTCGGCAGTGTTCAGGCGGCCCAGGCCTCAAACGGCAAGTCGAGCGCATCGGCCACCGCCTGGTGACGGATCTTGCCATTTGACACATTCAGGCCGTTGGCGAGATGCGGGTCGGCGGCCATCGCCTTTTCCGCACCAAGGCTCGCCAGCTTCAGCACGAAGGGCAGGGTCGCATTGTTGAGCGCGAAGGTGCTGGTGCGCGCGACCGCGCCCGGCATGTTGGCGACGCAATAATGAATCACGCCATCGACTTCGAACACCGGGTCGTCATGGGTTGTCGCATGGCTGGTTTCGAAGCAACCGCCCTGGTCGATCGCGATATCGACCAGCACCGACCCGCGCTTCATCGTCTTGAGCATCTCGCGCGTGACCAGCTTCGGGGCTGCTGCGCCGGGCACCAGCACCGCGCCGATCACGAGGTGCGCGTTCTTCACTGCCGAAGCGATCGCTGCCTTGGAGGCATAGGCGGTCTTGATCTGGCTGGAGAAGAACATGTCGAGTTCGGCAAGGCGGGCGTTCGAAATGTCGTAGATCGTCACATCGGCACGCATGCCGACCGCCATCTGCGCCGCGTTGACGCCGGACACGCCGCCGCCAAGGATCGCGACACGGGCAGGGGCCACGCCGGGGACGCCGCCGAGCAGCACGCCGCGGCCGCCCTGTTCCTTTTCGAGATAATGCGCGCCGACCTGGATCGACATGCGACCGGCGACTTCCGACATCGGCTTGAGCAGCGGCAGCGAACGGTCGTTGGCGGTGACTGTTTCATAGGCGATGCAGGTCGCGCCCGACTTGATCAGCCCCTCGGCTTGCGCCTTGTCGGCGGCGAGGTGGAGATAGGTGAACAGCAAGTGGCGCGATTCGAGCAGCGCGATTTCACTCGGCTGCGGCTCCTTCACTTTCACGATCATGTCCGACTGCGCGAACACGCTGGCGGCGTCGGGCACGATCGTCGCGCCGGCGTCGATATAGTCCTGGTCTTCGAAATCGATGCCGAGACCGGCACCAGTCTGTACCACGACTTTATGGCCGAGCGCGGTCAGTTCCGACACCGATGGCGGCGTCAGGCCGACGCGATATTCGTGATTCTTGATTTCCTTGGGGACACCGACACGCATGGCGAAACTCTCCGGATCGAATTGTTATGGCGCATCATACCGCGTTCCAGGCCTCAAATCTCTGCAAATTACTATGGCGAAACGGGGGGTGATTGCATACATTGCCGGTATGATCGGGGAATTGAATGGAAATCATGCAACTTAACCGGATAGACTCGGCAATATTGCAATTGCTCGCCGCCGACGCGCGGGCGTCGGTCAGCAGCATCGCCGCACAGGTAGGCCTGTCGCAATCAGCCTGTACCCGGCGCATTCAGGCACTCGAGTCGTCGGGGCATATCCTAGGCTATGGGGCGCATCTCGGTCATCGGCGGCTTGGCTTTCGGGTTACTGCGCTGGTCGACATTACGCTCGGCACGCAGGTCGACGAGGATCTTGCCCAGTTCGAACGCGCGGTGGCGGCAATCGATGGCATCGTCGAATGCGCGCTGGTTTCCGGCGCGCAGGATTACCGGCTGAAGATCATATGCCGCGACCTCGACGATTATGAACGCATGCACCGCGAACATCTCGGCCGATTGCCCGGGGTGAACACGATCAGCAGCAGCTTCGTACTCCGCGCCGTTCCGACCCGGGGCGAGGCGGATGCCTTGTTCGCCGGCGCGGCATGACCATATGTTGCGGCCTTACCCGGCGCGTGATAGGCGCGCCACGCAACCGGCTAGGCGTCGGTCGCGTTTGGCCAAGATGCGATTGATGCAAATCCCGATCAGAGTGCTGCCCCGGTGACCACCGGTACCCCTGAAATCGTCGCTGAACCGGGCGCCGACCAAGTCGGCGCGCCTGCGGCGCATTGCCATGGCCCCGACGGCATCATCAAATTGTCGCTTGGCGCGATCGGCGTGGTGTTCGGCGATATCGGCACCAGCCCGCTCTACGCGTTTCGGGAGACCTTTGCCGGGCATCACCCGCTGGCCGTCGATGCGTTCCACATCATGGGCGTGGTCAGCCTGATGTTCTGGTCGATGATGCTGGTCGTGACGGTCAAATATGTCAGCATCATCATGCGCGCCGACAATAAGGGCGAAGGGGGCAGTCTCGCCTTGCTCGCTTTGGTGTCGGGCAAGACCAAGACCAAGCGCTGGAGCGCCGGCATCGTGCTGCTCGGTGTGTTCGCCACCGCGCTGTTCTACGGCGACAGCATGATCACCCCGGCGGTGACCGTACTTGGCGCGGTCGAGGGGCTGGCGATCGCTGCGCCGGGCCTGGGCGGGCTGGTGCTGCCGATCGCGGTGGTCATCCTCGTCGCGCTCTTCTCGATCCAGCGCAGCGGCACCTCGAAGATCGGGCTGTTCTTCGGCCCGGTCATGCTGCTCTATTTCGCGGTCATCGCGACGCTCGGCCTGCTCAGCGTGATCAAGACGCCCGATATTCTCTGGGCCTTCTCGCCGCATTACGCGGTCGAATTCTTTCTCTACGACCCGGTGCGCGCTTTCCTGGCGCTTGGCTCGGTTGTGCTGGCGGTGACCGGCGCCGAGGCGCTCTATGCCGATATGGGGCATTTCGGCCGCAACCCGATTCGCGTCTCCTGGCTGTTCTTCGTGCTGCCGGCACTGATCATGAACTATATGGGGCAGGGTGCGATGCTGATGCGCGACGGCACGCCCGCGCTGGCCAGCCCGTTCTACCTGCTCGCACCTGAATATCTGCAGCTGCCGCTGGTGCTGCTCGCCACCGCTGCGGCGGTGATCGCCAGCCAGGCGGTGATCACCGGCGCCTTTTCGGTCACGCAACAGGCGATCCAGCTCGGCTTCATCCCGCGCCTGCGCATCGAACATACCAGCGCCTCGACCGCGGGGCAGATTTATATCCCGCTGGTCAACTGGCTGCTGATGGCCATGGTCCTGCTGTTGGTGCTGGCGTTCCGGTCGTCGGCCAACCTGACCTCGGCCTATGGCATCGCGGTGACCGGTGCGATGATGATCGACACCTGCCTGCTCGGCGTGGTGCTGTTCCGGTTGTGGAACTGGCCGTCCTATTATGCCGTCCCGCTGCTGGCGGTGCTGTTCCTGGTCGATGGCGCCTATTTCGCCGCCAACCTGACCAAGGTGCCTGATGGCGGCTGGTTCCCGCTGCTCATCGGGCTGATCATCTTCACCCTGCTGACCACCTGGGCCAAGGGCCGCAAGTTGATGATCGAGCGAATGCGCGAGGGCGCGATGCCGATCAAGGTGTTCATCCAGTCGGCCGCAACCTCGGCCACGCGCGTGCCCGGCACCGCGGTGTTCATGACCTCATCGCCCGAGGGGGTGCCGCACGCGCTGCTCCATAACCTCAAGCACAACAAGGTGCTGCACGAACGCATCATCCTGCTCACCATCAAGATCATGGACGAGCCCTATTATCCTGATGACGGCCGCTGTTACCTTGAGAATCTCGACCAGGGTTTCCACCGCATGGTGCTGAAATACGGCTTCATGCAGGAACCCGATGTGCCGGCCGCGCTGGCGCGCATCCATCAATGCGGTGCGGATTTCCGCATGATGGACACCAGCTTCTTCCTGTCGCGGCAGACGCTGCTGCTCTCGGCGCGGCCGGGAATGATGGTCTGGCGCGAAAAGCTCTTCGCCTGGATGTTGCGCAATGCGGAAAGCGCGATGGAGTTTTTCCGCCTGCCGACCAACCGCGTGGTCGAACTGGGCAGCCAGGTCGAGATTTGAGCGCAGCCGCCCCGATCATCGTCACGGCGCTGTTCGGCAAGCAGGACACGGCGTATTTCGACACCCTGCGCCGCGTGTATTTTCCAGCCGAACGCAATCAGTTGCCGGCGCATTTGACTATGTTCCATCATCTTGGGCCATCGCTCGAAGCGGAACTCAAGCAACGCCTCGCGGGCGAGACGCGCGGCGTGCCGGGGCCGGCAGCGCGCATCGCTGGCCTGATGTCGCTGGGCAAGGGTGTGGCATTCCGGATCGAATCACCCGAACTTGCCGACATCCGCGACCGGCTGGCCGACGCCTTCTCGGCAATGCTGACGCCGCAGGATGCCGTCGGATGGCGGCCGCACGTCACGGTACAGAACAAAGTGACGCCTGCCGAGGCCAAGGCGCTGCAAGCGGCGCTGGCGCTGGATTTCCGCCCGCGCCCGGTTGCAATCGCCGGTCTGGCGAGCTGGTGGTATCGTGGCGGCCCCTGGGAACCGCTGTCGCGTCATATGTTCGCTTGACCGCTTTCGCGCGCGTTCCTATAGCCCGCGCCTCGCGAGTGAAGCGGCCTTTCGGGGCGGAGTAGCTCAGCTGGTTAGAGCACGGGAATCATAATCCTGGGGTCGGGGGTTCAAGTCCCTCCTCCGCTACCACTCGCGAGCCTGTGCCAAGCCTGCTCAGGGCAAGCGCTTCGCGCTCCGAATCAGGATTGGCGGCACCAGCATCTGCCCCTTCATCACGCCTTCTCCGGCAGTCGGCGAGGGAGGTGCGTCGAGGATGCGTGTGACCACATCCATGCCCTCGACGACATGACCGAACGCGGCATAGCCAAGATTGTCGCCCGGCTGGCTCGGATCGGCATCGAGCGACGGCTGGTCACCGACGCTGATGGTAAAGTCGCCGGTCGCCGAGCCCGGAGCGTGACGCGCGATCGAGATCGTGCCGTTCAAATGCTTGAGGCCGGTCAGGGTGGTCGGCTCATGCTTGATCGGCGGCAGGACGCGCTTGGGGGCGTACTGCACCCCGAACTGAACGAATCCGAAGGCCGGAGCGACCTTGACCGTGCGATAGAAGCCGATGCCGTCAAGCCGCTTCTGATCGACATAGCGCAGGAAATTGGCCGTGGTGATCGGTGCGCGCTCCTTTTCGAGCTCAAGCACGATCCGGCCCTGATCCGTCTCAAGCGCGACACGCACCGTGGCGGGAGCTGGCGCAGGAGCGGGCACCGGGGTGGGGGCAGGTGGTGGAGCACTCTGGGCATGTGCACCGGACGCGCTCAGCGCGGCAGCCAGAAGAATCGGTCGGAAGAACATCGGCATCCTCATCCGCATGGTGTCGGCAGGCCTTATAACCCGATCACGCCCAATCACATCTAGGGCAGCAGCAAGAATCGATATCCTTCCACAGGCGCCATCACCTCCCATGTTGCATTGGCACGCGGGCACGCCTTAGAAGCGCGGCTTCGCCAGAACGGACGCTTTCATGACCACCCACACGACCAAGATGCTCATCCTCGGTTCCGGCCCCGCCGGCCTGTCCGCCGCCATCTATGGCGCGCGCGCCGGGATGGCGCCGATCGTCGTGCAGGGGATCCAGCCGGGCGGCCAGCTGACCACCACCACCGATGTCGAGAATTACCCCGGCTTCGCCGACGTGATCCAGGGGCCGTGGCTGATGGAGCAGATGCAGGCCCAGGCCGAGCATGTCGGCACGCGGCTGATGTGGGACACGATCGTCGAAGTCGACCTGACGCGTCGCCCGTTTCGGCTGATCGGCGATGGCGGCGATGTCTATGAAGGCGATGTGCTGGTCATCGCGACCGGCGCGCAGGCCAAATGGCTTGGGCTCGACAGCGAGGATCTGCTCAAGGGCAAGGGCGTCAGCGCCTGCGCGACCTGTGACGGTTTCTTCTATCGCGGCAAGCGCGTCGCGGTGATCGGCGGCGGCAACACCGCGGTCGAGGAAGCGCTATACCTGACCAACCATTCGCCCGATGTGACGCTGATCCACCGTCGCGACAGCTTCCGCGCCGAAAAGATCCTCCAGGACCGGCTGTTCGCGCACAAGGGCATCAAGGTGCTGTGGAACAAGGAAGTCGACAGCTTCGTCGATGGCGGCGGCACCGCAGGCCTGGTGGGTATCGACCTGCGCGACACGGTGACTGGAGAGATTTCGCGCGTCGATGTCGAGGGCGGTTTCGTTGCGATCGGGCATCATCCGGCCACCGAATTGTTCCGCGGCCATCTCGCGCTCGATTCGGACGGTTATATCGCGGTCGAGACCGGCACCACCCGCACTAGCGTGCCCGGCGTGTTCGCCTGCGGCGATGTGATGGACAAGATCTACCGCCAGGCGGTCACGGCGGCTGGAACCGGCTGTATGGCCGCGCTGGATGCCGAGCGCTTCCTTGCGACCGCCGAGTTCGAGGTCGCCGAAGCCGCCGAGTGACGTCATTCGCGCGCGAGCTGCGCGCGAATGACCGATTCAAGCTCGGCCGCATCAGTGGCACGGGCGAAGCTATGCGATGCGGTGTCGATGATATGTGTCTGCGGTGCCCAGCCATGGCGGCGGCAGGCGTCGGCGAACGCGATGGCGGTCGCGTCCTGTCGCGCAAGGATGAACGTCACGCTATCGGTGTGGCCGCTCAGCGCGCGTCGCACACGGGCCGCGAGGCTATGCGGTTCCTGAGTATTACTCCTCGAAGCTTTCAATAAGCCTTTGAATAATTTTCCAAAGCTGATTCCACCCTTGATCAGCCGAAGCCAGGTCCCCGGATCGCGCAGCCGCTCGACATAACGCGCGCGGATCGCAGCGGCGGGCGGTAGATCGTCATCCTCCTCAATCACCCAGGGATTGGACAGGATCAGCGTTTCGATGCCCGCAACCTCATGGAACAGCGCAAGCGCGGTTGCTGCATCGCAATTGCCGAACGCGGCCAGACGCGTAACGTGCGGAACTTCCGCGCGAAAAGCTGTCGCTGCCGCTTTGATGTCATCGGCCGAGCTTTCGAAGCCGCCATTCTCGCCGCTCGAATCGCCAATGCCGCGCCGGTCGAAGCGAAACACGGGAATGCCTGCCGCCGCGAGCCGTGCCGCGAGCAAGGCCATGCCGCGGTGCGCGCCGATGCGGATTTCATTGCCGCCGGAAACGATCAGCAAGCCGACGCTACCCGGCGCCACGTCGAGCGTCCCGAGCAGCGTTTCGCCGGCGCAAGGGAAGGAGACTATGCGGCGCATGTCGCGATCCAGGTGGCGATGTCGTGCGCAAGGAGCTTGGCCAGGACGAGGTCGTTGCCGGGCTCGGCACGCCGCCAGAGCGGTGCGCCGGCCGTCTTCAGGTCGGCAGGCTGAGCGTCGGTATCCAGCCGGACTGTACGCAGCACCCCGCCGGTCGACGGCGTGGCATCGTTGAGAACGGTCAACAAGGCGCGACTGATGCGATTGCCCGCGAGTTCGAGTGGTGGACCGGGTCGTTCGATCGCGGATGGATCGAACGCTTCGCCACCGTCCTTTGCCGCCGCGAGGCGGGCGCGAAGCATGTCACGGACCAGCGCGGCACCGGGAGCGGGAGCGAAATGCCAGCGGCTGGCGACTGGCGCGTTCTGATCGATCAATGCGCCTCCGCGGATCGCGATGGCATGGACGGGGCCGGTGGTGCGCAGTGAAGCGGCAGCAGACGAAAATGCCTTTTGCCAATTGTTTAAGGATGATTGTTCAGTCTCAATAAGACTTTCGTTCGTACCTGGAAGATCGGGCAGGGCACTGCCGATACCGCGCGCTGCCAATTGACGCAGAATGGCGACCATGAACGCGCGTGTCCGGTTCGCTTCCTCGAACAACGGCATTGCGGCGATCACGACCGGGCCAGTGGTGGGACCGAAGCGAAGCATCGCTTCCCGTCCGCCGGACCAGTCGTAGGAGTCGATCACCCCGTGGCCTTGGCGGTGGCGAAGCGCACCAATGCGCCGAACGTCTCAAGCATCTCGCCATCGACTTCGTCGTCTTCGATCAGGATGCCGAGCCGCTCCTCGATCTCGGTCAGCAGGCCGGCAACAGCCATTGAATCGAGTTCGGGCAGCGCGCCGAACAGCGGCGTTTCGCTCCGGAACGTCGCAACGCGCTCCTCGCTCAGGCCAAGCACGTCGCGAAGGACGGCGCGGATCGTGGCGTCGATCATTTGCGTGTCATCAGGAAGCACTGCGAACCCTTGATTTCCCCCGTTATGGAGCCGCCGTTAGAGAATGCCGGGGTTTATGCCAAGGGCAACGCGAACGGGCGGCTTGGCAGCACGGTGGTGGAGGCTATCAAGGACGCATGACCGCTCTCGACCCTGTTCCGTATCCGATCGACGCGTTGCCCGCGCGTGGCGCGGCCGATGACATCGCGCTGATTGACCGTGCCGGCACGCTCAGCTTTGCCGAACTGGAGGCGCTGACCGGACAAGTGGCAGCCTGGCTAGCCGTGCAAGGCCTTGCGCCAGGCGACCGGATCGCAAGCTGGCTGCCCAAGACGCGGATGGCATGCGTGCTGCCGATGGCGGCCCCGCGCGCGGGGCTGGTGCATGTGCCGGTCAATCCGATGCTCAAGCACGGCCAGGTCGCGCACATTCTGGCCGACAGTGGAGCATCGCTGCTGATCACCCAATCGGTGCGTGCCGGTACGCTGGAGACCGGGGATGTGCCCGCCAATTGCCGGATCGCGCTGGAGGACGAGGTAACGGCACGTGACGTCATGCCATCATCCGCCGCCGATCCCGGTGCTCTAGCAGCGATCCTCTATACGTCCGGATCGACCGGTCGGCCCAAGGGCGTAATGCTCAGCCACGCCAATATGTGGCTCGGCGCGATCTCGGTGGCGCATTATCTGAAGCTGGTGCCCGCCGATCGCGTGCTCGGTGTGCTGCCGTTGAGCTTCGATTATGGACAGAATCAGCTCTTCTCGACCTGGGCCGCGGGCGCGAGCTATGCGCCGCTCGACTATCTGACCGCGCGCGATGTCGTAAAGGCGATCGAGCGGCTGGAGGCGACGACATTGGCGGGTGTGCCGCCGCTTTGGGTCCAGTTGCTCGAAGCGGACTGGCCGGCCGAGACCGCCGCGCGGCTGAAGCGGCTGACCAATTCGGGCGGCGCTTTGACGCCGCGCATGGTCCGCGGCTTGCGCGGGCGTTTTCCGGACGCGGATCTCTATCCGATGTACGGACTGACCGAGGCGTTTCGTTCGACTTATCTCGATCCCGCGCTGGTCGATGCGCATCCCGACGCGATGGGACGAGCGATCCCCTTTACCGAGGTGATGACGGTGCGCGCGGATGGTTCGCGCGCTGGGCCGGGCGAGCCGGGCGAGCTGGTTCATGCCGGCCCGCTGGTGGCGCAGGGCTATTGGCAGGACGCGGAACGCACCGCGCAGCGCTTCCGTGCCGCGCCCGACTGGGCGGAGTCGGGTGGCATGGCGGTGTGGTCGGGCGACACGGTGGTCGAGGGCGTGGACGGCCTGTTCCGATTTGTCGGGCGCGATGACGAGATGATCAAATCCGCCGGCAACCGGATCAGCCCGACCGAAATCGAGGAAGCCGTGTTGTCGGGCGGCGAGGTGGCGGAAGCGGTGGCATTGGGTGTGGCGGACCCACGGCTGGGTCAGGCGATCCTCGTTGTCGGCCGGGCGATTGGCGATGCCGGTGATGCCGAAGTCCGGCTGCGCGATCGGCTCCGGCGCGATTTGCCGAGCTTCATGCAACCGGTGCGTTATGAATGGCGCGAGGCATTGCCTCGTAACGCCAATGGTAAACTCGACCGGGCGACGCTGAGGGCGGAGATGACGTCATGAAGCCAATGGGGGCGATACCCGCGGAATTCTTGGGGCCAGGGCCGTTGACGATCGCCGGTCGCAGTGCTGCGGAATGGATCGATGCGGCGGGCAGCAGCCCGGTTTTCGTCTATGATGCCGGTATCGCCGCGGCACGCGTGGCGCGATTCCGCGCCGCGATGCCGGCGGGGCTGGACCTGCATTATGCGATCAAGGCCAATCCGGCGCCGCCGATGATCGCGGCGCTGGCGCGACTGGTCGACGGGCTTGACGTCGCCTCGGCCGGCGAATTGTCGCTGGCGCTGGCGGAAAAGCCGACCGACCGGATCAGCTTTGCCGGGCCCGGCAAGCGCGATGCCGAGCTCGAGGCGGCAATTGGCGCTGGCGCGACGATCAATCTGGAATCGGAAGGCGAGGCGGCGCGGGCCATTGCCGCGGGGCAGCGGCTTTGCGCTACACCGCGCCTTGCCGTGCGGGTGAATCCGGACATGGAGCTGCGCGGGTCTGGCATGAAGATGGGTGGACGGGCTTCCCCCTTTGGCGTCGATGCCGACCGCGTGCCGGCGCTGGTCAAGCAGATCATCGCGAGCGGCGCGGACTGGCGCGGCTTTCATATCTTCGCCGGATCCCAGGCGCTCAGCGCCGAGGCGATCATCGATACCCAGGCCGAGACGCTGGCGCTGGCCGGGCGCCTGGCAGACGATGTTGGCGTCATGCCGCCACTGGTCAATCTCGGCGGTGGCTTCGGCATCCCCTATTTCCCGGGTGACGTCACGCTCGATGTCGAAGCGATCGGCGCCGCATTGGCCGAACGGCTGGCGGAGCGGGCCGGCTCGCTGGCCGATACGCGGTTTGCGATCGAGCTGGGTCGCTGGCTGGTTGGCGAATGCGGCGTTTATCTGACTCGCGTGATCGACCGGAAGGAGAGCCGGGGCGAGGCGTTCCTGGTCGTCGATGGCGGACTGCATCATCAACTCGCGGCGTCGGGCAATTTCGGGACGGTGGTGAAGCGCAATTATCCTGTGGCGGTCGCCACCGCCGCTTATGATGCCCCGACCGAAACGGTCAGCGTCGTCGGATGCCTGTGCACGCCGCTCGACCGGCTCGCCGATCGCGTGACCCTGCCGGTGGCGCAGCCGGGTGACATCATCGCCATCTTCATGGCCGGCGCCTATGGTCTGACGGCGAGCCCGGCAGCCTTTCTCGGGCATCCCCAGCCAGCGGAAATCACGGCCAACGCCAGACAATCCTAACGCTATCTTTACCTCCTTAATCGCATAGCGCCGATGTAGCCGTGCGCCTCGCTGGAATGACGTCACCAGCGAAACGCGTTGCGGCAGGAGGCCAGTGCAATGCGTTTTTCGACTATTCCCAAGGGGTTCGCCGTCGCAGGGATCGCGGCGACCATGCTCAATGGTTGCACCGGCGGGGGTGGCCGATCGCAATTGCCGCCTGCGTCCTTCGTGGCGAAGCAGGAACAGCCGGGCGAGGAATATGTCATTGGCCCGCTCGACCAGCTCAACATTTTCGTGTGGCGCAACCCCGAACTGTCGGCGAAGGTGCAGGTGCGCCCCGACGGCCGGATCACCACACCGCTGATTTCGGACATGCCCGCAGTCGGCAAGACCCCGGCGATGCTCGCTGACGATATGAAGATCGCGCTGAGCGAATATATCAAGGATCCGATCGTCTCGGTGATCGTGGAGAATTTCTCCGGCACGTTCAGCCAGCAGGTGCGCATCGTCGGCGCGACCGAAAAGCCGGCGTCGATCCCGTATCGCGCCAACATGACGTTGCTCGACGCGATGATCGCGGTCGGGGGCTTGAGCCAATATGCCGCCGGCAACAAGGCCCGGCTGGTGCGCTACGACCGTACCACCGGCAAGCAGGTCGAATATAATATCAAGCTCTCCAGCTTGCTGAAGAATGGCGATGCCAAGGCAAATGTCCGGCTGGAACCGGGTGACGTCATCATCATCCCCGAATCGATGTTCTGAGGGGGGCCGGGGGTGAACGGACTTTATGATGAACTGAGGGTCGCGATACATGCGGTCTGGACGCGGCGCTGGCTGGCGCTCGCGGTCGCCTGGGGAATCGCGGTTGTCGGCTGGTTCGTCGTGGCGCAAATCCCCAGCAGCTACGAATCGCGGGCCCGCGTATTCGTCCAGATGCAGTCTATCCTGCCGTCCAAGATCGGCATCACGCAGATGGAACAGCAGCAGGACGTCGACCGGGTGCGCCAGACGCTGACCTCGGCGGTCAATCTGCAGAAGGTCGTACGCGGCACCGATCTTGCCAATACCGTATCAACCGATCGCGACATCGCGGATCGGGTCGCCGGACTGCAAAAGGCGATCAAGGTCACCGCGCAGCAGGATAATCTGTTCGAAATCACCGCGACCGGCAGCAGTCCGAAGGTCGTGCGCCAGATTGTGCAGAAGCTGATCGACATCTTCGTCGAGGAAAATCTTGCCGGCGATCGCGACGAGACCAGCCAGACCCTGCGTTTTCTCGATGCGCAGCTCGAGCAGCGCCAGAAGCAGTTGCAGGACGCAGAGGCGAAAAAAACGGATTTCCAGAACCGCTATCTCGGCTCGCTGCCGGGCACCGGGTCGCTGACCGATCGCATGGGGGCTTCCCGCACGCAGATGGCGCAGGTCGACAGCGATCTCGCTGCAGCGCAATCGAGCCTTGCCGCAGTCACCGGTCAGATGGCGGGGACACCGCAGAATGTTGCCGGTGTCGGTGGTGGACCGACGGCCGGGCCGGCGCGTGCGCGGCTCGCCGCGATCCAGGGGCAGATTGCCGAAGCACGTGGCCGCGGCTTTACCGACAATCATCCCGACATGGTGGCGCTCAGGGGCCAGTTGGCGGCGGCACAGGCCGCTGCGCGCAACGAGCCGGTGGTCGGCGGCGGGGCGGGAAGCGCGTCCAACCCGCTCTATCTGTCGTTGCGTTCGATGCAGGCCGAGAAGCAGTCGCAAGTCGCCGCGCTGATGATGCGCAAGAAGCAGCTGCAGGGCGATCTCGACACGATCAATTCGAAGCTGGCGGGCGACCCGGCGGTTGCCGCCGAACAGGGGCAGATCGAACGCAATTATGCGGTCCTGAAGGACCAGTATGACAAGATGCTCGCTGACCGCGAAGACATCAAGCTGCGCGGCCAGGCCCAGACCCAGACCGACGCGGTCAAATTCAGCGTGATCGATCCGCCGACCGCACCGCGCGTGCCCAATGCGCCGAACCGGCCATTGCTACTCACCGGCGCATTGATCGCCGCGATTTGCGGCGGGATCGGCGCGGCCTTTGCGATGGGCCAGTTGCAGACGACCTTTGCGACGTCCGGCCGGCTGGAACGCGCGACCGGCATGCCGGTGATCGGGTCGATCGGCGAGATGGTGACCAAGGCGCAGATCGCCGATCGTCGCCGCAAGCTGATGTATTTCGGCGGCGGCGCGGCAGCGCTGGCCGTCGCCTATGTGGCGCTGCTCGGCGTCGAAATGGTTTCGCGGGGGATGGCGGCATGACCGAGGCGCCACGGAAGATACAGGCGTCGTTGCTCGAACGCGCGGCGCAGGTTTATGATTTCGACGCGCATCTGCGCGCTCGTGGGGCCTTGCCGGGGCTGCCGGCATCGGCTCCCGAGCCTGAATTTGCACCGATTCCCAAGCCTGTGCCCGTGATCAAGCCGGCCTTGGTCCTGGAGCCTGTCGCTGCTCCTGATCCCGAGCCCGTTCTCAAGCCGGTGCCGCAGCCAATCCGGCAGCACACCGCGCCAGCGGCAGCCCCGGCGCCTCGCACGCGTCCTCGTCCGGGCGGGGCAGGGGCATCGATTGCGATTGATCGCGCGATGCTGGCAGAAAGAGGGTTGCTGGTTCCCGGCGCCGCCGTCGATGCGCTGGCCGAGGAGTTTCGTCTGGTGAAGCGGCATTTGCTGCTTACCGCGCGGACCGTGAAGCTGCAGGATGAGGACCGGTCGCGCGCCATATTGGTGTGTTCGCCTAATACGGATGAGGGCAAGACCTTTTGCGCGGTCAATCTGGCGATCTCGCTGGCGGCCGAGCGCGACACCGAAGTGCTGCTGGTCGATGCCGATTTCGCCAAGCCCGATGTGATGCGACGCCTGGGCGCGAGTGACGGGCCGGGTCTGCTCGACGTGCTCGCCGATCCGAGGATCGAGGTCGAAAGCTGTGTCGTCGCGACCGATATCCCGCAACTCAGCCTGTTGCCGTGCGGGACCAAGTCGAACACCGACACCGAATTGCTGGCCAGCGACCGTACTGCCGCGCTGATCGCGACGCTGCTCGCGGCGGATCCGCACCGCATCATCATCTTCGATTCGCCGCCCGCATTGGCGGCCTCACCTGCCGGTGTGCTCGCCACGCAGGTCGGGCAGGTCATGCTGGTGGTCCGTGCCGACAAGACGAGCGAGGGCGACCTGCGTCAGGCGGTCGCGCTGCTCGATGGGTGCGACCATATTCAACTGGTCCTGAACGCCGTGTCGTTCGTCCCCGGGGGCCGCCGCTTCGGTAGCTATTATGGCCAGGAGGACGCCACGTGACGCGGGCCCATTATCTCATCGCCGCCGGCATGATCGCGCTCGTCGCGAGCCCCGCCGCCGCGCGCGAAAAATCGATCGCGCCTTACATCGAACTCGGTCAGGTGCTGACCGCTGATCTCAATGGCGGCGACGTCCTGACCTATTCGACCATTGCCGCTGGCGTCGATGCGTCGATCCACAATCGGCGGGCTGAGGTGCAGATCAGCTATCGTTACGAACGTCGGATCAGCTGGAACAAGAATGTCGGCGATGACGACATTCATAGCGGTTTGGCGCGCGCAGCGGTGAAGGTCGCCCCGGGCGTGAGCATCGAGGGCGGTGCGCTGGCGACTCGCGCGCGGTCGGATATTCGCGGATCGGCGCCGGTGGGGCTCGCCGGCAATGTCGACAATATCAGCCAGGTCTATTCGGCTTATGTCGGTCCAACGGTATCGACTCATGTCGGCCCGGTCAGCGTCGGGGCGAGCTATCGTTTCGCCTATACCAAGGTTGAGGACCCCGGCTTCACCGGTGTGGCTCCGGGCAGCCCGCGGCTCGACAATTACGACAGTTCGAGAAGCCATGTCCTGCAGGCGAGCGCCGGGGTGAAGGCGGGCACCGTGCTGCCGGTCGGGGTGACCGTCAGCGGCGCTTATGAGCGCGAGGATGCCGGCCAGCTCGACCAACGCTACGAAGGCAAATATGGCCGCGCCGACCTGGTCCTGCCGGTTTTGCCGACGCTCGCGCTCACCGCGGGCGTGGGTTATGAGAAGATCGAAATCAGCCAGCGCGACGCGGTCGTGGACGGCACCGGTCAGCCGGTGGTCGATTCCAACGGCCGCTTCCGCACCGATCCCGCCTCGCCGCGTCGTATTGCCTATGAAACCGACGGGCTGATCTACGACGCCGGCGTCATCTGGAAACCGTCGTCGCGCACCACGCTGCAGGCGCGTGTCGGCAAGCGTTATGGCGGCACGATCTACACCGGCTCGCTGAGCTACGCCGCGACCCGTTCGCTCGGGATCCAGATCGGCGTGTATGACAGCGTCGAAACCTTTGGGCGTCAGTTGCGCGATGGTATCGCCGGCCTGCCGACGAGCTTCGTCGAGCAGCGCGATTCATTCGGTCAGCAATTTTCCGGCTGCACCTTCGGCACATCGAGCGCGTCGACCGGCGGGTGCCTGAACGATGTGTTCCAGTCGATCGCTACTGCGAGCTATCGCGCACGCGGCATCGATGCCGTGATCTCGGCAAACCGCGGCCCCCTGAGCTTCGGTGTCGGTGCGGGTTATGCCAATCGCCGCTTCTACGCGCCGAGAGGCGGCACCGGCTACAGCGTCAATGGCGTGACCGACGAGAGCTATTATGCCCAGGCGTTCCTGTCGGCATCGCTTGACCGGAATTCCGGCATCAGCGCCAATGTCGTCGCCAATTATTTCGAGAGCGGTATCGGTAACACGCCGGGCATCTTCTCAGCGGGAGCGACGGGGCTCTACTATCGTAATTTCGGACGCATCGGGGCGACCGTGTCGGCCGGAATCTATTCGTTCAGCCAGGAAGGTGCGGACGATCAATATTCGGCACAGGCGCAAGTGGGTGTGCGGTATCAATTCTGAAAGGTGTAGAGCGTTAGCTCGCACAGGGTGGTGACGATGTACGACGATCATTATGGATTGAGCGGACGACCGTTCCAGCTGACGCCGGATCCGCGTTTCTGGTTCGACACCGCGACTCACCGCAAGGCGATGGCCTATCTCGGCTATGGGCTGAGCCAGGGTGAGGGCTTTATCGTCATCACAGGCGATGTCGGGGCGGGCAAGACGACCCTGGTCGGCCATTTGATGGCGACGGTCGATCGCGAACGGCTGCATATCATCAAGATCGTCTCGACTCAGATCGAGGCCGATGATTTGCTGCGCATGGTCGCGGGCGGGCTTGATATCGACACCGCAGGCCAGACCAAGTCGCAGTTGCTTGCCGCGATCGAGCGAGGCCTGCACGCTACCGCGCGGTCGGGACGGCGCACCTTGCTGATCGTCGACGAGGCGCAGGCGCTCCCGGTGTCGGCGCTCGAAGAATTGCGCATGCTGTCCAATTTCCAGGCGGGCGGGCATGCGCTGCTGCAGATATTCCTGCTTGGCCAGCCCGAGTTCCGCCAACGGCTGCATGGCTCCGACCGGCTCGAACAATTGCGCCAGCGTGTCATCGCGATGCATCATCTCGACCCGATGGGGCCGGAAGAAGTCGAACCCTATATGGTCCATCGCTTGTCGGTGGTGGGATGGCAGGGCCGCCCGAGCTTCACACCCGAAGCGTTCCAGGCATTGTATCACGGCTCCGGCGGCGTGCCGCGCGTGCTTAATCAGCTTGCCGGTCGGGTATTGTTGTTCGGTGCGATCGAGCAGTTGGAATGCATCGATAGTGAGGTGGTCGAGGCGGTGATCACCGATATCGCCGGAGACTCCCCGGTGTCACGGCACACCGTCACCGCCAAGCCCGAGCCGGCGGAAGCTCCCCGGCCGCTGCCGATCGTCGATGAAGCGACGGTGCCAAGCGAACCGCGTCCGATCCGCGCCGAGCGTGAGGCGGCATTGTCCCAAACGCCGCCGACACCGCTCGAGGTAGCAACCGCGACGGAGTCGGAAATCGTGCCGGAAATGGCGGCTCCCGATCTGGTGCTCCTCGAGCGCATTGCAGCACTTGAGGAGCGCGTCGAGGAACAGGAAGCGGCGCTGCGCCGTGTCCTGACTTTGCTGGTCGACTGGGTCGAGGGTGAATCCAGCCCGGATATCGCGTCTGTGCGTCACGCGGCGGGGCGGTAGCCGGGCGATGCGCCATGCGCTCTCCGTCGATGTCGAGGACTGGTTCCAGGTCGGCGCCTTCGAAAAGGTGATCGACAAGGCCAATTGGGATTCGCTGGAGACACGGGTCGAGCGCAATACCGATGCGGTACTCGCGCTGTTCGGCGAAAGCGGGGTCAAGGCGACCTTCTTCACGCTTGGCTGGGTGGCGGCGCGTTATCCCGCGCTGATACGGCGCATCGTCGATAATGGGCATGAGATTGCCAGCCATGGTTGGGATCATGACCGCGTCTTCACCATGGATGCGGCGACGTTTCGGGCCGATCTTGCGCGGACGCGCAAGACGCTCGAAGACGCCGGCGGCACGGCGGTGACCGGCTATCGTGCGCCCAGCTTCTCGATCGACAAGCGCACCCCCTGGGCGCATGTCGAACTGGCCGAGGCGGGCTATACCTATTCGTCGAGCGTCGCGCCGCTCAAACATGATCATTATGGCTGGCCCGAAGCGCCGCGCTACGCCTTCCACCCATTACCCGATTCCGATCTGGTCGAAGTGCCGGTGACGATTGCCGAACTGGCCGGGCGCAAGATGGCGACGGGCGGTGGCTTTTTCCGCTTGTTTCCTGGCGCGCTGACCGATTTCGCAGTCCGCCAGGTGGCGGGCGAGGGGCAGCCAGCGATATTCTACTTCCATCCGTGGGAGATCGATCCCGATCAGCCGCGCGTGATCAATGCGCCGGTTAAGTCGAGGCTCCGTCATTACAGTCGGCTTGGGGCGATGGCGGGCAAGCTGCGCACGCTGATCGGACGGCACGACTGGGGCCGAATGGACGCAGTGGTGGCCGAGGCGCGGCGCGGGCTTGCGTGAATATGCCGCTGATCTCGACGCTGTTGGCGGTGCGGGCCGTCAACCTGGGTGATGCGCATGAGCGCACGCGGATCGCGGCGTTCGTGCATGCACATCCCAACGCGACGCCGTTTCATTTGCCAGCGTGGAGTATCGCCGTCGCGCGCGGCTGCGGGCAGATTGCCCATGCGTTGATCGCCGAACGGGCCGATGGATCGATTGCCGGCTATGTGCCTTTGACCGAAGTGCGGTCGCCGCTGTTCGGGCGGGCGCTGGTCTCGAATGGCTTTGCGGTTGGTGGCGGCATTCTCGCTGAGGATGAGGCTGCGGTGGAGACGTTGGGTGATGCGGCCTGGGCGCTGGCCGAGACGTTGAAATGCCCGACGCTGGAATTGCGGGGGGCGGAGCCGACGGGTCCGGAATGGAAAGTCGACAGGGATACCTATCTCGGCTTCGCGCGCGACCTGGCCGCCGATGACGAGGCCGAACTGCTTGCCATTCCGCGCAAACAGCGTGCCGAGGTGCGCAAGTCGCTTGAGATCGACCTGCAAGTGACGACCGGCAACGGCAAGGCGGATCAGGCGGCGCATTTCGCGGTCTATGCCGAATCGGTTCGCAATCTGGGCACACCGGTGTTTCCCGCGCGGCTGTTTCGCGAAGTGCTGGCGGCGTTCGGCGATAACGCGGACATTCTGACGGTAAGCGCGAATGGGAGGCCGGTTGCCAGCGTATTGAGCCTGTATTTCAACGATACCGTCTATCCCTATTGGGGCGGCGGTACCGCTACGGCGCGGGCACTTCGTGCCAATGATCGGATGTATTTCGCGCTGATGAGTCATGCTCGCGCGAAGGGTTGTGTCCGGTTCGATTTCGGGCGGTCGAAGGTCGGAACGGGACCCGCTGCCTTCAAGAAGAACTGGGGTTTTCCGGGCGTTCCTTTGATGTATGTTAAACGTGCAGCGTCTGAGGGGGCGCTTCGCGACATCAATCCGTTGAATCCACGCTATCGGTTGAAGATCGAGATGTGGAAAAAGCTGCCATTGTGGGTCGCGAACCAGGTTGGGCCGTATATTTCCAAGGGACTCGGCTGATGGGGGACATCCTGTTTCTGGCGCACCGGGTGCCTTATCCGCCTGATCGCGGCGACAAGATCCGCGGGTTCCACATTCTGAAATTCCTCTCGGCGCGCAAGCGTGTCCATCTGATCGCTTTTGCCGACGATACGCGCGACATGAAGGGCAAGAGCGGCCTCGCCAAATATACCGGCAACCGGTCGATCATCTGGCGGTCGAAATCGCGGCTGCTGGCGGCGACTCAGGCATTGCTCAAGCGCAAGCCGGTATCGCTGACCTCGTTCGAAAACCGGCCATTGCGCGATGCCGTCGACAATATCCTCGCGCGTCACTCGATCGATACGATCTACGTCTTTTCGAGCCAGATGGCGCAGTATCTGCCGGCCAATCCGCGGCAGCGCGTGATCATGGATTTCGTCGACATGGATTCGGCGAAATTCGCCGCCTACGGCAAATCCTCTGGCGGGCCGATGGGGTGGATGATGCGGCGCGAGGGGCGTCTGCTCCAGTCTTATGAACGCAACGTCGCCCGGAACGCGGCCGCGAGCCTGTTCGTCAGCGAAGACGAAGCCGCATTGTTCCGCGACAAGACGGGCGCCGAACGGGTCTTTGCGGTCGAGAACGGCATCGACACCGAGTTCTTCGATCCCACCGCCAGCTTCAAGCGGATCGACACCACCGGCGCGCTGATCGTGTTCACCGGCCAGATGGATTACCGCCCCAATGTCGAGGCGGTCGTCTGGTTCGTCGAAGCGATCCTGCCGCATATCCACCTCGAATATCCGCAAGCGCGCTTTGCCATTGTCGGGCGGCAGCCGACTGAGGCGGTCAAGGCGCTGGCCAGGCAGCCCGGCGTGATCGTGACGGGCGAAGTCGCCGATGTGCGTGGCTGGATCGCCGCCGCATCGGTGGTCGTCGCACCGCTCAAATTGGCGCGGGGCGTGCAGAACAAGGTGCTTGAGGCGATGGCGATGGCGCGTCCCGTGGTCGCCTCGGCTGCCGCTGCCGCGGGGATCGACCACCGGGACACGATCCGTGTCGGTGAAACGGTCGGCGAGATCGCCGAACAAGTGAATGCGCTGCTCGCCAACTCGTCCGGCGCCGCGGCGCTGGGCCAGAAGGCGCGCAAGCAAGTCGAGGAGCGCTATAGCTGGGAGGCGCGGCTTGCGCCGCTCGAAACGATCATGGGCATTCGCGTCAAGGCCCCGCCGCAGCGCAGGACAGCAGCATGACAATCGCCTTTCCCTCCGCCGATTTCAACAACGGCACATCGCTGGTCGCGGCGGGCTGGCGGCGGCAGTCGTCGATCCTGGGCGGCGTCGCGCTGATTCTGGTGCTGCTCTTTCGCGGCGATGCCGGCGACCTGGCGCGGATCTGGTGGACCAGCACGACATTCGGGCATTGCCTGTTTATCGCGCCGGTCATCGCCTGGCTGGTATGGCAGCGCCGCGTACAGCTTGCCGAACTTCAGCCGGTCGCCTGGTGGCCGGGGCTCGCGCTCGTCGCGGTCGGTGGGTTCGGATGGCTGCTCGGCGATGCGTCAAGCGTTGCGCTGGCGCGGCATCTCGGCCTGGTCATGATGCTGCAGGGCGCGGTCGTTACCTTGCTTGGCCCCAATGCCGCGCGCGGGCTGTTATTTCCGCTATGCTACGCCTTCTTCCTCGTGCCGTTCGGCGAGGGGCTGGAACCGATGCTGCAGGATGTGACCGTGGCGATGACCATGCCGCTGCTCCATCTGTTCGGCGTGCCGGCACAGGTCGATGGCGTGTTGATCACCATTCCCAATGGCTATTTCGAAGTCGCCGAAGCCTGTTCGGGCGCGAAGTTTGTCATCGCGATGGTCGCCTATGGCGCGCTGGTCGCCAATGTCTGCTTCGTCAGCTGGGGGCGGCGCGCGGCGTTCATGGCGATCGCTGTGATCGTACCGGTGATCGCCAATGGCCTGCGTGCCTTCGGAACCATCTATGCCGCGCATCTGACCTCGGTCGAGCAAGCGACGGGGATGGACCATATCGTTTATGGCTGGGTGTTCTTCGGGGTGGTGATGGCGGCGGTGATCGCGATCGGCTGGCGTTGGTTCGACCGGGCGCCCGACGATCCCGTCTTTGATCCCGCGACGTTGCAGGAGCCACCGAAACGCCGCATCGACGCCCTGATCGCCGCCGCCCTGGTGCTGACCGTGGCGGGCATCTTCCCGGCCTGGGCCGGTGCGATCGCGGGCCGGGCGCAAAAGCTGCCCGATGTCATCTCGCTCCCCACCATTGCCGGGTGGCAACGCACCGACACGAGCGTACGGGCGGCCTGGTCGCCTTATTATCCCGGCGCCGACCATTTCCTGATCGGTCGCTACAGCGATGGGCGCGGCGCATCGGTCGATCTCGCCATCGCCGTGTTCGGCAGTCAGCGCGAGGGTAAGGAACTCGTCTCGTTCGGCACGGGCGTGCTGCGCCAGGACGATATCTGGGTGCGGATCGACGATCTGCCCAATCTGGCCGGCGGTTCGGCCATGCGGATCACCGCGCCCGGTCCAGTCGAGCGCCAGGTGGTGACCTGGTACCGCGTGGGCAATGTCCTCACCCATAACGATAAGGCGGTGAAGCTCGCGACGCTGCAGGCCAGGCTGCTCGGCGGGCCGCAACGCGCGGTCGCGGTGCATGTGTCGGCCGAGGTTCAGCCCGGCATCGACACACGCGCGGTGATTGAGCGCTTCGTGCACGACCTCGGGCCGATCGATGCGCTGGCCGATCATGCGGCGGGGATGTAGCGGGCGCGCTTTCCGCAAATACGTCGTCACCCTGAACTTGTTTCAGGGTCGAAGCGCGGCCATGAGCCTCAGGCGCGTCGCTCATGAGGCAAATGACCGCGCTTAGGTGCTGAACGCATTCGGCACGACGAAGCTTTTGAGGCGCCTGGAGGATAAACCAACACAATGTGCGGCATCGCCGGCCTTTATTACCCCGCCACGCCGAAGCCGGTCGATCCCGTGCGCATCCGGGCGATGACCGATGCGCAACTGCATCGCGGACCCGATGGGTCGGGGATATGGACCGCGCCGGGCGTCGGGCTCGGCCATCGGCGGCTCGCGATCATCGACCTGACCCCCGCGGGCGCGCAGCCGATGGCGAGTTCGGACGAGGCGCTGACCGTCACCTTCAATGGCGAAATCTATAATTTCCTCGAAGTCCGCAACCAGCTCGAAGCGATGGGCGCGGTGTTC
Organism: Sphingomonas sp. ERG5; assembly: GCF_000803065.1. Taxonomy (GTDB): domain Bacteria; phylum Pseudomonadota; class Alphaproteobacteria; order Sphingomonadales; family Sphingomonadaceae; genus Sphingomonas. Next base: position 38,911 of record NZ_JSXI01000025.1, read on the forward strand.
GTCTCGCACAGCGACACGGAGGTGCTGCTGCACGGCTGGTCGGCCTGGGGCCCGGCGATGCTTGATCGGCTCAACGGCATGTTCGCCTTCGCGCTGCACGATTCCCGCCGGCAATGCCTGTTCATGGCGCGCGACCGGCTCGGGGTGAAGCCGCTCCATTATGTCGAGCTGTCGGACGGTGGCGTCGCGTTCGCCTCCGAGTTGAAGGGCTTGCTCGCGCATCCGTTGCTGCGGCGCGAACCCGAGATCCGTGCGGTCGAGGATTATATGGCGTTCGGTTATGTGCCGGATGACACCTGTCTCGTCGCAGGGGTGAAGAAGCTGCCCGCCGGCCACTCGCTGCTGATCGAGCGCGGCAAGCCGGTCCCCGCGCCCTCACGCTGGTGGGATGTGGATTTCTCGCGCCGCGCCAGCGGTTCGGTCAAGGCGCTGGAAGAGGAACTGGTGTCGCGGATGCGCGACGCCGTGCGGTCGCGCCTGATGGCCGATGTACCGCTTGGTGCTTTCCTGTCGGGCGGGGTCGACAGTTCGGCAGTGGTCGCATTGATGGCCGAGGCATCGTCCAAAGCGGTCAAGACGTGCACGATCGGTTTCAACGAAGCAGGGCATGACGAGCGCAGCTATGCCGACCAGATCGCACGGCGCTTCGCGACCGATCATCGCGACCGGATCGTCGCGGCGGACGATTTCGCGCTGATCGATACACTGGTCGCGGCGTTCGACGAGCCCTTTGCCGATGCCTCGGCACTGGCAACCTACCGCGTGTGCGAACTGGCGCGCGAGGATGTGACGGTCGCGCTGTCGGGCGATGGCGCGGACGAGGCGCTGGCCGGCTATCGTCGCTACAAGTTCCAGGCGGCGGAGGAGCGGGTGAGGGGGCTGCTCCCCGCGACGATGCGGGCCAGCGTCTTCGGGACATTAGGGGGACTCTACCCCAAGGCCGACTGGGCGCCGCGATCCTTGCGTGCGAAAACCACCTTGCTCGCGCTCGCCGAGGACGGGGCGGAGGCCTATGCGCGCTCGGTCGGCGTGACGACCCCGACGCTCCGCGCGATGCTCTTCTCCACCGAGGCGAAACGTGCGCTGATCGGCCATCGAGCGGAGGATCGCTATGTCCGCTCGATGCGCGATGCACCGGCCCGCGACGCGATCGACCGCGCGCAATATGCCGATTTCCAGCATTGGCTGCCTGGCGACATCCTGACCAAGACCGACCGCACCAGCATGGCCGTCGGCCTGGAGGCGCGCGAGCCGCTGCTCGATTATCGCTTCGTCGAATTCGCCGCCTCGCTACCCGTATCGATGCGGATCAGGGGCGGTCAGGGCAAATGGCTGATGAAGAAGGCCATGGAGCGCTATCTTCCCAAAGACATACTGTACCGGCCTAAAATGGGCTTTGTGACGCCGATCAGCGCCTGGTTCCGCGGCGCGCTTGCGGAAGAAGCGGGCGCCCTTGCCAAATCGCGCGTGCTGGGCGGCATGTTCGATCCCCGCGCGATCGAACGCATCGCCACCGACCACCGGGCCGGCCGTGCGGAACATGGCCGGACATTATGGCAATTGGTGATGCTCGAACGATCGATGCAACGGCTGTTCGGCTGAGCCGATCGTGACACGGATGTCATGCAATCATCACTGCCGCGCCAATCAAGTCTCGCTAGACCATATCGGCGCGCCGGTTCGTGAAGCGCGTGGGAGACTTGCCATGAAGATGCTCATTGCCGTTATCGCCGCCGCGAGCTCGCTTGCTGTCGCGGTTCCCGCCGATGCGAAAGGATGCCTCAAAGGCGCTGCCGTCGGTGGTGTCGCCGGGCATTTCGTCGGCAAGGGGCATGCTGTGCTCGGCGCGGTCGCCGGTTGCGCCATCGGCCATCATCGTGCGGCCAAGGCTGCGCGGGCGCAACATGCTCAGGCAAAGGCGGCGGCCGGTCGTTGAGACCGGCCTCGCGGCCATTATCCGTGCAGGTTGAAAACCTTCATCGCCGCGTGAAGCGTCAGCGCCATCAGGCATAAGGTCGAGAGGGCGAAGATCGCGAAACGCACCAGCACGCGATTGACGGTCACTTGAACGAGGCTGTGGACGATGCGCAGGCCGACATAGGCCCAGGCAATGCAGAGATTCCAACCACCGCCGGTCCCGGAAAGCGCGAGGACCAGCGCGACCGCGTAGAATAGGGTCGGCTGCTCCATCAGATGGTTGTAATTGTCGGCGGGCCATTGGTCCTTGGCCGGAATTCGCGCCCTCAGATCCGCGCCATTGCCGCCGACCAGATTTTTCGTATCGATCCCGGCCTTGCCCATTGCCGGGATGCGGCGGGCGTACATCCACAGCCACATCACGAGGGTCCAGCCGATCAGTGCGACGATCGGCGCGAGGATTGGGCTATGGTCGGTCATCTTTCAGCTCCCCTTATCTTTGTCGGGCAAGCTGCAATAATCGAAACGGATGCGCAACTTTTCTGCGAAGAGACTGACGCGAGGAGCATTGTGCGATCGTCCAGGCACTGAGGGTCAGCCCATGACCGGGAGAGGGCCGAATATCACTGCTTATGCAGGTAGAACGTCGTTACGGCCTTCCTTTGAGGCGCGCGTGAGGTTGCCCGTATCGTCTTTCCGTCGGGAAGGATCGTCATCTCGAATATCGAGCCGACGACACCGTTCGACGAGGAGGTCTTAACAACGGTATCGGGGCTGGGCATGGTGACTTTGGCCAACCCACCCGCCTCGTCACCCTGGATCGGGACAGCCGGCCCGCCGACGATCGCCTCATAGCCGACCCCTTGAGGAGACCATGAGCTGAAGCGATTGCCGTCCAGTTTCAGAATCCAGTCGGCTGATCCATCGTCCACGGTGATACCGATCGTCTGCCAGGTTCCGGATATCGGATGTGATCTGGCAGGTGGAGTGCCGACACGGCGCTGCCGCGTTTCGCTGCGGACAGGCGTGCCTTTGGGATTGGCGGAATTCACCACCTGCCATGTCAGGAAATTGCCGTCCGGAGAGACGACATACTTGACCGTATAGACGATCTTCCCATGGACCTTGTCTATTTCCTCGACGATATGATCGTCGATGACGGTGATCGCGATCTCATCGATATAGCCCTCGCTTGGTATCGAATGAAATTTTCCGTCCGTTTCAACGCTCCCTTCCGCGCTGTCGGAATCCCTGTTGAAGACGCCATTCGTCAATAGGATGATGGTGGGTTTCGCGTCGCTCTGTAGTGTCGACGTATCGGGCCGCCATCTGCCGTCGAACGGGCTTTGGGCCGCCGCGGGCATCGCGGCAAACATGCCGGCCGCGGGTATCGCAGCAAGCATGCCCGCGACAATCCTGGAAAGAGATATGCGCATGGCCGTCACTCCCAGGAAAATACCTCTATTGCACGGCTAAACCGAAACTCGTTGGAGGTGAAGGCCGGCTGTCATGCGCTGCGGATGGCGGCCAAAGAAAAAGGGGCGCCGGATCGATCCGGCGCCCCCTTCGCATTTCGGCGGGAAATGCTCAGTCGAAGCTGGCACCCCAACGGCGCTTGGTGCGGTTCTTCCACAAGCCGCGATGATAGGCGTCGCTGGCCAGCAGCGGCATCACCGATCCGGCTTCGGCGAACACCATCTGCTCGATGCCGGTGTTGACCTTGCCCCAGCTCGCCGCTTCCTGCAGCGTCGAGGACGAGCAGGCGCCGTCGCGCACATCGGCGACCGTGATCTGCACGGCATATTTGTGCACCTGGACATCGTCATGGCCGAGGATCTCGGCGCACACGACGGTGTCCTGGATGAAGTTCTTCGGCACGCCGCCGCCGATCATCAGCAGGCCGGTGGTGCCGGCCTTGATCTTGATGTCGGTCAGTTCACGGAAATCGGCGATGGCGTCGAGCACCATGTACGGCTTGCCTTCCTTGGCGCGGTCGACCTGATGCTTGACCAGCCCGAAGCCGGCCGAGCTGTCGACGAACGCCGGGCAGAAGATCGGCACGTCATGCTCGTATGCGAGCTTGACCAGGCTGTTGTCCTTCTTACCGTTCTCGACGAGGTACTTGCCCATCGCGCGGATGAACTCACGGCTCGAATAGGGGCGCGGCTCCAGGCTGTTGGCGATTTCCAGGATCGTATGGTCGCAATCCTGCAACTGCTCTTCGTCGATATAGGTGTCGTAGATGCGGTCGATCAGCAGCGAGCGCAGCGTGTCGTCATCCGGCACTTCCAGCGCCTGATAATGCTTGTGGCCAAGCCCTTCGAAGAAATCCATGTCGACGATCGACGCGCCGGTCGCGACCACGCCGTCGATCATGTTGTTGCGTAGCAGCTCGGCATAGAGATCCATGCAGCCGCCGGCACTGGTCGATCCGGCGATAACCAGGAAGATCGAGCAATCGGGATCGGCGAGCATCTGATTGTAGATGTCGGTCGCGCGGCCCAGGTCGCGGCTCGTGAAGCTCATCTTCTTCATCGCATCGACGATCGGGCGCGCGTCGAATTTGGTGATGTCGATATGCTCGACGGTGGTCGACAGAAGCTCGGCCTTGCGGTTCGAGAGGGTGGTATCGGTCATTCTCAAATCTCCAGTGCCCGTCATTCCCGCAAAAGCGGGAATCCCGCTTCTTCGGACGACGGATAAGGCAGCGGGATCCCCGCTTACGCGGGGATGACGGCTACATGACTAACGGCTGTTACAGCGTGACGACGTTCGACGCGACCTCACGATCGTCGCCGACATAGAGCGAGGCCATCGGCTCATCGTCCATGATCACCGTTTCGTCCGAGCCGAAGCCGTTGAACGCGGTGCGCATGGCGCAGCCATAGGCGCCGAGCATGCCGATCTCGATATAGTCCCCGGCCTGGGTGTCGGCGGGCAGCATGAACGGACCGGCCATGTGATCCATATCGTCACAGGTCGGGCCGTAAAAGCTGAACTCCACGTCGCGCGCGCGGCTGTCGGGTTCGCGGAGCAACTGCACCGGGAAACGCCAGCCGATATGCGCGGCGTCGAACAGCGCGCCATAGGCGCCGTCGTTGATGTAAAGCTCGTCACCACGGCGCCGTTCGACCCGAACCACCAGCGAGGAATATTCCGCGCACAACGCCCGGCCCGGCTCCGCCCACAATTCGGACGAATAGCTGACCGGCAGGCTTTCGAACGCACGGTGAATCGTCTCGAAATAATGTTCGAGCGGCGGCGGCTCCATGCCCGGATAGGTCGAGGGGAAGCCACCGCCGACATCGATCACGTCGACCGTGACCGCTGCGTCGACGATCGCCGCACGGACTCGCTCCAGCGCATTGGCATAGGCCTCCGGCGTCATCGCCTGGCTGCCGACATGGAAGCAGATGCCCAGCGCATCGGCTGCCTGGCGGGTCGCGAACAGCAGCTCCTTGGCCTCGTGCGGCGCGCAGCCGAACTTGGACGCAAGGCTGAGCTTCGAATGCTCCGAGGACACCCGCAGCCGGACGCACAGCGTCAGGTCGGTGGCGTGCTCGGTCGCGCGCAGGATCTTGTCCAACTCCTCGAGCGAATCGAGGCTGAAGGTGCGGCAGCCATAGTTGAAATAGGCGTCGTGAATCGCTTCCTCGGCTTTGACCGGGTGCATGAAGCACAAGGTCGCTTGCGGAAGCGTGCGCGAGACGAGCCGCACCTCGGCAATCGAGGCCACGTCGTAATGCGTGATTCCGCTATCCCACAGGATCTGCAGGAGTTCGGGGGACGGGTTCGCCTTCACCGCATAGAGCGACCGACCCGGAAACTTCTCGACGAAGAAGCGGGCGGCACGCGAAGCGGCATGCGGACGAACGAGCGTTACCGGCTGAACCGGACGGAGTTTGGCAATCTCGACAGCGGTCGAAACGGTCGACGCTAACCCCAGCGTGTTATGATGCTTGTGCAATTCAAGGGACCTCCAATGTCCGTAGACAAGTTCACGAAACACTGCCTTGCGGTTGGAAGTCCCATGGGGCAGCGGATGGGCGAAATAGGGTCGGCTTTCGCGGATGTAAAGCGCTATTGGAGGCGCAGAGGCGACCTGGGAGGTGAAATGTGACTTTGGTGCGACAACCAACCCGGGCCGGCGTTCGCGATGCGGCGGCAAAGATCGCCGCGATCCTGCCGCCATCGCCGCTTTTCGTGGCGGATATTCGTGGAATTCCAGTGGCTTTCAAGGCGGAGTGCCTGCAGCCGATGGGCGCGTTCAAATTGCGCGGGGCATGGCATCGGCTGACCGCGATCGACAATGACGTGCGCGAAAAAGGTGTCGTCGCTTTTTCGTCGGGTAACCATGCCCAGGGTGTCGCCTGGGCCGCGAAGCGGCTTGGCATGCCCGCAACGATCGTGATGCCCGCCGATGCGCCGAAATCGAAGCGTGACGGTACGCTCGCGCTCGGTGCGGAAGTGGTGAATTATGATCGCGCGACCGAGAGTCGGGAGAAGATCGCCGCGCATCTCGCTCATGCGCGCGGTGCGGTGCTGGTGCCGAGCTTCGACGATCCGTGGATCATTGAAGGGCAGGGCAGTGCCGGGGTCGAAGCGGCGGTGCAGATGGCGGCGCTGGGCATGGGCGTGCCGAGTCGGGTGGTGGTGCCGTGCGGTGGGGGCGGACTGGCGGCCGGGAATGCGCTCGGCTTGCCCGACAGCATGATGACGGTGGTCGAGCCTGAAGGCTGGGACGATATGCGCCGCTCGCTGGAGGCTGGCTGGATCGAGCCCGTCGGCGATAATCCGCCGCCAACGGCATGCGATGCGCTGCAGACCGTGCGCGTGTCGCAACTGACCTTCGACGTGCTGTCGCGACGCGGTGTGAATGGTGTGGCGGTCAGCGAGGCGGCGATTCGCGCCGCACAGCGCTGGGCGGCGGAAAAATTGCGGCTGGTGGTCGAACCGGGCGGCGCAGTCGCGCTGGCTGCGGTGCTGACCGGGCAGGTCGCGCTTGATGCAGGGACGTTGGTGATTCTGTCGGGTGGGAATGTCGACATGGAGGCCTATGGCGCAGTGCTGGCGCGGGCCGACTGAACCGTGAGGGGCTTGTGGCTGGTGGGGCCTCGATCCGGTCGGAAACGACTATACCGGTTCGGTCATGAGCGGCATGCCCCCTCTGGGCCGCAAGGTCACGCTGCCCACCGGGTCGGGCACGAACCCCTGCGGCAGCGAGAACCGCCGCTCGCACAGCCATTGCGCGAGGATCAGCAACGCTTCCATCGTCGCGAAGCGCGCGCCGACGCACACACGCGGGCCTCCACCAAAGGGGATATATTGGAAGCGGTGCATCCTGGCGCGGTTTTCGGGTGTAAACCGGGTGTGGTCGAAGCGGTCGGGATTCTCCCACAGGGCACGGTGGCGATGGATGACCCAGGGCCAGACCGCCACCAGTTCGCCCTTGGCGATCGGCTTGCCCGATAGCTCGTCGGGCGCCAGTGCTTCGCGGGCGAATCGCGGTGCGGGTGGGTAGAGACGCATCGTCTCTTCGAAGATCTGCTTCAGCAATTCGAGATGGTCGATTCGTTCCGTGGCTGGATAGGCCATGGCCGCCATCGCCTCGGTCCGTGCTTCTTCCTGAAGGCCGGGCTGAGCCGCCAGGCAGTAGATGCTCCACGCCAGCGCGTTGGCCGTGGTCTCGTGCCCGGCAAGGTAGAAGGTGATCGCATTGTCGACCGCCAGCGTAACCGCCTGTTCGGGCGGAAAATGCTCGCCAAGCGAGCGAATCAATCCACCGAAGAAATCATCGCCCCCGCCATCCGGGCCGCGATCGCGGACCATCTCGGTCAGTGTCTGCCGCAGCCAGTTGCGCGCCCGGCGCGCGCGCCGCATGCCCGGGCTTGGATCCCAGTCCTGCAGACCCAGTACCGCCATCAGGCGCGCTTGGCCGGCAACGACGAGCAACTGGCTGATATAATCGCTGGCCTGGGGATTGGTGAGGCGCGGGTCGCCGGCGAACAGGCTGTTGGCGATGATCGCCATGGTGGTGTGCGTGGCCTCGGCGGCCATGTCGAGTCGCGCAGGACCGACCGGCCACTGCGCAATGTTGTCGACCGCGCATTGCGCCATGGTTTCCGCCATGCCGGCCACCGCGCCGGGCGCGAAAGTCGGTGCGACGATTCGCCGCTGCGTTCGCCAATCATCCCCTTCCGCGCTGAGCAGTCCATTGCCGACCAGTGAGGAGAGCAGGCGCTGCGCCAGACGCGGGCGCAGATAATTGGCCTTGTTGCTCAACAGCACGCGCTCGACCGCCTCCGGATCCATCAGGCTGTGAAGCGTGAGTCCCATTGCCTTGCGCGTGCGAATGGGCAGCTCGAAGGCCGGCTGGGGAATGCCGTAGACCGTGTTGCGAAGCCGTTCGCCGGTCAGCTCGCGCCAAATCGGTTGCCAGTCGGTCGAGCGCGGCGGCTGAACCGGGATGAAGGGTAAGACGCTAGCCATAAGTATCGTTATAGCATGAAATGCGCCGGCATGCGTAGCCTTTTGCGCTGCGCATGCTTCGGACGCTGGGCCGGCCAGGCGATTTCGAAACAGGCTTCTCGACTTCGCTTGAAGCGAACGGGTAGGAAAGGCGGATGAACCAGGCCCTCACCGGAATCGCGGCTGCCGCCCCTGCCATCGCCATGATCGGCTTCTTCGCCTGCCTGATTGGCGGCGGTTATTTGCTGTTCAGCGGCCAGCAGCGGAAACGCGCCATCCTTCTGCTGATCATGTCACTGGTTTTGCTGGGGAATGTGCTCATCTGGACGATGTGACCGTGCCTGTCTGAACCCGTTCCATCGTTGGGATGCCACGGACTTAGGTCGGATTTGGGGCGTCGCCATTATAAAGCTTGAGGGCGAGGTCTTCGATCTCTTCGCGCCACGCCAGCCTGTCGCGCCAGTGTGCCGGTATCGCACTTGCACCGTAGATCGCGCCGGCGAGTTGGCCGGTGATCGCAGCGACCGTGTCGGCGTCGTCGCCGAGATTGGCCGCGAGCAGAACCGCGTCTTCGAACGATGTGGTTTCGTGCACGCACCAGAGCGCCGCTTCGAGGCTGTCGACGACATAACCGCTCGATCTGATCGCGTGACGCGGTTTGCCGCGCCAACTGCCTCCGAGAATGTCTTCGATGCGTCGGCTCGGAGGCGTTGTCACAAGCGGCGGCGCAAAGAGTTCCTCTGGCGCCGCGCCGCGGATCGCTCGTGCGGTGAGCAAAGCAAAACTTTCGCATGCGACAAGGCATTCGGCCGCGCCATGAGTGAGGCGACTTTGGGCACGAGCAACCTTGAGGATCGCGGCTTCGTCGCGCCGGACGCCCCAGATGGCGACCGGCGACAGCCGCATGAGCGAACCGTTGCCGGCGCTTTCATGGCTGGTCGATCCCGCGAAGGGCTCACCGTTCTTCTCGAAGTTCTGAAGTGCCGCTTGGGTGGTTAAGCCGATATCGAAGCACGTGCCCGTGCAGCTATACATGCCCCGGCGATACCAGTTGACGAAGCGCGCCATACAGTCGCCCGGATCGAGCTCATCCATTCCGACCAAGCTATGGCCGAGCGCCAGGGCCATTGCGGTATCGTCGGTCCATTGGCCCGGTGCTAGATGGAACGGACCGCCACCGACCATATCGACCAGGGGTGGCAGCGAATCGCGCGCGCTGAATTCCAGCGTCGTGCCCAGCGCGTCGCCGACGGCAAGTCCAAGCAGCGCGCCGATGGCGCGGTCCCTAGCCGCATTGGACGGTGTCGGTAGCAGGTGCAAACCCCTCAATCTGCCATGCTCACGGTTGTTTGCCGGAGTTCTGAAATATGTCGCATATATCAATGATATTAATCGATATATTCGGGAATTTCTCGTGCTCTATCGGTCGAAGATATGTAACAATCCGGTGTAACATATCTCCCCCGCGATGGCCGTTTTCTGGCCGATCGATTCAAGCGCTGTTCGACCCCCGCTATCGCGGCAAGTGTGGAAACGCGCTCCTCAGCCTTCGAACTTGCTCACGTTGTCGATCAAACACCGTCGGGGCCGGTCGGCCCCGACCCGCTCACCGGATCGGCGAGTTCGGGTCGAGCCGCATATCCAGATACTTGTCCACGCTGCCCATCAGCTCGGGCATTTCATGCTCGAAGAAGTGGTTCGCCTTGGGGATGGTATCGTGATGGATGGTGATGTGCTTCTGCGTGCGCAGCTTGTCGACCAGCTTCTGGGTCGCGAGCGGCGGGGAGACTTCGTCATTCTCGCCCTGAATGATGATGCCGCTGGCCGGGCAGGGGGCAAGGAAGGTGAAATCGTACATGTTCGCCGGTGGTGCGACCGAGATGAAGCCGCGAATCTCCGGGCGGCGCATCAGCAGCTGCATGCCGATCCACGCGCCGAAGCTGAACCCGGCAATCCAGGTGGTCGACGCTTCGGGATGGAAGCTCTGCACCCAGTCGAGCGCCGACGCCGCGTCGGACAATTCGCCGATGCCGTTGTCGAACGTGCCCTGGCTCTTGCCGACGCCGCGGAAATTGAAGCGCAGCGTGGCGAACCCGCGTCGCTGGAAGGTCTTGTAGAGCTCCTGCACGATGCGATTGTTCATCGTGCCACCCGATGATGGATGTGGGTGGAGAATCATCGCCACGGGCGCGCGCGGGCGCGGCCCGGGAGCGAAACGGCCTTCGAGACGGCCATCGGGACCGGGGAAAATGACTTCTGGCATGGAGACCTGCTGACAATATTTGCGCGCGCCCCCGAAAGACTGACGGTGGAGCGCTGGAATGTGCGCGCTATATAAGCAAGATGCGCCTTTTCGCAATTGGAACAAACCGCTTGGCCGACCGCCTCTATCTCGATCATGCCGCAACCACACCGATGCTGCCCGAAGCGATCGCTGCGATGGCCGATGGGATGGCGCATTGGGCCAACCCGTCATCGCCCCATGCCGAAGGACGCGCGGCGCGTGCGGCGTTGGAAGCGGCGCGCGGACGCATTGCCGCCGCCTATGGCTGGGCGGGAGAGACGATCCTGACCAGCGGTGCGAGCGAAGCGCTGGCGATCGGGCTTGGCCGATCGGTCGTGGACCGGCGCCTGATCTCCGCGGTCGAACATGATGCGGCCATCCGCGCCGCGCCCGATGCGGCGATGCTGACGGTCGATTCCCAGGGTTTGATCGATCCGGTGGCACTTGAGCGGGTATTGGCGATCGCGGGTCGACCGGTCGTGGCGATCCAGTGGGCGAACAGCGAAACGGGCGTGCGTCAGCCGATCGCGGCGCTGGCCGGGGCAGTGCATGACGCTGGCGGCCTGTTGCTGGTCGATGCCGCGCAGATGCCCGCCGATGCCGATGCCGAGGTGGCGATGCATGCCGATTTCGTTGCGATCTCGGCCCATAAGCGCGGCGGGCCGCCGGGTGTCGGTGCGCTGCTGGTGCGCGATCTGGCGACATTGCTGCCGACCGGCGGGCAGGAACGAGGCTATCGGGCGGGGACGGAGAATTTGCCCGCTGCGCTTGGATTCGCCGCCGCTCTCGGCGTGGCCGAGGATATGGCGAAGATGGCGGTGCTTCGGGTGAAACTCGACGATGCCATCGGGCGGTCTGGCGGAACTCTCGTCGCGGACGGCCAGCCGCGTCATCCCGCGATCGGCTCGTATCGCATGGCGGGGCTGGCGGCGGCGACGCAGCTGATTCGCTTCGACATGGCGGGAATTGCGGTATCGGCGGGCAGCGCCTGTTCGTCAGGCAGTATGAAGGCAAGCCATGTACTCGGCGCGATGGGGTGGAGCGTCGAAGCGTCGCGTGAAGTGGTGCGGGTAAGCTTCGGCCGCACGACCAGCGAGGCAGACGTCGATCGCTTCATCGCCGAATGGCGCACCGTGTCGCGCTCCGCGCGCGCGTTTGCGGCATGATTTACCTTGATTATCAGGCGACGACGCCCCTCGCGCCCGAAGCGCTGGCGGCGATGCTGCCCTGGCTCGAAAACCAGCACGCCAATCCGCACTCGGCACATGTGCCGGGCAGGGCGGCCAGGGCGGCGGTCGAGGTCGCGCGGGACAATCTCGCTGCCTTGTTGCCCGCTGGCGGCAGGGTCGCTTTCACCAGCGGCGCGACCGAAGCGATCAACTGGGCGATCAAGGGGGCCGGTAAAGTTGGAGGGCCGGGCCGGATCGTGACGATCGCGACCGAACATGCGGCAACGCTCGACACAGTCGACGCGCTGGCGCGGTCGGGGCGGGCGGTGACGGTGCTGCCTGTGGGCGTTGATGGCCTGGTCGATCTCGCCGCGGCCCGTACGGCGATTGGGCCGGGAACGGCGCTGGTTGCCGCCATGCTGATCAATAATGAGATCGGTGTGGTGCAGCCGATCGCCGAGCTGGCTGAAATGGCGCATGCAGCTGGAGCACTGATGCTGTGCGACGCGGTGCAGGGCTTTGGGCGAGTGCCGATCCCGGCCGGATGCGACATGGTCGCGGTATCGGCGCACAAAATTCACGGACCAAAGGGCATCGGCGCGCTATGGGTGCGCGATGGCGTCGAACTCGAACCATTGCTGCATGGCGGCGGGCAGGAAGCGCTCGGGCGATCAGGCACCTTGTCGCCCGCGCTCTGTGCCGGCTTCGGCGCGGCGGCTCGCCTGGCAGCCGAGCGCCAGGCCGAGGATGCCGCGCATGTTGCCGGACTTTGGGAAAATGCGGCGGCGGCGCTTGGGTCGCGCTGGATGATCAACGGGTCGATCGATCAGCGCTATCGCGGCAATCTCAATATTCGCCGCGATGGCCTGGATGTCGCCCGCCTGATGTCGAGCCTGCGCGACATCGCCTTTTCGGCAGGGTCTGCCTGTGCCAGCGGGTCGGGCCGCTCCAGCCATGTGCTCCGCGCAATCGGGCTGAGCGAAGCGCAGGCGCGTTCGAGCATTCGTATCGGCTTCGGCCGCTATTCGACCGAAACGGAACTGGTCGAGGCGATCGACCGCATCAACGCTGCCGCTGACGCACAGCGGGCCGCAGCATGACTTTGGTCCGCTTTATCGCCACCGATGGATCGATCCTGGAAACGCGTGGGTCGCCGGGCGATCGCCTGCTCGATCTCGCCCAGGCCTATGGCCAGCCGCTCGAAGGCACCTGTGAGGGGCAGATGGCGTGTTCGACTTGCCATGTCATCGTCACCGCGGAGGATTTCGCCCGGCTGCCCCGGGCGAGCGAAGACGAAGAGGATATGCTCGACCTTGCCGCGGGCGCAACGCGGACGAGCCGGCTCGCCTGTCAGATCTGGCTCGATGAAACGCTCGATGGCTTGACGGTACGGATTCCCGGCGAAGCGCGGAACATGCAGGGACGATGACCGTTTCGATCCCGTGTCGACATCGGCACCAGGAGAGAAGCCCATGAAATTCTTCGTCATGATCGCCGCCGGCCTGCTTGGCGCCGCCGCGATTGCCCCGACCGCCGCCGTCGCGGCCCCGGTTGCGCCTGTCGCTGGAACGGTCGCGGGCGAACAGACGCGTGAGCGCGTCGTCGTTCGCCATCGCACCGAAACCCGCCGCCACTGGGGTAATGATCGCCGCCGCCATGGCTGGGGCTCGCGGAAAGTATGTCAGCGCACCTGGTATCATGGCCGTAAGGTCACGCGGTGCCGCACGGTACGCTATCGCCGCTAACTGACCCTATTGATCACGCCGCCCGACTCTCCTATCTGCAGCGCGGGAGTCGGGCGGACGTGGTCGTCGCCAACCCGGTCAGATCCGGAAGGAAGCAGCCGCAACGATTTCGCCGCGGGTCGTTCCGGCTCCCACCTCAACCTCATTCGAACGGCGGCGAATAGGCCGTCAGGCGCATGGTTCGCGTGTCGATGCCGCCCATGATCGGCGCGTCGGGCGAGACGGTTTCGCGCTTGATCTTCGCCCATTCCGCATCGGCCATGAATGCTGCCCATTGCGCCGTCATTGCGGCTTCATCCGTCCAGCGCAGCAGATAGACGAATTCCGGCTTGCCTTCGTGATCGGCCTCCCAGGTGGCGACGATGTCGAAGCCGTGACGATGCATGATACGCATCGCATGTTCGGCGAATCGGTCGTGGAAGATGGCCTTGCTTGCCGGATTCAACTGATAGACGCGCAACTGATAAAGCGGCTTGGCGACTTGCGAAGTCTGGGCGTTCGATGCCGGTGAGACGATCACGGCGCAAACCGCAAGCAATCCCGCAAACCGTCGATACATGCCGCACTCCTCTTTTATGTCAGGCGATGTCGCTGATCGCGTGGGATCGGGTCAAGCGAGCGACCATCGGTCGTCATTCTTGACCGAACCCTTCGACATCGCGGCTTCGCGCCCCTAGATAGAAGCCGATGTCCGACTCCTTCGATCTTGGTGAACCGCCCCAGCCTGCCAAGGCTGAGGTCTATCGCGTTCTCGCCCGCAAATACCGGCCGCAGACCTTTGCCGAACTGATCGGTCAGGATGCGATGGTGACCACGCTTGGCAACGCGATCAAGCGCGGGCGTCTTGCGCATGCGTTCCTGCTTACCGGGGTGCGCGGGGTCGGCAAGACATCGACCGCGCGGCTGATCGCCAAGGCGCTCAACTGTATCGGGCCCGATGGCGAGGGTGGTCCGACGATCGATCCGTGCGGCGTGTGCGAACCGTGCCGCGCAATCGCCGAGGGGCGGCATATCGATGTGATCGAGATGGACGCCGCGAGCCATACCGGCGTCGACGATGTGCGTGAAATCATCGATGCGTCGCGCTATGCGGCGGTGTCGGCGCGCTACAAGATTTACATTATCGACGAAGTGCACATGCTGTCGAAGAACGCATTCAACGCGCTTCTGAAGACGCTGGAAGAGCCGCCGGCGCATGTGAAATTCCTTTTCGCCACGACCGAGGTCAACAAGGTGCCGGTGACGGTGCTGTCGCGCTGCCAGCGTTTCGACTTGCGGCGCATCTCGGCGGAGATGTTGGGCGCGCATTTCGCTTATGTCGCCGAGGCTGAGGGCGTCGAGGCCGAATCGGAGGCGCTGGCGCTGATCGCGCGGGCTGCGGAAGGGTCGGCCCGCGACGGCCTGTCGATTCTCGACCAGGCCATTGCGCATGCGGGAATCGAGGGGGGCGGGGTCAAGGCGGCCGCGGTCCGCGAAATGCTCGGCTTGTCCGATCGCGGCGCGGTGCGGGCGCTGCTTGGCGTGCTGCTCTCGGGCGATGGCCTCGGTGCACTTGCGGCGCTCCGGCGGCAATATGACCTGGGTGTCGACCCGCAGGCGGTGATGCGCGCGCTGCTCGAGGCGGTGCACGCGACCACTCTGGTCAAGCTCGGCACCGCACCCGAAGCGGGACAGGCGGTCGAGGAGCGTGAGGCGCAGGAAATCTGGGCCAATGGCTTGTCCTTTGCCGCGCTGCATCGGCTCTGGCAGTTGCTGCTCAAGGGCCATGACGAGGTTGCGCGGGCGGCGCTGCCGATCGAGGCATGCGAGATGGCGCTGCTGCGTATCGTGCATGCCTCGACCTTGCCGGATCCCGGCGAACTGGCGCGGCAATTGGCGGCGGGCGGTCCTGCTCCCACCGTTGCTGCAGCCCCGGCAACGGCTGCGTCCGCTTCCAACGGGGCGACCGCATCATCGCTGCCGGAGGACTTTATCGGGCTTATCGCCATGCTCGACGATCTGGGCGAGGCGGCGCTGGCCGCGCGGCTCAGCCATACAGCAAGCCTGGTGCGCTACGCGCCGCTTGAACTCGTGCTGAGTTCGGCGCGGCCGATGCCTGCAGACTTCGTGCGTGAGCTGACGCTCGAACTGAAGCGGATCACCAGCAAGCAGTGGAAGGTTTTCGCCGAGGAGGTACCGGGCGAACCAACGCTCAACGAAGTGAAGCTGGCAAAGGCAGCGGCCGAACGCGCGGCGATATTGGAGACCCCGGTGGTCAAGGCGGCGTTCGCGGCATTCCCCGACGCGGTGCTGGACAGCTGGACGACAGAGATACGGAGTAACGAAGCATGAAGAGCATCGAAGACATCATGGCCATGGCGCAGAACGTCCAGGCCGAACTGACCAAGGCGCAGGCCAATCTCGATACGATCGAGGTCGAAGGTGCCTCGGGCGGCGGGCTGGTCAAGGTGCGAGCCTCGGCAAAGGGACGGATCATCGGCATCGCGATCGACGATTCGCTGCTCGTGCCGAGCGAGAAGCAAATGCTCGAGGATCTGATCGTCGCCGCGTTCAACGACGCGCGCGGCAAGGCGGACGCGGCCTCGAACACCGAAATGTCCAAGCTGACCAGCGGCATGCCGCTGCCGCCGGGGTTCAAGCTGCCATTCTGAGCGTCGCGGCTCAGCCGGGGTGATAGCTGCCGGTGGCGGATACCGAGAAGTCGAGCACGCACATCGCGCCGTATCGCGCATGTGGTCCGCACCAGATGCCTGCTACGCGATATTCGGGCGAGAGCAGGATCGCGCGGTGGCCACGGCTGGCGACGCCATCGTCGACGATCAACTGGCGGATCACCTCGGTGGCGCTGTTCGCGCCATAGCTGATCGTCTCCGCGATATAGATGTCGCCGCCGCGCCGCTTGACCCGGTCGCCGGGACCGTCGCCATTCTGGCTGCGATGGCCGATCGCGCCAGTCGGACCTTGTTCCTCGACAAAGTCACGCGCCGCGCGGCCCAGCAAGGGGGCGGGCGCCAGCGTACCCAGCGGTGGACGTTTTGACAGTGCGGCAATCGCCTCGTCAATCGCGCCCACGCCTTCGTTGGTCATGTGCATCACGGGGTCGCCGGGGATCAGATAGAATTTCGCTTCGGGCGTCGGGAAAAGCCGCCGGAATGCCGAGAGCTTCGCCGCATAGGCCGGCGGGTCGGCGCGCATGGCGTTGAGTTCCGCCAGCACCGCCGCTTCATCGGGATATCCCGGCGCCGACCCGGGCAACAAGGTCATCAGGATGGCGGCGACGATCAGGCGGTGCGAGAGCATCAGAGCCTCCGGCTGGTCCAGAGTCTCGGATTAAGCGCTTATCCGCGGCATCGCCATGGGTTTTCGTGCCCGGCCCTCACGACCGCAGGCAAGCATCCAGGCCATCGTTGCGGACCACGCCGACACGGCGGCTGATCGTATTGCCATGACGCTTGGTGAAGCCGCGCGGGGCGATGGCGGCGCGCTTCTTGGGCAAGGGCAGGACGGCCGCGATCCGGCCGGCCTCGGCCGGGCTCATGCTCGATGCGTCATGGCCGAAATAGCGGATCGACCCGGCATTGACGCCATAAGTGCCGATCCCGGTTTCGGCGACGTTGAGATAGACCTCCATGATCCGCCGCTTGCCCCACAGATTTTCGATCAGCACGGTGAAATAGGCCTCCAATGCCTTGCGCGGATAGCCGCCTCCCTGGATCAGGAAGACGTTCTTCGCGGTCTGCTGGCTGATCGTCGATCCGCCGCGGATGCGTCCGCCCTTCGCATTGCGCTGATAGGCCTGTTCGATCGCCACGATGTCGAAGCCGCGATGCGTGCAGAACCGGGCGTCTTCGCCGGCGATCGCGGCGCGCGCCATGTTCGGATCGATCTTCGACAGCGGCATCCAGTCCTTGGTCACGCTGTGTCCGCCGATCATGTCGCCGACCATGGTGAGGGTAACCGGCGGCGCGACGAAGCGATAAGCGAGCACCCAAAGGATCGAGATCAGCACGAACCACAGCACCGCCTTGACGATGATCGTGACGATGCGCCGGAACAGCGAATGACGTTTGGCGGGCCGGGCGGGGATAGGATCGGTCTCTTCGGCTGGCAGCGTCGTCACGGCGGGCGCCTTGCGGATCGGCATGCCGGAAGACGGTGCGGGATAGGTGTCCGAGGAATCGGGGCGCGTCGGATCGGTCATTACGGCACCGAAATGCCGGATCGAACGCGCCGGGGGAAGGGGCTTCGTGCCGCGCGTTACATCCTGAAACAATCCCCTCCCGCGCACGGGAGGGGAAGATCGATCAGACCGCGGCCAGCATGCGGTTGTCGCCGGCCAGGCGCATCATCGCCTTTTGCAGCTTTTCGAACGCGCGCACCTCGATCTGGCGGACGCGTTCGCGGCTGACATTATAGACCTGGCTCAGCTCTTCGAGCGTCTTGGGGTCGTCGGTCAGGCGGCGCTCGGTCAGGATATGCTTTTCGCGCTCGTTCAGGTCGCCCATCGCCGAGGTGAGCATTTCATGCCGCACATCGGCTTCCTGCGCTTCCGCCACGACCGTATCCTGCAAGGGCGCGTCGTCCTGCAGCCAATCCTGCCACTGGCCCTCGCCATCCTCGCGCATCGGCACGTTGAGCGACGTGTCGCCGCCCATCGACATGCGGCGGTTCATGCTGGTGACTTCGTCCTCGGTCACGCCCAGGTCGGTCGCGATCTTGGACAGATGCTCCGGCGTCAGGTCACCATCCTCGAACGCGTCGAGCTTGGATTTCATGCGGCGCAGGTTGAAGAACAGCTTCTTCTGCGCGGCGGTGGTGCCCATCTTCACCAGGCTCCACGAGCGCAGGATATATTCCTGGATCGAGGCGCGGATCCACCACATCGCATAAGTGGCGAGACGGAAGCCCCGGTCGGGCTCGAATTTCTTCACGCCCTGCATCAGGCCGATATTACCCTCCGAGATCAGCTCGGACACGGGCAGGCCATAGCCGCGATAGCCCATCGCGATCTTGGCGACGAGGCGGAGGTGCGACGTGACGAGCTGGGCCGCCGCATCGGTGTCGCCATGCTCCTCGAAGCGCTTGGCGAGCATATATTCCTGCTCGGGCGCGAGGATGGGGAATTTCTTGATTTCCGACAGATAGCGGTTGAGGCTTGCCTCCCCGCCAAGAGCGGGGACCGTTGCTGGCACGTTGCTGCGGTTTGCCATGATCTGATCTCCCTTAATTATCGGTCCATGCCCTAAAAAGGCTGCACGGACGCTGAACCACTAGACGCAAAGTGTATCGTACAGTTCCTGCATATCTGCAGGCATTTCGCTATCGAACGCCAAAGCGTTACTTTTCACTGGGTGAATGAACCCCAATCGGGCGGCGTGCAACGCCTGCCGATGGAAATTCAAGGTTTCCAAAACCTGTCGATGAGCTGGTTTTGTTCTACCATAAACCGGGTCTCCAATCAAGGGGTGACCAAGCGACGCCATGTGCACGCGCACCTGATGCGTGCGTCCGGTTTCCAGCCGGCATTCGACCAGCGCGGCCTCGCTGAGCATTTTTAACGTCGTATAATGCGTAACCGCGCGCTTGCCGCCCGGCACGATCGCGACTTTCTTGCGATTGCTCGGCGACCGCCCGAGCGGTGCGTCGATCGTGCCCTCGAGCCGGGTCGGGCGTCCCGAGACGATCGCCTTGTAGCGGCGGTCGATCGAATGGTCGTGAAACTGCTTCGCCAGTCCCTCATGCGCCCGGTCGGTCTTGGCCGCGACCATCAGCCCCGACGTATCCTTGTCGATGCGGTGGACGATGCCCGGCCTGGCGACGCCGCCAATCCCCGAAAGATTGCCCGCGCAATGGTGGAGCAGGGCGTTGACCAATGTCCCATCGGGATTGCCCGCCGCCGGATGCACCACCAGCCCGGCCTGTTTGTCGATGACGATCAGATATTCGTCCTCGAACACGATATTCAGCGCGATCTGCTGCGCTTCGTTGTGCGACGGCGTGGCGTCGGGAATTGCAACGGTGAAGAGGGTGCCGCCGACCGCCTTGCGCGCGGGATCGCGGATCAGCGCACCCGACGGATCACTCACGGCGCCTGACGACAACAGCGCCTTCAGCCGTTCGCGCGACAGGGTCGGCACGGCCTCGGCCAGCGCGCGATCGATCCGCCAGCCATCGGCCTCGGTCGAAATGCGCGCTTCGATGATGGTAACCCCCCGATCCATGTAATAGCGATGTGGGCATGGGAATCGCGATTTCAAGCACTCTACTGCGGAGACTGCTAAACGCGGCGTGCGCATCGCCGGACGCCGAAATTTGCGGGCTGTTGTTCGGCTCATCCGAGCGGATCGAGGCCGCCGAGGCCGCCATCAACGTCGCACCGGATCCAGCCCGTCTGTTCGAGATCGATCCCGCCGCTTTGTTCGCCGCGCACCGGGCGGCGCGCGCCGGCGGTGCCCGGATGATCGGGCATTATCATTCGCACCCATCCGGTACGCCGGTTCCCTCCGCGCGCGATGCCGAGGCCGCGATGGGGGATGGCGCATACTGGCTGATCCTGACGCCGAACGAAGCGCGATTGTGGCGGAGCGTCGCTATCGGCGCATTCGAGCCGGTCCCGCTCGATCACTATTGAGTCAGGCACTCTTGAATCGGGCTGGTGGACCCGGTCACGGCCATGCCTGGCGAGGTTGGAAAAGGGCGCTCCCATCATTTAAAACTCCCGCAGCTGCGGGAGTTTCTGCGGGAGAATGGTTTTTTGAGGGTTCTGCGGGAGTCTGCGGGAAAAGCTGCGGGAGTTTTGATGGATCCGCACGGGAGTTTTTCGGGGTGCTTGCGGGAATATCGGGAAATGGCGGGAGCGGAGGTCATGATCTGCTGACTCGGTCTGTTCGATTCAAATGGTCCAACGAAGAACAAGAATGACGATGCCAGGGCGCGATTTGAATCGAACCCGGCATCCGATCGCGATGAGGAGCACAGCGTCCGCCAATGACGGTGCAGATATGGCAGGGCCGCCGCCTCGGCTCTGATACGAGCTGAAGGTTGGATCGGATCGTCTCAATTTTCGCGATGCAAACCTGTTCGACCGTGCGCCAACGTTCCTTTAATGGAGCGCCGTGGGTCGATCGGCCGACTATCCCCGCCCAGTGGTCTGAGGGCATATAAGGCATTGCGCTTGGCGGCGGCGATAGCGGCTTGCCAATTTGCCCGCGTTCGGGAACGAGTGGCGTTCTGGAGGCAAGCGATGACTCAGCCTGTGGAATCTGCAGATCGTGTTCGCGAATTGCTCCGGCGCAATCTTCAAGAGGTTTTTGGCGAAAGCGATGCGCAACGTCGACGTGCCGCGATTGACGAACTCTGGACGGATGACCCCGTTCTTTACGTTCCGCCCGGGATTATTGTCGGTCGCGACGCGATCAGCAAAGCCGCGGGCGATCTGCGGGCGGCACATCCGCATTTCGTCTACACCCATCATGGCGAACCGCAGGCGCTCCACAATGCGGGGCGTCTGGCGTGGGGTTCAGGCCCACGCGATGAAGCAGCCGCATATACAGGCTGGGACGTCATTCTCGTCAGGGATGGCAGAATTGCCGCTCTGTACGTCTTTCTAGATGAGGCTTCCGAAGAGTTTCGCCGGACAAGCGGCCAGCCCGGGGTTTGAATAGAGTTGAACCGTGCTGGCGATGCAATGGAAACTGCGAACCGCAAATCAAAACTAATTAATAGACCCTGAGTATCGTTAAAGTATGCAAATACGGTGGAAATATTGTGATCTACTTTGGCTATATTTCATTATGATCCTCAAGATCAATATACCGATAATTGTATCTACATCATTGGTCGTGCTCTTATTGATCGCAGGTTGGTTTGGATATGACTCCTTAATTAACCGCCCTCAGCGGATTCGGATGGATTTAATTGGAAAACCAATCGGTCACATTTCGAACCTCAAAGGTTATGATCCGGGTTCGATGTATTTTGGGGAAGGGAGGGAGCGTTGGACATACGCTCTAGTCGAGGGGGATGCTTCGCTCTTATCGAGAACCTGCAAAGACAAGATTTTTGATATATGCGATCTGGCGGTAAAAGATGATGCTGTTCGAAATGTTCAATATGCAGTCAGGATGAGCGGGAATGTTTTAATCGTAGAGGCGTGGTATCTTTAGGTATTGGGTGAAGTGCTATAGTTTGCTTGGTTTCTGAAAGACTGTCATCGCAATATAGTTCTTCGATTGCATTCGCCCCTCCCCAAAAAGCGAAAGATATAGCTCCCAGGCTTCAGGAGACGAAGCATGAGGCAGCAAAAGCGTCACAGCCTCATTCTCGGATGCCTCACCTTCTCATGCTGATACCGCCGCCTTGGCTCCGGCGCGCGTGGAACCCGGCCAGCTTCGTGCCAACAGCATCTCGGAAAACCGGATCAGCATCTCGCCGCTGCGCAAGATCAACGCCTATCTTCCGCCGCGTTATGCCGACCCTGGCAAGCGCTTCCCGGTGATCTCTTTCCTGTCCAGCTTCCTCGAGAATGAGACCGCCTCGGTTCGACTCGCGCAACGTCACCGTATTTCGAGCCCGGGAGGTTTGAGGCGGTCGCGCTGGGTGGGGGCCGGAAGGCGCAGTTTCGCGCTGATGCGGCTGTCAATTTTCCCTCTTGTCTCGCAGCCTGTTTGTGTGAGAACAAAAGGAGGGCGGGTTAACGGATAC
>NZ_JSXI01000026.1 GCF_000803065.1 Sphingomonas sp. ERG5
ATATCGGCAGCGTCCACCACCGCCCGGCACCCACCGATATCGAAATCCCCATAGAGCATCGCCTGCGGCCCGCGGGTTCGGGCACCGAAGACTTTCCGACGCCTGGCGGCGTCCGAAACTCTCAACGAAAGCGGACTGTCCACTTTCAAGCGCCCAAGACCCATATCGGCCTCTCAACCAGCTAATCGCGAGTGGAGCCCAAACAACCTACGGCGCACGTGGGCACTGGCACGCATGGCCATAGAAGCGCGACAGATCTTACTTGCAGCGCAGGGGTTTGGCGTTCCCCGCCCCGAGCGGCCAATCAGTGTTCGAATCGGAGAGATTGTTCAGTTCTCCTGGCCTGAGAATGAACGGTCGTTTTCAGGACGGTGAGCTACCGACAGCTACCGCCTGTGAGTTCAATGCGAATGGGGCGCTCTCGACGGTTGCGTCGTCGTTGGAGATTGGCAGCAAGGCATCCGCCGCCGAATGGCCCGGGCGGTCGTCGTTTCAGTGCGCTTGAGGATTGCGCCGATAGAGCTCGGGCAGGATGAACGCACGAAGGAGCAAAATTCACTCCTTTCGGGGACTTTGCACCCGATGACTATGTCCGAAAGCCCGGATCGAGCCGGTCGAGCCGACGCAGCAGCGCGGGCCAGGCGAGTGCCTCGGCCTTCGCGACTCCGGCGGGCGGGGTCTGTTGCCTGACCTTGTCGGCAACGCCATCCGGCGGCGCGAGGAGCCGATCGAGACCGGCAGCGAGCATCGTCACCTGCGCCTGGCACGCGCGTTCGAGAAAATAGCGCCGCAGGGAGCACTCGCCCGGCCGCTGGATCGCGACCGGCACGTGGCGGACACAATTGTCAGCCCGTCGCGCGGCACGCCTCCGCGAAGGTCTTAACGGGAATCACCGTTGCAGTCGAACCAGCGGTCTTTGCTCGCCTAATACCAGTGGCTCTACTTCTATTTTGCAGCAAGAGTTACTTCAAGACCGTGAAAGATCCTTGCCACAGTGCGCCTGATCATCACGGAGTTCTGATAAACACAAGAAATTAACATCCATTTTGAATATAAAACACAGCTTGACTCTGAATGTGTGTTAGGTGATGCCAGCCATCGCAACTAAAGTATTTGCAGTGCGAGTCTAGTCTGACATAATTTAGGGGAAACTAGAGTCATGCCTCCCGGACTGGGCAGTCGGAGCGTACGCATCGCTGTCCTGGATGGCCGAGTTGATCTCGAACATGATTGTTTTCGATCGTCAACTATTAGTCAGATAGATAGTTTGATTCCATCTGAAGTTCCGTTGACAGACGCGATGGCTGCTCATGGAACTCATATTACAAGCATAATTTTCGGCCAGCATGGTAGTGATGTTGAAGGACTTGCGCCACACTGTACTGGAATTGTAATTCCGGTTTTCTGTGAGGCGCGCCGGAGTGTTTCGCAACTCGATTTAGCGCGCGCCATCGAACTGGCAGTTGATCACGGTGCTCACATCATCAACATCAGCGGTGGTCAACTAACCGACGAGGGTGAGGCCGACGTCTGGTTGCACAATGCCATGCGGCTGTGCCGTGATCGCAATGTCCTGGTTGTGGCGGCCGCGGGAAATGACGGGTGCGAATGCCTGCACGTACCAGCGGCGCTGCCGATGGTGTTGGCTGTCGGTGCGCTGGATTCCGAAGATAGACCCCTGGAGTTCAGCAACTGGGGGGCCGCCTACCGCGCGGCGGGCTTGATGGCCCCAGGGCAAAACATCCTTGGCGCCAAACCTGGTGGTGGAACAGCGCGCAGGAGCGGCACGAGCTTCGCGGCGCCGATTGTAACGGCCGCCGCCGCGCTGCTGTTGAGTCATCAGGCCGATCGCGGCGAAACGCCGGATCCTCACCAAATCCGGCAGTTGCTGCTCGAGAGCGCACGATCGTGCGACGGAGTCGAACTGAATGCTTCCGGCCGGTGTCTGGCGGGAAAATTGAATTTAGCAGGTGCTTTCAAATTGTTAACCGGGAGGAGGCGACAGATGACTACGACGTCGAACACTGTGAGCGCAGCCGTTAGTCCTCAATGCGCGTGCGACGAGGGCGATCAAATAGCGCACGAGCCAGAGGCGATCACGCAGGCCGAAGCCGACGGATGGCATGGCGGCGCTTCACCTTCGGCCGCGCCATTCCTGGAAGAGGCACGCTCGCTCGCCTCGAGCGCCGTCGGCGGCAGCGGGTTGCGCGATAGGGGTTCGGGACCGGACGCCGGCGAGCGACCGTCCGCGGCGCGCGCCGTGACGGCGAGCGCCGCCCCGGACACAAGCACAGCTACTGGCATGGTCTATGCGCTCGGGCTCCTGGGATATGATTTCGGAAGCGAGGCGCGGCGCGATTCCTTCAAGCAATTGATGCCGCCGAGCAATCAGCTTCCGGCGAATCCCTATGATTCGCGCCAGATGGTCGATTATCTGGCGAACAACCTGGCTGAAGCCAGATCGCTGATCTGGACGCTGAATATCGAGCTGACGCCTGTCTATGCCATCGAGCCAGTCGGTGCGTTCGCCCGCGACGTCTACGAGGTTCTCCGCGCCATGCTTGCCGGTGAAATCCTCGCGGAGACCGATCCGGACTTCATTCAACGCGTGAGCATTCCCGGGTTGCTGACCGGGCGCACCGTGAGGCTGTTTTCGGGTCAAGTCGTTCCAGTTATCGAGCCGGTAAACACCCGCGGAATGTACGGCTGGAAGACCAACTCGCTGATCGATAGCGCCTTGAATCTCAGTGCCGGCAGCAAGTCGGACTCGGCCTTGGACGGGGTGATCCGCCTGACGTTGGATGGGTTCCTCAACCGCGTTTATTACGACTTGAGGAACCTTGGACGGACGTCGCATGACCGTGCGCTAAACTTCGCCGTCACCAACGCTTTTCAGGTCGCGACCACGTTCAGCGACGCCCTCGTCGCGGGAATGCAGCTCGACGAGATTTCGGTCGAGAAGAGCCCGTTCTGTCGAATGGACAGCGACTGCTGGGACGTAAAGCTGAAGTTCTTCGACCCGGAAAACAGCAATCGCGCGAAGAGGATCTACCGCTTCACGGTCGACGTAAGCGACCTCATTCCAGTCACGATGGGTGAAGTGCGATCCTGGACTTCAGCCGATTGATCTTCTGGAGTGTGCGGTCATGGACATCAAACCAATACTTTCCAAGCCGGTGACGCGTCCACATTTTGTCGATCCGTCGACATGCGTCGACCTGATGAACGGAGCGCAGGCCGACCTGTTGTCGATCGGTATCTTGTTGATCCACGGTGCGAATTACAACGATCCGGCGCCTTTCGTTTCACCGAGCTACGAACAGGTCATGAGTTCGGCCTTTGGGTATTCGGGCTTGGGATAATGCGATGAGCGCCAAGTCCATCGGAGCCGGCAACGGCAGCCGAACGGCCGTCTCGCAACACGAGGCGTGGCCGCGCGTAGCCGAGCAACGTCAACGAGGGATTTTCGAGATGGCAAGAAAAGCTCTGACAAAGAAGTCCAGCGAACCTTCGTATACCCCCAAGGATTGGCGACAGCCCGGGGGATTGGGGATGAGTTTCGGCTCGTTTCTCCAAATTCGAAAGTCCTCCCTGTCGGCGATGCCGGGAGGTTTGTTCAATTCCGCCGTCGCGACCGACGCAGGTTCGGATGATGGTGTTGATCGCGCGAAAGCTTCATTTCGAAGGGGCAGGATATGGGCGTGATATTGGCCTGTTCTTCGATCAAGCATCTCGTGGCGACGCCTTTGATCTCTGAAAATTGAAGAGGCCTAGATTACGTCGATGCTACCTGATCTCAGAAACCCGATCGACAACGATGAGACGCGGTTCGCAATGCCGCAGATCAAATCGCATTTCAGTGTCGAGATTGTTGAGCCGATGCATGTGTATCTGCTCGGTGAGCACACGTCCCATGTTCTAAACGGTCGTCTATATTGTATGATTGCGCCACTACTCGATGGTCGGCACTCCGTTGAAGACATCTATGGCTTGTTGGCGGATGTCGTCGCGCCGCATATCGTGGATCAGGTCATCGAGCGGCTCGATCGCCTTGGCTATCTTGACGACGGCACACACGGGCTTGCTCCTGGCGTGGCGGCGTTCTGGAGCGAGCTTGGCTTCGATCCGTGCGACGTCGCGGTCCGCCTGCGAAAGAGCAGCATCGCGTTGACGGCGATTGGCGAGGCGTTCGTCGAACCGCTCGCGGCACTGCTATTGCAGGCCGGCCTGACCGTTGACGATGCGGGAACGGCGAACGGGGTGGCGGCTATGCTGCCCGATCTGCACGTCGTCGTGACCGACGACTATCTGCGCCCGGAAATCGAGCAGATCAATCGCACCGCGCTGGAAACTGGGCGCCCCTGGATGCTGGTCAAGCCGGCCGGCAGCGTGGTTTGGCTCGGCCCGATCTTCGTGCCGGGCGAGACCGGCTGCTGGGAGTGTCTGGCGCAACGCCTTCGCGGCAACACCGAAGTGAAAGCGTCGATCATCCGCCAGCGCAAAGCCCTGGCAGGGCAACGCGACTGTCTGCCGACGTCGCTATCGATCCTGCCTTCGACGATGGCACTGGCGCTGAACTGGGCGACGACGGAAATCGCCAAATGGGTCGCGGTGCGATCAATAGGGCTTCCCGATCATGGGGCGGCAAAGGCTGAGACGCTGGCGGGCAAGATCCTGACGCTGGACCAGCTAACCCACGAGCACCGAACGCATGCGTTGCCGCATCGCCCACAATGCCCCAGCTGCGGAGACCCCCAGCTGGTCGGACGGCGAGGCTTCGAGCCGATCGAACTGAAATCTTCCCCGAAAGGCCACAACGATGGCGGCCATCGCTCGGTTTCGCCCGAACAGACACTAGATCGCTTTGGGCATCTGATCAGCCCGGTCTCCGGGGTGGTGATGGAGTTGTCGCGGATTTCCGATCCCTCCAGCTGCCTCGTCAACACCTACAAGTCCAGCCATAGCATGGGGGTCGTAGGGTCGCTGCGCGGTTTGCGCCGGATCCTCCGGCACACCGCTTCTGGCAAGGGCAAGACCGACGCCCAGGCACGCGCCAGCGGGTTTTGCGAGGCGATCGAACGCTATTCCTTCATCTATCAAGGCGACGAGCCCCGGATCGAAGGCACCTTGGCGGCGCTTGGCGATGCCGCGGTCCATCCGGAAAGCTGCCTGCTCATCAGCGAGGCGCAATATGTCGATCGGGAGGCCCTGAACGCCTCGCTGACAGTCGGCAACAACTGGATACCCCAGCGGTTCGACCCCGACCGATCGATCGAGTGGACCCCGGTCTGGTCGCTGACGCAGGGCCGCCGAAAATTCTTGCCGACCGCCTATTGTTACCTCTGGTATCCGCAGGAAAGAGATCACGAGTTTTGCCGGGCGGATTCGAATGGGAACGCCGCCGGCAACACGCTGGAAGAGGCGATCTACCAGGGCTTTCTTGAAGTAGTCGAACGCGATTGCGCGGCGATTTGGTGGTACAATTGCCTGAGGCGGCCCGCCGTCGATCTGGCAAGCTTCGACGACCCTTATTTCCGCGATCTTGAGCGATTCTATCGCGATATCGGTCGGGAAATATGGGTGCTGGACCTTACCTCCGATTTGGGAATCCCCGTAATGGCGGCGGTGTCGCGAAGGATTACGGGAGAGTCCGAGCGCCTGATCATCGGCTTTGGCGCGGATTTGGACCCCGCGATCGCCATCACCCGCTCATTGACAGAGATGAGCCAAGTCGGCCTCGAGCTCGACAAGATCCCAGACGAGCAGATCGACCCCGAAAGCGCCGAATGGCTGATCAAGGCAAGGCTGGAAGACAATCCGTTCCTGATGCCCGATCTGACAGTGCCGGCCAGGAAATCAGGTGATTTCGCTACGATCAAGACCGACGACATTCGCGATGATGTCGAGGCGGCAATCGCGGCTGCCCGGCGCGTCGGCCTCGAGGTTCTGGTTCTCGACCTGACCCGGCCGGACATTGGACTCAATGTTGTCAAGATAGTCGTGCCGGGCATGCGCTTCTTTTGGCGGCGGTTCGCGCAGGGGCGCCTTTACACTGTGCCTGTTGAGCGGAGTTGGCTGAGGGAGCCGACACCGGAGGCTTCGCTCAACCGCACGCCGATGCCGTTCTAGTCTTCGCCGTGAGATTCCGCGGGCAGCGGGATCCAACGGCGCCCGAGCTTCTTCCGATGGAAGAAGGAGTTGCGCGGCCCACTCGAAGCGGTCGAACCTGTGTCACTTAGCCCAAGGAGTAAGTCACATGAATACTCAAATCAGACCGATCCAGACTGCGCCTGTCGCTCGTAACGTCGTCGGCAACGACCTGCTGGCCGAACTGTCGGAAGAAACGCTCGTCGGCGTGACTCCCTCGGTCAGTGTTACCCTGCCGTGCGGCATCTCGGCCACCGTGACCTGCGCTTATTCGGGAAGCCCCGAATAAGGGATCGACGGCAACAACCAGCGGATCGTCGCTAGGTACATCTCGTGACGATCTGTCGGGCTGTGAAACGGAACGTCCGCCACATTGATGGCGGACGTTCTCCCGGCCAGCGAACAGCGAGTCCAGCGGTGGAACAGATGTGGCGACTATCAGGCGGAAGGGAAGTCCGATGAGCGATGCGCCTCCGGAACCGTCACGCGAAGCGACGACCGACGTCTTTTCCCGTTTCGCCGTCGGACCGTCGAGTGCGAGGCGCGTGACTGCGTCGGGCAGCGACGTCGAGAATCGTTCATTGGCAAAAGCCGCCCTGACGCACTTGCATGGCATCAGATACCGCCACGATCTGGACGACCGCATTTCGGGCCTTAACGACCTGCGGAGCCTGACCCTGGGCGATCCGAGAGTCACCATCGTCATTCTCGACGGCGATCCCGACCTGACGCTGTCCTCGCTTCGCAGCAGCCGGATCACCAAGCTATACCCCGATTGGCACGACCGCGCCGTGCCGATCACCGTCGAGCAACACGCGCTGTTCCGCGAGATCGCCGAGAGTGACCTGCCGAATGAGCAGAAGGAAGAGCGATTCCTGGCCGCATTCTCGCCAAGTCTCCTGTTCCGGTTCATGGTGGACCGTCACGCAACCCACATCACCAGCGTCATCGCGGGACAGCTCAGCGCACCGGTGCTTGGGATTGCGCCCGATTGCCGGGTGATCATCGTGCCACTGAACGAAGCGGGCGATCCGGCCGAATTTCTATCACCGCTCAACTTGGGCCGTGCGCTCGATCTGGCGCATGGCTTGGGCGCCGACATCATCCACTGCTCAGCCTGTGTGCCGACCCAGACCGACGCACCCCATGAACTGCTGGCACGCGCGATCCAGAGATGCGTCGACGACAATATCCTGATCATCGCGCCCGCGGGCAACAATGCCGGCGAATGCCGCTGTATTCCCGCAGTGCTCCCCGGAACGCTCGCGGTCGGCGCATTGAAGGACGATGGCGCGCCATTCAAGTTCAGCAATTGGGGTGGGCACCATTCGAGCAACGGCATCATGGCGCCGGGCGAAAAGGTCATCGGCGCGCAGCCGGGCACCGAAACGCCGGTTCGCGAGATGGGTACCAGCGTAGCAGCGCCCATCGTCACCGGAATCTCCGCGTTGTTGATGAGCCGGCAATTGCAGACCGGTCGCCCGATCGATGCGGCGGCGATCCGCGCGGCACTGCTCGACACTGCGCGCGCCTGCGATCCCGACGTATCCGGCGAGCCCGAACGCTGTCTTCGCGGTGTGATCGACCTGCCCGCGACCTATAGCACCTTGTTCGCAACCGGCGGCGCCGGTCGCCCGACCGAGCAGGCCGCAGCGGCGCCTCGATCCGGCGTCGTTGCCAGCATCACCCCCGCGCTGCCTGAAGAGACGCCTAAGGCGGCTGCGGCGCCGTCCGCCGCGCCCGGGGCGCCCCTCGCCGCCCCGGCGCAAGCCGCGGTGCGTGCCGCAGGGGAGGGCTCGATTGAGCCCAGCACCGCGCATTCGGGCTTGGTCTATGCGCTTGGTAGCTTGTCCTACGATTTCGGATCCGAGATAGGGGTGCAGGAATTCGAGCAATATATGGATCGAGAGGCGAGGCTTGGCGGCCTGGATCCCGCGACTCCCCGTGTCGTGGGAGACTTGATCAAGTATCTTGAGGCGAACCCCACCGAACGCGATTGCCTCATCTGGACCTTGGTGATCGATGGTACGCCGGTTTACGGGCTCGTGCCCGACGGTCCCTTCGACGACGCGATATACGATGTTTTCCTCCAACTCCTGGCTGGCCAGGCCGCGGCGCGAGAGACCACCGATTTCATCGAGCGGATCAGCATTCCGGGTCGTCGGACCGGCGAGACGATCAGACTCCATTCAAAAGCCAGAATACCCATCGTGGCCGTGAGCGACTTGCGCGGTATTTACGGCTGGAAAATCAACGCGCTGGTTGGCGATGCGGTGAACAGGATATACGGCGCACGGAAGAGTCGGGCGAGCCGGTTGCTACAGGACGCGCTGACCGATTTCCTCAATCGAATCTATTTCGATCTGCACAATCTTGGCCAGAAGTCACGCGATCGCGCAATGAATTTTGCGGCGACGAACCTATTTCAGGCGGCATCGGTCTTCGCTGAGGCCATCGACGAAGGCCGTGAGTTCGACACTATGGTCGTCAAACAGAGTCCGTTGTGTCGAATGCATAGTGATTGTTGGGACGTGTCCTTGACGTTTTTTGATTCCGGCGATGAGAAACGCGCGGCGAAGATTTTTGAGTTCACGATTGATGTATCCGATATCGTGCCTCTCACAGTCGGCAATGTGAAATCCTGGTTCAGAAAGCGCGGTCGTTAGCTGATTGACTGCTCCTGAGGGACGCTCACACCCTATCTGTGAAAATCCTCTCCCCCTTGACGGGCAAGCGCTCGCTGAGAGTTGGCGCAACCGAGAAATCGAACTCCAACACGCGCACGCGCTCGGCGCAGGCCATCTGGGGTCAACTGCCAAAATGAGTAGAAGCCGCAGTCGGGGTGCGGATGTCTGAATTTTCACCCGCAGAGGTGACGGGGTTTGCAGATGGAGCGTTCGATTTCGGATGGGAAGCGGATATGCGAATGCGGCGACGCTTAAGCTCGCTGCCGCCACACAGCAGAGGACGTACGCTGGACAGGTGACCGCTCCATAGTATGCTGCCGACCAAATCAGGGAAAGGCATCGGTATGCTGAGGCGGATTCTAGCGGTCCTCTTCGCCCTGCTCCTTGCCGTGCCTGCGCAGGCACAACGTTCAGACGCTGGTTTCACCGCAAGGCTCCACCGCATCGCCGTTCAACTCGGCGTGCCTGGTTTCAGCGTCGCCGTCGTGCAGGATGGCAAGATCGTCTACCGCCACCAGGAAGGCGTAACCGACCGGACCAGCGGTGCCGCGGTCGCTCCCGATTCGCTGTTCGCCATCGCTTCGGTTACCAAGTCGATGACCGGAATCATCCTCGCACAGCTCGAGAGAGAGGAGTTCGACAGGAAACTCGCGCTCATCGCAAGGACGAATGAGACGCGCTGAACCGAGGAATACCGCTCCGTTCGGACCATGAACCTGCGGTCGCTTTCGGGATAGCTGCTGTTCACCTGTGTCGGGTGCTTTCAGCAGCATTGGGCGCGCTCACGTCGGAAGCGGACATGGCCGGTCGATCGCCTCCCCTTCTGCGCTATCCTTCCTGGCGATGAGCATTGCCAAGGCAATGCAGCCGTTCCACCAGCCGCATGACGTGCGTACGCGCCTCCCCTGGCCGCCGAACGATCCAGAAGCCGCGCTCGCGTGGCGCGGCCGGGCCGGGCAGCGTTACAAGTCCGGCCTCGGTAATCGCTGCCTGCGCGAAGGGCAGCCTGGCAAGCGCGATCCCGAGGCCGGCGCGCGCCCCTGCCACCAGCAGGTCATAGTCCTCGAAATGCCGGTCGCGTTGGTCACGTCGATAATCGAGGCCCGCCACTGCCATCCAGTCACGCCAGTCGCGGGTGTCCGTGTCGTGCAGCAGCGGATGGTCGGCGATTCTCGCAGGGCTGTCTCCCACTGCCCGGGCGATCGCGGGGGTGGCAACGGGAACGATCACCTCATCGAGCAACCTCTCCGCTGCCACGCCTGTCCAGCCGCCAGTTCCGACACGGATGGCGAGGTCAGCTTCGCGCAGGTCCAGCCGGGTCATGCGGTGCTCCGTTACGAACTGGACGGTCAAGTCGATCGGAGAACCCTGCAGCGCGACGAGTCGCGGCATCAGCCACAGGCGGGCAAATGACGGCAGGACGCTGACCCGCACGGTCGCGACTTCCCGTGGCATGCGCCCGCTCGATGCAAAGTCGGCCAGCGCACCCAGCGATCGTTCCGTCCGCCTCACCAGTGCCGCACCGAGCGGCGTCAGTCGTACGCCGCGTCCATGCCGTTCGAACGCCGGCGCGCCGAGCCAGCGCTCCACGGCGTGAATGCGGCGGCTGACCGCTCCATGGGTCAATCCCAGTTCTTCGGCCGCCGCGGACAGCGATCCGCAGCGCGCAGCGCCGAGCAAGGCGACGAACGCCTCGGTCGCCGGCAGCGCCGCCAAGCTGTGAGTAAATTGCACATCAGCAGGCATATTGATAACGTATCACGGGTGCATTCCACAGCCTAGCAGCGGATCGCTTCTTGTGGAGGGTTGGTATGACTGCAAATTTCCTGCCGGTCGAAATTGACCGGGTGACCCCGGTCATCATCGGCCCAGGTTGCCTGCGACGCGACCTGCCCTCGCGCGTCGGCGTCCGCATCTGGGTCGTCGACATGGCGCCCGGCGCTCATTGGCCATATGTCGATCATCACGACGTGCAGGGCGAGGACATCCTGGTGGTGAGCGGCGAGCTGATCGAGGACGAACAGCGCTTCGGGCCCGGCACTTTCCTCCACTTCGGCCCCGACAGCAGCCATCGGCCACAGACGAAAACCGGGGTCAGGTTATTCGGGTTCAATCTGCACCTCCCGTCGGGTCGGGGTTGATGGGGATGATCTTCGAGCGCCCGCTCAGGATGCTCGCGCTGTTGGTGTCGGCGGCGGCGATGATTTTCGCGGCGGCACCTGCCCATGCGGAACACCTGCGCTACAGTTGGCAGTCCGTCGAGGGGGTTCATCTCTTCTTTCGTGAGGGCGGGCCGGCCAACGGGTCAACGATCGTTTTCCTCCATGGCAATCCTGCGTCGTCGATCATGTACGAGGAGGTGATGCGGCGGCTCGCCGACAAGGGAATGCATGTGATCGCGATGGATTATCCGTCGTTCGGCTATTCCGATGCCCCGGACCGCGCACGATACCGCTACGACTTCGACCATCTCGCGGCGACGGTCGCCGGCTTCCTCAAGGCGCGCGGGATCAACCGCTATGCCCTGTACATGCAGGACTATGGCGTGCCGTCGGTTTCCGGCTGATCGAGGCACACCCGGATACGGTGACGGCGATCATGGTCCAGAACGGGGTGATCCACCTCGACGGTTTCCCGACCGCGCAAGACCCGGAGGGCGAATTGCGTCGCCACTGGAGGCAGCGTAACCCCGTCATCGACGGGCGACGTACCGCCTATGCCAGGGGATTGGGATTTCCGTCTGCCGAGAACTGGACTGAGGATTCGGCGCTCAGTCCCGATGCCGAGTTGCTGATGACAGCGTCCGAACAACGTCCTGGCGTGATCGAAGCGCGCAACGACCTGTGGTTCGACTATGGATCCAACGTGGTGCGCTATCCCCGGTGGCAGGCATTGCTGCGCTCGCTGACGTTACCGGTGCTGGTGATCTGGGGCAGCCGGGACGATTTCTTCACGACGCCCGGCGCCCTGGCCTATCTCCGCGACGCGCCGCACGCAGAGGTGCACATACTCGACACTGTCCATTTCGCGACACTGGAGGACCCGGACCCCGTCGCTGCCCTGGTCTCCGCGTTCATGACGGAACACAAGCTGCAGTGAGCGCTCGAGCCGGGATCGATGTGATTTCGGTGACAATGGCTCGCGGTGATTGTTGCGTGGTTCGGGGCGGAGAAAAGCTGGCGCTGCCGTTTACCCGTGCCGGATGCCTTTGAGCGGCAATCAGAGACCGACCGGGTATCGAGCTATCGCGCCGGCCCGGTGGCGCGCCGCCATCCACGTCAAGTGATGACGCCGCGACGCCTGATCGGGTGCTGCCGTTCCAGTGCGATGCGTTTGGCAATCTCGCGATTCAGTTCGGTCGGGTGCTCGGCAAAGGCGCGTGGGGTCATGCCCGTGAAATATTTGATTTCGCGGATCACATGCGACTGGTCGTAGAAACCATTGGCCAGCAGATCATCGAGCTCGGGGTCGCCATGCGTCATCGCCACTGCCGCGCGCAGCGCGCGGTATTTGCGCGCCAGTTCCTTGGGCGGGGAACCGAAATAGCGTTTGCAGTTACGCTGGACCTGCCGCAGTGAAAGGCCGGTCAGTTCGATCAGGTCGTTGATATCGGGCGCGGTGGCATCGGCGAGCCATTCGTTCACCTGGCCCACGAACGCCTGATATACCGGTTGCTGCCGTGCCATGAGCGTGACCAGCATTTTGCCGATAATCCTGACCCGCGCATCGAAATCCTGCGTGGCACGCAGTTTCTCATGAACCTTGACAACGATGTCGCCGAAGAGATCCTTCGCATCGAACAACCGGTTCGCCGCAGCCGAGGCATCCATCGGCAGCAGCGCCGCCCAGCCAAGCGGCATCAGCCCAACGCCGATCGCCTCGGCCTCACCGTCGCAACTCAGGGTTGAAGATCCGGTGGTGGGGCCCAGAATATAGATGTCCGGCATCGCTTGTTCGGTACCGTCGACAAAGCGATAGCGGGCATTGCGGCCGCGCAGAATGAAGCGGAACTGCGCATAGTCGGCGCGGTCGACCGCTTCGAAGCGATCGTCGCTTTGCTGGAAATGGTAGAAAAACGAGAAATGATCGGCCAGCCTGGCATGCGGCTGGCGGAAATCCATCTTCAGATTCGACATGCGCGACAACCCAGTCGATGATGTTTCTCAACCTACATCGCTAGGGGAAATTGTCGTTTTTCACAAACATAACAAATGAAACCGACCTGACCCTTCGACACGGCCCTGACGCTGTCATGCACGCCATCGCCGCGACGGATACGGGATATTTGACGAACGGCCGACATTGGCCGCCCTGCCGCCAATCCCCGACAAGGCGTCAAACCGACAATTTGGCGTCGCCCTCAAGCATCCGCCGCGTCAGCCTCGGCGGCGTGCCAGGCTGCCACAGGCGTGCCTGGTGCGATACGCGGTAGCGAAGCGGGCCGCCATCGGGTGTGATCGCGCGCGCGACAGGGCGAACAATGCAGACGAATTCGCTGTCGATCCAATCGGGCCCGGCGCTGACCACGGCATAACCGTGCCCGGCCATGTCGACGAATTCCAGATGGGGCGCGACGTCGGGATTGGTCAGCGCCCGGGCCTTCGCGATGTCGCCGCTCGCCGCATATTCGAGCGCCGCGCGCACCCCGCGCTTCAGCATCAGGTTGATCGTCGCCTCGGGCTGAGCCCCCGGTGCCTTGCGCACGAACAGCGGGAGCAGGGGAAAATCCTTCCAATACTCGGTCGCTTCGGCCAGCCCGGGCGCGGAGATCGAACCGGTGATGAAGCTGATCCCGACCGGGGCGAACCCGGCGGGCGGCAATGCCGGCGCGGCATAGCCGGCCCAGAAGCTGTGGCGGTCGCCCGAGACGGTGACGAAGCCCGACACCTTCTGGTCGCGAACGGTGTCGTAGATTTCCGCGCGCTCGGCGAACGCGCCGCTGAAATCGCCACCGCCGAAGGTGCCATAGCCTTTGCCCGGCCATGCCGTCTTCACCAGGCCGGCGGGCAGGTTCTGCGGATCGGTTCGCATGTCGAGCGTGCCGTTGGTCGCGCCCCAGATTTTCCAGGTCGCGGTCGACCGGGTCAACCTGTCCTTGAGCCACGCTTTCTGCTCGCGGCCGAGCACGGTGTAAGCGGGCTCGTCCTTGCGATAATTGGGGATGGTCTTGTCGCCGATCGCGATGGTCGCGGGCGGCTTGCCGCCGGCATAGTCCTTTCCGCCATCGACGATCTCCAGCGCTTCCTGCGGCGTCACTGGGAAATCGTCCAGATTGAGCGGCGCCGCCTCGGGCCGATCGGTCGGGTCCGCCATCTTGTAGCTGTGGAAGTCAGTCAGGATCAGCTCGACGTGTCGACCGTAGCGCAGCGCGCGATAGGCGGTCATGCTGCCGACCGCGGTGCGATTATTGGGTTCGGTGCCGAAACCATGATCATCGAATGTCTCGATCGCCGCGGTCGTCACGGCGGGCGGGCGAAACTGATCGAGCCCGGCACCCGATGCCTTGCGGACGCGCGACGGGATATATTCCCACCACGCCTGGTTGGCGGCGACGCGCAGCGGCTGCGCGGGCTCTACCTTACCGTCATATTTGATAAAGCTCTGCCAGCCCTGCCAGGAGAATTCGTGATTGTCGCCGATGCACACGAACGGGAAATGCGCCCGCGCATCCTGGATGTCGGGGTCGTCGATATGCGCGCGGTAGATGTGGCGATAGCCGGCCAGGTTGGTCGGTACGTGGAAATTGCTGACCTTGCGTGAATCGGGTACCCGGCCAAGGTCGTAGACGGTGCGCGAATAACGGTGCGGCACCTCGTCGGGATATTCGACCACTTCGTAAATGAAATCGCCGAGATGAAGCACAAAGCCGAGCTTGCGGTCGTCGGGCGCGCGCTCGTCCTCCCAGATCATCCGGCGAAACGCGTTCTGGGCGCCTTCGTTGACGCTCTGGCACGACACGAAAGCGAAGCGGACCGGGCGCCGGTCGGTGACGCGCGGGGCGGTGATTGTGCGTCCGATCCGGCTGCCCGCGCCCTTGTCGTCGGTAAAACGGTACCAGTAGATCGTCGCCGGCAAGAGGCCGCCCACGAGCGCGCGGCAGGTCCAGTCGGCCGCCGCCAGCACCGGCACGCGCGCCGTGGCGACGACGCGGCGGAAGCTCGCGTCCAGCGCCACTTCGACGGTCAGCGCATGCCGCTCGCCCTGGTCGAACGGCCGCCTTGTCCACAGCATGATGCTATGCTCATCCGGATCGCCCGAAGCGACGCCCTGGGGATATAGCGCGCGATCCTCGCGCCATGCGACGCGCGACGGTACGGCGGCCGATCTCGGCGCCCAGATGCCAATGACTCCGAGTAGCGCAGCGCTTGCCAGAAACTGTCGTCGATCCATCTCGCGCTCCCAGTTCGTGTCAGGCGATCGTTTCGCGGCCGCGACCTCTGGTCAAGCCGCCCTGCTGCCGCCGTCGCTGGAAATCATGGCAACGACCCCCTCGCCGAAAAAACCGCACCGCTCGTCCAGCGAACAGCCGCCCTCATTTCCCGGGATCGGTGTGCGCAACGTCCATGGCGGTCTTCGAAACGACCGCTTTCGACAGCTTCCAGTGCAAGGTCGAATGACCGGATCGGGACGTGTAGCTGACGCACGTGCCTCTGGATCGTGGATTGACGCGCGCTGTGCCGGAGCGGTCAAGCAGTGGTGAGTGACAATAGACCTTTCACTCATAGAAGCGCGACAGATCGCACTTGCAGCGCGGGGGTTTGGCGTTCTCCGCCCCGAGCGGCCAATCAGTGTTAAGGCATCCGCCGCCAAATAGCCCGGGCGGCCGTCGTTTCAGTGCGTTGGCGGATTGCGCCGATAGAACTCGGGCAGGATGAACGCACGTAGGAGCAAAATTCACTCCTTTCGGGGACTTTTCATCCGATGCCTATGTCCGAAAGCCCGGATCGAGCCGGTCGAGCCGACGCAGCAGCGCGGGCCAGGCGAGTGCCTCGGCCTTCGCGACTCCGGCGGGCGGGGTCTGTTGCCTGACCTTGTCGGCAACGCCATCCGGCGGCGCGAGGAGCCGATCGAGACCGGCAGCGAGCATCATCACCTGCGCCTGGCACGCGCGTTCGAGAAAATAGAGCCGCAGGAAGCACTCGCCCACCGTCGCGCCGACCGTAAGCGTCCCGTGATTCCGGAGGATCATCGCATGCTTGTCGCCAAGATCGTTGGCCAGCCGCTCGCGTTCATCGAGGTCGAACGCGATCCCCTCATAATCGTGATAGGCGACATCGTGCCCGATCGTCATCGCCGACTGGGTATTGGGCAGCAACCCGAACGCCATCGCAGATACCGCCTGGCCTTGCGGGGTATGGAGGTGCATCACCGCCGCAGCATCCTCGCGTGCCATGTGGATCGCCGAATGGATCGTGAACCCGGGCAGGTTGACCGAAGGGTCCGACACACCGACCGGATGTCCGTTGAGGTCGATCTTGACCAGGCTCGACGCGGTGATCTCCTCGAACGTCATGCCAAAGGAGTTGATGAGGAAATGGTGCTCGGGCCCCGGCACGCGCGCCGACAAATGGGTGAAGATGAGATCGTCCCATCCGAATAGCGCGACCAATCGATAGGCCGCGGCGAGGTCGACCCGCGCCTCCCACTCGCCGGGCGCCATGTCCGGTACGGACGCCACGTCAGGCAGCGCATCGGGTTTCCGTACGATCGTCGCCATCGACGTGTCTCCTTCATGCGCTTCCCGAGCTCGGGCTATCCTCGCGCAGCATAAAGCCGGAATCGGCGTGACAGAACCATCAGTATCGCCTGGGCGACGGTGAAGGCCATGCTTCAGTCCAGCATCGGCTCATAATCCGTGATTTCCAGATGCGCGGCGACGCCACATTGTTTCGGTTTGTCGAATGTTACCCCTGAGAGGACCTCGGCATTGGTGTGGACCGGATCGGCCCATAAGGTGGCCAGATGTGCGGGATCGTTACCCGATCCGAAGCGGCTTTCGAGGCCGCGATAGTCCGACGGAACCGAGGTCGCCGTGGGCACCACAAGCTCAGGATAGAGACGACCCGCCCACAGATCACCGGTGCTGGCAACATGGCCGCAGGCGTCGTGATCGATCATATCGAGCAACGGGGAGCCCGGAACAAATCGCAGGCTATTTTCCGAAGCCGGAAAATCTTCGCCCTGGAAAAGCGCGACGATCTCGTCCTGCTTGCGGTTGAGCTCGGCGGCACGGAATTGCGCTGACAGGAGCTGGGGGATACCCAATCCCCCGGCGTCCCGAGCAGCGTGCAGCAGCTTGTGGCGCATCGCGAATTGCCCGGGCGTGTCGAAGGCGCTGACCGAGACACGAAACTCGACCTTCAATTCGCCAAATCGCCGAAGGGTCTCCGGCTCGGCTTCGCGGAATGCCTTGGTGATGAAAATCATGTGGCGACCCGATGCCACGACAAGCTCCGCAAGCTCGAGCGCGAGATCCCATGCCCATGACGGGTCACTGTTCCATCCGTTTCGCAGATGGCCCTGCGTTGACGGCAATCCGTCCAGATCCGCTTGCAGAAGGTCCCGGTCCACTCGGTTGCGGACACGCTGGCCAAAGTCGAAGCCCGCCTCGAATGCCGAACGCGCGGCGAAGCAGCTGCCGTAGCACACGCTTGCAGCCGGAAGGCAGCCGTTGATGACGTCGGTCGTCAACGCATCATAGGGAAGGCCGCCCACCCGGCCCGCGCGGATCGGCTGCGAGACGAAGGCATGGAGCGGCTTCCGGCCGCGATATTCGTCGAACGCGCTGGCGGCCACACGCCGAAGCGTGCGCGCGGTAACTGTCTCTGCGATTAGGGTCACGCTATCCTCTCCACGGTTGAGTTAGCTAAAGCTTGTCCGCCTGGCGGCGTGTTGCCTGCAGCCGCCGCCTATGCCGGCTGCGATCCTCTGATCGGCATCAGAAGGGTCGCCGGTCATCGGCGACGTTTACCCGGTGCAGTTCGCGGCGCTCTTTATAGTCGTTCAAGGCAAGATGCTGCACACAGCGATTGTCCAAGATGGCAAGCGTGCCGGGCTGCCAGTGCAGCCGGGATGTGAATTCCGGCAACTGGGCGTGCTCATCGAGGAAGTCCAGGATCGGGCCGGACTCCTTTTCGGTCATTCCATCAAAGCGCTGGATATGTGGGCGGCTTGCGTAAAGCGCCTTCCGCTTCGTCACCGGATGCGTTCGCACGACAGGGTGCAAATTCTCCTTATCCGCCAGCGACAGGTCGCGGATGCGCACCATATCTCCAAGCTTCAGATCTTCGGTACCCGGGCCATGGACGCCGCGCGCGCAGAAGACGCCGAGCAATCCGCCCAGCACGGTCTTCATCCTTTCGGAAAGCGCGTCATAGGCCGCGTACATGTTTGCGAACATGGTATCGCCGCCGGATTTCGGGAGCTCGATCGCGTAGAGAAGCGTCGCCATTGGCGGGATCGGTTGAAAGGGTGAATCGCTATGCCAGAGGCCTCCGAAATTGAGGACCGTGCCCGGCTCCTTCGTCACCGCCACCACTTGCGGATGATCGGGCAAGGGTTCTGCAAACAGGTATCGCTCGATTTTCCCAAAGCGCGCCGCGAAGGCCACCTGATCGGATGGTGTCAGGCTTTGATCGGGAAAGGAGAGAACCTGGTAGCGGGCGAATGCCTCTTCGATCGCCTGCATTGTTTCGTCATCGAGCGTTTTCACATCCACCCCTTCGATGGACGCTCCCAACGCGCCACTCCAGGGCGTGATCGCCAGAGGTTCACGCTTCGCTGTCTGGATCGTGCCAGTGATCGATTCATGCAGGGACACGGTGCATCTCCTCGCTAGCGTCAACCTGAAAACCATCCGGGATCACGAACGGCTCGTCCGGGGCATAAATCTTCGCCCCGAGCAGCCAGCGATCTCCCTCGAATGCCTCGCGCCGGTGAATGACCTGAGTATTGTCATAGAGAAGAAGATCGTCAGATCGCCAGCTATGGCTATAGATGTTATCATGCGCAATCAACCTTCCAACAAGATCTTTGCACATAGCATCACTATCTTCTTCATCGACGTTCAGGAAGCGCCGAGTATTCTCGCTATGGTAGAGAAATTCGCGCCCGTCATGGGCGTTTTTCAGAATTACCGGGTGCGCCACTTCCACACGAGCCACGTTATCGTGCGTGTCGGCCGGGATTCTCGTTGACCAGAGATCGCGAAGCCGCTCAACCATCGCCGATGGCAAGTTCAGACTGGTGACCGCCGTGCTCGCGAAGCTGGTGTTGCCGCCTTCACGCGATGGCAAGCGGCAATAGAGCGACGCCAGCGATGCAGGATGCTCTCGAAACTCCTGATCCGAATGCCAGAAGTCCGTCCCCTGGCCACCGAACCCCCGCGCCTCGCCCTTTTCGGTAACAAGGTTCGTCAGTTGACTGACGTGCGGATTCTCCGTCCCGTGCGAAATCCGGCGTGCGGAAAGCTCAAGTTGTCCGTTTCCGATCCGTCGCGCGAAATGCTCATACTCGGCTTCCGCTAATTGCTGATCGGGAAACAACAGCAAGCCGTATGATGCGAGCACCCGTCGCAACTCAAGAACGTCGTCATCGGAGACGCTTCTCAGGTCGACCCCGGAAATCTCAACACCAAAACGCGCATGCAAGCGCCGCCCGACCTGAATCATCAGCGAACATCTCCCCGAGTCATCCTGCGACTTACTGCAACCTCAGTTCGCCGCCTTGATAAAATTGCTTAGGATAATGCATTCTAGGTAGCGCAACGCTATAATGGCAATGGTTGCGCAAAGACTGTAAAAATATTGTAATATGCGTGACCTTGAGTAGGAAGTCACGTGAAGCGCACTCGTGCATATGTTATAAGGTTATACGTAGAATCATCGTTTTCTGTATTTAGCACAAGTCGCATTATTGAGCAACGAATTGCTGATCCACTGCCAGGACAGGATAACGAAAGAGCCTGGCTGAACAGGCTTTGGCGACAGGCGCGACGCGACGGCTCCGACATGGGCCACCATGTGGTGGTAAGGCCGCGTTGACGTTCCGCGGACGCTGCCAAGCGGGTGTCCAACGGTACCCGCATAGGCACTGCCCTGGACCCTATTTATCCCGTCCGTGAGTCTTAACAGGCGGTCGCCAGGCCAACATGTATTTCTTTCTATTGGGCGATCGAGATTTTCAGCATGTCAGCGAGTTCACTCTCGAATTGCTCGATGCGCTGCTCGAGTATGAGCTGCTCGCGTGCTTTCGGGCTGTTTTTCAAGAATAGCGAGCATGATCGAGATGGATTACGGATACCATTCACACAGTAGGCAACCATTTTATTACTCGCTCCATCCCACAAGCTTGCGCCTTCCAGGAACGAGTAGGTCAGGCTGTTTCTCGAAATTTTCCGGAGCTCTGTGTATTTCAGGCCATGCTCGAAGAAGGCACGCATATACTCATAAGTCAGGTCATGTCGCAGGGTGCCGGAACTATCCGTGGAGAGAACAACCGGAACCCCGGCGGCGAGATACATGCGGAGCGGCTGTTCACTGCCTTTGACCCCAAGGATCACATCATTGCTGGTCAAATTGATTTCTACTGCGATCTGCTCATGTGCCATGCGCTTCAAAAGCTCGGCAGCGCCATCCTCGTAAGCGATATCGACGCCATGCCCGATCCGCTTGGCGCCTGCGATTTCGACGGCTTCACGAATGTGAAAGCGTAAATCCCGCGGCGGCACCAAGCCCAGGGTCAACTCCCCCGCATGCATCGTCAGCGTCACATTTGGGAAGCGCTGTTTGAAAAATGCAAACAGTCGCATATGCAAGCGGTAGTCCCGCAGGGCTATGGGGCCATCCTCGGGATTGAGGATATTAATCCCAACGATCCGGGGGTCCGCTTCGGCCAAAGCAAATCCAAGTGCGATGCGGCCGAATATCTGCTCGGGTTGTGCTTCCCGCTTCACCGTAAGGATATGCCGAACCGTTATCTCGCAGGCATCCTTTGGATATCGGGAATGGCAGCCATTAATGTCATCCGCCGTTTTCTGGATGAGATCCAGGTCGGATCGACCTCGGGCAACCGCCGCCCTGATCACAGGCGCGAGACGTGCAAGGCGACCGGCCATGTCAGCCTCATTCCAGGGTTCAGTCGCAAATTCGCGGGTATGTCCATTAATGTCGGGACCGACCATCAGTTCGGCATAGTGACTGTGACTCTCAACCGCCTGCTCTCGTGACGTCGCCAGTATGAACCCAATGTCTTCCACGCTCCCCAGGGTGCGTTGGAAGCCGCCAAAATATCGATCATGACCAGAAACGGTGGGATCGCCGACGCCTTGCCGAAACCCGCGCGCAGACATGGCGTCAATGGCATTGTTGTAGAGTTTGACGTCCCGCTCTTCCAGCCCGCGCAGGGGAACGCTGTCCGGACCCACGCAAGGTTGGGGCGATAGCTTTTTTGCTTTGATCTGCAGGCACCCATTCTGCCCGGCAGCCCAACGCAGATAATCTTCAGCGTAGGTGCCTCCATGATTGTGGAGGTCGGCGCCTTTGGGAAATTTCTGCAGGAGAAGCCGAAGCGTTGCCTGGGATCGTCCCGCCTGCGTGAACATCGCATCGAGCTCAACATCGGATAGCCTCTCTGGCGGACCGGCTGTCTGCGCAAACGCACCGGCACTACAGCCTAACAGCATGATCGCCGGCCTTGCGAATGCCAAGGCAAGCTGAGCGAACCTTGAAAGAACCGATCCTTTTGCAGACATGGCGCTCCCCCTGTTTGACGTGCGCAGCCCGGTGATGGTCACGAGCATATGCGACGGCCTCCCGCCTGGCGTCGGGCCTGCAGCTTGGTTGGCGTGAGCCGCCGGGCGATCAGATATGAGCCGACACAGCCGCCCATCCAGCCTATGCCGGCTCCTGCTCGAAGTGTAGTCAGAATGCCTCGAAATTCCGGCGCACCATATATGCTATTGGCGCCATAACGCTGATTTTATGGCTCTTGATCGCGGCAAA
Organism: Sphingomonas sp. ERG5; assembly: GCF_000803065.1. GTDB lineage: Bacteria > Pseudomonadota > Alphaproteobacteria > Sphingomonadales > Sphingomonadaceae > Sphingomonas. Next base: position 21,836 of record NZ_JSXI01000026.1, read on the forward strand.
GACGGCGTGTCGCGTGGCCGGGTTCCGACGGCATCGCCGGCAATCGTCATCGCGCGCCCAATTGTCACTTTTGGCTCCTATAATGTCGGAAGCGCAGCATACCGATGCTGCCGCATGCGGCTTAGACATTCAATCGCGGGATGGAAGCGGTCCTCCCGGTCAAGCGAGAGGTAAGGCGATGGCGACGATCACAACCACCGACGGCACCGAGATCTTCTACAAGGATTGGGGCCCCAAAGACGCAGTGCCATTGTTCTTCCACCATGGCTGGCCGCTCAGCGCGGACGATTGGGACAGCCAGATGATGTTCTTCCTGGCGCAGGGCTATCGCGTGATCGCGCATGATCGCCGCGGCCATGGCCGTTCGAGCCAGACGGCGGAGGGCCATGACATGGATACCTATGCTGCCGACGCCTTTGCCGTGGTCGAGACGCTGGGCCTGACCGGCGCCATCCACATTGGCCATTCGACCGGCGGCGGTGAAGTGACCCGTTACGCCGCGACATACGGCAAAGGCCGTGTCGCCAAGGCTGTATTGATCAGCGCGATTCCGCCGACCTTCATGCAGTCCGAGCGCAATCCCGACGGTGTTCCCAAGGAAGTCGTAGACGGCATTCGCGATGGCACGGCGAACCACCGTTCGCAATTCTATCAGGACATCACGATCCCGTTCTACGGCTTCAACCGGCCCGACGCGGTCGTGTCACAGGGCATCCGCGACAATTGGTGGCGTCAGGGCATGATGGGCGCGGCCATAGCCCAATGGGAATGCGTCCGAGTGTTGTCGGAGACCGAATTCTACGACGACCTCGCGGTCATCGACGTACCGGTGCTCGTGATGCACGGCGAGGACGACCAGATCTGCCCCTTCACGACCACCGGCGCACGCTCGGTCAAGCTGGTCAAAAATGGCAAACTGATTTCCTATCCCGGGCTCCCGCACGGAATGCCGACCACGCACGCCGATCTCATCAATCGGGATCTTCTCGAGTTCATCAAGAGCTGACCCGATATTTGCATGAAGACCGTCCGGTGGGGCGAGGACGGAACAGCCGCCCTCGCCCCACCAATGGCAGATGATGATCGCCCAGGCGCGAACGGCTGCTTTGGAATGGCGGTGCGGCCACGTGAACGACGAACATTGGCGCATTGCCGCCGGTTGCCGGACAGGACCACATACCCGCTCCCCACGCCCCTTCACCTCAAGTCCGCCCCCTGCCCCGCGCCGCGATCATGCGCGCGCAACCGCACGCGAAGCGCAACAGGGCCTCAGCTATCTCGGCATTCCGCTAAGCCCGCTTGCCTTGCGCAGCGCCGCCCCGTCGAGCCGGTAGCCATCGAGAAACACCGTCTCGACGCGACGGAGTTTGGTGAGGTCCTTCGAGACGTCCCCGTCGACCAGGATGATGTCCGCCTGCTTGCCCGCCGCGATCGATCCGGTGCGGTCGTCCATGCCGGTCATGCGTGCGGGCACGATCGTCGCGGTCTGCAGCGCCTCCGCGTTGGTCAGGCCCGCTTCCTGATAGAGTTCGAGTTCGCGCACCAGTTCCAGCCCATAGCCATCGGTGCCGGCGACGATGCGGACGCCCGCCTTGTGCAGCCGGCCGACCAGGCCAACCATCTTGGCGAAGCTCTTGCGGAAATCATCGCGCGTCAGGCCACCGAACAGGGGATAGCCGCCGATCTTCCACCCACGCACGACCGAGGGCGGCGCGACCTCCGCGAAGGGCGCATATTCGGGTGACAGCGCGCTGCCGTCCGACGTCATCAGCGGCTCCCATACCGTCAGGGTCGGGTCGATGATGGTGCCCCGTTTCGCGAGCTCCGCGTAGAAGCTCTTCATCGCGGGAGAGTCGAGATCGACATCCTTACCGTATTTCGCCGGCCCTTCGAGCCGCGCGGCGGTGTTGGCCTTGTCGACCACATCCTGCGGCATCGCCTGCATCATGATGAAGTTGATGTGCGTGACTTCGTCATAGCCGGCGCGGACCGCGTCGAGCGGGCGCATGCCGGCGGGCACATGGCCGTGCACGTGCAGGCCAAGCTTGTGCGCCTCGGCGGCGCCCGGCGCGATCCATGCCGGAGTCATCGAGGTGTAGAATTTGACCCCCCACAGGCCCGCCGCCTTGATCTTGTCCACCGCGGCGACCGTTTCCGCCGCCGACGAGACGGTGAGCGCCCCCTGTGCGGCAAGTGGGTCCTTGCGATCGACGATCACCGAAATCTTGCCGTCGGGCGCCAACAGGTCGCCGGCGGCGCGGCGCTTGTAGATGCTCAGCGCGTCCTCGATCATCGAGCCGGGGCTGCGATAATTGGTCATGCCCGTGGCGACATTCTGCAGCAGGTTCCAGTCGTCGCCGACATGCTGGTGCGAATCCCACAGGCCGGGCAGCAGCGTCTTGCCGCGCCCGTCGATCACGGTCGCGCCGACCGGCGTCCTGATCGATCCGGCGGCGCCGACCGCGGCGACCTTGCCGTCCGCGATCAGCACGGCGCGGTTGGGCAGATAGCGGCCGGCGACCGAATCGAACAACAGCACATTGTCGACCAGGGTCGGCGCGCGGTTCGCCGGCGTCAGGAAATTGTGCGCGACATCGCGGACCATCAGCGCGGTCGCCTTGTCCTGAATGTCCTTCAGCCGGGGCCCTTCAGCCTCATAGCCCACCGGGAGCAGCGAGATGCCGCCGGCATTGCCGAAGAAATGATTGTCGCTGTCGAGCCAGACCGGCGACGGGGTGAAGCCATAGCCGGTGATGAAGGCGAGCTTGACGGTCTTCTTGCCTTGCGGGCCGGTGATCTCGACGGCGTTGCCAATGGCGATGCTGGCATGGCCGGTCGGCAGCAGGTCAATGCCCTTGTCGCCCGCGGCGACGAGCGCATCGGTTTCCAGTTCGCTGGCCAGCCAGGGACCGCCATAGCTGTTGTAACGCTTGCCGCCGAACGGCGCCGAGCCGGAGTCGACGATCGTCTTCCAATGCGCGACGCCGCCTGTATCGACGCTGAAGTCCTCAGTCGCCTCGCCGGTATCGGTATAGCCCCGGATGGCGATCGTAGAGGGCCGCCGGTCGGGGCCGAAGGTCACCAGCTCATCGGTTTCAGTGACCCAGCCGCGCAGCGACATCGACATGCGATAGGCGACCCGGCCGTCGGGCATCTTCCACGACCAGATGTCGCCATGCTTTCCGGCGGTCGAGCTGATCGTGTAATGCCGCGCGTCCGCGGGCGGCTTCATCAACTGTTCCTTGGTGGTCGATGCGCCGGCAATCGATGCGGTGGCGGCAAGCAGTAGCGCAAGCGTGGTTCGGTACATGATGATCGCCCCCTGGGGTAGGAATGATGCGAGATTGGCAAGCCAAATGCGGCAACGCAAGGCCGATTGCTGGCGATGATCATCCACCGCTGCCGGAGCGCTGGGATTGCGGTGACGTGACGGCATTGGGCGGCGCAGTGGCAGTTTTTCCCGCAGCTGCGCGACATGCTGCGGGAAAATGCTTTTTTGGCGGTTCTGCGGGAATCTGCGGGAAAAGCTGCGGGAATTTTGATGGCTCCGCACGGGAATTTTACCGGCGTGCCTGCGGGAATATCGGGAAATGGCGGGGGCGGAGATCATGATCTGCTCAATTCGGAGGTCTGCGCGATGGCGGGGCCGCGCGTTCAACCGACCCGTCGAAGGAACCTTCGCCCGTGACGTGAGGAAGCGCGTGATCGGCGCAGGCATGACACAGCCCGGGAGCGGCGTGAATCGGTCCGATCGGCGGCCAGTGCCGGACGGTCGTGACGAGGGGCCGGGCGCAGATATGTTACACCCTGTTGTTACATATCTCCGATGCCCGGATTTCCAGTAACTATATGATATATCAATGAATACTCAAAGGATGGGCGCATCCGGCATGATGGCGGCAGCGCAATCCGATCCCCGTCCCCAGGACAGAATTGATGCGCCGCCGCCATCATTTTCGTTCTCTCAGTCGATCCGGATGAAATCCATCCCGCAGAAGATCAGCCGTGAGGGCACGCCGTTCACCGGCGCATCGAACCAGACCCGGGTGACGCCGCCGACATCCTCCTTGGGCGACCAATAGCCGCCGGGTCGCCGCACGAACTCACCCGCCCCTTCGGCCACGAGCGCATTGCCGCGCGCCAGGACGACGAAGCTGCCTTCCGCCCCGTTATAGTCGCCGGTCAGGGGTTTGAGCGCCGCGGCGACCGCCGGCTGCGGCAGCGCCGCGCCGCGGCCGAACAATGTACCGCCCCACCAGAAGCGGTCGGCCTTCTCACCCTCGAAATCGAGCTGATGCGCGGCATAGCCCGGATGATCCGTGGCAAGGGAGTCCTTGCCGGCGAGTTCGACCCGTCCCTCCCCGGCTCCGTCCGCCACCACCAGTCCGCCGCCGGTGGCGCGCAGCGTGACCGAGCGGCCATCGGGCCCGACAAAAGTGCCGGCATAGCGTTCCGGCGTCGGCACGCGGCGGAACCCGAGCGGATCGGGCGGCGACGGCAGCGCAGTGCCGGCGACGACGGCGCGCATGAGCTGAATGGCGTAGATCGTGGTCAGGCGCGGGCGATAGGAAATCAGCCGCCCATTGACGCTGGCGAAGCAGGCGACGCCGGCCACGGGATCGGCATGGAAGGCCGAGGAGAAGAGCGTCATGCCGCCGGTATGGTGCAAGGCGGGCTTGCCATCGATCTGCACCGTCGCAATGCCGCTGGCGTAGCGCGCACCGGCCCCGAATTCGCTGCTGGTAATGTCCTCGGCGAGCAGCTTCTTGGCCGCGGCATCGGACATCAGCGGACCGCCCTTGCCCGCGCCAAGCGCGAGCACATAGCGCAGATACCCGGCCATGCCGTCCGCCGACGCGGCGACGGCGCCGGCGGCATTGTCGGAATCGCTCCACGGGCCGGGGATCAGCGCGGCGCGGCTCATCGCCACGCCATCCTCGCGGATCGGCACATAGCCGGTCGCGTACCGACCGCGATCGGCGGTGCGGATATGCGCGACCGCGCCAGTCATGCCGAGCGGCTTGAGGACATCGTCCTCGAGCGCCTGGAAATGCGGCTTGCCGGAAACCTTGCCGATGATCAGCCCGAGCATCGCATAACCGATATTGCTGTAGGACATCCGCGCACCGGGTTTGTAACCGGTCCACAGCTTTCCATCGGGCGTGCGCGGAAACACCGGCGCGTCATGCGCGAGGCCGCCGGCATGGTTGAGCAATTGGTGCACCGTCATCGGCTGGGCGGGCAGCGGCACACCGGCCAGATACCGCGACACCGGCGCGGACAGATCGATCAGCCCCTTGTCCTGCGCCGCATGCAGCCAGATCCCGGTGATCGACTTGCTGATCGATCCGATCTGGAACAGTTGATCGGGGGTGACCGGCGCGCGCTTGTCGACATCGGTCCAGCCAATGCTGAGCGAGGCCGCGAACCCCTCGGCATCGACGATGCTGATCGTCATGCCGGGCAGGCCGACCGCGTCGAGTTCGGCGGCGGCATAGTCGCGCAGCCGCTCCAGCGCCTCGCCATAATCACGGCCGGTCTTGTGACGGATCGCGAGCGTCGCGGGCGTCTTCGCCGCGCTCGCCCGGGCAGGCAAGGCCACCGCCACGCCGCCGATCACAGCCATCCCGAGCAAATCGCGCCTGTTCACGCCCATAAATTTTCTCCTAAGTGTATTTTGTCCTGTACAGGATTCTTCCGCATCGATCTCACATGTCGCGAGAGCGGGCAAGTGGCTCGCTGATTTCGTTGGAATGGGCTTCCGCTGGAGATCGGGGAGTGGTCGGCGGCTTTGTTGTGGCGGCGGCATGGGCGGCCATCCTTGCGGTCGCGCCGGTGTTGAGGTCCTGCCTGCCGCCAAAGGCATATACAGGCACTGCGTCGCCGGCCGAATTTAACGCTGTGGTCGCGCCAGATCGAGATCCGGCATGTCGCGCCGGCACTCATCGATCGCGATCTCCGTCGCCGGTTCACCCGATTCGGCCGGGCGCGGGTCAGTCATGTCAGTCCGGTCGGGCCGTATGCGATAGGTGATCGTACCGGCCGTGGTCGCTACCATATCGATCCTGAGATGGCGCAGCCGGACCGTTTTGTCGGTGGTGGGAAACGACATGGTCTGGCTGGTTCGGGGATGGGTCAGATCATCGCCATAGGTGCGGAGCTCGAACATGATGCCGTCATCGTCGATGGCGAGGAACGCCACATCATATATGCCGTCGCCCCCGGCCCTATGGCCATGTGGATCGGCTGGCGCCAAACCGCTGGCGTAATCGCCGGGCGGCACGATCAGCTCGCCACGTCGTGCGGTATGGAGGCGGTCGATCGCACCGAAGTTTGCGGCGAGGTGCCGAGGCTGGCAGACGATGGGCACAAAGGGAGCTTCGGCCTTGACGGGCGGCAGCGCGCGCCGCTGGGGAGCGCTGGCGGCGTGAGCGCCGGCCGAACAGCCGATGGCGAGCAGGGCTGAGATGGTCCATTGGCGATTCATCGCGCTCTTTCTTTTGTTTGGCTGTCGATTACGGCGATGTGGGGATTTCGGGGACACAATATCAGATAAATTAAGTATTGTGTCCCCGAATTCGCCCTGCCGAATTTACCTGCCGTTCGCCCTGAGCCTGTCGAAAGACTGTTCTTCTCCTTGCAACGTAGAAGAAGGAGAAAAAGGACGGTGCTTCGACAAGCTCAGCATGACCGGGGCAAGGGGTTCATCCAGACCGATGGCGTTCGAGCGCGACGACCTTCTTATGCCGCCACGAGGCTCAACGATATCTCAGGGCTGCGCTTTCAATGCCTGCCCAAATGTCTTGATCGCCGCTGCGAGTGCCGCCTGATGCGCTTCGCTCTGATGCCGGGCCAAACCGCATAGATTTGCCGGTCCATTGGCGGTGCAGTTGGCGAGGAAATCATAGTGACCGACGCCCGGCAGCACCTCCAGGCGGGCATTGGGCAAAAGCACCGCGGCCACCTTGCCGTTGGTGATCGGGGGCGCCACCACGTCCTGATCGCCAAGAATGATCGACACCGGGGTCGCGAGAGTTTTCAGGCTCGCCGGATCGAGGCCCTGGATGACCGCCGGGGCCATCACGACGATCGCCTTCACATGCGGAATCGTCTGGTCATCCCCGGCATGGCGGATCGCATCGGCATAGGCCGGGTCGGCCAGTAGGGCGTCGCGCTGTTTGGCATCGACCGAAAATTCGACCTGAGGCTTGCACACGCCGTCGTTCGGGTTTGCCGCGCAGAAAGCGAGCAGCCGCTGTGGCGCCGCGCGCGCGCCGCCCAGCACCAGCGCGGTAAAGCCGCCCGCCGAAAATCCCGCCAGCCCGACGCGGCTGGTATCGATATGCGGCCCGACGCCGGGGTCGGCAAGCGCGACGCCAAGGGCCGCCCGCAGGTCGCTCGCCCGCAGCCAGGTGAGCAGCGCACCGGCGACGGTCATCGGGTCACGTCCGTTATTACCGGGATGGTCGACCGATATGACGACATAGCCCGCGCGCGCCAGTTCGATGCCGAACCAGCCCATCATCCGCGCCGACCCGCCAAACCCATGCGACAGCAGGATGACGGGGCGCTTCACCCCCGGCGCATCGCCGGCAAAGGCCGGACCCGATGCGGTGGCGCCGATGGTGAACATCGGCTGCCCGGGCGGGCCGATCGTGATCGGCTGTTCGGGCGTGCCGTCGACGGCGGGGTACCAGATGGTGACGAGGATTTGCGGGCGGTGTTCCTGGTCGCGGAGGGTGGCGCTTTCGTTGAGCGCGACGCGGTGGATTTCACCGACGGGGGTGGCGTGGGCGGGGGATGAGGAGAGGAGTGCCAGGGCTAGTAGGGGGATGCGTAGCATTTGGCCTCTCTCCTGCGCGGTGGTTTATTAGCTGGAATAACGGTGGCGGTGTATTCGGTCGCACCCGTCCGTGAATTACGGTTTTTCCGCTTAAGCCTTAAGTGCGCCGTCACCGAAATTCCATGGAATCTGTCACCGAATTCCCTGCATATGAGGACCACGCTCCGGGCCTGCTGCACTGGTCACCCAAGGGATAACATCGTGGCGATATTCAAATATTTCACAGAGGAAGCACACGCGTTGGCCCTAATAAATAGGGGCGAGCTGATGCTGCAACCCCTTTCTCATTTTCGAGGAAGAGAGGCCGACGGGGTTCGAGGCGACCCGCGCGACGGAATTCTGACCTACGCGCCGCAGGGCGGATTAGTGATGAACATGAAGGATGGAAGAGTCATCACCTTAGAGGGTGGTAGCTTCAACTCATCGGTCAACCAGAACGATATATTCGTCTATTGTGTCAGCAAACATCTATCCGCTGAGCTGGCCGAGAAGTTCGGCCCCTTCTGCGTCGAGATTCCTGATCCTGATCTGCTGATGCGGCGCTTGAGAATGCGGAGGGAGCTCAAGTCGCAGTTCGACTATGACCAGCTGGTGTGCGGCCCGGTCGACTATCGAGAGCACAGCAGGGAGCCGGGGGTGGATTGGGCGCTTCCTGAAAGGCTGGTCCTTATCAAGCCCGAAGATTTCGCCTGGCAGGACGAGTTTCGGATCGCTGTAGGAAAGCGGGACGCGATGAATGTTGAGAACGTCGGGCTGACGATTCAGACAGGACCGTCGACACCTGTCTTCGCACCCATACCGGTACCGATCTTCCTAAGAGTCAACCGATTAGCTGAGTTTGTAACCCTGCACCGGTTTTAGGTGAGCGATTCCGCTGCTGAGCACCGACAGATATTATGGGGAAATACGTCGATTTCGGGGACACGACGATTTCGGGGACACAATACTAAATAAATCAATATTGTATCCCCGAATTATACAGGACAGATGAAACCAAACTTGGATAGTGGGACACGTAATGGCATTTAAAGCCTCTGCTGCAAAAATGAATCGCGGCACCGAATGGAATGAGGATATCGGTGCTCGAAACCTGCTCAACAGCTTACGGAGAATGCTCGACCCTCTGGTCGAAAAAGGCCGAATCGGAGACCAACCGATGCGGCTTGAAATGGGATTCGTCGAGAAGCTCGATTTTGGAGCGAGCGTCTGGACCGACGAAGGAACTGACTACATCGCAATCAACGCTTTCACGATGCCGATCCTTGTCGGAGCGTTTCGCATGGTGCTGTCGCATCCCAGTGTTTTGCCCGAACTTCCCATGTCTGCCGATCAGAAATGCTATTTCTTTCCTCATGACCCACGAGACGCTCTAATTCTCAATGAAGAGTGGCAGTTCCCACCACTTATCGATCCTGACCGCGAATATGCTGCGCAGAGATTGGCATTTTTGGCTTTTTACTTCATCGTGCATCACGAGTTCGCGCATATTATCAATGGCCACACTTCTTGGTTGCCTCATAATGACATACTGCAAGTCATCGAAGAGGCGGAGTTAGATCGTACTTTTGCGCGGGACCCGATCACTCGCCAAACATTCGAGTTTGATGCAGACTGCACCGCAGTGGATTATATGCTTCGTCTTCTTCTAGTGCCTAAAATTATAGACAACGGCCCCCCGTCGCGATGGCAGATCCCGGATCCAGGTCCTTACGGAACGATCGACCAAACTGTGATCACCTGCGCGATAGTCTTAGAGATTGTATATGGTTTTTTGAGCCGAAATGCTGAAGTCCACAATAGCAGGGCTCTCACACGGACCCACCCTCCTCAAATCGTACGGCAGCATTACACGATCCATCTAATCGCACAGACCCTACACGTCCGCAGCGGTTTAAACCCTCAAACTATCGACACTCAAGCCAAGCGCGCCGCCACTAGCGCAAGAATGGCATTTTTCCGATCAGTTGCCGCAGAGATGGAGCAGCCAGATCCTAAGACAACGATAAAAATCGAAGAGATTATACAGCTATACAAACAAAGATGGAAAATCCTTCGTCCCCAACTCGACCCGCTCAAGAGGGGCGGAATACTAGCTCCGATCGATTAGGTAAACTAGTAACATTGACTTAATTTCGGAAAACTTCGGGGAAGAAAGGTGAGTTATGAGGCATAGTATTGAAATAATTAAATATTGCGGCCCCTAATTATACTCCACCCACATCGTTACAGCGCGCATAATTCTCAGGATCGCCGGGGCAACCCACATCAGCTAAGTACAGATCCCGCGCAGTTCGCTTAGGCTGGCAATGAGGGCAAACATGACACTGATCACCGCGCCCGGGACTATGCGATTGACGATGGAGCGATGCGCGCGGTGACGCTCGCCGTCTTGCCCAACAGCCGCATTCGCGATGGGGTGCTGACCAGTGTGGACCTTGCGGCGACCTTCGTTCTGGCGGTGGAGTGTGCGCTGGCGGCGGTGCAGGCCGATTTCGATCTGTTCGGCATCCTGGTGCTGGCCTTTGTCGGATCGGTCGGCGGCGGCGTCATTCGCGACCTGCTGCTTGGCGAACACCCTCCCGCGCCGTTGCGCGACTGGCGTTATGCCGCGCTGGCGCTGGCGGCGACGGTGGGCGTTATTGCCGCATCGCTGATGCTGGGGCGCATCGGCGACTTTACTCCGCCGCTCGCGATCAATGTGTTCGAGGCGGTTGGCCTCGCACTCGCCGCCGTTGCGGGCGCGCGCAAAAGCCTCGATTACAATCTGAACGGCGCCAGCGTGGTCGTCATCGCCACGGTCAATGGATGCGGCGGCGGCATCATCCGCGATGTCTTGAGCGCGCGGGTGCCGCGCGTCCTGCACGAGGATTTCTACGCCACCGCCGCGCTGGTCGGTGGCACGATCATGGTGCTGCTGGTGAAGCGCTTCGGGTTCCGGAAGGGCGTCGCGGGGGCGGTTGCCGGCATCGCGATCTTCGCGTTGCGGACGGCGGCGCTGCTTGGCGAATGGCGGCTGCCGCATCTGCGATGACCGGGTTCGGGGCGGCAGCGTTGGCGAACGCCCGGTGGAGCGGATTGCGGGTGCAAGCGGTTGCGGCGCTGCTGACGGCCCTTCGACAAGCTCAGGGCGAACGGAAGGGGGTGGATCAACTCAGCTTGAAACCGCCTCGGAACTCGTGCGGCAGCCTGTCCTTTTGCCACGATTTCGGGGACACAATACTAAATAATTTAGTATTGTGTCCCCGAATTAAGCCGATCCGAGTTACGCGCCCGCAATTGCGTCCTGATTCTCTTCACGAACCTCCAGGATGCGATCAACCAGGCCCCATTCCAGCGCTTCCTCTGCGGTCATGAAGCGGTCTCGATCCATCGCGCTTTCGAATTCCGCATAGGTTCGTCCGCAATGTTCGGCATAAAGGCGCGTCATGCGGTGCTTGGTCCGCTTGATCTCCTCGGCATGGATCAGCATGTCGGATGCCTGGCCCTGAAAGCCACCGGACGGCTGATGGACGAGGATGCTCGCATTTGGCAGCGTCGCGCGCTGACCCGGTTCCCCCGCCATCAACAGGAACGATCCCATCGAGCGGGCTGTCCCCATGCAAAGCGTATGAACCGGAGCGCGGATGTACCGCATGGTGTCATACATGGCGAAGCCGCTCGTCACCATGCCGCCGGGGGAATTGATATAGAGGCTGATTGGCTTCCGGGGATTTTCCGCTTCAAGGAACAACAACTGTGCGCAGACGAGCGCAGACACGGTGTCGTTCACTTCGCCATTGAGGAAGATGATCCTTTCGCGAAGCAGTCGAGAATATATATCAAAGGATCGCTCCCCTTTGCTTGATTGTTCCACGACCATAGGGACGAGTTGCATCGCTTCGCGCATTGGCGAACTCCAGTCTTCCAGTATTCAAGGAGAGGCGCGTCGCGTCAGGCGGCGAGCATGAGCGGCACATTGTCATTGTTTGCCGCGGCGTTGCTCATCCGATCGAACCTCATGTCGGTAAGTTCGTGAATGATCCGCAGACTGGTGCCGCCGGCGGCATTGGGCACGATCCGAAAGGTGACCGCGCTTTCGAGGAATGGGGGGTCGCTTTCGCGCATCCTGTAGCAGACCTCCTGCCCCGGCGTGAGAGAGGCAGCTTCCGAATCGACCAAGGCCTCTTTCGGCAGCCAATTCTCTCGAAACGCCGGAATGCTTATCGCGCGCCAGACCTTGTGCGGCGGCGCATCGATGTCATACTCAAGCTCAATGCTTTTGCCCTGATCGTCGGTCTTTCCGTCGTTCATTGATCCATATCCTTCAGCAAGACTTTGAGCGCGTCGATGCGCGCGGGCCAATAGGCGCGATACTTTGCCAGCCATCCGGCGATGAGCGCCAAACCTTCCGGATCGACCTCGTAGTTCACAAAGCGCCCCTGTCGCTCCTCCCGCACCAGTCCCGCGCTGCGCAGAACCGAGAGGTGCTGCGACATGGCAGGCTGACTGATCTTCATGCCATCGCGCAAAGCACTGGCATTCATGCTGCCGGTCGCCAGCTTCTCGAAGATTGCGTGGCGGGTGGGGTCAGCCAAAGCCTTGAAGATGTGGTTCTCTAACACGCCAACACATAAGCACAGACTTATCTGATTCGCAAGCTTCGGAATGAAGGCGGGAATTACGGGGAGTTATGCCGGGAGCTTCGGGGACAGTCACCGATATTCACCCGATCAACGCGTCGCCCCGAATGCCTGCCAGCCCACAAAAGCGAGGAACGGCAATCCGGCCAGATCAGCCAGGGCAATGCTGCGTAGCGCCGGGGGTGAGCCGCTTGCCCAATAGAGCCACAGGAAGGAAAGCATGCTGACGCCGACCGCCACTGTGGCGAGCGGGCGCGTTTCAGGCCGGACGATGGACCAGACGCACATCACGCAAATGACGAGAAACAGCGCGGCCCGATGTTGAAGCAGCAGAAATAGCGGCGATGCCGCATCAACATGGTATATTTTCGAGATCAGCACGGGGCGAAACAGTGCGAGCGCGGGTATGCTGTGAATTGCCAGCAAGATGCCCCAGCAGATTTTCGTGATCATGCTCCTCTCCCGCAGCAAAGAAGGACGGGGCTTCGACACGCTCAGCCCGAACGGGGCGAGGTGATGCCACCCAATCCAATATCAGCTTTGCGGGCGAGGCTTCTCCATCACATCGCCACCAACGCCCGCCCCTTCACTCCACCGTCACCGACTTCGCCAGATTGCGCGGCTGGTCCACATCCGTCCCCTTGAACACCGCCACATGATAGGCGAGCAGCTGCACCGGCACCGCGTACACCAAAGGCGCGATCAGCGGGTGGACCTTGGGCATCTCGATCGTCGCGATGGTGTTCTCGCCGGCCTGGGCGATGCCGTCGGCGTCGGAGATCAGCACGACCTGCGCGCCGCGCGCCTGGGCTTCCTGCATGTTGCTGACCGTCTTGTCGAACAGCGGGCCCGACGGCGCGAGCACGATCAGCGGCACGCTGTCGTCGATCAGCGCGATTGGGCCGTGCTTCATCTCGCCCGAGGCATAGCCCTCGGCATGGATATAGCTGATTTCCTTGAGCTTCAGCGCGCCTTCCAGCGCGAGCGGATAATCCGGGCCGCGGCCGAGATAGAGTACGTCGCGCGCCGCGGCGATCTTGGGCGCCATCGCCTCGATCTCGCCGTCATGGGCAAGCGCGTTGCTCATCGCCTGCGGCACTTCCTGCAGGTGATGGACGATGTCGCGCTCTTCCTCCGGGCTGAGCTTGCCCTTGGCGCGGGCGAGATTGACCGACAGCGCCGCCATCACCGCGAGCTGGCAGGTGAAGGCCTTGGTCGAGGCCACGCCGATCTCCGGCCCGGCATGAGTCGGCAGCAACAGGTCGACCTCGCGCGCCATCGAGCTGGTCGGCACGTTGATGATCCCCGCAGTGGTCAGCCCCGCCGCCTTCATGTGGCGCAGCGCCGCCAGCGTGTCGGCGGTCTCGCCGCTTTGCGAGATGACGATGCCGAGCATGTTGGGGGTGAGAACCGGGTCGCGATAGCGGAACTCGCTGGCGACATCGACCTCCACCTGCACGCGGGCGAGCTGTTCGATCCAGTATTTGCCGATCATCCCGACATAGGAGGCGGTGCCGCAAGCGACGATCGCGACGCGTTCGACCGATCCCAGGTCGAATTCCATATCGGGCAGCGCGACCTGTTCCTCGAGCGGGCGGAGATAGGAGCGCAGCGTCTGCGCGACGACCACTGGCTGTTCGTAAATCTCCTTCTGCATGAAGTGGCGGTGATTGCCCTTGTCCATCAGTTGGCCCGAGGCGCCGCTATTGACGATCGGGCGCTTCACCGGATCGTTGTTGCGGTCAAAGACCTGCACCGCGGCGCGGGTGATGACCGCCCAGTCGCCTTCCTCGAGATAGGCGATGCGTTGTGTCAGCGGCGCGAGCGCGAGTGCGTCGGAGCCGAGATAATTCTCATTGTCGCCATAGCCGACGGTCAGCGGCGCGCCGAGCCGCGCGCCGATCAGCAGATCGGGCTCGGACTTGAACATCACGCCGAGCGCGAAGGCGCCGTGCAGCCGCGGCAGGACATTGGCGACCGCCTCGCGCGGCTTGAAGCCCTTGCCCAGTTCGCGGTCGATCAGGTGCGCGACGACTTCGGTATCGGTCTGCGACTTGAACTCGCGGCCTTCGGCGAGGAGTTCGTCGCGCAGCGGCTTGAAATTCTCGATGATGCCGTTGTGGACCAGCACGACGTCGCCGACGATGTGCGGATGGGCATTGTCGACGGTCGGTGCGCCATGCGTCGCCCAACGCGTATGCGCGATGCCGCTGTCGCCGGGCAAGGGGTGCGCGGCGAGTTCGGCGGCAAGGTTGACCAGCTTGCCCGGCGCGCGGCGGCGGTCGAATTCGCCGTCATGCACGGTGCAGATGCCGGCCGAGTCATAGCCGCGATATTCGAGCCGCTTGAGCCCGTCGAGCAGCCGGTCCGCGACTGCGCCCTGACCGAGAATTCCGACAATTCCGCACATTCGACTGTCTCCACTCCGCCATCTGGCGGGTTATTTCTTCGCGGCCTTCTTCGCCGTCATCGCATCGCGAAAGCGCTTCGCCCAGCCGGCGCGCGCTTCCTGCGTGCCGCGCGCCACGACCAGCGCGTCGGCCTCGACATCCTTGGTCACCACCGAGCCTGCGCCGATAATCGCGCCGGCGCCGATATTGACTGGTGCGACCAGGGCGCTGTTCGAGCCGATGAACGCGCCCGCGCCGATCACGGTCCTGTATTTGAAATAGCCGTCATAATTGCAGGTGATGGTGCCCGCGCCGATATTGGCGCCGGCGCCGATTTCCGCATCGCCGAGATAGGTCAGATGATTGGCCTTGGCGCCGGGGCCGAGAATGGCCTTTTTCATTTCGACGAAATTGCCGATCTTGGACTTTTCACCCAGCACCGCGCCGGGGCGCAGGCGAGCGAACGGGCCGACCTCCGCCTTCGCGCCGATCGTCGCGCCCTCGATATGGCTGAAGGCGTGGATCACCGCGCCGTCGCCGACCGTCACGCCCGGGCCGAAGAAGACATTGGGTTCGATCACGACATCGCGGCCGAGTTTCGTATCATAGGCGAACCACACCGACTCCGGCGCGATCAGGCTGACGCCATCGGCCATGGCCAGGTCGCGGCGCTTCGCCTGCCAGCGCGCCTCGGCATAAGCGAGCTCGCCGCGGCTGTTGATGCCGATCACCTCATCGGCGTCGGTCTCGATCACGATCGCGCGGTCGCCATCGGCCAGCGCGAGCATGACGATGTCGGGCAGATAATATTCGCCCGCCGCATTGTCGTTGCCGACGCGTTCGAGCAGCGGCCAGAGATCGGCGGCGCGCACCGCGGTGACGCCGGAATTGCACAGGTCGACCGCGCGCTCGGCCTGGGTCGCGTCCTTATATTCGACCATCTTGGCGATCGATCCGTCGGGACGCGCGATGATCCGCCCATAAGCCTTGGGATCGTCGGGGCGGAAACCGAGCATCACGACGCGCGGCGCATCGGGCGCATCGAGGCGCGTGGCGAGGCGGACGATCGTCGCCGCATCGAGAAAGGGCGTGTCGCCGAAACAGACGATCGCGGTGCCGTCGAACCCGGCAAGCGCATCCTGCGCTTGCAGCGCGGCGTGCGCGGTGCCGAGCTGTTCGGCCTGCAGCGCCAGCGTTACCGGGTGGCCGGTGACCGCAGCCTCAAGCTGCTCGCGGCCCGCGCCCGCCACCACCACGCTGCGGGTGGTACCGGCGCGCTCGAAACTGTCGATCAGTTGCAGCAGCATCGGGCGCCCGGCGATCGGGTGCAGCACCTTGTGCAGGTCGGATTTCATGCGGGTGCCCTTGCCCGCGGCAAGGATGATCGCGGCGATTGGCTGGGTCATGTCCCCTGCCCTGCCACGACAATATTGCCTTTTCCAGAGCGATGCTGTCTGGCGCGGCATTCATGACGAAGATTTCATTCGATATCGTCGGTTTCGACCTCGACGGCACTTTCCTCGACACCAGCGGCGATCTTGCCGCAAGCGTCAATTACGCGCTTGGCCTGGCGGGCCGCCCCTTGCTCACGGTCGAGCAGGTCAAGCCGATGATCGGTGGCGGGGGAAAGCATATGCTCACCCTCGCCATGGAGGCGACCGGCGGCTGCGAACCGGAGGAATTGAATCGGCTCCACCCGCTCATGCTCGATTATTACGAGACCCATATTTCGGTTCACACCCTGCCGTTCCCCGGCGCGGTCGCGGCGCTCGGCCAGCTCGATGCGCCGGGTGTGAAGAGCGCGATCGTCACCAACAAGCGCGAAAGCTTCGCGCGAAAACTGCTCACCGAGCTCGACCTGATCAACCGCTTCGCCACGCTGATCGGTGGCGACACGATGGACAGGATCATGGGGGGCAAGGGCTTCTCCAAACCGCATCGCGCCCCGATCGACGAGATGATCCGCCGCTGCGGTGGCGGCCGGGCGGCATTTGTCGGCGATTCGATCTATGACATCATGGCAGCGAAGAATGCCGGCATTCCGAACATCGCGGTCAGTTTCGGTTTCCTGATGCAGCCGGTCGAGGAGCTTGAGGCCGATATCGTGATCGACCGCTATGACGAATTGATTCCGGCGCTGCGCCGCCTGGGCTGATTCTCGCGGCACTTTTTCCCCGCTGCCACGTTACCCCGACCGATCGACCGCGCACCGGGCCGCAACCGGCTTCGCGCGACGGTCGGGGAACCACGTAAAAGGGAGATACAATGAACGATCGCACGCTGAAACGGACCCGGACGGGCACGGTCACTTCGTTCGCAGGGGCCGCATAATGCCCAACAACACCAAATGGATCGTCCTGACGGTCATCGCCGCGTTCGTCGGCGTTTTCCTGGGGCCCGTGCTGATGCGCAGCCTGCCGGACGGCATCGGCGGGTTGCTGATGATCGTGATCCTTGTCGGGGCGGTCGGCTACATCATCTACCTGCTCTCGGCCAACAAGGTCGGCAAAGCCGCCGATCCGGCCATGGCGGGCAATGCCCGTGCGCTGGTTCCGGCACCGGGCAAGGCGCGCATCTATGTCGTCCGGCGCGGCTTCATGGGCGGCCTGGCCGGCATGAAGGTGGAGATTGCCGGCGTGGCGTCAGGGCAGATCCGCATGAACCAGTTCGTGATGGCCGAGGTCACACCCGGCACCTACAGCGTCGAGACGGCCATGGCCCGCAACGGCATGAAGCCGTCGAATTCCGATTCCAGCCTGACTCTCGCCGAGGGTGAGGTCGCGGTGTTGAAGGTCGGGCTGGAAGTCCGCGCCACGCATGCCGTCACCGTGCAGCAGCGGCTCCAGGCCGGCGCAGCGCGGTCCGAGATCGCCAGCGCGAAGATGGTGCAGTGGACCAACTGAGCTGATCGGCATTCAGGGTCCGTACTCGACGTCCGTCAGGGTCGACTTCGAGTACGGGCCCACCCGCCGGTGATGGTCAATTGAGGACCAGCGCCTCGGAATTGATATTATAGCCCGCAAGGCTGACAGTCTTGTCCGCGACCTGAAACACAAAGGTTTCCGCAGCATCGCCGCGTTCATACTTCGTGGCATAGCCAAGCGTCAGGGTGTGGCCGCCGCCATTATATTGCTCGTTCCAACTTTGCCGAACCGACTGTTTCGTCGCGCCGAGCTTGCGATGGACCGCGGACAGCAGCGCAACGAGTTTGGTGGCGTCCCCGCCGGTCGCCGATTTCATCTCGCTGCCCGACTGATCATAGATTTGCTGGAATTGCCCGCGATCCAGCATCGCGTGGAATTTGACCACGGCCTTTTCCGCGACCGGCACAGTGTCGCCCAGCGAACAGGACGACAGACCAATCAGGGCCAGAGCAGCCATTGCGCGCTTCATGCCATATCCTTTTCGAGTCGCAGGCCAAGCTTGCCGGATCGGCGCCTATCACACAACGGCGCACCCGGGATTGGCCGGGCGCAATGCGCACGCTGGACATCGCAATCGAAATATACATAATCAGTTATGATAATTCGGGAGACCAGGATGGACGTCGTCAGCGAAAGGCCGCTTCTCTTTCTCGGCAGCCGCCTCAAACGGCTGGCGGAGCAGATGCAGAACGATGTCACCCTGTTCAGCCAGCGGGCAGGAATCGCGATCCTGCCCGGCCAATATCCACTGCTCGTCACGCTTGGCGATCATGGCCCGCAGACGGTCGGCGAACTCGCCCGGGCGATGCGGATGAGCCAGCCGGCGATTACGCAGAATCTGCGCAAGCTCGTGACGACCGGCTATATCGAGATCAGCCATGACGATGCGGACAAGCGAACGCGGACGGTGTCGCTGACGCCTGCCGGCGAAGCGGCGCTGGCATTGTCGGAGCGGATGGTCTGGCCATCGGTCAAGGCGGCGGTAAGCGAAGTCATTGACGGGCTTTCCGGCTCGCTGCTCGACCAGCTTTCCACGATCGAAAAGCGGCTGTCGGATCAGCCGCTGAACAGCAGGGCCGCCGCGATCGCCGCGCCGAAACTCGTCGTCGCCCGCGACACGGACGTGCCGGCGATCGTCGCGCTGATGAATGCGGCGTATCGCGGCACGGATGCCGATGCCGGCTGGAACACCGAAGCGGGCTATATCGATGGCACCCGGACCAGCGAGCCGTTCCTTCGCCAGGAGATTTCCGAAAAGCCGCATGCCACGCTGCTGCTCTGGCGGCATGACGCGGATGACAGGCTGAAGGGGTGCGTCTGGCTCGAGCCATTGGGCGATAATCGCTGGTATCTGGGGTCGCTGACCGTTGATCCCCTGGCGCAGAATGGCGGTTCGGGCCGGCGCCTGCTTGCCGCCGCCGAGCATTGGGTGCGCGAGCGCCAGGGCACGGAGGTCAGGATGTCGGTGGTCAACGTCCGTGACGGGCTGCTCGCCTGGTATGCGCGCCGTGGCTATGCGCTGACCGGCGAAACCGCGCCCTTCCCTTATGGCGACGACCGTTTCGGCATTCCCCGGCGCGACGATCTGCACTTCGTGATCCTGAACAAGCGGTTCGCCTGACCGGACCTTGTGGCCCGGACCTTATGGTGATGCGGGCCCCGCCCCGCCCTTGCGCCATTTGGTCCAGAGATGCCGGGCGAGCATTGCCGGCGGCATGCGCAGCCAATGCGAGCGGATGTAGAAGCCAAGCCGGGTGACCGGCCGGATCGGCCAGCCCCAGCCATCGCGCGCCGTGACACGGCGGAGGTAGAGCCGGTCGGCCAGCTTCAGCCTTGCGCCATCACCATAAAGCGCGGCGGCGAGGCGCAGCGCGCGCGCCACTTCCCGGACCAGCCCGTGATGCGCGGCACGGCCAGCCAGGCCGTCGGTGCCGAATTGCGCGACCAGGCAATGCACATCCCACAGATTGCGCATGCCGCCGGCCAGATCGCCATCGGCGAACAGATGCGCGGCGGCATGCACCAGCAGGTCGTTGGGCAACAGCATATGCACACCCGGCTCCGCCTCGACACGCGCGGCCAGCAGGGCGCCGGCATCGGGCGTGATCCGCGCGGTCAGCGGCAGGATGGTGTGATGCACATCGATCATCCGGTCGCGCTCGCGGTGGATCAGCGGTGGCAGCTCATGCATCCAGCGGCGGTAATAGTCGTCGTCATAAGGGTCGGGCTTGACCCATTCCCATCTCGCCGCGAGCAGCGCCGCCTCGACCGCGTCGATTCGCGCCTTCGGTACCAATATGTCGAGATCGCCGATCGAGCGCCCCTGTCCGGCATCGAGACCCGCCGCGACGAACGCCGTTCCTTTCAGCACCACCAGCGGCTCGCCGATCGCCGCCAGCACGCGACGCGCCATTTCCGCTTCCCACAGCGCGACGATGCGGCCCTGTTCGGCGGAGGCGCGCGCGTCTTCGAGGATGCGTGCGACCGACCCGGGCACCGGCACGCCATCGAGGCGATGCGCCAGCGTCCCGATCAACTGCTCCGCCCGCGCAATAGCGAGCAGATCGGTCCAGCCCGTCGCGTCGAGCGCGCGCATATTGCCCGGCGTGCGCAAGGCGCGCGCCAGAAGCCAGCCGTCGTTCACTGTCCGGCCCATGCGGCTTCGACTTGCGCCAATGCGCTGTCGGTATCGGGATAGTCGATCGCAAGCGCGGGAATCGATTTCACCAGCCGGGTCAGCGCGGTGAAGCCGCGTTCACCGATCGCGACATAGTTGGTCGAGGCCTGAGTCAGGCGCACGAACACTTCGCTCTGCGCCACCGCGCGCGTCGCCGCATCAAAACCGAAGCTTGGAAAAAGCAGCAGCGCGGGCGTGGCCGGGATTTTCATCGCCGCGATGGCATCGGCGCCGGGGACGAGATGGCGGATATCGCCCTTTGGCGTGCCCGGCAGCAGCGGCCCGAAACGCCCCTGCGGCACGGCCTGTTCGGCGACGCCGATCGCCTGGTTCTTGAGGCTGACCAAGCGGGGAAAGGGATGGACCAGCCCGGTCGCCGGATCGAGCAAGGCGAATTCATCGCCCATCAGCCGCCAGCCGCGCGCGCCGAGCAGCGCCGCCAGCGTGGATTTGCCCGACCCCGACACGCCGGTCATCATCAATGCGCGCCCGTCGCGTTCGACCACCGAGGCGTGGAGCAGCAGATAGCGCCGCTGCCCCAGCGCCATTTGCAGGTTCATGCCCATTTCCGCCGCAAGCAGCCCCTGGGCGAGCGGTAGCGGCGCGGCCTCGGGCAGCACGAAATCGCCGCCGATCATCACTGACGGCCGCACGAAGCGCCGCCACGGCCGTGCCGCGAACAAACGCACGCTATAGTCCGGCACGCCATCGTACGGCTGAGGGTAATCGCGATAGAGCTCAGCCAGTTGCCCGATCGGCGCGCGCCAGTCGGAGCCGATGCGAAAGCCGATCGGCCCGATGCGGACGGAAAAGACGTGCCTCATGCCGCTTCCACCAGCCCCGCCGCAATCAGTTCGTCGAGCCGCGCGGCCAGCGCTTGCTCGTCGCCATCGGCGAGATCGAAATCGGCGGCTAGCCGCCCGGTCAACGCCGCCAGCGTCAGGCCAGCCTCCCCCAATGCCGCGAGAATCTCGGGCGCGGGCGCGGTCAGCAAATGGGTGATGCCGGAGGCGCGGTGATAGAAAAGCGTGAAATCGTCGAGCCAGTCGATGCACAAAGTCTCGACGCGCGCCGCGCGAAACAAAATCTCGGCCAAGGTCAGCCGCGCGGCATCTGCAACGACGCGAAGCAGGTAAAGCCGCTGGTGCCCGATTGCAGCCGGCGGATATAATTGGTGTAGGCGCGGCTGCGCTCATAATCGACGCCGGGCAGCTGACCGCCGGACAATGCCTGCTTGACCTCCTGGCCCTTGAACGGCCGGGTTGCCGGGGCGAACGCGCCCGGCGTGCCCGAGGGCACCAGGGTGCCATCGGCGGCGATATAGCTGCCGCGGCGACTGGGATCGGGCACCGGAATCTCGCAGGTCAGGATCGACGCCTGAGTCTGTGCCAGAGCGGGACGGATCGAAATGATTGCCGAAGCACCGACCGCGCCGAGCATCAGCGCACGACGGCGGGTCGTACCCTCCGGCGGCAGCTCGGCTTCAGGTGTATCGTCGCTCATCGCCCGTCCTTTATGCGCTCTTAGCCCTTTCATATTCGTGAAACACTGGCAAGCGGGCCTATCCGGGTTAAGTACGATTGCGCTACAGGCCTTGTGATGTTCACTGGTTTTGGTCCCCGCACCGTCACTGCAATCGGTATCGTCCTGGTTGCCGCCGCCGCCGTTTATCTGCTCGGCCATGACGCACAGACGACCCTGATCACTCTGGTCAGCGGCGTCGCGGCGGTGCTCGCCGCCGCCGGCACGGGTGACGCCGCGCCGGAACCCCCATCCCAGACGCCGACCCCATCCGGCCCCGCCGCGCCCGACCTGAGCGAAGTGATGGAAGCGATCATCGAACCAGTGCTGATCGTCGCCGAGGGACGGGTCAGCCACGCCAATGCCGCGGCGCGCGCCCTGCTCGGCGGCCATATCATCGGCGAGGACGTCCGCCTCGCCATTCGCCATCCCGCCGCAGCCGAGCGGCTGGCCAATCCGCTGGCGGGCCATTCGTCGCGACCGATCGACCTGGTCGGTCTCGGCGCGCTCGACCAGCGCTGGGAAATGCGCATCGGCCGCGCGTCGGGCGGCCAGCGCATCGTCCATCTGATCGACCAGACGGGCAATTATGCCGCGGAGCGCATGCGGGTCGATTTCGTCGCCAATGCCAGCCATGAACTGCGCACGCCGCTGGCCTCGATCCTCGGCTATATCGAGACGCTGGCCGACGAAAAGGCCGGCGCCGACCCGGAAGTGCGCGATCGCTTCCTCAAGATCATGTTCGGTGAGGCCGGACGGATGCAAAGGCTGGTCGAGGACCTGATCTCGCTGAGCCGGATCGAAGCGGAGAAATACCGCTTGCCCGATCGCGCGGTGGATCTTGCCGCGCTGGTCGGAGAAGTGCGAGCCGAACTTCATATCGCGCAGGACAAGCGCAGCGGCGATGTCACAACCGATATCGAGGCGGATGTGCCCGCGGTCGCGGGCGACCATGCCCAATTGAGCCAGGTGCTGCACAATCTGATCGGCAATGCGATGAAATATGGCCGGGCCGGCACACCGGTCGTGGTGCGGCTGTGGCGCGACCACACCGGCATGGTGCGGATCAGCGTCGCCGATGAAGGCGACGGTATCGCCGCCGAACATATTCCGCGCCTGACCGAACGATTCTATCGCGTCGATCCGGGCCGCAGCCGCGCGGCCGGCGGCACCGGCCTGGGCCTGGCGATCGTCAAGCATATCGTCGAGCGACATCGCGGGCGGCTGGATATCACCAGCACGGTCGGCAAGGGCACGACGGTGACGATCCTGCTCCCGGCGCACGGGGACGCTGTCATCAAACGGTAACGCAAATGTCACACAGCGGCGATCATCGCAGTGCTAGGCGCAAATGCGGCGAGTCGATCCGACACCGTCCGAAATCGCCTACCAAAGGGGTCCCATGCTGAAGAACATTGCGCTTATCGCCGTCTCCGCGCTCGCGCTCGCGGCGTGTCAGGATCAGGCCAATGGTGGTGGCGCGGGCTCGCGCGACCAGATCAAGGCCGTCGGATCCTCGACCGTCTATCCTTTCACCACGATCGTGGCCGAACAATTCGTCAACAAGAACCCCGGCATGAAGGCGCCGGTGATCGAATCGACCGGCACGGGCGCGGGCATGAAATTATTCTGCGCCGGCATCGGCGCCGCCCATCCCGATATCGAGGATGCATCGCGCCGCATGAAGGCGTCGGAATATGCCAGCTGCAAGGCCAATGGCGTCACCGACATCATCGAAATCCAGGTCGGCCTGGACGGCGTCGCCTTTGCCGAGGGCAAGGACGGGCCGAAGCTGCAATTGACCCCCGCCGATCTCTACAAGGCGCTCGCCGCCAATCCGGAAGGCAGGCCCAACGCATACAAGACCTGGAAGCAGGTCAATCCGGCGCTGCCCGCGATTCCGATCCAGGTTTACGGCCCGCCCTCGACCAGCGGCACGCGCGATGCGCTGACCGAACTGATCCTCGACAAGGGCTGTGCCGAGGTGACGCCGAGCGTGAAGGCGCTGAAGGACAGCGACAAGGACGCCTATGCCGCGGCATGCAACCGCATCCGCGAGGATGGCGCCTATATCGACGCGGGCGAGAACGACAATCTCATCGTCCAGAAGCTGCAGTCGAACCCCAATGCGATCGGTATTTTCGGCTATTCCTATCTCGAAGAGAATATCGACCATCTCAACGGCGTGCCGTTGAACGGGATCGAGCCGACTTATGAAACGATCGCGCAGAACAAATATCCGGGATCGCGCCCGCTCTACCTCTACGTCAAAAAGGCGCATCTGGCGGCGATCCCGGGCCTGCAGAAGTTCCTCGACGAATATGTCACGGCATGGAACCCGGGTGGCCCGCTAACCGCCAAGGGCCTGATCGCCTCGCCCGAGGATGTACGGACCAGCTCGGCCGCGATCGTCAAGGCATCCACGCTGCTTGACCCGAGCAAGCTGAAATAACGACCGGTGCGCGCCGGTCTCGACCGGCGCGCACCGAACGTCACGAGCTCCTCTTTTACGAGAACACCGCTTGTCCACGCTTGCCCTTTTGTTCCTGATTGCCGGACTTGGCCTGATCGGCTGGCTGACCGCGCGCGTTCGAGCGGTCGGTTTCCGCCGCGACAGCAGCGCGCGTTTCAGCTCGCTGCCATCGCATCACGGCACTTATGTCGCGCTCTGGACGCTGCTGCCGGCGGCATTGTTCATCGTCGTGTGGTCGTCGGTCTCGCCCGCCCTGGTCACGGAAACGGTGCTGACCTCGCCGATCGCGACGCAGTTGCCGCCGCCGGGATTCGAGCGCGCGGCGGTGCTGTCGGAAGCGCGCAACATCGCCAATGGCCGCACTTTCGGATCGTTCAACCCGATGGCGCAACAACTCGCGCCGGCCTATGCCGCCGCGCAGTCGCGCTATGACTGGATCGGCACCGCCGCGGCGCTGCTGCTGGCCTTTGCCGCGGGCGCCTGGGCGTATCTACGAATCAAGCCGGACTTCCGCGCCCGCACCCGGGTCGAGCGGGTCGTCATGCTGTTGTTGCTTGCCGCCTCGCTGATCGCGATCCTGACCACGGTCGGCATCGTCGCATCGCTGCTGTTCGAATCCTGGCGCTTCTTCAAGATCGTGCCGATCGGCGATTTCCTGTTCGGTACGCATTGGAGCCCGCAGGTCATTCCGGCGAACGATCCGGGCAGTGCGCTCGGCGCGGTGCCGTTGTTCTGGGGCACCTTCTTCATCGGCGCGGTGATCGCGATGATCGTCGCCATCCCGTTCGGGCTGATGAGCGCGATCTACCTGACGCAATATGCCGCACCGCGCGTGCGCCGCTGGATGAAGCCGATCCTCGAGATTCTCGCCGGCGTGCCGACCGTGGTGTATGGCTATTTCGCCGCGCTGACCGTCGCGCCCGCAGTGCGCGATCTCGCCGTGTCGCTCGGCGTGACCTGGGCCAGTTCGGAAAGCGCGCTCGCCGCGGGCCTGGTGATGGGCGTGATGATCATTCCGTTCGTGTCGTCGATGGCCGATGATTCGATCGCCGCCGTCCCTTCCTCGATGCGCGACGGCAGCCTGGCGATGGGCGCGACGCCATCGGAAACGATCCGTAAGGTGATGCTGCCCGCGGCTCTGCCCGGCGTGGTCGGCGGCGTGCTCCTCGCCATCTCGCGCGCGATCGGCGAGACGATGATCGTGGTGATGGCCGCATCGGGCGTCGCCACATTGTCGCTCAACCCGTTCGGCAGCGCGACCACCGTGACCAAGCAGATCGTCGACCTGCTGACCGGCGAGGCCGAGTTCGACAGTCCCAAGACGCTCGCGGCCTTTGCGCTTGGCCTGACATTGTTCGTCGTCACGCTGCTGCTCAACATCATCGCGCTGACCGTCGTGAAACGGTACCGGGAAGCTTATGAATAACGTGGTCACACCCCAATCGGGTCTGACGCCCGATCGCGCGCCGACCGACTGGCGCACCGACGCGATGCAGCGCCGCATCCGCCGCCGTTATGCCGCCGAGCGCCGCTTCCGCTTCATCGGCTTGAGCGCGGTGGTCATTTCGGCCGGGTTCCTCGCTTTCCTGCTCGTGACGATGTTCCTCAACGGCGCGAGCGGATTCACCCAGACCGAGCTCAAGCTGCCAATCGATTTCCCCCGCGCCGGGCTGACGATCGATCCCGCTCAGCTGCACGGTAAGGGCGCCGATATGGCGCTGGCCGCCGCCGGACTGGAACGGGCGACCGATGCCGCGGCGATCGCCGCGTTCGGGCCAAAGGGCGACACTTTGCTGTCCGACGGCGCCTGGCTGCGCGTGCGCGATGCGGTGAAGGCCGATCCGGCGTTGCTCAAGGGCCGTAGCATCATCTCGGTCCCCGCTTCGGCCGCGATCGACATCGCCGCCAAGGGCACGGGATCGGCCGATGCCGAGCGGCAGGTGGCCGAACTGAGCAAAGGCGGCGTCATCACCACCGGGTTCAACCCATGGTTCCTGACCAATTCGGATTCGACCGACCCGACCATGGTCGGCATCTGGGGCGCGCTGAAGGGCTCGCTATTCACGATGATCGTGACCCTGTTGCTGGCCTTCCCGATCGGGGTGCTCTCGGCATTGTATCTCGAGGAATATGCACCGCGCAATCGCTGGACCGACCTGATCGAAGTGTCGATCAACAACCTCGCCGCGGTGCCGTCGATCATTTTCGGCCTGCTTGGCCTTGCGGTGTTCCTCGGCACCTTCAACCTGCCGCGCTCGGCGGCGTTGGTCGGCGGGCTGACGCTGGCGCTGATGACCATGCCGGTGATCGTCATCGCCGGGCGCAACGCGATCAAGTCGGTGCCGCCCTCGATCCGTGACGCCGCGCTGGCGGTCGGGGCAAGCCCGATCCAGGTCGTGTTCCACCATGTCCTGCCGCTTGCCCTGCCCGGCATCCTGACCGGCACGATCATCGGCATGGCGCGCGCGCTGGGCGAGACCGCGCCACTGCTGATGATCGGCATGCGCGCCTTCATGGTCTCGCCGCCCGAACGGCTGACCGATCCGGCGACCGTGCTGCCGGTGCAGATCTTCCTGTGGTCCGATCAGGTCAATCGCGGCTTTATCGAAAAGACCAGCGCGGCGATCATCGTGCTGCTCGTCTTCCTGCTCGCGATGAACGGGCTGGCCATCTATCTTCGCAACAAATTCGAGACCCGCTGGTGATGACCGAACAACATCTGAAAATCACCGCCCGCAACGTGAACGTCTTTTACGGCGCGAAACAGGCGATCAACGACGTGTCGATCGATGTCGACCAGGACAATGTGACTGCGTTCATCGGTCCGTCGGGTTGCGGCAAATCGACGTTCCTGCGCACCCTCAACCGCATGAACGACACCGTCGCCAGTGCGCGGGTCGAGGGCGATATCCGGCTCGACGGCGAGGATATCTACGCCTCCTCGATGGACGTGGTGCAGCTGCGCGCGCGCGTCGGCATGGTGTTCCAGAAGCCCAATCCGTTTCCCAAGTCGATCTATGAGAATGTCGCCTATGGCCCGCGCATCCATGGGCTGGCGGGCAGCAAGAGCAATCTCGACACGATCGTCGAACAGTCGCTGCGCCGCGCCGGCCTGTGGGACGAAGTCAAGGATCGGCTGAGCGAAAGCGGCACCGCGCTGTCAGGCGGCCAGCAGCAGCGACTGTGCATCGCCCGCGCGATCGCGGTCGATCCCGAAGTGATCCTGATGGACGAGCCCTGTTCGGCGCTCGACCCGATCGCCACCGCCAAGATCGAGGAGTTGATCCACGAGCTGCGCGGCCGCTACGCGATCGTCATCGTCACGCATAACATGCAGCAGGCCGCGCGCGTTTCGCAAAAGACCGCTTTCTTCCACCTCGGCACCCTGGTGGAATATGGTGCGACCTCCGACATCTTCACCAATCCGCGCCAGGAGCGGACCAAGGATTATATCACCGGCCGCTATGGGTAATCATCGGGGCTGAGCATTGGGATCAAAATTGTGAGCGAGCATACGGTAAAGGCTTTCGACGACGATATCGGCGAACTGCGCGGCTTGATCGCGCAGATGGGCGGATTGGCCGAACAGGCGATCGGCGCGGCGATGGACGCGCTGCAGCGCCACGATCTTGACGCCGCCACCAGGGTGATCGCGGGCGACAAGCAGATCGACGCGATCGAGATGGAAGTGGAGCAGCTCGCGGTGCGCATCATCGCGCTGCGCGCGCCAATGGCCGACGACCTGCGCGAAGTGGTTGCGGCATTGAAGATCGCCGGCGTGATCGAACGGATCGGCGACTATGCCAAGAACATCGCCAAGCGCGTCCCGGATATCGACGCCCATAGCGAGATCGAACCATTGTCGATCATGCCCGCCATGGCCAATCTCGCCAAGGCGATGGTTCATGACGTGCTCGACGCCTTTGCCGCGCGCGATGCCCAGGCGGCGGTCGAGGTGTGCGATCGCGACCGCGCGGTCGACGATTTCTACAACAGCCTGTTCCGGGTGCTCGTCACGCACATGATGGAGAACCCCAAGACGATCGGTCAGGTCGCCCAATTACTGTTCATTGCAAAGAATCTGGAACGTGTCGGCGACCATGCGACCAATGTCGCGGAGATGGTTTATTACGCGGCGACCGGCGAACATATGGCCGAGCGCGACCGTGGCTCGCCCACCACCAGCCTAGGAGTTTGATTATGGCACGCGCCCGTATGCTGCTGGTCGAGGACGATGCCGCCCTCGCCGAATTGCTCGTCTGGCATTTCAAGCGTGAGGATTTCGAGATCACGCACACCCCCGATGGCGAGGAAGCCCTGCTGCTCGCCAAGGAAGCGACGCCCGACATCGTGCTGCTCGACTGGATGGTCGAGGGCCTGTCGGGAATCGAAGTGTGTCGCCGTCTGCGCCGCATGCCGGAAACGGCCAATGTGCCGATCATCATGCTCACCGCGCGCGGTGAAGAGGAAGATCGTGTGCGCGGCCTCGAAACCGGTGCCGACGATTATGTCACCAAGCCCTTCTCGCCGCGCGAACTGGTTGCGCGGGTCGGTGCGGTGCTGCGCCGCGTGCGCCCGGCGCTCGCCGGCGAGCAGCTGACCTATGCCGACATCGAAATGGACACGGTCGGACACAAGGTGCGCCGGTCGGGCGATGTCATCCCGCTCGGGCCGACCGAGTTCCGCCTGCTCAAGCATTTCCTCGAGCATCCCGGCTGGGTCTTTTCGCGCGAGCGCCTGCTCGACGCGGTATGGGGTCATGACTCCGACATCGAATCGCGCACCGTCGACGTGCACATCCGGCGGCTGCGCAAGGCGATCAATGACGGCGGCCGCGCCGACATCATCCGCACCGTGCGATCGGCCGGATACGCGCTCGATTCGGGAGCGTGAGGGGTTTTTGAGGATGCGCTGAAGGCGCATCCTCAAAAAGAATCCCCGCGCGCTTATTTCCCCTATTTCCGTCGTGCCCCAGCTGATCCGACCGGAGCACCGGCGGGATCGGCATCCGGCGCCGCGGGCGCCTTGAGATCGAGCCAGTCGGTCGGCGGCAAGCCATAGAGCATGTCGAAGAATTCGAGCTGCAGGCGCGCCGCTATGGCCCGGTTGGTGTTCCACAGCATCACGATGCCGCTCTTCTCCGCCGGGTCGAACAGAATGAGCGAGCCATAGCCGTCGACCGAACCGCGGTGACCGACCAGTTTATGGCCGGCATAAGTGAAGCTGCGCCAGGCCAGGCCATAGGAGGCGTTCGCCAGCGCACGATCCATCGGCCCGCGTGGGCCGTGCGGCGGCGTCGCCACCCTGGGCCGGTGCATGATGTCCAGCATTGCGGGCGACAGCACGCCCGGCGCGTCACCCATCTGCGCCCGCATCCAGCGCGTGAGGTCGCTGATCGAAGAATTGACGCCACCCGCCGCGGGCACGCGATAATAGATGTCCGTCACCGTCGCGGGGGTCCTGGCGAGATGGTGCGGCCGCGCCCAGCTCGCCGAACTCTCCAGCCCGGCCCGGCCGACGCTTGCGCTGGTCATGCCCAGCGGCACGAACAGCCGCGCGCGAGCGACCGATCCATAGTTCTGCGCCGTGACTCGTTCCACGATCTCGGACGCGGCGTCGAAGGCGATGTTCTGATAGGTGTAACAGGTACCCGGCAGGCAGTAAGGCGGGAGCGTACCGAGCTGGGCACGGATCAGCTTCGGGTCCTCACCCGCTTCCAGCCGGTCGTCCCAGGCGTTGCGCACCAGGCCGAGGCGGTGCGAGAGCAGATCCGCCACGGTGGCGCGGCTGGTATCGCCGGGCAGCGTGAGGGTCGTGCCCATGGTCGCCAGCGGCGCATCGAGGGAGAGCCGGCCATCCGCGGCGAGTTTGGTGACCAGGGCAGAGGCCACGCCCTTGGAAAGCGATGCCCAGCGGAACACGGTATCGGGCGTAACGCGGTCACCCGTCCCCGCGAGCGTCTCGCCATAGCCGCGCAAAAACCGGACCTGCCCGCGCTCGACCGTGCCGACCGCCAGGCCGACCATGTCGGGCTGCTGCATGAGTTTGAGGATTCGCTCATTCAATCGCCGATAGTCGACCCGCGATGGCTGGTCGTCAGGAGCCAGGTCGATCGACAGGCCGGTCGACTGGGCGCTCGTCGCGGCGGTTGCCTGTTTCTCGGTGGTGCTCGGCCTTCCGCCGCTCAAGGCGAACGTCACACCGACGCCGGCAAGCAGGGCAAACCCCAGAGCCATGTAGCGCTTGCCGGCTCGCCGCTGCATAGCATTCAATTTCCGCATTCGTATTTCGACTTCCCTCGCAAAGCTCAAACGATCGATCATTGAGCCGCGGCTCTCTGTGCCAATCTCGGCAAATGCACCAGAGAAAGCCGGGCTTTTTCGACCAGCTGACTGCCCGGGTCGACCGCCAACATACCGAAAGCGTGCCGGCATCGTCCGCGCCATCGGAAAGGCCGAATACGCACTCGATTCGGAAGCGTGACGATATTCTGGAGCCAATGGGCAAGATGCGCGTTGGGGTGGCGCGCCATGTTCGGCGCAACGCTATCAGGAGACCCTTGATGAAGCTGATCCTATTGGCCGCCGCCGCGTTGATCGCAGCGCCCGCGATGGCACAGGACGCCGCCCAACAGGCCGCGCCCGCAACGAGCGCCGGATCGTCACCCGGCGGCTATGGCCCGACCGGCTCGGCGCTGAGCGGGCCGGTGCAACCCGGCGCGACCGTGGTGTTCCGCCAGGCGCCATCGCCCGATCAGGCGTACCCCGCCCCCGCACCGCTTGCCAAATATCCGCCGTGCAAGCGCGGCCAAACCGATCACTGCATGCAGCGCGGCGGTCACTGAGCCGTCTTTCGGGCGCGCGCCATAAACGCGCGTCCGAACGGCTTTCCCTAAACGTAATGTTGTCCTAGGGAAGCGCTCGAACGTTTTTCGGGAGCTTTTCGCATGACTATCCGCTTCGATAACCGCGTCGCCATCGTCACTGGCGCAGGCGGGGGCCTTGGCCGCACTTACGCCCTTGAACTCGCGCGCCGCGGCGCCAAGGTGGTGGTCAACGATCTGGGCGGGTCGCGCGACGGCACTGGCCATTCCGACGCCGCGCTGAAGGTGGTCGAGGAAATCAAGGCGGCCGGCGGCGAAGCGATGTCGGATGGCGGCAGCGTTACCGAATATGAGCATATGGTCGAGCTGGTCGCCAAGACCAAGGAGAAGTGGGGCGGCGTCCACGTCCTGATCAACAATGCCGGCGTGCTGCGCGACAAGAGCTTCGCCAAGATGGAGCCGGCCGATTTCCGCTTCGTCGTCGATGTCCATCTCAACGGTTCGGCGATGTGCACCAAGGCGGTGTGGGAAACGATGCGCGAGCAGAATTACGGCCGCATCCTGATGACCGCGTCCTCGACCGGCCTGTACGGCAATTTCGGCCAGGCCAATTACGGCGCGGCCAAGCTCGGCCTGGCCGGGTTGACCAAGACGCTCGCGATCGAGGGCGCCAAGAACAACATCAAGGTCAACACCATCGCCCCGACGGCCGGCACGCGCATGACCGAGGATCTGTTCCCGGCCGAAGCGTTCGCCGCCTTCGCCCCCGAGAAGGTCGCACCCGCGGCAATCTATCTCGTGTCGGAAGACGCACCGACCAACATGATCGTCGGCGCGGGCGCGGGCGTGTTCCAGGCCGCCTATGTCACGCTGACTCAGGGCAAGCTGCTGACCGGTGACGAGCTGTCGGCGGAAGGCATTGCCGCGCATTGGGCGGAAATCACCGACCGCACCGGCGAATTCACCCCGCAATCGGGCGCCGAACAGTCGATGTCGATCATGCGCAAGCTGCAGGGCGGCTGAACCTTATCGCACCAGACGCATGATGACCCCGCGCAGCCAGGCCGATGCCGGATCGGCTTCCAGCCGCGCGGGGTAAAGCAGCCATTGCTGATCGGGCGACTGATCGATCGGCAAGGCCGTCTCGGTCAGCCCCAAAGGGCGGGCGACAGTCGCGGCGAACCGCCCCGGCACGATCGCAACCAGATCGCTGCATGACACCAAATGCGCGGCCTGGAGATAGGTCGGCACCGTCGCCACGATATGCCGGCCAAGACCCTGGCCGTGCAGCCAGGGCTCGACCGGATCCTCCGCCAGAGCGGCGGGGATCACCGCGACATGCGGCAGCTCAAGCATCGCCGCCATATCCTTCGCATCATAATCGCGTTGCCGCGCGGCGCGGTGGACCAGCAGGTCGCGATCCTGATACAGGCTGCGCATGCGAAAGCCGTGATAGACTTGCGGCTCGGTCGAAATGGCGAAATCGACCTCGCCGCCGCGTGCCGGCGCGCGGCCCGGCCAGCCGATGACCTCCAGCCGGCAATGCGGCGCTTCTTGCGCAAGTATCTCGATCAACGGCGGCAACAGGCTGGTCGCCACGACGTCGGGCATGGCGGCGCGGAACACCTGCCTGGCCTCGCCCGGCACGAATGCCTCGGGCTGGTAGAGATCGGCCGCGCGATCGAGAAACTCTTCGATCGTGTCACGCAAGGCATCGCCACGCGGTGTCCGGCACATCGCCGCGCCCGAACGGATCAGCAGCGGATCGCCAAAATCGATGCGCAGACGTGCCAGCGCGCGGCTCATGCCCGGCTGCGACAGCCCGACCGTTGCACCGGCCCGGGTCAGATTGGCCGTGTCGAGCAAGGCGCGGAGCACGACCAACTGGTTGAGGTCATAATGCCGTAAATCAGCTTTTGGCATGACATCCATCATTCATATGCATTTTTGTTATTGTCTG
The DNA here is from genome assembly GCF_000803065.1 of Sphingomonas sp. ERG5. GTDB lineage: Bacteria > Pseudomonadota > Alphaproteobacteria > Sphingomonadales > Sphingomonadaceae > Sphingomonas. The sequence continues at coordinate 55,066 of NZ_JSXI01000026.1, forward strand.
ACCTGATCCAGAAACCGCTCCGACACAAGAAGGAGCATTGCCATGAGCGCCGATACGAACAGCACCGAAGCGAACCGGGCCATCGTCAAACGCATCTTCGATGCGATGGCGATGGGCGACCGCAGCGTCTTCGGCGCGGCGTTGCATCCCGATTTCGCCTGGCAGGCAACCGGGTCAGCAAGCTGGTCGAGACGCTGGGAGGGTCTCGATACGGTCCGCCGCGACCTGTTCCGACCGCTGTTCGCGCTGTTCGAGGGCCAGTATCGCAGCCGCGCCACACGGATGATCGCCGAGGGCAACCTGGTCGTGGTCGAGGTGCAGGGCGATGTCCGCACCAAGCGCGGCGGTCGGTACGACAATCAATATTGCCTGATCTGCCGCTTCACCGACGGCAAGATGATCGAACTGATCGAATATATGGATACGGCGCTGATCGATCGCGAACTCGGCACCTATGAGCAGGCGATGGCAGCCCTGGAAGGCTGAGTGCATTAGTGTATTGTATAGCCAATACACTAATGCTATTCTCCCGGCACGAACAGGGAGGATTGTCATGTACAGCGAAAGCGACATTGACGGCGCAGTGGCGGCGGGGGTTATCACCTCCGATGCCGCCGCTGCGCTGCGTAACCATATTGCCGGACTGCGGGATACGCCGGCCGTGGATGAGGAGCATTTCCGGCTGCTCACCGGCTTCAACGATATTTTCGTCTCGATCGCGATCGCGCTGCTGCTCGTTGCTGTGGCGCAGATCGGCAAGGTGATCGCGGAACCGGCAGCGGGGGCGGCCGTCGCGATCACGTCATGGCTGCTCGCCGAATATTTCACCCGCAAGCGCCGCATGGCACTGCCCAGCATCCTGTTGCTGCTCGCCTTTGTCGGCGGTGTCGCGGCGACGATGATCGGCGCGGTGGTGGAGATCGATCCCAATCTGCCCGAACAGATCAATGCCGCGATCGGCTCAGGCATCGCCCTGATCACCGCCGGCGCCGCCTGGGTGCATTGGCGCCGTTTCATGGTGCCGATCACTGTCGCGGCGGGCGCAGCGGCGCTGGTCGCGACCGCCACCGGCCTGGTCATTGCCGCCGTTCCCGTCGCGAAGGACGCGATCTACCCGATCGTGCTCGTCGGTGGCCTGGCGGTGTTCGCACTGGCGATGTGGTGGGACATGTCCGACCCTGAACGCCGTACGCGCCGCGCGGATGTCGCCTTCTGGCTGCATCTCGCCGCCGCGCCGATGATCGCGCATCCGGTATTCCAGATGCTCGGCATCTTCGGCAATGATATCGGCATGGGCACCGCGGTGATCGTGCTCGGCCTGTATCTCGTGTTCGCGTTCGTCGCCCTGGCGATCGACCGCCGCGCGCTGCTCGTCTCCAGCCTCGTCTATGTGCTTTATGCGATGTACGCGATCATCAACAGCGCGGGCGCAGTCGAACTCAGCGCCGCGATCGCCGCGCTGGTGATCGGCTCCGCGCTGCTGACGCTCTCGGCCTTCTGGCACACGATGCGCCGGACCGTGGTGGGCACACTCGGCAGCCTCGGTGACCGCTTGCCGCCGGTCACGACGGCGGTGCCAGCCTGATACCAACCGATCCGTTCGAACGGACCCCTGCCCCGGCTGCCGCAAGGCGGCCGGGGTTTTCTTTAATCCGCCACCAGCTTCATCAGCCGACGTTCCACCGGCGCCAGCACAGCGGGCAATTCATGCCCACGCTTCAGCACCGCGCCGCTTTCGCTGATCAGCGCCCACATTCCCTGGCGATTGCGCAGCGCCGGGCGCTTTTCGATGCGGAATTCGGGCCGTTCGGCGGCGCGGCGGAACGCGGCGAACACCGCGGCATCGCGGCCCAGATCCATCGCATAGTCACGCCAGTATCCGGCCGAGACCATGCGGCCATAAAGATCGAGAATGCGGGTCAGTTCGGCGCGTTCGAACCCCACTTGCAGGGGCGCACGCTGCGGCGCGGGAAAGGGTGTAACGACTCCCATCAAGCCTCCGGCATGAAACGGTCAGGCACGGTCACGTTCTCGCGTCGCACCTTCATGCTCGGCGAGCAGCGCATCGAGTCGCTTGCGCATCGTCTCGAGCTCGCAACGCAGCAGTTCGACCTTCTGCGTCGCGGGATCGAACATGTCGCTGCATGGCGTGCCATAAGCGAGGAAGCCGCTTTGTTTCTGCCCGCCCTCGACCATCGTCGCGCGCGCCGGGATGCCGACCATCACCGCACCTTCGGGCACTTCGCGCGTGACCACGGCGTTCGCCCCGATCCTGGCGCCCTTGCCGACGACAATCGGCCCAAGCACCTGCGCGCCCGATCCGACGATCACGCCGTCCGACAAGGTGGGGTGGCGCTTGCCCTGAATGCCATTGTCGGGGCTGGTTCCGCCGAGCGTGACGCACTGGTAGATCGTGACATTGTCACCGATCTCGGCAGTCTCGCCGATCACCACAAAGCCATGGTCGATGAAGAAATTGCGCCCGATCGTCGCACCCGGATGGATGTCGATCGCAGTCAGGAAGCGCGAGAAATGGTTGACCGCGCGCGCAAGGAAATACAGCCGCGCCTTGAACAGGCGGTGCGCGATGCGGTGATATCCCAGCGCCCAGACGCCGGGATAGGTCATGATCTCCAACCGCGATCGCGGCGCGGGATCGCGCGCCTTGATCGAATCGAGATAGGCGGTCAGGCTTCCCATCGTTGCGTCCCCTTAGTCGCGGGGCCATATCTAGTCGTTCAATCCGGCGAATTAAAGGACCGCCCCATCGTAACTTTCTGCCGACAAACCCTATCTTGCTTGTAGGATATGCACCGGTGCGCGATCTCGACCATTCTGACATTGCGCCGAATTGTTCTGGGGGATTGCCTTGAGTTCGTATCTGTCGATCGAAACCATCGAGGCTATTCTTCCGTTCATCGCGATCGGTTTTGCGGCGCAAATGGTCGATGGCGCGCTGGGCATGGCATTCGGCGTGATCTCCAACTCGCTGCTGCTGTTCCTTGGCGTGCCGCCCGCCGCGGCATCCGCAGGGGTGCACACGGTCGAAACCTTCACCACCGCCGTGTCGGGCATCAGCCATGCGGTTCATCGCAATGTGAACTGGAAATTATTCTTCCGGCTGATGATACCGGGGGTGATCGGCGGCATACTCGGCGCTTATGTCCTGTCGAACATCGACGCCAGCACCGCCAAGCCCTTCATCCTCGTTTATCTGACCGGGATCGGCCTGTATCTGCTGTTCCGCGCGGTGCGCTATCCACCGCGTGAGAAGGAACCCAAGATCGTCGAACCGCTCGGGCTGATCGGCGGCTTTCTCGATGCGGCGGGCGGCGGCGGCTGGGGACCGGTGGTGACGTCCAATCTGCTCGTACAGGGCGCGAGCCCGCGCATGACGGTCGGCACGGTCAACACCGCTGAATTCTTCCTGACCGCGACGATCTCCGCGACCTTCATCTCGCAATTGGGACTGGCGGCCTTCACCCTGGCGACGATCGGCCTGCTGATCGGTGGCGTGATCGCGGCGCCGTTCGGTGCGATCCTCGCCAAACGCGTGCCCGCCAAGACGCTGATGTTTTCGGTCGGCGTCATCCTGACGCTCACCAGCCTGTTCAATCTCTACCGGGCAGTGACCTGAGCAAGAGTGCCGCGCGTTAAAAATGGCGATCAGGCACTTTGCAGATGAGCGGCCCAGGCATGTCGCCCGGCGCAAGTCAGGCCGGCTGCCACGAAACCTCGCTCAAGAGCTTCAGGTCACGCGAAACTGAGCGCGCACCATGTCGGCCGTATTGTGCAGTCGATCACCGGAAAAGGTCCCGAACACGCCAAATCCAAGCCCGTTATCGGCCCAGGTCCAGCCGCGTACGTTTCCTGCTTCGCGGCGTTTCATGCGGTCGGTACCTTCGGTTTGCATTGGCCGGACATAGAGTGCGACCCGACTCCCTGCCGCATCACGATACAAATAGAGCCCGGCGGGGCCGTGATCGGTCGCGACCAGGCGTCCGCCGATCAATTGCAGACCGGCCGGTCTGAGGTCAGGCGCGCGAACCGGTCGCGACAATCGTTGCGAAAACCATCCGTCGAGTTCGCGCTGCTGGCCGGCCGCCAGTTCCACGGGGCGTTGGCTGTCATTGGCATAGACGGTGTAGCTGGCGGCTGCTTCGCGCGCCAAAGCCGCTGTCCCGGCGTTCGGTGGGGTGCTCCAGTCGCGCAGGGCCCAACCAGTACCACCGCCGGCCAAGAACAGAGTAGTCATACCGGCTGCTATCATTGCGCGGCCGAACCACGCCGGGCGGGGTCGTGCCCTTAGAAGAAGATCGAGTTCGGGCGGCAATGGCTCTTCAGCTACCGGCGCCGTCGCCGCGCGGAGCGCATCGCGCTGCGCGCGATAGAAACTGACACGCATCGCCTCTTCCGGCCTCTCGGCCAGCCATGTCGCCACAGCGATCTCCCGCTCAGGCGGCAGACGACCGTCGACATACGCCTGGAGTTCGGCCTCGGTCACTGGCGCATTGGTCACGATACGATCCTCAGATTGGGACGCGACGCGACGTCGGCTCCGTCTTCCATCATCAGACGCAACCGCTCGCGCGCGCGCGACAGCCGCGACATCACCGTACCTTGCGGGACATCCAGGACCGCCGCGGCCTCGGCGTAACTGAGGTCCTCCACGCCGATCAACAAGAGCACACTGCACTGCTCCTTGGGCAGGCGCGACACCAGCGCCAGGATGTCGTGCCGGGCGAGCCCCGATTCCTGTTGCGGCGGCAAAGCCAACCTCGCCTCTGGCACATCCTCGATAGCGGCGGCGACCCCCCGTCTCGCGCGCCGCCGCAAGCGGTCCATCGCCAGATTGTGAAGGATCGCGAACAGCCAGGCTCGCACGCTGCCCGTCTCCCGCCGCTGGTGCCAGCCGCCCAATGCACGCTCCAACACGTCCTGGACGAGATCGTCGGCGTCGTCGCGATCCCGCAGCAACGCCCGCGCGTACCGCCGTAGCGCGGGGATAATCGGTTGTACTGCGATGATCATATCACCGCTTGGTCGCATCAGGGACACCATGGAGGGTAGGACGCGCGACACCTGGTTTTCATTCCACTCAGCAAAATAATTTGCGCCGTCACTGGAATAGTCGCGATAGTTTCGTCGTCACGCGCTCATCTTCCATAAGATCGGACCTGCCCATGTCATCCGATAGACGCGTCCCCTTCGGACCCTATGCGCTGATCGGCGCAATCGTCATCCTGCTGATTGGCTGCTTCACCTGGGCGGCTGGCTGGATTGGCCCGCGCCGCATCAATGGCGGCGACATCATCGCCGCGCTTGAATATAATGGCGGCAACCATCCCGGCTATCGCCGCGCCCATGCCAAAGGGCTTTGCTTCAGTGGAACCTTCGAAGCCAATCGCGCTGGTACTGAGCTGTCTTCCGCGCGAGCCTTCGTGCCAGGCAGCTATCCGGTCATCGGCCGATTTTCGGTAGCGGGCGGCAACCCGCTCGCGACCGACGGACGCAACGTCTTCCATTCCATGGCATTGATCCTGAAGACGCCGGATGGACAACAATGGCGGATGGCGATGGACCACACGCCGATCTTCCCGGTCGCCGAGGTCGCGTCCTTCATCGCCCTGCAGCGCGCGACCCGTCCCGACCCCAAGACGGGCAAGCCCGATCCGGCGTTGATGAAGACATTCCTGGCGGCCCATCCCGAGGTGAGGGCATTCCAGGATTACATGGCGAAGGCGGTCCTTCCCAACAGCTTCGCCAACGCGACCTATTACAGCATCAATGCCTTCCGCTTCATCAGCGGGAAAGAGACCAACACCCTGGTGCGCTGGCAATTCGACCCCCAAGCGCCGCTCGCCGGGCTCGACAAGGCGCATCTCGAGCAGTTGCCCCGTGACTATCTGCTTCGGGAAATGATCGCACGTACCGCAAAGGGGCCATCGCGCTGGCGCCTGCGACTGGTCGTCGCCAATCCCGACGATGTGACCGACAAGGCAATTGTGGCATGGACCGGTCCGCATCGCACAATCGAGGCCGGAACCCTTGTGATAACAAGTGTCGAGCCGGAAGAGACCGGTGCCTGCCGCGATCTCAATTTCGATCCGACGATCCTGCCGCAAGGGATTGGCCTGTCCGACGATCCGCTGCTCGCCGCACGATCCAAGGCCTATTCCTCCTCCTTCACTCGGCGCGCGCAAGAGGGCGCAGGACCCAGCGCCGCCGGCGGGCTTTTGGTCAAGGAGCGGGGGCAATGAATCGCGGGTCGCCTGATTTCCACCCGGCGCTGCGCGCCCTCCACTGGCTGATGGCGGTGATGGTTCTGGCCATGCTGTTCATTGGAGTCGGCATGGTCTCCACCGCCGGACCACCCTACCCCGCGCTGCTGGCGTTGCACCGGCCGATTGGTATCGCGATCCTGGTGCTCGTCCTGATCCGGCTACCGTTGCGGCTCGCGACCGGAACGCCGGCGCTACCCGACGACCTCTCGCCGCTGGAGAAGAGCGTCGCCAAGGGCTCGCATGTGCTGCTTTATGCGGTGATGATGGGCACGCCCCTAATCGGCTGGGCGATGCTGTCAGCCGGCGGCTATCCGATCCAGGTTACCAAGGGGTTCGTGCTCCCGCCGATCCTCCCGCATAATCTCGATCTATACGCTTTCCTGCGTGAAGTGCACACGATCGTCGCCTTCCTGTTCTTCGCACTCATCCTCGCGCATCTCGCGGCCGCGCTGGTGCACGGTCTGATCCGCAAGGACGGTGTGCTGAGGAGCATGACAGTGGGTCACCCAGTGTCAGCCAAGGACGACGCGTTGATCGATGGGCCGAAAGCGGTCGACGCTGCTGCTCCGGAAGCGGCGACCGCTCGAGACGTCGAAGGCAAAGGCTATCCGGAGGCCGACTGAAGCGAGCGCGGCGAGCAAAAAAAGATTCTCTGCTTTGGTCGTATCCGGTGGCGATGCCCTGATCCGCTCACCCAAGGCTGCCTCCAACAGACAGCCTTGAATAAACCGACGACTCTCACGTCAAACCTTGTCCGTGAGACCTAATTCACCGCGGCATGAACCGTCGCGACCGCCTTCATCACCGCGCCGATGCGTACCGCGGTCTGGATCGCCTCGGCCGAGGCACCGGCCTTTTTCAGCACTTGCTCATGGCTGTCGATGCACATGCCGCAGCCGTTCATCGCCGACACGGCGAGGCTGAACAGTTCGAAATCGACTTTCTCGATCCCCGGCTGGCCGATGACATTCATGCGCAGCTTGGCCGGCATGCGCTGATATTCGTCATTCCCGGCCAGATGCGTGAAGCGGTAATAGACATTGTTCATCGCCATCACCGCCGCCGCGGCGCGCGCCGCATTGGCCGCCTCGGGCGTCAGCTTGCCCACCACTTCGACCTCAGTCACATCGACCAGCGGCTTGTAGCCGGTGGCGTGGGCGCAGGTCAGCAACAGGCCGAATTTCTGCTGATCGGGCAAATGCTGTTCATTGAGCAGCGACCCGACATTCAGCCGGATGTCCTTGGCGAAATCGGGCAAGCTGCCCGCGAAATCCTTGAGCGACATGATGGTCTCCGGTCAAAATAAAGGGCGCGGCGCCGCATGGCCCCGCGCCCCTCAACTTCTGTGCTGATCAGGCAGCCAGCTTCAGGACGTCGTCGCCCTTGTTCCAGTTGCACGGGCACAACTCGTCGGTCTGCAGCGCGTCGAGCACGCGCAGTGTCTCGGCCGGGTTGCGGCCGACGTTCAGGCCGTTGACCTGCACCGCCTGGATGATGTTGTCCGGATCGATGATGAAGGTCGCGCGGAACGCGACATGTTCATTCTTGTCGAGAATGCCGAGTGCCGAGGCCAGCACCGCGCCATTGTCGGCGATCCAGGGGAAGTCAGCCGCAGCCAGATCGGGATCCGACTTGCGCCAGGCGAGATGGACGTGCGCGGTGTCGGTCGACGCGCCGATCAGCACGGCGTCGCGATCAGCGAAATCGTCCTTGAGATTGGCATAGCCGACGATCTCGGTCGGGCACACGAAAGTGAAGTCCTTCGGCCAGTAGAACAGCACTTTCCACTTGCCGGGGAAGCTGTCCTGGCTGAGCGTCTCGCCAGCCGGAAGGGCGTCCACGCCCTGCTGGACGGGAACGGTGAAATCGGGGAGCGTGTCGCCGATGGTGAGCATTGATGGCCTCCTCAAGGAAATGGGTCGGCCGTTCGGACATCCTCGCAGCGGAGCGTGAACCGCCCTCTTTGCTGCGCCGCACATAAGCACTGGCTTTTGATCGATCAAGCAGGTTATTCTGCTCGCCCTGATCGATAGAGACAATCAATGGCCACCTATCTCCCCACATTGAAGCAGCTGCAATATCTCGTCGCGTTGCAGGATCATGGCCATTTCGGGCGCGCGGCGGATGCCTGTTTCGTCACGCAATCGACCTTGTCCGCCGGCATCCGCGAGCTCGAGACGCTGATCGGCGTGGTGCTGGTCGAGCGGACACGCCGCGTCGTCCGCTTCACCCCGCTTGGCGACCGAATCGCCGACAAAGCCCGCCGCGTGCTGCGCGAAGCGGAAGAACTGGGCGACCTTGCCCGCGCCGCCGGACGGCCGCTGTCGGGCGAGATGCGCATGAGCGTGATCCCGACCATCGCGCCGTTCATGCTGCCGCGCATCCTGCCGCGTCTGCGCCGTGATTACCCCGATCTGAAGCTGTTTCTGCGCGAGGAGCCCAGCGCCGCCGCATGCGAAGGCCTGCACCATGGCCGTACCGATTGCGTGCTGCTCGCCCTTCCCTATGCCTGCGGCGAGGTGTCGAGCGAATTCCTGTTCGACGACCGGCTGTTCGTCGCGGGGCCCGAGGCCGAGCTGGGCAGTTCGTCACTCACCATCCGCGCCGCCGATATCGACGAAACCCGGCTATTGCTGCTCGAGGACGGGCATTGCCTGAAGGATCATGCGCTCGCCGCATGCAACCGCCCCGAATTGCGCGCCGAAGCGACCATGCTCGGCACCTCGCTGCACACGATCGTGCAGATGGTCGACAATGGCCTGGGCGTGACGATGCTGCCCGAAATGGCGCTGAAAGCGGGTATTCTCGATCATACCGGCTTGACAGCCCGCGCGCTCGACGCTGAGAATCCCTCACGTCAGATCGCCCTGGTCTGGCGCCGTGCAAGCCCGCGCGAGAAGGATTTCCGCCTGCTCGCGAATGTGCTCGCCGAGGTGCACTGAGCAGTCCGCACGACAGACGGCGGAACCCATTTGTGCGCTGAATCGTACATTTAACCGCGTGCCGGACCCGGCACGACACGGTTTTACAAGTTGGAGAGACAGATGAATTCCTTTGCCAAACTCCCTTTGGCGGCGCTTGCCGGCGCTCTTTCAATGGCCGCAATGACGGCTTCTGCCAGCCCGTTGCAGGACACGGCCGCACCGGCGGCTCAGGCAGCACCGGCGGCGGCGCAACCAGCCAATCCCGCTGTCGGCGGTGCGGCAATGGATGCCACAAAGACGATCGTCGACAATGCCGGTGCCGCCCCCAATCTCTCCACCTTGGTTTCCGCGGTGAAGGCCGCCGATCTTGCCGCCACCTTGTCGGGTCCGGGCCCGTTCACCGTCTTCGCGCCCACCAACGATGCCTTTAGCCGCCTTGCCCCCGGCACGGTCGACACATTGCTCAAGCCCGAGAACAAGGCGACGCTGGTCAAGGTCCTGACCTATCATGTCGTGCCCGGCACGATCACCGGCGCACAATTGCTCGCGCAGATCGACGCCGGCGGCGGCAAGGTCGTGCTGAAGACGGTCGAAGGCGAGCCGCTGACTGTGACGAAGGAAGGCCAAGCCGTGGCGCTGATCGATGTCAACGGCAACAAAAGCTATATCGAAGTGCCGGACGTCCGTCAGTCGAACGGCGTCGTCCATGTCGTCAACGGCGTGGTCCTGCCCAAACTGAACTAATCCGGTTCGCTCCACCGCGCGGCGGCGGCATCGTCGCTGCCGCGCGGTTCGACCCAGCGGGCATTGCCCCCACGCGTTTCGCGTTTCCAGAACGGCGCATCGGTCTTCAGCCGGTCGATCAGAAAAGCGCAGGCCTCCAGGGCCGGTGCGCGATGTGCGGCGGCGGCGCCGACAAAGACGATCCGCTCGCCCGGCTGCATCAACCCGACACGGTGAATCACCGTCACCGCCAGCAGCGACCAGCGTCGTGCCGCCTGCTCGGCCAGCGCCAGCAATGCCGCATCAGTCGCGCCGGGATAATGTTCGAGCTCCAACGTACTGACGCCGTCATCGGCGCGAACCAGGCCGGTAAAGGTCGCGATACCCCCTGCCCCGTGCGCCTCGATTGCCGAGAGCTCTCGTGCGAGATCGATCGGATCGGCCTGAACGACAGCGCGGATCATCCGCCGGTCACCGGGGGAAAGATCGCCACTTCTCGTGGGCGGCCGAGCGGTGCCTCGAGCGGCACGAACAGCTGATCCACCGCGGCCCGCAACCGGCTCCGATCCGCGAACGCCCGCGCGTGCCCGTCGCTGCGAGCGGCCAGCCAGTCGATCAGTTGCGTCACCGTGGAGACCGATTCAGGCGGATCGATCCGTTCCTGCCCGACACCGATCGCTTCGCGCACCCAGGCGAAATACAACATGTCGATCGCCACGGCTCAATCCATATGCTTCAGGCCGACGCGCAAATAGTCCCAGCCGGTCACCAGGGTCAGCGCCGCCGCGCCCCACAAGGCGGCAAGGCTGACTGACTGCACCCACGGCCAGGCCGGCAGGCCGCCACCGAGAATCAGGCCACCGAGCGAAACAAGCTGCAGCGTCGTCTTCCATTTGGCGAGCTGCGACACCGGCACCGACACCTGCAATTGCGCCAGAAACTCGCGCAGCCCCGACACCGCGATCTCGCGCAGCAAAATGACCAGGGCAGCGACCTGATGAATGCCGGTGATCACCGCCGGGCTCGTATCGCGGGTGCTCACCAGCAACAGGATGACCGCGGCGACCATGATCTTGTCGGCGATCGGATCGAGGAAGACGCCGAGCTTCGAGACGGTCCCTTGCGCACGCGCCAGATAGCCGTCGAAATAATCGGTGATGCCCATCAGGCAATACAGCACGAACCCGGCCAGATAGCCGGCGGGCCAGCCCGGCCACCACAGGAACCATGCCAGCAACGGCACCGCGACGATTCGCGACAGAGTGAGCAGGTTGGGCAGCGTCAGCATGACATCGCTCTAGACCCGCCCACGGCCCGGCGAAACCCATCACGGAAGCGCTGGTGGGACAGATGCCCAGGCCGGACGCCCCGGATGGCCGCCAGATAACCGGTTGCCGCTCTGCCACCGCCTCGTCTATGTCCGCGTCACCGTTTCGCCACAAACAAGGCCGGATTTGACCATGCTCACTGCGCTCGGGTTGCTGAAAGAGCGCCGTTTTCTGCCCTTGTTCACCACCCAGTTTCTCGGGGCATTCAACGACAATCTGTTCAAGACCTCGATGGTCCTGTTCGCGACCTATCAAATCTTCAACGACCCGGCGACGGAATCGAATTTCAACGCGCTCGCGACCGGGCTCAGCATCATTTCCTTCTTCCTGCTCTCGGCGCTGTCGGGCCAGCTTGCCGACACCACCGACAAGGCGAAGATCATCCGCATCGTGAAAACGGCGGAAATCCTGATCATGCTGCTCGGCGCCGCCGGGCTGCTCGTCGCCAAGGCGGGCCATACCGGGGTCGGCATGTTCATGATGCTCGCAGCGGTGTTCGGGCTGGGGATCCATTCGACCTTTTTCGGGCCGATCAAATATGCGATCCTGCCCCAGCACCTGAAACCCGAGGAAGTGCTCGGCGGTACCGGCCTGGTTGAAGCCGGCACCTATCTCGCGATCCTGATGGGCACCGTGGTTGCCGGCTGGATTTCGGCCGAAGGAGCGGCGATCACCGTCCTGGTGGTCGCGCTGATCGGCTGGTTCTCGGGCCGGCAAGTGCCGCCGGCGCCGCGCGAAGGCGCCGTGCTCAAGCTCAACTACAACCCCTTTACCGCGTCCTGGCGGCTGATCGCCGCGACGATGCACATCCCGCGCCTGTTCCTCGCGATCTGCGCCATTTCCTTCTTCTGGACGATCGGCTCAGTGCTGATCATCATCTTCCCACCGCTGGTGAAGAATGTGCTGACCGCCGACGAGCGCGTCGCGAGCATGGTCATCGCGATCTTCTCCGTGGGTGTCGCGATCGGGTCGGTGGTCATCAACACCATGCTGAAGGGCAAGATCTCGGCGAAATATTCACCCGTCTCGGTGATCGCGATGGGCGGGTTCGTGGTGGTCTTCTCACTGCTCGCGCGGAGCTGGATCCCCGCCAGCGACGGGCATCTTTACGGCATCGTCGAATTCCTCACCCAGCCGCGTTCGATTCCGGTGATCCTGTCGCTGCTGGCGATCGCGATCACCGGCGGCATGTTCGTGGTGCCGCTCTATGCCTTCCTCACCACCACGGTGACCAAGGATCAGACCGCTCGCACGGTGGCGGCGAACAATGTCGTCAATTCCGGCGCGATGACGGTCGGCGCTTTCGGGGTGCTGTTCCTGATCTGGCTCGGCGTATCGCCTGAAGACATGCTGTTGCTGGTCGCAGGCATGTGCCTGGTCTCGGCCTGGATCGCACAGAAGCTGCATCTGGCCTGCGACTAGGGTTTGATCCAGCGGCGCCAACCCGCTCCCCGTTCGGACTGACTCTCCGACAGGCTCAGCGCGAACAGGAGCATGGGGATCAACGCCGCGTGGAAATGCTCCGGCGCAGGGCCAGGCTCAGAAAATGAAGCTGTAGATGCAGATGAAAAACGCCGTGAAGCTCAGCACGAAGAGCTTCAGATCACCATCGTCATTGCGCAGGCGCTGAACGTTTCTGGAGACGTTCCTCGCCGGCGCGAGGGTCTGCCGGAAGGGGTGACGGGGCGCTGGAGCGCCGGGGGCAAACTGGCTTCGCATGACCAACAGTTAACGCCGCGTTTACGATTTCGACCAGCGCAACTTATGGTTACCAAAGTCTTAATTCGGGACGGTCGCACATGGCAGTTGCGGCGCGGCGTCGTGAGGTCTAGGCGCATGCGGCGATGTATCCGGCGTCTTATCAATCCTCGTCGGACCGCCGCCGCGCCACGGCCCTCGGGCTGGCGCTCATTGCCCATATCCTGGTCGTGATCGTGCTGGTTCGACTCGCCCCGGCACAGCCGCCCCCGCCCCCCGAGCAGCCCAGGCCAAAGACCTTCCGGATATTGCCCGAGCCCAAGCCCACACCGCCATCACCGATCGTCGCCAAGGCCAAGCGCCCGAGCGGCGGATCGCCCCCGCCGCGCCCGACCCCGCCGGCCGAGGCCCACGCACCGACGCCGCCCAAGCCCGAAATGCCGTTCCTGATCGGCGGAAAGGAAATGTTCGAAGCCGCGGACCTTTCCAAACTGCCAAAACACCCCGGCAGCGGCGAGGGTAACTCGTCGGGCAAGGACAGCGCCTCCACCTACGGCCCGGGCGATGGCCCCGGCGGCGAGACGCTTTACAACGCCGAATGGTACCGCGAACCGACCTCCGCCGAGATCAACGGCTATCTTCCCGCCAGCGCCCATCAGACCGGGTGGGGGCTGATCGCGTGCAAGACGATCCCCGATTACCGCGTCGAGAATTGCCGCGTGCTCGGCGAATCGCCACAAGGCTCCGGCCTGGCGCGGGCGATGCGCCAGGCCGCCTGGCAGTTCCGGGTCAGGCCACCCCGGATCAATGGCCGTCCGGTGATCGGTGCATGGGTGCGGATCCGCTACGATTTGACCATCACCACCGAAAAGTCATCGAACGGGCCACCGGCACCGGGCGAATAGCCCGTAAATCCAATATGTTCGATGCCTGGCGCATCGATCGTCGCACGACAAATGCGCAAAATTAACGCAAAAAACTTGAGGGGTGGCTGAACCAGCTGCGTATTAATGGTGCGGATTGCGGCTCAAGAATTTCTCCATAAGTTATTGTTATAAAACAAATAATCTGTATTGACCTGTATATACAACCAGTGCTCTCTGGCCGAAATCAAAATGCAAAACAGGGAGCAAGGGCATGGATACGAGGACGAAGCTACTGGTCGGCGCGGCGCTATTGGCGGTGGTTTCCACCCCCGCGATGGCACAGACCGATGAAGCCGCCGACACCGGCGCAACAGCGCAGAACAACGACTCACCCGCCGGCGACATCGTCGTCACCGGGTCGCGCATCCGCCGCCAGGATCTGGCCGGCGTCGGCCCCGCTACCGTCGTCTCGGCCGAGCAGATCGAGAATACCGGCCTCGTCAATATCGAGACCGTGTTGCAGCGCCTGCCAGCCAATGCGGGCTTTGCCGGCAACCAGACCTCGGCCTATTGGACCGGCAATGGCTATGGCACGGCACAGGTCAATCTGCGCGGGCTCGGCATCAAGCGCACGCTGGTCCTGCTGAACGGCCGCCGGCTCGTCGCGGGCGGGACCGGCGCCAATTCGTCGCCGGATCTCAACATGATCCCGGTGGTGGCGCTGGCGCGCACCGATGTGCTCAAGGATGGCGCATCGGCGATCTACGGTGCGGACGCGATGGCGGGCGTCGTCAACCTCATCACCCGCAACGATTATGAAGGATTCGGCGTCAGCGCCCGCCAGGGCATCTCCGCGCGTGGCGACGGCCGGGATTTCACCGCCGATCTGATCTGGGGCATCCGCAATGACCGCGGCGGGTTGATGGCGGCAGCGACTTATCAGACGACGAGCGCGGTCAACATGGCGAGCCGGGCGCCCTGCTCGCTCGCCGAAACCACGCCGGGCAAACTTGCCTGCGTCAACAGCGCCTCGACCATCGGCGGCCGCGCCGTGCTGCCCAACGGCCAGCAGATCAATTTCAACCAGGTGCCCGGCGGCAACGGCAATTTCTACGAGCCCTACAGCGCGGCGAAGCATAATTTCAATTCGACCCCGTTCCTCAACGCCGTCAGCCCGGTCGAGCGCATCAGCACCGCGCTGTTCGCGGACTATCAGATCACCGACGGTGTGAAATTCTTCGGCGAATTCCTCTATACCCATCGCAAGTCGAACCAGATCGCAACACCGGGAACGCTGCGCAATCTCGCCATCTCGGCCAGCAACCCGACCAACCCCACCGGCCAGAACATCGTCCTGGTCCAGCGCCGCCTGGCCGAGCCAGGCGCGCGCCAGTTCTTCCAGGAAACCAATACCTGGCAGGGAACCGCGGGCCTGCGCGGCAAGTTCGCCAATGGTTGGGCATGGGAAGTGGCCGGCAGCTTCGGCCGCAACACCGCAGTGGACGGATCGACCAATGTCGCCAACCTCGAGCGCGTCGGCAACACCATCAATACCAGCAAGTGCAGCATGACCGCCGGTGCGGCGATCCCCTGCGCCGACTATCTGGGGTTCGGCGATCTCACGCCGCAAGTGCTCGACTATATCCTGTTCACCTCACGCGATCGCGGCGGCAATCAGCTTGCCACGGTCACCGCGGACCTGACCGGCAAGCTGTTCGATCTGCCGGCCGGGCCGCTCTCCTTCGCCACCGGTGTGGTCTATCGCAAGGAAAAGGGCTGGCGTAATCCCGATCCGCTGACCGTGCTCGGCGTTGCCAACACCAACCAGCAGGACCCGATCTCCGGTTCGAGCACGGCAAAGGAAGCCTATCTCGAACTATCGGTCCCGCTGCTGGCCGATACGCCCCTGATCAAGTCGCTGACCCTGGACGGCGCGGTGCGCTATTCGAACTATGATTTGTTCGGCGGCGATTGGAACTACAAGTTCGGCCTGGACTGGCAGCTGAACGGCAGCATCCGGATGCGCGGCACCTATGGCACCGGCTTCCGCATCCCCAATGTCCCTGAATTGTTCGGCGGCGTTTCCGAAGGCAATCTGACCACCACCGATCCGTGCAGCCGTTATGCGGCGAGCGGCAATGCGACACTGATCGCGAATTGCCAGGCGTCGGGAGTTCCCGCCAATTATGTCCAGCTCGGCACCACCATCCTGACCACGGTCGGCGGCAACCAGAAGCTGCAGCCCGAAAGCTCGAAGAGCTGGACGATCGGCACGGTGGTCCAGCCCAAGGCATTGATCCCCGGCCTGTCGCTCACCGCCGACTGGTTCGAGATCGACATCAAGGGTGCGATCCGCGCCATTCCAGGCTCGACCAAGCTGGCGGTCTGCTATGCCAGCGCCAATCTTTCCAGCAGCTTCTGCAAGGATTTCACGCGCAGTCCGCTGACCGGCGAAGTCACCTTCCTTTCGGCGCAGCCGATCAATACCGGCCGCGAGCAACTGAGCGGGCTCGATCTCGGCCTGGTCTATAACCGGACGGTCGGCGGTGTCGCCGTTTCGTTCGATCTCAACGCCACCTGGCTGAGCAAATATGTCGTGACGCCTTTCCCGGGCGGTGCGCCGATCAATTTCGACGGCCATATCGGCGGCGGCAATGGCGGCTATCCGAAATGGCGCGGTTATGGCGTGCTGAACGCGAAGAAGGATGGCATCGGTATAACCTGGTCGACGCAGTGGATCGGCAAGGCCACGGACTTCAACGCATTGCCCGGCGCGATCGGCTATCGCACGCCCAATGTCTTCTACCACAACGCTCAGCTTGCGTTCGAAGTGAATGAAAAGACGCGATTCCAGCTCGGCATCGACAATATGTTCGACCGGAAGGCGCCCTATATTCAGAGCTTCACCGATGCCAACACCGACACCATGACGTACGATCTGCTTGGACGGCGATTCTATGTCGGTTTCCGCACCGCGTTCTGAGCCGGGGGCAAGATCATGGCAAAGCTTCGCTGGCCGCTCGTCATCAGACGGACGCACAAATGGATCGCGCTGTTCGTCGGCCTGCAAGTCCTGCTCTGGACGCTGACCGGCTTCTATATGGTCGTGGTCCATATCGACACGATCCATGGCGACCATCTTGTGCGCCCGCCAGTGGTTCGGCCCTATGATCTCGCGAACCTCGTGTCGCCGTCACGCATCGTGGCGGCGGCACCGGGAACGTCCGAACTGCGGTTGCAGCGCTTGTTCGATCGCACCGTCTGGCGCGCCGAAACGCCCGCCGGACCAATGCTGTACGACGCGGAAACGGCCGAACGGCTTGCCCCGCTGGCTGAGCGGGATATCCGCGCGCTCGCCCGGCGGATTTACGCCGGCAGCGGGGAAATCGTATCAGCCAGATTGCTGACCAAAGCGCCACAGGAGATGCAATCGCGCAAACCGCCTTATTGGCAAGTCGAGTTCCAGGGGTGGAACCGACCCACGCTTTATCTGTCGCCCGTCACCGGCGAGCTCATCTCGCGGCGTCATGCGCTGTGGCGCGCCTTCGACATCGCCTGGATGCTCCACATCATGGATTATCAGGATCGCACCAACGTCAACAATCCACTCCTGCGGGTGGCCACCTGGAGCGCATTCGCCATGGCGCTGAGCGGCGCATGGCTGCTCATCTGGTCCTTCCCGCGCCGCAAAAAGAAGAAGGCCCCCGGGAAGCAGAAGGTCATGGCATGAAACGTATCCGTCTCTCCCCGCTCCTGTTCCGCCGCATCCATAAATGGGTCGGGCTGATCCTGGGGCTGCAATTCCTGCTCTGGGCGCTCAGCGGTTCGATGATGGCGTTGCTCGACAGCAAGGAAGTCGGCGGCCATGACATGGCGGCGGGGCATACTCATCCGCTTCCGGCGGACGGCCCATTGATCGATCCGGCCCGCATCTCCGGCATCGGCGCAGTGTCCGGTGTGGTGTTGCGCGATCTTGCCGGGCGGCCCGTCTATGAGTTGCGCACCGCGAAGGCCCTGCAACTGGCCGACGCCAGCGACGGCACGCCAGTGATCGTCGACGCGGAGACCGCGCAGAGCGTCGCCGCGATGATGAACCCGGCACCAGTGCGCAAGGTTGAAGCGCTGGCGAAACCCAATCTCGAGGCGCGCGAGCATGCCGGCCGCCAGTGGCGAGTCGATTTTGCCGATTCCGCCAACAGCAGTGCCTATGTCTCGGCCGAGTCCGGACGTTTCCTGGTCATGCGCGGCGACACGTGGCGCACCTGGGACTTTTTCTGGATGCTCCACAATATGGATTATGTCAGCCGGTCCAGCTTCAACCACCCGCTGATCATCTTCATCGCCTTCGGGACGCTCTGGCTGTCGGGAACGGGCTTCTATCTGTTGTTCAAAAGCTTCGGGCGCACCGACTTCCGCTGGCTGCGCCGTCGCCGGAAAGTCGCGGCGAAACCGCTCTAGCGATCGCTGGTCGAGAAGGAGGCCGACAGCTCGAAACGACCTCCCGGATGGGTCAGCCAGGCATGTGACACGAGTCGCGCACGGCTCCAGGTCCGGCGCGTCATGACGAGCACCGGCTCCTCCTTGTCGAGCCCCAGCATGCCGCGCACCCGGTCGTCGGGCATGGCGGCGCGGACCCGGTGCTCGACGCGTTCGAGTGGCGCAATCCGGGTGAGATATTCGTTGGGCGTCGTCGCGGTGAAGTCGATCCCGCCATAGTCCGGTGCGATTGACGCCAGCACGAAACGGTCCTCGAGTTGAATCGGAAACTCGGCTTCGTGATGCACGATGACCGAGTGGAACAGCCGCGTCCCGGCGGAGACGCCAAGCAGCGAGGCGGTTTCCGCCGTTGCCCGCACATCCTCATTCTGGATGATCCGCGCGCGATACTCATGGCCCCGGCCACGCACTTCATCGGCAATGTTGCGGATCTCGATCATCTGGCCGATCGGCCGCGGTTCAGCGATGAAGGAGCCGATGCCGGCGCGACGCACCAGGATCCCGGCGCTTTGCAACTCGCGCAGCGCGCGGTTTGCCGTCATTCGCGAGACGCCGAAGCGGGACACCAGCTCGGACTCGGACGGCACGCGGTCGCCCGGCTTCAAGGTGCCGTCGCGAATACCGTCGGTCAGAGCTTGCTTGATCGCGGCGTAGCGCGGCCCCGTCAGGCCGTCTGCCCGATCAACTGCGTCAGTGAAGGAAGCGGGCGCAGCATCGGCGTGTCTCATCACCTGTCTATACAGGTACGAAGCGCGATCCGCCATGCGTTCGATCCAGACTGGCTGCGATCACATGGCAATGATAACAATGATATACCCGGGCTTGCGGATGAGCCTGCCGCAGGCCTCAGCCATTATGGCGGGCAAAGACCCGTCGCCCCCCCGGCCCGAATGCGATCACATCATACGCTTCAGGGCGCATACCGGCCATTTCCATTCCCGGCGATCCCAGCGGCATGCCGGCAACCGCCAGTCCCTTCACACCCCTGGGCCGCTGCGTCAGCACACGCTTCATATCGGCGATCGGCACGTGCCCCTCAAAGGCCATGCCATCGATGATCGCGGTGTGACACGACGACAAGGCCGCAGGAACGCCCTGCGTCTTCTGGAAAGCGGCGCGCTTCTGGTCGTCGACCATCTTTACGTGCCGGCCGAATTGCTGGCGGACCTGCGCCACCCATTTTTCGCAGCAACCGCAGCCCGGATCGCGATGGACGAGGACGTCATTGGCCGCGATCGCCGCCGAAGGAGCGCCCAGCATCAACAGGGCAGCCAGAAAATCAGGTTTCTTCACATCTCACTCCTCTAGCCCGATCTAAAAAGCCCGGCCCTAGAACCATGTCCGCACGCCGATGACCAAGCTCGCGGAGCTCGCATCCTCGCCCGCGGCACGCGCAAACCGCGCCGTATCGCCAACGGCACGGTCCCAGGAAATACCGATATAGGGCGCGAATTCGCGGGCGACTTCATAGCGCAGGCGCAAGCCCAGTTCGACATTGCTCAGCCCCGATCCGATGCCGTTTTCACGCACATCCTGCGCAGCCAGGTTGAGCTCGACGCGTGGCTGAAGAATGAGCCGCTGGGTGATGCGCTGGTCATAATAGCCTTCGAGCCGCGCCAGCACATCGCCCTTGTCCGACAGGAACAACGCACCCTCCACCTCGAACCAATAAGGGGCGAGCCCTTCAAACCCGACCGTCGCATAGGTCCGTGACGGGCCGGGCGTGAAATCATGCCGGATACCGGCCTGGAGGTTGAAATAGGGACCGATGGCACGGCTGTAGAGCGCCTGGATCTCGGCATCCTCCACGCCTTCGCCAAACGTGCCCGACCCTTCGGACTTGACGACGAGCCGGTTGATGTCGCCACCGAACCAGCCCTCACCTTCCCAGCGGAACCCGTCACGTCCCTTGCGCACCTGATATTCGGCCAGGTTGAACATGATCTGCGAGAAGGTCCCGCCGCCATGTTCCTTGCGCAGCATGGCGCGCGACGCGGCCATGGCCTCCGCACCCCACACCGTATCGGCATAGTTCGGCTCCCCGGCCGCCGGCGCGGATCCATCCCCGGCGGGCAGCGCCGTGCCGCCCGTGCCATGCTCAGTCATCCCGGGCATCGCCTGAGGTGTCGGAGACTCCGCCTGGACATCGGGCTGCGGCATCGCGGGCATGGCCGGCATGACATGCCCGGCATGAGGATCAGTCTCGGGCACCATCACCGCGTCCTTATGCGGTGTCGGCGTGTCCGCGGGTCTGGTCGCGGGCTTCGGTGTTGGTTTCGGCGCGGCTTTCGGCGCTGGTTTAGCGGGCATGGCCATGCCCGGCATGGTCTGGTCCATAGTCTGGGCGCCGGCCGGAACCGACAGCAGAAACAGCGCGCCGCTTGCGAGCAGGCCAGCGCGGATCATGCGCTCGCTCCCAGCCGCGGCCGGACGGTCACGACCTGCATCATGCCGGCATGCATGTGATAGAGCATGTGACAGTGAAACGCCCAGTCGCCCACAGCGTCGGTGGTGACATCGAAGGTCACCTTGCCGCCCGGCTGGACCTGAACCGTGTGCTTTCTCGGCGCATATTCGCCGTGCCCGGTGACCAGTTCGAAGAAATGGCCGTGCAGGTGAATCGGGTGCCCCATCATCGTGTCGTTGACGAGCGTGACGCGTACGCGTTCGTCCTTCAGGAACGGGATCGGCTCCTTCACCTCACTCAGTTTCTCGCCGTCGAACGCCCACATATAGCGTTCCATATTGCCGGTGAGGTGGATCTCCATCGCACGATCGGGCGCGCGGACATCGGGGTTGCGATCGACCGCCATCAGGTCGCGATAGACCAGCACGCGGTGTCCGGCATCCGCCAGGCCCTGACCCGGTTCGCCGGTACGATCGACCGGCATCGGTGAAATGGTCTGGACCGTCGGCGTCTTGCTGACCGTCGGCGCAGTGGAGAAATCGCGCATCGAATGGCTCATGCCGCCGGCACCATGATCCATCCCCGCCATGGCACCGCCCGCTGCGTCCGGCCCCGCCGGCGCGGGCGTACAATGCCCCATTGCGGCATGCTCGGGCGCGCAGCCGGCCGTGCCGGCAACAGGCGCGGCGCCCATATCGCCCATTCCCATGTCCTTCATGGTCGCGAGCGGGCGCTTCCTGAGCGGTGGCACATCCCCCACCATCCCTTCGCGCGGCGCCAGCGTCGCCCGCGCCATCCCCGATCGATCGACCGTCTCGCCGATCAGCGTATAGGCGCGGTCCTCGGCAGGCTCGACGATCACGTCATAGGTTTCGGCGATCGCGATCTGGAATTCGTCGACCGTCACCGGACGGACATTGAGCCCGTCGGCCTGGACGATGGTGAGCTTGAGACCGGGAATGCGGATGTTGAATGTGGTCATCGCCGAGGCGTTGATAAAGCGCAGCCGGACTCGCTCGCCGGGACGGAACAGCGCGGTCCAATTGTCGCGCGGACCGTGGCCATTGACGAGATAGCTGTAGGTGGAGCCCGTGACATCGCTGATGTCGGTCGGATCCATCCGCATCCCGCCCCATGCCCGCCGGTCCTTGAGCGGCTGATCCTCGCCTTTGAGCAAGCCGGCGAGCGTCTGCTTCTGGTAATTGAAATAGCCGCCCTGCAGCTTCAGCTTGCGGAACAGGGCGTGCGGATGAAGCGGACTATGGTCGGAGAGCAGGATGACATGCTCACGGTCCGACCGGATCGGATCGACGCCCGCCGGATCGATCACGATCGGGCCATAATGCCCGATCTGCTCCTGCAGCCCCGAATGGCTGTGATACCAATAGGTCCCGGCCTGATGGATCGGGAATTCATAGGTGAAGGTCGACCGCGGCTTGATGCCCGGAAAGCTGACACCCGGCACGCCGTCCATCTGGAACGGGACGAGCAGGCCATGCCAATGAATCGAGCTGTCCTCGTCGAGATCGTTGGTGACCGATAAGCGAACGGTCGTTCCCTCGCGCAACCGTACTAGCGGGGCCGGGACGCTGCCATTGATACCGATGGCGTGGCTTTCGCGGCCATCGACGGTCATCATCTGATGCGCGATGCGCAGCGAAATCTCGGTCCCCGACACGGTCGGCAGCGGCCGGACGATCCCGGCCGAGACCGGTTGCGCCCAGGCGGGAAACCAGGGGGCAAAGGCGGCGCTGCCGCCGGCAACGGCCGCGGCCCGCAGCAGCGAGCGGCGATCAAACATCGATACGGTCATGATTGTTGCTTATACTTCCAGGTCTACGGGCGCCCCATGCATTCATACGCGCGCGCAGATTCAATCCCTCAGAACTTCGTTCAATTTCGTCCGCGCGCGATAGACGCGCATTTCGACCGCCTTTTCGCTGATGCCAAGCAATTGCGCCGTCTCCGCCTGCGACAGCCCCTCGACCGCCTGCAGGATGAACGGCTCCTTGAGCGTTGCGGGCAGCCGGGCGATCGCGCGCATCGCCCGATCCAGCTCCTGCTTCGCCACCAGCGCGTCATCGATCGGCACGACGGTGTCGGCCACCTGCTCCGCGTCGCTGATCGGTGCGGCGAAGGTCAGGAAGCGGCGAACCGCCCGCCGCCGTGCCCAATCATGGCATTTGTTGATCGCGATACGCGCGATCCACACCCGGAAGGGCCGCGACCGATCATAACGGCCAAGCGCGGAAAAGGCCGCGACGAAGCTGATCTGCGTGACGTCGAGCGCTTCATCGGCATCGCCGATATGGCTGCGCACGATCCGATAGACCCAGTCGCGGTGACGCCGCATCAACTCGCCATAGGCAGCCTGTCGCCCGGCGGCGGCGAACATCGCCAGGTCGCCGTCCGTACAGCCGGCGAGGTCAGTGGTCACCGCTCCTTGGCCGTCAGCGCTTTCACCACGACGTCGTCGAACCTGGTGGCCTGATCGGGGCGAAGGACGCCGCGCATGGCGAAGATATGCTCGAGCGTTTCCTTCTGGAGTTGCCCCATCGCCTGATGCGAGCGGTCGACCGCGGCGGCCACTTTCGGCCCATAGCCGCGCTCGGCCTCGATCGCCGTGGCGAGGCGGGCATTATCCGCCCGCAGCTCCCCTTCGAGCGCACGGCGGCGAACCGCAAAGCGCTGCTCGATCACATCAATCGCGGCATGTTGCGCCGTATCGAGATTGAGCTGACTATGGAGCAGATCGTGCAGTTCATTCTCGACCGGGGGCTGCGGCACGACATATTCGCGGCCGACCACCACGCCGGCAATCGCCGCCGCGAACGCGATCAATGCGATCAGGATGACCCGGCGATAGTCCCTCATTCGTCGGCGCCGAGCAATGTCGAGGGCGCGAGCGCGGATGGCGGGCCGAAGGGTGAGATCGACGCGGCCCTGGCGGGGCTCGCGGGATAGGCCGAGCCAACGATCCCCAGCACGAGCGCCATCACAGCGGCCACGCCAAAGGCGGTACCGTTGAGGCGCGTCGCGGCACTGGCGCGCGCGCCCAGCGCGTCCATCACCGCCGTGTCGATCGTTTCCAGGCCCGGATGCACCGGACTTTCCCGAAGGCGCGCCAGCATGGCGTCAATATCGGTCATGCATCATACTCCCATGCTCAGTTTCTTATACGCGTCGTTCCCGACCAGCCCTCACACTCTTGCACGAAAAAGCCGAGGGATGCCCGTCGCCCTTGCGTATTGGAGACTATCGCCCCCTGACGGAGATACCCATGAATTTCGTACGCCCGCTGGTCGCCTCATTCATCCTGGCTGGACTGGCCATCGCGGCCCCCGCCGTCGCGCACCCCAAGCTCCTCTCCTCGCAACCGGTGGCGAACGCATCGGTCGCCAAGCCGAGCAAGATCACATTGGTGTTCAGTGAGACGCTCGTCGCACAAATGTCGGGCATGACCGTGGTCATGACCGGCATGCCGGGCATGGCCAATCACGCGCCGATGAAGATGAGCGGCTTCAAGACCTCCGTCGCCAAGGATGGCAAGACACTGGTCGCGGCCTTTGCCCGGCCGCTCCCGGCTGGCACCTATCAAATCCAGTGGCATGTCGTATCGACCGATACCCACCGGGTCGACGGCAGCGTCGCGTTCACGGTAAAATAACCGCATGGACGACTGGCCGATCATCGCCGTCCGGTTCGGGCTGTTTGCCGATCTCGGGCTGCTGGCGGGCATTCCGCTGTTCGGCCTCCTGTCATTCAGAGGCGCGGATCGGGACGGGCCCGGCCTGATCCCGATTCGCGCACTGACCTCGGCACTCGCGATCCTCGGCATTATCCTTTCCGCGTTCGGCTTCGTGCTTCAGGCCGCGGCAATGGCGGGTACGCCCGTCGGCGAACTCGATGCGGCGCTGTTCCGCATGCTCCTGTCGGAAACGGCGATGGGCTGGGCGCTGATCGCCAGGCTGGCGGCGCTCCTCGCAATCCTGGGATGTGGGCTGGCCGTGAAGCGGCGATCGGCCTCAACGCTCGCTCCCGTCTCGCTGCTGGGCGCCGTCGCGGTCGCTACCCTCGCCTGGTCGGGTCATGGTGTCTCGACCGAAGGCATTGCCGGATGGCTTCATCTCGGCGCCGACATCCTGCACATGCTCGCCGCAAGTGCGTGGCTCGGTGCGCTTTTCGTCCTGCTATGGTTGGTGATGCGCAGCCGGACCGGCACGGACGTTGCACGCATCCGGCTCGCCCATCACGCGCTACGCGGCTTTTCGATCATCGGCACGATCATCGTCGCGACGATCGTCGCCACCGGCCTGGTCAACGGGCTGTTCCTGGTCGGCCTGGACCGCATCCCGACGCTGACGACGACACTCTACGGGCAATTGCTGATCGCAAAGCTGGCGCTGTTCGGCAGCATGCTCGGCCTTGCCGCGCTCAACCGCTATCGCCTGACCCCCAATCTCGACGCTGCGCTCGAAACGGACGCGCCGCAACAGGCCCTCGCCTTGCTGCGCTACAGCCTCGCCGCCGAAACCAGCCTGGCGCTTTTGATCCTCGCGCTGATCGCCTGGCTGGGCACGCTCGCACCGACCATTTCGGGGAGCTGACGGCGGCCACGGCGACTCCGTGCCTCAGACACGGAACGGTGTGCGCCGCAGCGGTGCCGAGGATATCTCGATACAATGATCGTCGCCGTCTTCAAAGAAGGCCTGCGCACCGATTGCCGCGTTGTGTCCCGTAATTTCGGCACCATAACTCCCCGTAATTCCAGCCAGCGAAAAGCGCTTCCCGAATCCGATCCCGGCCTCCAAGGGCGTGCGGGCGCTAGTTTTTGCGCGAGCTGGAGCGACCGATGAAGACCATAACCCTCATGGCCCTGCTGTTGGCTGCCGGGACGACGACCGTCATGGCGCCGTACCCGACTCTGGCGCAGCAGGCGACGACGGCAGCACCGACGCCGCCCGATGCGGCCGACGATATCGTGGTCACGGCGCGGCGCTCGGGTGCGCCGATGTGGACGATCGGGACGACCGCGGGGGTCGTCATCCTGGTCGGCGAGATCGCGGAAGTTCCCAAGGCGACACCGTGGCAACCGGAGCGGTTGGAGGGAGCGACCGAACGCGCGCAGCGCATCATCCTCGGCACCAAGGCGAAAATATCGCCCGGCGACATCTTCCGGCTCATCTTCAAGGGCGGCAAGCTCACCAAGCTGCCCAAGGGGCGCGTCGCGGCGGACTATCTGAACCCGCAGCAACTGCAGCGGCTGCAAGCGCTCGAACGCCGCTTCGATCAGGATTATACGCGGCAGAATTTCCTGATGGCGGCATTCGACCTGCTGTCGAAGCGACTCGCATTCAATCGCGATACGACTGACGACGCCTCCGACATCGTCCGCAAGGCCGCCCGTCACGCGAAGATTCCCACCCAGCCGGTCGGCGAAGTGCGCGGTGAGGATATGCTCGACAATCTCTTCGGGGCTGCGGCCGAGACGCATATCCCGTGCCTTGAGGCAGCGATGACCGCGACGGAGGTCGGCCCCGACGTCGTGACCGAGCGCGGTCGGGCCTGGACCAGGCTGGACGTACCGGCGGTGATGGCCAATCCGCTCGAGGAGGCGCTGGGGCGCTGCTGGCCCTGGACCAATGACGGCTTTGGCTCCACCCTGCGCCAGCAATGGGTCGACGCCATCCGCGACGCCACAGCGAAACCCGGCGCCACGCTCGCGGTCGTGCCGCTCAGGGTGCTTGCCGAGCGGGACGGGGTGCTGGACCAGCTCGAAAAACGGGGCCTCGATATCAGCGGGCCGGTGTGGCGGGACGATTCAACCGCCAAATGAAGCCCAAGCAATATCAATTGCTATGAAGGGAATGGTGGAGCCGTGGTCTGTACGTCTGATGTCCCAGAGGAAGCCAGAACGTCTCTAAGGCTTTGATTTTCATACGAATCGATGCACCGAGCGTTTCTGGCAGCCTCTTAAAGTCCCACAACTTCCGAACCGGAATGTGGGACCGAATGAGGGACGAAAGAAGCGCTCCATGACCGGACTCACAGCTCTGCGTGTAAAGAATGCAAAGCCCGGCCGCCACGCCGACGGGCAAGGACTCTATCTGTTGGTACGCGAAACTGGTTCGCGATCTTGGGTACTCCGGACGCAAATGGGCGGCAAGCGCCAGGACCTTGGACTAGGGTCGGCAGCGAGACTGTCATTGGCACAAGCCCGAACCAAGGCTTCCGAGTTACGGGCCAGGATCAAGAGCGGCGAGAATGTAAGGGCGGACGAGCCCGCTCCCCAGCCCTCCGTGCCCACGTTCTCCGATGCGGCTCGCGCCTGCCACGAAGCGATGAAGAGTGGTTGGGCGAACAAGCGCCATCGCGATTCGTGGCTGGCCTCGCTTGAGAATCACATTTTTCCGGCGATTGGCGCCAAGGCAGTCGATCAGGTGACGAGCGTCATGGTTCGTGATGCGCTCGTGCCGATCTGGCTCTCGATCCCCGAGACGGCTCGCAGAATTCTGCAGCGCATAGGAACGGTGCTCGACTATGCGCATATCGAGGGATGGTGCCACCATGAGGCGGCGCTGAGATCCGTAACCAAGGGCCTTCCGCGACAACCTACAGAAGAAGGGCATTTTGTCGCCATGCCGTATGTCGACGTGCCGGTGCTCGTTATGCGGTTGACCGACCTTCCGGAAACCGCTGGCCGCGACGCGCTTCTGTTCACCCTCCTCAATGCCGTCCGCTCGGGAGAGACCCGCCTCGCCTCATGGCCAGAGTTCGATCTCAAGTCGGGCGTGTGGACGATTCCGGCAGTGCGTATGAAGATGAAGAAGGAACATGTCGTCCCCCTCTCTCCAGCGGCCGTGGCAATCCTGGAACGACGGCGGCGACTTCGGTCTGACGAGGAGGGGCTGGTGTTCTCGACGGACGGAAACAGGCCGCTAAGCGACATGACCATGACGAAGGTTTTACGTGACCTTGGCCATGAGAAGGTGACCGTTCACGGGTTCCGGAGCAGCTTCACCGATTGGGCGGCCGAGAAAACAAGGACCCCCAAGGAGGTCGTCGACAAAGCGCTGGCCCACAAGCTGGTTGACCGTGTCGAGGCGGCATATCGACGCACGGATTTCTTCGAACGGCGGCGGCGGCTCATGAAGGCCTGGGCCGACTATATCTCCGAGAAATAAAAGCGAGAAAGTTAGGCAAACGTAGGGAATTGCGCGTTTTCTGCGAATTACGGCAGATTGACGAATTTCGCTCCCACATCCTCGTCGGGTCGATTTGGCCGACGGCTCGATCGATTCACTCGCCGCCGCGAAGCCGGAACCGGTCCGGGTCCTGCGGAACGGTCGCGCTACCGCCAGCGAGCACCGACCGGTAGTTCGCGAGTTGGGGATCCTTGGTGCGTTGCATCTCCTGGAACAGAATATCCTTCATGCGCGCGGCCCGGCGTTTCTGCGCGGGGTCGTCGATCAGGTTCCGGCGCTGTCCCGGGTCGGACTTCAGGTCATAGAGCGCGAGGCGCACACCGTAGACATACTGTTTCACGCGGGCTGCCATATTAGCGTCTGTCCGTGCCGCTTCGATCATCGCCGGATATGTGAGTCCGAGCATGCTCTCTAGCCGCAGGGTGAGTTTGCCGTCTGCCCAAGCGGAGAAAATCAGCGAGTATCGATCGTCCTGGACCGCGCGCGTCGGATAGGAGAGCCCGCTGGACACCTCGTTGACGTAGGTGAACACGAACTCCTGGGTTCCGCCGCTTTCCCCCTTGATGATCGGCATCCAGGAGCGTCCGTCCAGTGCGGGCGGTGGCGGAGCGCCGAGCAGCTCCAGGACCGTGGGCAGGATGTCCAGATTGGTAGTGAGGTTGCGAAACTCTCTCGCCGGCCCCATTCCGGGCCATGAGATGAGGACGGGCACCCGCGTTCCGTGATCGTAGCATGTCGCTTTGGAAAACGGGAACGGCATACCGTGGTCGGCACAGAACACGATGGCCGTGTCCTCCTGATGCCCGCTTGCACGGAGCGCGCCGAGGATGTGGCCGACCGCAGCGTCGAGGCGCTGCACGCTGTTCCAGTATTGAGCGATCTCAGCCCGAATGGGAGGGAGATCATCGAGCATCGGCGGCACGACGACGTCACCGGGTCCGACCTCGCGGGCGATCTTGTAGGGACCGGCATCGCCATGGTCGACCTCGGCCGCGGCCGGGCTTCCATAGAATGGGCGGTGCGGATCGTTGATGTTGCATTGCACAAAGAAGGGCTTCGATTGCGCCTCCGCCTCGGCGATCGCGACCTCTGCGCCCTGCGCTTGGAGCAGCGTGTGACGGCCCTTGCCCTGCTGGACGAAGTCCCAGGGGAAGGACGACTGGGGCATCATGTGGTCGACCTTATGGATGGCGCCCGCGAAGTAGCCCTGCGCCTTGAGGATGGTCGTCAGGCTGGGCGTGCCATCGGTCATCGGAATGAACCCTGTTCCTCCATTGTGGTGCGGCAGCAGGCCGCTCATGAACGCCTGGCGCGACGGCATGCAGATCGGCGCGACCGTGCGATTGTTCACGAACCGATGCGATCGCGCCGCGAGCGCATCGAGGTTCGGCGTCAGGTTCATGCGCCCTCCCATGAAGCCGAGCACGGACCAGTCCAAGTCGTCTGCAGTTATAAAGAGCAGGTTGAGTCGCTTGCGAAGCACGGGAGCCGCTTGTGCCACCAACCGGACTGGCAGGACGCCGGCCAGCGCAAGCGCGGCTGCTCCCCTGAGCAGGTCGCGCTTGTGCAGGTGGAGGGCCAGCTTCTCGTTCGGCATCATTTTGTACGTTCCTGGTTAAGCCGGATGACGCAGCGGAACCCCATGTGCGAGGTCGACGTATCGATCGGCTGAGGCCACCTAGCGGCCGGTCTGTAGCGTTGGCAGTAGCTCGGTGTGCAGAGGTGGGATCCTCCCTTCGCGACCTTCCTGACGGTCGCGGACGCCGAGGTCCGGCCCCCGCCACCGCAGCAGGGCGCATCGGCCGCCTTGCCGTCCCGGTAGTCGTCGGCAGTCCATTCCCAGACGTTGCCGATCATGTCGTAAAGGCCGAACGGATTGGCCGGATACGACTTCACCGGACTCGTTCGTTCCAGTCCAGCCGGCGCGTCGTTCCGCCATGGGAACGCGCCGCTCCAAGTCTTGGCCATCACGCGGCCGGCAGGGTGGAGCTCGTCGCCCCATGCATAGGCCCGACCCTCAAGGCCGCCGCGTGCCGCGTATTCCCACTCGGCCTCGGTCGGTAGCTGCTTCCCCGCCCAGGCGGCGTAGGCCAACGCGTCACTATACGCGATGTGCACCACGGGATGCCGTCCGAGACCCGACAGGTCGCTGTCCCGACCGAGAGGGTGCCGCCAGTCGGCTCCAGCAAGATAGCTCCACCAGCTGACCGGACCATCCAACGGAACCGGCTGCACCGGTGGTGTGAAGACGATCGATCCCGCGACGGCGAGCGTCGGATCCATGTCTGGATAGCTAGCCGGATCGGGGGGCAGTTCGGCGAACGTCACATGACCGGTCTCTGCGACGAAGCGAGCAAACTGGGCGTTGGTGACCGGCACCTCGTCGATCCAGAAGGCGTCGGCCTGGGCGCTCCGCATCGGCCGCTCGTCGTCGTAAAAATCGTCCGACCCCATCAGGAAGGTGCCGCCGGTCAGCCGCCTCATGCCCGAGAACCGGCCCGAGCGAGGGGCAGCCGAGGTTCGCGGTGGTTTGAATCGCGCCGACATCCCCGATCAATACACCAGCTCGGTGGACTTGGCGCACATCTTGGCCGCCACTGCGGCGCGGCGCGGCCACAGCGGCGCGGGTAGCGATGCGCGCCAGTCGTCGATCTTCTTGCCCAGGCGGCGCGCGACTGCCGGATTCCTCTGCGACAGATCCGTGAGTTCTCCCGGATCCGCCGTAAGGTCGTAGAGGTGCGTTTCTCCCCTGTCGCGGGACTGCCAGAGCTTCCAGGCCCCCCTGCGCGCCGCGAACACCGGATCCTGTCCCCAGACCAGCGTTCGGTCGGCCATGCCGCGGTCACCACGCGCCGCAGCGATCAGATCGCGCCCGGCCAGCCCGGCTGGCACGCCGCCGCCGCTCGCCCCTAGCGCCGTCGGCAGTATATCGAGCGCGCTCACCGGCGTGGCCATCAGTCCCCGCGCCTTCAGCCTCTTGGGCCAGGAGACAATGAACGGCACGCGCGTGCCGCCTTCGATATAGGTGAACTTTCCCGCTCCGAAGGGATGAGAGCAGTCGCACGCCCCGAACTGCGCGGGGCAGCCGTTGTCGGACATGAATACGATGAGGGTGTTGTCCCGCTTACCACTTCGGTCCAGCGCGTCGAGCACGCGCCCCACGCCGGCGTCCATCGACGCGATCATGGCGACGTAGGTGCGCCGGATCGGATCCTTGATCTCCGGGAAGCGGTCATACCACTGCCGGGTGACCTGCAGCGGCCAGTGCGGGGCGTTGTAGGCCAGGTAGAGGAAGTAGGGCTTATGCTTGCCCGCAGACTCGCCGATGAAGTCGACGGCATGCTCGGTGAAGTCGTCCGTGAGATAGCGCGAATGGTTGGGCACGATCGTCGCGTCTGGGCCCGTCACGGTGTTCCAGACCGGCTTGCGCGCCATAGGCTTGTCGCTCTTGGCGGGCGTCGTGACGATCCCCGGCGTGCCAGGATCGGCGTAGAGCGCCTCACCCGACAAGAACCCATAGAAATAGTCGAAGCCGCGGCGCATAGGATAGTAGCGCGGACTGGCCCCCTGATGCCATTTGCCTATCGCGCCAGTGCGATAGCCTCGGGCGTGCAGCCTGTCCGCCATCGTCGTCTGGTCGAGTGGCAGCCCCTGATCCTGCTGACCGCTCTCGTCGATATTGTAGGTGAGACCGTAGCTCTGCGGCATCTTTCCCGTCAGGATCGCCGCCCGCGAAAGCGAACAGACTGAGGCGGCAGCGTAGCCGTTCGTGAATGCGACGCCGCTTCGCCCCAACCGGTATAGATTGGGGGTCGGCACGGTCGAGCGCCCGTATACCGACACGTCAGGCCATCCCAGGTCGTCCACCACGATGATGATGATGTTGGGCGCCGCCACGGCCGGCGGCGCAGTCGCGCCGGGCGCTGAGGACCCAAGCAGGAAAGCGATGGCCGCCAAGGCAGCAGCACGGCCGGCCCATCCCCGTCCGGTCCTGCCCGTGCTTCGCGATTTGTCGACCGGACCGATCCGACGGAGCCTTGCCATTTCATCCACTCCATTTCCGCTTGTCGGCGACGGATAGACCGCCGATATGCAATTGACAAGCTTGTCATCTAGTATTTGAACGATGGCGTATAGCTTTGTTGGAGAGGTGGACCATGGCGCGATTCTATGAGGCCCGGCGAATTGCCGCGACCATGCTGATCGGCTCCTTCGCCGTTGCGGCCGCCGCCGGAAATGAGGCGACCCGTCCGGTAGTGTCCACCACCCAGGGCCGCGCACGGGGCGTGGTCGAGGGCGACGTGGAGGCCTTTCGCGGACTGCCGTATGGTGCCCCCCCGACCGGAGCGCGCCGCTGGGCGCCGACTGAGCCCGCGGCACGGTGGGACGAGATTCGCGACGCCTCGTCGTTCGGTGCGAGATGCATGCAGGCGGTGGGACGCGGCTTCAAAAAGCCATCGCCGCTGCCGATGAGCGAGGACTGCCTGACCCTGAACGTCATGCGTCCCGTCAAGGGCTCGGGGAAGCTACCCGTGATGGTGTGGATCCATGGGGGCGGCATGGTGACGGGGACGGGCGCCGAGCCGTCCTTCAACGGACCGGCGATCCCCGAAAACGGCGTCGTGCTGGTGACGATCAACTACCGGCTGGGCCGCCTTGGCTTCTTCGCACATCCCGCCATCTCTCGTACCGCGCGCAAGCCTGTCGTTGCCAATTTCGCGATCCTCGACCAGATCGCTGCGCTGAAATGGGTCCGCGCGAACATTGCGGCCTTTGGGGGCGATCCGTCGAACGTCACGATCTTCGGTGAATCCGCAGGGGCGACATCCGTCGACACCCTGATGGCGTCGCCGCTCGCGCGCGGGCTCTTTCAGAAGGCCATCGCGTCCTCGGCCAACGCCCGCATGCCGGCGGTTGGTCTGGCAGAGGCTGAACGTCGTGACGCGGCAATGATTGAGGATCTGGGCATCCGGAATCCGGACGCGAAGGCGCTGCGCGCCATTCCCGCCGAGGAGTTGATGAAGCTGCCCCGCATCGACGCCATGGGCGGCGAGGCACCTGTCGTTGACGGCGTGGTACTCAAGGAGACAATCGTTTCCGCGTTCGCGGGCAGACGGGAGGTGAAGGTGCCATACCTGGTTGGATCGAACGACTACGAACTGCCCAGGCCCTATCAGACCCCGGACCTGGCGGGCCGCGTGCGTCCGACGCCTGACGACGCGGCGGCGTTGGCGGCGGCCTATGGGTCTAGAAAGGAGTTCGAGGATCGCGTCTACACCGACGCCATCTTCTCAGAGCCGGCGAGGACGCTCGGAAACGACCATGCTCGCCGAGCGCCCACATGGAGGTATCGGTTCGCAATACTATCCGCATCGGCGCCAGCGGCCTTCCCCGGCGCATCGCACGCCAGCGACGTCGGCTATGTGTTCCAGACGCTCGGCGAGATGCCCTGGCCGACGGCCGAGCGCGATCGTGGGCTTGCCCAGGACGTGACCTCATACTGGGTTTCGTTCGCGCGCACCGGCGATCCGAATGGCGAGGGTCGCGTGAAGTGGCCGAGCGCGCTTGGCGACCGCATTCTGACCTTTACCAATGACGGTCCGGTGGCTGGGGTCGATCCATGGGCGAGGCGCCTGGATATCCTGAGCACAAGCCAACGCACGGCAAACCCCGTTTTCGTCCTAGGTGCCGTGCCGCCATCCCGACCGGTTCCCGGCACCTCCGCGGAACTTTCGCCGCCCGAGGGTGTCAAGGGACCTCCATCGATCAAGCCGACAATCAGAGACCATCTCGCCGATCCCCGTGCGAAGGCGGTGCTCGATGACGAACTGCCTAGCCTTAGTTCGCACCCGACGCGGGCGCAATTTAAGAACAAGTCCCTGGAAGACCTTGCACTCCTCGCACCGCGGATGCTGACGCCGAACAGGCTCGCGAAGGTCTCGGCGGATCTGGCGAAACTGTCACCCTGACCCTACCGGCTCCCGTCTCCGGGCGGCGACAAGATTGACAATCCGACCGTACTGTCAACGCGAACTCTGATTGACAAGCTTGTCAACCGCGACCATTAACCGAGCGTGAGAGGCACGCAAAAAGGTCGTCATGGCATCGAATAACATTTCAAGACGCCAGGCGCTCACCGTCGCTGTGGGTATCGCCGCAGCGGCTGGTGCGGACGGCGTCTTCGCGGCCGCGCCACGACGACCGAACATCCTCTGGGTGGTGAGCGAGGACAATAATCCGTTCATCGGCTGCTACGGCGACAAGCTCGCACGCACGCCGACGATCGACGCGTTGGCGCAACACGGCATCCTCTACCGCAACGTCTATTCCAACGCTCCCGTCTGCGCACCGTCGCGCTTTGGCATTCTGACCGGCATCTATCCGGAGAGCTGCGCGCCAGCGAATCAGATGCGGGCGGTAGCGCAGTTCCCGCGCGAGTTCGCGACGTATCCGGAGATCATGCGCAAGGCCGGCTACTGGTGCACGAACAGCGCGAAGACCGACTACAACTGCTCGGTGGATCCGGCCGCCATTTGGGATGGGCAAGGCAAGGAGGCGCATTGGCGCAGCAGGCCCGACGACCGTCCGTTCATGGCGGTGTTCAACTACGGCGTGTCGCATGAGTCGCAGCTCATCGGCGTTACCGAGGGCGCGGTGCAGCCCGCGCAGGTCCGCATTCCGGGCTACCTCCCCGACACGCCGGGCATCCGCAGGGACTATGCGAGCTACTACAATTTGATCGAGAAGATGGACGGCCAGATTGCCGCCCGGCTCGCGGAGCTCGATGCGGACGGGCTCGCCGACGATACGATCGTCTTCTATTATTCCGACAATGGTGGCGTGCTGCCCCGCTCCAAGCGCTACTGCTACGACGAGGGGCATCGCTGCGCGATGGTCGTCCGCGTCCCAGACAAGTGGCGCCATCTGGCACCCGTCGGTCCAGGAAGCTCGATCGACACGCCCGTGAGCTTCATCGATCTCGCGCCCACCGTGCTTTCGATTGCGGGCCTGGCGGCCCCGGCGCAGATGCGAGGCCGGGCGTTTCTCGGTGACCGGATCCGGCCGCCGGTCGGGCTTTCATTCGGCATGCGCAATAGGATGGACGAGCGGATCGACTTCTGCCGCACTGTCACGGATGGCCGCTGGCGCTACATCCGCAACTACATGCCGCATCGGCCGTGGGCCCAGCATCAGGCCTTTGCATGGCAGCTCCGTTCCTACCAGGAATGGGACGCCACACATCGCGAGGGCAAGTTGAACCCGGCTCAGGCGCGCTTCTTCGGCCAGAAGCCCTACGAGGAGCTCTACGAGCTCGGTTCCGACCGGGATCAGCTGGTCAATCTGGTCGGCGACGGGTCGGCCGCAGCGGTGCTGCGCCGCATGCGGTCGGCGATTGACGAGCAGATGCTGTCGATCAACGACAACGGGTTCCTACCCGAAGGCATGGCTGGCGAAGGCTTCATCCCCAGCCGTGACCGGCGCGTCTATCCCTTACGGCGGGTCATGGCGCTCGCCTCCGCCGCAGCGCGTCGCGACCCCCGCAAGCTCGCGCTTCTGCGGGGGAACCTGACCAGCCCCATACCGGTACTCCGCTACTGGGCCGCGACCGGCCTGCTGATGCTCGGCGACAAGGCCGCTGCGGCGCGTGCCGAGCTACGTGCGCTTGCAAGCGGCGACCCGTCGCCGCATGTCCGCATCGCCGCCGCGGAGGCGGTAGCCGGGCTGGGAGATGGGGCGCTCGCGCTCTCGGTACTCGCGCCACTCGCACGTGATGCATCGTCTTGGCAGCTGCAGCTGCATGCCCTCAACGCGTTGACGTTCATGCCGTCCCAGCCCGCGATCCTGCCGCTGGCACGCGAGGTCGCGATCAGCGAGGTCCTCTACGTCCGCAGCGCTGCTCGCTATCTCGCAGCGACCCTCGACGGCTCCTTCACCCCCGCGATGCGAATCTTCGACCTGCAGCTGATGCTGAAGAAGATGAAGGAATCGGGCGGCGAAGCCTGAAATCCCCAAAGCTCGTTTCAAGAAAGGACCACGATGCGTACTCTTAACTCCCTCTTTGCGCTGGCTCTGCTGGCCGCTCCCCTCCATGCTTTTGCCCAGACTGCATCGGCATCCTCGCCGCCAACCGCTCCCGCTGCGCCGGCACCGGCGACGGAGGCAAAAATGACCCTCGACACGCCCCTAGAACAGATCGCTGCGGACCCCTCGGGAAAGGCCGTACTCGATAAGGATCTGCCCGGCCTGTCCGCACATCCGATGTGGGAATCGTTCAAGGGCATGAGTCTGAAGGAACTTCAGCCGATGTCTAACGGCAAGATACCGGTCGAGCGGCTGACGCTCGTCGCAAGCGACCTCGCAGCCATCAAGAAGTGAACTGAGGTCGCCGGGAGGCGCGGACCACTCGTCTGCGCTTCAACCGGCCATATTCCTTGGATAATCCATCGATGACGCTCACACCGCTCCGGATCGACGGCGACCATTCATAGACGGTCATGGTCGCCAGGTCATGCTAAGGGGCGTAAGCCTCGGTGGTGACCGCAGGCTGCTCTTCGTTAACGGCGAGACGTGGCGCGATGAAGACTTCTCTGGCCACCGTGACATTTCGTTCGTCGGCCGCCCCTTCCCGCTGGAGGAGGCGGTCACGCATTTCGGCCGCCTTCGTGATTGGAGCTTTAGCTGTCTACGGCTGTTGACCATCTGAGAAGCCGTCGAACATGCCGACCCAGGTGAATAAGACGAGGAGTATCTCATCCCCTCGCTGGATCAAGTCCGCACGAGGCTACATGACTGAACTAACAAGCTTATCAATCGCTCACTTGGAAGGCCGACCAGTACTCTCACGGACAACGACCTCAAGTCGCAAGGATCGCTCGACCTGCTCCTCCGGGTCGGCCTTGCCGCGTCTTGCGAGCAATATCTCGGCTGCGATCGCTCCCATCTGCTCGACCGGTTGCCGCACGGTGGTGAGGCCTGGCCAGGAGGTGGACGCGGAGGGGCTGTCGTCGAACCCCGCGATGGAAATTGCCCGAGGCACGGATATCCCCCGCCGCGAGGCGGCCGCCATTGCGCCGAGCGCCGTGGCGTCGTTGGCGCAGAACACAGCAGACGGTGGATCGCCGCCATCCAGCAATGCCGCCAACGCCCTTTCACCTCGTTGGTAGGTGAAATCTCCGGGAATCATGCGTGTATCCGCGACCGGAAGTCCGGCCTGCTTCATGGCATCGAGGAAGCCATCGCGGCGCAGAGCGCTGGCGCCCGCATTTGGGGGCCCGCCGATGAACGCGATGTCGCGATGCCCCAATTCGATCAGGTGGTTTACGATATCAAAGGCGCCGCGACCTTCATCGACATAGACTCGGCTGCCCCGATGCACCTCGAGCCGCGGGGCCACCCGGACGAACGGAACGCCAAGCTTCTCCAGCACTGTGATCGATTTCAGGTCGTCGCTGATCGGCGGCAGGAGGATCACGCCTTCGAGACGTGCCCGGCGCGTGACCTGACCGACTAGGGCGTCGATGCCTTCCTCTTCGGCATCAACCGGCTCGACGGCCAGCAAATAATCGCGCTCGCGGCACTTGCGGGCCGCGCCCAGCTGGAATCCGTTGACGTAGAAACCTAGCCTCGGATTGAAGAACAGGCCTATGAGGAATGAGCGATCACCGGCCATGCGGCGCGCGCCGACATTCGGCACATAATCCAACGCCTCGATGGACGCCCTCACGCGCGTCCTGACGTCGTCCCTGACGTTAGGCTCTCCGTTCATCACGCGTGAGACGGTCTTGATCGAAACCCCCGCATGTGCCGCGACATCGATGATGGTGACGCCCACGTTCCTTGTCCCCTCTCTAAGTCGGCCTGCTTCGTTCGGCACTTTGTGGTAGGCGCGCCTCGACTATCAAGCGCCGAACAGCAAGTCCCATCGGATGTAGGGGACCTTACGCCGGTCGGCGTCCAGCTTCTCCCGCGAATCCGGGAATAGGTCGTTGTAGCGATCGTAGCGGTTTGGACTCGACATCCACTGCGGCGGGAATTCTCCGGGCTTGGACCCGTCCTTGTTGCGCTTGACGACGCCCTCGTTGAACTTCTCGCTGTAGGGGATGACGTGCTGCCCGGTTCGGTTGGCCAACTGTTCGAACAACGCCTTGCGCAGCTCGATCTTGCGGTCGAGATACGCGGGATTGTTGATAAGATTGTTCATCTCGTTGGGATCCTTGTCGAGGTCGTATAGCTCCTCGGTGTCCCAGACCCCATAATACTGGATGTATTTCACCCGGTCGCGCTCGATCGCGAAGGTGGTGGGCGTCTCGGGGTAGTTCCATTCCCAATAGTATTCGTAGATGAAGTCGCCCGGCTTCCACTGCGACGGGGGTAGCTTGCCTTCAGCCAGGGGTAGGAAGCTCTTTCCCTCGAACTGCGATGGCTCAGGTACGCCGGCGATGTCGAGGACCGTCGGGGCGAGGTCGAGGTTGCGGATGAGGCCCGGGTTGGTCACGCCCTTCGGGAGAAGGCCGGGCGCATACATGACGAACGGCACCCGCACTGAGGGTTCGTAGGCGGTTCGCTTGTCGATCAGTCCGTGGTCGCCGAACTGGAACCCGTTGTCGCTCGTGAAGATGACAACCGTGTTCCGGTCGAGCTTGTTCTGTTTCAGGTAGGTGAGGATCCGGCCCAGACTGTCGTCGATCGGCGACAGCGTCGCGAAATATCGACGGATGTAGCTGGTCAGCGGCTCGTTGCCGTTGAACATGAAGTCGACGCCGTGCCAGCTGTTGCGCTGGTCCTTCACCCAACGCGGCTTACCCTGGTAGTTTTCGGGCGTGTCGGCCATGCTTGCCGGCAATGTGACGGGCAGGTTGTCATATTGGTGGAGATAGCGCTCCGGCGGCTTAGGGTCCGTGTGCACGCCCTTGTGTGACAGGTAGAGGAAGAAGGGCTTCGACTGATCGCGTCCCTTGGTCAGCCAGTCCATAGCGTAGTCGGTGAGTTCGTCGGTGATATAGCCTTGGCGGTTCACCTCGGTGCCGTCGACGTTCAGCCGGTTGAGCACGCCTTTCCTGAGGAGGTCCGGCGGAACGTAATCGTTCGGGAAATAGGTGCCCTGCCCCTTGAAACTGACCCACTTGTTGAAGCCGGGTCGTGGGTTATCGTTGTTCTGCCCCATGTGCCACTTGCCGAAAAAGGCCGTCTGATATCCGGCCTTCTGCAGATACTCGGGAAAAAAGGTGAGCCCGGCTTCCGAGGAGTTATTGTTATCCACGATGCCATGGTTCCGGGTCGTCTCGCCGGTCAGAATCGTCGCACGGCTCGGCGAGCAGAGCGATGAAGTCACGACCGCGTTCGGGAAGTAGACCCCATTCCGGGCCATGAAGTCGATGTTCGGCGTCTTGAGTCCGGGTGTGAGGAAGCCCATCGAATCGAAACGCAGGTCATCGACGAGCACGTAGATGACGTTGAACGGCTTGGATGGCGCGCGTGAGGGCTGCGATGGTGCCGCTCTCGCAGGCGCCGCGGGCAGTGCCGCAACCGTTTGAACCGAGACGATCGCCGCTAACGCTCCGGCTGCCGACATGAGCCTGAATCTGCGCGAAAACCTATTCATTGCTCTCTCCTGACGACGATCGACGGCCAGGCGACCGTCCGAGCTCATCCGATCCCAAGAAATGACAAGCTTGTCAATTGAAAGAATCTGTGCGAGTTGCCGCCACAATCGGAACAGCGGGCGGACAGTCCGCGCCAATTTTTGGGAGGATAGTATGATGAGTTCGGTTGTGAGTCCGCGCGCGCTGCGCTTCACGGCCTTGGCTGCGGCCAGCGGCCTGGCGTTGATGGCGAATGCGGCTTGGGCGCAAACGGCTTCGCCCTCGACAAATGCGAACTTAGTCACACCGGCGCCCGGAGATGGCGAGCAGGATAACACGGCGGCGGACATCATAGTCACGGCGCAGAAGCGCTCCGAGCGCCTCCTCGATGTCCCAGCTGCGGTCACTGCGGTCACCGCCGACATCCTGAGCAACCAACAGATCACGTCGGCGAACGCGCTCGACAAGGTCTCGTCCTCGCTGACCGTCCGTCAGGGCACTAGTCCAAATGCGAGCGACATACGCATCCGCGGCGTCGGCACGTCCGTCTTCAGCGCCGGTGTGGAGCCCTCCGTATCGTTCGTCATCGACGGTGTGGTCCAGGCGAGGCAGAATCAGGGCTTCGAGGACTTCTCGGACATCGAGCGTATCGAGGTTCTTCGCGGACCCCAGGGCACCCTGTTCGGCAAGAACGCCACCGCTGGTGTCATCAACATCGTCACCAAGCGACCGGGGGACAAGTTCGAGGGGAATGCGAGCTTCACCATCGCGGAGGAGAACGAGTACCGCGCCAAGGGATATGTGTCCGGCCCCATCGCTTCCGGCCTGAGCGCATCGCTGAGCGGTTTCTACAACAGCATTGGCGGCTTCATCAACGATACCACGCTGCGTCGCAACATCAACGGCTACAAAAGTTACGGAGGCCGGGCGAAGCTGGCTTGGGACCCCACGTCCAAGCTCAGCTTCCTGCTTTCCGGGTCGTATTCGAAGAACGATGCGGACTGCTGCTCACTAGTCTACATTCGCGCAGACAATCCCGATCTGCGCCGGCTGCTGGGAAGCACCGTCGCGGGACCCAATAATCGTTCGACACTGCAGAACAGGCCGTACGCGAGCAACACAACGCAGTGGCAGACGTCCCTTGAGGGCAATCTCGACCTTGGCGGCGTAACCGTGACGTCGATCACAGGCTACCAGGATTTCCGCAACTCGCAGGGTGGCGATATCGATGGGCTAAACACACCGACGCCGCTGTTTTTGACCGCCGCGATCGGCCAGTTCGACTTCAACGACGGCACGACCCACATCAAACAGTTCACACAGGAGTTGCGCGCGGCGTCCGACAAGTCCGGGCCGGTGACCTGGGTGGCCGGCGTGTTCTACTCCAACCTCGACCTCGACACGACGTTCTTCCGCCGCGTGGGCAGTTGCACGCCGGGTGGCGCGAACGGGGTCCTGATGGTGGGACAAGCCTGCAACGTCCCGACCTACCGCTCGACGGGACTGGTCGCGAACACGTCGACCACCAACATCGCCGCGTTCGGCCAGGCCGAGATCAAACTGATCGGTGGTCTGTCGGCCATCGGCGGCATCCGGGTCCAGCACGAGTTCAACAGCTACAGCGGCACCCGGACGTCTCCGCTGCTCGTCGGCGACCTGCTCCTGACCGCGCCGTCTTCCGGCAGCGGTTCGATCAAGGATGACGCGGTGACCGGCAAGGCCGGCCTTCAGTACAAATTTGGTCCTAACGCCCAAGCCTATGCGACATGGTCGCGTGGCTACAAGGGCGCGGCGTACGCCGTCCAGCTTGCCGCCAACTTCAGCCACCAGACTCCTGTTCAGCCCGAGACCGTCAGTGCGTGGGAGGTCGGCGGAAAGTTCCGGACGACAGACCGCAAGTTCGGGTTGGACACTGCCCTGTTCTACCAGCGCTACGCCAATCTGCAGGTCCAGGCGAACCGTTCGGACACCAGCGGGAATCCGCCGACTATCAACAACGTGCTGACCAATGCTGGCAGCGCGACGGTGAAGGGCGTGGAATTGGAAGCCGTCATCCGTCCCGTGCCGCAATTCACTGTCCGCGCCGGCGTGACGATCCTGCAGAGTAAGCTCAACGCCGATGGCCTGAACTGTCCGCTGCAATATCAAGCGGCTGCGCCCGTCATCACGGGAACTCCACCGGCCAACATCTGCTACCGCTTGTCCGCGGGCGGCGCGACGCAACAGAACCTGCGCGATGGACGGTTGCCCAATGCGCCCGACTACCGCATCAATGTGAGCGCGCGCTACGAGAGCGGCATCACCGGCACCGGCTTCAAGGTGTTCGGCCAGGCGGCGGTGTCATTCCAGAGCGACTACAACTTTGCCATCGAGCAAGATCCGAACCAGCTGCAGGACGGGTACACGATCGTCGATATGAGCGCGGGCATCGGAACCAAGGACGACAGATACAAGATGACCTTCTTCGTGAAGAACCTGTTTGACACACACTATCTCGGCTTTGTCGGAAATGCGGCCGTACTGACGACCGCAACCCTCTCGCCAAACAACCTGTACGGCATCGTTCCAAAGGACGCGAACCGCTACCTTGGCGCCAATTTCTCGGTCGCTTTCTGATAAGGAGAAGCTACAGGCAAGCGGCCCCGGCCGCTCGCCTGTAGCTACGTGGTTGCCGGGAAGATCGACCTACCTACCTGGGTGTTCAGTCCCGGCATCTGCTAGATCGGATTGAACCACCCCGGGTTTGCCGGAGGCTTCAACTCCTGAGAAGGTGGATCCTGTATGAGCAAGACAACGAGCAAGCTTGCGCCGGAAGTCCGTGAGCGGGCGGTACGGATGGTGCTCGATCACGAGTACGACTACCGTCCCGCTGGGGACGGTAACGTCGATCGCGGAGAAGATCGGCTGCGTTCCGTAAACGCTGCACGAGTGGGTGCAGAAGGCCGAGGTTGATAGCCACAAGCAGGCTGGCGTTTCGACCGACGTTGCCAACAAGGTGAAGGCGCTGGAGCGCGGGGTCCGCGAATTGCGGCAGACCAAGGAGATTCTACGCAAGCGTCGGCATATTTTGCTCAGGCGGCGCTCGACCGCCTGTTCCGGCGGTGATCTCGTTCATCGACGATCACCGCATGGCCGCGTAACTTAAACCATATGGCCTCCGATTGACCCGGCGCGGGTCAATCATCTAAATGACCTTTCGTCTAGATAGACGTTCTCTATCGATTCAACAGCAACGGCCGAGCGCGCGATCGCGATGCGATAGTCGCCCTTGCCGATCCTCCAAACGTTCGCCTTTACATCGTAGTGCGCGAGCAGTCGTGGATCGACCGACAGATTGATTGTCCGTGTTTCACCAGGCGCCAGCTCCAACCTCTCGAACGCCAGCAATCGCTGCATCGAATTTTTGTTATGTTCCAACAAATAGAGTTGAGGAACAACCGCACCGGCACGTCGGCCTGTATTGCTCACGGTCACGCGTGCGCTCACCGTCTTGCCACCCCGCGCCGCGAAATCGGAATAGGAGAAGGTCGTGTAGCTGAGGCCATAGCCGAATGAGTAGAGCGGCTTGAGGCCCTTGGCCGCATACCAGCGATAGCCAACATTGGCGCCTTCCGTCATCTCTACAGAAACCGGTGTATTCGGCGGCGATCCATAGCTCGGTATCTCCCGCCGCGGCAGTTGATCGGTTGAAACAGGAAAGCTGATCGGCAGCCGGCCGGACGGGTTAACCTTGCCAGTGAGGATATCCGCGATTGCTGACGCCCCTTGCTGGCCCGGGTACCAGGCGGCCAGAATCGCCTTCACCTTGTCGCGCCAGGGCATCGCAACCGGATTGCCGGTTTGAAGCACAACGATCGTGTTG
The DNA here is from genome assembly GCF_000803065.1 of Sphingomonas sp. ERG5. Classification (GTDB taxonomy): domain Bacteria; phylum Pseudomonadota; class Alphaproteobacteria; order Sphingomonadales; family Sphingomonadaceae; genus Sphingomonas. The sequence continues at coordinate 98,442 of NZ_JSXI01000026.1, forward strand.
GGATTCGCCGCGGCCGTGGCGGCGATAATGGCGTCCTGATTACCCGGCAATGAAAGGTCGGGAGAATCGAAACCCTCTGATTCATATTTGTTGACGAACACGATGGCGATATCGGCTCGCTTGGCGAGCGCGGCCGCGTCTTGCGGATAGACGCCGGGATCGAACTCGATGCTCGCCTGAGGAAGGGCCGCCTGAAGCGCTGCGAGGGGCGCGCCGGCAAACCAGCGCTCGATCCGCCACATACCCATCTGACCGGGACCGCCAACTGGAATCGATGCCCCCCAACCACCAGGCGGCAGACCTTGCGAGGATCCGCCGCCGGACAGGACGCCGACATGAGCGTTTCGGCCGATCACCGCCACCGACCGGACGGTCGAGGCAAGCGGCAGGACATCCCCATCGTTCTTGAGCAGCACGATCCCCTTTCGAGCGACCTCCCCTGCCAATGCGGCATGCGCGGCAAAATCGATCGGCGGGGCTTTTGCCTGACCAACGATTCCGACCGCCTTCATCGAGCGTAAAATGCGCCATACCATGTCCGACAGCCGCGCTCGCGAGAAGCTGCCGTCCGCAAGTTTCGCCCGGAGTGGAGCCTCAAACCAGACTTGCTTGTCGAGCTGCTCGCCGGACTGTTGATCCAGGCCCTTCATAGCGAAATCCGGTCCGGAAACCGCGCCCCAATCCGACATCACCCACCCTTTATAACCCCACTGATTCTTCAGCACGGCGTTAAGCAGATGATCGTTGCCGCACGCCTTTTCTCCGTTGATGAGATTATAGCCGCACATTATCGCGCCAGGCTTTCCCCGCTCAATCGCGATTTGGAAGGCGAGCAGATCGCTCTCGCGATGCGCACCGTCGTCGATCACCGCATTCCAGGTGTGACGATTTGTTTCGTTCGAATTGAGCGAGAAATGCTTGACTGTCGAAATGACGCCCGCCGCCTGCGCACCACGTACCTCTGCGCCACCCATCAGACCGGAAAGCAAAGGGTCTTCGGAAATGTACTCGAAATTCCGGCCGTTGCGAGGATCGCGAGCGAGGTTGATCCCACCGCCGAGCAGCACGTTAAATCCCTTGGCGCGAGCCTCGCTGCCCACCGCCTGACCCACCGCCTGGACCAGCCCAGGGTCGAATGTAGCGCCAATCGCGAGCCCTGCCGGAAATGCCGTCGCACTGTCTCCCTTGCGCACGCCGAACGGATTGGTGACGCCCAGACTGGCGTCGGTTTCGCGCAAGGCGGGTACCCCAAGTCGCGGAATCCCTCGGATATAACCGGCCGCGAGGATGACATCCTTGGGCCAGGTAGATGGATCCACGCTGCCAACGGGCAGCGCCATAAAGCCGTGAATGAGCGAGAAGCGCTCGTCATCCGTCATCCGCGCCTCTGTTTCGGTCGCCCAACGATCAGCGGCGACCTCCGCCGTCTCAATCGCTGCGGGTCGCTCTCGCGCGCCGGCGACGATGGATGTGCCACAGAGCAACAGCGCAACGACGATCTGCCTTACCCGCATAAATCCCCTCCTCGGACGATTGGCCAACGATGACCGTTCAAAAACCCTCTTCACGTCGGCGCTGATCTGGATATATGACAAGCTTGTCAATACTGCATAACTGAATTGTCGCGGAGAGGCCATGACATCGATTAACCGACGCAACCTGTTGGCCAGTGCCGTCGCAACTGCGGCAATCGGCTCTCTGCGTATGCCGGCACTCGCAGCGGGCCGACGCGCACCCAACTTCATCGTCATCCAATGCGACGACATGGGTTATGGCGACTGGGGTGCGGCGGCGCGGGGCGCGATCCGCACGCCAAACCTGGAACGCATGGCTCGCGAGGGCACCACGCTCACCGATTTCTACGCCGGGGCCAACATCTGCACGCCCTCGCGCGCGGCGATGCTCACCGGCCGCTATGCGGTGCGCACCGGGCTTGGTTATGGCGTAATCCTGGCCAACGACAAACGCGTGCTCCCGCCCAGTGAAGTCACCATCGCAAAGGCGCTTTCCTCGCGCTATGGGACGGCGCTGATCGGCAAATGGCATCTCGGCCATACGGGCCCTGACTGGTTGCCGACACAGCACGGTTTCGATTATTATTACGGCATTCCCTACAGCCATGACATGAAGCCGCTGGCGATCTATGAGACGCGGCGCGGAGATTCCGCCCCGCCCTCGCCTCGCCCTGCGGAGATCGCGCAGCTCCAACAGCAATTCTGCGAAAAGGCGCTGGAGTTCATCTCGGCCAACCACGAGCGACCCTTTTTCCTGGACCTGGCCCTGAGCGCTCCACACCTCCCCTCGATTCCGAGCGCGGCTTTTCGGGGGAAGTCGGCGGCGGGCGCGTATGGAGATGTCGTGCAGGAAATCGACTCCATCGTCGGTCGTATTTTGCGGCGGCTGTCCGACCTCGGCATCGCGCGCGAAACGCTGGTGATCTTCACGTCCGACAACGGTCCCTGGTTCGAGGGCGCCACGGGTGGGCTGCGTCAGAGAAAAGGCGGCGGCGGATATGAGGGCGCCTATCGGGTGCCGGCGATCGCCTGGCAACCAGGCAGCGTGCCGGCCGGCCGGCGCAGCGATGCGATCGGCATGAGCATCGATTTCCTGCCCACTTTCTGCGCAATGGCGGGCATTGCGCCACCCGCCGGAGTAACGTTGGACGGTCGCGACTTGTCCGCCACGCTTTTGCGTGGCGCCCCGAGTCCCCACGAGGAACTGCTTTTGTTCAACGACGAGGACGTGGTGGCGGTGCGGACCCAGCGCTGGAAACTGGTCGCAGCGGACTATTATCGAAATTACTTCATGGATCTGCCATCGCGCGGCTATCCGCAACTTTACGATATGCAGGCCGACCGCACGGAGAGCTACAGCGTCGCCGACCGACACCCGGATGTCACTGCCGACCTCACCGCGCGTCTCGCCCGAGCGCGGCAAACATTCGCGCCCTTCCGCACCCACTCATCGACAATCATTGGAGCGCCCGTGATCGAGCAGCACACGGAGAAGCCAGCCGACTGATCGGTGGCGATCGTCAGCATCCAGGAGGAGGCGCAGTGCTTTCGCGCGCTAACTCCGGATGGAAGAACAAGCCGATCAGCAATGATCGGTCGCTCGCCATGCGGCGAGCGACCGCGTCAGGGTTGTAGTCGAGCGCGGCCATCGCTTCGCGCACGCGCTCCCGCACTATCTCGCGAACATTGGGCTCACCATTCATGAGACGGGATACGGTCTTGATTGGAACGCCCGCGCGCTGGGCAACCTCATGGATGGTAATGCCCAAAAACTAGTCTCCGCGATTCACTTCCGGCCCGTGGCGGGCCTGTCATTCCGCCGTGACGATGGCCCAATCGTCCGATCGAGAAAGGACCACAGCGTGTCCATAGCGTGATCGAGGATGGATTGCTGGCGCGCCCGGTCCGTCGCTTTCAGGCCATGTTCGGCGCCGGCCACGATCTCGAGAGAAGTGTCCACCCCGGCGGCGCGTAGCACGCCCGCGAACTGTCCAGACTGATCGAGGGGCACCAGCTTGTCGCTGTCGCCATGGAGCAGGAGAAAAGGAGGGGCCCCTTTTTTCACATAGGTGGCCGGGCTTGCTGATCGCCGCCGCTCGTCGCATGGCTCCCCAGTAACGCATCCGAGATAGGTGGCTCCCAACACTTGCCCATCCATTGCTATCGGGCCGAACCAGTCGGCCACGGCCTGCACGCAGGTTTTCCCCGGTGGCAAGGCAGCATCTTCCGGCTCGAACAGCGCGATGCCGCACGTGGTGCCGACAGTCGCTGCGATGGTACCACCGGCCGAGCTGCCCCAAATCGCGACGCGCGTCGGATCGATGCCGTATTTGCCCGCGTGATCCCGCAGCCAGGCGATTGCCGCTTTCGCGTCGCGGACCTGCCCCGGAAAATGCACGCGCGGCGCCAGCCGGTATTGGATCGACGCGACGACATACCCGCGCGCTGCCAGGGCGGCGAGGCGAGCGGGAAAATCGGTCGCCGCACCCATCATCCGCGTGTGGCCGGTGACGAATCCGCCCCCATGAACGAAGACGATCGCCGGGTGCAGGTCGTTTCCCGGCGGGGGAAGATAGAGATCGAGCGCCAGCGTTTCGCCCTCGATCCTCCGATATGGCAGGTCGGCAACGGTCCGCACGCCGCCGGCAAAGACAGCGGGAAGCGGCGGCGGCACCGATACCTGCTGACAGGACGCCGGCACCGGCAGGCAGGCGGCGAACGCTGCCAACAAGATGTGGCGCCGCATTAGAAATTGAAGCCCAGCGTACCGCCGAAATAGCGGTTCGCGTTCTTTGGACGGATCGCAAAGATATCGAGCGAGGTCAGATTGGCGGGAACCAACGCGGCGCTGGTCATTCCGGAATAATAGTTCTGATTGAACACGTTCTTAACGAACAATGTCAGGCTTAAGCCGTGCGCCGGCTGGCGCACCCCGAGCGACATATCGACGAGTGCATAACCGTCCTGACGCAGCAACGGGTCCTGTTCCAGGGCGAATTGTTGATCGCTCTGATACGAAAGGTCCGCTTGAACGAAGCCGGTCAGATTGGAGGCGATGGAGGCTTCATACCGGGGTGAGAGGTTGATCCGCCATGTCGGAGAAACCGGCAAGGCGCCGCCGCGCACATCCTGGGTTGGTCCACTGGTCAGCAACGTGCCGGCCGCATTTCGATATTGATAGCGATAGCAAGCGTTGGCGGGGCGAGCGCCCCCGATCGCGACCACTGACGCGCCGGGCTGAAATTGCGAAGGGCAATTGAGACCGTCGATATCGAAACGGTTCTTCGCGTAGGTGACCGCGGCGGTCACCGAGAAAGACTTGGCGGGGCGCAACGTAGCCTCGATCTCGAACCCCTGCGTTCGCGATGATCCGGCATTGGTCTGGACATAGTTGACCACGCCGTTCAGCGGATCAGACCTGTTCGCCTGCACCTGAAGGTTGGTATAATCGGCGCGGAATATTGCCGCTGCGATACTGAACGTTCCATCAGTGGTACGGCCCTTGAAACCGAGTTCATAGGCATTAACATGCTCCGGCTGAACCGGTTGCTGGTTGGCGAAGTCCGCGCTGATCTCAGTATTGAGGCCAAGGCCCTTATAGCCGCGTGTATAGCTGACATAGGCCTGGGCAAATCGGCTGAATTCATATTGCAGTCCGGCCTTGCCTGTCACGGCATCATCGGATGCCGACGTTCCAGCCCATGTGCTGGCGGTGCCGCCGTAGGGCGTGTCGCCCGCGACTAGGACGCCGAGACGCTGGCCGTCGACCGAGATACTTTCGTGCTGGACGCGCACCCCGCCAATTGCCTTTAGGCCGCCCACCAATTTCAACTCAGCCTGTCCGAAAAAGGCAATACTGCTGTTCTTCAGCTTTGAGAAACTGGCCAGCGATTGATAGCTGGGCGAAGGACAAGGCTGTCCCACCACGCCGGTTGCGCACACGGCCCGACGACGCGAGAAATAGCGATCGATCGCCACATTCGAATAAAAGCCGCCAACGACGTAAGTGAATGGGCCGGGATCGTTCGAGGCAATCCGGAGCTCCTGCGTAAAATTGGCAATATGCGTATTGCCATAATTGAGATCGAACTGCGCAGAAGATGCCGGGCTGATATAGACAGGTTGCGCGTAACCAAAAGCATCCACCTCCTGGTTCTGGATGAGGTGGTAGCGCTGGTATGCTGTGATCGAGGTCAGCGTTGCCGATCCGAGATCGAGATTGGATTGTAGCGAGTAGGTCTGCTGATCGCTTTTCGCATAGGTCTGGTCATTGTTCCATATCTGGTCGCTGTCGGGTCGAACAGTGATCGGGCCGGTCAGCAGCGCACGGAACGGATTGCCGATCTTGACCAGGACATTCTGGCAGCAATTAGCATCACTCTTGCGGTAATCGCCGGCAAGCAGGAACGTTAGAGTATCCGACGGCCTCCATTCCAACTTGCCGCGGAGGCCCCAGCTTTTGGTCGCATTTGCGTCATGCCCCGTCAGGACATTGCGGATATTGCCGCCGACGTCGTTATAATATCCGGTCAGCCGGACACCGATCGTGTCCGTCAAAGGTCCCGAGACGGTTCCGCTCGCCCTGTATTCCCCCATTTCCGCAACGGTCAGGCTACCGCGCGCCTCGAGTGTCCGCGAAGGACGCTCTGTGACGACGCTGATGACCCCCGCAGTCGCGTTCTTCCCAAAAAGGGTTCCCTGCGGTCCACGTAGAACTTCCACCCGCTCGATATCGGCGAAATCAGTGAAATTCTGCGTCTGGCGGGCGCTGACGACGCCATCCACCACCAGCGCAACCGAGGACTCATTGCCAAGGCCGAAAAGCGATGTTCCGATGCCGCGGATACGGAAACTGCTGGCCACGGGATTCGCCGCCTGTTGAAAGGTCAGCGATGGGACAGCCTGTACCAGGCTGCTGGTATCGTTGATCTGGCGGGCAGCGAGTGCCTCGCCGGTGACGGCGGTGACGGCGAGCGGAACATCCTGAAGGCGCTCACTTCTCTTTTGTGCTGTGACGATGATGTCGTCCGAGCTTGAAAAGGTCTCATTTGGAGCGCCCGCCTTGGGATCCTGCCCGTTCGGCTGCTCGCTGGTGGTCTGCGCCACGGCCGGTGTCGACACCATCGCCGCGCTCGCCAGCAACGCGAGTATAGACGTTCGTCCCATAGTTTCCTCCCCTGTTGTCGTGGCAAACGTCCTCGCTTTGCCTCCGATTCTTGGCGGGAGTTATAAGGTTATTTCGCGAATGACAAGCTTGTCATATCTGCAAAGGGCCTTTTATCCGGACCCGGCTGACCGGCAGCTTCCGGGATCGCGGCGATTGCGAAAGAACGACCAAGAAGGGGCGCGTAGGTGCACTTCCCTCTCGGTCCACCGCATGAAAATCGACGGTGTCCGCTTAGAAGTCGCGGGAGGAATGCCAGAATTCCGCCTAACGATCTGAAAGAGCGTAATATTTTGTAATGCGGGCGGCCCCTACCCCACATTTTTCCCCACATAGTTGGCGAGATTTCCTGAGGCCCGATGGAGCCTCAAGGCAGCTTTGCGCCCCATCTCAGCCGTTCAGGCTCATTCGGCGCGAGCCCGAAACCTGCCATACATCCCTCAGGTCTATCGGGCAGCTGATATCCCGGCCTCCATCATCAGCTTTGCCCGCATTGAGAGGTTGGCGCCGAGGCTTTCGGTGCCAACGCGGACCAGTTCGACGCGATCGCGCTCGAAAACTAAGCCGTCGTGGTTAGCGCTCCCTCCGCTTCAACAAGATGAGCATGGCCCGCTGTCCCTTCCAATTACCGCATGTTGTTGCTGCCGCCGTTGCGCTCATGGTCGGCGGCTGCGCCAGCGTGCCGCACATAGTTCCCAGTCCTGCGATACTGGCTTTTGCTGCGCTTCGCCCGGACATATGTTCACCGCGCTCGCGGTCGATTGGCCGTCGGACGCATGGTGGCAGCGCTACCGCGATCACCAGCTAGACCGTCTGCTGAGCAAGGCAATCTCAAGTTCGCCATCGCTCGACGTCGCTGCTGCCCGAGTTCGGCGGGCCGCCTTAGTATCTGACCGCCAGACCGATGGACCATTTGGCGACCCGATCGTCCAGGTCGGTGGCACGCCCCCGCGTATACTTGAGGTCGGCGCCGAAGTGCTTGTCCGCGTCAAAATACATCGAGAGAGTGGACTCGAAGAGGCTGATGTCGCGTGACGCGCCGTCCACGACGAACATCGGCGTGTCGGTGACAACGAGGTCGACGGGGAACCGGTCGATGCGACTTGATAGGCCAATGCCATACCGCAGGCCGATCCGCGTGAAGTCGTTGGCGTCGTCGCCGGTCCGCGTCCCGATCCTTGTGAAGTGGCCGTAGGCGATGCGTCCGTCGAGGATCGGCTCCCATTTCAGGGGAATGCCCCCGAGGTCGATGTTGCTGAAGCCGTTCACCGCAAGGTTCCTCGAGATCGAGATTGTCGGACGGTAGAGGAGGTTGAGTGCCAGCAGCCTGCTTTTGTCTTCGCGGTTGATCAGGAAATGCGGCGTGAAGGCGAGATACTGGCTCGCCGCGCGCTTGAAGCGGAACGAATAGGTGTCCTTGACGAGCTGGAACGTGGTGCCGAAGTCAAACGTGTTGCTGTCGAAGGTCCGGTCCTTGCCAGCGGCCTTGGACGTTTCGAGGTCGATGCCGAAATAGGGGATGAAGCCCCAGCTCAACCGGCGCGTCCGATCCTCGTTGAACACGCCCGGGAAAAGGACAGAATAGCCGACGGCGGCCACCAGCTTGGTGGTCCCCTGCGACTTGATGGAGTCGTGCTCGAAGCTGATGTTGGCCTTGCTGGCGTCAGTGAAGCCCGGATCATACTGCGCATAGATCAGGTCCTCGCCCTTGCCTCGGATGCGGATCGAGCCGGCGGGCCGGGCGGCGTCGGCAACCCTGTCGTTGAGGCCCCAGGCGGACTGCGGAGGCTTCGTCGAACCCGCAGGCTGCGGCGGGACGATCGCCAGCGCTTGGGTCGCAGAGGCTAGGCATTGGACCGAACCGCCGTCCTGGCGCATGAATGCCGCTGGGTCGTTCCGCCAGCCGGCGAACGAAAAGTGGGCCGAGTCCGTCAGCGCGGTGTAGAAGAATTGCGAAGCCTTCTCGACCTTATTCACCTCGTCCTTGGTGCAGCCGATCTTGTCGCAGATCTTCGCGCCGTAGACGGCCATCGCAGCCCTGCTCGAGAGACCCGCGAAGTCCGGATCGTCTGGATTTGTCTTGCGCCATGCATCAAAGCGGACGCGGACCACGGCGGAGACGCCGCCCTGGATGAGGACCTCCTCGGCGAAGACCTCCTTGTCGATCGGCCCCTTGGCGTAGTCGGGGTTCGCGCAGATCGCGGGCGCGTCCGCAGCGATCGCGTTGGCCGTCCAGCAGACCGGGATGATCGTCGCCATAGCGCGCAGCGCTGCGCGAGACGTCCGGCTCACTGCGTGTTTCCCGATACCATCACCTTGAAGTCGATGACGGTCTTGCCCTGTGCATCGGCGATGAATTGGTTGTCATAGGTGAAGGACCAGCCGAGTTTCAGGAGTTTCGCGGCCGTCTCAACCAAGAAGCCGTTCATCACCCCACCACAGATGTTCAGGTCGTCACACATCTTCTTCCCGCTGTCCGACGCCGGGGAGTAGCCATTCACTCGCTCCGAGAGGTTCTCGTCGACGACCTGCGAAACGTCGAAAGCCTTGATGTGCACGCCGGCCATGGAGAAGTCCGGGTCGGCCGCAAGGCCGACGGATTTGATTCGTTCAAAAAGTTCGCGACCATGAGCGTTGTGGTGAAGGTGGTGAAGTGCGCGCTGCTCGCGACGTGTTTGCCGCGCGTGGTTGCGCAACGATGCTTTGCTCATGGTCTCTATTCCCCACTTTGGACTGATGGGTCCAGCCGCCCATCTTTTGGGTTATCACCGTCCGTGGTCGTCGGCGAGTCGATGTCGCCATTTTGACTGTTAATAGTTAGTTGGCTTGACTTGGCGTCACTGGCGATCCTGGCCTAACCACTTTCGCAGTGCCGGCGACGAATTTCACCAGTCCCGCCTCATCTACTCAACCTAGTTGGACGCGCCGATGCTCTAGCGCCATCGACTGTTCGATCCGTCACACCTCCGCGCGGGCGAAGGCCTGGCCCTTTTGAGGCGGATCATCGATCCATGGCAGCAGGCGGCGTCGCTGCTCGGTCGTCGCTTCGACGCGGCCAACTCGCCTGTCATCGCACCCGTCTCGCCGAGCACCTGCAAGACGAGGCCGAGCAGGTCGGCGCCCTCGTCGATCAGTGCCGCTTACCGACTCGTAGCGCGACTATTGAATACTTGCAGCTATTTCAGCGCTTCTCGAGCAGGAACGGAGGTGGATCGACATCGAATTGCATCGACATCTGATTGTAGAACTGTGGCATTCTTCGCAGAAGATCCTCGCCGCTTTCGGCCCGCCTCGTGAGTTCGATCATCATGATCGTATTGAGGAAGTTCGGCTTACGCTCGATCCGGAGTTGGTCGATGTCGGGCCACACACTGTCCTCATTGAACCACGGAAAGCAGACGTCGAGAATATCGCGACCCCGCGGCATATGCCGGTCGCGGGACGCCAACGCGCTGATGGACGCGATCATGTCCGCCAGCTGCAGGCCGGGCAACGAAGCTGAGGACCCGAACTCGATAGGCCCGGCTAGGTTGACGACGAGGGGTGACGAGCGCCCGCGCATCGTCATGTAAGGTATGTCCTCGCGGCCAATCATCTCGTCGAAGAAATCGCGGAACTGGAGAAGCGGCTTGGACTGGTCGAAGATCACGTCGAGTTGTCCGTGGCGCTCGCCCATGACCCGCAGCACGGACATGGCCGAACTGAGGCTGAGGTCCAGCACCCACTGGATGCGGCCATCCGCGTCCGCGAGGCTGGCGACCTCGGCCTCGATCTGCGGGCGGCAGGCCTCGATGAATCGGTTTATCGTGGCGATGGCGTTTTCCGTGCCGGCGCTGAATCCTGCGAAAACCTCAGCGCTCTCACCCGGCTTGCGGCTCAGCATCTTCTGGAAACGGTCGGCGATGTGGGCGGCCGCATTGTCACCGAAGCGAAGGTGGGACCAGATGATGTTCGCGACGTGGAGATGGAATTCGCGCTCGTAGAAGAACATGTTGTTCGGGGCGAGCACCGGTTCGTAGATGTATTCGAAGAACTTGCAGGCCAGGCTGAAGAGCTTGTCGTTCACGACCACGGTCGCGCGATCCCCTAGCCGTTCCGACAGCCAGCGGACGACCTCGAGCGCGTCGGAACGCTTGTAGATTTGCCGGCCCTTGATCTCGGCGCCGAGCACGCCGAACCTGGTCCGGAACTCCTGGACTAGCAAGGCCGCGGCGTCGGGCTCGATCGCCACGGCCGAGTAACCGAAGAAGGGCTGGTCCGTATCGAGCAGTTTGTCACCGGTGAACCCGGCGTCGTCGCAGTATATCGTCGTCGCCATGGAAGCTCCATCGGTGGGAGTGGGCGTCCAACGTGTGGACACCCGATCGGTTTCGGCTCAGTGAAAGCCAGCCTTGCGCAGCAGCGTGTCGGCGGCGACCAGGTTGATCCCGCGCGCTTCTGGCTGGTGGGTCAATTCCATCACGTTTTGCATGGTGGTCCCGGCCTCTGCGGAAGGGCGTCTCCCCGTCGCCGCGTCCCGGAAGAAGCGCATCACGAAGCCCGCGAGCACGTCGGCCGCCTGGACGCCTGGCTCGGAGCTGCTCGCGAACGCGAGGGACGCGTGCTCGCGCAGTCTGTAGTCGGCGTTGGGCAGGATCGGGACCGCCTCCTCGCTGGAGAGACGCTCCATCATCTTCTTGGCCTCTGTCAGTATCTCGCCGAACAGCATGTGCTCGTCGTGGACCAGGGTCACGTCGGCCAAGTGCCCCCGACGGTATTTGTTGATGCGCGCGTAGATGTTCGTCAGCGCGGAAAGGCCAGGAAGTATCGAGATCGAGCGACCCGTCACACTTCGGTCGGGAGCCGGCAGGAAGCGGAGGTGCCCGTCTGGCTCTTGTGTGCCCACGACATCGGCGAGGCTATCGTCGATCATCTCGATGAGGAGGTCGCGAAATTCCCCTCGCTCTGGTTCGCGCGCCCATTTTCGCAGCGCCGGATAGACGGCCTCTAGGTCGGCCGGCAGCTCCGTCTCGCAGGCCTTCGCGTAGGCGATCAGGACGATGTCTGGCAAAGACCCCGCCATCAGTTCCACGATGACCTTTCGCATGATCAAGGCTTTGCCCATCTCATCGAATCCCCGTACCGGAGGCAGGACTAGATAGTTCATCAGGTTGATGATCATCAGGAAGCGCTTGTCCATCATCTCGATGAACAGCGGACTGTCGGTCGCGAGCAGGTAGTCGGCGATGCCACCCGCGACCTCGGGCTTCTTCACGAGGTTCGTCGAGCGGAGCTCGGCGCCGACCACTCCGTGAAGATCGGCCAGACGCCGCAGTTCGGCCGCCAGCGCCACGCCGTCGCGGACGCCGATGGCCGCCAGCACGAAGATCGGCTGATCACCGAAATCGAGGTGTGCGCCGACCTTGGCTACATCGCCGGTGCTCCCGCTCTCGTCGAGATAGAACCGCATCAGGCTTCAACCCTGCAGTTTGCGCGACGCCTCTGCATCAATCGGTCGCGCCGAGGCGAGCGAAGTCCCCCCGATCCCAGCTCAGTTCGGCCTGCGCGTAGAGTTCGGGCAGGAGGAGATACGGATTCTCCCCGTTTCTCGCCCGCTCGCCGAGCCCGAACAGGATGAGCCAGTTCACGGCCGCCTGCCGCGATCCGGGCTCCACCACGCTGAAGTCGGGCATGATGGAGTGCGAATGCTGATGCGGATCGAGGGACCCGGCGATCTCCTCGAGCCCCCGCCGCTCCAGATCGCCGCGAAGGCAGGCGGTGGCGGCGCCCGCCACGATGTCGGCCAGCTGGAGCGAAGGATGGCCGCGCGAGTCGGCGAACTTGATGGGTTCGGACAGTCGCCACCCTTGGCGCTCGCCATGGTTGAACCGATTGTCGGTGAACTGGGCGATCGAGGCGATCGTCTCGTCGGTGAGTTCTCCGGCAACGGCCTCGAGCGGCCGGCTATCGTCGCAGGTCACCTTCAGGCGGGCGCCGTCGGCCCCGAAGTGGCTGAGCAGGCTCCAGAGTCCAGAGATGCCGAGGTCGAGTGTCCAGCGCCCCCCGTCCGGCACTTGCGCGAGACCTTCCAAGTTGTCCGCGAGTATCTGGTCGCGGTAGCCCTGCGCGAACCGACGGATCATCTCGAAGGGATTTTCCGGATCGAGCGCTTGGACGGGGTCGAAGAGTGAAGGTGCCAGCGTAGGGTCGAGCGTGCGCATGAACGCCTCGAACTCGCGGATCGCACGCTCGGCCACGTCGTCGCCCGCGACGAAGAACGCGTAGCAATACATCCCGACGAATCGATGGAGGTTCTTTTCGTAGAGGAGGGAAGGATCCTCCTTGAAGACCGGCTCGTAGATGTATTCGAACAGCTTGGTGCAGGCGCCCAGCAGCTTGTCGAAGAGGACGAAGCGGTAGCGGCCGGTGATTGACTCTAGGACGTCGAGCACGAAGGCGCGCCCAGGCGTCGTCTTGAGGAGCGTGTTGGACTTGAGTTCCTGCCCGGGAATTCCATGCCGCCTGCGCGCCGCATCGAGGATCGACCATGCCTCCTCGTCCGGCACGGCGACGGCGGCGAAGCTGAACACGCGCTGTTCCGGATCGAGCAACCGGGTGCCCGTATATCCTGATTCGTCGCAGAAGACCTCGATGGGTTGGTCGGGCATGTTGGATAGATAGGGCCGTAACGGCGATGTGCCAGTATGATGGCTAACCGCACCGGTGGCGTTCATGCTACGCGAAGCCAGTTTGGAGGGCACCGGCATGCAGCGAAGCGTCGTCAATCTGATCGGGTCGGCCAGGGCGCTATTCTCGATCGTCGCGCTGCTGTTCCTCCTTCCCGCGAGCGCGGTGGCGAACCCGACGCTGAGCGTGTCGCAGCCTGGCGTCACCGTCGAGACGGGGCGGCTGACCTCCGTGCTGCTCTCGGTCGATGCCATGCCGGCGAAGGCCTATCTCTATGTCGATGGCGACCCGGGGATCGCGTGGTCGCTCCGACCGGCAGCGCCTTCGCAGTGGGTCCTGCGCGTCGGGCCCAAAGCGACGCTGACGGCCGACGCAACGCTGACGATCCAGCTGCTCGACGCGGGGAACAAGCCCATCGCGGTGACGCAGGTGAAGGTTACGCCCAAGGCGCTGCCCGCGCCTGACAGCGTAGCGGCCCTCACTCTGATGTTGGATGGCGGTGGGCTGGTTGAGGGTCTCAAGAGCCGCGCCTACCTAGTCGTCACCAACAAGAGCGAGCACGCAATCGCGCTCCGGCGCGTCGATCCGGTCGCCTCGGATGGCATCGTGGTCACCATCGATGCGGCTTCCCCCCTGATCATGCCGCGGGAGACGGTGGTCCAGCCCATGACGATCGAGGTCGAGAGGGGACGGGTGCCAAGGACGGGCACGCATCAGCTGGCGGTCCGGGCGACGCTCACGACGGACCTCACGCCCGCGGAGGCGCGGCTTGCGCGCGGATCGATCGGGGCGCCCAGGTGGGAGGCGCGCGTCGTCGCCAGCAAGGAGGTGGAGCTGACTGTGCCCGGGCTCAGCGAGCTTCAGGGCATCCTGCAGATCCCGACGCTTCTGCTGTTGCCCGGATTGCTGGCGATGATCGCCTTCACCGCCCTGCTCGATCTCGCGAAGCCCAGGCCGGTGGGAGAGAACCCGCTCAGCCGCCTGACGATCGCCCTCTCCCCAGGCGTCTGGGTCATCATGATAATGGTCTCGGCGGTCATTGATGCAGCTTATGCGCTCTTGGCGGGTCGGGACATCCTATTCGGCTTCGGGCTTCGCGACCTGGCCACGCTCTGGTTTGCCTCCCTGATTGTCGGGGGGCTCGTTGGCTGGCGCGCCTACTGCGTGGAGATCGCACGTCAGCGCGCCGCCGCGGCGCCGCGCTTCGCAAACGGCATCACGCCGTCGGTGTTCCTCCAGCAGATGGCGCGCGAAGGCGAGCCAATCAGGCGGCGAGCCCGGTTGCTCGGCGAGCAGCTTCTGTTCGATCTTGGAGCGGTGGATGCGGCCAACCAGCTGTGGGCTTGCGGCGTCATCGTCATGCGCCCCACGGCTACGGGGGGCAGTCAGGTTCTCGACGCCGTCCGGAGCGCCGCGGATGATGCAGCCCGCATCGTCGTCGTTGTCGGGCTGGTGCAGCAGGGTAAGCTGACTCTGGAGTGGCGGCCCTTCATCGTGGGCGCCGTTCGCGTCGCCGAGCCACAGATCGTCTCGACCGACCTCTTCGTCGACGTCCTGCGGGACGACACCATCCTGCAGGAGGGTGTCTGATGAAGTGGACGACCCTGTGATCGCCCCCAAGCGCCCAGTCAGTGACCGGATTGGCTCTAAGTCGCCGCTTCTCTAACCCTCATCGCCGAAAGCCTCAAGCCATGCCCGCGCAGATAACCTATGCCCGTCTCAACATCGTCTCGGGCGAGGCGTTCTTCGAGCAGTTCGAGACAGCGGCTTCCACAGTGCCGGAGGCGTTTTGGCTGCCCGGCGGATACGGGGATATATTCCGCAAGTTGCGAGGTGGTCCCGGCTATCCGGGCTTCGCCATGCCTTGGCGCGACGGGCAGCGCAGCACCTTCTGGAAGGCCTATTGCCAACAGACGCCGGTGAACCAGATTTCCACTGAGCTGGCCGCTCGGACGATGGTGCCGCTTCGCCTCGTCGCCGTCGACCGGCCGGGGGTGACGATAACAGATGGGGCCGAACGGCTGTTCTACGACGTGAACGCGTTTCCGCACGGGCTCGTCGTGTCCCTCACCATCCAGACGGGCGCCCTCCTCTCGCTCGACGAGTGGCGCGACCGCATGCGGGCGCTACAGGTCGAGCCGTGCTTTGCGCTCAAGCTGCCCGGCGTGGCGGAGGAGGCGGGGCTTCGCGCGCGGGACCTGCTCGAGAGGCTCGTGGCTTGGCACCGGGACCGGTATTTCGGTCCGATCGCCGTCACCAGTCAGTCCGAGACGCCATTCACGATCGCGACGGTCATACAGGGATCGGACGTTGATCCCTCCGTGCCGCTCGCGTCCTCTCCCGACCTGCAGAGGACGCTCAACGCCATCGCGGCTCTGCCGGTCAACTGGCCGGCGGCCACCTTGCCTTCGCTCGATGACGCGATCCTCCCCGCGAGCAGCATCAACGCGTCTCCGGGGGACGCTCTATATGCGACGCGTCGTGGACGGATACTCTGGCGGCCGGCGCTGTTCACCTACCCCGCCAGTGCGAGCCACCGGCTCCACTCGCTCAGCTGCCTTGCACACAATCTGCTCGCCGCGTCGGTGCAGGCGGAGAGCCTGCGCCTGTTCGCGATCCGCTACGCGGCCCTGTCGGCGGCGGCGCGCGATGTGATCCCGCCGCTTGTTCGTAACCGGGCCGCGAACCTAATCGGCCGTATGTGGCGGGGGGACCAGACATACCGCTCCGCCAGCGTGAAGCGCCAGATCGAGGACAGCGGCAGCCTAGCGCAGGTTAACGCCCTCCTCACGGCCGAACAGGTTCCGCCGATCGGTAAGGCCGGCGCGGCGGCGTGATACGGTCACGCCGGACTCGTTTGCAGCCGATTTAGGAGCGGTGCCTGACTCGGCAGTATGTGGGTCTTGGTACCGTCCGGCAAGAACCAGCGCGCCTCGTCTTCCTCTAAACGAATGTCCGCTTCGCCTTCCGGCGCCCCCGAAACCTGCCCATCCCCTAACGGCCCATTCTCCGCCGTTCAGCTACCGTAGGGGGCACCATCGTCAAGCGGAGAATGGCCAAAAAAGCGCCGTTTCGGGCGATCTCGTCAGAGACGTGCCCACCTTTCGTCCCACACTTTTTTGCGGCTTCAGTGGCGTATGGCACGCCTTGAGCTGTAGATTGCGATCCGCGGCGCGGGATTCGCACGCCCAGCCGGTTCAGATTGTCCGCTTTGGCGATGTGCTTCACGACACTTTTGAGCGGCTACGTTCCGTGCTGCGCGCTGGACTTCAGTGACGCCGGTGAGTCTCGATTCCACAAGATCCTGAGCCTGATCGCGCCCGATCCACTTACGCGGTGCACAAATTAGAACCGGACTCGATACTGTAGTGCGGAAACTGCCAGCGTAGCGTCTGGAGATAGGCATTAGGGCGGCCTCCAGAGAAAAAGTCGTTCGGCGCCCTGA
Source organism: Sphingomonas sp. ERG5 (assembly GCF_000803065.1). Taxonomy (GTDB): domain Bacteria; phylum Pseudomonadota; class Alphaproteobacteria; order Sphingomonadales; family Sphingomonadaceae; genus Sphingomonas. Next base: position 115,231 of record NZ_JSXI01000026.1, read on the forward strand.
ATGGCCGCAGCACGGGCACCAACCCGACGCCTAGCCGTGCTCAAACGCTGCGACGACGGCCAGAAGGGCATGAAGAACAGCGAACAGGGCGCATTCCCGGGCTTCGCCATACTGATGGGTCTTGGAGTAAACGCGGGCCTTTTCAGCCAGGAACCCGGCCATCAGGCCGTAGGCAACGACGTGGGCATTGATCCAAGCCAGGGCATCGCTCAAATGGTGTAGATTGGTCATTGGTCACCTCAACTGTGGTGACACCCTAAAAACACCTCTACGCAGGAAGAGTCGGCGACCTCGATGGAAAATGACGGAACACTTCGGAAAACCTCCGCACGTTATCCGAAGACCGACTCATTCCAGAAGCTGTTTGTCTGGCATTTCAATCGCGGCACGCGTCCTGACGGTTCTCCTTCTTCTGACGGGAGACCTTGGACGAGATCGGCCTTCGCTGATGCCGCCGGGGTGGACAGCGGGCGGGCCGTCGGCAATTGGATCAGCGGCAAGAGTCGGCCTCGCGACCTAGACCACCTGCTTAGGGCGTTTTTCGGCCAGGGGAACGCGGCTTACGATGATTGGCGTAGCGACCTTCGGATCGCTTATCAGGACGATCACGCTCGCTACGATCAGCCATTACCAGGGAGCACAGAGCCTCTCCCGGCGCATCGCCTGAGAATTCTCAGGCCGTACAACTTTGACGACCACGGCTTTATCTCGCAGAGCCACGTTGAACTGCGAGGCGCGAGGGACGGCGCGCGCCGGTCCCTTCACGCTCAGATCGACTTCTTTGAGCGTCTCTACGTAGAAGATGCCGGGACCAGGGTCGATTTCGGCGTGGCTCGGGCCGTGCTGAGCCTCAAAGCAATTTCTGGCATACAGATAGTGCCCAATCCGGCGACGAAGGCCTCTGCCAAAGAGACGATCAGGTACGTGCAGAGGTTTCGCGACAGCGATTTCGGCGTCGTCATTCACCCACGTCTGGACGCGGTCTCCCTGGGCGAAGGGGCCTTGCCCAGCGACGGCGACAACAATCGGCTTTGCGCGCTCGCCGATCTGCCCTTGGGCGCTTCGTCGCAGGATCTGCGGGCCAGCGTTCACATTCGTCTCAATGCAGAAGGCATAGAATTCTTCGGGGACGACACCGTCATCGCCGAACCGAAGATCGGCCAGATGCTGGCGGTGCTGAAGGCGGCCGCAGGCAAAAATCTCGTCAAAGATGAAGGCTTCATCGTCCATGAGCTCAGCATCGAGGACGAAGAGATTTTCCCGGTGGCGGTACAATGATCGATTCGCGCGAGTCGCTCGGCGCCATCGCTGACCGAATGGCTCGGCGAGTGCGGGACGGCGATGCAAACTTCAAAGCTCTGGTCGAGATCGCCGACCTTGATCCAGCGAAGGATTTCGTGGGCGCAGACCTGACCGGTGTTGACTTCAAAAATGAAGACCTGTCCGGTTTTGACTTTCGTCGCGCTGACCTTAGCTACTCAGACTTTTCCGGCGCGAACCTGGCCGGCTGCCTGTTGACCGGAGCGTTGATGGTCGGAACCATCGGTATCCCGGAATATGCTGGAACGCTAGAGTACAAGGCAGATCGCCAGCCCGCGCCGTCGATCTTGGTTTTGTTTGCCGGGCGGCGCGCCGAGGAAATCTCACGAAGCATCGAGCCGCCTGACTGGAGCCCCGATCGCGGCGGCGCCGACTTGGGCTGGAGGTTCGTGGTCGCGCACGGAAAGGAAAGGCGCGATCGTCATCCCTTTGTTGGACTGATTCAGGTTGCCGCCGTCGGGGCAGATCTGCCCGGCACGGCTTTCGACGTCATCGTGGTGCTCGCCGACAGCGACTCCGACGTAGATGCTAGCCTTGACTGGATAAACGCCAAACTCGACAGCAAGATAAGACTTTTGGCGCCTGCTCCGCCACGAGATCGACCGTCTCGATTGCTGACAGATCAACCGGCGCGCGGGTTCAACGCGGTCATTGATACCTCGATCGCGCGCTCGCCATTCTGGTCGGGCAACGTCTCAAGGGCACTCGATCGTCGAATCGCGGACACCGCCATCGGGGTCGCGACCGTCGTTTCATCCTCAGATGACATCGCCACGCGTCTGAGCCAGATGGAAGATCCGAGAACACCGGTGGTGACGCTTGCTTTTGGACCCGCCGCCATGGGCTCATCTCAGGCGCCCGTGCTTTCCCTCTCGTCCGAAGCGGTCGGCCTGGTCCGGGTTGATCAAGGTTTGCCCGATCTGTTTCACTTTCAACCGTACTGGATACGCCAGCGTCCGAAGGATGCGGAGCTGGGTCTTTTCCTTATTAGCAGTGATCTTCAGGCCAGCACGTCGAGCTTCCTGCACGCGGCCGCCGACCATGCACTTGCTCGGCGCAAGCTGGACCTGATCGATGGTAATGAGATCCCTGCTGATATTCTGGGGGAACTGGCCTTCAGCGGGCATTCGGCGGGGCTTCGCGCCTCAACGGGCCGAGGACCGGCCACGGCCATTGTCGCTGAAACGCCCACGATGAAGCTGGTTCATAGCGCGGCCAAGGTCGGTTGGAGGGTCGCCCGCTACACCGACGGACTTTTCATTGCCGAGACGTTGTCGCCTGACGCGCCTTCGTCTCCACGCCAGTTGCCCAACGAGCTGGTATTGCCCAAAGCCAGACGCCGGCCAGAAAACCGGGGTCTGGTCACGCGCGGCGCCGACTCCCGTGACATCCTCGTTTTTAAAGAGGCGTTCGTTGACCGAATTCGTTCTGATGCTCCGGACCTGGCTCGGTCGATCCGACAATTTCGTCCTGCCTTCGCGCAGCCCGGCATCCTCGAATTCATGGTGCCCACGTATGAGGTCTCGCAATGGCTTGCTGACGATCACGACAAGTCGATGCGCGCCGAGCTGGATAGCTTGCGCGCGGGAAAGCCACGCGTGCCCAAGCGGCCGGCGGATCTCCGGGTTGCCTGCGGCGAACCTGCACCGGACGCCATGCGTTTCGCAATCGCCGACGGGCTGCTGCCGGTTCGCCTTGACCAGCTAGCCCGGCATGAGGTGCCGGCCCAATCGATGTTCATCATCGACGGTGACGCGGCGGTCCCTGCGCTCCTGCAATCGTCGGTTTTTGCTGTGTGGGCGCGCGCGACCGCGACCCGCTCGACAAGCTGGATGGCTGCCCGCTTTTCCGTGACCGGAACGTTCGAGACCTTTCCGATCGTCGGAGCGTTTGACGTCGCGAGCTTCGGCCCAGGGAACGTGCAACTGCGTCTGGTCGGTGACGAACGGCTATATGGCCTTGCTCGGGATTGGCTCGTCGAGATGGATAAGCAATGGGAGACTGGCCAGTTGGCCGAGAAACAGGGAGAAATCCGACGCCACCTGGACGAGGAGATCCTTGGCTTGTATCGCCTTTCGCCAGACGCTGATGATCTGCAAATCCTTGAGCGCCTTCTAGAGTTGAACGAGGGAGATTAAGCCAGGGGCCGCGCATCGACATTGTGACCACAATGTCACACCGTATGCGTGCCGCGCCTCGCTATCATTGTAGAATGACCACGCCGACGAATCATGAACCGACACCTCCGGCCGCCGGTTCGCTAATGGCGCGCATTAGGGACACGATCGCGGAGCGCGGCGTGCCCGAAAGGACGGCCGCAGCGGAAATCGGCGTGGGTCTCGCGACCCTGCAGATCCATCTGGCCGGAGAGCACGTTCGAAGTGACTCGGCCCGCAAGTATGAAGACTGGCTGGCTGGTCGACGCGCTAGTTCGAACGTCTTTGTGCTGCAGAAACACGAAGTGGACGCAGAACCCGAAATCGATCGCGAAGACCCGCCTTCACCGCCCGCCAAGCCTCGCCTGGTGGTCGATATCTTCTCCGGCTGTGGCGGATTGAGCCTTGGCTTTGACCTTTTCGGCGGGGGAGAACACTACCGCACGATTCTTGCGCTCGATATCCAACCCGCTCCAATCGCCACGCTCAATCGCAATGCGGTGTTGATGGGGCATGGCGATCACCCAGTTGGCCGAACGACCGACCTCACCGAATTCATGAACGAGGCCGAGGTCCTGGCCCTCTATCTCCAGCACGCAGGAGGAGCACTTGGAGACCCCAATCTGCTGGGTTCGCTAAAGCGCCTGCAAAGCGGGGCCTTTCCGGCTTTCCTCGACTCAATCGCGCGAGCCGACCAGATCTTCCTCGAACAGCTGAATGAAGTGCGGGCGGGTGCCGCATGGCGCGATGCTTACGATCAGATCGATCAGCAGGCGCTGAGCCAGACGTCGGTGATCAATTTTCACGATCAGCTGCGCCTGCCGCGCCCATCTTCCAAAGTGGCGACCATGCCACCGATCCTGTGGAGCGAGCATTCGGGCGACCTTGGAAAGGCCAGGACGCCGAAGCCCAGGATCGATATGGCGCGGCTGCAGCAGGCGCAGTGGGAATGGGACGAACAGGTCGCAAGCGTTTCTCTCAAGCAGGAAGCCAGGGGGCGGGGTCAGCTGAATGCTTCCGCGAGACGGGTGTCGGCCTTTGTCAGGTTCCTTGAGACGCCCGGCATGGAGGCCGTGCGGCAGGTCTGGCTTCGCTGGCGCGCCCGACGTCTGGTGCTTCGCTCTACGCTATTCGAAGACGAAATGTTCGGCGCAGGCCTGCGCGAGCTCTATCTGCAATCGGCAAAGGTTTCCGTCCTCGTCGGCGGCCCCCCTTGCCAGGGTTTCAGCCGGATCGGTCGAGGGAAGATCCGCAGCCTGCGCGACGCCCGCGTCCATGCGCACGGTAGCGCTGAGGCCGGCGATGCCCGGAACCTCCTGTTCCAGCAATATGTGATGGTGCTGGGAGCGTTGCGTCCTGACGTCTTCGTGTTTGAGAACGTCCAGCATTTCCAGTCGGTGGTGAAAGCTGACGGGGTCGAATTCCAGGCTACGGACGTCCTGGCCGAAGCCATCGCAAATATGTCGGATGGCGAGGCGAACTATCGCGTTTCGTCAGACGTGCTCGACGCTTCCAGATATGGCGTGCCACAGAACCGTCAGCGGTATTTCATGACCGGTGTGCTCGCGCGGGCCGACGTGGAGGCAGCGGGCAAGGACGCCCTCAGCTGTCTGGATCTGCGACGTGATCGTGAGGCGCCCCTGTCGCTGGCTCTTGCCGGCTTGCCGGCCCCGGCGGTTGCAGGAGGAACCGTAAAGAGCGGTTCCGCCATGTCGGAACGTGTACTTGTCGACGAGACCGCGCTGGGCGAACACCCCTTCGTCAAGTGGGTGCGTCAGCCGCGACCTGGAACCACGAGTCCGCCGCTGTCCGTTGATGCACATGCCGCCAGGGCCCCTAGGGCAGACGACGCCGCGTTCTTCGCCCTGATGGGACCGGGAAAACGTTGGATGGACTATCGGGCGGACGACTCCAAAACCATTGCTGAGCTGAGCGGCGTGATTCGGTCGCTCCTGGCCTTGTCGGAGCGTCACTATGATCAACTCGCGAAGGTGACCACTGAGGCGGGCGAGCCCATGCGTGACCGAGAGGGACTGCGTAATCTTCAAAGCCGGATCAACGGATCCTTGCCGCTTCGTCTTCTTCTGGAGCAGGCTGGGGAAAAGCTTGGCGCGCCTCACCATCTTCTGGGCGAGGGTTATCTAGCAAAGCAGGAGGGTAATCACGGCGATTGGGTTTCGCGCATGGACGCATCCCGCCCGGCCAAGACGATGGTCAGCCATATGAACAAGGACACCTATGCCTATGTCCACCCTTCGGCGCCAAGAACCATTTCGGTGCGCGAAGCCGCCCGCATCCAAAGCTTCCCGGACTGGTTCTCCTTCGGTGACGCGGCGCTGACGGATGCGTTCAAGATGATCGGCAACGCGGTGCCGCCCATGCTCAGTCACGCCATCGCCGGTCGAGTGGCGCACGTACTCAGCCGACGTGAGGCCATCTGGAAGCGACGGAAGGCCTGACAGGCCCGGCGAGGCAACCCGTAGAGGACGGCGTGCAGGCGATGGCAAAACAGGGCGTCGTTCGAACCGCGCGCAATCCGGACCCGCTGACGCCCGCGCAACGTAGCCGAAATATGTCCCGAATCCGGGCGCGGGACACGAAGCCCGAGCTGCTTCTGAGGCGGGCTCTCCATGCCGCCGGCCTCCGCTACCGGCTCCACGATCACCGTCTGCCGGGGACGCCGGATCTCGTGCTGCCTGGCCGTCGCGCCGTGATCTTTGTCCACGGGTGTTTCTGGCACGGGCACAATTGTCCCAAAGGCGTTACCCCTGGAACAAACACCTTGTTCTGGACAGAAAAGATCGCGCGAAATCGCGAACGAGACGCCAGAACTGACAACGCGCTCGTCGATGCGGGCTGGAGGGTTATAACGATCTGGGAGTGCGCCATTCGTGGGATCGCGCGGCATGACCTGCCCAACGTCGTCCATGAAGTCTTCGACTGGCTTGAAGGCAATGATCCCGCGCATGAGATTACAGGCCGCTGGCCGTCCGGCACTAACGAGGCCTGACAATTCGGCAGGTACTTTCTGCTTCAGCACTATCAAAACTTGAGTTGGAAAGGATCGCTAGTGTAGGCTCGCTCTCAGCGACGGCCAAAGCTTGTGAACAGGCTGTCCGCAACGTCGCTGGGGGTTGAAAGGGCGGCGAGCTGAACACGATCAAAATCGCCCCCCACTGCGGCGCGCGGTTCAAATCTCTTCGCAGCCTCGGCTATTTCATCGAGGCTGCCCTAGTCGGTCCGGTCGAAAACAGAACTTCGGGCGGGGACAATCTCATCCAGCTTGGCACTCACTGGAACGCTGGTGTTCCCAGAATTGGCCTTCTCGACTACGGCGCCCGTGATCGCCGCACAGGAAAGGAGCTCACCTGGCCCGGCTGGCGTGCACTTCCAGTATGGGTATGTGATCTTGGGCACCATCCCGACCGCGTGGTGGGTCGGATACGAACGCCAATGCGCGGAGATTTCTGATGGCCCGCCACCACCGTCTTCCACCGAGTGCAGCCTCGCTCTCCGCCTCGATGCGGGATCTGGGCTATTCGATGGAGACCGCGGTCGCCGATCTCATCGACAACAGTATTTCGGCGGGGGCGACGAAGATCGACATCCTTTGCGACGTCACTGGCGCCGATCCGTTTCTTGCAATCATCGACAACGGCCGGGGGATGGCATCCGACGAGCTCATCGCGGCCATGAAACACGGCAGCGCGAGCCCGAGGATGAAACGTGACGCACATGATCTCGGCCGCTTCGGTCTTGGCCTCAAGACAGCCTCATTCTCCCAGTGCCGGCGTCTAACCGTTCTGAGCGAGAAAGCTTCCGAACGGAGTGCGGCGGAGTGGGATCTCAACCGCATCGACCGGGAGGACGACTGGATGCTGTCGGTCCTCGACGATACCGAAATCTCCGCGCTGCCCTGTGCGGACCGCCTGTCCGATCATGGCACTGTCGTGATCTGGCGGGAGCTGGATCGCTTCATGGAGGATGAGCGCGGCCAACGGCGCTACGATATCGTCAATGAGAAGCTTGATGTTGTGGAGAGGCATCTGGCCCTGGTCTTCCACCGCTTTCTTTCCGGTGAACTGAAGGGTCGCAACCGCATCGCCATCACCCTGAATGGCCACCCGATCCAGCCGTTCGATCCGTTCTGCCGGAAGAATACCGCGACCCGCTACTTGCCGGAGGACTTCGTCGAAGTGGACGGTGAGCGAGTGCGGCTCCAGCCTTATATCCTGCCGCATCACAGCAACCTCAGCCCTGCCGAATACGACTTCTATCAGAGCCGCAGCGACTTCATTTCGAACCAGGGGGCGTACATCTACCGCAATGGTCGCCTGATGGCCTGGGGCGACTGGTTCCGCCTGGTCCCCAAAGGCGAAGCAACGAAACTCGCGCGGGTCCAGATCGACTTCCCCAACAACCTCGACGAGTCGTGGACCATCGACATCAAGAAATCTCGCGCACGTCCACCTTTGCCAGTGCGCGAACGCATGCGCCAGATCATCGGCCAAGTGACAGGCGCAAGTACGACAGTCCATCGCGGAAGGGGTCAGAAGCTCTTCAACGAAGCCACGGCTCCCCTCTGGGAGCGGTTTGCTGACCAGGGGCGCGTCCGCTACGCGGTGAACGGCGGGCACCCGCTGGTGGAGGCACTTCGCTCCCGCGTTACCGGTGGCGACGCGAAACTCCTCGAGATGTTTGTGGATGCCGTCGGGGCCGCCATCCCGATCGAGATGATCTACTCCGACTACGCAATGCACCCGCTGGAGATGGCCCAGAGCGACGTGAACAGAGAGGATGTTATCGAGCGCCTGAAAGAACTCAGAGCTGTGTTTTCAGATGACGCAGCTATCGGAGGAAGTGCCTTTCGTGAAATCGTACGCTCAACGCGCCTCTTCGATTCTCACCTGGATATCATCGAGAGTTTCATAATTGAGGAATTTTCATGAATGTCAGCAGGACCGAGCAGGAAAAGAACTTCATCAGTTCGCTGATCTCCGGCCTGTCGAACCTCAAGGAGCCCCCTACCCGCGCCCAGGTGGAAGCGAAGGCACGTGCCCTTGCAACAGTCTTCGATTATGATGGGGAACTTGCCAACATTATTGAAGAGGCCCTGATCGCCGTCGATACGCGAATGGGTGCCGGCGTGTCCCTCGTCGATCACGAAGCCGATCATGACGACCAGTGGGCGCGGAAGCGCGAGATCACGTCGACCTACTCGGATGCCTATGAAGCCTTCCTCAAACAGGAGGGCTGGCACCCGACCCTGGTTCAGTCGTTGAGCGATGTCTGCAGTCGCATTCTGGGGCATCTGCAGGACCCACTCAGCCATGGATCGTGGAATCGCCGTGGGCTGGTCATCGGCCATGTGCAGTCCGGCAAGACAGCTAATTACACGGGTGTGATCGCGAAGGCCGCTGACGCCGGCTACAAGTTCATTGTCGTCAGCGCGGGGATACACAGTAACCTGCGTCGCCAGACCCAGGAACGGATCGATGAAGCGTTCGTCGGCCGTTCATCTGACCCGGAGAACCGGGTTGCGATCGGTGTAGGCCTAAACAAGGATTTCCCGCATCCGGCGACGCTGACTACCATCCACAGCGACTTCAATAAGAAGACCGCCGAAGCCGGCTGGAAGATCAACGACTTCAGCAAGCCGATTGTGATCGTCATCAAGAAGAACGTGCGAACCTTGGAATCGCTCTACAAGTGGCTCAAGGAACTGAATGCCCGCAGGGACGGTCAGATCGGTGATGTGCCGATGTTGTTCATCGACGATGAGGCTGACAACGCATCGATCAACACCAACAAGGAAGATGTCGATCCGACACGGACTAACGCGATGATCCGGCGCGTTCTCCGCCTCTTCTCCAAGTCATGTTACGTCGGCTACACGGCCACGCCGTTCGCCAACATCTTCATCAATCCGGACGCCTATGATGACGATGTCCGCGAGGAGCTTTTCCCTCGAAACTTCATCTACAGCCTCGATCCGCCGAACTCCTATTTCGGTCCCCACAAGGTATTTGTGGATGAAGCGAGCAGCGACCGCATCGTAAGGCCGATCACGGACTGCGAAGGGTTCATTCCGTCGTCCCATAAGAACGGCGATGTGGTCACGGAGCTTCCGCCAAGTCTGTACGGTGCCCTCGACGAGTTCATCATCGCTCGGACGATACGCAACCTGCGCGGCCAGGCGGCGAAGCATTGCTCGATGCTCATCAACGTCTCGCGCTTCGTATCCACACAGAAGCAGGTGAGAGACTTCATCAGCCTTCGCCAGAACCAGATTCAGTTGGCTGTGAAGGCGAATTACGCACTTCCTGTACCCGAGAGGGAGGCGGACGAGCACTTGCACCGGCTCAAAGAGGCGTTCCTGAAGGAGTACAGCTCCAGCGGCGTCACATGGCTGGAGGTGAGGAGGGCGCTTTTTTCGGCGTTCGAGCAGATGCGCATTTTCGTTGTGAACAGCAAAAGCGACGAGGTGCTCGATTACCGGAAGTACGAACGCGAGGGCGTCGGTCTCACTGCGATCGCGGTCGGCGGATTAAGCCTGTCGCGCGGCCTGACGATTGAAGGCCTGACGATCAGCTACATGTACCGGAACACCCGCATGTACGACACGCTGCTCCAAATGGGGCGGTGGTTCGGGTACCGGCCAAATTTTGAAGACCTCTGCCGGGTCTACCTCTCGCAGGATTCCATCAGCTGGTACCGATACATCTCTAGGGCGACGGAGGAACTTCGCGAACAGATCAGGCGCATGCGGCGCGCTGAGATGACGCCCAGAGAGTTCGGACTTTACGTAGAATCCCACCCGGACGCGCTACTCATCACCGCAGCGAACAAGATGCGTTCCGGCCAGCCGATCACGGTCAGCCAAAACTACTCGCTCCAGCTGAAGGAAAGTTCGAAGGTTCCGATCGATCACGCGATCAGCAGGGCCAACGAGGACCTCATCCGCGAATACTGGCGTAATGGCTTCAATGGCAGGAAGGTTGTACGCACCAATAAGGGGTGGGCGGTCAGCGATGTGGACGAGGAGGTCGTCCAGAACTTTCTCGGCCGCTTCCGAGTTCATGAGGATTTCAAGCCGCTTAAAGGCGGAATCGTCAACTATCTCGACCGAATAAAGGACCAGCATTCCAAGGTGGATGTCCTTCTCATCTCCCTGAAAGACGGCGGTGAGGATGAGGCGGAATTCCGACTGGGTGCCCAAGAACGTGATGCCTCGCCGAAACGCATCGACAACGGGGGCTGGCGTCTCGCCAGCTACCGAGTCGCAAGCCGTGGCGATGAGAAGCTCGGTCTCACTCCGGCTCAGGTCCAGCAGGCGACGAACGACGCGCTTGAGGATGAGGCGAACGAGGACAGGGACCGCGCCCCATCGGACGTGCATTTCCGCAAGATCCGAAGCAAGCCGCTCCTGATGATCCATATCCTGGCACCGACGAAGAACGAAGAATTGGCGGGAAAGCGCATCCCTGCATTCGGTGTCAGTTTCCCGGGAGGTGACTACCGCACCAAAGTCGGCATCGTCGCGAACAAGGTCTGGGTCGAGCAGATGTACGGTTCGCTGGACGACGATCCAGACGCGGAGGAAGATTACGATGACGAGTAGCCTTCCTTGGGACGATATCAGCACTCCCACGCGGGACTACATGGTGCGAAAGGTGGCATCGGGCGGTGTCGTCCCGGTGTTCTGGGGTCGCGACACCGCCGGGCGATGCCTGCTGATTGTCGAGCTTGAAGGCGATCACGCCGAAAAGTTCCGCGGCTTGGCAGTCGAGCTGATCGGGGTCGGGGTGGACCTGCGCAATGGCGAGCAGCCTGACCGACAGCGCCTTGTTCTCACGCTCGACAGGAATGTCGATCGAGATCTTTTCCATGGTCTTTGCGAGACGCTGATCAATGCCCTCGACGGCGTCACGGGACCAGAGCACACACTACCGGTCGCCATAACACATATCCGCCGTTGGAAGGCCTTCCTGGCCTCACGGAAGGCTCGTCGCTTGAGCGATGAGGAGGTGCGCGGTCTGTGGGCCGAACTTCAATATATGCGGGCGCTTTATGCGGCACGTCTGACGCAGTCCGAGACCGTGGTGTCTTGGACCGGAGCAGACATGGTCCAGCAGGATTTCATCTTCGGTAATACTGCTGTGGAGGTGAAGTCGCTCTTCGGCCGGGACCGTAACACCGTCCGCATCTCCTCGGAGGATCAGCTCGCGACAGTCGTGGACGAACTGTTCCTGGTCACGTACCGCCTAGCTGTAGCCGATGCCGGATCTGGCGGCATTTCGCTCAACGCGCTCGTCTCCGCCATCGAAGATGAGATCAGTGATGCTGATGCGCTGGAACTCTATTCGCAGAAGCTCGCCGACTTTGGCTACGCGCCTGTAGCGGCCTACGATGCGCCTGATTTTATCGTGATGCAGAGACAGACCTATCGTGTCGAGGGCGAGTTTCCCCGTCTGATCCGCGCCGACCTGCCGGAGGGCATCACTCGCGTCGCCTATCAGATCGAACTCGAAGCACTGAGAATCTTTGAGACGGACAACGATGAGGTGCTAAGGGGGGGCTGAGTGGAACAGAGCGCAGAGGATTTCTTTCACGACTTCCGACAGGAGACCCTTGCCGGGGCTGAAGCCAACAGCGCTTTTCAGCTTGCGGCCTTTATGGAGGGCGTCGGCGATGAGCTGATGGAAACTGGCTTCGTCGAGGGCTTCGAGTTCTGTCATTACCGCGCACAACGCGGCATGCGCGTCGACGGCTACTGGTTTGACGACGAAGGCACGCTCGACCTGTTCGTGGCGGATTTTGAGTGCCGCTCCGAACTGGCATCGCTCACCAAGACCGATGTCGATGCTGCGTTCAAGCGGCTCACCGGATTCTTTGACGCCTCCCTCAACAAGGGGTTGGCGAACGACTTGGAAGTCACCTCCCCCGAGCGCGGGCTCTCACGTGAGATTTTCGACCGCCGGAGTCATCTGCGGCGCGTCAATTTCGTACTGGTGTCCGAGCGGACGCTCAGCGACCGCGTGGAGGGCATGCCCGATGCCGAGGTCTGCGGCCTGCCGGCGAGCTACCACATCTGGGACATGTCCCGCCTGTTCCGTCAGCGCAGTTCACGCGGACACAAGGAGGCACTCGACCTCGACTTCGAAGCCATGTTCGGCAGCGGAATCTCGTGCCTGCCGGCGCATTTGGGAACCGACGCCTACCCTTCGTACCTGATCGTCATGCCCGCCGACGTACTCGCCACGCTTTACGGAAGATACGGCGGTCAACTGCTTGAGCAGAACGTGCGGTGCTTTCTTCAGGCCCGCGGCAAGGTCAATCAGGGCATCCGGGGCACGATCATCAGTGAGCCCTCGATGTTCTTTGCCTACAACAATGGCATCACCGCCACGGCTCAGGCGGTTGAAACGAAAAAGGGGCCGGACGGCCTGGCGATCACGCGTATCGTAGATCTTCAGATCGTCAACGGAGGCCAGACCACCGCGTCCCTCTTCCACACAAAACATCGGGACAAGGCGAAGCTCGACGGCATCTTCGTGCAGATGAAGCTGTCGGTCATCGACAGCGAGGCGAGCGACACCATCGTTCCGCTCATATCGGAATATGCGAACACGCAGAACCGGGTGAACGCGGCCGATTTCTTCTCCAATAGCCCGTTTCACATCCGCATGCAGGAATTCTCCAGACGCCTCTGGGCTCCTGCACAGCAGGGCGCACAGCGTGAAACACGGTGGTTCTACGAGCGCGCGAGAGGTCAGTACGCCGACGCGCAAGCGCAGTTGACACCCGCTGAGCAGCGTCGTTTCAAAGCCGAACATCCGAAAGAGCAGATGTTCACCAAAACGGACATGGCAAAGTTCGAGAACGTCTGGGATGATCACCCCCGTTGGGTCAACCTCGGTGCTCAGAAGAACTTTGCCCGGTATGCCGGGCGCATCGGTGCCGAGTGGAAGAAGGCTCCTGACGGCTTCAACGAGTTCTACTTCAAGCGCATCGTTGCCCGGGCGCTGATTTTCCGGGCCTGTGAGAAGTTGGTTTCCTCCCAGCCTTGGTACAATGGCGGGTACCGCGCAAACATCGTAGCGTTCACCCTCGCCGTCGTCAGCGACATCGTTCGTAGTCAGGGCCGGGCGATCGACTACGGCCGTATCTGGGCCGCGCAGGGCATCGGCGGCACGCTCATTGAAGCTCTGGCCGTCATTTCTAAGGCGGTGAACGAGGAGATCATCCGACCGCCGGCCGGGATCTCAAACGTCAGTGAGTGGTGCAAGAAGGACGCTTGCTGGACCGGACTCCAGGGAAAAAGGACGATGTTCGAAAGTCTGCTCTCTGAACCGCGCCGGGTCTGCCGGAGGCCGTGGGTTGTGAGTCACGCTGCCATATCGATGTTGTCCGCGGCAGCATAATATTGATCTTCGGCTTCGGCAGGCGGGATGTTGCCGATGGGCTCCGTCAGC